>NZ_JBVKDV010000002.1:0-1488163 GCF_055633615.1 Amycolatopsis sp. NPDC114505 | reverse complement strand
AAGCGCGCGCGGAGAACAGAAGTCACTACTGGCTCGCCCGCACCCCCGACAGGGGGACGCTTCGCGGCGCAACGAATCGGCCTCCCCGGGCCGGGCTTTCCCCCCCCCCCCCCCCCACTTCCGCGTCCGTCCACAGTGGACTTTCCTGGTGGCGGGGCTCACAGCAGGACGGGAGTTGCTCGTCTCGTCACCGTGCTGCTACTGTTCGTGGCATGACGACCCCCGTGCACGCAGCAGTCATACTCTGACGCTGGTTCGCCGCCTTCCGGCGCAAGCGATCGGCTGACCACCCGCCGTCCTTGCTCTTGTCGTACCCCGGAATCCGCGAACCGTTCGTGCCCACTTTCGTCGATCGTGAACGCTGACTCGTTCCTGTTCGCCGTGGCGCGTGGTTCCTTCATGCTCCCGTAGGAACGGACTTCATGTCTCACTCCCCGTCCGGCGAGACCGCCGGCAAGCTCGATCGTGACGTGCTCAAGGTCGCCGCCGTCGTCGTGCTCGGCTCGATCATGGCGATCCTCGACACCACCGTCGTCAACGTCGCACTGCAAGAACTCACCGTCCAGTTCCGGACCTCCTTCGACACCATCCAGTGGATCTCCACCGGGTACCTGCTCGCGCTGGCCGCGGTCATCCCGGTGACCGGCTGGGCGTCGGACCGCTTCGGCACCAAGCGCCTCTACCTTGTGGCACTATCGGTGTTCCTGCTCGGCTCGGTGCTCGCCGGGCTGTCGTGGAACATCGAGTCCCTGATCGGATTCCGTGTCCTGCAAGGACTCGGCGGCGGCATGCTGATGCCCGCCGGGATGACCATGCTCACCAGGGCGGCCGGGCCGCAGCGCGTCGGCCAGGTGATGGCACTGCTCGGCGTGCCGATGCTGCTCGGCCCGATCGGCGGCCCGATCCTCGGCGGCTGGCTCGTCGACACGGTGTCCTGGCGCTGGATCTTCTTCATCAACGTCCCCATCGGACTCGTCGCACTCTGGGCGACCACGGCGTTCCTGCCCAAGGACCGCCCCGAACGCACGGATCGCTTCGACTTCCCCGGCATGCTGATGCTTTCCCCCGGGCTCGCCCTCCTGCTCTACGGCGTGGCGAACGTCCCGGGCGCCGGCGGCGTGAGTCACCCGAAGGTGTGGCTGCCGGTCGGGCTGGGCGTGGTCCTGGTCGCCGGGTTCGTCGTGCGGGCCACCCGGATCCCGAACCCCCTGCTCGATCTGGGCCTCTTCCGCGACCGGACGTTCTCGGTGGCCGTGCTGGCGATGGCGTTCTTCTCGGTGTCGTTCTTCGGCGTGATGCTGCTGTTCCCCAGCTACTTCCTGCTGGTGCGCGGGGAGTCGACCCTCTGGGCCGGGCTCCTGATGGCACCGCAGGGAATCGGCGCGATGCTCACCATGCCCGTCGCCGGCAAGCTCGCCGACCGGGTCGGCGCCGGCAAGGTGATCCTGCCCGGCATCCTCGCCATCGCCGCCGGGCTGGCGTTGTTCGCCGGCGTCGGCGCCGAGACGCCGTACTGGCAGCTGCTGGCCGCGTTGTTCGTCGTCGGCCTCGGGGTCGGCGCGGCCATGATGCCGATCATGGTCGCCGCGCTGCAGACGTTGCGGCACCGGGACGTCGCCCGCGCTTCGACGGCGACGAACATCATCCAGCAGATGTTCGGGGCCATCGGCTCGGCCGTCATGTCGATCATCCTCGCCGGCGTGCTCGCGGCGAAGTTCGGCGTGCCGACCAGCCAGGGACAGCTGGCCGCGGGTGCCGCGCTCGCCGACCCGGCGACCCACGACGCCGCCGCGACGGCCGCCGCCGGTTCGTTCGGCACGGCGTTCACCTGGGGGCTCGTCTTCATGGCGGTGTCCGCGGTGCCGGCCGCCCTGCTCCTGCGGAGGGCGCCGGTCCGGGCCGAGCCCGCACCTGAAATGGTGGACGTGCCAGCTCAGGAAACCGCGGTTTAGGGGGAAGTCATGCTCGTCCGCTGGGTCGAGGACGGCGAGGAGCGGACCGCCGGATGGCGGTCGGAGAACAACGCGCCGGCGCCGGTGGTGGTCGTCGTGGGCGACGACGACCTCACCGCCGACGAGGCCTACCGCCTGGCCGTCGACGGCACGTCCGTGTTGTGGCGCGGTGACTTCCAGAACGCGCGGCAGCTGCTGAAGGCCGTGGGCAGGCGGGTCGACCGGGCGGGCAAGCGGCGTCCGGCGAAGAACGCCACCGAGGCGTTCCACCTGCACCGCCAGCGGCAGGCCCGGCAGGCCCAGCTGCTGGGCCGGCTGCTCGTGCCCGTGGACCCCGGGCACGTCGTCCCCCTGCGCCGGGCGCCCGACGTGCGGGAGGCGTGCACCGAGGCCTACGGCCCGGCGGAGGAGGCCTCGGTCGTGTCGCTGCGCGAGCTGCTCGGCGTGATCGGCGCGCACGAGTGGCGGCGCAAGGGGGTCGAGGTGCCCGGGCTCGGCGCTCGCATCCACCCGCACTACGGGGTGTTCTCGCCGGCTCGCGGCGAGTACGTCGACCTCGTGGCGGCGGCGCCGCTCCCGTCGACCAGGCTGGCGTTCGACATCGGGACCGGCTCCGGCGTGCTCGCCGCGGTGCTGCTCGCCCGCGGGGTGGAATCCGTGGTGGGCACGGATTCCGACCAGCGGGCGCTGGACTGCGCCCGGGACAACCTCGACCGGCTCGGGTTCGGCGGCCGCGCGCGGCTCGTGCGGGCCGACCTGTTCCCGCCCGGCGAGGCGCCCCTGGTCGTCTGCAACCCGCCGTGGCTGCCGGCCAAGCCGACGTCGCCGATCGAGCACGCGGTGTACGACCCGGGCAGCCGGATGCTCCGCGGCTACCTGGATCGGCTGGGCAAGCACCTCGAGCCCGGCGGCGAGGGCTGGCTGGTGCTGTCGGACCTCGCCGAGCACCTCGGGCTGCGCTCGCGTGACGAGCTCCTCGAAGCCTTCGGCGCCGCCGGGCTGAAAGTGCTCGGAAAGACCGACACCCGGCCGCGCCACCCCCGCGCGTCCGATCCGGACGATCCGTTGCACGCCGCGCGTTCGGCCGAGGTCACTTCACTCTGGCGGCTCGCCGCGAACCGCTGAACGGCACACGGAAATCACCGCGGTTATCCAGTTGACAGAAGAAAGGCGGATGTGACATTCGACAATAATCTGCTGCAACTCCAGGTGAGGGTCGGTTCACCCCATCGGGCGATGGCACGCGAATCGTTACCGCGTAACGTTGAAACAGACGGCGCGGTGGGGGAATTTCGTTCGCGCGGATTTCCTCGTACGCGTTGATTCGCGGCGATGGGGGTTTATCAGTGGTACACAATAGTTTTACGGGCGGCGCTTGTCGCGCCCATTCGGTCGCGCTGGGGCGAGGCCGGACCACTCTGCCCGGTCCACATCCGAAAGACACGTCCTCGGGCTGCGCGGCCGCGGTCGCGCCTCGCGCACCGCGTTTCGAACTGCTCGGCCCGCTCGCCCTGAAGGTGGGCGATCTCGACGTCACGCCGACCGCGCCACGCCTGCGTGCGGTGCTGTCGTTGCTGGTGCTCAACGCCAACCGGGTCGTCCCGACGTCGGTGTTCCTCGACGAGCTCTGGGACGGCGCGGCGCCGCCGAGTGCGCGCGGCACCCTCCAGACCTATGTGTTCCACCTGCGCAAACTGTTCGAGCAGGTGCTCGGCGAGTCGTCCAAGCACGTGATGCGGGAAGTGCTCGTCACGCACATGGACGGCTACCTGATCCGCGTCGGGGACGGCCAGTTCGACGTGCGCGAGTTCGAATGCCTCGTCGACCGGGGTGCCTTCGAGCTCGCCGCCGGCGAGGTGGAGCAGGCGTCGGCCACGCTGCGGCGGGCGCTCGACCTGTGGCGCGGGCCGATCAGCGTCGACTGGTCGGTCGGGACCAAGGCCCGCGCGCACGCCGCCCGGCTCGACGAGGGCCGCTACCGCGCCCTGCTGATGTTCCTCGAGGCCGAGCTCTGCGCGGGGCGGCACCTCGAAGTGGTCGGCGAGCTCGCATCGCTGCAGGTGGAAGCACCCTCCCAGCAGACCGTGCACGCGATGTTCATGATCGCGCTGCACCGCAGCGACCGCACGTCCGGGGCGCTGTCGGTGTTCCGCCGGCTCGCCGAGCGGATGCGGGAGGACCTCGGGCTCCGGCCGTCCGGGCGGCTGCAGTCGCTGCACCGGGCGCTGCTCGCCGAAGACCCGCTGCTCGACGACCGGCGCCTGCGGATCGAGCCGCTCCTCGATCAGCTCGCCGCGAAGTGGTGAGCTGCGGTTCGTCACTGCCGCGGGTCGGCAAGGTGGTGCTGGTCGATGTCGGGATTCCGTACGCGGTCTACCTGGCACTCAGCCGGCTGGGGGTCTCCCCCGTGGTCGCGCTCGTCGTCGCCGGCGGGGTGTCCCTGGTCCGGGTCGCGATCGGCTACGCCACCGACCGCACCGTGAGCGCGCTGTCCGTGCTGGTCCTGGTGCGGTTCGGGCTCGGGGTGCTGCTGGGTGTCCTGTCCGGGGACGCGCGCGTCGTCCTGGTCAAGGACTCGCTGGTGACCGCTTCGGTGGGGCTGGCCGCGCTGGTCTCGCTGTTCCTGGCCAGACCGCTGACCTATTACATCCGGCGCGATTTCAGCGGCGACCGGAAATCCTGGGAAGAATCGTGGGCGCGGTCCGCCGAATTCCGCCGGACGAACCGCTTGACCACCGCGGTGTGGACGGCGGGATTGCTGGCCGAGTCCGCGGCCAGAATCGGGCTGGCGTTCTGGACGCCACTCGACATCGCCACGCTGGTGTGCCCGGCAATGGGCGCGGCCTCGATTCTCGCCCTCATCGCGTGGACCCAGTGGTACGGCCACACGGCCCGGCCGTCCATCGACGCCGAGCTCGCCGCCGTCCGGTCCTGACCGTTCTTTTCGCAGGGTCGTAAACCCTCGAACAATGGAGTCGATCATGAAGTATGAGGAAACCCCCGTGCTGATCGTCGGCGGCGGGCTGACGGGCCTCGCCGCGGCGTTGTTCCTCGCCCAGCAGGGCATCGGGTCCTCCCTGGTGGAGAAGCACGAGTCGACGACGGTGCTGACCCGGGCCTCCGGGATCAGCCCGCGCACGATGGAGCTGCTGCGCAACGCGGGCCTCGCGCAGGTCGTCGCCGACCGCGGGCCCAAGCTCGTCCAGGGCGACCGCTGGCGCGAGCTGGGGCAGCCCGGCGACCAGATCCCGTGGGTGGTGCTGCGCTCCACGAGCGTCGCGGACATGGAGAACGCGGTCGTCATCGAGGAGCCGTCGCTGGACTTCGACGAGGTCAGTCCCATGAAACCGCACTGGTGCGGCCAGGACCGGCTGGAGCCCATCCTGCGTGACGCGGCCACCGGCCGGGGCGCCCGCATCCGGTTCGGGACGCTGCTCGAGTCGCTCGAGCAGGACGACGCCGGGGTCACGGCGGTGGTCCTCGACCGCGGCACGGGCGAACGGACCACCGTGCGGGCCCGGTACGCGATCGCGGCCGACGGCGTGGGCGGCGGCCTGCGCGAGCAGCTCGGCATCGGCCTCGACGGGCACGGCGTCGTCGGCGCCGCGATGAGCGTGCTGTTCAAGGCCGACCTGAACCCGGCGATCCAGGGGCGGCGGTTCGTCATCTGCTACCTCGCCAACGAGCAGGCGCCCGGCGTGCTGCAGCTGTTCGACGAGCAGCGCTGGGTCTACGGGTTCTTCTACGACCCGCGCACCACCGATCCGGCCGAGCTCACCGTGCGGCGGTGCGCCGAGCTGGTGCGGACCGCGCTCGGCGTGGCGGACCTCGAGGTCGACGTCGAGATGACGATGCCGTGGGTGATGTCCCACAACGTCGCCGGCTCCTACCGGGCCGGCCGGGTGTTCCTGGCCGGGGACGCGGCCCACGTGCACCCGCCGGCCGGCGCGTTCGGCGCCAACGGCGGCATCCAGGACGCGCACAACCTCGCGTGGAAGATCGCGGCCGTGCTGAACGGCTGGGCCGGCCCCGACCTGCTCGGCACCTACGAGCAGGAACGCCTGCCGGTCGGCGCGGCCGTCGCGCAACAGGCGTTGCTGCGGCACACCTTCCGGCTCGACAGCGGCGTCGACGGCGAGGCGCTGATCGACGCGGCCGTGGTGGGCAACGGCTACCGCTACACCTCCGGCGCGATCGAGGGCGACGGCTACCCGACCGCGGTGCCGCGCGAGTTCGACCTGACCGGCCGGCCCGGCTACCGGGTGCCCCACGTGTGGGTGCGGCCGGGGGTGTCCACAGTGGATCTCGCGGTGAGCTCGTACGTGCTCATGACCGGCCCGGACGGCGCGGCCTGGACGGAGGCGGCGGAATCGCTGCCGGGCACCGTGCCACTGAGCGTGCACGTCCTCGACCGCACCTTCGCCGAAGCCGCGCGGCTCGCCGACGACGGCGCGCTGCTGGTACGGCCGGACGGGTTCGTCGCCTGGCGTGGGGAGAACGCCCAGTCCGCGGGCAAGCTCGGCGACGTGCTGGCGCACACGCTCGACCTCGGTGAAAAGCCGACCAGCAAGCCGACCAGTAAGCCGACCGGAAAGCACTGAGAGGACCGGATATGGGAAGCATCACCGCACCGTCGACCGTCTACACGCTGATCAACGTCTTCCCGGTCGAGCCCGATCGGCGGACCGAGCTGTACGAGCACCTGGTCGAGGCGACCGAGACGCTGATCAAGCACCTGCCCGGCTTCGTGTCGGCGAACTTCCACCTGAGCCACGACGGCAAGCACGTCGTCAACTACGCCCAGTGGGAGAGCGAGGCGCATTTCCGGGCCATGCACGCGGATCCGCGGCTGAAGGCGCACTTCGACTTCTGCCGCGCGCTCTCGGTACCGCGCTCGATCCCCTGCGACGTTTCGTCGGTGCACGAAACGAACTGATCGGCGGTACCACCGGAAGCCGGTGTGCGGACTCAGGTCCGCACACCGGCTTCCGTCCGTTGTGGACACTCCGCGCGCGAGACAAACCGGCTTACAAGCGCAGTCCAAGGACGAACCGGAAAAGTAGGGGCGGAGAGCAGCACCCGACGCGAGGAGGAGCGGTGGCCTACCGGGCTCTGATGGTCCTGCGCATGGACCCCGACGACGCGGGCCAGGTGGCCGCGGCGTTCGCCGAACACGACCGGACCAGCCTGCCGGGCGAGCTGGGCGTCACCCGCCGGACGCTGTTCCGGTTCCACGACCTGTACTTCCACCTCATCGAGGCCGAGGAGGACGTCATGCCCGCGCTGTCGGCCGCCCGCGGCAACCCGGACTTCCGGAAGGTCAACGACGAGGTCGGCAAGTACCTGACGCCCTACTCGGCGGACTGGAGCGAGCTCAAGGACTCCAAGGCGGAGGTCTTCTACAGCTGGGAGAGCCCACGGTGAACACACCCAAGGTGGCACTCGCCGACGTCGCACCGAACCACCGGCAGGGCGGCAGCACGCGCGCGCTGCTCACCCCGGTCTCGGTCGGGGCCACGTCCGGCTTCCTGGGCACGATCGACCTCGCCCCCGGCGAGTTCGTCGCCGAGCACTACCACCCGTACTCGGACAAGTACCTGTACCTGATCAGCGGCACGGTCCTGGTGGTGCTCAACGGCGAGGAGGTCGAGCTGCGGGCCGACGAAGCGGTCCTGGTCGTCCGGGGCACGCGCAACCGCATCGTCAACACCGGCGACGTTCCCGCGCGGGCGGTGTTCCAGATCTCCCCGCTGGCACCGAAGCCGGAGCTCGGGCACGTCGACACCGAGCCGGTCCCGTTCCCGGACGCGGGTCCGCCCCGGGTCGGTGGGCTGTGACGGGCCGGCGGGTGGTGATCACCGGGGTCGGGGTCCGCGCGCCGGGCGGGGTCGGCACGGCCGCGTTCTGGGACCTGCTGACGTCGGGGCGCACGGCGACGAGGACGATCTCGACTTTCGATCCGGCGCCGTTCCGGTCCAGGATCGCCGCCGAGATCGACTTCGACCCGATCGCCGAGGGGTTCACGGCCGGCCAGGCGGCCACCGCGGACCGGGCGGCGCTGCTCGCCATCGCGTGCGCCCGGGAAGCGCTTGCCGACAGCGGCGCCGGCCCGCTCGACCCCGAGCGGACCGGGGTCAGCGTCGGCACCGCGGTCGGGGCCACGATGAGCCTTGACCGCGAGTACGCCCGGGTCAGCTCCCGCGGCGCGACGTGGCTCGTCGACCACACGCTCGCGGCGCCGAACCTGTTCGACCACTACGTGCCGAGCTCGATGGCCCGCGACGTCGCGTGGGAGATCGGCGCCGAAGGACCGGTGGCCGTGGTGTCGACCGGGTGCACGTCCGGGTTGGACGCCGTGGGCCACGCCGTGGAGCGGATCCGCGACGGCCGGGCCGAGGTGATGCTCGGCGGGGCGACGGAGGCCCCCATCTCCCCCATCACCGTGGCCTGTTTCGACGCCATCAAGGCCACCTCGGCGAACAACGGCGACCCGGCCGGCGCGTCGCGGCCGTTCGACCGGGGCCGGGACGGGTTCGTGCTCGGCGAAGGCGCGGCGATGTTCGTCCTGGAGGAGCTGACGGCGGCCCGTCGCCGGGGCGCGCACATCTACGCCGAGGTCTCCGGGTTCGCGACCCGGTGCAACGCCCACCACATGACCGGGCTGCGGCCGGACGGGCGGGAGCTGGCCGAGGCCGTCACCGTGGCGCTCGGCCAGGCGAAGCGGGCGCCGGACGCCGTCGACTACGTGAACGCCCACGGCTCGGGCACCAAGCAGAACGACCGGCACGAGACCGCCGCGTTCAAGCGGAGCCTCGGCGACCACGCCTACCGGGTGCCGGTCAGCTCCATCAAGTCCATGATCGGCCACTCGCTCGGCGCGATCGGGGCGATCGAGCTGGCCGCGTGCGCACTGGCCATCGAGCACGGTGTCGTGCCGCCCACGGCGAACTACGCCGAACCGGACCCGGACTGCGACCTCGACTACGTGCCGAACACCGCCCGGGCGGTGGCGCTGGACACCGTGCTCAGCGTGGGCAGCGGCTTCGGCGGTTTCCAAAGCGCCGCCGTGCTCACCAAGGCCGGCTCATGACGGCGGTGGTGACCGGCCTCGACGTCATCGCGGCCACCGGGACCGGGGTGAAGGAGTACTGGGAGGCGACGCTGTCCGGCCGCTCGGGGCTCGGGGTGATCAGCCGCTTCGACCCCGCGGGCTACCCGGTCCGGGTCGGCGGCGAGGTGCTGGCGTTCGAACCGCGGGACCACCTGCCCAGCCGGCTGCTCACGCAGACCGACCGGATGACCCAGCACGCGCTCGCGGTGACCGGCTGGGCGCTGGCCGACGCGGGCGTGGAGCCGGCCGAGCTCGACGAGTACGCCATGGGCGTGGTGACCGCGAGCGGATCCGGCGGGTTCGAGTTCGGCCAGCACGAACTGCAGAAGCTGTGGCGGACCGGACCGGAGCGGGTCAGCGCCTACCAGTCGTTCGCCTGGTTCTACGCGGTGAACACGGGCCAGATCTCGATCCGCCACGGCCTGCGGGGCCACAGCTCGGTCGTCGTCACCGAGCAGGCGGGCGGGATCGACGCCGTCGCGCAGGGCGCGCGCCTGGTGGACGAAGGAACGCTGCGGCTCGCGGTCACGGGAGGGTTCGAGGCGTCCCTGTGCCCGTGGGGCCTGGTCGCGCAGATCCCCAGCGGGCTGCTCAGCACCGAGCCGGATCCGGCTCGTGCCTACCTGCCCTTCGACGGGGACGCGTCGGGGTGGGCGGCCGGCGAGGGCGGCGCGATCATGGTGGTCGAGGAGGCCGGCGCGGCGCGCGCTCGCGGCGTGGACCGGATCTACGGCCGGATCGCGGGGCACGCGGCCACGTTCGACCCGAAGCCGGGATCCGGCCGGCCGCCGGGACTCGCGCGGGCCATCCGGGGCGCGTTGCGGCAGGCCGAGGTCGAGCCGCGGGACGTGGACGTGGTGTTCGCCGACGCCGCCGGCATCCCGGCGTGGGACGCGGCCGAATCGGCCGCGCTGGCCGAGGTGTTCGGGCCCCGCGCGGTGCCGGTGACGGCCCCGAAGACGATGACCGGCCGGCTGTCCGCGGGTGCCGCGCTCGACGTGGCGACGGCGTTCCTCGCCATCCGCGACGACGTGGTGCCGCCGTCGGTCGGCACCCGCGGATCGTCCGATGTGGACCTCGTGCTGGACCGGCCGCGGGAGGTTCCCGTGCGCACCGCGCTCGTCGTGGCCCGCGGGGTCGGCGGCTTCAACTCCGCGCTCGTCCTGCGCGAGCACTGACAACTCATCGCCCTTACTGGAGGTGGCACATGACACTGGCCGAATTCGTCGACGTGATCCGCGCGTGCGCGGGTGACCCGGACGAGCACGACCTGGACGGCGACATCCTGGACGTCTCGTTCGACGACCTGGGGTACGACTCGCTCGCGCTGATCGAGGTGTCGGCGCGGCTGCGGCAGGATCACGGCATCGTGCTCGACGAGATCCCCGAGCTGGCCAGCCCGCGCGTCGCGCTGGAGCTCATCAACGGCACGCGCGAACGCGAGGTGGCGTGACATGGCGGCCGGAACCGAAAACTCGGTGACCATCGACGCGCCGCTGGAAGTGGTGTGGGAGTTCACCAACGACGTCGAGGCGTGGCCGGAGTACTTCGACGAGTACGCCGCGGTCGAGGTGCTCCGCCGGGAGGGCGACACGATCGACTTCCGGCTCACCACCAAACCCGACGCCCAGGGCCTGGAGTGGTCGTGGGTGTCGCGCCGGACCGCCGACCCGGTGACCCGCACGGTGCGGGCCCATCGGCTGGAGAAGGGCCCGTTCGAGTACATGCGGCTGCGGTGGTTCTACACCGAGTCCGGCGGCCGCACGACCATGCGGTGGGTCCAGGAGTTCGCGCTGCGCGACGACGCGCCGTTCGACGACGCGGCGATGGTCGAGCGACTGAACACCGGTTCCCGCAAGAACATGGCGCACATCAAGAAGATCCTCGAAACGTCCGTCCCGACCGGTACCCGGAAGGAGTCCGAGTGACCACAGTAGACAACCCGGCGGCGGCAGACCTCGTGCCGTCCCTGGACGACGTCCACGCCCGGCAGCTGTTCCTGCTCGCCAGCGCGGGCCGGCTCGCCAAGGTCGTGCACGTGCTGGTGGAGCTGCGGATCGCCGACCTCGTCGGGGACGGCGTGCGCACGGTCGAGGACCTGGCCGCCGAAACCGGGACGAACCCCGACGCGCTGCTGCGGGTGCTGCGGGCGGCGGCGTCCGTCGGGGCCTTCGCCGAAGGACCCGACGGGGCGTTCTCCGGGACCCCGGTGTCCGACGCGCTGCGGGCCGACAACCCGCGCGGCCTGCTGCCGCTGGTGAAGTACAACAACCTGGACCTCACCTGGCAGCCGTACGAGCGGATCATGCACAGCGTGCGGACCGGCGAGCCCGCCTTCGACCAGGTGCACGGGCGAACCTTCTTCGAGCACCTCGAAAACGAGCCCGAGTCCGGCGCGTTCTTCGAGCGTTTCATGATGCACTTCAGCCGGGTGATCGTCGGGCGCGAGCTGCCCGGCTACCGGCTGGACCGGTTCTCGCGGATCGCGGACCTCGGCGGCGGTGACGGGTGGTTCCTCACGCAGGTCCTGCTGGCCAACCCGGCGGGCACCGGCGTGCTGATGGACCTGCCGCGGGTCGCGTCCTCGTCGGCCCCGGTGCTGGCCGAGCACGGTGTCGCCGAGCGCGTCACCGTGGTGCCGGGCGACTTCTTCACCGACCCGATCCCGGGCGGCTGCGACGCGTACCTGTTCAAGGGCGTCCTGCACAACTGGTCGGACGCGGACGTCCGCCGGGTGCTGCGGCGGGTGCGCGCGACCATCGGGGACACCGGGGCCCGGCTGCTCGTCTGGGACCAGGTCGTCGCGGCCGGGAACGTCTGGGACCACGCGAAGTTCCTCGACATCGACATGCTCGTGCTGTTCGGCGGGCGGGAGCGGACCCTGGCCGAGTGGCGGACGCTGTTCGCCGAGGCGGGCTTCACCCTCTCGACCACGACGGCGAGCCGGTGGTCCATGCTCGAATGCGTCCCGGCGTGACCGCGCCGGAGGTTCCGGACAGCGCCGGCGGGATCCTGGACCTGATCATGGCGTTCTACCGCTCCCGGGCGGTGATTTCGGCGGTCGAGCTGGACCTGTTCAGCACGCTCGCGGGCACGTCGTTGACCGGCGTCGAGCTGGGTGAGCGGGCCGGGCTGCACCCCCGCGGCGCGGCCGACTTCCTCGACGCGCTGGTGTCGCTGGGGCTGCTCGAGCGCACCGGCGACCGGTACGCCAACACCCCCGAAGCGGAGCGGCACCTCGTCGCGGGGAAGCCCGGCTACGTCGGCGGGTACGCCCGCATGGCCGGCGGGATGCTCTTCCCGGTGTGGGGCAAGCTGACCGACGCGTTGCGCACCGGAGAGGCCCAGGTCCCCCGCGGCCGGGGCATCTTCGACGGGTACCGCGACGACAACGCCACGCGCGGGTTCCTCGGGGCGATGGACGCCGTGAACGGCGGGGTGGGGGCGGCGCTGGCGGCGGTGTTCGACTGGAGCCGGTACTCGTCGGTGGTGGACCTCGGCGGCGCGCGGGGCAACCTCGCGGCGACGCTCCTGCGCGAGCACCCGCACCTCGACGCGACCTGCTTCGATCTCTCGCCGGTGCGACGGTTCTTCGACGAGCACACGGCCGCGCTCGGCCTGGCCGGCCGGATCCGGTTCGTGGCCGGCGACTTCTTCGCCGACCCGCTGCCGGCGGCGGACGTCTTCGTCGCCGGGCACATCCTGCACTACTTCGACCTGCCCGGCCGCCGGGAGCTGCTGGCCCGCGTCCACGAGTCGGTCAAGCCGGGCGGCGCGGTGCTGGTGTACGACCGGATGATCGACGACGGCCGCCGGGGCCGGCCGCTGAGCCTGCTCGGCAGCCTCAACATGCTGCTGACGTCGCCGGGCGGCGCGGAGTACACCCCGGCCGAGGCGCGGAAGTGGCTGGTGGAAGCGGGTTTCGGCACGGTCGAGGTCACGGCCGTGGGGTCGCTGGACACACTCGTCGTCGGATACAAGGACTGAGGGCACCGCGGTGGAACAGATTCGGTTGACCGGTGCGCAGGAGACCCTGCTCGCCACGTTGTACGCCAAGGCGCTGGACAACCGCTCGCCCCGGCCGGTGCTGGGCGACGGGAGCGCCGAGCGGCTGATGAGCCGGCTCGACTACGACTTCGGCAAGATGAAGTTCATCGGCCGCGACCGGCGCACGGTGACGTTCCGGGCCAAGAAGCTCGACGAGTGGACGACCCGGTTCGTGGCCCGCAACCCGGACGCGCTGGTGCTGCACCTCGCGTGCGGGCTCGACAGCCGGGCGTTCCGGCTGCCGCTGCCGGCCGGGGTGCAGTGGATCGACGTCGACCAGCCCGACGTCGTCGAGCTGCGGGAGAAGCTGTACGAACCGCGCGACGGCTACCGGGTCATCGCCTCGTCGGTCACCGAGCAGGCGTGGCTGGACGACGTCCCGGCGGACCGGCCGACCCTCGTGATCGCCGAGGGTCTCACCCCGTACCTGCAGCAGGCGGACGGCTTGACGATGCTGCGCAGGCTGGCCGGCCACCTGCCGCACGGCGAGATGACGTTCGACGCGGTCCTGCCGTGGACGCTGCGGATCGCCCGGTACTCGCGCCTGGTCCGGACGACCGGCGCGTCGTTCGGCTGGGCGGTCGGCGATCCCCGCTCGCTCGAGGACCTGGTGCCCGGCCTGCGGCTGCTGGAGGAGTGGTCCCTG
The DNA here is from genome assembly GCF_055633615.1 of Amycolatopsis sp. NPDC114505. Lineage (NCBI taxonomy): Bacteria > Bacillati > Actinomycetota > Actinomycetes > Pseudonocardiales > Pseudonocardiaceae > Amycolatopsis > Amycolatopsis sp. NPDC114505. Next base: position 1,474,407 of record NZ_JBVKDV010000002.1, on the reverse strand, counting down.
CTCGATTCGCCGCACCTGGCCGACGCGCGGGCCCAGGACCGCGTCACGGCGTCGATCATGAAGCTGGCCCGGCCGCTGCGGTACGCCCACCGCCTGCTGCACTACCGGTTCTGACCGCGGCGGGGTGGTCCCCGGGACCACCCCGCCTTCTTCCGCATCGATCGATGCGGAAGCGCGTAGACTGCGGCCGTGGAGACGGACAAGCGACGCCCGACCGGCCGGCCGCGGGGGTTCGACCCCGACGCGGCCCTCGAACGCGCCCTGCTGGTGTTCTGGGAGCAGGGCTACGAGGGGGCCAGCCTGGCCACGCTGACCGAGGCGATGGGCATCTCCACCACGAGCATGTACGCGACCTTCGGCAACAAGGAAGAGCTGTTCCGCAAGGCCCTGGAGCGCTATACCGAAGGCCCGAGCGCCTACGTCGTGCGCGCGCTGGAGAAGCCGACCGCGTTCGACGTCGCCACCGCGATCATCGCGGGCACGATCGACACGACCACCCGCCCGTCCGGCCCGAACGGGTGCCTGGGCGTCCAGGGCGCGCTGGCCACCGGCGACACCGGCCGCGGCGCCCGCGAACTGCTCATCGGCTGGCGCGACGACGGCTACGCGACCCTCCGCGACCGGTTCGACCGAGCCATCGACGACGGCGACCTGCCCCCGGAAGCCGACCCGGCCCTGCTCGCCCGCTACCTCACGGCGCTGGCGTACGGCATCGCGGTGCAGGCGGCGAGCGGCGTCGACCGCGGCGAGCTGCAGGAGATGGCCGACGCCGCCCTGCGCGGCTGGCCGGTCCTCTAGCCCTCCCGGACTTCCGCATCGATCGATGCGTAATCTGCTACAGTCGAGTTCTGCATCGATCGATGCGGAAGTAACCGACGAGAACAGGGGTCGCCGTGGCTCTGCGCGCGTTCTACCTGCGCTACCTCGAGGAGCTCAACGCCCACCGGTTCGACCGGATGGACGAGTTCATCGCCGACCGGACCACGCTCAACGGCGAGCCGGCCACCCGGGACGACCTCATCGCCGTCCAGCGGGCCGACGTCGACGCGGTCCCCGACCTCCACTGGCGGCTCGAGGATCTCCTCTTCGACGGCGACCGCCTGGCCGCGCGCCTGGTCAACACGGGCACGCCGGCGAAGGAGTGGCTCGGCGTGGCGCCGAGCGGCGCCTCGTTCGAGATCGCCGAGTACGCCATCTACCGGGTCCGCGACGGCCGGTTCGTCCACATGACCGCCCTGCACGACGCCGGCGAGCTCCGCCGGCAGCTGACCGACCGAAAGGGACGCGCATGACTGTCACCCTGATCACCGGAGCCAACAAGGGCATCGGTTTCGAGACGGCGAAACACCTCCTGGCACTGGGACACACCGTCTACATCGGAGCCCGCGACACCGAGCGCGGCGAGAAGGCCGCGGCGGACCTCGGCGCGAGGTTCGTCCAGCTCGACGTCACCGACAACGCCTCGGTGAGCGGCGCACTGGCCGCGATCGACTCGGCCGAGGGCCGGCTCGACGTCCTGGTGCACAACGCGGGCGTCCTGGGCAGCGAAGCCCTCGACGGCCCCACCGCGCTAAGGGTCTTCGACACCAACGCTGTGGGCATCGTGCGCGTCACCGAAGCGGCGCTCCCCTTGCTGCGCAAGTCGTCGAACCCCACGGTGGTCACGGTGTCGAGCAGCGCCGGCTCGTTCTGGGCGGTCACCAACCCCGACCGGCCGGAGTTCGGGCTGCCGCTGGCGCTGTACTCCGCCTCCAAGTCGGCGGCCACCATGCTGACGGTCCAGTACGCGAAGTCCCAGCCGGGCATCAAGTTCAACGCGGTCGAGCCGGGTACGACCGCCACGGACATGACCGCCGCCTTCGGGATCGGGCGGTCGCCGGAGGAGAGCGCCCGGACGGTCGTGCGCCTGGCCACCCTCCCCGCGGACGGTCCGACGGGGACCTTCCAGGACGAAACCGGGGAGCTGCCCTGGTAGCGGCGCGCCGGGCTCAGCGCAGCGGGATTCGGTAGCGCCACGTGGCGCCGGTTTCTTCGCGCACTCCGCCGTGGCCTTCGATCGTCTTCGCCGAAGCCACGTTGCCGGCCTCGCAGACCAGCACCACGTGGTCCATGCCGAGGCCGCGGGCTTCGGCCAGCATCCGGCCCAGCGCCCACCCGGCCAGGCCACGGCCGCGCGCGGTGGGGCGGATGCCGTAGCCGAGGTGCCCGGCCCGCCGGACCGACTCGTGAGTGGCGTGCCGCAAGGCGATTCCGCCGAGCACTTCGCCGTCGTCGACGATCCAGCGGTACGTGCAGTTCGGGTCCGTGCCGAGCCGGGCGATCCAGGCCGAAAACCCTTCCGGCGAAAGGACTTCGTCGGAAGGTAGCAGGCCGAAGCCGTCCTCGTGCGAGCCCGGGCCCCACTCCGCGTGCGCGTCGAGCCAGGCGATGTGCAGCCGCGCGGTGGGAGCGACCAGCCGCGGGCCGGCGTCAGTCACCGAACGCCGCCCCGACGAGCCGCAGCGCACGTGTGCGGCAGGTCGTCGTCCCCAGAGCGACCGGCATCAGTCACCGAACGCCGCCCGGTGAGCCGCAGCGCACGTGTGCGGCAGGTCGTCCGGCACGACCACGCTGCCCGTGGTCGTCGTCCGCGGGGCGAGGGGGATCGCGCGTACCCGCGTCGACCTGATCTCCGTCACCTGGCCGACCGGCAGCACCGTCCAGGCGGCCGGATCCGAGCCCACCTCGACGATCGTGTCCTGGACCGTCCCCGCCGGACGCCCGGGCCGCACCGCGACACCCGCTTCGCGCAGCACCGACGGGTCGTGGACGCGCAGTCCCCCTTCGGCCAGCTCGGCCGCGCTCACGGTCTCGCGACCGGCGGCGGGATGGCGCGCGGACACGACCGCGAACAGCGGCTCCGTCCAGGCGGGCAGCACCCGCACCCCCGGCGCCGCGCCGACGCCGCGGGCCAGTGCCACGTCGATCTCCCCCTGGCGCAGGGCGTTCAGGCGCTCGGACGGCGGCAGGTCGACGAGCACGACGTCGAAAGCCGGCGATCGCGTCCGCAGCGCGTCGATCCCGCGTTCCAGCCGGGCGGTGACCCCGGAGGCCGTGCCGATGCGCATCACCCCCGCCGGGCCGGCCGCCGCGCTCCGGACCCGGTCGGCGGCCGCGAGCGCGTCGCGGGCGGCGGCGAGCACCCGGTGCCCGGCCGCCGTCAGCCGGACCCGGCGTGGCGACCGGTCGAACAGCCGCTCCCCCAGCTCACGCTCCAACTGCGCGATCTGCCTGCTGACCGCGGGCTGCGCGATGTGCAGCCGCTCCGCCGCGCGGCCGAAGTGCAGCTCGTCGGCGACCGTGACGAAGTACCGCAAGGCCCGTAGTTCCACTGGTTCTCCCCTGGGCTGGGACGATGCCGTCAGGTTATCGCTGCGCGTCGGCACCGGCCCTGGTTCGCGCCGGGCCGTCGTGCTGAAGTCGCGGCATGAGCATTGATCCAGGTCCGCTCGGCGCCCACCTGCGCGAGCACGAAGTGACCCCGGAAAGCGCCGCCGAAGTCGAACGGGCCGGTTACAGCACCCTCTGGCTGGACGCCTCGCCGCCCGCCGACCTCGCCTTCGCCGAAGAGCTGCTCGACGCCACCACGCGGCTGGTCGTCGGCACGAGCGTGGTGAACGCGTGGACCGCCGACGCGGACACGGTCGCCGCGTCCTACCACCGGATCGTCGCGAGGCACCCCGGCCGGTTCCTGCTGGGCGTCGGGATCGGGCACCGCGAAGTCCACGCCGAGTACGCGTCGCCGTACGACACCCTGGTGTCCTATTTGGACCGTCTCGCGCGCGGCGGGGTGCCCGCCGACCGGACGGTGGTGGCCGCGCTCGGGCCGCGGATGCTGCGCCTGGCCCGCGACCGCACCGCCGGGACGGTCCCGTGCCTGGTCACGCCGGACCACACCCGCCTGGCGCGGTCGGTCCTCGGCGCGGGCAAGCTGGTGCTGCCGGGCCACTTCGCCCTGGTCGAGCCCGACACGGCCCGAGCACGCGCGATCGCCCGGTCCGCCCCGCCCGGAACCGCGCTGGGCGTCGCCAACTACGCCAGCAATCTCAGGCGGCTGGGCTTCACCGAGGACGACCTGGCCGGCACCGGCAGCGACCGCCTCATCGACGCGCTGGTCGCCCACGGCGACCCGGCCACGGTCGCGACGCGGCTGCTGGCCCACCGCACCGCGGGCGCGGACCAGGTCGGCGTCTACCCCCTCGGCGACGACCCCATCGCCACGCTGCGCGCGGTCGCCGACGCGGTGCACGCCGTCAAACCCGGGTGAGGTGCCGGAGAACCAGCCGGACGCACTCGGCCGCGCTCACCACGGCGGTGTCGACCACCAGGTGCTCACGGTCCCACGGCTCGTAGTCCCGCGCGACGACGTCCGGCCAGGTCGGCAGCGCGAGACCGGCGATGTCGCTGACCCGCCCCTCGACGCGGGCCCGGTGCTCGCGCGGATCGGAACACACGAGCTCGACCTCCAGCACCCGAGGGTCGACCGCGCGCCACGCGTCCCTGGTGAGCGTCAGCGGGTTGACGCACTCCGCGACGACGTCGACGCCGTTGGCGAGCTGGTCGCGGGCCAGGGCATAGCCGGCGACATAGCCGGCGGCCCGCGGCCGGGCGGTGAGCTCGCCGGAGTCGGCCAGCGCCTGCTCGATCGTGTCGATCCGCAGGTAGGCCGCGCCGAGCGCGCGAGCCAGCGGCCGGGCCACGGTGGACTTGCCCGTGCCCGGCAGTCCGCCGAGCACGACCAGCCGGCCTCCGGATCGCCCGGATCCGCTCAGCGACAACGGATCCGCCTGGTTCCCATGCACCGAAAGTAAGGACACGTGCGTGCGGTGTCAACGATGTCCGGATCATGAGCTGGAGTCCGGTGTGGACAGTCCGGCGCGGGCCGGGACAAGCGCGCCGGCGCCGGTCCGGGGATGATGGCGGGCATGCGCATCTCGACCAGGGCAGCCGGTGAGCCCCGGCCCGCCACCTGAGGACGCGCTCCGCCCGGCGTGGTCCAGCTCCCCACGGGCGCGTGGTTCGACCCGGTCGACGACCACCTGTCGGGCCCGCTGTGCACGCACGGGGCTGCGCGGGCCAGCACGCGGCCGTCGACGTCGAACGCTTCGAAGGCCCGTTCCCGGAAGTACGAGCCCCCGGTCGTGCATCACGATCCGGCACCCGGGTGACGACATTCGAGTGGCATCGCCGCCGGATTCGGGCGTGGCATCGGCGGAGTGGTACAGCATGGCAGCGGATCAGCCGTTCCCCGAGCCGGGGAGGAACGAGGCGACGGTGAAACTGCCTGCCACCGCGTGGTTCGGCCTGGTCTTCGGCGTGCTCTGGGTCCTCCTCGACTGGGTGGGGCCGTGGTTCTCCGGCGTCCTCGTTCCCGGCGTCCCGGCCTGGTGGGCGCTGCTCCTGCTGCTCGGCGCCCTGTACGCCGGCGGGGCCGCCACCGTGGCTCGGCTTCCGCAACGCGGCCTCTGGCGGCTCACGCCGTTCCTGACCGCGGTGCCCCTCACGGTCGCGGTGTGGGCGGCCCGCGAGCCGATGACGCAGTTCGCCGGACCGGTCGCCGTCGTCGTCAGCGTGCTGCTCGGGCTGCGCGGGCTGGCCGAGTTCACCATCGCGACCACGTTCGCCGGGCTGTTTCTCGTACCGAGCACGACCATGCTGAACTCGTACGCCGTTCCCGCTTGCGCCGCGTCGCTCGCCATCGGCACGGTCGTCCCGGCGGTGCAGTCCCGTCTGCACGCCGCCGCGCGGAAGGCCACCGGGGCCGGGCAGCGCCGGCGGGCGCTGACCATGGTCCTGCTGTCGGTCCCGATCGCGCTCCTCGAGCGCGGCAAGGACCGCGCGGTCGTGGTGTCCTTCGTCGGCACCGTCCACGGGATGACCGGAGCGCAGGCCCGGGCCGTGCCCTGGAAGCGGTGGGCCGCGGCGATCGACCGGCGACGGGGCCGGCTCACCGACTGGGTCGACGACCTCCACGACGTCGCGGTGAACCTGCACGGCGCGGGACGGCACGAGGAGGCGCTCCGCGCCATTACGCGGGCGGAAGAACTCACCGAACGCGAGTCGGGGGCGTACTTGCGCAAGCTCCGCGTGGCCGAAGGGTTCCTCACCCGGCGCACCGAATACGAACTCCGGTTCCTGGCGCTGGTCGAGGGCCGGATCAGGCGCGACATGGGCGACGTCCAGGGTGCCCTCCGCGTCGCCGAGGAAGGCACGGCGGCCTTCGAAGGCGAGCACGGTCTCCTCGCCCGTATCCCGCTGACCGCGGGCGATCCCCCGGGCTTCGGCGTCCACGTGCACTCCCTCCACAGCGACTACCTGGCCTTCCAGGCGTTCGTCGTCGGCACGCTCCTGCACGACGACGAACGCGCGCTCGACCTCGACGAACGAGCCGTGGCGGTGGCGACCGCCGCGGGCGACCACGGCCGGCGGCACCTGTTCACCTACAACCGGGCGACGTACCTCGTCCGGCTACGCCGCTACGACGAGGCCATCACGGTGCTCAAGGGGCTGCTCGAAGCAGGCATGCGTGGTGTCGTCCGCTACGGCGAGGGAGGCGACGGGGGCTGGGTGACGCCGGAGGCGGGTCAGCGGCTGCTGACCTACGGCGGGATCGCCAACGCGAACCGGCTCCGAGGCGACCTCGACGAGGCCGAGAAGTGGTACCGCGAGGCGCTCGCGCTGGCCCGAGAGATTCCCGGGAGCTTCGCGGTGAACGCCCACCTGGGCCTGGCGCTGGTCCAGTGGGGACGCGGCGACGTCGACGCGGCCCGGACGACGGCCGCCACCGGCCTCGCCGCGGCGAAGCGCGCCAACACCGACGCGTTCCTGCGAGCGGCCCATCTCGTCGCGGGGAAGATCGACGAAACCGATCGGCCCGAGAACGCCTACGCCCACTACCGGGACGTCATCGCCCTCGTGGAACGGAGCCGCGCGAGCCTGCCCGGCGAGAGCGAACGCCTGCAGTTCCTCGGTGGGGAGCCCCGCGTGGAGGCCTACGAGCGGATGGTGGCGACCTGCGCCGCCCTGGACCGTCCGGGGGACGCCTTCGACTTCGCCGAACGCGGCAAGGCGCGGGCACTCGCCGAGCAGGTCGGCGCGGGCGGCGGCAAGCCGCAGGCCCACGAAGAAGCCCAGGTGCTGCTCGGCGAACGTTCGCTCCTCGTGCAGTACTTCACGACGGCGGAGAGCGTCGTCGTGATCGGGATCCGGCCGGGCTGGACCGCGCCCCGCGCGGTGACGGTGCCGGCGGACCGGGATGCCCTCCGGCGGTTCACGCTCACGAACTTCGGCGAAGCGGGCCGGGTCCGCGCGCTCGTCCGAAGTGGACTGGAAGAGCTGTGGCACGGGTACGACCCGCTCGTCGCCCCGATCGTGGACTGGGCACATCCGGGCGACCAGGTCGTGCTCGCACCGCACGGGCTGCTGCACTACCTTCCGCTGCACGCTCTGCACGCCGGCGACGGCTACCTCATCGAACGCAATCCCGTCAGCTACACCTCCAGCGCGGCGCTGCTCGCGGCCTGCCGCGCCAAGGACCGGTCCGCCGGCCCTCTCGACGCCGCGGTGTTCGGCGACCCCGCCGGCGACCTCGCCCACGCCCGGGCCGAAGCCGAGAGCGTGGCCGAGCTCCTGGCCGCCGTGCCCCGGCTGGGCCCGGAGGTCACGTGTGACGCCGTCGTGGCGGCCGTCGCCGAGCGTGGCATCTTCCACTACGCCGGGCACGCGGCCTTCGACTCCGGTGAACCGATGTCCTCGGGGCTGCACCTCGCCGACGGCGTCCTCACGGCCCGCGACATCGCGGCGACGCCGGCACCCGGGTTGCGGCTGGCGACGTTGAGCGGCTGCGAGACCGGTGTCAGCCGGCACCACCCCGGCGACGACATCCAGGGCCTCATCCGCGGGTTCCTGTACGCGGGCGCGCCGACCGTCCTGGCGAGCCTGTGGCGGGTCCCGGACGAGTCGTCGGCCCGGATCATGACGACGTTCTACAAGCTGCTCCCCGAAACCACCAAGGCCGAAGCGTTGCGCCGGGCCGTGCTCGAAGTCCGTGCTCAGGAGGACCGCTGGCGGTCGCTGCACCACTGGGCGCCGTTCGTGCTCGTCGGCGACTGGGTCTAGGAGGCCATCCGGTGATCGTGCTGCGAGCGGTGGGCTACGCGCTCTACCTCCTGCCCTTGCCCGACGCGCTGGGGAGCCCGCTCGCCGATCGCGCCGAGTGGCGGCTGTGGATGATCTTGCCGTTCTTCGCGGCCTTCGCCGCCTTGGCCGGGCTCGCGCTTCTCCGGCTGGTCTACCGGCCGATCCGACGCTGGTCGCCGTATCCGACCGCGCTCGTGACCACGGCGGTGCTCTGGCCGTTCGCCGGGCTCCTCGTGCGGGGAGTGCACGCGGGTGGCTGGGTGCTCCTCGTGATCGCGGTCGCGGCCGTGCTGGCCGGTCTCCGCGGGCTGGTCGAAGTCCCGGTGGCCCTGGTGCTCGTCAGCGCCTACGCGGCCGCCGACCCGCTCACCTACACCGCCGTGGCGACGCCGACCGCCGCGGCGGGACTGCTTTGGCTCGCGGGGAACTACCTGCTCGAAGCCGTGGACGATCGGGCGCGAGCCGCACTCGGGGCCGGCCGGAACCGCTCGGGGATGGCCTGGGCTCTCCTGACGGTTCCGGCCGCTTTGGTGTCCGACCGCGCGACACGCGCGAAGGTCGCCGAGCTGGTCGCAACCGCCATGTGGTCGACCGAGCGGAACGGTCGCGCGGTCCGGTACCAGCGGCGGGCGGTCCGGCTGCGGCGGAAGGGCCGGGACGTCGACGCGCTGGTCGTCGGCCTCCGCAACCTGGTGGTGTTCGCGCACACGGACTGGCAGCACGCGACGGCCCGGCGCACGATCGAGGAAGCCAGGACCGTGGTGGAGACGGCGTTCCCCGAGTACCTGGCGAGGTTCGGCGGCCGGACCGCCGCCGCCATCGCCCTGGAGGTCCGCGGTTATCTGGCCGAGTTCATCGTCGAAGAAGTGGAGATGGACGTCGAAACGGGTGACATCTCCTCGGCGACCCTGCGCATCGACCGGGCGCTGGAGGAGTACGGCGTCACCGAAGACGAATGGCCGGCGTACGCGGGACATTCCCAAAGCCTCACGAAGAGCTTTCACCAGCTGATGCTGACCAAGGCCGACCTCGCCGGTGCCTACCTTCACGACGAGGACCAGGCCGCGCGGATCTTCCGGCGGATGATCGACGTCGCGAAGACCTTCCCCGGCAAGGCTTTCTCGGCGGAACGCCGCGGTGTCGCGGCCATCCGGTTGTCGGCGGTGCTGACGCGGCAGGGCCAGTACGCGGCCGCCGAGGAGGTCATGCGCGACGCGCTGGCCGACCTCTCGTCGCTCTCCATGGCCGGGATGACCGAGCCGGTGCTCGCCAACCTGGCGAATCTCGCGCGTGTGCAGGGCCATTACGACGAAGCCGAGCCGCTGTACCGCGAACTGCTCGCACAGCTCGGTCCCCGACCGGACCCGGGACTGGCCATCATGCTGCGCACCGGGCTCGGCGACGTCCTCGCGGCCAAGGGAAACCTCGACGAGGCGGGCGAACTGGCGGCCGCGGCCGTCCGGGGCGCGGAGCGGGCGGGCAACGAGATGGCCCGCCGGTCGAGCCTGCTGGTGCTGGGCCGGATCCGCGAACAGGCCGGGGACGACGACGCGGCCATCGACGCCTACCGCGGGGTCATGACGATCGTCGAGTCCACCCGGAACCGGATCGCCACGCACGACATGCGGGTCGGTTACGTGGCCGGGGAACGGCGGCTGGAGAGCTACGAGCGGCTGGTGTCGATCCACCTGCGGCTCGGGCGAACCGGTGAAGCGTACGACTACGTCGAGCGGGCGAGGGCCCGCGCGCTGCTCGACCGCACCGTGACGAGCGCGGGGGCCGAGCCGGGCGAGTGGGCGGAACCCCTGGACCACGAACGGATCCGCGCGGCGCTGGCCGAGGCGGGCCGGCCGGTGGTGCTGATCGAGTACACGATCCGCGACGACGAGCTGGTGGCCTTCGGCCTGCGGGGCGACCGCGAGATCGAGGCGCGCACCCTGCCGGTCGACGTCGTGGAGCTGCGCCGCTTCGCCGAAGCGAACTTCGGGACGGCCGGGCGCGTCCGGGCGATGACCACGTCCGGTCTGGACGAGCTGTGGCACGGGTTCGACGCCCTCGTCGCCCCGGTCGCGGACTGGTCCCGGCCCGGCGACCTGATCGTCTTCGTGCCGCACGGCGTGCTCAACTACCTGCCGCTGCACGCGTTGCGCTGCGACGGCGACTACGTGATCGCCCGGAACCCGGTCGGCTATGCGCCCAGCGCGTCCGTGCTCGTCAGTTCGAGGCAGTCGCGCGCGTACGCCGACGGCCCGGCGGCGGTCTTCGGCGACCCCGGCTCCGACCTGGGGTTCGCTCGGGCCGAAGCCGTCGCGGTCGCGGCGCTGTTCGGCACCGAAGCGGTCCTGGGCGCCGACGCGACGGCCGGCGCGTTCGCCCGGCGGGTCGCGGGTGCCCGGATCGTGCACTACGCCGGGCACGCCTCGTTCGACGACGCCGACGCCGGCGAATCCGCGCTGCACCTGGCGGGTGGGCTCCTGCCGGCGCGCGACATCCAGGACCTGTCCGGGCTGCGCGCGCGGGTGGTCACGCTCAGCGGGTGCGAAACCGGCGTCAGCCGCCGCCACCCGGGTGAGGAACTGATCGGCCTCACCCGCGCCTTCCTCTACGCGGGCGCGGCGACGGTGGTCGCCGGCCTGTGGCGAGTGGCGGACGATTCGACGACCGCGCTGATGGAGCACTTCTACCGCGAGCTCGCCGGCGGCGGGTCACCGGCGGACGCGCTGCGGCACGCCATGCTGGCGACCATGGCCGAGCCCGGCCGGTCCGCGCTCTACCATTGGGCGCCGTTCATCGTCGTCGGCGACTGGGAGTGAGTGCCGTGGAATCCTTGGTGGAGACCGAACTGGACGTCGACGAGGACGAACTGGTCGCCGAACGCGGTGAAGCCGCTCCCGAGATCATCGGCGACCGGGATGTCAGGGTGCTGCTCCGGAAGAACCGGATCGCACTGGCCCGCGGCACGGTCACCGCGGTGCCGAGCGGCCAGGACGATGTCGCCGCCTACGACGTGCCGCTCGCCTGCGTCGTCCACGCGCACCCGCAGTGCAGCATCCAGTGGTCGCGGCTGCTGGTCGATCTTTCGCCGACCGAAGGGGCCCGGATCACCGACATGGCACCGCGCGAGGTCACCGACGACCACCCGGTCGAGCTGACCACTTCGGTCGGCGTCGGGCTGAAGTTCGAAATCTTCGCCAAAGCGCTCAGTGCGGAGCTCAAGCCGGAAGTCTCCCGCAAGAGCACGGTCTACCTGCCCCAGATCGTGTCGTCCGGTCCCGGGTTCACGCGCGGCTACTGGGATTTTCTCTCTTCCGGCGGCCGATTCCCGCACGTCGACCGGCACCTGCGGCTCCTCGTGACGGCGCCGTCCGGGCGGCCGCTCACCGCGCGGCTGCGGTTCCAGGCCAAGGTCACCGTCCGCGGGATCGCCCGGGCGATTCCGCTGGTGGCCAAGGGAAAGAGCATCGACCAGCTGCACACCCTGGCCGGCTAACGAGCGGCCTCGGCCAGGCACTGCCGGATGTCGCCGAGGTGGTGGGTCACCTCGTGGGCCGCCTGGCGGACCAGCCAGCGGGCCGTGCGGTGTTCGCCCGGGAGGCGGGTCACCGGGCGTTCGTGGTCGGCCGGGGTCAGCCGGGCGATCTCCGCGCCTAGCCCCTCCGCGCACGCCGTCAGCTCGTCGCGGAGTCCGTCGAGGGTGCGGTCGTTGTAGTGGAAACGGCGGGCTCGCAGGTCGTTGAGCATCGGCTCGAGGACGGGCCGGTCCTCGGTGCGGGCGCGGTGCACCCGGATCGTGTACGTGACGCAGACGTCGCGCAGGTGGAAGAGGTACTCCTGCGCCGACCAGTGGTCCGGCCGCGGGCGGTGCCGGAGGTCCCGCGGCCGCGCTTGCGCGAGCACGGCGTCCACCGCGCCGGGCAGCGACCCGATGAGCGCGCGGGCGGTTTCGATCGTGAGCGTGGGGTAGGAGAGCCCGCACGCGGCGCAGGCGTGGTCCTCCCCCGCCAGCGGCGGAACGGGCACCACCCCATGGTCGCAGCCGCGTATCGTCCCGTCGATGACACGAGTGCTCGTCATCGGTCTCGACCCCGCCAAGCTGGATGGCTGGGACCCCGCGCCGGTCCAGGCCGCGATCGCCCGCGGCCGGGCGCGGTTCGACGAGCACGCCATCGCCGCCGACTACTGCCTGGTCTCCCCCGACGAGCACCCGGAACGCACCATCGCCGAGGCCTTGACCGGGGACACCTACGCCTGCGTGGTCATCGGGGGCGGCATCCGGACGCACGAGCCGTTGCTGGAACTCTTCGAGCGCGTGCTCAACCTGGTCCGGCAGCACGCGCCCGCCGCGGCGATCGCGTTCAACACCAGCCCCGAAGACTGCCTCGACGCCGCGTTGCGCTGGGTGCGCCCGTCACTCGGGTAGCAGACTCACGTCGTACTCGCGCGCGACCGCCCGGTTGTAGCGGGCGAACGACTCCCCGATCACCCGCAGCTCGTCCTCCGGGACGCCGGCGAACATCGCGGCCAGGTTGTCCCGGCGGCGCTCGTGCACCCGGTGGGCGCGCCGGCGGCCCTCGTCGGTCGCCGCGACGATGCTCCGGCGGCGGTCCTCCGGGGCCGGGGTCCGCTCGACCAGGCCGGCGGCCGTCATCGCCGACACCTGCCGGCCCGCCGTGGACGGGTCCAGGCCCAGCGTCGCCGCCAGCGTGGTGATGTCCGCCGGGCCGGTCATCTCCAGCGTGCGCAGGAGGAGGTAGCCCGCGCGGTCGACCTCGTCGTAGACGTCGGTGCGGCGGCTGAGCAGCTCGAAGTTGCGCACCATGACCGCGGTGTGGGCCTCGATGAGGTCGAGCGCGTCCATGTCGTGAACCTACCGTCCGGCCGATTGCCCCGCCGCAGCTGATGTCGGTATCATACCGATAAACGTCGGCATGATACCGACATCTTCGGCGGAAGGCGGGGGAAGTCACTCGAATGGGACGCGCGACGGTGACGATCCACCGGATCAGGGACAAGGCGATCGGCTCCGATCCGGGCCTGACCCGGCTGTGGAGCGCGGCCTCGGCCGCCGTCGCCATGACGACCGGCCTCGCCGTCGAGTACGGCTACGCGACGCTGACCGGAGCCGGGCCGCAGGCCACCCTGGTCGCCGTCCTGCTCGGCGCCATCACCGCGATGATGGGCTCGATGGCCCTGAGCGGCACCGGGGTCTGGCGGAAGGTGCGCACCGCCGCGCTGTTCCCGGTGGCGATGGGCCTCGGGATGGTGGTCGGCGTGCTGGTCGCGCCGCACACCGACCTGATGCTCGCGGTGTTCGTCGTCGTGATGTTCGCCGCCGTGTTCGTCCGGCGGTTCGGCATCCCGTTCTTCTTCTACGGCTTCATGGTCTGGATGGGCTACTTCTTCGCCGCGTTCCTGCACGCCACCCTGGCCGGCCTGCCCGCCATGCTCGTCGCCGTCGTCATCGCGAGCGGCTGGGTGTTACTGCTGTCGCTGACGGTGCTGCGCGGCAACCCGCGTCGCACGCTCGCCCGCACGCGCCGCGCGTTCGGCGCCCGGGCCCGCACGGTCGTCCGGCGCTGCGCCACCCTGCTGGAAGACGGCCAGTCCCCGCGGCGGGTCCACGCGGCGCAGGCCCGGCTCGCCGAGTCCGCGCTGATGATCGAGGCGTGGTCGGCCGAGGTGCCCGTGCTGCCGGACGCCGTCCCGGCGGCGGCGATCCGGCGCACCACCATCGACGCGCAGCTCGCGATCGACCTGCTCGTCACCGCCTGCGCGCAGCTCGCCGCCGAGCCGGACCGGGACCTCGTCGCCCGCGCGGTGCGAGTGCTCGACCTGTTCGCCCGCAACGACTACGCCGCCGCCGGGCCCGCCGCCGAGGCCCTCCTGGCGCGCGCCGGCACCTCCCCCGCCCGGCTGGTGGCCGCGGCCGTCACCGACTACCTCGGCGTCGTCCGCCGCGCGGACCGCGACGGCCTCGCCGTCACCACCGACTTCGAACCCGCGGTGACGATCGCGATGGGCGCGCTGCCGGGTTCGGCCGCCGCGGCCGGCGACGTCGAACCCCGCGGCCGCGCGTGGAACCCGTTGCGGCGCCTCGACTTCACCACCCGGCAGGCCGTGCAGGTCGCCGTGGCGGGCGGCCTGGCGATCGTGCTCGGCCGGCTGCTCTCCGAACAGCGCTACTACTGGGCGGTGATCGCCGCGTTCGTCGCGTTCACCGGCACCGCGACCCGGTCGGAGGTGGTCCTCAAGTCGGCCAACCGCGTGCTGGGCACGCTGGTCGGCCTCGGCGCGGGCATCGCGCTCGCCCACCTGACCGCCGGGAACACCGCGGCGGTGCTCGCGGTGATCGTCGGCAGCATGTTCTGCGGCTTCTACCTGCAGCGCCTGTCCTACGCCTACATGATCTTCTTCATCACGATCATGGTGAGCCAGCTCTACAGCGTCCTCAACGAGTTCTCCCCCGGCCTGCTGGTGCTGCGGCTGGAGGAGACGGCGATCGGCGCGGCCGTCGGCGTCGGGGTCGGCCTGCTGCTGACGCCGCTGAGCACCCGCGACACCGTCCGCACCGCCGAACGCGCCCTCGCGCGCACCCTGGCCGAGCTCCTCGACGCCGTGGCGGACCGGATCGAGGGCCACGCCACCGCCCCCGACCTGGACGCGCGGATCCGGGTGCTGGACAACGACCTGCGCCAGCTGCGGCTGGTGGCCGCGCCGCTGGTGGCCGCCGTGCCGTGGGGTGGCGGGTCCCGCACCACGCGCCACCGGCTGACGCTGACCGCCACGCTGGTGCAGCACACCCACCGGCTGGTCGCCCGCCCGCGCCGCGGCGGCGCGACCGATCGCTCCCTCGCCGTGCCCGCCCGGTCCCTGGCCGCCGTCGCGACCGCCGTCGCCGAGCCGGGGACGGACGTGCTCCCCTCGCTCGGCCTGGCGGAGGCGGCCCTCACCGGGCACCGCGCCGAGGCGGACGAACCCACGTTGCTCGAGCTGATCCACCTGCGCCGCCTGCTGCACGAGATCGCCACCGGCGCCGAACCCGGCCTGCTCGCCGAGCCCGCCCCACCGCGCGTCACGCCGATCCGCGGACACGTCCACGGCGCGACCGGCTCGCCCCTGCCGGGCGCCACCCTGACCCTGGTCGACGCCGACGGCAGGCAGACCGCTCGGGCGACGTCGGCCCGCGACGGCGGTTTCGCGCTGGAGGCACCGCGCACCGGTTCCTACGTCCTGATCACCGCGGCGCTCCAGCACGCACCGGCCGCCGCGACGGTCCTGGTCCACGGCCGCGAAGTGGTGCAGGACATCTGGCTCAAAGCGGCCGCGCGCGTGACTTCCCCGGCTCGCCGGCAGTGCCACCGCCGCGACGTCCGCTGCCGCTGAGGCCCACCCGGGGCGGACGGGGAGCCGCCCGCCCCGGGTGGTTCACCGGATCAGCGCCGGCAGGGGTTGCCGGCCGGGTGCGCGGTGGATCCGTGCACGTCGGCCTGGGACTCCGCCAGCACGATCTTCGCCAGCGCCGTGTCCAGCGCGACCGCCTGCTGCTTCACGACACCGTTGGAGATCGTCTGGCCGTTGATCTTCAGCGAGCCGATGACCAGCGGGATGGTCAGCGGTGCCGAGCCCACGGTGACCGAGACGCCGTTGATCTTCAGCGAGGCGACGTTCGAGCTGCCGGTCAGGGCCGGGGCGAGCCCGCCCGGGACCGGCTGGCAGGTCGCCGCCGCCTGGGACTGGATCACGCCCAGCTCGATCGTGAGCCCGATCGTGCTGATCACCGTCTTGTCGATCTTGGCCGACGCCTGCGCGTGGTCACCGGCCGCCGGCGCCGCGGACTGGTTGTCCGGGGTCAGGTCGGTCGACGAGGTCAGCGCGTGCGTCTGCACCTTGATCAGGCCGGCGTTCAGCGTCGCGTCGAGGACGGTCTTGCTGTCGTCGGCGCAGGGCAGGTTCGCCGGGTTGGCCACGGCCGCGGTGATGCCGATGACGTTCGCGGCGGTGCCGGTGCAGGAGAAGGCGCCGTCACGGTCGTCGTCGACGATCGTGCCGACCCCCGTCGGATCGACCAGCCCGGCGCCGACCGGAGCGGAGAGGTTCACCGTGAACGTCTCGTCCGGCTCGTCGACGGTGTCCGGGTTGACCAGGACCGTCACCGGCTTGGCCGTCTCACCGGGGGCGAAGGTGACGTCCCCGCTGCCCGCGGCGTAGTCGGCCGGCGCGGTGGCGGTGCCGTTCGCGGTGGCGTAGTGGACGCTCACCGGGTTCGGGCTGGTCCCGCCGAGCAGGGACACCGTGAAGGTGGCCGGCACCGGCGCGCCGCCGGAGCCTTCGTCCACCGTGACGTCGTTGATGCTCAGGCCGAGGACGCGCACGGTCGTCGTCTCGACGAAGCCGCGCGAGACGCCGTCGACCAGGTAGTCGACCGTGCAGTGGTAGGTGCCCGGCGCGGCACTGGCCGCCGCGGCGATCGTCTCGGTGAACGTCGCGACGTCACCGCTGCTCACCTTGACGCTCGCCGGCGCGTTGGTGAGCGTCAGCTGCGGGTCGCAGGTGGTGACGTGGGGCGCGACCGTCACCTCGATGGACTTGATGCCGGCCAGGATGGCCTGGGAGACCTGGTTGGAGGGCACGTTGTTGAGCAGCACGCCGCCGGTGGCCGAGGCGATGGCACTCGCCTGGCCGGAGGCGTCGAGCGCGCCGACGTTGACCGCGACGACGCGGATGTTCGCCGCCTTCAGCGCGGCGATCGTGTCGGCCAGGGTGTGCCCGCCGCTGGGGTCGTGCGACGGCGCGTCGCCGAACCACGCGATGATGCGGGTCCCGTCCGGGCGGAACGAGACGGCGCCGGTGGCCAGCTCGTAGAGGGCGTTGAGGTCGGCTTCGGGCCCGTCGCCGCCACCGCCCGCCTGCCACTGGTTGATGCCGGTCTGAACCGCGCCCGTGTCCGTGGTGATGCCCTGGTTGACCTTGAACGGCACGGAGTCGGAGAAGTCCTTGTACTCGGCGACGCCGAACTGGGCGGTGGGCTGCGCGGCCAGCACGTCGCCGGTGATCGCGCTGGCGTTGGCCCGGACATCGGCGATGGCGCCGCCCATGCTGCCGGTGGTGTCGGCGAGCAGGACGAGGTCGGGGTTCGGCGGTACGGCCGAGGTGGTGACGTGCTTGGTGACGGTGGTGCTCTGCCCGGCGGCGAGCGTGAGGTCGACGGTGGCCGGGTCGACCCCCGGCGGTGCCGCGGCCGCGACGACGGTGGAGGCCAGCACGGCACCGGCCGCCGTCAGCGCGACGAAGACTGATCTTCGAAACATGGACGTCCCTTTCGAGCCCCGGCGAAAGGCCGGATTCCTGTGGGTTGCCTGAGAGAGACGAAATGCGCGTGAATTCGTTAGCGGATGGGGAGATCGTCACCCGGACCGCCCTGTGTCCGGGCCTCAACGGGCTAGCGGGGCCGATTCCGGGCTACGCAGACGATCGCGGGAATACGCCGAAGGGTGGGAAAATCCGGAAAGGCGTCACGCTCCAGAGCGACGGGAATCGCGTGTTCCGGCACCACGCGTATCGAACCGAGGACCGAGGAACCGCGTTTTCTGTCTTTCGGTGCGCGAATTACCACCGGATGTCGTAACGGACCCCGCCTGGGTAGCGTTCCGGGCATGACCGCACAGCACGCGCTTTGGCTCCCGCTCTTCGACGACCTGGCCGACCCGGCGCTCGTCGCCCGGCTCGCCGCCGAGGCCGAAGAAGCGGGCTGGGACGGCGTCTTCGTCTGGGACCACCTCCGCTGGCGAGAGCCGGTGACCGCCGCGGCCGACCCGTGGATCACCCTGGCCGCGGTCGCCACCGCGACGTCGACGGTCCGCTTCGGGCCGATGGTCAGCGCGATCACCCGCCGCCGTCCGGCCAAGCTCGCCCGCGAGACGGCGACCCTCGACCGCCTCGGCGGCGGCCGGCTCACGCTCGGCGTCGGCCTCGGCAGCGACCGGTTCGGCGAGGAGTTCTCCCGCACGGGCGAGGAGTGCGACGACCGGGTGCGCGCCGGCATGCTCGACGAGGCACTGGACGTCCTCGCCGCCGCGTGGTCCGGCGAGGTCGTGCACCACCGCGGCGAGCACTACACGGTGGACGGCATCCGGTTCCTGCCGACGCCGGCAGGGCGCATCCCGGTCTGGGCGGCGGGTTTCCCGGGCAAGCCCCGCCCGATGCGCCGAGCCGCGCGCCTCGACGGTTATTTCCCGGTGAACCTCGACTCGGCCGACCGTTTCGCCGAAGCGGTGGCCCAGGTCGAGGCGCTACGCACGGGGACGGGGCCGTTCGACTATGTGGCGGAGGTCGGGCCGGGCGTGGACAGCTCGCCGTACGAGCGGGCGGGCGCGACCTGGCTGCTGACCGGCTTCGACCCGGAGGCCCTGTCGGTCGACCAGGTGCGCGGCGTGCTGCGCGACGGGCCCCGCTGAGCCGCGGAGTCAGTCAGGGGCGGGCCAGTCAGAGGACGAGCTCCGCCGCCGGTCTCCCGCGCGGCGACGTCCCAGCTGACCCGCCGAGTCACAGGGACGCGCGCCAGCCACTCAGGGCCGCCGGTGTCCCAACGGCGCGGCGGCGACCCCGCTCGCCCGCTGAGTTCGCCACGGGCGGCGCCGGCCGCTCAGGGCGCGAGCTCCGCCGCCGGGATCCCGACCGCGCGGCGGCGGGCCAGCTGACCCGCCGAGTCACGGCGACGGCGCCGGCCACTCAGGGCACGAGTTCCACCGCCGGTGCCCGGACCGCGGCGCCGGCCACTCAGGGCATGAGCTCCCGCAGCCGGTGCCCGGACCGCGGCGGCGGCCCCGCTGACCCGGCGTGTCACGGCGGCGGCGCCGGCCACTCAGGGCACAAGCTCCGGCGTCCCCACCGCGCGGCGGCGGGCCAACGCGAAGCCGGCCACCGCCAGCGCCAGTCCGATCGCGCTCACCACCACGCCCGCCCAGGCCGTCGCGCGGTAGCCCAAGCCTGCCGCGATCACCACACTGCCCAGTGCCGCGCCGAGGCTGTTGGCCGTGTTGAATGCCGACTGGTTCAAAGCCGCTCCCATCAGCTGGGCGCCCGGGGCCACCGCGATCAGCCGGGCCTGCAACACCGGGCCCAGGAACAGGATCGTCCCGCCGATCAGGAACGCGCCGGTGAACAGGCCGAACGCCGAGCCCACCGTCAGTCCGAAGTAGACGTTCGCGGCGATCACCGCGGCGAACCCCACCACCATGGCCCGCTGCAGGTTCCGGTCCGCCTGCCAGCCGCCCAGGATGTTCCCCGCCGTCATGCCGAGCCCGACGGCGACCAGTGCCCACGGGACCGCGCCCGGCGACAGTCCCGTGACCGACGTGGTGATCGGCGCGAGGTAGCTGTCGACGGCGAAGAACCCGGCGATCCCGATCGACGCCGTCACCGCGACCAGCCACACCTGCGGCCGGCGCAGCGCGCGCAGCTCGTCGGCCGGTGACCCGCCCGCGGCCGGCGCGTCCGGCACCGTGGCCGCCACCGCCAGCAGGGCGAGGAAAAAGACCCCGGCGATGATCAGGTACGCCGTCCGCCAGCCGGCCGCCTGCCCGAGCCGGGTGATCACCGGGACGCCGGCCACGTTCGCGACGGTCAGCCCGCTCAGCACCACGGCGAACCCGCGTCCCTCGCTGCCCGGCCCCATCAGCGTCGCCGCCAGCAGGCCCGCGGCCCCGAAGTACGCGCCGTGCGGCAGGCCCGCGGCGAACCGGGCCACCAGCACGAGGCCGAACGTCGACGCCACCGCGGAGGCGACGGTGCCGAGCACGAACAGCACCAGCAGCCCGAGCACCAGCCGTTTGCGCCGCATCCGCGCGGTGATCGTGGCGAGCACGGGCGCGCCCACGACCACGCCCAGCGCGTACGCGGTGATCATCCACCCCGCCCGCGCGACCGAATCCGGTTCGGCGTTCCCGAGCACGCTGTGCGCGATTTCGGGCAGCAGCCCGGCCGGCACGAACTCGGTCAGGCCGATCGCGACCGAGCCGAGGGCCAGGGCGAGCAGGGCCGCCCATCGGCGTCGCCGGGTGAGATCGTCCATTCCGGCGACTTTAGCAACGCTGTTGCATTAATACCAGAACCCGGCGGTAAGGTGGCTCGGTGCACCTGGCCTACCTGCGGGAATACCACGAAGCGCTGGTGATCGCGCTGGCCCGGACCGTGCCCACGCTCGAACGCGGCACCGTCGCCGAGGTCACCGGGCTGACCCCGCAGGCCGTGTCGAAAGTGCTCGCCCGCCTGGTCGACGACGGCCTGCTCGAACCGGCCGGCGTGCGACGCCCGGCGCGCGGCAAACCGGCCGCGGTCTACCGGCTCGTCCCCGGCAGCCGCTGGGCGATCGGCGCGCACGTGACCCGCCGGGAACTGCGCCTGGTCCTCGCCGACCTGGCCGGCACCGTCCGCGCGTCGATCACGACGCCCCTGCCGGGCGACTTCACGCCGGAGCAGCTGCTGGACGAGCTGGCGGCCGGCGTCACGGCGATGATCGCCGAGCACCGCCTCAGCACCCCGGAGCTCGCCGGCGTCGGCATCGGCATGATCGGGCCGCTCGACCAGTCGACCGGCACCGTGCGCGGCGCCCACCGGCTGCGGCACTGGCGCGACGTCCCGCTGGCCGAGCTCGCCGAGAACCGCCTGGGCCTGCCCGTGCTCGTGGACAAGGACGTCACCGCCGGCGTCACGGCCGAAGCCTGGCGCCGCGGCACGGCGTTCCGCGACGCGGCACTGGTCGTGGTCGACGCCGGGGTCGGCGCCGGGCTGTGGCTGGGCGGTGCCGCCCACCGCGGATCGCACACCAACGCCAGCGAGTTCGGGCACGCCGTCGTCCAGCTCGACGGGCCGCGCTGCGCCTGCGGCCGGCATGGCTGCCTGGAAGCTGTCCACGAGCAGGCACCCGATCCCGCCGCGGCGGCCGCCGTGCTCGCGACCGGCGTGGTCAACCTCCTGCAGACCCTCGACCTGGGCCACATCGTCCTCGGCGGCGCGGACCTGCTCCCCCACGGCGAGCTGTACCGGGAAGCCGTCGACCACGCGGTGCGCACCCAGCTGCCGGGCGCCGACTGGCTGACGGTGGAGGTCTCCCTGACCGCACTGGGCACGGACGTCGTGGCCGCCGGCGCGGCGATGCAGGTGCTCAACGCCCGCTACGGCCTCCCCGATCCGGCCAGGCCCCGCGAGTGAAGCGGTTTTCGACAGGTCCTGCCCATGCGGGCGGCGCTCAAGAGTGGACGGGGCTCGATTGAGCACGCGCGGCCCGGATCAGCGGTGGTCGAGTTCGTCGTCCAGTGCGGCTGAAGCGGTACTCGACCGGGTCCGGCACATGCAGGCGCTCAAGAGTGGACCCAGGGCTCGGCTGAGCACGTGAGGCGCGCGGCCCGGATCAGCGGTGGTCGAGTTCGTCGTCCAGTGCGGCGTCGACCTTCGCGGCCGCGCGCACCAGCGCCCGATAGGCCAGCGCCGCGAGCGCCGACACGGCGAACACCGCGGCCATCGCCCACACGTCCCCGCCGTCGTCGGCCGGTACCACCGCGACCGTGACCAGGGTGAACAGCAGCCACCGGTTGCGCGCGGCGGGCCGGGGCCGCCACCGGCCGGCGACCTGCGCCTTGGCGACCAGGGACAGCGGACCATGAACACCCACGGCGACCGACCTTTCGTCCAAGATCAGCCACGGACCGTGACCGACCACGAATGAGAGACGTCCCGACAGTCGCGTAATCCGCCATCGGAGTTACCAGCTTCAGGCCGAACGACCCTTCGTAAGCAACAGTCCACTCGAAAGAGTGAGATGC
Source organism: Amycolatopsis sp. NPDC114505 (assembly GCF_055633615.1). NCBI lineage: Bacteria > Bacillati > Actinomycetota > Actinomycetes > Pseudonocardiales > Pseudonocardiaceae > Amycolatopsis > Amycolatopsis sp. NPDC114505. Next base: position 1,452,409 of record NZ_JBVKDV010000002.1, on the reverse strand, counting down.
AGAGTTGTTACCCTCTTGTGACCGGGTGTTTCTCTGGCTATTTCCGGCATTGCGTGGCAATACTGGTCCTCCCCCACCGAAGAGGTGATTTCCGAAAATGACTAAACGGATACTTCTTGCCGTTTTCACCACCATTTTCCTGATTTCGAGCAGCACGAACACAGCCTTCGCGGAAATCGATTCCGGCCCGATTTCGGCGTGGTCGCCGAGCATGACGATCGGCGGCCCGAACTTCACCGACCGGACGCTGCGGATGGTCGTCCACCCGAGCGTCGGCGGTACCGCGCTACGCCTGCACCTGTCGAACCTGCGCGGCACCACCCCGCTCGCCGTCGGCGCGGTGAGCGTCGCCCTGCAGGCCGACCGGGCGACCGCCGCCGACGGCTCCCGGCGCACCGTGACGTTCTCGCACGCGAAGACGCTCACGATCCCGGCGGGCCAGGAGGTCGTCAGCGACCCCGTGCCGCTGCCGGTGCGCGCGGAGCAGAACCTGCTCGTGAGCCTGTACCTGCCCCAGGCGACCAGTTCGGCGACCTGGCACTCCGACGCGTTCGACGTCTCCTACCTCTCGAAGCCGGGCGACCACACGGCCGACACCGACGACGGGAACTACGTCACCGCAACGACTTCCTGGTACTACCTGTCCGGTTTGGACGTCGTCGCCCCCGCGGCGCGCGGCACCGTGGTGGCCTTCGGCGACTCCATCACCGACGGCTACAACACCCCGGCGAGCGTCTACCACCGCTGGCCGGACGACCTCGCCCGCCGGCTCGCCGGGCCGCACCCGACCGCGGTGGTCGACGCCGGGCTCGGCGGCAACCGGGTGCTGACCGACGTGCCGAACATCTGGCAGGGCGTCAGCGCCCTCAAGCGGTTCGGCCACGACGCGCTGGCGCAGCCCGGCGTCCGGACCGTGATCCTCATGGAGGGCATCAACGACATCGGGAACAACGCCGGCCCCGGCGGCGTCCCGCTCACCGCGCAGCACCTGATCGACGGCTACCGCGAGCTGATCCGCCAGGCGCACGCGGCCGGGGTGCGGATCCTCGGCGGGACGATGCTGCCGGACAAGGGCGCCGGCTACTACAGCGAACCCGCCGAGGCGATCCGCCAGGCGGCGAACGCCTGGATCCGCACCGGCGGGCAGTTCGACGGCGTCGTCGACTTCGACCAGGCGCTGCACGACCCCTCCGATCCCGCGGCCCTGCGAGCCGGCTTCGACTCGGGTGATCACCTCCACCCGAACGAAGCCGGCATGCAGGCCATGGCCGACGCGGTCGACCTGCGGCTGATCAACTCTTAAACCGCTCGACCCTCAAGAAACGCGGAAGCCGTCCACCAGGAAATAGGTCCCGCTCTTCTTGGAAACGGTCAGCGTGTGCCGCCCGGCGGCGAGCCCGGTCACCGAATAAACGGGGAACCGGGTTTGCCGCTGGGCGGTGTTCGCGCTGACGGTTCCCTTCGCAACCCCGTCGAGGGTGACGGCGATGTCACCTTCGTCGGAATTCGTCTCGGTGAGGAAGTCGATCCCGGTCCCGGTGAAGGTGATCGACGCGGAACCGCCGTCCTGCTGGGTGTAGTGCACCCCGTTTTCGAGGTCGCCGTACGTGCGCGAGCCGCTCGAGGCCCAGCTCCCGGTGTAGGAGATCCGCAGATCGTCGTCGTCGAGCACCTTGGCGGGCGGGAGCCGCGGCCCGGCCGCGTCGATGATCGCCTGCGCCGCGGGCGGCCAGCGGCCGTCGGTGACCACAGTGGACGGCGTCAGGTCGATGTCCGTGCCGCTGTTGTTGTAGCGGTCGGTGTCGGTGAAGTTGCCGTGGATGGAGTCGTCGTGGATGGTCGGCGTCCACAGGTTCAGCCACAGCGAGCCGTTGCTGAACTCCACCACGTTGTCGTGGGTGTTCCACAGCGAGCTGCCCTCGTCGTGGTAGATCATGTTGCAGCCGTTGACGCACTCCCCCAGCACGTTGCCGACGAACTCGGAGCCCGACGCCTGCCCGCCGAGGGTGTAGACCGGGCCACCGTCGAACAGCACGCCCATCACGCTGTGCACGTGGTTGCCGACGACGTGGTTGCCGCCGGTGTAGGTCGTGCCGTGCAGGCACTGGTCGGGCAGGCCCTGCTTGGCCTGCAGCGCGCAGCTCGACGCCCAGCCCCAGCCCCAGCCGATCGACACGCCCGAGTACGGCGTGTAGCCGATGTCGTTGTGGGACAACGTGGTCCCGCGGCTGTGCCCCACCCAGACGCCGACCGCGTCCTGGTACTCCTGCCCCGGCCGCTGGACGACGTTGCCGGCGACGGTGTTGCCGCTGGTCATCAGCGCGGGCTGGGTCTGGTAGTAGTCGTCGACCTCCCCCACCGCGACGCCGCTGCCGCCGAGGTCGGTGATCGAGCCGCCGGACACCGTCGAGTCCTGGGTCTGGTCGGCGAGGTCGATGCCGCTGGTCCCGGTGTGCTGCACGGTGACGCCGGTGAAGGCGATCCGCGCGCCGCGGTGCACCTGCACGGCGGCCGGGATCCGGGTCGGCGTCCGCGTTGTCGGATCCCAGAGGATGCCGGCCTGGTTGTCGATGTAGCCCGCGGTGGTCGGGGCGTTCCAGGTCGTGTAGGCGAAGGTGATGCCCTCGAAGGCGATGTCGTGCACCAGCGCGACGACGTCGGGGATGACCGTGAAGGCGTCGATCAGCAGGTAGTCGCCGCCGGCCTTGACGACGCGGACAGTGTGCTCGCCCTTGGCGAGCCCGGTGACCGAGACGACGGCCTGCTGCGCGAGCCGTTCGGTGCTCTTGGCCGAGACCGTCTGCTTCTTGACGCCGTCGACGTAGACATCGATGTCGCCTTCGTCCGAGTTCGTCTCGGTCAGGACCTGGATGCCGGTCCCGGTGAAGGAGTAGCCGAACGCGTCACCGTCGGTCTGGGTGTAGTGGACGTCGGCGCCGAGGTCGCCGAGGTGCCGGCCGTTCGAGTAGTTCCAGCTGCCGGTGTAGGTCGCGCGCCAGTCGGTGTCGTTGAGCGGCGCCAGGTGCCCGGGGGTGCCGGCCAGGTCGAGCAGTTCCGGCGCGACGGGCAGCTCGACATCGGCCTTCGCGAGGTCCTCACCGGGCCTGGGCACGTAGTAGAGGAAGCCGGCGTCGCCGTCGAGGTAGAACTGGCCGGGCGTGCCGAGCAGCTGGTAAGCGTTTTCGAGCCAGGTCACGCGGTCGAGGCTCGGCAGGCCGGCGCCGTTGAAGGGGAAGCTCGGGTTGGGGACCGAGGTGTGGTTGTTGGTCCAGCACCCGGGGTCGACGGTCAGCGCCGAGCCGCCCGACGCGCCGGGGGTGATCGAGGCCAGCGGGCAGCGCAGCTGCTTCCAGCCGTTGTTGGCGACCACCTCGACCCGGGCGGCGTTCGTCCAGCCGGTGTAGGACGCGTCGGCGGTGGTGAAACCGGTGGCGGACACGGAAAACCCGCCCGGGTCCGGTGCGGTGCGGGCCCGCGCCGCACGGACGCCGTTCACGAACAGCTCCCGGCTCGCCGTCCCCTTCGGCACCGGCGCGCGGTAGATGTTCTTGGCGGCGTCCGTCTTCCGGAAGCCGCCGATCTTCATCGCGCCGCTGAAGACCGGCGTCTGACCGGCGGCCGCGCGGTAGACGACGCGGTGCCCCGGCCGGCCGGAGTCCTGCACGCCGAGGCGCAACGGCGTCGTGAGCGAGTAGGTGCCGCCGCGCAGTTCGACCACGACGTCCCCGGCGGCCCGCGGGACGAGCCCGCGGACGCGGTCGCGGGCCGTGGCCAGGTCGCACGGGGAGGACGAGCCGCAGGCGGAGCCGTGCCCGGAAGGGGCGGCGTAGAGGACGTCCGGGGGTCTTCCGGGCGTGGCGCCGACAGCCGCGACGACGGCTGTGGCGGTGACCAGGTGCGCGACGACGGTGACGATTCGCATCAAGGTTCTCCGGCGGGTCAGCGGGCAGACATCTGATGAATATAGCCCGACCCAGCGTTCAACGGAGCATTCCGCGACCTGAAACCACTCAGAGTTCCTACCTTTGACGGGAGCGAGCGCCGTCAGGGCACCAGCAGCTCGACCGCCGCGGTGAACCGGCTCAGGTAGGCCTCGCGGGTCTCGACCTGGTGCTTCAGCCCGATCGACGCGCTGATCAACGTCTGCGCGACGCGGACCGCCGCGGACCGCCCGGACTCCTCGGCGATCGCGTCCGTCACGAGCTCCTCGAAGCGGGCCGGAGCCGTCTCGACGATCTCGCCGAGCAGGTCCGGGTTCTGCTCGATCACCCCGGTCACGTCCCGGCCGAACGGCCCGGCGTACCGGCCGGCCCACCGGTCGAACGCGCCGGCGAGCCGCTCCCGCAACGGCTTGCCGGGGTCGGCGAGGATGCGCCCGGCCGCGGCGAGGTCCTCCTCCAGCGCCCGGGTGACCGCGGCGCGGAACAGCGTTTCCTTGGAGGCGAACAGGAAGTACAGGCCCGGCCGCGAGATCCGGGCCGCGCGCGCCACTTCGTCCATCGAGGTCTTGCGGTAGCCGTGCCGGGCGAACGTCAGCAACGCCGAGTCGAGCACCGCGTCACGACGGCCGCTGCCGTCGCCCGATTCGGAAGCCATCCGACGACCCTACGAGAGTAAGACGTACTTTACAAGTTCTGTCTAGTTCGTATAGTCGATGGCATGTCCTCCCGAGCACTGATCACCACCCCGTTCACCGCCGGCAGCACCGCGGCCGAGGTCCTGGCCGGCGTCGACCTGGCCGGCGTCCGCGCGATCGTCACCGGCGCGTCGTCCGGCCTCGGCGCCGAAACGGCCCGCGTGCTGGCCGCGGCCGGAGCCGAAGTGACGCTCGCCGTCCGGAACCCGGCCGCCGTCACCCCCGGTGAAAACTCGCGGGTCGCCCGGCTCGACCTCGCCGACCAGGCGTCCGTCCGGCGGTTCACCGGCGCTTGGCGGGGACCCCTGCACCTGCTGGTCGCGAACGCGGGCATCGTCACCGGTGGCCTGGCCCGCACGCCGGAGGGGTGGGAGCTGCAGTTCGCGACCAACCACCTCGGCCACTTCGCCCTCGCCACCGGCCTGCACGACGCGCTCGCGGACGGCGCGGCGCAACGGGGCGAAGCGAGGATCGTCTCGCTCAGCTCGACCGCGCACATGCGCGCCGGCGTCGACTTCGACGACCTCCACTTCACGCGCCGGCCCTACGACCCCCAGATCGCTTACGCCCGCTCGAAAACGGCGAACTCGCTCTTCGCGGTCGAAGCGACGCGACGCTGGGCGGGCGACGGCATCTTCGCGAACGCCGTGAACCCCGGCGGAGTCGCGACCGGCCTGCAGCGCGACTTCACCGACGCCCAGAAAGAGTCGCTGGCGGCAGCCGAAGCCGCGGGAATCTTCAGCTACAAGACCGTCGCACAGGGGGCGGCGACGACGATTGTCGCCGCGGTCAGGCCCGAGTTCGCCCGCACCGGCGGCCACTACCTCGACGACGCCCAGGAGGCGTACCCCGTCCCCGACGACGCCGCCCTCGCCGACCACCCCCACGGCGTCAAGGAATGGGCGCTGGACCCCGCGCTCGCCGAACGCCTCTGGACCGTCTCGGCCGACCTGATCGACGGCGGCTCCGGCCGCCGTGTCTTGTCAGCGTGAAGAACTTCGGCCTACGATGACTCCAGTCGCTTGATTGAAACGATTCAATTTTGCTCGGCCGCCACCTTTCACCGCAGAGAGGGACCGCGATGCTTTCGCGCCTGATGAGGGTTTCCCTGGCACTGGTGACCTTTCTGGCCCTGACGGTGGCACCCGCCGCGGCGGACCCCGGCGGGGTCCAGGTCGGTGGGCTGGAGGTCGAGCACCAGGTCGACCCGCTCGGCGTCGACGTCACGCGGCCGCGGTTCGGCTGGACCCTGGACACGCGCGCCGTTCGTCAGTCGGCGTATCGGATCGTCGTGTCGACCCAGCCCGGCGGGCGGGCGGACGTCTGGGACAGCGGCGAAGTCCGGTCGGCACAGTCCTTCGACGTCGCCTACGGCGGACCGGCCCTGCGAGCGCGCACCCGGTACTTCTGGCGCGTCCAGGTCTGGGACGCCGCCCGGCACGCGTCGCGGTGGAGCGAGCCGGCGTGGTTCGAGACGGCGTTCCCGGACCCCGCCGAGTTCCGGGGCGACTGGATCGGCTCGCACACGACCGCGGCCCCGCCCTCGTTCGACGGCGCGAGCTGGATCTGGTTCCCCGAGGGTGCCCCGGCCGACTCCGCGCCGGCCGGGACGCGCTACTTCCGGCGCGCGTTCGACCTGCCCGCGGGCCCGATCACCGCGGCACAGCTCGAGCTCACGGCCGACGACAGCTTCACCGTCTACGTCAACGGACAGCAGTTCGCCGCCTCGCCCCGCGTCGCCGACTCCTGGCGGACGGCGACCGTCGTCGACATCGCGGCCGCCCTGCGTCCCGGCCGCAACGTGATCGCGGCCGAGGCGGCCAACGCCCTGCCCGGCCCGGCCGGGTTCCTGGCCAAGCTCCGGGTGGAAAGCCAAGCGCCCGTGGACGTCGTCACCGACGGCGCCTGGAAATCCGCCGACGCCACCGCGACCGGCTGGCAGCAGCCGGACTTCGACGACTCCGCCTGGCCGCAGGCGCTGGTGGCCGCCGCGTACGGCGCCGGCCCGTGGGGCAGCTCCGTCACCACGCAGCCGCCAGCGGAACCGTTGCTGCGCAAGGACTTCTCCCTGACCAAGCCGATCAGGTCCGCGCGGGCCTACATCGCCGGTCTCGGCTACTACAAGCTCTACCTCAACGGCGCCCGGATCGGCGACCACGAGCTCGACCCGGCGTTCACCGTCTACGACAAGACCGACCTCTACGCGACCTACGACGTCACCGATGCCCTGCGAGCGGGCGGCAACGCGGTCGGCGTCAGCCTGGGACGCGGGTACTACGCGATGACGAACCCCGACGAGTGGCTGGCTTCCCCGTGGCACAGCGAGCCCAAGCTGAAGCTCGAGCTCGACGTCACCTACCAGGACGGCAGCACCCAGCGGGTGACCAGCGACCGCACCTGGAAGACCGCCGACGGGCCCACGCGCTCGGAGTCGCTCTGGTTCGGCGAGACCTACGACGCGCGCCTGGAACAGCCCGGCTGGAACCGCACCGGGTTCGACGACACGAGCTGGCGGCCCGCACTGCCGGTGGCCGCCCCCGCGGGGACGCTGCGCGCCGCGTCGTTCCCGCCCGTCAAGGTGACCGATCACCTGCCGATCGCCGCCGTCACGACGCCGAGCGAGGGCGTGCACGTCTACGACGTAGGCACGACGACGGCGGGCTGGGCCCGGGTCGCCCTGCACGGGCCCGCCGGTGCCGAAGTGAAGATCACCTACGGCGAAAAGCTGCGCCCGGACGGCACTGTCGACAACATCGGCGGCTTCGGCATGCAGCTGCAGTCCTACACCTACGTCCTCAAGGGCGGCGGGCCCGAGAGCTTCCAGCCGAGCTACAGCTACGCGGGCTTCCGCTACTTCCAGGTCACCGCGCCGGCCGGCGTCACCGTCGACTCGGCCGACGCGCAGCGCGTCCACACGGCGGTCGCGAGCACCGGGGGCTTCACCAGTTCCAGCGGGCTGCTCAACCGGTACGACGACGCCGAAGCGAACACGATCCTGAACAACCTGCACTCCGTCCCGACCGACACCCCGATGTACGAGAAGCGGCCCTACACCGCGGACGCGCACCTGTCCGCCGACGCCGCGATCGCCCACTTCGACATGCAGGACTTCTACGCGAACTGGATGCGCGACCACCGGGACGACCAGAACCCGGACGGCTCGGTCGGCCAGACCGTGCCCGCGACGGTGGGCGGCAAGAAGGTCACCGACCCGGTGTGGTCGGCGAGCTTCGTCCTGATCACCTGGGACCTGTACTGGTACTACGGCGACACGCGCGCGCTCGCGGAGAACTACGACGCGATGAAGGCGTGGCTCGGCTTCTACGAACGCGACATCGCCAAGACCGGCAACATCTACACGGGCTTCAGCTACGGTGACTGGCTCGCGCCGGGCGCCGCGAACCCGCCCGAGGGCACGCGGCTTTCCGGGACCGCTTATCTCAACAAGACCGCCGGCACCATGGCGCGGATCGCGCGTGCACTCGGCCACGACGCCGATGCGAAGCACTTCGACACCCTGGCGGGCACGATCGCGAACGCGCTCAACGCGACGTTCTTCGACAAGGCGGCCGGCGCCTACTACGACGACCGCGCGGCCGGGTACCGCCAGACGTCCAACCTGCTGCCGCTGAGCCTCGACATCGTGCCCGCGGCGGATCGCCCGGCCGTCGTGGCCAATCTCGTCCAGGACATCAAGGCGCGCGGAGTCCACCTGAACACCGGTGCGCTGGGCACGAAGCTCATCCTCCCGGCGCTCACCGACGCCGGCTACGGCGATCTCGCGTACCAGGTGGCGACCAACCCGACCTATCCCGGCTGGGGCTACTGGTTCCAGGGGCTCGGGGCCACGACGATGTGGGAGGAGTGGCCGGCCACGTCGCGGTCGCACGACCACGCGTTCCTCGGCACCGTCGACGACTGGCTGTACCAGCGCGTCGCCGGGATCCAGCCGGCCGCGCCCGGCTACGCGGCGGTCAAGATCCAGCCGTATCCGGTCGGTGATCTGACGAACGCGTCCGCGCACGTCGACTCGCCGTTCGGCCGGGTGAGCTCGGCCTGGACCCGTGACCACGGCCGGTTCACCCTGCGGGCCGGCGTCCCGGCCGGGGCGACGGCCGAGATCTTCGTCCCGGCGCGGGACGCCCGGTCGGTCCAGGCTCCCCCGGGTGCCCGGTTCGAGGGCGTGCGCGACGGGTACGCCGCGTTCCGGGTCGGTTCCGGCGATTACGTGTTCCGCGCCCCGGCCTCGTAGTCTGCGGACAGACGATCAGACCTGGGGAGCTTCGCCATGACGAACAGCACTGAGACCACGGAGGTCGTCATCGCCGGGGGCGGCCCGGTCGGGCTGACCCTCGCCCACGAGCTCGGCAGCCGCGGGATCGGCTGCGTCGTGCTCGAACCGCGGCCGGAGCCGAGCCTCGCTTCCCCGCGGTGCAAGCAGATGAACCCCCGTTCGATGGAGATCTTCCGGCGCCTGGGCATCGCCGATGCCGTGCGCGCCACCGCGCGGCTGCCCTTCGGCTGGTCCGACTCGGCGGTCTTCTGCACGTCGCTCACCGGGCACGGGTTGGAACGTTTCGACGGCGTCTTCGCCCTCAGCGACGTCCAGCGCCCGGAGCTGGCCGAACCCGCGTTGTGGTGCGCGCAGAACCACGTCGAGGAGGCGTTGCGCACCACGCTCGCCGGGCGGGAGACGGTCAGCGCGCGCTGGGGCTGGACGTTGACCGGCGTTGCCCAGGACGCCGACGGCGTCACCGCCACCGCGACGGACGACGCGGGCCGGGAGCGCGTGGTGCGGGGCAAATACCTGGTCGGAGCCGACGGCGCCCGCAGCGCGGTCCGGCGGGCGTGCGGGATCCCGCTCACCGGGCGGAGCCACGAGATCCGGAACGTGCAGGTGATCTTCGACGCGCCGGGGCTGTCCGCCCGCCACCGGCTGGGCCGCGCGGTGCAGTACTGGGTGGTCAACCCGGACGTCAACGGCCTGATGGGCACGCTGGACACCGAAGACCTGTGGTGGGCCATCATCATCAACGCGCCCGAAGACGCCGACGCCGCGTGGTACGAACGAGCCGTCCACCGCATGATCGGCGCCGAGGAGCCCATCACCGTCACCGCGACCGATCCCTGGACGGCCCGGATGCTGGTGGCCGACCGCTACCGGGACGGCCGCTGCTTCCTGGCCGGCGACGCCGCCCACCAGAACCCGCCGTGGGGTGGGTTCGGTGCCAACACGGGCATCGGCGACGCCGCCGACCTCGGCTGGAAGCTCACGGCCGCGGTCCGAGGCTGGGCCGGCGACGGCCTGCTCGACTCGTACGAGACCGAACGCCGTCCGATCGCGCGGCGCGCCATCGCCGAGGCCGAGCGCAACATGCGGGTGTTGACGGGCGAACTCGCCGTCCCGGGCCTGGACGACGACGGACCGGACGGGCAAGCCCTGCGCGCGAAGACGGCGGAGCTGATCCGCCAGGCCAAGACGGCGGAGATGTACACACTCGGCTTCGTGCTCGGCACGGCGTACCCGGACTCCCCACTGGTGGTTCCGGACGACGGCCCGGCACCGGCGTCGACCGGGACGGAGTACCGGCCGTCCGGTGCGCCGGGTAACCGGCTGCCGCATCAGTGGCTGGATCGGACTCGGTCGTTGCAGGATGAGCTTGGTCCTGGGTTCACGCTGTTGGAGATCGCGGCGCAGCCTGCTCCGGAGTGGGAAGCCGCCGCGGTGGTGGCGGGGGTGCCGTTGCGGCGGTATCGGCTCAACCGGCCGGATCTGCGTGGGCTTTACGCCGCGCGGTATGTTTTGGTGCGGCCCGATGGGTATGTCGCTTGGCGCGGGGAGACCTCGCCTGGGGACCCGCGGGCGGTATTGGACCAGGCTCGGGGACAGCGGGATTGACCGCTTGGTGCTCGTGGGCGGCGGGAACGCGCCTGGCCGAGCGGGCGCCCCGAGCGGTGCCGCGCGTCGCTTGAGGGGCGGCTTCCTCCCGACGACCCGCGGGACTGGCCGCTCGGTCTCGCCGACAGCGGTAGAAACGCCCCTCGCCGCTCAGACGCGCCTGAGCAGTGCGCCCAGTGCCGCGCGCCGGTATGGCTCCCCATCGACCCGGGGACCGACCGCTCGGTCCCCAGCGGCGGAAGAAATGCCTCTGGCAGAGCTGGCACACTCGAGCGGTGCGCCCGGAGCCACGAATCGCAAGTCGGTTGAGGGGCGGCGGCACCGACTCCCCGGCGACCCGCGGGATCGACCGCTCGATGCCCGCCGACGGCAGCAGAAACCCTGGCCGAGTGAGCGCGCCCGGTGCCGCGCGCCGCGAGTCGGTTGAGGGGCGGCGGCACCCGCACCCCCGGCTACCCTCAGGACCGACCGCTCGTTCTCGCCGACTGCAGCAGAACCGCCCCCGGCCAAGCACGCGCGCCCGAGCGCCGGGCGGCGCAAGTTGTTTCAGGGGGCCGTGTCTAGCCCGCCACGTGGGCCGTGTTCTCTACCCAATGCCGGGCCAGCTCGGCGTCACCGTCCATGGTGATCGCGGTCAGGGGGCTCCGGCGGGTCAGGACCAGCAACAGCGACTTCGCCGGACCCCGCACCGTCACATTTGCCCCACCTCCGCCCGACTCGCGGCGCGCGCCGTCGGCGTGGCGCTTGATGTGCCAGTCGCCGACGCTGGGCTTGTCCGTGGCCTGCCAGTGCAGCGTCTCGCCCGTTCCGCGCAGCGCGGCCGCCGCCTCGGGGCGGCGGGCCGTCCACGTCGGTGATGTCAGCATGGCCAGGTGGTTGGTGATCAGCGCCGCGGCGATGTCCGCGTCCAGGGCGTGGTCGCGCCCGGCGGCCGCCGCCGCGTCGAAGCCGTGGATCACCGCCTCGTTGAGCAAACTGTGGAGCCAGAACTGTGCGCCCGTCCGGTCGTCGCCCGCGGCGTTGAACACCGCCGCCGTCAGTGCCGTGTCGGAACAGGCCGCGGCCGCTCGGGCTGCCGCGTCGGACAGCCACTCCGGCCAGGTCTCGGGGTCCGCCGGCAGCTCGGCCACCTCGGTGGGCAGCTCGGCCGGGTCGGTGATGCGGCGCTCGATGATCTCGGACACCCAGTTCAGGGTCTGGCCGACGTGCTCGACCAGGCTGCGCACCGTCCAGTCCGGGCAGGTCGGCACCGCGGCGTCCGGGCCCGCCGCGCCGGCGGACGCCGCCAGCTGCCGAGTGTGGTCCTGGAGTGCCTGCCGGCAGCGTTCCGCGCTCAGCTCGGGACTCATCGGTCGTCCTCCCCCACTACTGCCTCGCGACCGCCCAGGGCATCAGCTCCTCGGCGAGCGCCTTGCTGTACGGGCGCACCAGCGCCTGCAGTTCCGCGCAGGCGGGCTCGCCGATGTGAGCGTAGGGCGTCACGCTGTTCTCGTCAGTCACCTTCTCGATTTCCGCCCGGCGGGCCGCGCCCGTGGGGGTGAACGTCGGCGCCGCGTCGTCGGTGAGCCAGTCTCGCTCGCGGAGGCCGGCGACAGCCTGGTTCCACTCGTCCTCGGACCACGCCCGGGAGGTGCGCAGGGTCTCGGCGGGGACGGCGCCGGACGCCGCATGCGTGACGAGCGCCTCGATCCCCCGCAAGCCGGCCGTCAGCAGCGCGGCGATGTGGGCGTCGCCGCGGTACTCGCGAAGCAGGGTCTGTGCGTGCCACAGCACCAGATGGGGCTCGGTGGGCCACGGCAGGGCCGCGTGGGCGGCGAAGAGCGGGCGGCCGGTGACGTCGCCGGCGATCGTCTCGGCGGCCTCACGCAGGAGTGCGGCGGCCCGGGCCATCTCGGGTGACGTGATCGCGTCGCCCAGGATGGCGCGCAAGGTCCGGTCGGCCGCGGCGTAGCGCGCGGCGAGGACGGCGGCCGGGTCGGTGGTCGACCACGCGGTGGTGATCGACGCCTCGACGAGGGCCGGGTTGAAGTTGAAGAAGGTCGCGACGACGACCGGCGCCGGGACCGCGCCCAGCGCCGCCGACCTCGACGCGAAATAGCCGGCCCGGCCGGTGAGACCGAGCTCCGCGTAAGCCGCAGTCGCTTCCGGGGCGAAGTAGATCATTCCGTGGTAGGGCTCGAGAAACCGCCAGGTCCGGCGCGCCGCTTCGATCACGCGGTGAACATACCATCCGGTCGGTACGGCGAGGGTCTATCGAGGCGGGAGCACCTCCGGCACGTCGACGATGCGGCTGCGCAAGTACTCGCCGAGACCCTTCGCTTGCGGGTCGGGACGCACCGACGCGGCGACGCCCTCGCCGAGCAGCCCGACCACGACGAAGTTGAGCGCGCGCAGGTTCGGCAGCTCGAAGCGCCGTACTTCGAGGCCGGCCGCTTCGGGGAGCAGGGACCGGAGCCGGTCTTCGTCGAGGTACTGCCGGAGCCAGGTGTACTCCTCGTCGGTCCGGGTCCAGAGGCCGATGTTGGCGTTGCCGCCCTTGTCGCCGGAGCGGGCGCCCGCCACCTCGCCCAAGGGCACGCGATGGACGGGGCCCGGGAAGACGCGCGATTCGGGAGCAGCATGCGCCGACGACAGAGACAGCCCGGGCGCGGGATGCGGGATCACGCGCCGGGTGCCGTCGGGCAGGGTGACGCGGTGCCGGACCTCGGCCGCCGGCACCAAGGCCGGCCAGTACACGCCGAACCCGCTCTCCGCGGCCGGTGGGGTCGTCGTGTGGAAGCCCGGGTAGCCGCCGAGTGCCAGCTCCATCGTCGTGTTCGAGAAGCGGCGGCCGACCTTGGCCCGGTCCGGGTCCTTGACCGTGATCCGCAGGTGCGCGGTGGCTTCGGCGTTCACCGCCGCGTCCGGGTGGTCGAAACGCAGCAGCGTCACGTCGACCTCGGCGTACTGCTCCTTCCCGCCCAGCAGCTCGAACAGCTGCCGCTCGGCCCACTCGGCCTTCTCCTCGATGCGGCCGCCGGTGAGCACCAGGGTCATCGTGTTGCGGTAGCCGCCGTCGTGGTTCAACGCCACCTTCAGCCGGTCGCCCGGCGCGCTCCCCCGCGTGCCGCTGATCCGCACGCGGTCGGGGCCCGCCTGCTCGAGCCGCACGCTGTCGAAGTGGGCCACCGCGTCCGGTCCGGCGTAGGCCGGTTCGGCGATCTCGTACAGCAGCTGCGCGGTGACCGTGCCCACCGAGACCAGCCCACCGGTGTTGTCGTGCTTGGTGATGACGCTCGAACCGTCCGCCTCGACCTCGGCGATCGGGAAGCCCGGGTAGCGGCGGTCGGTGACCTCTTCGAAGAACGCGTAGTTGCCGCCGGTGGCCTGCGGGCCGCACTCGATCACGTGTCCCGCGGCCATCGCGCCCGCGATCGCGTCGAAGTCGGCCGGCGCCCAGCCGTGCCACCACGCCGCGGGGCCCACCACCAGGGACGCGTCGGTGACGCGGCCCGTGACGACGATGTCGGCCCCGGCGCCCAGTGCTTCGGCGATGCCCCGGCCGCCGAGGTAGGCGTTGGCCGTCACCGGCGTCACCCCGGCTTCGGCCAGCTTGCGCCCGGTGTCGAGGTGGGCCAGGTCGTGTCCGGCCGCCTGCAGCTCGTCGAGCCGGTCGACGAGGTCGTCGCCGTCCACGTACGCGATCTTCGGGTGCAGGCCCAGCCGTCCGGCGAGCGCGGCGATCTCGGCGGCCAGTCCCGGCGGGTTCAGCCCGCCGGCGTTGGACACGATCCGGACGCCGCGGTCCAGGCAGGTGCCCAGCACCTGCTCGAGCTGGGTGAGGAACGTCTTCGCGTAGCCGGCGCCGGGATCCTTCCGGCGCGCCTTCCAGAGGATCAGCATCGTCAGCTCGGCGAGGTAGTCGCCGGTGAGGACGTCGATCGGGCCGCCCTCGACCATCTCCCGCGCGGCCGCGAGGCGGTCGCCGTAGAAGCCGGAGCAGTTCGCGATCCGGACCGGGCGGCTCATGCGCGTCCCCGGCCGGGTGCGCCGGCGAATGCCTGGGCGAGGCCGATCCACTCCCGCGCGACGGGTCCGGACACGAGCAGATCGGTGTTCTCGGCGAGCCGGCGCTGGGTGACCGTGAGGCAGAAGTCGAGCGCGGGGCCTTCGACGCGGTCGGTCGCGGCCGCGTCGCCCCACTCCCACCGGGCACCCGAGGGCGCCCGCAGCTCCACCCGGATCGGCACCGACGGCGCCGGGCGGTCGTGCAGCCCGAAGCTGAACGCCGTCGTGGACACACCCAGGTGCGCGATGTGCCGGAGCCGGTCGGTCGGCACGCGCGTCACGCCGAGGGTGTCGGCGATGTCCTGGCCGTGCGCCCAGGTCTCCATGATCCGCGCGGTGACCGACGACGCCACGCTCATGTCGGGCCCGTACCAGGGCAGCCGGGCTCGTGGGTCGCGCCCGCGGAACGCCGTCACGAACGCCGACCGCGCACGCGTGAACCACGTCCGGGCTTCGGCCGCGGTCAGCCCCGCGTACCGCGCCGCGACGCGGTCGGGGAAGTCCATGCCGCCGGCCATCAGGGCCGCCGCCGCTTGTCGGAAGCCGTCGGGGTCGACGGCCGCCTGGGTCGCGGACTCGTCGAAGAACGCGAGGTGCGTGACCTGGTCGCGGACGTCCCAGCCGGCCGCGGGGGTGGGCCGGGCGATGCCCTCGTCGTCGAGCGGGGCGAGCATCGCTTCGACGTCGGCGGTTTCCGCCAGCAGGTCGTCGAGCAGCGCGTCCAGGGAGACCGGCATGTCAGCGTCCTTCCCACACCGGGGTGCGCTTCTCGCGGAACGCCGCCGGGCCTTCCTGCGCGTCGCGCGAGCGGTACACCGGGGCCCAGATCTCCTCGGCCCGCTCGTAGGCGTCCGGGCGGGACAGGTAGGCGGTGCGCTTGGCCGCGTGCACCGACAGCGGTGCGTTGGCGGCGATCCGTTCGGCAAGTTCCTGTGTGTGCGACCGCAGCTCATTCAGCGGGACGACGTGGTTGACGAGCCCGGCCTCGCGGGCCCGGTGCGCGTCGAGCGGGTCGCCGGTGAGCAGGATCTCCATGGCCACCCGCGGCGGGACGAGCCAGGACAGCGGCGCCGCCCACGGCGCGCCGCGGCCCACCTTCACTTCGGTCACCGCGAAGCGCGCGTGGGAAGCCGCGACGACGAGGTCGCACTGCTGGGCCAGCAGGAACCCGCCCGCGTAGGCGATGCCGTTGACGGCGGCGATCGTCGGCTTGGGCACGTCGATGTTCCGGCCGAACTGCGGCAGGAAGTCCGGCGGCGGAACTTCGAGGGCCGTCTCGGCCATCTCCTTGAGGTCGCCGCCGGCGCAGAACGCCTGGTCGCCGGCCCCGGTCAGCACGAGCACGGCGGCGGAGTCGTCGGCGACGAACCGCCGGGTCCCCTCCCACAGGCCGTCACGGACCTCTTTGGACAGTGCGTTGCGTGCTTCGGCGCGATCGATGGTCAGCCACGCGACGCCGGCGCGGACCTCGTAGGAGACGCTCACGACACCACCGCCAGCAGCTGCCCGGTGTCGACCTGGTCGCCCTGGCTCACCCGCAGGTCGGACAGGACGCCGTCGGCCGGCGCGGTGACGGTGTGCTCCATCTTCATCGCCTCCAGGACGACCAGCGGCTGCCCCGCGGTCACGGCATCGCCCGCACCCGCCAGCACGCGCACGACGGCGCCGGGCATGGCGGCGAGCAACGACCCCGCGGCCGTGGCGGCGTCCGGGTCGGCGAAGCGCGGCACCTCGGTCAGGGCCGCCGACCCGTCCGCACCATCCACATAGGACACTCCGGCTTCGGTGTGCACGGCGTAGGTGCGGTGGACGCCGTCGATCTCCAGCTCCACCAGCGAAGGTGACGCGGACAGCAGCCGCACCGCACCACCGAGCGGCTCGCCGTTCACGGTGACGTCCAAACCCCGCCGCCGCAGCGAGTACGCGACCTCCAGGGTTTCCGGACCGGCCGTGTACGAGATCCGCTGGGGTGCGCGGCCGACGTTGCGCCACCCGGACGGCATCTCGGGCACCACCCGCGCGGCGAGCCGGTTGCGGGCCTGCGCGGCCAACGCGGCCGCGGCCGCCTGCCGGGCGCCGCTGTCGGACGCGCCGAGCGCGGCCGGATCGTGGCGGGTCAGGTAGCCGGTGTCCGTGCGGCCGGCCAGGAACTCGGCCTCCCCCAGGATGCCGGCGAGCAGGTCGCGGTTCGTCGTCACGCCGTGGAGCTCGGCGGTGCGCAGCGCGCGGGCCAGCGTGCGGGCGGCCTCGCGGCGGGTGCGGCCGTGGGCGATCACCTTGGCCAGCATCGGGTCGTAGTGGGGGCCGACGACGGAACCGTCGGCGACTCCGGAGTCGACGCGCACGCCACGCAGCGGCGGGACGCGGAAGCGGTGCAGTGTCCCGGTGGCGGGCAGGAACCCGGCCGGGACGTCCTCGGCGTAGAGCCGGACCTCGATCGCGTGCCCGTCGATCCGGGCCCCGGTCACCGAAGGCGGCAGCGGCTCCCCTTCCGCGACCCGCAGCTGCAGCTCGACCAGGTCCAGGCCGGTGACCAGCTCGGTCACCGGGTGCTCGACCTGCAGCCGCGTGTTGACCTCCAGGAAGAAGAACCGGCCGTCGTGGTCCAGCAAGAACTCGACCGTGCCGGCGCCGGTGTAGCCGATGGCCTTCCCGGCGGCGACGGCCGCGGCGCCGAGCTCGGCGCGCAGGGCGTCGTCGACCGCCGGGGACGGGCACTCCTCGACGATCTTCTGGTAGCGCCGCTGGATCGAGCACTCGCGCTCGAACAGGTGCACCACCTCGCCGCGGGCGTCCCCGAGGATCTGGACCTCGACGTGCCGCGGGTCGACGACGAACCGTTCGAGGAACACCGTCCCGTCGCCGAACGCGGACGCGGCTTCGCGGCGGGCGCCGGCCACGGCGTCGGCGAGCCCGGCCGCGTCGTGGACCACGCGCATGCCCCGGCCGCCACCGCCGAATGCGGCCTTGACCAGCACCGGGAACCCGATTTCGGCGGCCACGGCGGCGAGGTCGGTGTCGTCGGTGACGGTCGCTCCCGGCAGGACCGGGACGCCGGCCGCGTCCATCAGGGCCTTGGCTTCGATCTTCGACCCCATCGAGGCGATGGCTTCGGGCGACGGGCCGACGAACGTGAGCCCGGCGCCGGCGCAGTCGCGGGCGAAGCCGGCGTTCTCCGACAGGAAGCCGTAACCGGGGTGGATCGCGTCGGCGCCGGTGGCCCGGGCCGCGGCGATGACGAGGTCGCCGCGCAGGTAGGTGTCGGCGGGCGCGGTGCCGGGCAGCCGGACGGCCTCGTCGGCCAGCCGGGCGAAGGGCGCGCCCGCGTCCGGGTCGGAGTAGACCGCGACGGTCGAGATGCCGAGGTCGTGCGCGGTGCGCATGATCCGGACGGCGATCTCCCCGCGGTTCGCGACCAGCAGTTTCGTGATCATCGGCCTCACATCCGGAAGACGCCGAAGCCGCGCCGGCCCTCGACGCGGTTGGAGTGGACGGCGGACAGCGACATCCCGAGCACGTCGCGGGTGTCGCGGGGGTCGACGATGCCGTCGTCGTAAAGCCTCGCGGTGACGGCGAAGGCGTGCGACTCGGCTTCGATCTGGCTCTCGATCGCGGCCGTGCGCTCGCGGTCGGCGCCTTCGTCGAACTCCCGGCCCTGCGAGGCCGCGGAGGCGCGCCCGACGATCGACATGACGCCGGCGAGCTGGGGTGCGCCCATCACCGCGAGCTTCGCGCCCGGCCAGGCGAACATCAGCCGCGGGTCGTAGGCCCGGCCGGACATGCCGTAGTTGCCGGCGCCGAACGACGAAGCCATGTTGACCGTCAGGTGCGGCACCGTGCTGTTGGTGACGGCGTTGATCATCTTGGCGCCGTCCTTGATGATGCCGCCCTGCTCGTACCGCGTGCCGACCATGTAGCCCGTGGTGTTCTGCAGGAACACCAGCGGGACGTCGGTCTGGTTGGCCAGCAGGATGAACTCGCTGGCCTTCTTGGCTTCCTCGCTGAAGAGCACGCCGCGGTGGTTGGCGAGCACGCCGACCGGATAGCCGTGGACGCTCGCCCAGCCGGTCACCAGCGAGGTGCCGTAGAGCGGCTTGTACTCGTCGAAGTCGGAGCCGTCGACGGTGCGGGCGAGGATCTCGCTCGGGTCGAAGGGCACCTTGGTGTCCGGCGGCACGATGCCGAGGATCTCCTCGGGGTCGTAGCGCGGCGGCTCGGGGCGCCGGCTCGGGGCCGGGCCGAGCTTGCGCCAGTTGATCCGGGAGACGACCCGCCGGCCCAGCCGGATGGCGTCGCGCTCGTCCACCGCGAAGTAGTCGGACAGGCCGGAGACGCGGGAGTGCATGTCCGCGCCGCCGAGCGACTCGTCGTCGGCCTCCTCCCCCGTGGCCATCTTGACCAGCGGCGGGCCGCCGAGGAACACCTTGGCCTGGCGGTCGACGAGCACCGCGTAGTCGCACATGCCGGGCACGTACGCGCCGCCCGCGGTGGAGTTGCCGAACACGATGGCCAGGGTCGGGATGCCGAGTGCGGACAGCCCGGTCAGCTCGTGGAAGATCCGGCCGGCGGGCACGAACAGGTCGGCCTGGGTGGGCAGGTCGGCGCCGCCGGACTCGACGAGGTTGATCACCGGCAGCCGGTTGACGCGCGCGATCTCCAGTGCCCGCAACGTCTTGCGCAGCGAGTACGGGTTCATCGCCCCGCCGCGGACGGTCGGGTCGTGCCCGATGACCACACACTCCACATCGGACACCACGCCGATGCCGGTGAGCACCGACGCGCCGACCGTGAAGTCGGTTCCCCACGCGGCGAGCGCGGACAGCTCCAGGAACGGGCTGTCCGGGTCGAGCAGCAGTTCGAGGCGTTCGCGGACCGGGAGCTTGCCCCGGTCGCGGTGGCGCTGCACGTACCGTTCACCACCGCCGGCGACGGCCAGCTCCAGCTGCTCTTCCAGCTTCGCCAGCGCCTCCAGCTGGGCCTTGCGGTTGGTCGCGTAGCTCTCGGCCGAGACGTCGAGCAGGGATTTGAGCAGGGTCATGCGGTTCCCCCGTAGTGTCCGGCGTGCGTCTCCCGGA
Source organism: Amycolatopsis sp. NPDC114505 (assembly GCF_055633615.1). Lineage (NCBI taxonomy): Bacteria > Bacillati > Actinomycetota > Actinomycetes > Pseudonocardiales > Pseudonocardiaceae > Amycolatopsis > Amycolatopsis sp. NPDC114505. Next base: position 1,432,752 of record NZ_JBVKDV010000002.1, on the reverse strand, counting down.
CCACGTTCTTCTGGATCTTCCCGGTCGAGGTGCGCGGCAGCTCGTCGGTGACGATCACGGCTTTCGGGACCTTGTAACCGTCCAGGCGGTCCTTCAGCCGCCGCCGCAGGTCGTCGGCGTCGATCGACGTCCCCGGTTTCGGCACGACGACCGCGGTGATCGCCTCGGTCCACCGTTCGTGCGGCAGCCCGACCACCACGACCTCGGCGACGTCCGGCTCGGTGTCGTAGACGGCCCGCTCCACCTCGATCGAGGCGACGTTCTCGCCGCCGGTCTTGATGACGTCCTTGAAGCGGTCGGCGAACCACAGCACGCCGTCCGGGCCGAACCGCCCGACGTCGCCGGAGTGGAACCAGCCGTGCCGGAACGCTTCCGCCGTCGCCTCGGGGTTGTGCAGGTACTCCTGCATCGCCGACGGCGCCCGGTAGACGATCTCGCCCTGTTCGCCGCGGGGCAAAAGGGTCCCGTCCGGGTCCATGATCCCGACCTGGACACCGGTGAGCGGCGTGCCGACCGCGCCGACGTGCGAGAGCTGGTGCTCGGGCCGGAACAGCGTCGTGATCGGGCTCATCTCGGTCTGCCCGAACAGGAGCGCGAAGTCGCAGCGGAAGCCGTCGAGGCACGCCTTGATCTGTGCTTCCGGCATCGGGGCCATCGCGTAGACCGCGCGGCGCAGCGAAGACAGGTCCCGGGAGCCGAACGACGGGTGGTCCAAAGCCGCGCGGTACATCATCGGCAGGCCGAAGACCTGGGTGATCCGCTCGCGTTCGATCGTGGCGAGGAACCGGTCCGGGTCGAAGCCGCGGTGGACGAAGATCGCGGCGCCGACGACGATCGCGGGGGTGCAGAAGGCGTTGAGCTGCGCGGTGTGGAACATCGGCATCATCGCGATGAACCGGTCGGCGGCGGACCAGCCGGAGTCCAGCGCGGCCGACATCGACTCCAGGTGGATCGCCAGGTGCGTGCCGACCACGCCCTTCGGCGACGCCGTGGTGCCCGAGGTGTACAGATAGGACAGTGGAGCGCGGTCCTCGACGACCACCTCGGGCGACGTCGTGTCGTCCGAGAGCACGTCGTCGAGATCCAGGCCGGTGGCTTCTCCGCCGGTGCCGGGCGCGAGGAACACGTCGGCTCCCTCGGGCACCGCGGGGGCGATGCCCGCGAAGAGCTGACGTTCCACGACGATGCCGCGTGCCCGCGAATGCCCGAGCACGTAAGCGACTTCGCCCGCTCGCCAGCCGAGGTTGATCGGCACGCAGACGAGCCCGAGCTTCGCGCAGGCGTAGTAGACGGCGAGGAACTCCGCGCTGTTGGCCGAGGCCAGCGCGAGGACGTCACCGGTCGTGTAGCCGCGGGCGGTCAGGCCGTTCGCGAGCCGGTTGACCCACGCGTCGAACTCGCCGTAGGTCCAGCGGCGCTCGCCGTCGACCACGGCGAGGGCGTCCGGACGGGCGAACGCGACGCGGGTGAGCGCGTCGCCGACGTTGACCCGGTGGACGAGGTTGTGGTCCGTCATCAGTCCTCCTAATAGGACCGGGGCAGCCCGAGGCTGTGCTGCGCGACGAAGTTGAGGATCATTTCGCGGTTCACCGGGGCGATCCGCAGCAGCCGGGCCAGCCCCCAGTACGGCAGCAGCCCGAAGTCCGCCGAGACGCCGTTGCCGCCGTGGGTCTGGATCGCGGCGTCGACGGCGGCCAGCGCGGCCTCCGCGGCGGCGTACTTGGCCATGTTCGCCGCCTCGCCCGCGGGCAGCCCGCGGTCGTGCAGCGCGGCCGCCCGGTGGGTCATCAGCGCGGCCAGCTCGGTTTCGATCTTGGCCTTGGCGAGCGTGTGCGCGACGCCCTGGTGGGCGCCGATCGGCCGGTCCCAGACGGTGCGGTCCCGCGCGTAGCGGCTCGCGACGTCCAAGGCGTAGCGCGCGATGCCGACGCAGAGGGCGGCGCCGGTGATGCGCTCGGGGTTGAGGCCGTGGAACACCTGCCGGAACCCCGCGCCCTCCTCGCCGACGAGCGCCGTCGCGGGCAGCCGGACGCCGTCGAAGCGCAGGGTGAACTGCTTCTCCGGCAGCATGACGTCGACCGGCAGCGGCGTCGTGACGAGGCCGGGCGCGTCGACCGGGACCAGGAACAGCGACAACCGCGCGGTCCCGTCGGGATCGCGGCCGGTGCGGGCGACCAGCAGCAGCGCGTCGGCGGTGTCGACGCCGGAGATGTAGTACTTCTCGCCGTCGACCACCCACTCGTCGCCGTCGCGGCGGGCGGTGGTGGCCAGCTTGTGGGTGTTGGACCCGGCGTCCGGCTCGGTGATGGCGAAGACGACCTTCCGCCGGCCGCTCGCCAGGCCGGGCAGCCACTCCTTGCGCTGCTCCGGCGTGCCGAACTCGGTGATCACCTCGGCGGAGATGGCTTCGGTGACGAGCAGGAGCAGCATCGGGGCGCCCTTCGCGGCGCTCTCCTCGATCACGATGGTCAGCTCGGCCAGGCCGCGGCCGCCCCCGCCGTACTCCTCGGGGATGTTGACGCCGATGAACCCCGCGTCGCCGAGCGCGTGCCACAGCTCGGTGCACTCGCGGCCCGCACGGGCGTGCTCGACGTAGTAGCGGCCGCCGAACGGAGCGGCGATGGCGCCCACCGCGGCCCGGAGATCCCGGGCCTCATCGCTGTCGAGCACGTCCACGCCGACGCTCCTTAGTGATTTCTCATTCACTTATAGCGCACCGTAGCGCCCGGCTGCGATGATGACAAGATGACGAGCACTTCCCCGGCCACCCGACGGCGGCGCGACCCCGACCGGCGGGAGCGGATCCTGACCGCGGCCGCCGAGCTCACCGCCCGGCGCGGCTTCCACGCGATCGGCATGGCCGACATCGGCGCGGAGGCGGGCATCGTCGGTTCCGGCGTCTACCGGCACTTCGAGAACAAGGACGCGATCCTCGTCGCGCTGCTCGACCGCGTGATGGCCCGCCTGCAGGACGGCGCCGCGGCCATCCTCGCCGACGCGCCCGCCGACCGGATCGCGCTGACCGGCCTGATCAGGGACCACGTCCGGGTCGCCATCGAGGACCGGACCGTGCTCGCGGTCTACCACCGCGAGATCCACAACCTGCCCGAGGAGGACCGGCGGCGGCTGCGCCGGCTGCAGCGGCACTACCTCGAGGACTGGGTCCACGTGCTCGCCCCGCTGCGCCCCGAGCTCGCCGACGGCGAGCTGCGCCTGGCCGTGCACGCGGCGATCGGCGCGGTGCAGTCGACGCTGTTCTTCCGCAGCGGCCTCGCCCCGGAGCGGCTCGCGGAACTGCTGGACGAGATGGCGCACGCGTGCCTCGGCGTCACGCCCTCTCAGTGAATGGCGAATAACTTTCTTCTTGCTTCGGTGACCGCGGTCACGGCATGCTGGTCGGCGGCAGCGACGGCGAAGGAGCCTCAGCATGACCACGACCAGTGAGAGCGCCACGCAGGCGGCCATCGACGTCGAGACGCTGCGCGGCCGTCGCGCGGTGCACCGCTGGGAACGCACGTCGATCGGCGACGTCTTCGAACGGCTCACCTGGAGCCGCCCGGACCAGGTCGCGATCGAGGGCGTCTGCGGCGAAGAGCGCTTCGCCTCCGTGACCTACCGGCAGGCCGACCAGGCCGCCAACCGGCTCGCGCACGCGCTCGCCGCCGCGGGTCTCGTGCCCGGCGACCGCGTGCTGCTGTTCTGCGAGAACACCGTCGAGGCGTTCCTGGCCAAGATCGGGATCGCCAAGGCGGGCATGGTCGCCGTCCCGCTGAACCCCGGTCTCGCCCCGGACGTCCTCGCGCACCTCGTGCGGCGGACCGAACCCCGGCTGGCGGTCGTCGACGCGGAACTCTGGCCGCGCCTGGAGGGCGTCCCGGGCGTGCGGGTCGGCGCCACCATCACGGTCGGCGGCGGCCCGGTCGCCGGCAGCCCGGCGTTCGGCGCCTTCCTCGACGGGCACCCGGACACCGAGCCCGACGTCGAGATCCACGGCGACGACATCTTCCAGCTGCTGTTCACCTCCGGCACCACCGCGCTGCCGAAGGGCGTGATGCTCTCGCACAGCTACGCGCACCTCGCCGGGCTGAACTTCGCCCTGTCGCTCACGCGTGGCCTGCGGCACGAGACCGACCTGCGCGTCTGCACGTTCCTGCCGATGATCTACCACGTCGGCGACGCGCTGTTCACGTACTCGACGTTCTTCGCCGGCGGCACGCTGATCCTCGGCCGCCGTCCGGTGCCCGGTCCGGTCGCGGAGTCGCTGGCACGGTCGCGAGCCACCGCCGTCTGGGCGGGCTCACCCCAGTTCGTCGCCGCGCTGGCCGACGCGATCGACGCCGACTCCACTTTGGACCTGACCTCGCTGACGGCGCTCGTCTACGGCTGGGGTGCCCTCTCCCCCACGCTCCTGCACCGCCTCGAAGCCCGGACGGCGCCGGGGTTCGTCGCGATCGGGATCTTCGGGCAGACGGAAGCCATCGCCTGCCACCGGTTCTGGCCGAGCGCGTGGCCCGAGGTGCACGCCCGCACGGCACCCGCGATGAACTACGTCGGCGTGCCGAGCGGGCTGCTGGCCTCCGACGTCGTCGACGAACGGGGCGAGCCGGTCCGCGGCACCCCCGGCGAGGCCGTCTACCGGTCGCCGGTGATGACCGCGGGCTACTACCGCGACCCCGCCGCGACCCGGGAAGCGTTCCGCGGCGGCTGGTTCCACTCCGGCGACTCGGCGGTGGTGGACGAGCACGGCCTGCGCGTGATGGTGGACCGCTACAAGGACATCGTGAAGACCGGCGGTGAGAACGTCTCGAGCATGCGCGTGGAAGCGGTGCTGCACGAGCACCCCGCCGTCCTGCGCGCGGCGGTGATCGGCCTGCCGCACGAACGCTGGGGCGAAGCGGTCACGGCCGTCGTCGTCCCGCGCCCGGGCAGCGACCCGGTGGCGGACGACCTGATCGCGTACTGCCGTGAACGCCTGGCGGGCTACGAAACCCCGAAGGCGATCGTGCTCGCCGACGCCCTGCCCGAAACCGTCGGCGGGAAGGTGCTCAAGTACCAGCTCCGGGCCACGCACCAGGACCTGTACCGCTGACGGTCAGCCGCGCCGGTACCGGGCCGCCATGGCGTGGAACGCCTTCTTCGGTTCCCAGCCGGTCCGGTCGAGCATCCGGACCACCCCGTACGAACCGAGGTCCTGGTCCGCGAGCCGGTTGAAGGCGGCGAAAGTGAACCAGAGTGCCGTGTCGACGCCTTCTTCCTCGAAGACGTCGAGCAGTTCGGTGAGGTAGCGCACCTGCTCGTCCTCGTCCGGGATCGCGCCGGCCGGCACCTGCCAGGCCATGCCGCCGCGCTCGCCGGCGCCACGGTAGGCGCAGGTTCCGTACTCGACCACCGCGACCGGCTTGCCGTGGGCGAAGTGCCGGCGCAGCTCGTCCCGGAAGGTACCGGCGTTGTAGGCGGCGCGGTAAGCGTCGACGCCGACGATGTCGAAGGGGGCCCAGTCGACGGACTCCCACGGGGCGGCGGCGTAGGTGACCTGCCCGGCGAAGTGCGCGCGGACGGTCGCGGCGACTTCGGCGAGGAAGTCGTCGAGCCGCCGCAGCACCGGGCCGAGGGAGGTCCACCAGGCCAGGTCGGCGGTGGCCATGGCTTGCAGGCGCGCACTGTAGGTGTCACCGGGGATGAACCCCGGACAGAAGGCGCTGATCTCGCAGCCCGCGACGAACACCACCTCGGCGCCCGTCCGCCGGACGGCTTCGGCTCGCCGGGCGCAGCCGGCGAAGAACGGGAGCAGCCGGTCGGCGGGGAGGTCGACGGGGAACGGGGCGAACCAGACCTCGAGGCCGGCATCGGCGGCGAGCCCGGCGGCGACCTCGAGCCGTTCGGGCTCGCGGCCGGAGACGCGCACGGCGTCGCAGTGCAGCTCACCGGCGATCACCGCCATGTCGTGGCGGACCGCCTCGGGAGTGAAGACCTTCCGGGACAGGCCGTCGCCGGGGAGGAATCCGGTGTCGTAGTTGATGCCGCGTGCGCGCACGTTACTGCCCTTTCCGGTGGTCGATGCCGTGTTCCAGCAGGTCGAACGCGAGCTCGGTGTCCTCGGCCAGGGATCGGGCCGCCTGCTCGGGTGACGCGTCGCCGGCCAAGCGGTGGAAGAACGACTCCTGCAGCGTGAGCACGGTCGCGGCGAGCTGGGCCGCGATCAGGGTGGCGGCCGGCTGCCCGTAGTCCTCGGCCAGCACCCGAGCCAGATCCTGGCGCTGCCGGTAGAGCAAGGTGTTGGCGGCGGCGGAGAGCGCGGGACTGTCGAAGATCACGCGCATCCGCGTGACGATCTCGTCGCGGTCCACCGCGCCCAGCTCACCAGTGGCGAACGCACTGTAGTGCGCCCGCAAGGCATCGAGGGGTGACTGCCCCGGCGGCCGCCGTCCGACGACGCCGGCCAGGTCGTCCTCGCCCACGCCCTGGAGCACGAGTGACTCCTTGCCGGGGAAGTAGGCGAAGAGGGTCGCCTTCGCCACCTCGGCGGCTTCGGCGATCTCGTTGACGGTCACCGCGTCGAAACCGCGTTCGGCGAACAACCGCACCGCCACCGCGGCGATCCGGCGCTTCGTCTGCTCTTTCTTGCGCTCCCGCAGTCCTGCCACCCGGCAATAATATCAGACTCGGTCCAGAATCATACTCGGTTCAGTTTATCGACGGCAGACGGGCGGCTGACGGCGGCGGACTGTGGCAGGCTCGCGACCATGACGACGCAACGGTTCGAGGTGACCCGCACCATCGCGGCCGCCCCGGAGAAGGTGTTCGCGCTGCTGTGCGACCCGCGCGGGCACGTGGCCATCGACAGTTCCGGAATGCTGCAGTCCGCCGACGGCGAACCGGTCCGGCGCGCGGGCGACGAGTTCACCGTGCACATGGACCGCGAGGCCCTCAACGACCTGCCGATGGGCAAGTACGACGTCACGGTCGTCATCACGAAGCACGAGCAGGACAGCCTGCTCGAATGGACGATCTCGGGCACGATCCAGCCACCGATCCGCCACCTGTACGGCTACCGGCTCGAGCCCGACGGCACCGGAACCCGCGTGACGTCGTACTACGACTGGAGCGAGATCGAGCCGCGTTACCGGGACAAGATCGACTTCCCGATCATCCCGGAGGCCGCCTTGCGAGCCACCCTCGGCATCCTCGCCCGCACCGTCGAGTAACCGACCCGCGCGGTTATTCCCGCCACCCCCCGCCGTCCCAGCAGTTGGCCGTTCCCGCCCGGGTCGCGGAATCCGGCGCACACTGCGGGCACAGGCCGACAGGAGGGACGCCGGGATGGCTTCAGGAACCGGACCACGGATCGCCGTCGCGTTGGACGGGGCCGGGTGGCACCCCGCCGCCTGGCGGGAGCCCGGCGCGCGGCCGCGGGAGCTGCTCACCGCCGGCTACTGGGCCGACATCGTCCAGGAGGCCGAAGCCGGCAAGCTGGACTTCGTCACCATCGAAGACTCCCTCGCCCTGCAGACGGCGCACCCGCTCGACCGGCCGGGCGAGCGCACCGACATCGTCCAGGGGCGGCTCGACGCGGTGCTGATCGCCGCCCGGGTCGCGCCGCTGACCTCGCGCATCGGGCTGGTGCCGACCGCCGTCGTCACCCACACCGAGCCCTTCCACCTGTCGAAGGCCATCGCCACCCTCGACTACGTCAGCACCGGCCGGGCCGGTGTGCGGGTGCAGGTCGCCGGCCGGGCCGAGGACAACCGGCACTTCGGACGCCGTGAGTTCGGCGAGTTCCGGCTCGAGGACGCCGCCGAGTCGGATCGGCCCAGCCCGCTCAACGAGCTGTTCGACGAGGCCGCGGACTACGTCGAGGTGCTGCGCCGGCTGTGGGACAGCTGGGAAGACGACGCCGAGATCCGCGACGTCGCCACCGGCCGGTTCGTCGACCGCGAGAAGCTGCACTACATCGACTTCAGCGGGCGCTGGTTCTCGGTCAAGGGCCCGTCGATCACGCCGCGGCCGCCGCAGGGCCAGCCCCTGGTCACCGCGCTGGCGCACGCCGCCGTCCCCTACCGGCTCGCCGCCCGCTCGGCCGACGTCGTCTACGTGACGCCCTTCGACCGCGAGCAGGCCGCCACGATCGTCGCCGCCGTCCGGGACGAACAGGAACGAGCCGGACGCGGCAAAGACACGCTGCACGTCTTCGGTGACGTCGTCGTGTTCCTCGGCGAGACCGAGCAGGCCGCCGCGGACCGCAAGGCGCGGCTCGACGAACTGGCCGGCGCGGAGTACACCTCGGACGCCCACGTCTTCACCGGCACCCCGGCCGGGCTCGCCGACCTGCTGCTCGACTGGCAGCGCGCCGGGCTCTCGGGCTTCCGGCTGCGGCCAGGTGCCGTGCCGCACGACCTGACCGCGATCACCCGCGGCCTCGTTCCCGAGCTCCAGTCCCGCGGCGCCTTCCGCACCGAGTACGAAGCGGACACCCTGCGCGGGCTGCTCGGACTCGCCCGCCCCGCCAACCGCTACGCCGCCGTCTGAGGAGGCCGCGCAATGACCCGCAAGCAGATCCACCTCGCGGCGCACTTCCCCGGCGTCAACAACACGACCGTGTGGAGCGACCCCGAAGCCGGCAGCCACGTCGAGTTCAGCTCCTTCGTCAAGCTCGCGCAGACCGCCGAGCGCGCGAAGTTCGACTTCTTCTTCCTGGCCGAAGGCCTGCGGCTGCGCGAGCAGGGCGGGCAGATCTACGACCTCGACGTCGTCGGCCGCCCGGACACCTTCACCGTCCTGTCCGCGCTGGCGGCGGTCACCGAGCGGCTCGGCCTGGCCGGCACGATCAACTCGACGTTCAACGAGCCGTTCGAGGTGGCCCGCCAGTTCGCCTCCCTCGACCACCTCTCCGCGGGGCGCGCCGCGTGGAACGTCGTCACGTCGTGGGACGCCTTCACCGGCGAGAACTTCCGGCGCGGCGGGTTCCTCCCGCAGGACCAGCGGTACGAGCGCGCCGAGACGTTCCTGCGCACCGCGTGGGAGCTGTTCGACTCGTGGCGCGGCGGCGAGATCACCGCCGACGCCGAGACCGGCGTCTTCCTGCCGGACCCGGCCGCGGGTGCCTTCGCCCACCACGACCGGCACTTCGACATCGAGGGCCGCTTCCCGGTGCCGCGCAGCCCGCAGGGCCGTCCGGTGATCATCCAGGCCGGCGACTCCGAGGAGGGCCGCGAGTTCGCCGCGGCCACCGCCGACGCGATCTTCAGCCGCTACGGCACCCTCGAAGCGGGGCAGGCGTTCTACTCGGACGTGAAGGGCCGCCTGGCCAAGTACGGCCGGACCTCGGAGCAGCTGGTGATCCTGCCCGCGGCGACGTTCGTGCTCGGCGACACCGACGCCGACGCGCACGAGCTCGCCCACGTCGTGCGGCGGCAGCAGGTCAGCGCGCAGACCGCCATCAAGTTCCTCGAGCAGGTCTGGAACACCGACCTCGCCGACCACGACCCCGACGGCCCGCTGCCGTCGACGGATCCCGTGGTCGACGGGTCGACGATCGCGCCCGGCCGCGCCAGCGTCCGGATGTACCGCGACCCGCTGGCCACCGCCCGCGAGTGGCGGCAGCTCGCCGAGGCGAAGAACCTGTCCACGCGCGACCTGATCATCGAGGTCACCGGCCGGCAGACGTTCATCGGCTCGCCCACGACCGTCGCGGCGGCGATCGACGACCTGGTCCAGGCCGACGCGAGCGACGGCTTCATCCTGGTCCCGCACGTCACCCCGGGCGGCCTCGACGCGTTCGCCGACCAGGTGGTGCCGCTGCTGCAGGAGCGCGGCTCCTTCCGCACCGAGTACACCGGGACGACCCTGCGCGAACACCTCGGCCTGGACGCGTGAGCCGGGTGCGGCCGGGCTTCCCCGGCCGCACCCGGACCGTCACTCCGCGGCCATGCGCTCCCGGAGGCTGCGGGGGCGCATGTCCGTCCACACCTCGTCGACGTGGGCCATGCACTCCTCGCGGGTTCCGCGCGTGCCGTCGGGACGCCAGCCCGCCGGGACCTCCTTGTCCGCCGGCCACAGCGAGTACTGCTCCTCGTCGTTGACCAGGACCTGGAATGTCGTGTTCTCGTCCATCGGGTTCCTTTCTCTTACGGGCCAGGGGTTTCTTCGAGCTCACGGATCCGGTCCACGGCCGGGAACCCGCGAAGTGTCCCGCTGAACGTCGTCAGCAGGGTGACCACCGCGATCGCCGCGGCGCAGGTCAGGACGGCCGCCGTGCCGGGGAGCACCTCGACCAGCCAGCCGCCCAGCGCCGGGCCGAGCGCCGCCGCCAGGCCGCCCGTCACGCCGAGTACCCCGCCCAGGCGGCCGCGCAACGCGTCCGGGGTGAACAGCAGTTGGTAGGTGCTGATCGTCGTGTTGGCCGCCGGGGGCAGGAACGCGATGGCCGCGAACAGCGCGCCCAGCACGTACCCGTTGGTCGCGAACACCGCCAGCGGGGTCAGCACCGTCAGCGCCCAGAAGACGCCGGCGATCAGCAGGTGCGGGCTGACGCGGCGGTGCAGCCAGGGCGCGGCCAGCGAGCCAAGGATGCCGCCCGCGCCGAGCATCGCCGCCATCACGCCGATCTCGCCGGCCGGCACCCCGCGGTCGTTCGCCAGCACGATGATCACCAGGTAGTAGGCCGAGAAGAACAGGTTCAGGCTCACCACGCAGAGGACCGTGACGCGCAGCCGCGGCTGGCCCCACACCCAGCGCAGGCCCTCCGCGATCTCCCGGCCCAGGTGCGCGGGCGGCTGGTCCGGCGTGCGCTCCGGCCGGCCCGGCAGGCGCACGAACAGCAACGCCACGAAGGCGAAGACGTGCGCCACGACGTCGAAGGCGAACGGGACCAGCCGGCCCACGGCGAACAGGAACCCGCCGAGCGCCGTGCCGGAGAGCTGGCCCGCGCTGGTGCGGGCCGCGTTCAGCGCGACCGCCGACGGCACCTGGTCCTCCTTGACCAGGCGCGGCAGGCTCGCCTCTTCGGCCGGTTCGAACAGCGCACGGCTCACGCCCATCACGACGGCGACGGCGACCAGCAGCCCGACCCCGGCGACGTCCCAGAACAGGGCGAGCACCAGCCCGGCGGCCGCGATCGCTTGCGCCGCTTCACAGCCGAGCATGATCCGCTTGCGGTGCCAGCGGTCCACCAGCGCTCCGGCGGGCAGGCCGGCCACCAGCTGGGCGACCGCCACGGCGCCGAGCACGAGCCCCGACTGCGCCGCCGATCCGGTGAGGGCCAGCACCAGCAGCGGGAAGGCGATCGCCGTCGTGCTGAACCCGGCCTCGGAGACGACCTGGCCGATCCAGAGCAGGCGGTAGTCGCGGGTCACGCGTCGTCCCCCCGGCAGTCGGCGGCGATGGCGCGCAACGCGGCCGCGAAGTCCGCCGCGACGGCGGTCACCGTCGCGCGTTCGTGCCGGTCGGGCCGGTAGTACCAGGAGAACTCCAGCCGGCCGTCCCGCACGCCGCCGACCACTTCCAGCAGATGCGCCGGCACGTTCGCCGGGTCCTGCTCGCGGCCCAGCGGCGGGTGCGCCCGCAGGTAGAGGCCGCCGGCGGCACCGCCGTGCTCGCCCTGGCCCAGGTAGTTGAACGCCACGCGCGGCGCGTCCCGGCCGAGGTCCGGGTCGCGGAAGCAGCGCAGGACGCCGTGCCCGAACCCGTTGCCCGGCACCGCGCGCAGCTGCCGCCGCACGCTCTTGACCGACTGCCGCCAGCCCGCGGCCGGGTCGACTTCCAGTGCGACCGGGAACAGCGTGGTGAACCACCCGACGGTCCGGGTCAGGTCGACGTCGTCGAGGACCTCCTCGCGGCCGTGCCCTTCCAGGTCGACCGCCACCGCGCGCTCCCCCGTCCAGCGGGTGAGGGCCCGGGCGAGCGCGGTCAGCAGGACGTCGTTGATCCGCGTCCGGTAGGCGCCGGGCGCCCGGTGCAGCAGCGCGTCGGTGTCGCGCTCGTCGACGGCGACCGTGACCAGCTCGGGTGGTCCCGGCGCGATCCCGGTCTCCTCACACGGGATCTCGCGCCCGGGGAGCTCGCGGGCCCAGTGCTCGCGTTCGCCGTCCAGCGCCCCGCTCTCGGCGAACGCGCGCAGCCGGTGCGCCCAGTCGCGGAACGACGTCGTCTTCGCGCCGAGGTCCGGCTTCTCCCCCGCCTCGATCTGCCGGTACGCCTTCTCCAGGTCCTCCAGCAGGATGCCCCACGAGACGGCGTCCACGACCAGGTGGTGCGCGGCGAGGAAGAGCCGCGGGTTCCCGTTCTCCCCCGGCCCGGACAGCAGCGCCCGCAGCTGCGGCGGCCGGGCGAGGTCGAAGCTCGCCTGCGCGTCGTCCGCGGCGCTTTCCAAGTCCACAAAGGACACCGTCCGCAGCACGGATCCCGGCTCCACGGGGGCGTTGTGCTGGGTCCACCCGGTCGCCGTCGGCTCGAAGCGCAGGCGCAGCGCGTCGTGGTGGGCGACGACGGCGTCGATCGCCTGCCGCAGCGCCTCTTCGTCCACCGGCCCGGCCAGCTCGACGAGGACGGACTGGTTGAAGTGCGCCGGGTTCGCCGGTCCGGAGTCGAGGAACCACCGCTGGACCGGCGTCAGCGGGACGTCGCCGACGACGGCCTCGCGCGCACCGTCGGCCGCCTCGGCCGGCCGGACCACGGTCGCCAGCTCGGCGACCGTCTGGTGGGTGAACAGGTCCTTCGACCGCATCGCCAGGCCCGCCTGCCGGGCGCGGTGGACGACCTGGATGCTCAGGATGGAATCCCCGCCCAGGTCGAAGAAGTTGTCCTCGGCGCCGACGCGGTCGAGGCCGAGGACCTCGGCCCACGTGGTCGCCAGCAGCTCTTCGAGCTCCGTGCGCGGGGCGACGTACTCGGCGGTCCGCAGCGCCGAGAGGTCCGGCTCGGGCAGGGCCGCGCGGTCCACCTTGCCGTTGGGCGTCACCGGCAGCTCCGCCAGGGGCACGAACACCGACGGCACGAGGTAGTCCGGCAGGGTGTCGCCGAGCCGGTCGCGCAAGTCCGTCACGTCGCCGACGACGTAGGCGACCAGCCGCTTGTGCCCGTCGGCTTCCCGGGCGACGACGACCGCTTCCCGCACGTCCGGGTCCCGCCGCAGGGCGGTCTCGATCTCGCCGAGCTCGACGCGGAACCCGCGGACCTTGACCTGGTCGTCCGCGCGCCCGGCGAACTCGAGGTCGCCCGACGCCCGCCGGCGCACGACGTCGCCGGTGCGGTACATCCGGGACCCGGGCGGGCCGAAGGGGTCCGCGACGAACCGGTCCGCGGTCAGGCCCGGCCGGTTCAGGTACCCGCGGGCCAGGCCGAGGCCGCTGACGTACAGCTCGCCCGGCGCCCCGACGGGCACCTGGCGCAGGCCGCCGTCCAGCACGTGCACCCGGGTGTTGGGGATGGGCCGGCCGATCGGCGGAGTGCCACCGGGCGCGAGCGCGTCGCTCCACGACGTGACGACGGTGGATTCGGTGGGCCCGTAGGCGTTGATCATCCGGCGACCGGGTGCCCAGCGGTCCACCAGCGAGGCCGGGCAGACGTCCCCGCCGACGATCACCGTGCGGAAGTCCGGCAGCGGCACCTCGGGCACGGTCGCGAGCGCGACCGGCGGGATCAGCGCGTGCGTGACCCGGTACCCGGCCAGTACTTCGGCGAGCTGCGCGCCGAGCAGCGGGCCTTCGGGCGGCACGACGAGCGCGGCACCGGCGGGCAGCGCCATGGCCAGCTCCAGCACCGACGCGTCGAAGCTCGGCGAGCTGAAGGCGAGCACGCGATCGCCCGGCCGCACCTCGAAGTGGGCGATTTCGGCCGCGGAGAGGGAGGCCAGCCCGGCGTGGGACACGACGACGCCCTTGGGCCGCCCGGTCGAGCCGGACGTGTAGATCACGTACGCCGGCTGGTCCGGGTCCACCGGGACACCGAGGTTCGTGTCGTCGAAGCCCCCGGCGTCGGGCTCCTCGTCCACCACGACGACCGGATCGGCGTCACGCAGCATGAACTCGATCCGCTCGGCCGGGTAGCCGGGGTCGACGGGCAGGAACGCGGCGCCGGTCTTCGCCACGGCCAGTTCGGTGACCACGAGCGCGACCGACCGCGGCAGCCGGACCGCGACGATCCGCTCCGGACCGGCACCGCGGCCGGCGAGCGCGCGGGCCAGCCGGTTCGCCCGCGCGTTCAGCTCGGCGAAGGTGAGGTCGCCCTGGTCGGAGACCAGCGCCGGCGCGTCGGGGGTGCGCGCCGCCTGTGCCTCGACCAACTGCGCGAGCGACGCCGATGCGACGGCGAGTGCGGTGTCGTTCCCGGCCCGCAGCAGGTCGAGTTCGGCCTCGGGGAGCAGCGGCAGCGCTGCCATCGGCCGGTCGGGTTCCGCGGCGAAGGCCGCCAGCGCCGTCTCCAGGCGGGCTGCCAGCCGTTCGATCGTCGCGGCGTCGAACAGGCCGGTGGCGTAGTTGATCGCGCCGTGCAGCGCGCCCCCGTCCTCTTCGAACTGCACGAGCAGGTCGAAGTTCGCCGACGTCGCGGGCAGCGCGACCTCGCCGGCGACGAGCGTGCCGCCGCCCGGCCGGTCGCCGGTGTTCTGGAGGGCGACCATCACCTGGAACAACGGCGTCCGGCTCGGGTCGCGGACCGGCTGCACCGCGTCCACCACGCGCTCGAACGGCACCTCCTGGTGCGCGAAGGCGTCGAGCACGGTTTCCCGCACACCGGCCAGGAACTCCCGGAACGACCGGCGATGATCCACTGTGGACCGCAGGACCAGGGTGTTGACGAAGAAGCCGACCACGCGGTCCAGCTCGGCCCGGTCGCGCCCGGCGGTGACCGTGCCGACGGCGACGTCGTCCTGGCCGGCCCAGCGGGCCAGCAGGACCTGGCACGCGGCCACGAGCGTCATGAACAGCGTGCTGTCCCGCGCGCTCGCCAGGTCACGCAGCTTCGCGGCGACCTCGGCGGGGATGGCGAAGCCGAGCCACCGCCCTTCGGTGGTGCGCACCGGGGGCCGCGGCCGGTCGGTGGGCAGCTCGAGCGGGGTGAGCCCGGCCAGCCGGTCGCGCCAGTGGTCCAGCTGCCCGGCGAGCGCGGGCCCGTCCAGGAAGTCCCGTTGCCAGGACGCGAAGTCCGCGTACTGCACCAGCAGCTCCGGCAGGTCCGGCTCCTCGCCGCGGACGTGGGCGGCGTAGCAGGCGTCGAGCTCGGCGGCCAGCACGCCGGACGACCAGCCGTCGGTGACGATGTGGTGCAGCACCAGCAGCAGGACGTGGTCGTCGGGCGCCCGCCGGAACAGCCGGGCCCGCAGCAGCGGTCCGGTGCGCAGGTCGAACGGCCGCCGAGCCTCTTCCGCCAGTGCCTCCTCGTCGAAGTCCCGCACGGGGAGCTCCACCGGCCGGGGTTCGTGGACGTGCTGGACGCCGCGGCCCTCGACCGCGTCGAACGTCGTGCGCAGCGACTCGTGCCGGGCGACCAGGGTGTCGAGGGCCCGGCTCAAGGCGTCGACGTCGAGGGACCCGCGCAGCCGCAACGCCGTGGGCGAAAGGTAGGCGCTGCCGCCCGGCTCGAACTCGTCGAGGAACCACAGGCGCTGCTGGGCGAACGACAGCGGCAGCGGGCCGCCCCGCGGCACGACCGGGATCGGGGCCGCGGCGGACTCGCCGGAGGGCAGCGCGGCGGCGAACGCGGCGAGTGTCGGGGTCTGGAAGAGGGCGCGCGGCGAGACCTCGACGCCCAGCTCGGCCCGCACCCGCGAGCTGATCCGCATGCTCAGCAGCGAATCCCCGCCCAGCTCGAAGAAGCTGTCGGTGCGCCCCACCCGGTCGACGCGCAGCACGTCGGCCCAGATCGCCGCCAGCCGCCGTTCGGTGCCGGGCCGCGGCGCGGCGTACTCGGCCGAGGTTTCCCACTCGGGACTCGGCAAGGCGCGCCGGTCGACCTTGCCGTGACGGGTCAGCGGGATAGCGTCCAGTGCCACGAACGCCGACGGCACGAGGTGGTCCGGCACCCGCTCGCGCAGCCAGGCGCGCAGGCCGCGGACGTCGCCGACGACGTAGGCGACGAGCCGGCCGTCGCGGGCGGCCACCGCGGTGTCGGCGACCGCCGGGTGCCGCCGGAGGACGGCCTCGACCTCGCCGGGCTCCACGCGGAAGCCGCGGATCTTGACCTGCTCGTCGACGCGGCCGAGGTAGTCGAGCTCGCCGGCGGTCCAGCGGACGCGGTCGCCGGTGCGGTACATCCGGCCGCCCGGCGGACCGAACGGGTCCGCGACGAACCGGTCCGCGGTGAGCCCGGGGCGGTTCAGGTAGCCGCGGGCGAGCTGGCCGCCGGCGAGGCACAGCTCCCCCGGCATCCCGGGCGGCACCGGCTCGCCGGCCGAGTCGAGCACGTAGGCGCGCAGGTTCGCCAGGGGCCGCCCGATCACCGGCCGGTCCCCGGTCACGGGTGCGCGGACGGCGTCCACAGTGGTCTCGGTGGGCCCGTAGTAGTTGTGGACGGCGGTTCCGCACGCCGCCAGCTCGCGCCACAGCGGCTCGGGAGTGGCCTCGCCGCCGAGCATCAGGTGCGCGGGCCGGTGCGTGCCCGACAGCAGGCCGGCGGGCAGCAGCTGGCGGACGTAGGACGGCGTGACGTCGAGGAAGTCGATGCGGTGGTCCCGGACATACCGGACGAGCGCCGCGGGGTCGAGCCGGGTGTCGTCGTCGATGACGTGCAGCTCGTGCCCGTCCGCCAGCAGCAGCGGGCCTTCCCACGACGTGTCGAACGAGAAGGCCGCCGTGAGCGCCACCCGCATCCGGTCGCGGCCGAACACCGCGCGGTGGTTCACCAGGAGGTTCATCAGCGCGGGGTGCTCGACGAGCACGCCCTTGGGCGTCCCGGTCGACCCCGAGGTGTAGATGACGTACGCGGCCGGGGACGACGCGGCCGGCGCCCCGGGCCGGTCTTCGTGCGGCAACCCCAGGACCACGGCGGGATCGGCGTCGTCGAGGAGGAACCGGATCCGTTCCGCCGGCAGGCCGGGATCGATCGGCAGGTACACCGCACCCGCCTTGAGCACGGCGAACAGGGCGATGACGGCGTCGGCCGAGCGGGGCAGCGCCACGGCCACGACCCGTTCGGGACCGGCGCCGCGCGCGGTCAGCTCCGCGGCCAGCCGGGTGGCGCGCGCGTCGACCTCGGCGAAGTCCAGCTCGGTGTCGCCGGAGACGAGCGCGGTCTCGTGCGGCGTCCGCGCCACCGTCGCTTCGAAGACGTCGAGCACCGTGCCCGCGGGGACGTCGAGCTTCGCGCCTTCGCCGGCGGTGAGCAACAGCCGCCGCTCTTCGGGCGTCGAGAGCGACAAGGAGCCCAGCGGGCGGTCCGGATCGGCGGCGATCGCGCGGACGAGCTGGGCGAGCTGCCCGGCGAGCCGCCGTGCGGTCTCCTCGTCGAACAGCCGGGGATCGTAGGACAGTTCGAGGCCCAGGCGGTCGTGCAGGTAGGCGGTGAGGTTCAGCGGGTAGCTCGTCGTGTCGAGCGAACCGACGTCCAGCACGCGCACGCCGTCCTGGCCGCTGTCGGAGATCGGGTAGTTCTCGAAGACCACCACGCTGTCGAACAGCGCCGAGCCCGCCGGAACCCCAGTGAACGCCTGCAGCCGCGACAACGCGAGGAAGTCGTAGCGCCGCGCGTCGGCCTGCCGTGCCTGGACCGCGCGCAGCCACTCGCCCACTGGTTGTCCACTGTGGACTTCGATCCGGGTGGGCACGGTGTTGATGAACATCCCGACCATCGCCTCGACTCCGGGCAGCTCGGCCGGCCGGCCGGACACCGTCGTGCCGAACACGACGTCGGACTCGCCGCTGTAGCGCGCCAGCAGCAGCGCCCACGCGCCTTGGACGACCGAGTTGATCGTCAGCGCGGCCGCCTTCGCCGTGGCGTGCAGCCGGGCGGACTCTTCGGCGGACAGCTCGACCAGGACCTCCGCCGCCGACTCGGCCCGGTGGGCTTCCTGGGGCCGCCGGTCGTACGGCAGCGGGGTCGGCGCGGTGAAGCCCTCGAGCACCGCGCGCCAGTGCCGTTCGGCTTCGGCGTGGTCCTGCCCGGCCAGCCAGGCGAGGTAGTCGCGGAAGGGGCGGCGCGGTGCCAGCTCGGCCGGCCGGCCTTCGACGATCGCGGCGTACTGCTCGCCCACCTCCCCGAAGACCTGGGCCGTGCTCCAGCCGTCGAGCAGGACGTGGTGCGACGTCCAGATCAGCTGCACCTCGTCGTCGGCGACGCGGGCGATCTCCAGGCGCATCAACGGCGGCGCCGTCAGGTCCATGCCGGCCGCCTGGTCGGCTTCGAGCAGCTTCGCGAGTTCCCCCTGCTGCGCGTCCGGAGTGAGCCCGCGCCAGTCGTGCTGCCCGACCGGCACCCGGACCCGCCGGTGCACGCGCTGGAGCGGCTCGTCGACGCCGTCCCAGACCATGCTGCTGCGCAGGATCGGCGTGCGGTCGACCACGCGCTGCCACGCCTCGGCCAGCGCCAGCGGGTTGCGCACGCCGCCCAGCCGCAGGCGGAACTGGTCGAAGTACGCGCCGGAGCCGCGGTCGACCAGGCTGTGGAACACCATGCCGGCCTGCAGCGGGGTGAGCGGGTAGAGGTCCTCGACGTCGCGGCCGTCGCCGGCCAGGCGGTCGACGGTGGCCTGGTCGAGCCGGGCGAGCGGGAAGTCCGACGGCGTGCGGCCACCGGCGCCGGCGCAGTGGACGACGATGTCCCGCAGCGCCTCGGCCATCTCCTCGGCGAGCGCGCGGACGGTGGACTCGTCGTGGACGTCTTCGGCGTACTCCCAGGTGAGGTGCAGCTCGCCGGCTTCGACCACGCCGACGACGTCGAGCAGGTACGGCCGCGTGCCCTCCGGGTCGCTGTCGTGGCCGAGGGGTTCGCCGCGGCCCTGGTACCAGCCGTCGCCGGGGGCGCCGACGTCCCAGCGGCCGTGGTAGTTGAACGAGATCCGCGGCGCGGGGTCGTCGCGGAGGGCGGTATCGGGCGGGCCGAGGTAGCGCAGGGCTCCGTAGCCCACGCCCTTGTCCGGGACGGCGCGCAGCTGTTCCTTGACCGCCTTGAGGACGTCGCCCCAGTCGCCCTCGAGCAGGGTGAGCGTCAGCGGGTACTGGGCGGTGAACCAGCCGATCGTCCGGGAAAGTTCCAGTGGTGCCGCGATTTCCTCGCGGCCGTGGCCTTCCATCGCCACGATCACGCGCGCTCGGCCCGTCCAGCGGGCGAGCACCCGGCCGAGGGCGCTCAGCAGGACGTCGTTGACCTCGGTCCGGTACGCCGAAGGCACGTCGTGCAGCAGCGCGGTGGTCTCGGCCCGGCCAAGTGACACCGAGACCGCGCGCGCCGACTTCGCGCGGTTGCGGCCGGTCCGGTCGACCGGAAGCTCCGTCCGCACCCCGCCGGGAGCAGTTTCCCAATAGGCGGCGTGCTTGTCGAGGTGTCCCATTTTCACGTGCGCGGCCAGCGACCGGGCCCAGTGGGTGAACGAGCTGCCCACCGGTTCCAGTGCGGCTCCCCGGTAAGCGTGGTCGAGGTCGGCCAGCAGGACGCGCCAGGAGACCCCGTCCATGACGAGGTGGTGGGCGGTGAGGAACAGCTGCGGCGGGCGGCCGGCGAAGGTGAACAGCACCACTCGCCACACCGGGCCTTCGCTGATGTCCAAGGAGGTCTGCGCGCGGACGGCTTCGGTGTGCATCGCGGTGGCGGCGTCGTCCACTTCGGACAGGTCGACGTGCCGCAGGATGTCCGCGGTCTCGGTCGCGGCGGGCTCCTGCTGCCAGGTGCCGTCGACCCGTGAGAACCGCATGCGCAGGGCGTCGTGCCGCTCGGCCACGCGGGCGAGCGCGCCGACCAGCCGGGGAATGTCCACCGAGGACAGGACGACGTGGACGGACATGGTCAGCCGCCACGGGTCGTCGAACTGCTCGAACAGCCACGCCTGGATCGGGCCCAGCGGCGCGGGCCCGCTCGCTTCCGCGGGGGCCGGCGCGGGGGTGTTCGTGGTGGCGACCTGCGCCAGTTCGGCGATGGTCTGGCGCTGGAAGAGGTCCTTCGACGAGAGGGTCAGCCCGGCCTGCCGGGCCCGGGCCACGACCTGGATGCTGAGGATCGAGTCGCCGCCGAGGCCGAAGAAGTTGTCCTCGACGCCGACCCGGTCGACGCCGAGCACCGCGGACCACACCTCGGCGAGCGTGGCCTCGGCGTCGGTGCGCGGAGCGGTGTACCGGGTTTCGGTGCGCGCGCCTGGTTCCGGCAGCGCCCGGTGGTCGAGCTTCCCGTTGGCGTTGAGCGGCAGCTTCTCCAGGCCGACGAACACCGCCGGGATCATGTGCGCGGGCAGGGAGCGGCCGAGGAACTCGCGCAGCGCCGTGGTCCCGGGCACCGTCCCGGTCAGGTAGGCGACCAGCCGCGCGTCGCCGGTGCCGTGGGCGACGACCGCGGCACCGGTCACGTCCGGGTGCGCGGTCAGGGCCGCTTCGACCTCGCCCAGCTCGATCCGGAAGCCGCGGATCTTGACCTGCTGGTCGGCGCGGCCGCGGTAGGCCAGCTCTCCCCCGGCGGTCCAGCACAGCAGGTCGCCGGTGCGGTACATCCGGGTGCCGGGCGCGCCGAAGGGATCGGCGACGAACCGGGACGCGGTCAGGCCCGGCCGGTTCAGGTAGCCGCGCGCGAGCCCCGCGCCCGCGACGTACAGCTCGCCCGTGACACCGGGCGGCACCGGTTCGAGGCCGACGTCGAGGACGTAGCACCGCAGGTCCGGGATCGGCACGCCCACGCCGGCCCGGTCGCCGTCGAGCACGCGGTGGGTGACGTGCACGGTGGTCTCGGTGATGCCGTACATGTCGACCAGCCGCGGCCCGTCCGGGTGCCGGCGGCGCCAGTCCGCCAGGCGTGCGGGCTCCAGTGCCTCGCCGCCGAAGATGACGTACCGCAGGCTCAGCGGCGCGGACGGCAGCGTGCCCAGGCGGTGGAACGCGGACGGCGTCTGGTTGAGCACGGTCACCCGCTGTTCGGCCAGCAGCGCCAGGAAGTCTTCGGGCGCGCGGACGACGTCCTGGCCGACGACGACGAGCCGGCCGCCGTGCAGCAGCGCGCCCCACAGCTCCCACACCGAGAAGTCGAAGGCGTAGGAGTGGAAGAGCGTCCAGACGTCCTGGTCGCCGAAGCCGAACCAGTGCGCCGTCGAGGAGAAGAGCCGGGTCACGTTCGCGTGCGGCACCAGCACGCCCTTCGGCACGCCGGTCGAGCCGGACGTGTAGATGACGTACGCCGTGTTGTCCGGACCGACCGGCACGCGCGGATCGGTGTCCGGCCGGTCATCGGCGGTGACGTCGTCGACGACGCAGACCGGCCGCGCGTCGGCGAGCATCGCCTCGATGCGGGCGGGCGGGTAGGCCGGGTCGATCGGCAGGTAGCCGGCGCCGGACTTCAGGACGGCGAGGACCCCGACGACGAGGTCGGCCGACCGCGGCAGCCGCAGGGCCACCAGCCGCTCCGGCGCGGCTCCCGCGTCGATCAGCCGGTGGGCCAGGCGGTTCGCCCGGCGGTCCAGCTCGCGGTAGGTCAGTTCGGTGCCTTCGTGCGTCACGGCGACGGCGTCCGGCGTGCGCGTCACCTGGGCGGCGAACAGCTCGGGCAGCGTCGGTTCCGGCCGGGGCCCGGCCGTCGGGTTCCACTCGCGCAGGACCAGCTCGCGCTCGGCGGCGGTGCTCCAGGGCAGCCGGCCGAGCGGCCGCGACGGCGTCGCCGCGATGCCGTCCAGCAGGATGCGCAGCCAGCCGGTCAGTCGCTCGATCGTGGCGGCGTCGAACAGGTCGGTGTTGTAGTTGACGACCGCGTCGAGCCGCCCGGCCGTCTCCTGGAAGTGGACCATCAGGTCGAACCCGGCCGTCACGATCGGCGGGGCCAGCTCTTCGACGACGAGCCCGGGCAGCGTGGGCCGCGCGTCCGGGGTGTTGTGCAGCACGACCATCACCTGGCACAGCGGCGTGCGGCTGGTGTCCCGCTCGGGCTGCAGATCGTCGACGACGCGGTCGAAGGGGACGTCCTGGTGGGCGAAGGCGTCCAGCACGGTGTCGCGGACGTCGCCGAGGAAGGCGTCGAAGCCGCGGCTCAGGTCCACTGTGGACCGCAGGACGAGGGTGTTGACGAAGAAGCCGATCAGGCCTTCCAGTTCGGTGCGTTCCCGGCCGGAGACGACGGTGCCGACGGCGACGTCGTCCTGCCCCGACCAGCGGGCGAACAGCAACTGGCAGGCGGCGAGCAGGGTCATGAACAGCGTGCCGCCGTGCTGCCGGGACAGCTCCTTGAGCCGCGCGGTGGTGCCCGCGGGGACGCCGAACTCGTGCAGCGCGCCGTTCTTCGTGCGGACCGGCGGGCGCGGCCGGTCGGTGGGCAGCTCCAGGATCGGGACGCCGTCGAGGCGGTGGCGCCAGTAGCTCAGCTGGTCGTCGAACTCGGGCCGGTCCCGCTGCCAGACCGCGTAGTCGGCGTACTGCACCGGCAACGGCGGCAGCGCCGGGTCGTCGCCGCGGACGAACGCGGCGTAGAGCGTGGCGAGCTCGCTCAGCAGCACGCCCGAGGACCAGCCGTCGGTGACGATGTGGTGCAGCACCAGGGTGAGCACGTGGTCGCCGGGGGCGAGCCGGGTGAGCGCGGCGCGCAGCAGCGGGCCGGTGCGCAGGTCGACCGGGCCGGTCGCGCCGTTCATGGCCGTGGCCAGGTCGCCATCGCTCACCGGGACGTCGAGGGCGTACGGCGGGTGGACGACCTGGACACCGCGGCCGTCGACCTTCGCGAAGGTCGTGCGCAGTGACTCGTGCCGGGCGACCAGCGCGGTGAGGGCGTGGTTCAGCGCGGCGGTGTCCAGCTCGCCGCGCAGGCGCAGCACGGTCGGCGAGACGTACTCGGTGCTGCCCGGTTCGAACTCGTCGAGGAACCAGAGCCGTTGCTGGGCGAAGGAAAGCGGCGCTTCGAGCGGGCCGCCGTCCCGCGGGAGGAGCGGGATCGCCGCCTGCGGCGTGACGGCGTCGGGCAGCTCGGCCGCGAGACGTGCCGGGCTCGGCGCGCTGAAGACCAGCCGGGCCGGGACGTCGGCGCCGAGTTCCGCACGCAGCCGGGAGACGACCCGGATGCCGAGCAGCGAGTCCCCGCCGAGGTCGAAGAAGTCGTCGTCGACGCCGACCCGCTCGACGCCGAGGACGTCGGCCCAGATGCCGGTGACCAGCCGCTCGCGGTCGTCGCGCGGTGCGACGTACTCGGTGGACGCGGTCCGCTCCGGCTCCGGGAGGGCACGGCGGTCGAGCTTGCCGTGCCGGGTCAGCGGCAGCCGGTCGAGGCGCACGAACGCCGACGGCACGAGGTGCGCCGGCAGCGTGCGCGTCAGTTCGGCGCGCAGGGCGGCGGGGTCGGCGGCGCCGACGACGTAGGCGACGAGCCGGCCGCCGCGCACGTCCACCGCGACGTCGGTGACGAACGGCCGCAGCGCCGTCTCGACCTCGCCCGGCTCGATCCGGAAGCCGCGCACCTTCACCTGCTCGTCGGTGCGGCCGAGGTGCTCGAGCTGCCCGTCCGCCGTCCAGCGGACGCGGTCGCCGGTGCGGTACAGCCGAGATCCCGGCCCGCCGAACGGGTTCGCCACGAACCGATCCGCGGTCAGCCCCGGCCGGCCGAGGTAGCCGCGCGCGAGCTGGGCGCCGGCGAGGCAGAGTTCGCCGGGGACGCCCGGCGGGACGAGCCGGAGGTGCTCGTCGAGGACGTACGCGCCGACGTTGCCCAGCGGACGGCCGATCAGCGGGCGGTCCCCGGTCACCGGCGTGCACGTGGCGTCCACAGTGGACTCGGTGGGGCCGTAGTAGTTGTGGGCGGCCGTTCCGGAGCCGGCCAGCTCGCGCCACAGAGCGCGGTCCATCGCCTCGCCGCCGACCATCAGGAACCGCGGGCGGCGCTCGCCGTCGAGCAGCCCGGCGGGCAGCAGCTGCCGCAGGTAGGACGGCGTCACGTCGAGGAAGTCGACGCGCTCGTCGTGGACGTACCGGGTCAGCGCGGCCGGGTCGAGGCGGGTTTCGTCGCCGATCAGGTGCAGCTCGTGGCCGTCGGCCAGCAGCAACGGGCCTTCCCACGAGGTGTCGAACGACAGGGTCGCGGTGAGGGCGACGCGCAGCGGGTCGCGGCCGAACACCGCCCGGTGGTTGCCGAGGAGGTTGACCAGCGCCGCGTGCTCGACGACGACCCCCTTGGGCGTGCCCGTCGAGCCGGAGGTGTGGATGACGTAGGCGGCGTCCGAGGGTCTCGGTCCGGCCGGGCGCGGACCGCCGGACGGCTCGGCGGTGCCGTCGAGCACGACCACCGGCCGGGTGTCGTCGAGGAGCACCCGGATCCGCTCGGCCGGCAGCCCGGGGTCGATCGACAGGTGCACCGCGCCGGCCTTGAGCACGGCGAACAGCGCGACGATCGCGTCGGCCGAGCGTGGCAGCAGCACGGCGACGACCCGGTCCGGCCCGGCGCCCCGGGCGGCGAGGTCCGCGGCGAGGGCGTCGGCGCGCGCGGTGAGCTCGGCGAAGGTCAGCCGGACGTCGCCGCAGACCAGCGCGGTCGCGTCCGGCCGCGTCCGCGCCTGGTGGTCGAGGAGGTCGGCGACGGTCGTCGCCGGGACGTCGAGGGCCGTGCTCCCCCACTCCAGCAGCGCGGCTTCCTCGGCCTCGGTCGTCAGCGGCAGGTCGGCGACGCGGCGGCCCGGGTCCGCCGCGACCCCGGCCAGCAGGCGCAGCAGGTGCGTGACCAGGCGGTCGATCGTGGCCGCGTCGAACAGCTCGGTGCTGTACTCGACGAGCCCGGCCAGCCGGCCGCCGGACTCCTCGAACTCGACGGAGAGGTCGAAGTTCGCCGAGTCCCGCGCGACCTCGGCCGGCTCGGCGGTGAGCCCCGCGAACTCCGGCCCGGCGCCGGTGGCGCTGTGCAGCAGCACCAGGACGTCGAACAGCGGGTTGCGCCCGGGATCCCGCCCGGCGTGCACGGCGTCGACCAGCTCCTCGAACGGGACGTCGTCGTGGGCGAAGGCGTCCAGGACCGTCTGCCGGGCGGCCGCGAGGTGGTCGGTGAACGGCACCGAGGTGTCGACGGCCGAGCGCAGGACGACGGTGTTGACGAAGAACCCGACGACCCGTTCCAGCTCCGGCCGGTCGCGGCCCTGCACGACGGTGCCGAGCGCGATGTCGTCCTGGCCGGTGTAGCGCGCGAACAGCGCCTGGCAGGCGGCGACGAGCACGGTGAACAGCGTGGTCTCCGACGTCCGGGCCAGCTCGGCGAGCCGGCGCGCGACGTCTTCGGGGACGGCGAACTCGCGGACCGCGCCCGCGGTGCCGCGGGTGGCCGGGCGCGGGTGGTCGGCGGGCAGGTCGAGCGGCGTGACGCCGGTCAGCTGCCGCGTCCAGTACTCGAGCCCGGCCGCGCGCGTCGGCCGGTTCTGCTGCCACACGGCGAAGTCCGCGTACTGCAGGGGCCGCGGCGGCAGCTCGGCGCCGGCGTAGAGGAGGCCGAGCTCTTCGGTCAGGATGCCCATCGACGCGCCGTCGGTGGCGATGTGGTGCACGGACACGAGCAGCACGTGCTCGGCCGGGCCGAGCCGGGCCAGCATCGCCCGCAGCAGCGGCCCGCGGCCCAGGTCGAACGGCCGCGCGTACTCCTCGCGCAGGACGGCGTCGAGGTCGGCCGGCGTGACGTCGACGACCGGCAGCGGCACCTCGGGGGGCGGCCCGACGAGCTGGACGCCCTCGCCGTCGACCTCGTCGAAGGTGGTGCGCAGCGGCTCGTGCCGGGCGACGAGCAGCCGCAGCGCCGCGGCCAGCGCGTCGACGTCCAGCTCGCCGGTCAGGCGCAGGGCGAACGCGCTGTTGTACTCGGGGTCGTCCGGGCGCAGCCGGCCGAGGAACCACAGCCGGCGCTGGGCGGACGACAGCGGGATCGGGCGGGAGCGGTCGGCGGCGGCCGGGATCTCCGGCGTCCGCTCGCCCGCTCCCGCCATCCGCCGGCGCAGCGCTTCCTGCAGGTGGGCGGGCAGCGCCGCGATGCGGTCCTGACGGGACGAGGTCATGGAAAGGTCCTCACGATTCCTGGTCGGCGGCGAGGCTTTCCAGCTCGCCCAAGATGAGTTCCTCGACGGTTCCGGCCAGCCCGGCGACGGTGCGCGCGGTCAGCACGTCCGCCGGGGTCAGCCGGACGTCGAACAGCGCGCCGGCCTTGGCGGCGATGTGCAGGCTCCGCAGCGAGTCGCCGCCGAGGGCGAAGAAGCTGTCTTCGGTGCCGATCCCCTCGACGCCGAGCACCTCGGCCCAGATCCCGGCGAGGGCGCGCTCGATCTCCGTCTCCGGTTCGACGTGCCGGGTTTCCGGCGCGGCGGGCGCGGGCAGCGCGCGGCGGTCGAGCTTGCCGTTGGCGCTCACCGGCAGCCGGTCGAGCGCGACGAACGCCGACGGCACCAGGTAGTCCGGCAGGGTGCGGGCCACGAACTCGCGGAGCGTGTCCTCTCCGGCGGCCGAAACCACATAGGCGACCAGGCGCTTCACGCCCGGCTGGTCCTCCCGGACCACGACGGCGGCCTGGGCGACGTCGGGGTGCCGGGCCAGCGCCGCCTCGGCTTCGCCCGGTTCGACCCGGAACCCGCGCAGCTTGACCTGGTCGTCGCGGCGGCCGAGGAACTCCAGCGTGCCGCCGGGGGTCCGGCGGACGAGGTCGCCGGTGCGGTACATCCGCGCTCCGGGCGGACCGGCGGGGTCGGCGACGAACCGGTCGGCGGTGAGACCGGGCCGGTCCCGGTAGCCGCGGGCCAGGCCCGCGCCCGCCAGGCACAGCTCGCCGGGCACTCCCGGCGGGACCGGCCGCAGGTCGGCGTCGAGCACCCGGGCCCGCATCCCGTCGAGCGGCCGGCCGATCGGGATCCGGTCCGGGACGACGCCGGCCATCGCGTGGGACGTCGCGAAGGTCGTGGTCTCGGTGGGGCCGTAGCCGTCGACGACCGTCAGCCCGGCGCATTCGGCCAGGACGCGCCGCACGGCCACCGCGGGGACGACGTCACCGCCGGTCCAGACCTCCCGCAGGCCGGCGAAACAGCCGGGCTCCTCCTGGGCCAGGACGCGGAACAGCCCGGCGGTGACCCACATCGCGGTCAGGCCGTGTTCGCGGACCAGGTCCCGCAGCATCGGCGCGTCGACGCCTTCGCCCGGCGCGACGACCACGCGGCCGCCGTTCAGCAGCGGCACCCACAGCTCGTACGTGGTGGCGTCGAACGCCAGCGGTGAGTGCAGCAGGACGCGCTCGTGCGCGCCACCGCGGAACCGGTGGTCGGCGGCGAGGGCGGCGACGTCGCGGTGGCGCACCACCACGCCCTTCGGCACCCCGGTGGACCCGGAGGTGTACATCACGTAGGCCGGCTGGTCGGGATCGACGGCTATCTCAGGGTTCCCGTCCGGTTCATCGTCCACAGAGGACAATAGAACCGTCTGCCCGAACGGGTACTCCTGCGCGGCGACGACGAACCGGACGCCGTCGAGCAGCAGCCGCTGCCGCTCGGCCGGGGCGCGGGTGTCGATCGGCAGGTAGGCCCCGCCCGCCTTGACCACGGCCAGTTCGGCCACGACAGCGCCGGCGCGGTCCACGGCGAGCCCCACCGGTTCTTCCGGTCGCAGGCCGAGCCCGAGGAGCCGGTGCGCGAGCCGGTTGGCCCGGCGGTTCAGCTCGACGTAGGTGACGTGCTCGCCGTCGAGGACGGCGGCGACCGCGTCCGGCCGGGCGCGGACCTGCTCGGCGAACAGCCCGGGCAGCGTCCGGGCCGGCGGCTCGTCGCCGGTCTCGGCCCACTCCGCCAGGAGCCGCGTCTCGTCCGGGGTGGTCATGGTGACCGCACCGAGGAGCCGGTCGCCGTCTTCGGCCAGCTCGCCGAGGACCGTCAGCAGGTGCCCGGCCAAGCGCGACACCGTCGCGGGGTCGAAGAGGGCGAGGTCGTAGCCGACGTCCACCGACAGCTCGGCGCCCGGCGAAGCGACCACGGTGAGCGGGAAGTTCGTCGTCTCCCGCGCCGAGAGGTCGCGCACGGTCAGCCCGTGCCCGGCTTCCGCGCCGGTGATCGGGTAGTTCTCGAACACCACCAGGCTGTCGCACAGGTCGATCCCGCCCGGCAGGCCCGCCCAGCCCTGGACCCGCGCGAGGGGCACGTGGCCGTGCCCGCGGGCTTCGGCTTGCGCGGTCTGGAGAGCGGCGAGCCAGTCCGCCACGCGGGCGCCCCGGTCGACGGTGGCCCGGACCGGCAGGGTGTTGATGAACAGGCCGGTGACGTCGTCCACGCCGGGTATGTCGGCGGGGCGCCCGGAAGTGGTGGCGCCGAACACGACGTCGTCACGTCCACTGTAGACGGACAGCAGCAGTGCCCACGCGCCCTGCAGCACGACGTTGAGCGTGAGGCCGTGCCGCTTGACGAACGCGTCGAGCCGGGCGGTGGCGTCCTTGTCCAGCCGGACCGGCAGCCACTCGGCCGAGCGGGGCGCGTGCCCCGGGACCGGCGTCCGGTCGGCGGGCACCGGGGTGGGGCCCTCGATCCCGTCGAGCGCGGCGCGCCAGAAGCGTTCGGCCTCCGCCTGGTCCTGCCCGGCCAGCCAGGCGAGGTACTCGCGGAACGGCGGCCGCGCCGGCAGCGGCTGCGCCGCGTACGCCGTGCAGACGTCCGAGAGGACCTGGAAGACGCTCCAGCCGTCGAGCAGGACGTGGTGGAACGTCCACAGCACCTGGACTTCCGTGGCCGAGAGCCGGGCGAGCGCGACCCGCAGCAGCGGCGCCGCGGCGAGGTCGAGGCCCTGCTCGCGGTCTTCGGTCAGCAGCCGCCGCAGCGCGTCGGCACGCTCCGGCGCGTCGAGCCCGGTCCAGTCGAGCCGGCGGACCGGCAGCGTCACCGCGCGGTGCACGACCTGGACCGGTTCGTCGACGCCGGTCCAGACGAAGGACGTCCGCAGGACCGGGGTCCGGTCGACGACCCGCTGCCAGGCCGCGGCGAGCCGGTCCACGTCGGTGACGCCGTCGAGCACGAACGTCGCCTGCTCGAAGTACAGGCTCTGCGAGAGCCCGTGGAAGACCATCCCGCCCTGCATCGGCGTCACCGGGTAGAGGTCCTCGACGTCCCGGCCGTCGCCGGCCAGTGTGTCCACTGTGGACTGAGGCAGCGAGAGCAGGGGGAAGTCCGACGGCGTCCGGCCGCCCGCACCCGGCTGGGCGCAGTGCGCGACGATCTCCCGCAGCGCCGCCGTCATCCGGCCGGCCAGAGTTTCGATGGTGCTCCGGTCGTGCACGCCCGCGACGTAGGACCAGGACAGCTCCAGCTCCCCGCCGGCGACCCGGCCGACGACGTCGAGCACGTGGGTGCGGGGCGCGTCCGGGTCGACGTCGGCGTCGAGGTCACCGGCGGCGTCGTCGAAGCGGCCGAGGTAGTTGAAGCTGACCAGCGGGTCGATCACGGGCGCCGTGCCGGTCAGGTACCGCAGCGCGCCGTAGCCGATCCCGCGCCGGGGAACCGCCCGGAGCTGTTCCTTGACGGTCTTCAGCGCGGTGCCCCAGCCGTCCGGGACGTCCAGCGCCACCGGGAACATCGTCGTGAACCAGCCGACCGTGCGCGACAAGTCGACATCGCCGAACAGCTCCTCCCGGCCGTGTCCCTCGAGGTCGACGACCGGGGTGTGCCCGGTCCAGTCCCGCAGCACCCGGCCGAGCGCGGTCAGCAGAACATCGTTGACCTGGGTGCGGTACACCTCGGGAACGTCCTGCAGTAGCGCCCGCGTCTCCTCGGCGGTGAGCCGAATGGAGACTTCGCGGCTGTCGGCGATCGTGGCCGGGCCCTCGCCGTCAACGGGCAACGGCCGCACGGGCGGCAGGGAGCGCCAGTGGTCCAGTTCGTCGTCGAGGCCGCCTGCCTCGGCGTGCTCGGCCAGCCGCCGGGCCCAGGCGAGGAACGACGTCGTCTTCGGCGCGAGGTCTTCGCCGCGGTACGCGGCCTGAAGGTCCTCCAGGAGGATTCGCCACGAGACGCCGTCGACGACGAGGTGGTGTGCGGCCAGCAGGAGCCGCCGCCCGTCGAGGACGGTCTTGAGCAACGGACCGTGCTCGACGTCGATGTCCCCGGAGCGGAAGTCCGAGACCGGTTCCCCGTGCTGGACGCCACCCTCGAACCGGAGCCGGAGACCGTCGTGGTGTGCCCAGAGGGTGTCGAGCGCGCGGCGCAGGGCCGCCTCGTCGACGTCCTCGGCGAACTCGACGACCACCCGCTGGTCGAACCGCGCGGGCTGGGTCTCGAAGTACCAGCGCTGGATCGGGGTGAGCGGCGCTTCGCCGGTGACCGGCCCCTGCTCGGCCCGCGGGGAGCCGTCGCCGGCGTGCGCGGCGAGCGAGGCCAGGGTCGGGTGCCGGAAGACGTCGTGGGGCAGCAGCGTCAGCCCGGCGCGGCGGGCCCGCGACACGACCTGGATGCTGAGGATCGAGTCGCCGCCGAGGGCGAAGAAGTTCGCCTCGGCCCCGACGTCCTCGACACCGAGGACCTCCGCCCAGATCGCGGCCAGTGCCCGCTCGGCGTCCGTGGCCGGGGCCGTCCACGCGCGGGTGCCGCCGAAGTCCGGCGCCGGCAGCGCGTGCCGGTCGAGCTTTCCGTTGACGTTCAACGGGAAGCGGTCGAGCCCGACGAACGCGGCGGGGATCATGTAGTCCGGCAGGGTCCGGCCGAGGAACTCCGCCAGCCCGCCGGTCTCGCCGACGACGTAGGCGACGAGCCGCTTGACGCCGTGGTCTTCGCGGGCCAGCACCGCGGCCTGGGTGACGCCGGGGTGCGCGGCCAGCGCGGCCTCGATCTCACCGGGCTCGATCCGGAAGCCGCGGACCTTGACCTGCTCGTCGGCGCGGCCGGTGAACTCCAGTTCGCCGCGCGCGGTCCACCGGACGAGGTCGCCGGTGCGGTACATCCGCTCCCCCGGCGGCCCGAACGGGTCGGGCCGGAACCGGTCGGCGGTCAGGCCGGGGTTGCCGTGGTAGCCGCGGGCCAGGCCCGCCCCGGCGAGGTGCAGCTCGCCGGACGCGCCCGGCGGCACCGGCCGCAGGTCCGGGCCGAGGACGTAGGCCCGCATGTTGTCCAGGGGTTTCCCGATCGGGACGACGTCCGGCACGGCGCCGGGCATCGGGTGCGACACGGCGAAGGTCGTGGTCTCGGTCGGGCCGTAGCCGTCGACGACGACGGTGCCGGGGCAGGCTTCCCGCACCCGCCGCACGGCCGCGGCGGGCACGGCGTCCCCGCCAGCCCAGACCTCGCGCATGCCGCGGAACGTCGCTGGGGCCTCCTGCGCGACGAGCCGGAACAGGCCGGCGGTGATGAACGCGCCGTCGACGCGGTGCTCGGCGATCACCCGGGCCAGGGTTTCGACGTCGAGGTCGCCGGGCGGGGCGACGACGACGGTGCCGCCGGTGAGCAGCGGGACCCAGAGCTCGTACGTCGAGGCGTCGAACGCCGGGGAGGCGTGCAGCAGCACCCGTTCGTGCGCGGCGAACCGCCGGTCCGCGGCCAGCGCCACGACGTCCCGCCGCCGTACGGCCACCCCCTTCGGCTTCCCGGTGGAGCCGGACGTGTACATGACGTACGCGAGGTTGTCCGGGTCCGCGGCCGGGAGTGCCACGTCGGCGGTCTGTCCATTCGGGACGACGATCGGTCCACCGTGGATCTTGTGCGCGGTCTCGGCCCAGGTGTCGTCGGCGACCAGGATCGACGCTCCTTCGAGGAGGAGTCGGAGGCGCGGCGCCGGTGCCCGGGTGTCCAGCGGCAGGTAGGCCGCCCCGGCCTTGACGATCGCGAGTTCGGCCACGACCAGTCCGGGCGAACGCTCCATGAGCACGCCGACGAGCCGCTCGGGTCCGGCGCCGAGGGAAACGAGGTGCCGGGCGAGCCGGTCGGCGGCCGCGTCCAGTTCGGCGTAGGTCAGGTGGACGTCGTCGCCGGTCAGCGCGACCGCGTCCGGGGTGCGCCGGACCCGGTCGGCGAACAGGCCGGCCAGGTCGCCGTCCGGCAGCGGGTGGGCGGTGTCGTTCCAGGCGACGAGCACCTGGTGGCGCTCGGCCTCGGTGAGCAGGTCGACGTCGTCCAGGGGCCGGTGCAGGTCCGCGGCGAAGGCGTCGAGGATGCCGGTGAGCTGCCGGGTGATCCGCTCGGCCGTCGCGGTGTCGAAGAGGTCGGGGTCGTAGCCGACGTCGAGGGTGATCCGCTCGCCGGGCGAGGCGACGACGCTGAGCGGGTAGTTGGTCGTCTCCGCTGCGTCGACGTCGCGCAGGCGCAGCCCGTGGGCCTCGGCGGTGTCGGCCGGGTAGTTCTCGAACACGACGATGCTGTCGAAGAGGCTGCCGGCGCACCCGCTCCAGGCCTGGAGCCTGGTCAGCGGCAGGTGCCCGTAGCGGCGGGACTCGACCTGGCGGGCCTGCAGCGCGCTCAGCCAGTCCGCCACCGCCGCGCCGGCCACGGTGACCCGCACGGGCAGGGTGTTGATGAAGATGCCGGTGACGTCGTCGGCGCTGGGCAGGTCGACCGGGCGGCCGGACACCGTCGTGCCGAAGCAGACGTCGCGCTCGCCGCTCAGCCGCGAAAGCAGCAGGGCCCACGCGCCTTGCAGGACCGTGTTCACGGTGAGCCCGGCCCGCCGGGCGGCGTCGCGCAGCCGTCCGGAGCTCTCGACCGGCACGCGCAGCCACTGCGAGGAGCGGGTGGTGTGGGCCTGCGCGGGGGCGCGGTCGTAGGGCGGCCGGGCCGGGGCGACGAGGTCGCCGAGCTCCGCGCGCCAGTGCCGCTCGGCCGCCGCGTCGTCCTGGCGGCTCAGCCAGGAGACGTAGTCGCGGAACGGCGGCCGCTCGGGCAGCGCGCCGCCGGCGTAGGCGGCGAAGACGTCGGACAGCACGCCGAAGACGCTCCAGCCGTCGAGCAGGACGTGGTGGAACGTCCACAGGACCCGGACTTCGGTGTCCGACAGACGGGCCAGCACGAGGCGCAGCAACGGCGTCTCGGTCAGGTCGAGCCCCCGCGCGCGGTCCGCGGTCAGCAGCTCCTGCCAGGCCTGGCCCTGTTCTTCAGGGGTACGGCCCCGCCAGTCGTGGTGCGTGACCGGGACGTCCGCGTGGCGCTGCACGACCTGGACGGGTTCGGGTACGCCTTCCCACACGATCCGGGTCCGCAGCACGGGGGTCCCGTCGACGACCCGCTGCCACGCGCGCTCCAGGGCGGCCGGGTCGCGGACGCCTTCCAGGACGAAGCCGACCTGCTGGAAGTAGACACGTTCGTCCTGCTGGGACAGTGCGTGGAAGACCATGCCGGACTGCATCGGCGTCAGCGAATAGACGTCC
The DNA here is from genome assembly GCF_055633615.1 of Amycolatopsis sp. NPDC114505. Taxonomy (NCBI): domain Bacteria; kingdom Bacillati; phylum Actinomycetota; class Actinomycetes; order Pseudonocardiales; family Pseudonocardiaceae; genus Amycolatopsis; species Amycolatopsis sp. NPDC114505. The sequence continues at coordinate 1,399,320 of NZ_JBVKDV010000002.1, read as the reverse complement.
TCGACCGCACGCCCGTCGCCGACCAGTTCGTCCAGAGTGGACTGGTCGAGCGCCGTCAGCGGGAAGTCGGACGGCGTCCGGCCGCCCGCGTCCGGTTCCGCGCAGTGCCGGACGATCTCGCGCAGCGCGTCGAGCATCCCGGCCGCCAGAGAGTCCACAGTGGATTCCTGGTGGACGCCCTCGGCGTAGTACCAGGTCAGCTCCAGCTCGCCGGCCTCGACGCGGCCGACGACGTCCAGGAGGTGCGCCCGGGCCGACTTCGGGCTCTCGTCGGATTCGAGGCGCCCGGAACCGAACTGGCCGAGGTAGTTGAAGCTCACCTGCGGGTCGATCGCCGGGGCCGCGCCGGTCAGGTAGCGCAGGGCGCCGTAGCCGATGCCGCGCCGCGGGACCGCGCGCAGCCGCTCCTTGACCGTCTTGAGCGCCGTGCCCCAGTCGTCCGGGACGTCCACGGCCACCGGGAACACACTGGTGAACCAGCCGACCGTGCGCGACAAATCGACATCGCGGAACAGTTCTTCGCGGCCGTGCCCTTCGAGGTCGACGACGGGCACGTCGCCGGTCCAGTCGCGCAGCACGCGGCCGAGCGCCGTCAGCAGGACGTCGTTGACCTGGGTGCGGTACACGGCCGGGACCTCGCGCAGCAGGGCGTTCGTCTCGGGCGCCGGCAGCCGGACGGTGACCGACCGCATCGCGGCGATGGTGGCCTCGCCTTCGCCGTCGACCGGCACCGTGGTGCGGCCGCGCAAGCCCTGCCAGTGGCCGAGTTCGTCGTCGAAGCCGCCCGCGGTGGCGTGCCCGGCGAGCCGGATCGCCCAGTCGCGGAACGACGTCGTGCGCGGGCCGAGGTCGATCGGCTCACCCCGCGCCGCCCGGTCGTAGGCGCGCTCGAAGTCCTCCATCAGCACCCGCCAGGACACGCCGTCGACCACGAGGTGGTGCACGACCAGCTTGACGTCCTGTTCGGACACTTCCAGGCGGACCAGCGGCGTCTCGGCGCCGACCGGGCCGTTCTCCTGGCGCCACTCGTCGCCGTCGCGGGTGAACCGCATCCGCAACGCGTCGTGGTGCGCCAGCAAGGCGTCCACCGCCGCGCGTGCGGCATCGACGTCCACTGTGTCCGGTCCCAGGTGGACGAACTGGTGGAAGTGGTCCGGCGCCGCGGTCTGCGTCGCGAAGAACCAGCGCTGGATCGGGGTGAGCGGCACCTCGCCGCTGACCGGACCGCGCTCGGCGGTCTCGGTGGCGGTGCGGGCCGCCGCGGCCAAGGCGGCCGGCGTGCGGTGCTCGAAGAGGTCGCCGGGCAGCAGCTCGAGCCCGGCCCGGCGGGCCCGGGAGACGACCTGGATGCTGAGGATCGAGTCGCCACCGAGCTCGAAGAAGTCGTCGGTCGCGCCGACCCGCTCGACACCGAGCACCTCGGCCCAGATCCCGGTGACCACGCGCTCGCGGTCGGACCGCGGTGCCACGTGCTCCCGGACGCCGAAGTCGGGCGCGGGCAGCGCGTTCCGGTCGAGCTTGCCGTTGACGTTCACCGGGAACCGGTCCAGCCGGACGAAGGCGGCGGGGACCATGTAGTCCGGCAGCGTCCGGCCGAGGAACTCGGCCAGCCCGCCGGTCTCGCCGACGACGTAGGCGACCAGGCGCTTCACCCCGCCGTCCGCGCGCGCCAGCACGGCCGCCTGCTCGACGCCCGGGTGCTCCCCCAGCGCGGCCTCGATCTCGCTCGGCTCCACCCGGAACCCGCGGACCTTCACCTGCTCGTCGACGCGGCCGACGAACTCGAGCGCGCCGTCGTCGTTCCAGCGCACGAGGTCGCCGGTGCGGTACATCCGCTCCCCCGGCGGCCCGAACGGGTCCGCGACGAACCGTTCGGCGGTCGGCCCGGGCCGGCCGAGGTAGCCGCGCGCCAGCCCGGCACCGGCGATGTGCAGCTCGCCGGGCGCTCCCGGCGGGGCGAGCCGCAGCTCGTCGTCGAGGACGTAGACCCGCGTGTGGTCCAGTGGCGCCCCGATCGGGACGACGTCCGGCACGGCGCCGGGCAGCGGGTGCACGGTCGCGAAGGTCGTCGTCTCGGTCGGGCCGTAGACGTCGGCGACGAGGGTGTCCGGGCAGGCGGCCTGGACGCGGCGCAGGGCGGCCGCGGGCACGGCGTCGCCGCCGGTCCACACCTCGCGCACGCCGGCGAAGACCTCGGGGGCTTCCTGCGCGACCAGCCGGAACAGGCCGGTGGTGAGGAACGCGCCGGTCACGCCGTGCGTCGTGAGCGTCCGGCCGAGGGTGTGGACGTCGAGGTCGCCGGGCGGCGCCAGGACCACGGTCCCGCCGGTGAGCAGGGGCACCCACAGCTCGTAGGTCGAGGCGTCGAACGCCTGCGGCGAGTGCAGCAGCACCCGGTCGTGCGGGGCGAACCGCCGGTCGGCGGCCAGCGCGACGACGTCGCGGTGCCGCGCGGCCACGCCCTTCGGCTTGCCCGTCGAGCCGGAGGTGTAGATGACGTAGGCGAGCTGGTCCGGCTGGGTCACCACGCCCGGCGACGTCTCGGGCGCGTCGTCCGCACCGGTGACGATGGGTCCACTGTGGACTTCGCGGGCGGTCGCCAGCCAGGCGTCGTCGGTGACCAGGACGTCCACGCCGGCCTCGGTCAGGAGCAGGCGCAGCCGGTCGGCCGGGGCACGCAGGTCGAGCGGCAGGTACGCGCCGCCGGCCTTCAGGATCGCCAGCTCGGCGGCGACGACCCCGGGCGCGCGGTCCATCAGGACGGCGACCCGGTCCTCGGGCCGGACGCCCAGGTCGAGCAAGCGGTGGGCCAGCCGGTTCGCGCGGACGTCGAGCTCGCCGTAGGTCACCGACTCGTCGTCGGTCACCAGCGCGACGGCGGCCGGGTGGTTTCGGACGCGGGCCTCGAACAGCTCGGGCACGGTTCCCGCCGGCACCGGGCCCGCGGTGTCGTTCCGCTCGGCGAGCAGGTGCCGGACTTCGGCGTCGGACAGCATCGGCACCCGGGTCACGGGCTCGTGCGGCGCGGCGGCCATGCCCCGCACCAGGGCTCCGAGGTGGGCGGCGAGCCGCACCGCGACCGCCTCGCCGAGCACCGCCGGGTCGTGGGTCAGCACCAGCGACAGCCGGCGGCCGGGGTAGGCGACCACGCCGAGCGGGTAGTTGGTGCGCTCGGCCGCGCGGACGTCCCGCAGCTCGGGGACGTCGTCGACGGGGTAGTTCTCGAAGACGACGATGCTGTCGAAGAGGCTTCCCCCGCCGCCCCAGGCCTGCAGGCGCGTCAGCCCGACGTGGCCGAACCGCCGGGATTCCGCCTGGGCGGCCTGAAGCTCCCGCAGCCAGTCGGCGACCCCGCGCTCGCGGTCGAGCCGGACCCGCACCGGCAGCGTGTTGATGAAGAGGCCGGGGATGTCGTCGGCGCCGGGCAGTTCGGCCGGGCGGCCGGACACGGTCGCGCCGAAGCACACCTCCGGCTCGCCGCTGTAGCGCGACAGCAGCGCCGCCCAGGCGCCCTGCACGACCGTGTTGACGGTCAGCCGGTTCCGCCGCGCGAAGGCGTACACCGCGGCCGATGCCTCGTCGTCCAGCTCGACCGGGATCCGGCCGGTGGAGCTGGCCGTGTGCGCGCGACCGGCGCGGTCGCCGGGCAGCGGGGTGGGGTTCACGCCGGCGAGCTCGGCGCGCCAATGCGTCTCGGCGAGGGTGTCGTCCTGGTCGGCGAGCCAGCCGGCGTAGTCGCGGAACGGGCGCTGCGGCGGCGGCTCCTCGCCGCGCAGCAGCGTGACGACGTCGTTCAGGATCCCGAAGACGCTCCAGCCGTCGAGCAGCACGTGGTGGAACGTCCAGACCACCCGCACCGCCGTCGGGGACACGCGGGCGATGGCCAGCCGGGTCAGCGGCCCCTTGGTCAGATCGAGCCCTTCGGCCAGGTCTCCGGCCAGGTATGCACTCTCGCCGTCCACAGTGGACCAGTCCAGGTAGGACACCGGCAGCTCGACGGTGCGCTGCACCACCTGCAGCGGCTCGGGCACGCCGTCCCAGACGATCCGGCTGCGGAGCACCGGGGTCCGCTCGACGATCCGCTGGAACGCCGCGCCGAGCGCGTGCGGGTCGGACACGTCGTCGAGGGTGAAGGAGACCTGCTCGAAGTAGACGCGGTCGCCGGGCTGCGCCAGCCCGTGGAAGACCATGCCCGCCTGCATCGGGGTCAGCGGGTAGATGTCCTCGATGTCCCGGCCGTCGCCGGTCAGGCTGTCCAGAGTGGACTGGTCGAGGCGGGCGAGGGGGAAGTCGGACGGCGTCCGGCCGCCCGCGTCCGGTCCGGCGCAGTGCCGGAGGATCGCGCGCAGGGCGTCCAGGTGGCCGTCGGCCAGTCTCGTGATGGTGGTTTCGTCGTGGACGCCTTCGGCGTAGTGCCAGGAGAACTCGAGCGCGTCGCCGTCGACCCGGCCGACGACTTCCAGGCAGTGCGAGCGGCGGTCGCTGGGGTCGGCGTCGAGCGACAGTTCGCGGTGCAGGCCCGCGTACAGCTCGCCCGGCAGGTCGAACTGCCCGAGGTAGTTGAAGCTGACCTGCGGGTCCACCACCGGCGCCGTGCCGGTCAGGTACCGCAGGGCGCCGTAGCCGATCCCCCGGCGCGGGATCGCCCGCAGCTGCTCCTTGACCGACTTGAGCGCGGCGCCCCAGTCGTCCGGGACGTCCAGGGCGACCGGGAACAGGCTGGTGAACCAGCCGGCCGTCCGGGACAGGTCGACGTCGTCGAACAGCTCCTCCCGGCCGTGGCCTTCGAGGTCGATGACGGGGATCCGCCCGGTCCAGTCGCGCAGGACCCGGCCGAGCGCGGTCAGCAGCACGTCGTTGACCTGCGTGCGGTAGACGTCGGGCACCTGCCGCAGCAAGGCCCGCGTCTCGCCGGGCGTGAGCCGGACGGTGACCGCGCGGGCCCGGCCGACCGTGTTCGCGCCGTGGCCGTCGACCGGGATCGGGGCCGCCTCGGGCAGTCCCCGCCAGTGCGGCAGCTCGTCGTCGAAACCGCCCGCCTCGGCGTGGGCGGCCAGCCGGGCGGCCCAGTCGCGGAAGGACGTCGTCCGCGGGCCGAGGTCGACCGCGTCACCGCGGACGGCCTGGTGGTAGGCCCGGTCGAGGTCTTCCAGCAACAGCCGCCACGACACGCCGTCGACGACCAGGTGGTGCGCCGACAGGTGCAGCACCCGCCGGCCGGGCTCGCCGGAAAGCGACCACCGCAGCAGCGAGTGCCCGTCGCCGACGGGGGCGTTGTGCTGGCGCCACCCGTCGCCGTCGGGCTCGAACCGCATCCGCAGCGCGTCGTGGTGCTCGGTCAGCGCGGCCAGCGCCGTGGCCAGCGCGATCTCGCCGACGCCGGCGGCGAGGTCGACGGCGATGGCCTGGTCGAACCGCTCCGGGACCGCGTCCGTCGCGAAGAACCAGCGCTGGATCGGGGTCAGCACGACGGCACCGGTCACCGGCCCGCGGGCCGGGCTCGCCGCGGCCTCGCCGACGACCGGGGCGAGCGCCGCGATCGTCTGGTGGCGGAACAGGTCGGCGGTGGTGACGCCGAGGCCCGCGCGCCGGGCCCGGGCGCTCACCTGGATGCTCAGGATCGAATCGCCGCCGAGTGCGAAGAAGTTGTCCTCGACGCCGACGCGGTCGACGCCGAGCACCTCGGCCCAGATCCCGGCGAGCACGGCCTCCCGCTCGGTGCGGGGCGCCCGGTCCGGAGCGGACTCGAACCGCGGTTCCGGCAGGGCGTGCCGGTCGACCTTGCCGTTGGCGTTGAGCGGCAACGCGTCCAGGACGACGATCGCGGACGGGACCAGGTAGTCGGGCAGCTTCCGGGACAACGCTTCCCGGAGCGCGAGAGTGTCCACACGGGACTCTTCGGCCGGGACGACGTAGGCGACGAGCTGCTTGCGGCCACCCGCGGTCCGGACGGCCACGACGGCCTGCCCGACCCCCGGCTCGGCGGCCAGCGCGTGCTCGGCCTCGGCCGGTTCGACCCGGAAGCCGCGGATCTTGACCTGGTCGTCGGCGCGGCCGGCGAACTCGAGGGTCCCGTCGGTGCGCCACCGGCCACGGTCGCCGGTCCGGTACATCCGCTCCCCCGGCGCGCCGAACGGGTCGGCGACGAACCGGTCGGCGGTCGCTCCGGGCCGCGCGAAGTAGCCCCGCGCGAGTCCGGCCCCGGCGATGCAGATCTCGCCGAACGCACCGCGCGGGACCAGCCGGGCGCGGTCGTCGAGGAGGTACACCCGCATGCCGGTGAGCGGGGTGCCGATCGGGATCAGGTCGGGCACCGCGCCGGCCATCGCGTGGGACGTGGCGAAGGTCGTGGTCTCGGTCGGGCCGTAGCCGTCGACGACCGTGAGCCCGGGGCAGCTGTCGAGGACCCGGCGCACGGCCGCCGGCGGGACGACGTCACCGCCGGTCCAGACCTCGCGCAGTCCGGCGAAGCACTCCGGCGTCTCCTCGGCGAAGAGCCGGAAGAGCCCCGCGGTCAGCCACAACGCGGTGACGCCGTGGTCCGCGGTGAGCCGGCGGACGACGTCGGCGTCGAGGTCGCCGGGCGGGGCGACCACCACGGTGCCGCCGGCGAGCAGCGGCACCCACAGCTCGTAGGTCGAGGCGTCGAAGGCCAGCGGCGAGTGCAGCAGCACCCGCTCGTGCGCGCCCCCGGTGAACCGCGGGTCGGCGGCGAGCGCCACGACGTCGGCGTGCCGCACGGCCACGCCCTTCGGGACGCCGGTGGACCCGGAGGTGTACTCGACGTAGGCCAGGTTTCCGGGAGCCAGTGCGACTTCCGGGGGCGACGACGGCTCGTCGACCTCCGTCACCACGACCGGCGCCGGGTGGATGTCCACCGCCGTGTCGTGCCACCGCTCGTCGGTGAGCAGCAGCGGCGTGCCGTCGAGGACCAGGCGCATCCGGTCGGCCGGGGCGCGCAGGTCGAGCGGCAGGTACGCGGCGCCGGCCTTGAGGATCGCGAGCACCGCCACGACGAGGTCGGCCGAGCGGTCCAGCAGCACGCCGACCCGGTCCTCCGGACGCACGCCGAGCTTGACCAGCCGCCGCGCTAGCCGGTCGGCCCTGGCCTTCAGGTCGCGGTAGGTCAGCCGGGTGTCGCCGCACACCACCGCCGGCGCGTCCGGATGGCGCTCGGCACGCTCGTCGAACAGGTCCGGGACCGTTCCGGCGGGTGCTTCCGCCGGTGCCGCCGGCAGCAGGAACCGGTGTTCCTCGTCCGTGAGCAGCGGGAGGTCGCCCACCGGGCGCGCGGGGTCGGCGGCGATCCCGCCGAGCAGGACCTCCAGGCTCGCCGTCAGGCGCTCGATCGTGGCCGCGTCGAACAGGGCCGTCGCGTACTCGACGGTGACGCGCAGGCCGTCCGCCCGCGGCCAGAACTCCACCACCAGGTCGAACCGGGCCGAGGGCCGCGGCAGGTCGTACTCGCTCACCCGGAGCGCGCCGGTCTCCCGGGGCCGCACCAGCGGGCTCTGCAGGACGACGACGGCCTGGACCAGCGGCGTCCGCGACGGGTCGCGGTCCGGCCGGACCTCGTCGACGACGCGGTCGAACGGGACGTCGCCGTGCGCGAACGCCGCCAGCACGGTCTCCCGGAACTCGGCGAGGAACCCGCCGAACGTCCGATCGGTGTCCACTGTGGACCGCAGGACGAGCGTGTTGACGAAGAAGCCGGTCAGCCGCTCGAGCTCGGCCCGGTCGCGGCCGGCCACCGCGGTGCCGACGGCGATGTCGCGCTGGCCGCTGTAGGCCGCGAGGAGCACCTGCACGGCCGCGGTCAGCGTCATGAACAGCGTCGCGCCGTGCGGGCGGCCGGCCTCGGTGAGCCGGCGCACCAGGCCGGCCGGCAGGTCGTGCCGGTGCACCGCGCCCGCGGTCGTGCGCCGCGGCGGACGGGGACGGTCCGTCGGCACGGCGAGCGGCTCGATCCCGGCCAGGGTCTCGCGCCAGTAGCCGAGCTGGTCGTCCGATGAGGACTCCAGGCGCCACCGCGTGTAGTCGCGGTAGCCCAGCGGCAGCGGCGACGGCGCCGCACCGCTGTAGAGGTCGAGGAGTTCGTCGGTGAGCAGGCCGATCGACCGGCCGTCGGTGACGATGTGGTGCTGGCACAGCAGGAGCAGGTGCTCGCCGGGCCCGAGCGGGAACAGCACGGCCCGGGTCAGCGGCCCCGCGCGCAGGTCGAACGGCTCGCTCAGCTCGGCCTTCAGCACGTCGTCGTCCGGCGGCTCTTCGGCGATCCGCAGCGGGATCTCCGCGGTCGGCGCGATCCGCTGCACGCCCTCGCCGGCCACGGAATCGAACGTCGTCCGCAGCGAGTCGTGCCGGGCGCACAACGACGCCAGAACCCCGCGCAGGGCGTCGACGTCGAGCGGGCCGGACAGGCGGAGCCCGACACCGGTGTTGTACTCGGCGCTGCCGCCGGTCAGTTCGTCGAGGAACCACAACCGCCGCTGGGCCGGCGAAAGCGGGAGCACGTCGCTCGGCGGGGCCACCGGGATCGCGGGCTCCGCCGCCCGGGGTGCGTCGGCGATCAGCTCCGCCAGGCCCGCCACGGTGGGCGTGTCGAACAGCGTCCGCGCCGAGAGGTCCGCGCCGAACGTCCGGCGCAGCCGCGAAAGCGCCTGCACGGCCAGGATCGAGTCGCCGCCGAGGGCGAAGAAGTCCTCGTCGGCCCCGATCCGCTCGACCCCCAGCACCTCGGCCAGGACGTCCGCCACCGCACGCTCGGTGTCCGTCCGGGGCTCGGCGCTTTCCGCCGGGTCGGCCGGCGGGGCGGGCAGGGCGCGGCGGTCGACCTTCCCGTTGCCGCTCAACGGAAGCGCGTCGAGCACGACGAACGCCGAGGGCACCAGGTAGTCCGGCAGCGCGGCGGAGACGGCCGCCGCGAGGTCGTCCGGCTCCCCCACCACGTAGGCGACGAGGCGCTTGACGCCGGGACGGTCCTCCCGCGCGACGACCACGGCCTCGGTGACGCCGGGAGCCGCGGCGAGCACGGTTTCGATCTCGCCCAGCTCGACCCGGAAGCCACGGACCTTCACCTGGTCGTCGGCACGGCCGAGGAACTCCAGCTCCCCGTTCGCGTTGTGGCGCACCAGGTCGCCGGTGCGGTACATGCGCTCGCCGGGCGCACCGAGCGGGTCGGCCACGAACTTGTCCGCCGTCGCACCCGGCCGGGCCCAGTAGCCGCGGGCCAGCCCGGCGCCGGCCAGGTGGAGCTCGCCGGGTTCGCCGGGAGCGACCGGGGCGAGGTGCGCGTCCAGGACGTACGCGCGCACGTCGTCGAGCGCGCGGCCGATCGGCACGGCCGCCGGCACCCCGTCCGCCGACGGCAGCCGGTGGGTCGTGGCGAAGGTCGTCGTCTCGGTCGGGCCGTAGCCGTCGACCACGGTCAGGCCGGGGCAGGCCCGCAGCACGCGCCGCGCGGATTCGGGCGGGACGACGTCCCCGCCGGTCCAGACCTCGCGCACGCCCCGGAAGCAGTCCGGTGCCTCCTGCGCGACCACGCGGAACAAGCCCGCTGTCAGCCAGAGCGCCGTCACGCCGTGGTCCGCGAGCACTCCGCGCAGCGTTTCGACGTCGAGGTCGCCCGGCGGCGCGACCACCACGGTGCCGCCGGTGAGCAGCGGCACCCACAGCTCGTAGGTCGACGCGTCGAACGCGACCGGGGAGTGCAGCAGCACCCGTTCGTGGGCGCCGCCGGCGAAGCGGCGGTCGGCCGCGAGCGCCGCCACGTCGCGGTGCCGGACCGCGACCCCCTTGGGCGCCCCGGTCGAGCCCGAGGTGTGCATCAGGTAGGCGAGCCGATCCGGGTCCACCCGCGCCGGCGCGAACTCCGCCTCCGGCAAGGGTTCTCCGACGTCGACAATCTGTCCACTGTGGATTGCCGCGGTCCGCGCCGGGTCGTCGGTCACCACCACGGTCACCCCCGCACCGGCGAGGAGTGCCCGCAGCCGCACGTCCGGCGCGCGCCGGTCGAGGGGCACGTACGCCCCGCCGGCCGTGACGACGGCCAGTTCCGTGACGACCAGCTCCGCCGACCGCTCCAGCAGCACGCCGACCCGGTCCTCGGGCCGCAGACCCAGCCGGAGCAGGTGCGCGGCGAGCCGGCCGGCCCCGGCCTTCAGCTCGCGGTAGGTCAGCCGGGTGCCGGCGCCGTCCACGGCGACCGCGTCCGGGGTCGAGTCCGCCGCCGCGGCGAACAGGTCCGCCAGGCCACCGGTTCTTTCGGCGGTACCGTCGGGTGCCGCCGGCGTGTCTTGCACGGTCATCGTCTTCGCTACCTTCCGGGCACAACGGGGAAACCCACCGACGCGGGCGGGCGGGGACGGGATTGCGGCTCAGCAGCGCCCGGCGAGGCGGCCGCCGATCTCGACCGCGGCCGCCGCACCGGGCTCGCCGCGGAACCGGCCGCAGGGGGTGACGCGGCCGGTCGCCGGGTCGCGGATCGTGAACGTCCGGTCGTCGTGGAGGACCAGCTCGGGGTAGACCTCGCCGTCGACCACGAGGCACGCGCCGTCGTCGCCGTGCGGCGTGATCGCGTAGTCGACGGCACCGTTGCGGTAGGTGCCGAGGTCGCCGGCCGGGACGGGGACGGGCCGTCCGCCGGTCCGGGCGCCCGGGAGCGGCAGGGGCAGGCCGCAGTCGCGGAGCTCCTCGGTCAGCTCGCGCCACAGGTCCGCGCCGCCGGACCCGTTGGCGGTCAAGGCGACCACGCACGCGCCGGCCGGGTCGATCCGCAGGTGGCAGGAGGTGCCGTCGGCCGTGCCGTCGTGGCCGAGCCAAGCGGTGTCGTCGTCGCTGGTTTCGTCGCCTTCGCGGTTTTCGCTGCCTTTGCCGGTCTCCCCGCTCTCGCCGCCTTCGTCGCCGAAGTGGGCGAGGCCGAGGGCCCAGCCGTCGGCCAGGCCGAACGGCTCGGCGGCCGGGACCCGCCGGTGCATGTCGGCCGCCGTCACGACGTCGAGCAGGTCCGGCTTGCCCAGGTGCACGCGGCTCAGCTCGACCAGGTCGCCCGCGCTCATGGCGAGCGCGCCGGCGGGCTCGAGCATCGGCGGCAGGATCTGCTCGACCGGCCGGCCCCCGGCGTGGCCGGAGACCGCATCGGGGCTGTCGACGAAGACCGGCTCGATCTTCGCGGGACGCAGGAGCATCGCCTCGACCGCTTCGCGCCAGCTCATCCCGGTCACCGCTTCGATCATCGAGCCGACCAGCGCGTAGCCGACGTTCGAGTACGAGAACGCCGCGCCGGGCGGGCAGACGAGCGTGGCGGACCGGACTTCTCTCAGCACCGAGCCGTCGACGTCGACCGGGTCGGACGGGAGGCCGCTGGTGTGGCTCAGCAAGCGACGGGTCGTGAGCCCGCTCGGGAGCCCGGCGACGCCGAGGACGTCGCCGGCCGGCTCGTCCAGCTCGAGGTCTTCGTCCGCGACGAGCATCATCGCCACGGTCGCGGTGGCGACCTTGGTGATCGAGCCCACCGGCACCGCGGACGTGGGCCGCATGGGTTCGCCCCGGTCCTGGTGCACCACACCGGTCTGGACCACCGTGGTGTCGTCGCCCTGCCGCACCGCGACCTGGGCGCCGGGCACCCGGTGCCGGCGAGCGAGGCGCGCGAGGATCGCGCTCAACCGTCCCGCCGGCACGGGCCGCCCGCCGGGAGCATCATTCTGGGACCGCATGGGCAAACCTTTCGAAAAAGTCGTGTTGCCGCACGGGGAAATGTGCCCACCCGCACCGCGCTCGTCCAAACCCGAACCGAATACCTACGCTGCCGCCCCGGCGCTGATCGTCAGTACCGCCAATAGTGGGATTCGAACGAAGCCGATTCCCGGTTCGCCGACACTCCCCGTGGCGACATTAACGACACCATTAACCACGCCGAAGTTCACACAGATTCGACAACGGCACGCCATTCGGGCAGCACAGAGCCGAGCACCCACGATGACGCGGCGACCCGCAGGTCGCCACCTCACCCGTCCTCCCTCCGCGCGCCCCGAACCTGGCCTCCGCGCCGGACTTCCGGCTCACCGTGCCGACGTCACCGATCCAGGCTGCCCACCTCCGGCACTCCTCAAACGCGGGATCGCGCGCGGAACCATCCGAACCGGAGCCGATACGGAAAACGACCATGACCACATTCGCGGCAGCGCCATGAGCAGCGAGAACGCCGAATAACCGCCGTATGCGAAGCGGATCCGCCATCCGGCCGCACGTGCGTTCAGCTGTGCACAGGATGTGGTATGGCCGAGTTCCGGATGCCGTCCCGGAATCCGGGAACGGAAACCGTCCGGACAATCACACGATTGACGTGTAACGAACTCCGGGCGGCGCTTTCCCGCGCTTTCGCCCGCGGACGAACCCGACAATCAGCGGCACTCCGCCGCCGATGCGACTCAGCTCACGATGCCCTCGAATACGACTTCGGCAGGTGTGGCCACAAAGGGACCACACCTGCCGAGACCTCGGGTAAGGCGCTCGTCCGGCGCTACAGCTCGAGGGGTGGGAAGTCCGTCACCGCTTTCGCCACGGCCTGGGCGATCCGGTCGTAGAACGAACTGTTCGGGATCCCGTTGGTCAGCAACGCGGGGCTGATGGTCCCGGCGGCCGGCGTGTCGGACACCGCGGCCGCGATGTCCAGCACGCCGTCCGCGCCCAGGTCGACGTAGCTCGTGCGGAGCAGGTCGTTGACCTGCGTCCGGATGACCTCCCGCGGATCGCTCGCGGGCAGCCCCAGCGCGGGAATCGTCGAGAGGATGACGTGCACGAGCGTGCCGTCCGAGCGCCGCTGGTTCCGGAGGCCGATCGCGCTCGCCGGGTGCGCGAGGGTCTTCAAGCCCTGCACGATCTCGGCTTTGCCCTTGCCCGCGAGAACGTCGTTCGCGCCCAGCTCCACCAGCACTGTGCGGACGTTCGGCTGGCCGAGCGTCGTGCGGTCCAGGGTCCGTGCCGCCAGCGTCGTGCCGGGCGCGCCGGTACCCGAAGGCGGTGCCGTGATGGCACCCCCGGCCGCCATCGCCGCGATGTCGTCCGCCGACGCCGCTTGGCGGAACACCCGGACGTCGGAGATCGCGCCGTTGAACTGGTTGCGGACGGCGCCGCCGGCGACCTTCACCCCGCCGACGCCGAGCGGTCCCGCGGTGTCGAAGGGTGTGGGGTTGTAGGCGGTTCCGATCAGCTTCCCGTTGACGTAGAACGACATCTGGCCCGTGGTGGCGTCGAAGCTGCCAGCGAGGTGGGTCCACGTGTTCAGCGTGGGCGCCGGGCCGATCACCTGCGCGTACGCCCCGGGGGTCGCCGTGTCCTGGGACGGGCTGACGAACGCCCACCCCGCCCCCTGCTTGTACTGCAGGAAGAACGCGCTCTGGCTGACGCCTCCCTGGCTCACGATCGTGTAGTTCCCGCCCAGCGAGGCGACCTTGGCCCATGCGGCGACCGTGTACGACCGGGACGTGGTCAGCACCGGCCCGGCGGCGGCGCCGACGGAGTCCGTGCCGTTGAACACCGCGGATCCGCCGTGCTCGCCGCTCCACGTCGTGTTCGTCAGGGTGACCGGGGCGCCGCCCGCGATCGCGTTCGCGGCGGTGGCTCCCGAACCGTCGTTCAGCTTCCACTGGCCGGCCGGCGGGGCGCCGGCCCGGCCGGCGTCGACGACGCTGCCCGGCAACGACTCGCCGAGAGCATTGAGGGCACCCGGCAGCTTGTCCACCCACGTCGCACCGTCGGCGCCGGTCCCGGTGGCGTACTGGTCCCCCAGCACGACGACAGTCCCACGGGTGGCGTCCTGAGTGGACACTTCCACCCCGGCGAGGAGGTAGGTCCCGTCGAGCGTCGTCCCGAACGGTCCACCGTCGGCGACTCCGGTCTGGTTTCCCGCCGCCAGGTACGACGACGTGGACGCGTGTGCCGCCAGCCGGTCGACAGAGCCGGTGAAGTCGAGGCTGACCAGCAGGTTGCCGCTGCCGCCCGCGGTACTCGGGAAGGCCACCGCGTCACTGGTCACCTCCCCGCCCGCCGGCACCGTCACCGAGGTGGCTCCGCCGAACTTCAGCGGGATCGGCGACCCGGTCGCCGCCGCGCCGGCACCGGCCTGGGCTCCGACGCTCGCGGCGCCGACCGTCACCGCCGTCGTTCCCTGGGGGTTCGCCAGCTTCACCCGCACGGACGCGCCCGTCACCGACGGCTTCACGACCGTCCGGACGGTCTTGTCCGTCAAGGCGACCGGCGGCGCGGCCTGGCCGTCCGCCGGTGCCGCCCACGCCCCCAGCCAGCCTGGGGCGACCGGCCGGGGCGCCATCGAGAAGACGTTCAAGGCGGCCTTCTGGCACGCGGCGGTCGCCGGGCTGCCGTAGTTGGGCAGCGTGACCGACTTGAGCGTCTTCGACGGGTCGGTCGGCAGGAACACCGCGTAGATGCGCGGCTTGGCCGTCGCGTCCACCCCGGTCGTCGCCAGGTTCCGGTACGGCAGCACGAAGGCCGCGCCGTCGGTTTCGCCGAACACCCAATCGGAGACGGCCGGCACGTAGGGGTTCTGGGTCGTCCCGTCGGCATAGGTGACCGTCGCCGACGTCGCGGGCAGGTTCCCGCACGTCGCGGTCGCGAGCAGGCCGAAGGCGGCGGCTTTGACCTGCGGGACCGGGATGGTCTGCCCGAACGCGGCGACGTTGTCCTCTCCCGTGGCCTTCGGCTGCGGCATGGTGAACGCCGCACCGTTGATCACCTTCGTCGCACCCGGGGCGAGCCCGGCCGCCGCGAGCGTCTGGGCCGACAGGCCGCCCGAGGCGAAGTCCAAGCGAGCGGCGGTGCCATCGGGGGCGATGCCGTCGTTGTTCAGCGCCGACGCGAAGTCGGAGACGGTGATGGCGTTGATCGGGACCGCGGTCAGGTAGTCGACACCGGCTTCGAACCCCTGGGACGCGTCATTCCGGCCCACCACCCGGATGGTCACCGTGTGGACGCCGGCCGTGAGGTGCTGCCCACCCAGCGGCAGGTACGACGCCGTGGGCGCCGGGGCGTAGCCGTCCCACGGTTCGTCCTGGCCGCGCGCCACGACGGCACCGTCGACGGAGATGCGCAGCCGCCCCGCGTGGTCCTGCCGGGCGAGTCCCGCTCCCAGGGCGTAGTCGGCCTCGATCGGGACCCGGAAGGCGAGGTCGACGGACGCGTCCGGGCCCGCGGGCCGGAACGAGACGAGCGCGGCGTCCGACCACCGCGGATCGGCGACGACCGACAGCGGCGCGTTCTGGCCGGCCGGCTGGGCCGCGGTGATCTGCGATCCCTGTTCGGCTTCGAACCGGCCCGTCGTGCTCAGGGTCAGGTAGTCCAAGCCCACGTAGTAGCGCGCACCGATGGAGGCGGCGTTCGTGCCGGTCACCTGGATGCCGAGGGTGTGGGTACCGGCGCTCAACCGGCGTGACCCCAGGGAGAAGAAGTCACTGCCCACGGTCGTGCCGTAGTTGTCGAACGGCCCGACGTCGGACGTCTCGAGCTGCCGGCCGATCGGAGTGCCGTCGAGGGTGAACGCGCTCTGCCCGTAGTCGGGGGCGTGGGTGAGTCCCAGGCCGACGCGGTAGTCGGCGTCGGCGCCCACCGTGAACGCCAGGGAGAACGCCTGGCCGCCCGCGGTGGCCTGCAGGAAGAGCTGGCCGTCCCCCGACCACGTCGCGCCGCAGCAGTTCGGCTGGGTGATCGTGGTGGCGTTCTGACCGGCCGGCTGCGTGGCGGTCAGCGACTCGGCCTCGATCTTCGTCGCGGAGCCGCTCGTGGCGGGGGCGACGTAGAAGACGTAGGGAGCCGACTCGGCCGACATCTTGTGCGCGTCGTCGAAACTCTTGACGTAGAGCACGTGCGGACCGGCGCTCAGCCCGGCCGGGACGGGGATCGTCGCGCGATTCGTGCCGGTGGCGGGGACCCAGCCACCGGAGGTCCCGAAGGTCTTGTGGTAGTCGCAGTCCGTCGTCGCCGGGACGTGCTGGGAGCCCGCGCCGTCGAAGCTGTAGCTGAAGCCCGCGAGGCCGGCGCCGGCGTCGAGGTGCTGGACGGAGATCGAGCCCGGAGCGCCCGCCTGGGCGCCCCAGTTGTCCGCGGGGTAGTCGGCGCTCGGCAGGACCACCGGCTTGCCGGCGATCGGTTTCGCGCGCACGGTGAACGGCAGCCACGGGGACCACTGCGCCGACCAGACGTTCCGGCTCGAGTCGCCGGGGAAGCTGTTCTCCACCAAGGTCCGGAAGGAGTAGTCGCCGTCGGCGAGCCCCGAGGGCACCGCCCACGCCGCCCGCGCGCCGGACGCGACGATGACCGCGCTGTCGGTCTTGGCGTACCTCGTCGAGGCGTTCGCGTTCCACACCTCGTACCACATGCCGAGGTTCAACGGCGGAGCGTTGTTGTCGGTCGCCGTCGAGTACAGCGTCGGGTTCGCGGTCGGCGTCACGACCTTGCCGCCGCAGTTCACCGAGTTCGCGACCGCGTTGGCGCCCGGATCGTTGGGCGGGAAGCTGAACACGACCTCGAGGGTGGGGTTGTTCGCGAACCGCTTCCACTGGTACGGGTTGCCTTCGTCGGATCCGCGCAGCAGCAGCGTGATGCTGCCCCACGTCCCGTCGACCGCACGCTGCACGGTGGACTTGAGGTCGTAGTCGAGCGTGCCGGCGCCCCCGCACTGGTCGCCCGCGCTCGAGGAGATCCGGCCGAGGTAGTCGTAGTCGGTGGCCGGCCACCGGGTGTCGGCGTTGATGAACCCCGCGAGCTTCAGGTCGGTCGGCTCGGCGGTGCACGCGTGCGCGCCGTGAACCTGCAGGGCGTAGAAGTGCCCGCTGAAGATCACGGGCTTGCGGCCGTTGCGGGGGTTCAGGTCCGTCGTGGGCATCTGGAAGTACGACCGGGCGGTCCAAGCCGGCGACCCGCAGTCGGACCAGCCGCTGCAGTACCCGACCTGGGCCTGCTTGGCGTCGTCGTTGAAGTAGTGCCAGCCGTTGCTGGTCACCTCGAGCCAGGCGTCCTTCGTCCGCGACATGATCGGGTCGATGTAGACCGGGTACTTGACGTCCGGTCCGGTCAGCGCGGCCCGATCGGGCCGGACGCTGATGTCCGCCACGGACGTCCGGCTCGGGCCGGCGGCCGCCCGCTTCCGCGCGTCGAGCTTCATCGCGGTGACACGGCCTTCACCCGGCGCGGCCGCGCTGGTCCGGCCGGCGGAGTCCCACATGATCGGTGTGGAGCCGTGGAAGACCGGCTCGCCGGCGGCGTCATTCGCGTTCAGGGCACCGTCCGCGGCCGCCTCCAGGGTCAGTCCGGTGCCGGCCGCGGTGAAGTTCAGTGAACCGAGTGCCGGGTTCTTCGCGGCTTCGGCGTCGCGCACGACGAGGACTTCGGAGAAGCCGCTGACGTCCGCGGCCACCTTGAGGTCGACGCCGGGGAACACCTCGGGGTAGGTGGCGGTGTTCCCGGCCAGCACGGGTTCGGGCAGCGCGGCCGGCCAGCTCAGCGCGAGCTTTCCCGCGCCGTCGGCGACGCTGATCAGCGGGGCCGTACCGCCGCGGGAGAAGGTCACGTCCGTCGGCGACATCGCGGGCGCGACGGTTCCGTCCGGCCGGGCGACGAGGGTGGTGTCGACGGCGTGCCAGCCACCGTCGCGCTTCACCCGCGTGGGCCGGGGCGTGCTCCGCATCGTGAAGGTGCCGTCGGGGTTGGCGAACACCTGCGACTTCTCGGTGGTCTCCGCGGCGACTTCGACCGGCTTGCCGGTCCGCTGGGCGAGCACGAGTTCGTTGTCCGCCGGCGCGGCGGGCGGCGGCGCGGCCTGCGCCACGGCCGGGACCACCGGCAGGAAGACGACCGTGGCGGCGACTGCCGTCACGGCGGAGATGAGCGAGCGCATTACTTCCCCCGGAATCCTCTGAGCTGAGCCGCCGCGTGCGAAACGGCGTCGATGAACTGCTGTGGCGGCCGATAGCCGGTGTGCACCGTCATCGCATGAACCCGGCTCCCATTTCACGCACCCTGGACAAAGACGTCCTCGATTCGCGCGGAAGCAACCGGCCGCGGCCCTTCCATGACCAGGATCTCGCCCCCGGCGTGCAGATTCGGACGCGCCAGATCAGGCACCAGGAAGCCGACCAGACAACGCGTCCGGCCGTCTTCGAGGAGCTCGACCTGCTGGAGCAGGATGCTCAGCTGGGTGGCCGAAGCCGGCCAACCCGGCTGCAGTTCCGCATCTCCGCCGAGAACGAACACCGAGGTCGCCATGTAGACACGCGCGGTCGGCGGTCCGGACCTCCGCCCGCCCTCCTCGGCGGTGAGCCAGCGGACGACAGCCGTGGCCTGTGGGTGCTCGATCGTTTCCATCACGGCCACAACTCGATTCCGCTCATCTGCTGGTTGATCATGGTCAGCTGGTCGCCCTGCGCGTAATAACCCGGTCCGATGCCGTCCAGCTTGTCCGGATGGTAATGCAACTGATCTGCCAGAGAACGCGGGATACGGGTCGTCATCGTGAGTCCGTCACCGCGATTGAGCACCCTGCCCCATTGGTCGGCATGGGCACCTTCGGTGGCGAACCACTTGCCTTCCATCTGCCCGGGACCGAGTCCCCACTTTCCGGTGTCGGCGATGGATCCGAACTCCCCCGCATCCACGTTTCGGAACAACGGGACTGTGGACGGCGTGTTTTGCACCACTTGCCGGGCCACGCCGCCTGCTGCCACTGACTCAGCGCTCCGCGCCGCGGTACGGCCCGCCAGGCCCAGCGCTCCCTTGGCCACCGGACCGGCCACGAACGGTCCGAAGCCCAGCAGGCAGTCGCCCGCGTTCGGCTCGCGGACGCAGTCCACCATCTTGTCGGCGCCGGTCAAACTCACCAGCAGGTCCCGGATCTGTTCCCGGACCGACTTGTCCGCCGGTTTCGGTGCCGGTTGCGGGTGCTTCGCGTTGTACGCGGCCCGCTCCGCCCGGGTCATCGGGTCCGGCCCCATCTGGGGTGTGTTGGTGCGGGCCGGGGTCGGGCAGCGGACCATCGTGGTGAACCAGATGGTGATCACCACGGCCGGGATCCACCAGCCGATCTGCGGGCCCATGAAGTTGGGCCGCCAGTTGGTGACGTAGCCCCAGCGGATCGAGATGTGGGCCTGCTTGTACGTGCGGGCCCCGGTCACCTGGAGGTCGTGCGCCATGCCGAGGGCGTTCATGATGCCGCCGAGCCCGACGCCGATGATCGTGAGGTTGCCGCTCGGGTCGCTGCGGGTGACCGGGTTGTTCTCGGCGTACTCGTAGCCGCACAGCTGGTCCGGGTTCTGCGAGTCCAGCACCGCGTCGACCGAGATGAACCGGCCCGTCGCGGAGTCGTACTCGCGGGCACCGACGTCCGTGAGACCGGTGGAGTCGTCCTTGATCTTGCCCAGGAACCCCCGCTGGTCCGGCCACGCCGGACGCTCCCCGATCGGGTTGCCGTACGGGTCCATCGCCCGCCGTGTCACCCCGAACGTCACCGAGTCCACGACGACGGTCGCCGTGTTGTGCAGGTCCGACACCAGGTACTGCGGGTTCGCGCCGCCCACGCGCATCGCGACGACGACGCCGTTGTGCGAGTAGTAGCGGGTGCCGGTGACCACGCCGGTCTTCGTGTCCTTGACCAGATCCTCGCCCGGCAGGGACAGCGTGACCTTGTCCGGGGACCGGCGCAGCAGCCGGCCGCCGTCGGCGTCGTAGACGTAGGTCGTGTCGCCTTGCGGCGCCGTGACCTTGTCGAGCCGGCCGTCCGGGCCCCAGTCGAGCGTCTGCCCGTCGCGGGTCGTGGTGTTGCCCGACGCGTCGTAGCCGTAGGACGCCGTCGTCGTGCCGGCCGGGCCCGTGGTGGTGGTCCCGGTCAGGCTGTGCGGCTTCGCGGCACCGTCGGCCGGGTACCGGTAGGCCGTCGCGGTGCCGGCCTTGTGGTCGGTCTGGGTTTCCCGCAGGCCGTTCGGCTTGAACGTCCACGAAAGCCAGTACGGGCTCGCCGCGCCGAGCTTGTCCCCGGCGGGCGCGCCCTGGCAGTCGTCGGTCGCGGTCCAGGCCTGGGACAGCCGGTTCATCGGGTCGTAGCCGAAGCACTGGGTGCGCACCGGCGCGACCCCGGTGACGCCCTGCGTGTTGACGGACTTCGTGATGTTGCCGGCCGGGTCGTAGGTGTAGCGGGTGTCGTCGAGCTGGGTCGTGGCGGCCAGCTGGGCGGAGAGGTTGACGTCGGTCTTGCGCCGCGTCTGCGCGTCGTAGTCGTAGGTCAGCCACGCCTGGTTGTTCGACGGCCCCAGGGTGAACTGCGAGTCTTCGCCGTACGGCGTGTAGTGCGAAGCGGAGACGTACGCGTTGTAGCCCGCGGTGGTCATGGGCTTGCCGTACTTGTCGTAGGTGATGGCGATCGCCTCACCCGGCAGCTGTCCCCCGGACGGCGGCTGGACCATCGTCGGCAGGCCGGTGCTGGTGTAGCCGTACAGCGTCGTGTACGTGCCGGACAGCCCGGCCTCGGTCCCCGGGACCTGGGTGATCGCCTTGCTGGGCCGTCCTTCGGCGTTGTAGGCCGAGACTCCGGTGACCCAGTTGCCGGTGGCGGTGTACCGGGTGGAGTAGAAGATCTGCCCGGCACCGTTGGGCGCGGTGTCCCAGACCCACGACGCGCGTTTCGTGCCGTCCACGGAGTTCTCGTACTCCGCGGTCTTGCGGCCGAGTTCGTCGTAGGTGTACGCGAGCTTCTTGCCGCGGGCGTCCGTCGCCGACTTCACGAGCCCCGCGACGTCCACTTCGGTGTACGAGGTGCCCGTGTCCGGGTCGACCTGCTTGGCCTTGTGGCCCAGGAAGTCGTATTCCGTCGACCAGACGTTCCCGGCGGTGTCGGTGATCTTGTCCTGGAGGCCGGTCGGCGTGTACCCGTACCGGGTCGTGTCGTGCGTGCCGCCCGAGACGACGGTGCCGGACACGTCCGGGGCGCTGCTGTAGCGCCAGAGCTCGGACATCCGGCCCTGCGTGTCGGTGAACGTGGTCTGGGTGACGTCGCCCTGCGGCGGGATGACGGTCGTCCGGTCGCCACCGTAGACCGTGCGCGTCGACGACGTCGCGGTCAGTCCTTTGTAGTCGGTCGCGGCGACCACGCGGCCGGAGCCGTCGTAGGTGTTCACCGTCCGGTTGTCGACGGCGGCGTCCGCGACCGAGACCAGGGTGGTGCCCGGAACGCCCGAGGTCAGGTAGCGGTTGTTGGTCTTGCGCACCCACCCGTGGGAGTCGTAGACCGTGTCGGTCACCATCCGGGTGCCGTCGTTGGCGTCGGTCTGGACCTGCCGGACCTGGCCGAAGGAGTCACGCAGCTCGACGGTGGTCAGGTAGTTCGTGCCGGTGCCGTAGTCGACGAGGTTCTTCGTCACGACCGCGAGCGGGGCGTCGGTCCGCAGCACGTACTCGTACGTCCCGGACGCCGGGCCGCCCTTCGCCTGCCCCGGTTTCCACACCGACACCAACCGGCCGAGGGCGTCGTAGGTCGCGTCGGTCCGGCGGCCGGCGACGTCGACGCTGCCGGTGGTCTTGCCGCGAGCCGGCTCGGTCTCGATCGTCTCCGACTGCTTCTTCGGGTTCGTCTTGACGGTCTTGCTGAGAATGCCCCCGTCGGCGGGCGTCATCACGATCGTCGCCGTGTAGTTCCGCGCGTCGGTGGTCGACGTCGTGCGGCCGGCGGCGTCGTACCCCGTGCGGCCGGTCGTGACCCACGCCGGCGTTCCGCCGTTGTTGGCCGTCGCCGTGTCCACCCGGGTGGCGTCACCGGCGCCGGTGACGACGCCCAGGCCGTCCTGGCCGTCGTAGTACGTGCGGACACCCGCCGTGACCTTGACGGCCGTCGGCTCGCCGTCGGGGCAGACCTCCGTGGAGGTCAGCACCTCCTTGGACCGGTCGAGGATCCAGGAAGTCGTGTTCTCGGCGAACTTCGTGGTGACACAGGTGTCCGGCAGGCCGTCACCGGAGTCGGTCTTGGCGACCGTCCGGCCGTACTTGTCGTAGCGCTGCACCGTGGTCTTCGTCCGGGTCCCGCCGGCCGCGAGGTCGGTGACCGTCCTGGTCCGGTTCTCCTTGACCACGTTGGCGGTCAGCGCCGGCAGGCCGGTCCGGGCCCTCGTGGCCGTCGTGGCGACCTTCTGCACGTCGCTGACCGACGTCGAGATGCGAGCGCCGCCGTCGCCGTTGAACAGCTGCGTCTCCCGGGGCGACCCGGCGAACACGTTGTCGTCGGCGATGGAGTCGCCGAGCGAGCTCGTGACCGGCACCGACCGCTTCCCGCCCCCGGGCAGCGGATCCCCGTCCATGCCGCGGAAGTACGTCGTCCGGGTCAGCGTCCTGGTGTCGGCGACCCCGTCGATGCTGAAGGTGGTGTCGCCGGTCCGGGCGTCGACCTGGGAGTATCCCCGGAACTGGCCGTAGGTGCGGTACTTCGGCTTGACGATCTCGTTGTCGTCGGAGTGCCAGGCCGGGCTGCCCACGTAGGCGTAGGCGTTGACCTGCGTCGGCGAGAGTTTGTTGGCGTCTTCGATCCGCACCTCTTCCACGACGTACTTGTGGAAGAAGTCGAGGATCGGGTCCTTGGCCGTCGGCAGGTTCCAGTAGACCGGGTAACACAGGCTGGTGTTGTTCGGCAGGTCCGTCGGCACGGTGGCCGCCGTGCAGCTCGGGGCGCTGTACGCGACCGAGATGACGGACCCGGTGTCGGTCGTGATGTTCGTCAGGCGCCAGTGCGCGAGGGATGGCAGGTTCTTGTAGCCCACCACGCGGTTGGCGTAGAGCTGGCCGGTGAACTTGATCGGCGGCAGCGTGATGGACGCGCCGTCGGTGTCGAACCCGGTGTGGGTGATCGAGTCGAGCCACAGCTCCTTGTCCCCGATGCCCGGGAACTGCTGCGCCAGCGCGTAGGTGTCGGCCTTCTTCGGCCCGGCCCCGGTGTTGTACTGGGTGGTGATCGCCGCCAGGCGTCGGGTGCTCCAGAACGTCGGCGAGTGGTTGTCGCACGTCGCGTCGGCCTTGCACTGCTGGTCCTGCGGCGTGTCCGGCCACGACTTCGCGTTCGCCGGGGTGAACTGCGCGGGGTCGCAGGTGACGGCGTCCGCGGGCACGCACCGCTCGGCGGTGTCGAAGACGACCTGCCCGGGAGCGGCGGAGCCGTAGACGCTGCCGTTGAGCTTGCGCAGGCCGTAGTCGATGCGCTTGAGCGTGCCGCCGCGGGTGTAGGGGACGGCCTTGGTCTGCAGGTCGGCGCCGTAGTAGTTGGTCTCGGGCGTGTAGGAGTACACGGTCGCGTTGCCGTGGGGGTCCTCGACGTAGTCCAGGTTCCACCGCCACGCCTGCGTGCACACGGACTTCGCGAAGCCCGCGTTGTCGTGGCACGGGTCGTCACCGTGCGGTCCGTAGACCGGCGCCGTCCAGGTCGAGTCGGTCTTGTCCTGGTCCGCCGAGCCGGGGGCCCGGTTCAGGCCGAAGTAGTACTGGATCCCGTCGATCGTGGTGATCCGCCAGTGTTCGCCGTCGAGCGCGCCGTTGGCCGCGCCCTTCAGCAGTTCGACCCGGGCGCCGTTGTCGCTCGACGACTTCCAGGTGCCGGTGGCGTCATCCCGGACCAGCGCGGTGGTCTGGCCGCCGAGGTTCATGGTGAGGATCTGGCCGGCCCAGCAGAAGTCGCCGGTCTTGTTCGCCTCGGGCAGGGTGTCGTCGTCCGCGCAGGAGCGGTAGGTGCGCTCGATGTACCCGGGGTCGTAGTCCCAGCCCTGGCCGACCCAGGAGGTCTGGTTGTTGGTCGCGGCGGTCCGGCCGTCCACAGTGGCCGAGTTGTAGGACAGGGCGACCTTCGGCGCCACCGCCGTGCCGGTCGCCGCCGGCGGGAGCTCCACCGGGTAGGACCAGGTGAACGCGCCGGTGCCGTCGGTGACCGACCAGCTGCCCGACGGCGCCAGCGAGCTGGCGGCGAACGTGCCGCCGGCCCCGCCGGAGTCGGCCACGGCGGCCAGCACCTGAGGTCCGCGGGCGACGGCCACGTCGGCGGAGACGACCTTGGCGGCGGGATCGTTCCGCGACGCGACCGGGGTCCGCGTCCGGCAGGCCGGCCGGTCGGGTGTGCTCAGCACACAGCCGGGCAGGCTCACCAGCTTCAACCGTTCGCCGAAGCCGCCGCCCGAAGCGTTGCGGAACGACGAGTAGTCCAGGTCGACCGCGTATCGCCCGGCCGCGCCGTCGACGGACAGCAGGACCCCGGTGATCCCGGCCTTGCGCGAGGCGTCCTGATCGGCGATCCGGACGTTCGCCTTGGCGCCCCCGGCCCCGGCCACCCGCACCGGCAGCGCGCCCGCGCGCACGGCGGGCCCCGGCTTCGCCGGCTCGCGGTCGGCGCGCGAGGCCGGGCTGGAGGTGGGTGCGGTGATCACGACCGCCGCCTCACCGGGTGCGGGCCAGTCGGCCGCGACCGGCGTGGCCGGGACGGGCATCGCGGGTGCCTTCGCGTGGTCGAGCGGCGTGTCACCGTGACCGGTGGTCCGCGTCGGCACCACGTGCGGCGCGCGGGCGGTGGACGCGGCGTTCGCCGGAAGCTCGCCCATGATCGAGGTGATCAGGGCGATCGAGACCACGGTCGCGACCCCACGGCGGAAACGCGCGCGCGACAAGGTCGGGTCAATTCGGTACAAGCCCGGCTCCCCCAGCGGACAGGCCCCTGCGGGCCAAGATCAAGTGATGGGAGCGTAAAGCAGTACTCCGGAAATGCAAATACTCCGAATAACTCAAATCCGCGGAAACCGACGGAGATCACTTCGGAAAATAACTTACCGAATGGAGCGGAGTGTCGTTTTCGCCGGCGGCCGGACGGCTAGCGCGCGGCCGTCATGCCGCCGTCGATGGTGACGATCGTTCCGCTGATGTAGCCGGCGCGCTCGGACGCCAGGAACGCCACCAGGTCCGCGACTTCGTGAGTCTCGGCGATCCGTCCTGACGGGAGCGAGGCGAACTGCGCGTCGACGTCGGAGTTGGCGGCACGCATCGTCGTGACGCGTTCGGTGGCGACCGGGCCGGGGTTCACGCCGACGACGCGCACGCCGTGGCGCGGGCCTTCGCCTCCGAGCGCCTTGGTGAAGGCCATCAGGGCCGCGTTGCCCGCGCCGCCTGCGATGTATCCCGCGGTCGGCCGCTCGCCGCCGGTGCCGATGACGTTGACGATCACGCCGCGGCCGCGGGCGCGCAGCCGCGGGTACACCAGCCGGACGAGGTCGATGTAGCCGAAGACCTTCAGGTCCCACGCGTGCCGCCAGAGTTCCGGGCCGACGTCGTCGAGGGTGCCGGCGGGGATGTCGCCGGCGTTGTTGACGAGGATGTCGGCGTCCGCGGCCACCTCGGCGAGCCGCTCGATGTCGGCGGGGACCCGCAGGTCGACGGCGTGCGTGGTCACCTCGACGCCGTGCTCCGCACGCAGCTTCCGGGCACGCCGCTCCAAGGCGTCTCCGTTGCGCGCGGCCAGGTGGAGGCCACAGCCTTCGGCCGCCAGCGTCTCGGCGATCGCCGCGCCGATGCCCTTCGACGCGCCGGTGACCAGCGCGTGTTTTCCCTCGAGGTGCAGATCCATCGGCTTGTCCTGTCGCCGGCTCAGGCGGTGGTCGTGCGGTGGGTGGCCGCGTAGTGCGCGGTGCCGATCGCGCCGGCGACGGCCAGGACGAACCCGACCGCGGCGGTGGCGGTGAAGCCGGCGCGGACGCGGTCGTCGAGCACCGCCACGCCGATGAGCGAGGACACCGCCGTGTTGGTGGTGAACATGATGGCGGTGACCGCGGTCGCCCGGCCGCGCTGCAGGGCCATCGCGAAGGCCACCGCCGCGACGAGCCCGTTGGCGATCATCGCCCAGATCGCGGGCTCCAGCACGAGGCGCCAGGCCGGCCCGGACGAGTCGAGCGTCCGAGCCGAGATCCCGACGGCGCTGAACCCCAGCCCGGCGCAGAACCCGAGCACGATCGGCGACCACCGGCCATGACGGCGTTGCGCGGTGAACGCGATCGCCGCGATCACGACGGCCACGCCCACCAGCAGCAGCTTCCACCCGGACGCGAGCGGCTGCGCGGGACTCGGATCCGCGGAGAGTCCCAGCAGGACCAGGCCGGTCGCCCCGACCCCGAGCGCGGCCCACCCGGCACCGACCAGCCGGACGCCGAGGATCGCGGAGATGGTCGCGGTCACACCGACGCTGAAGGCGAGCACCGACTGGACCAGGAACAGCGGAAGGCGATGCAGCGCGGCGGCGGCGAAGACGAACCCGAGCAGGTCCACCCCCACCCCGAGGAAGTAGAGAGGCTGCCGCCGCAGCGCGACGAGGTCCTGAGGCGAGCCACCGAAGGCCCCGGCCCGCCGCACCCCGGCCGACTCCAGAATGGAGCCACTACCCGAGGCAACAGCGGCAAGCACGGCGAGGACGTATCCGAGGAACACGGCTTGAGTCTGTCAGCCCGGCTTTGGCCGGGGGCCGGGCCGGTGCCTTGAGCGGGGGTTCGCTCGGTGCGGCGGGTGCGGGCCGGTGGGCTACTTCGTGCCGGCTTGCGGGGGTTCGCTCGCTGCGGCGGGCGCGATCCGGTGGGCTGCTTCGCACCGGCACGCAGCTGTTCGGCCAGCAGCCCAAGCTCGGCATCGCCGCACGCGACGCTGGAGGGCCACCGCGCGACTGGAGCCGAGCCCGCGATCGCGGCACCTACTTGCCGCCGGTATGCAGGAGTTCGGCCAGCAGCTCGGCCATCACCGCGGGGCGCGGTGCCGGAGAGTCCGCTGCACGACCGGCGCCCACTTCGCGCCGGCCCGCAACCGCGCGGCCGGCGTCTACCTCGCAGCCGCGCCCAGCTGCTCGTCCAGCCGCTCCAGCTCGCCCGTCACCGAGGGCCCAGTCGCGGACAGCCCACTCTGCACCGCCGTCGGGCTTCGCAAGAAGCGCCGCAGCACCGGCACCAGCAGTCCCTCCGGCAATGTCCGCAGCGCCGCGAACGCCCGTGGCACCGGCGGCGTCGCCAAAGCAGCCAGGTTCCGCCGCATCGAGCGCAGCATGTCGCGGACCGCGTCCGGGTCCTCCGCCAACGCCACCGGGCCGCCCGCCGCGTGTACCGCCAGTCCCAACGGCACCTCGAACGCCGCGTGCGTCTTGAGCCACGCGTCCATTCTCGGCTCGATCTTGGCGTGGAACCCGGCCGCGCGCAGCGTCCGCACGAGACCGTCCAGTCGGGGTGTCCGCCGGCCGTCGGGCTCGCCGATCGACATCGGGAACCTGCGGGTGAGGAGGCTGGGCTCGCGGTAGCGGACCACGTCACCGTCCAGTGTGCCGCCCAGCGTGGGGAACCCCAGCAGCACCCGCTCCGGGCCGAGGACCGCGGCCAGTGGCTCCGGGCCGCCCGCCCAGTTGAGCATGAACAGCACGTCGCCGTTGACGTCGGCCAGTGACTCCAGCACCTCGTCCACCTGGTGGGTGCGGACGAAGACGGTGATCAGGTCGTACCCGCCGGCCGGGCGCTCGACCGCCGGCACCGGCACCCGCCGCACGGCCGGGCCGTCCCCCTCCGCGAGCTGGACGCCGTGCCGGCGCAGGGATGCCAGGCGCTCGCCCCGGGCCAGGAGCGAGACGTCGTGCCCGGCCTCGTGCATGCGGACCGCGAACTGGCTGCCGAGCACCCCGGCGCCGTAGACGAGCAGTTTCATACCAGCCTCATTCATACGTTCGTTTGAATCATACGTCCGTATAGTAGCTCGCATGGCGGCCACCGACACCCGCACGCAGCTCCTCGACGCGGCCGAGCACCTCTTCGCCGAGCACGGCTTCCACGGCGCGTCGGTCCGCGCGATCACCGACCTCGCCGGCGCGAACCTGGCCGCCGTCGGGTATCACTTCGGCTCGAAGGCGGCGCTGCTGGCCGCGGTCGTGCGCCGCGTGGTCGAGCCCATCAACGCCGCCCAGATCGCCGCACTCGACGACCTGCTCGCCCGGACCCCGGACCCGCGGGTCGCCGAGCTGGTCGAGGCCTTCGCCGGACCGCTGTTCGACGAGATGGCGACCGGTGACGAAGGCGGCGCCCGGACGTCCCGGCTGATCATGCGGATCCTCGGCGACCCGGCCGAGGAGATGCGCGCCTGGACCGGCGCGGCCGAGAACACCGTCCGCGACCGCTACCTGGCCGCCTTCGAGCGCACCCTGCCCGGCCTGTCCCCGGCGGAACTGTGGTTCCGGATGCGCGGGATCCTGGCCGTGGCGGCCGTCGACCGCGCCGAGAACTACAACCAGCAGGCCCCGGCCTGCGTGTCGCCGGTGGCGGGTGACTCGGCCCGGCGCTGGGCGATCACGTTCCTGGCCGCGGCGATGAGCGCGCCCCCGACCGAGACCTGACGACCCCGGGCGAGCCGAAGACCGTCACGAGCCGCTCGTGACGTCGGCGGTGTTCGAGAGGCCGCCGAGAACATAGCCGTTCACCGGCTGGACCCGGAACCGATACCGCGCACCAGGCACCAAACCGGCACTGACCCAGCCGGGCCCGGCGACCGGCCACGGCAGCCTGGTGAACGACGTTTCGCCGGCACTGAGGTTCCGGACGTGGATGTAGTAGCCGGTCGCGTTCGCCGAGCGCGTCCAGGACAGCGTCGCCTGGCCGGTTCCGGACGGCACCGCGGTCAGATCGGTGACCGCCGCGGGGACCGGCCCGGTCACGACCGTCGTGGCGAGGTTCGACAGCGCGCCGCGGAGGCGTCCGTTGACGGCCTGCACCTGGAATTGGTACGTGCCGCCGGGAGTCAGGCCCTCGGCCACCCAAGACGGACCCGGCACCGGCCACGGCAGCGGCGTGAAAGCGGTTTCTCCGGCCGAGACATCTTTCCGGTACACGTAATAGCCAGTCGCGTTCGCCACCGGCGTCCAGGACAACGTCGCGGAGCCGTTGCCCGGGCTCGCCGTCAGGTTCGTCACGGCGTTCGGGGTCACGCCCGCGACCGTGACCGCGGCGACGTTGGACAGTCCACCGCGGACGTCGCCGTCGGCCGCCTGCACGCGGAATTCGAGGGTCTCGCCGGGGACCAGCAGTTCGGCCACCCAAGACGGACCCGGCACCGGCCACGGCAGCGGCGTGAAAGCGGTTTCCCCCGCCGTGACGTTCTTCCGGAACACGTAGTAGCCGGTCGCGTTCGCCACCGGCGTCCACGACAGCGTCGCGGACCCGTTGCCCGGGCTCGCCGTCAGGTCCGTCACCGCCGCCGGTACCGGCGCGGGCAGGGTCACGGTCGCGATGGTCGAGAACACGCCTTCGGCCGACCCCTTGGTGGTCTTCAGCTGGAACTGGTACGTGTGACCGTTGGCCAGCAGCCCCGCCGTCCACATCGGACCCGGGACGGGGAAGAGCAGGCGGGTGAACGTGGTCTCGCCGGCCGTGACGTCCTTGATGTGGACGTAGTAGCCGGTCGCGCCGGGCGACAGCGGCCACCTCAGCTCGGCCTGCCCGATGCCCGCCGTGACGCTCAGCTGCGGCGGCACCTGTGGCCCGACGGGAACGACCGGGTACGGACGCGGGTACGGCGCGCCGACGGACAGGGTGCCGGCCAGGGAGTCGGCGAACGCGGCGGCGATCTTGACCTCGCCCTGTGCGTTCGGGTGCGCGCCGTCCCAGAGGTCGTTCTGCGGGAGGATGTCCCGCGCGGTCTCCGCGACGTGGACCGGCGAGTCCGTTGTGGACAGTTCGTCGGCCGTGCGCCGGAGCCGCGCGTTGAAGTCGGCCACGACGGCCGCGAACCCGGCGTCGCTCTGCGTGCGCCGGGACGGCGGCAGGGTGCCGAAGACGAACCGCATCCCCGGGTCCGCGGTCCGCGCGTTGGCGATGAACGCGCGCAGGCTCGCTTCGGCGCCGGCCGCATCGCTCAGGCCGAACGCCAGGTCGTTGCCACCGAGGAGGACCAGCAGGTAGTCCGGGCGGTAGGCGGCGACGTCGGCGGCGACGTGACCGGCGGCGCCGCTCATCGACTCGCCCCAGAGCGCGTCGTGGTGCTGCGCGAACGCTGGGTCGGCGTAGGTGTGGTTGTCGTCCCAGGTGTTCGCCACGTTGTCGAACAGGTCGTCGCGCGGCCCGACGAGCGAAAGCCGGTCACCCGCGGTCGCTTCGTGCCGGTCGAACCGGTAGCGCCAGGTGAAGTCGCCCGCGCTGCCCTGGCTGATCGAGTCGCCGACCACCATCACCTCCGACGGCACCGCCACCCGCACCGGCGTCGTGCCGGCGCTCGCACCCTGGTGGTTGACCGACCGGACGACGACGGTGAGCGGCAGCTGCGTGTCCCGCAGGGTCAGCGACGCGGGCCCGCCGTGGTCGATCACCGCGACCGGCCGCCCGTCCGGGGTGACGACTTCGTAGCCCTCGGCGGGCGGCGGACCGGCCGAGGGCGGCTGCCAGGTCACCGTGGCCGACTCGCTGTCGGCGGCGACCGTCCACACGAGCGACGTCGGCGGACCCGGAGTCCCGTTGTCCCGCACCGGAGTCGCGACGGCGGATAGCCCGGCGTAGTCGACCAGGCCGACCGCGTGCGCCGCGCGGGGCGGCGATGCGACGACAGCGAGGATGACGGTCACGGTGACCCAGAAAGTCCCCCAGCATCGCATTCCGGCTCCCCAGTAGAAGTACGACCCACCCGAAACCTAGAACACGTTCATCCACCTCACCATCCGCTGTTCGGCCTAGCGCCCCGGAACGAGCGGGCGCGCCGATCGCCGTCGCCGCTACCCAGAGTGAGCAACACCCGAAGGAACCTCACGAACGCCGAGCGCGAAAACCGAGCAGTTTTCGGCAAATCCGCTCCCCTAGCAGCGCGGGCGATCACTCTGTGTATCGGGGTGTGGCTGAGCGCGCATGATCATCGGGGTAGATTCGCCGTCGTTCCCAGGGGCCCGACGACGCGTCCCCGACCCATCGTCCGTCGGCGCGCGCCCCGTGGTGCGCGCTGTTCGCCGTGCCGAAAGGAAGTTGCTTGACCGCCACGACGTTGACACAGGTGCTCCGCGAGACCCGCACCGTCGCCGGGACCACCCGGCTGATCGTGCGGTGGGACCGCGAAACCGGCTGGGCGCACCTGGCCATCGCCGTTCCGGGCACCGGACCCGTCTGCTTCGCGGGTTTCCACCGGTTCCCCGGAGGAAGCGCCGCGGCCGTCGCCGCCGAACTGGCCGCCGCCGGGTACGTGTCCGCTCCCCCGCTCCACCTCGACGACATGCTGTCGGAGATCGAAGCCGTGCTCCCGGAGGTGATCCCGGATGCGCGTCGATGACCTGCACCTCACCGGGATCGGCTGCGACGTCGGCGCGCTGACGCCGGTCGCGGTCCCGCTCGCGGCCGGCGAGTTCACCGCCGCCGAGGCCGACCGGACCGGGCAGCTGTCCACCGCCGTCGCCGGGCTGCCCGGGCCCGAACTCGCGGTGCGCGCCGGCCGGGAAGCCCTGCGCCAGGCCGAATCCGCGGCCGGCGGACCGGTCTGGCCGACGCTCTGCCTGCACGCCGGGATCTACCACCCCGGGATCGACTTCTGGCACGCCGCGTCCTACGTGCGCGACCGGCTCGGCGTCGGCGCGGGCGCCGGGCTCACCCTCGAGCTCGGCGCGATGAGCAACAGCCTGGTGGCGGGCCTGGACGTCGCGGCGAGCGTGCTGTGCGGCCGCCCGGACCACGAAGCCGCGCTCATCACCGCCGGCGACCGGTTCGGCGCGCCCGGGTTCCCGCACTGGAGCACCGACACGGGCATCGTCTACGGCGACGCGGGCAGCGCGGTCGTGCTCTCGCGGCGGCCGGGACTGGCACGCGTCCGCGCGATCGCGTCGTACACCGACCCTTCGCTGGAGGGCCTGCAACGCGGCGACGAACCGTTCCGCACGGCCAGCGTCACGGCCCACCGGTCGCTGGACATCCGCCGCCGCAAGCGCCAGTGGCTCGGGCGCCACGGCGGCCCGGCGCACGTCGACAACCGCAATGCCGACGGCGTGACGGCGGTGGTGAAGACGGCGCTCGCCGACGCCGGCGTCGACCTGCCGGACATCGCGAAGATCTGCGCCCCGCACTACGGCCGGCGCCTGGTGGAGACGCAGATCCTGCGCCCGCTGGGCATTCCGGAGTCCCGCACGATGACCGAGCTGGGGCTGCGCGTGGGTCACCTCGGCGCCAGCGACCAGATCGTGGCGCTCGACCACCTGCTCCGCACCGGCGAGGCGGGTCCGGGCGAGCACGTGCTGCTGCTGGGGATCGGCGTCGGCATGACGTGGACGGCGGTCGTCCTGCAGCTCGGGCCGGTTTCGGCGCTCGGCTAGGTGCTCGCGCAGTGAAGTCAGTCGATGACATCGTCCTGACAGGGTGATGTCATCGACTGACATCGGCACGCGTCTCCCCCGCCCCGCGGGCGCGCTGCCGTTCGCGCGGATCTCACGACCGGGGGTAGCGCACCCCCGTGAGCTGCTCGCACCGCTCCCACAGCAGCGCGCCCGCCGCCTCGTCGCCCGCGGCGGCGGACGCCTCGACCCGCTCCGGCCGGCCTTTGACGCCGTGCACCCCGCCGGGACCGTACAAGTCCCCGCCGCGCACCTCGGGGTCGACGGCCGCCCGGAGCGTGGGCAACGCGCCCTCGGCGGCGGTGTTGACGAGCGGTGCCAGCAGCCACCGCAGGGGTGACATCGACACCACCCGCAGGAGACCGCCGCTGTTGCGGCCGAAGTCGGTGGCCGCGGCGCCGGGGTGCGCGGCCACCGCGATCGTGTGGTCCCCCGCGGCCGCCAGCCGGCGCTGGAGCTCGGCCGTGAACACGAGGTTGGCGAGCTTCGTCTGGGTGTAGGCGCGCCACCGGGTGTACCGCCGCTTCGCGAACGCCAGGTCGTCGAGGTCCAGCCGGCCCATCTCGTGGCCGCCGCTGGTCACCGTGACGATCCGCCCGGACGGCGCGGCCCGCACGCGCGGCATCAGCAGCCCGGCGAAGGCGAACGGCCCCAGCTGGTTGGTGACGAACGTCCGGTCCACCCCGTCGACCAGGGTCAGCTTCCCGAACGCGGCACCGGCGTTGTTGACCAGCAGGTCGATCCGGTCGCACTCGCCACCGATCACCGCCGCCGCTTCCCGGACGGACGCCGCGTCCGCGAGGTCCAGCCGGACCGGGTGGAGGTCGGCATCCGTTGCGGTGGAACGGATCGCGTCACACGCCGCGGCCGCCTTGTCGAGGCTTCGGCACGCCAGGACGACTCGCGCGCCCTTCGCGGCGAGCATCCGCGCGGTCTCGAGCCCGATGCCGGAGTTCGCGCCGGTCACCACCGCCGTGCGCCCGTGCTGGCCGGGCATGTCGGCGTCGCTCCATCCCGGGGTCGACCTGGTCACGTTCTCCTCCTCGGTTTTCGAGGTACCGCGGGACGACGCGGAACGTTAGCGGGCGGCGGCGGGCGCGCGAGTCCCCCGTTCGAGGACATCGGCGGTGGCTCGCGCGGGGGACGCATCCGGGCTCAGCCGGCCGGGGCCAGCTTGCCGAGCATCGCGCACACCGCGGCGTTCACCAGGTCCCGGTTGGCCGCACCGGCCTTCGGCGCGGCTCGCCCAGCGTGACGTCGACGCCGGAGCTCCCGGGGTGATCGTCCGGGTCGACGACGGCGGCCGGGTGACCGAACTCGCCCGGCAGGCACCGCCGGGATGTTCGTCACGGAGAAGACCGTCAGCGAGCACATCGCCGCCGTCTTCACCAAGCTCGGACTCGGGCTCTCCGGGAACCACCACCGGCGGATCGTCGCGGTGCTCGCCTACCTGGAGCGGCCCGTCGAGACCCCGTGAGCCGGGGCGTCGGTGGCCGCGTTCAGGAGCGTGAGTGCCGCCTGGGACGACGAGCCGGGTTCGGCCGTCACGACCACGAGCGTCTGCTCCGGGGCGTGCGCGAGGGTCAGGGTCTGCTGGTGCACGGTCAGGTCGCCGACGAACGGGTGCCGCATGGGGTACTCCGTCGCCGCGCACGCGAGGATCTTGTGGTCGGCCCACAGCGCCGCGAACTCGGTGCTGCCGGTGACCAGCTCGCCGATCAAGGTGCTCAGCAGCCGGTCGTCGCGGTGGCGGCCGGCGGTCAGGCGCAGGTTGCCGACCACCGCGCGCGCCTTGTTCGTCCACTGTGGATAGAGGTCGCGGGTGTGGGCGTCCAGGAACACCAGGCGCGCCATGTTCGGCCGGTCGGCGGGGCGGCCGGGCGCGTCGAAGTCGAGGTGCCCGGCGAAGAACGCGTGGCCGGGCCGGTTCCAGGCCAGCACGTCGGTCCGCCGTCCCAGCACGATCGCCGGGACTTCGCCCAGCCCCGC
Organism: Amycolatopsis sp. NPDC114505; assembly: GCF_055633615.1. Classification (NCBI taxonomy): domain Bacteria; kingdom Bacillati; phylum Actinomycetota; class Actinomycetes; order Pseudonocardiales; family Pseudonocardiaceae; genus Amycolatopsis; species Amycolatopsis sp. NPDC114505. The sequence continues at coordinate 1,364,951 of NZ_JBVKDV010000002.1, read as the reverse complement.
CAGCAGCTGCGCGGTCACCGCGTCGACGCGTTCGACGGGCGGGCGCTTCGCGGCGCGACGGCGCGCGGGCCGGGCGAGGACCCGCAGGTGCTCGTGCTCGTCGTGGTCGAGCTGGAGTGCGCGGGCGATGCTGTCGACGACCTCGTCGGAGGCGTTCGCCGACTGGCCCTGCTCGAGCCGGACGTAGTAGGACGCGCTCACCCCGGCGAGGCTCGCGACCTCCTCGCGGCGGAGCCCGGGCACCCGGCGCCGCTCGCCGTACGTAGGCATCCCGACGTCCTCCGGCCGCAGCCGCGCGCGGCACGCCTGCAGGTACTCGGCCAGCGGTCCCTGATCACCCATGGACCCAGTATGCAGCGGCCGCCGCAGGTGAGCCTGCCACCGCCAGGGGTAGGCAACGGGCGGTCTGGTCGCCGCACCGGGCCCGGCCCACCCTGGACGAAGCCGCCCCGCCCCAGTCCAGGAGGACTTCCCCATGAACAACCCGGCTTCCTTCACCTTCGCCCGGCGGGCGTGGGTCCCCGCCCCGCCCCAGGTGGTCTACGACTTGGTCAGCGACGTGACCAAGATCGAACTGTGGAGCCCGACGGCGTCACACGTGCGGTACGACGAAGGCGACGGCCCGGCACCCGGCGCGTGGTTCGGCGGGCACAACCGCCGTGGTGAACGCGAATGGGCGAGCCGGTCGCAGGTCCTCACCGCCGAGGCGCCGTCGGAGTTCGTGTTCGTCGTCGGCGGGCTCGACGACGGCATCGTGCAGTGGCGCTGGCTCATCGACGGCGACGGCCCCGGCTCGGTCGTGACCCAGGAGTGGCGGGTGCTGCGGATGGATCCGGTGCTGGGCGCGAACGAGCGCGAGGTGACGGAGCTCCGGAACGAGATGGCGTCGAGCGCGGAGCGCACATTGCTCGCTCTGAGCCGCTGGCTGCACGAGCGCTTCGCCAAGGCATGAGGGAAGCGGGGGCTCCTCGGGGAGCCCCCGCCTTCAGCCGCCGAAGACCTCCACCACCGGCCGCTCCCGGGTGTGGGGCGCCCAGCCCGGATCCCCCGTCCTGGCGAAATCGACCCACGCGCCGTGCATGCGGGTCGCGAGATCCGCCGGCGCGGGGTCCGGCCCGAGCAACCCGGTATCCCCGTGCAGCCACGGCTCGGCGGCGACGTCGAACACGAACGGGAGCTCGACCGTGTGGGCCGCGCCGAGCTGCCCTCCCAGCGCCGTCGAGCGGTGGGCGAACGAGTACACGTACGTCCGCCCCGGTACGAGGTCCGCGTGCGCCGCGCTCATCCGGGCCGAGCCGGCGCCGAACAACCTGGTGCCCAGCGCCGCCGAATGCTGCGCTCCCGCGAACTTCCCCTGGGGCACCAGGTACAGATTTCCTTCCTCGGTGTTGGTGCCGATCAGCAGTCCGACGTCGCCGGCCGGTCCGTCGGCGAGCGCGTCCGCGGGCTGCACCGGCAGGACCAGGCTGAACGGGCTCAGCCCGGCGAGCGGGTCGGCGGCCGTCGCCGTGGTCAGGTCCACGCCCGACAACGCGGGCAGGATCTCCAGGAAGCGGGTGTCCGGGACCGCCGCGAAAGCGTCCGCCGTCGGCTCGAGACCGAGTGCGGTGGCCGCCGCGACGGAAACCCGCCGGGCCTGCTCGGGCGTGAACGCGCCCGTGCCGCTGCCGCTCTGCATGATCGCCCGGCGGAACAGGCCCTTCGCCTCCGGTGCCGCCAGCAGGGCCGCCGTGAGCGTCGCGCCCGCGGACTGCCCGAACACCGTCACGTTGCCGGGGTCGCCGCCGAACGCCGCGATCATGTCGCGGACCCAGCGCAGCGCGGCGAGGACGTCCAGCAGGCCGCGGTTGTCCGGAGCTCCCTCCAGCGCGAGGAATCCCGGGATGCCGAGGCGGTAGTTGACCGTCACCAGCACGATGCCGTCCCTGGCGAACGCCCGGCCGTCGTAGAGGGCGGCGGCGGTCGACCCGGTGACGAACCCGCCGCCGTGCACGAAGACCATCACCGGCCGCCTGCCGTCGTCGGCGGCGGGGGTGTGGACGTCCACCGTGAGGTACTCCTCGCCGCGGACCCAGCCGGGACCGAAGTACGGCGTCAGGTCGAGCCGGCCGAAGTCCCGCGTCGGCTGCGGGGCCGTCGGGGCGGGGCGGGTGCCGTCACGGACCCCCGCCCACCCCGGGTGCGGCACGGGTTCGGCGAACCGGCCGGCCCCGGCGGGCGCGACCGCGTACGGGATCGCGCGGTAGCGGCCGCGTGCGCCGCGCACGGCACCGGCCGGAGTTTGCACGCTGCTCACGCGATGCGGGCGAAACCCGCCCAGTCCTTGATGGCGAACCGCGAACCGTGGCGTTCGACCTGCACGCCGCCAGGCCCGGGCAGGTGGGCTGGGAACACGAGCGCCCCGGTCTCGGCGGCCAGTCCGAGCAGCTTGTGCCGGGTGGCCCGCGCTTCGGCGGCGTCCTCGCAGAAGCACGAGTTGGTCTCCGGCTCCACGATCTGCCGCGGGCTGTGCACGAGGTCGCCGACGAACAGCGCCCGGTCGCCGCCGGAGTCCAGGTGCAGCGCGGACGAACCCGGCGTGTGCCCGGGTGCGAGGTCGAGCCGCAGGTTCCCGTCGATCCGGTACGAGCCGTCCCACAGCTCGACCAGCCCGGCCTCGTGCACCGGCGTGACGCTGTCCTCGAACACGTTCTGGTTCCCCCGCCCGAACACGGACTTGTGCTCGTTGGCCGGGTTCCAGAAGTCGAAGTCCCGCCGCGGCATGAGGTAGGTCGCGTTGGGGAACGTGGGCACCCACGACCGGCCGTCGAGCCGGGTGTTCCAGCCGACGTGGTCGGTGTGCAGGTGGGTGTTGATCACGAGGTCGACGTCCTCGGGCCGCACCCCGGCCGCCGCGAGCGTGTCGAGGAAAGCGGTTTCCCGGTGGGACCAGAACGCGGCGTAGGGCCGCTCCTTGTGGTTGCCGACACCGGTGTCGACGAGGATGGTGCGGCCTTCGCTGCGCAGCAGCCAGGTCTGGATCGCCGCGTGGACCTCGTCCGTTCCGGGGTTCCAGAAGTCGGGGACCAGCCAGTCGCGGTGCTCCTCCCAGGAAGCGCTTCCGGGGAAGAACTCGGCCGGGGTCATCCCGACCGTGCCGTAGTACTCCTTGACGCGGGTGACGGTGACGTCCCCCAGCGTGATCTCTTCGGGGATCGCGTTCATGGATTCAGCCTGACGCGGGCGCGAACCGGTGAACCAGCCCCGGCCTTGCCTACTCCTCGTGGGGGCTGGCTCGGCCGTTTTCCGGCGATACACTGGATTGCCGGCGCGTTCGGCACCCCCGACGAAGGAGTCGCATGGACCAGGGATTCAGCCGTCGCGCCGCGCTGGTCGCGGGCGCGGGCCTCACCGCCGGCCTCGCGGTGCCGGGTGTCGCCCGCGCCACCGGGACCGGCCGCGTCGCGTTCACCCTCGACGCGCAGACGCTCGACGGCGGCGAGCAGATCACTTCGCTCACGCTCGACACCGCCCGCTTCGGGCCGATCGACCCGGCGAGCCTGACCACCGGCACGTTCGGCGTGCACGTGCGGGCCACCAGCCCGATCGACACCGGCGGCCAGGACATCGGCTACGACCTCGACCGGCCCGTGACGGCGGCGCGGCTCGACCGCCGCGGGAACATCGTGCTGGAACTGAGTTACGGCGAAGGCCAGACCGGTGGCGGCACCCTGGGCTACATCAACGGCAAGGCCCGCAACGTCCGGCTCGACCTGGTCTACACCATCACGCAGCACGCCCCCGTCCGGCAGCACGGCCGGCCGGTCTCGTTCACCCGGTTCACGCAAGGCCGGCTGACCAACCCCGAGGTCGACGCCTTCGGTTACCACACCTCGCGGTCCGGGATGAAGTACCGGCTGTACTCCCCCTCGCACGGGCGCGGCCGGCGCCCGTTGATCGTCTGGCTCCACGGCGGCGGCGAAGGCGCTTCCCTGCCCGACGGCTACTACGACAACGAGACCACGTTGCGCGCCAACCGCGGCGCACTGGGCTTCGCCACCCCGGAAGCGCAAGCGATCTTCGACGGCGCTCACGTCGTCGCCCCGCAGTGCACGGCCGCCTGGATGGACGACGGCCCTCGCTTCGCCCCGCTCATCCACGAGATCATCCGGGACGTCCTCCGTACGCGGCCCGTCGACGCCGACCGCGTCCACGTCGTCGGCTGCAGCAACGGCGGGTACATGAGCGTGAAGATGACCACCGTCTACCCCGGCACGTTCGCCTCGTCGGTGCCGATCTGCGGCGTCGTCGCCGCTCGTGAGGAGGGCGGCCCGCCGCTGGTTCCCGACGCCGAGCTGGCCGCGATCCGGACCCCGACCTGGCTGGTCGCCTCCCGGGACGACGACACGGTGGACCCGCAGGCCAACTCCGTCCACGCGCACGACCTCATCCCGCGTTCCGAGCTGACGCTCTACGACCACGTCATCCGCGACGGCCACCAGTTCCCCGGCCACTGGTCGTGGATCTACGTGGCCCGCAACGACCCGAGCACCCGTGGCACCCACCTCTGGCAGTGGATGGCCCGCAAGCACCGCTGAGCCACCCCCTGACCCCGGCGGTCGCTACCAGTACCGCACCGAACAGATCCGGCACGGCGCCGTCTTCTCGTCGTGGTCGCACAGGGCGTGGCCGGCCGCGTCGGAACGCCGGAGGTCCGTCAGGCGCCCGCGCAGCCATTCGAGCACCGTCAGCCGCCGGAACCCGGGCAGCTCCGGGACCTCGCGCCCGGACGGCATCAGCAGAACCCCGCCCGGACCTTTTCGCGGCCGGGCGCCGCACCGAACCCGGCCGGCTGGCAGGTGGTTTCCAGCACCGACATCCACAGGTCGCCGTCGGGGTCGACCTGGTTGCGCCGGCTCGTCATCAACGACAACGGGACGTGCACGAAGCGGCGCCGCCAGCGCGCGACCGCGGCTTCGGTGCGGCCGGCCATGGCCGCGTGCACCGCGGCGTGGGCCAGCCGGAGGCAGTAGACGCTGTCGTAGGCGTTGGCGGCGATGCTGCGGACCGCGTAGCTCGGGTCGATGTAGCGGATCGTCGGAGCGAGGCCGGCCGCGGTCAGGTGGGCGGTGATGCACTCCTTGAGCACCTCGCCGATGTTGCCGAGCTTGACGTTGCCCGAGGCGTCGGTGCCGCGTCCGTTGTGCTGCGGCAGGCCGTGTTCTTCGAGGAGGTCCTGGCCCGCGCCCTCGGCGAGGACGATGACCACGCGGCCCTTTTCCCGCACGTGCCGCTCGACGTGGGCCAGCAGACCGTCCGCGCCCCCGAGGACGAAGGGGACCTCGGGGATCAGGACGATGTCCGCGGCGTTGGCGGCCAGCGCGGCATAACTCGCGATGAACCCCGAGTGGCGGCCCATCAGCTTCACGATCCCGACGCCGTTCGGGCTGGCCGCGGCTTCGACGGCGACCGCGGAGATGAAGTCGGTGGCCCGCGCGAACGCGCTCTGGAACCCGAACGACTGGTCGGTGAACGGCAGGTCGTTGTCGATCGTCTTCGGGACCCCGATGACGGCGATGTCAAGTCCCCGCGCCTTGATCGCCTCGCTGAGGAACGTCGCGGCGCGCATCCCGCCGTCACCACCGATGACGAACATGATGTCGACGCCGCGCGAGACGAGGCTGTCGACCATCTCGCCGGCGTCCTGACCGCCGCGTGAGCTGCCCAGGATGGTGCCGCCGGAGTTGTGGATGTCGCGGACACCCTCGGGCGTCAGCTCCACGGTGTCGTCGCGGTTTTCGGCCGTCAGGCCCTGGAGGCCGTTCCGGAAACCCAGGATCCGCTTGACCTGGTAGTGCACGGAAAGCTCCTGCACGAGACCTCGGATGACGTTGTTGAGACCAGGGCACAAGCCGCCGCAGGTGACGATGCCGGCGGTCACGCTCGCCGGGTCGAAGTAGATCTTCCGGCGGGGCCCGGCGGCTTCGAAGCTGGGGACCAGGCCGGCCGGGAGACCGTGCTCGGCCAGCATCGACACGGTGTCCTCGAGCAGGACCCGGTCCCCTTCCGCGACGTAGTGCGGAGAAGTCCGCTTGGTGGAGAGCGTCTCGGCGAGCGGCGAGTCGTAACGGCACTCGCCGATGCGGCGAACGCGGAGGTCGTCCAGGTGCAACGTCACCGAATCTCCTTGGTCGGGCCGGCCCGCGAAGTCATTCGAAGGTGGTGTGCGTGATGTGGCGGATCTGACCCCGGGAGATCAGGAGCGACTCGGCGGTGGTCGTGCCGTCGCCGATCCGCGGCCGGCCGAGCAGCGGCCCGCCGTTGACCCCCGTGGCGACGAAGAACGCGTCGCCGGCCACGAGCTCGGCACAGTCGTAAATGCGGTCGACGGACAGGCCGGCCGCGCGGAGGGCGGCGGCCTCCGCGTCGCGTTGCGGAGCCAGGCGACCCAGCATGCCGCCACCCAGCGCCCGGACCGCCGCGGCCGTCAGCACACCCTCCGGCGTACCGCCGACGCCGAGAAGCAGGTCGATGTCGAGCGTCGGCAGCAGCACTGCCAGGCTGCCCCCGACGTCGCCGCCCGCCGGCGTCTGCACCGACGCACCCGCCCGCCGCACGCGGGCGATCAGCTCCTGGTGGCGCGGCTTGTCCATGATGACGACGCGCAGCTCACCGACCTTCTTGCCGAGCGCCTCGGCGACCTTGGCCAAGGTGCGCTCGGGCGGGTCGTCGAGATCGATGACGTCCTTCGCCCGCGGGGGCACCACGATCTTGTCCATGTAGAACCCGGGTCCGGGCGACCAGAGGGTGCCAGCCTCGCCGAACGCGATCGTGGCCAGGGAGCCGGGCAGGTCCCTCGCGCAGAACGACGTCCCCTCGAGCGGGTCCACGGCGATGTCGAAGTCGGGCCCGTTCCCGGTGCCCACGACCTCGCCGTTGAACAGCATCGGGGCGTCGTCCTTCTCGCCCTCCCCGATGACGACGGTCCCCCGCCCCGGCGCGTCGGCCAAGGCGGTGCGCATGGCCGTGGTCGCCGCCGCGTCGGCGGCGTCCTGGTCGTCGCGGCCCACCCAGGCGTAGCCGGCCACGGCGGCGCTGCGCGTGGCGGCCAGCGCCACCGCTTCCAACGTGCTGATCTCGGTGGCCTGCATCGGGAGCTCCTCGGGGCTGGAAGGCGGATCAGGACGGGGAAACCGCGTCGGTCACTCGAGGTTCGCGTGCAGGCGCCACAGTTCGCGGGCCTGGCTGCCGCCGGTCTTCCACAGCGTGTGGAACAGTGCGTCGGTGATCAGCAGGACGGACTGTTCGAACAGGCTGCCGGCGTACTGGACGGACGCGGTGCCGTCGAAGTCCTGCTTGTCCGCGGCCGGGACGACGAGCACCTCGGTCGCGATCTCCGCCAGCGGCGAGTCCACCGCCGTGGTCAGCGCGATCACGTCCGCGCCCTGGTCGCGGGCCGTCTGCGCGGCCCGCACCACCCGGCCCGTCGTCCCCGAGCCCGACGCCGCCACCAGGACGTCGCCCGCGCCGATCGCCGGGGCGGTTACCTCGCCGACGACGTGGGTGGGCAGCCCGAGGTGCATGAACCGCATGGCGGCCATCTGCAGGGCGAGCCCGCTGCGCCCGGTCCCGACGGTGAACACCTTCGGCGCCTCGAGCAGCAACGCGCCGGCCCGCATCCAGGCCACGGACTGGACCCCGGCCCGCACCCGGTCCACCTCGCCGACGACCGCGCGGGTCGCGTCCGAGAAATGACCGGGATCGAGCTCCTTCTCAATCGACTTCGTCACGAGATCGTCCTTTCGTCAAGCTGCGCCGGGCCGCTTCGGCCACGGCCTCGGCGGTGATCCCGAACTCGCGGAACAAGGTCTTGAAGTCCGCCGAAGCGCCGAAGTGCTCGAGCGACACGATCTCGCCCGCGTCGCCGGCGAACCGGTGCCACGGCTGCGCCACGCCCGCCTCGACGATCACCCGGGCCCGCACCGACGGCGGCAGCACCCGGTCCCGGTACGTCCGCTCCTGGCGGTCGAACCACTCGACGCACGGCATCGACACCACCCGCGTCGCGATCCCGTCGGCCTCCAGGACCCGCCGGGCCGCCACGGCCAGCTGGACCTCGGAACCGGTGCCGACCAGCACGACCTCCGGGGCGCCCGAGGACGCCTCGGCCAGCACGTAACCGCCGCGGGAGACGCCCTCCGCGGACGTGCCCTCCAGGACCGGCACGTCCTGCCGGGTCAGTGCCAGCCCGGCCGGGCCACCGGTGTCCGCCAGGACCGCCTGCCACGCGTGCGCGGTCTCGTTCGCGTCGGCCGGGCGGACCACCGCCATCCCCGGGATGGCCCGCAGCGACGCCAGCTGCTCGACGGGCTGGTGGGTCGGGCCGTCCTCGCCGAGGCCGATCGAGTCGTGCGTCCACACGTAGACGACCGGCAGCCGCATCAGCGCGGCCAGGCGCACCGCCGGGCGCATGTAGTCGCTGAAGATGAGGAACGTTCCCCCGTACGGGCGCGTCCCGCCGTGCAGCGCGATGCCGTTGAGGATCGACCCCATCGCGTGCTCGCGGATGCCGAAGTGCAGCGTGCGCCCGTACGGCCGGGCGGTCCAGGCTTCGGTCGAGATCGACGCCGGCCCGAAGGAGTCCGCGCCCTCGATCGTGGTGTTGTTGCTCTCGGCCAGGTCCGCCGATCCGCCCCAGAGTTCGGGCAGCACCTCGCCCAGCTTGGCCAGCACCGCGGCGGACGCCTTGCGCGTCGCGACTCCCCGGTCGGCCGGCGCCCAGGTGGGCAGGTCGTCGGCCCACCCGGCCGGCAGCTCACGGGCGGTGAGCCGGTCCAGCAGCGCCTTGCGCTCCGGCTCGGCCTCCGCCCAGGCGTCGAACTCGAGCTGCCACTTCTCGTGGTCGGCCCGCCCGCGCTCGGCCAGCTCGCGGGTGTGGCTCAGGACGTCGTCGTCGACCTGGAAGCTCCGCTCCGGGTCGAAGCCGACGGCCCGCTTGACCCCGGCGAGCTCCTCGGCACCCAGCGCGGCGCCGTGTGCCTTGCCGGAGTTCATCTTCGTCGGTGCCGGGTAGCCGATCACGGTGCGGAGCACGATCAGCGTCGGGCGGGCGGTCTCGGCCTTGGCCTGCTCGACCGCGTCCAGGAACGCCGCGACGTCCTCGCCGCCGTGGACCGTGAGGACCTGCCAGCCATAGGCTTCGTAGCGCTGGGCGGTGTCTTCGGACAGCGCGATGCGGGTGTCGTCCTCGATGGAGATCTCGTTGCTGTCGTAGATCACCGTGAGGTTGCCGAGCTGCTGGGTTCCGGCCAGCGACGAGGCCTCGGAGGTGACGCCCTCTTCGATGTCGCCGTCCGAGGCGATCACGTAGACGTGGTGGTCGAAGACGCTCCGGCCCGGCTCCGCGTCCGGGTCGTACAGCCCGCGCTCGCGGCGGGCGGCCATCGCCATCCCGACCGCGTTCGCCAGGCCCTGGCCGAGTGGGCCGGTCGTGGTCTCCACGCCGGTGGTGTGCCCGTACTCGGGGTGGCCCGGCGTCCGCGAACCCCACGTGCGCAAGGCTTTCAGGTCGTCGAGCTCCAGGCCGTAGCCGGAGAGGAACAGCTGGATGTACAGCGTGAGGCTCGAATGCCCGGCCGAGAGCACGAACCGGTCCCGCCCGAGCCACCGCGCGTCGCCGGGGTCGTGCCGCATGACCCGCTGGAACAGCGCGTAGGCGACGGGCGCGAGGCTCATGGCCGTGCCGGGGTGCCCGCTCCCGCAGTGCTCGACCGCGTCCGCGGCCAGCACGCGGGCGGTGTCGACCGCGCGACGGTCCACATCGGACCAGTCGTCGGGCGTTCGCCGGGTGGTCAGGCGAGCGACCTCGTCAAGGGATGGTTTCGGTGCCATGGACACGCGCTCCTGAGTTCGCAGGATGGATGGGGTCAGCGGGTGGCGTGCTTCTTCAGCTCGGCTGGTGCCACCACCATCACCCGGCCCCGCGAACCGCGGCAACACTCCGGCACATGCGAAACCGCAATCCCCGGATACACACCACGAATAGCCACGCACGGGACCCCGGTGCCTACGCTCGAAGACGTGTCGAACCAGCCGTTGATAGCCCCGTCCATCCTCTCCGCCGACTTCGCCCGGCTCGCCGACGAAGTGGCTGCCGTGCAAGGGAACTCCGGCGCGGACTGGCTCCACGTGGACGTCATGGACGCGCACTTCGTGCCGAACCTGACCCTGGGCCTGCCCGTCGTGCGGTCGTTGCTGGCCGCCACCGACCTCCCGGTGGACTGCCACCTGATGATCGACGATCCGGACCGCTGGGCGGTCGGGTACGCGGAAGCGGGTGCCTACAACGTCACCGTGCACGTCGAGGCCGCCGAGAACCCGGTGACGCTCGCGAAGGACCTGCGGGCCGCGGGCGCGAAGGCGGGGCTGGCGATCAAGCCGGGCACGCCACTGGAGCCCTACCTCGACGTGCTCAAGCACTACGACACGTTGCTGGTGATGTCCGTGGAACCCGGCTTCGGCGGCCAGAAGTTCATCACCGACGTCCTCGGCAAGGTGCGCCGGGCTCGGTCGATGGTCGACGCCGGTCACCTGAACCTGGTGGTGGAGATCGACGGCGGCATCAACGCCGGCACGATCGAGCAGGCGGCCGAGGCCGGCGTCGACTGCTTCGTCGCCGGTTCGGCCGTCTACGCGGCCGCGGACCCGGCGCAGGCCGTGGCGGGCCTGCGCCGGCAGGTGGCAGCCTTGGCCGCGCGGTCCCGCTGATCACACGCCGAGCATGCGCCGCAGATCCGGGGCGTGGCGCCGGGAAACCGGCACGAACTCGTGGGCACGGGAGTCCATGATCAGGAACAGCTCGCCCTTGATCCCCCGCTCGATCTCCGCGACCCGGCGCAGGTTGGCCAGGAACCGCCGGTGCACCCGGCGGAACCCGAACGGCGTCAGCAGCCGCTCGACGTTGTCCAGGCCCCGCGTCGCGGCCTGGATCCGGCCCCGTTCCGTGACGAGCCAGACGATGTTGCGGTCCGCCTCGGCGTAACGGATCTCCGACGGGGCCAGCAGCACCAGCCGGTCGTCGCGCATCCCGATGACGCACCGGGGCAGCGGGCCGACGACGTCGTCGGCGTTCCCTTCGTAGGCTTCGCCTTCCTGCACCCCGAACGCGCACAGCATGCCCACCACGTGGTTCGCGTCGACGACCGACCGCAGGGTCAGCGGGATGGCCTCTTCGCCGGGGCACACCGCCAGCCGCGCGTGGCCGCTCCACTCGGCGTTGCCCTGGGCCCGCTCCTTGGCCCACCGCAGCACTTCCGGCAAGCCCGCGATGTCCGGGGTCCACCGCTGCGCCGGCTCGGTCGCACCCGCGACGATCGGGGCTTCGCCGGCCAGCCCGAGCATCGCGACGGCCGCCGGGTTCGCGGCGATCACGTTGCCCCCGCGGTCCATCGCCATGAACGAACCACCGGCCTGCGCGCACTTTCTCGTGAACTCGGCGACGACCTTGTCGGCTTCGTAGATGGCGCGCCGGTAGATCTCCTGTTCCACGCACGCGACCGCTTTCGTCAGCCACGGCGGGACGAGCTTGGACAGCGACGCGTTCCACCGTGAGATGTTGATCGACGCGACCGGGGCGCCGGTCACCACGTCACGGATCGAGATGCCCGCGCACGCCCACTGGTGGAACGCTTCGCACCAGTGTTCCGGCCCCGTCACGGTCACCGGGCCGGACACCTCGAGCGACGTGCCCATCCCGTTCGTGCCGGTGCACTCCTCCGACCACGACGACCACGGGGCGAGGTTGTGCAGCTCGGCGCGCCGCTGCGCGCTGGGGTCGCCCCAGGCGCCGAGCACGCGCCCGTCCCCGTCCGTCACCGTGACGACGGCGCCGTCGCTTTCCACCGCCTGGCCGGCCAGCGCGCCGAGACCGCCGAGCGCGGTGAAGATCACGCCGTTGTCGATCCGCTGGGCCTCGTCTCCCCTGGCCCCCGGCGCGACGTCCAGCGTGCGGTCGACGTCGTACCGGTCCCGGCACCGGTACCAGGAAGCCAGGATCTCCGGCCGCACGCCCGTTTCGATGTCCTCGCCCGCGGCGAAGTTCTCCCAAGCGCGAGCCACTTCCTTCGCCGACGAAGTCGTCACCAGGGAACCGGCGGGCACGCGGTCACGTCCACCGGGGCGGCTCGGTGCGATCACCAGCGGCGGCACTCTCCCGGTCATCGCGACCTCCTTGTCGCCGGGTGCACCGGCGGTCACCTGCCATCGCCGGGCACGGAAAGATGTCACAAAGTAACGCGGTGCAGCGAACCATTTCAAGACATGTTCACCGCGTTCGGCCACATCGCTGTAGAACTACCCGATCGGACAGGTAGCCGGGAAACCCCGCATCCGGCCGCACATCGATCATAAGTCCGGCCGGGCACGGAACACCGTGCCGACCGCCGGCGGGCGGCACACCGCCGCCGGTCATCGCTTCACGACCGTTCGTCAGGCGTTCGCGCGCGGTCATCCCCCGGTGCTTGCCGCCCGTCCGGCGCGGCGTTTAGCTTGCGGGGAAGGCCAGTTCGCCCGCGCCCCCGGCCCGACAGACCAAAGGCGGTCTCCCATGGCACAGGTACGCCGGCTCGACCCGAGCTCCCGCGCCCGTGGCGGAGCGACGGTGCACCAGGCGTGGGAGCGGTTCGCGCGGGGCGAGGACGACCTCAGCGGCGTGCGGCCCGAGATCGCGATCTCCTGGCAGCGGTGCCGGGACCAGTACCGCGTCGACCCGCTCCTGACCGAAGCCCCGGCGGCCGTCGCGGAGGTCGGCCACGCGCTGGAGCACGACGTCGTGTTCGCCGAGCTCGGCTTCCGCGCCGCCTCGCTGGCGCACGAGGTCGGCACCCTCGGCGGCATCGTGACCATCACCGACGGCACCGGCCGGATACTGGCCCAATGGGGTGACCAGGCCACGCGCGACGTCGCCGCCGCGGCCAACCTGGCCCGGTGGTTCTGCTGGTCAGAGGGCACCACCGGGACGAACGGCATGGGCACCGCGCTCATGTCCTACGCCCCGGTACTGATCCGCGGCGCCGAGCACTGGTGCCAGGCCTTCCACGACTGGACCTGCGCCGGCGTCGCGATCCGGGACGTGGTGACCAGGAAACCGGTCGCGGTGCTCAACATCTCGTGCTGGCGCGGCGACCTGCCCGGCACCGTGGGCGGCTGGCTCGGCAACGCGGCCACGATGACCCAGCGCATCCTGCGCCTGCGCGCCAAGGACGACGGCGCCGAGCTGATGGCCGCCTTCAGCCACGTCCGGGCGGGCTCGAGCGCGGCGCTCGCGGCCGTGGACCCCGCGGGCCGCGTCGTGCTCGCCGACGACACCGCGGGCGTGCTCCTCGGCATCCCGGGCTCCACCCCGGCGCCCGATCCGGCGGTCCGCTGGAAGCCGGAGCTGCCGGAGTTCATCCAGGCCGCCAAGTACGCCGCCGAGCAGGCGGCGCGCAACCCCGGCTGGTCCGGCTCGACGCAGATCTTCACCCGGCTCACCACCGAACCGACGTCGATCAGCTTCCGGCCGGTGTTCCTGTCCGGGCACCTGGTCGGCAACGTCGTCTCCTTCGGCATCGCCGACGGGGATCCGTTGCCCCGCACGGCCGAGGAGGCACCGCCGCGCGCGCAGCCGCACCGGATGGTCGCGACGCGCGACAACCGCATGGTCCTGCTCCGGCTGCCCGAAGTCTCCTTCGCCCAGTCGGACGGCAACGACGTCTGGCTGTCCACCGACCAGGGACTGCTGCGCTCCGCCTCGCCGGGCCTCGACCGGCTCGAAGCGGAGCTGACCCACTCCGGTTTCCTGCGGGTGCACCGGCAGTACGTGGTGAACCTCAGCCGGATCCGGGAGGTGGAGCGCCGGTACAAGGGCGAGCTGTTCCTGGTCATGGACGACCAGGAGCAGACCATGGTGCCGGTTTCCCGGCGGAACGCCCCGACCGTGCGCCGGGCGCTGGAGATCTGACGCCGGTCAGCCGCGGTACCGGTGCACGTCGCAGACGCAGTACATGAGCCGGCAGTCGAAGCACGCCGGCTTGCCGACGCACGTGATGCAGCGCCCGCACCGCACCGGCTCGGTGTGCCGCTCGACGTCGTCCGGCCCGTAGCGCTCCCCGCAGTACAGGCACGGCAGCCGCGCGGACTCGACCGCCTGGTTCATCCCGTCACCTTCGTTTCCGTCACCAACTGTTGGCGGCACCGACGCACCGGCCGGTGATCGAAGGCCCCGATCACCGGCCGGTGCGCGTCAGTGGCGCTTCCCCCTCACAGCGAGAACACGATCAGCGCGGCGCCGTGCCCCTGCCCGGACATGCCGGGGACGATGCCTTCGAGCCAGCCGCCCCAGCCGACCGGCACCGCGACGTACTGCTTGCCGTCGACGGTGTAGGTGCTCGGGCTGCTGTGGTGCCCGCTGCCGCACTGGAAGCTCCAGAGCTTCTCGCCCGTTTCCGCGTGCAGCGCCAGGAAGTCACCGGCGGGCGTGCCGGCGAACACGACGTTGCCCGCGGTGCTGAGGGTCGACGCCGCCATCGGCATGTTGTCGAGCCGGTGGCGCCACTTCTCCTCGCCGTGGGAGTCGAACGCGCTGACCGACCCGGCCATGTTGTCGATGTCGACCTCGACGGCGGCACCCCAGTAGGGCATGCCTTCCTTGAACTCGCGGCGACGCCGGGTGGCGGTGGCGCCGACGTCGGCCACCGGGACGTAGAACAGGTCGTGCTCCGGGTTGTAGGACGCGTGCGTCCATTCCTTCGCGCCGGCCGGGCCGGGGAAGAAGTGGCAGGGCTCGCCTTCCTTGTCCGGGTACTTCCGCGGGGTCACCTTGCCGTCGCGGGTGATGACGCCCCAGTCGATCCGGTCGACGAACGGCGTGACGTGCTGCAGCTCGCCGTTGGTCCGGTCGAGGACGAACATGTACCCGTTCTTGTCGAAGTGGGCCAGCAGCTTCTTGCCGTCCCGCTCGAACAACGTCATCTCCATCGTGGAGTCGTAGTCCCACAGGTCGTGCGGGGTGAACTGGTAGTGCCACTTGATCTCGCCCGTGTCGACGTCCACCGCGACGACGCTGTCGGTGTAGAGGTTGTCCCCTTCACGGACTTCGCCGTCGAAGTCGGGAGCCGGGTTCCCGGTGCCCGCGTAGTAGAGGTTCAGCTCGGCGTCGAAGGTTCCGGTGACCCAGTGGTTCGCGCCGCCGCGCTGCCAGGCCTGACCGTCGTCGGGCCAGGTCTCCGAGCCGGGCTCGCCCGGCTTCGGCACCGTGTAGGTGCGCCAGCGCTGCTCGCCGGTCTCCAGGTCCCAGCAGTCGATGTGGCCGCGGACGCCGTACTCACCGCCGGCGGACCCGGTGATGAGCGTGTCCTTGATGACGAGCGGGGCGATGGAAGCGCTTTCGCCCGCGCGCACGTCGCCGATGGTCTTCTGCCAGACCTTCCGGCCGTCGGTGGCGTCGAGCGCGACCAGCTGGGCGTTCTGGGTCACCATGTAGACCTTGCCGTTGGCCACCGCGCAGCCGCGGTTGACGTTGGCGCAGCACAGGGTCACGTCGATCGGGATCGCGTGCTTGTAGCGCCACAGCTGCTCGCCGGTGCGCGCGTCGAGTGCCCAGAGCCAGCCGTCCCAGCCGGTGACGAACATGACGCCGTCGACGACCAGCGGGCACGCCTCGAACGCGTAGGTCGAGGTGGAGGCGATCATCCCGGTCGCGCTCGCCTGGAAGATCCAGGCGACCTTCAGGTCCTTGACGTTGCCGGCGTTGACCTGGTCGAGCAGGCTGTGCCGCTTGCCGTCGTAGTCGCCGTAGTAGGTGATCCAGTTGTGGGATTCGTTGCGCGCGTCGAGGATGCGCTCGTAGTCGACGCCGCGCGTCACGTCCGGCGCGCGGTGCGGCAGGTTGGACAGCTTGCTGTGGTTGAACGCCTTGCCGGCGTCGACGTACTCGATGGTCATGGTTCCTGCCTTCCTACGGCCGCGGCTGGGCGGGTCGGTCGAGCTTGGCTTCCGGCGGCACCTCGCCGGTCACGACGATGGCGGCGGTCAGGCCGCGGCCCTCGTCGTTGCCGGCCGGCGAGCCGTACCAGTAGCAGCCGGGACCGTCCAGCTCGAGCGTCGCGCTGCCCTTCGAGTGGTTCAGCAGGCCGATGAACTGCTTGTCGCCGTTGCTGGGCAGCAGGCAGGCGTGGGTGTTCTTGTCGTCGTTGATGATCGTCAGCTCGAGGATCCCGGCGTGCGGCATGATCAGCACCCCCGGCTCCCACGTCATCGCGTCCTCACGGATCCGGATGGTCGCTTCCATCGTGCCGTCGGCGCGTTCGGTCGCCTTCTCGATCGTGCCGGATCCGAGCACGGCACCGATGGTCGCCCTGTTCTGTCCGCTGAGCTCGGCCAGGAGATCTTCGCGTTCCTGGGCAATGGTCATCGGGCTTCACCTCCTACGGGTGCTGCTTCGTTTTCCTTGCGCTGCAACGAGTTCGGACTCTACCTCCGGAAATGACGTTCCGATATCCGTTGCCACAGAACAGCCCGGCTCCGCCGTTCGCCCGGTGAGAGCTACCGTTCGTCTGATCACGCGCGGGGAAAGCACTGCCGCACAGCGGAAACCGGCCGGACATCAGCGCACGTCGAACCGGCCGAGCTCCATGACCTTCGCCCACGCCGCGACGAAGTCCCGGACGAACTTCCCGCCCGCGTCGTCGCTCGCGTAGACCTCCGAAATCGCGCGGAGCTCGGAGTTCGACCCGAACAGCAGGTCGACCCGGCTCGCGGTCCACCGCACCTCGCCGGTGTCCCGCGCGCGGCCCTCGTAGACGGCCGTCCAGGGGTGCCCGCCCGGTCTCGGCACCCACTCGGTCCCGATGTCCAGCAGGTTGACGAAGAAGTCGTTCGTCAGCGACCCCGGCGCCGGCGTCAGCACGCCCGCCGCGGAGCCCCGGTGGGTGGCTCCGAGCACCCGCAGCCCGCCGATCAGCACCGTCATCTCGGGTGCGGTCAAGGTCAGCAGGGCCGCCCGGTCGACCAGCAGGTGTTCCGGTGGCAACCGGAAACCGTCGCCCAGGTAGTTCCGGAAGCCGTCCGCCGTGGGCCGCAACGCGCCGAACGACTCGACGTCGGTCCACTCCTGGGTCGCGTCGGTGCGCCCGGGGCGGAACGGAACCTCGACCTCGTGACCGGCGGCCTCGGCAGCGCGTTCGACCGCGGCACACCCGCCGAGCACGATCAGGTCGGCCAGTGAGATCCGCTTGTCCCCCGGCTGGGAGGCAACGAACCGCTCCTGGATCGCTTGCAACGCGGGCAGAACGACGTCGAGCTGCCCGGGCTCGTTGACCGCCCAGCCGCGCTGAGGCTCGAGCCGGATCCGGGCACCGTTCGCCCCGCCGCGCTTGTCGCTGTCGCGGTACGTCGAAGCCGACGCCCATGCGGTGGCCACCAGCTGCGCCACCGTCAGGCCGGAGCCGAGGATCTCGCGTTTGAGGGCGGCGACGTCGGCGGCGTCCACCACCTCGTGGTCCACCGGCGGCACCGGGTCCTGCCAGATCAGCCGTTCGGCCGGGACGAGCGCCCCCAGGTACCGCTCGATCGGGCCCATGTCCAGGTGGGTCAGCTTGAACCAGGCGCGCGCGAACGCGTCCTCGAACTGGTCCGGGTGCGCGAGGAACCGCCGCGAGATCGCCTCGTAGACCCGGTCCTCCTGCAGCGAAAGGTCGGTGGTGAGCATGACCGGGTGGTGCCGGACGGCCGGGTCGAAGGGGTCCGGCACGGTGCCCTCGCCCCCGCCGTCGGCCGGGATCCACTGCCACAGCCCGGCCGGGCTGAGCTCGACGTCCCACTTGTGCTCGAAGAGCGTCTCGAAGAACGTGTGGTCCCACTGGACGGGCGTGCGCGTCCACATCCCTTCCAGCCCGCTGGTGACGGTGTCCGCCCCGATGCCGCGGCCGTGCCCGCCGGCCCAGCCGAGGCCCTGCGCGGTGAGCGGCGCGGCCTCGGGTTCGGGGCCGCAGCACCGGTTCGGGTCCGCCGGGCCGTGCGTCTTGCCGAAGGTGTGCCCGCCCGCGATGAGCGCGACCGTCTCCTCGTCGTCGAGTCCCATCCGTTTGAACGTCTCGCGGATGTCGCGGGCCGCGAGCCGCGGGTCGGGATTGGTGGCCGGGCCCTGCGGGTCGACGTAGATCAGCCCCATCGCTGAGGCCGCCAGCGGCTCGGCGAGCTCTCGCAGCCCGCTGTACCGGTCTTCGGCCAGCCACTTGAGCTCCGGGCCCCAGTACGTCTCGTCGGGCTCCCACACCTCGGCCCGGCCGCCGCCGAACCCGAAGGTCGTGAAGCCCATCGACTCCAGCGCCCGGTTGCCGGCGAAGACCATCAGGTCCGCCCAGGAGAGCTTGCGCCCGTACTTCTTCTTCACCGGCCACAGCAACCGGCGCGCCTTGTCCAGGTTGCGGTTGTCGGGCCAGCTGTTCAGCGGGGCGAAGCGCTGCATCCCGGCGCTCGCACCGCCCCGGCCGTCACTGACGCGGTAGGTTCCCGCGGCGTGCCAGGCCATCCGGAGCACCAGCGGCCCGTAGTGCCCGAACTCGGCCGGCCACCAGTCCTGCGACGTCGTCAGCACCTCGTCGACGTCCCGCGCCACGTCGTCGAGGTCCAGCGTGCCGAACTCGGCGGCGTAGTCGAAGTCCGCGCCGAGCGGGTCGGCCTCGGGTGGCTTCCGGCGCAACGCTTTCAGGTCGACCCGGTCCGGCCACCAGCTGCCGGCCGGTCTCTTTTGCCGCCGCCCCGGTTCGCCGAGGACCTTGTCGTACGTGCGGTAGACGTGGGTGTCGGGATTCTCGGGCACAGGTGACCTCCCCAGCCACGGTTCAGCCGAAGACCAGCGGCAGCAGGATCGCCGCGCCGAGCAGCGAAATCCCGCTGAACAGGTCGGACCGGACCCGGACGACCTTGGCCGCCATCCGCCCCACGTACAGGCCGGCGAACGACATGACCACAGTCATCGCGCCGAAGACCAGCATCGGGACCACGAGGGAGAACCCGGCGATCCCCAGTCCGGCGCCGGCGATGAAGTTGTCGATGGTCAGCGAGAGCGGCATCCCGAAGAGCGTGATCCACGGGTGGTCCATGTCTTCCGGCTCCGGGTTCCGGATCGCCCCGACGATGAAGTACACGCCGTACAGCCCCAGCGCGGCCGCGCCGATGTACTCGGCCGAGTCGCCGAGGAAGTCGCCCAGGAAGTGGCCGAGGAACCCGCCCAGCAGCGGCCCGACCGCGTCCCACACCCCGAAGACGAGCGCCACCTGCACGGCGCGCTTCCAGCCGAACGGGATGGTGCCGATGGCGATGGACGAGCGGAAGTTGTCGAGACTGAGCCCGAAGGCCAGTGCGATCAGCGGAAGGAATTCAAGAGTCACTCGAACCACCTCGAGAGAATGACCAGGGTTCACCGGGAGAGGCCGGCGGCGGGTGGCACAAAGCCCCGGCCCGATGAGGCTTCCGGGTCCGGGGCCTGGTGCCGGCTACGACGAATCGAGCGGCTTGGTGACCGACGCTCGGCCGTCAGCCCCGGTAGAAGTAGCCGGTGACCTCAGCGCACACCTCGATGACCGTGTACTCCGGAGTTTCCCACTTCATGTCTCGCTCCTCCTGTCGCGAAATTTCGCGGTCATGACCGAGCATCTGGGATTTGCCGGAGCCGTCGCAACCGACCTCGGACCAGTGGTCGGCAACCGGTGCCGAACGGCGCCCCCTCGCCCACGAGTGGGGAGGCGGGCACACCGGCGGCGGATCGACGGAGTTCGAGGGCGGCCGTCACCAGCGCCGGATCGACCTGCTGACGGAGTACGAACGCACCGGCGAACCCGCCCGCGCTACCGGGGAATGACTGTCCAGGCCGTGAAACCGTGGTGCGCTCAGCCCGGCACGCCGTCCGCCGTCATGCGTGCTGGACGCCGCGCAGCAGCTCGCTGCCGGTCACGCCGGTGGCGCAGAACAGGATGTTGTCCCCCCGCACCAGATCGCCGGTGTGGAGCACCTGATCGGGGCTCAGGCGGACCTGCAGCGCCCCGCCGAGGCAGGCCAGCGCGGCCGCGGCGAGGACGGCCCCGGCCGCTTCCCCGCTGCCCAGCAGCACGTCGATCGGGCCTTCGGGACGCGCCACGGCGATCGCGCCCGCGACGTCGCCGCCCTCCAGCAGGCGGACCCGGGCGCCCGCGGCGCGGATCTCGTGCACGAGCTACCGGTGCCGCGGCCGGTCGAGCACGCCGACGACGACGTCCGCCACCCGGACGTCCTTCGCCGCCGCGACCGCGCGCAGGTTCTCCGCGACCGGGCGGGTGATGTCGACGACCTCGGCGCAGCCGGGCCCGACGGCCAGCTTGTCCACGACGGCACCCGGCGCCGGGTCGTACAGCGCCCCGCGCTCGGCCACGGCGATCGCGGCGAGGGAGTCCGGCACGTCCCTGGCCGGCGACAGGGCACCGTCACCCGCGCTGACGCCGAGGTCGCACACCGGCCCGTCGCCGAACCCGACCTCCTCGCCCCGGACCAGGAGCGACGTGTCGCGCTCGCCGATCACCACCGTGGCGCGCAGGGGCACCGACCGGAGGTGCTCGTACATCGCGCCGAGGGCCGCGACCTTGCCGCGGCCCGGCTCGCCGCGCCCGACCCAGCGACCGGCCGCGACCGCGGCGGCTTCGGTCACCCGCACGAGGTCGAGCGCGAGCGCCTGATCGGGGCCCCGGGAAACCCCGGTGGCGGCCCATTCCTGACTGCTCATCACGCTCGCTTCGTTCGGCCGGGCAAGGGCTGGAAACCGCTAACGGCCGGACCGCGACCCGTGCCGTGGATCCGGCCGCCCGCGGCCGATCGACTGCTCAGCGGGCCGCGGCGTTCGCCACCGCTCGCTCGGACGCGAACGACCGAACCGCGACCCAAACCGTCGATCCGGCCACCCGCGGCGGACCGGGTACTCAGCGGGCCGCGGCGTTCACCACCGCACGCCCGGACGCAAACGACCGAACCGCGACCCAACCCGTAGATCCGGCCACCCGCAACGGATCGGCTGCTCAGCGGGCCGCGCCGTTCACCACCGCACGCCCGGACGCGAACGACCGGACCGCGACCCAATCCGTGGATCCGGCCACCCGCAGCAGATCGGGCTCAGCGGACGGCGGCGTTCACCACCGCACGCCCGGACGCCAACGACCGAACCGGAACCCAATCCGTCGATACGGCCACCCGCGGCCGATCGGCTGCTCAGCGGACGGCGGCGTTCGCCATCGCTCGCTCGGAGAGGACCCGCTGGGCGGCGGCCCGGTTGCCGTCGTCGCCCCGCCAGGCCTCCAGGGCCGGCCCGACGAGCGCCCGACCGAAGGAGTAGGTGAGCTCCCACGGCAGCGGGGCGAGCTTCTGCATCGCCCCGATGTGCCGCGTCGCCACCTCCGGGTGCTGCCCACCGGACAGGAAGGCGATGCCCGGCACGGCCGCCGGCACGGTCTCCCGCAGCGCCTCCACGGTGGCCTTGGCGACGTCGGCCACGGTCGGCTGCTCACCGCTGCCGGTCCCGGCGATGACCATGTTGGGCTTGAGGACGATGCCGTCGAGCTGCACCCGCATCAGGTCGAGCTCCTCGAACAGCGTCTCCAGCACCGCGGTCGTCACCTCCCGGCAGCGCGCCAGCGAGTGGTCGCCGTCCATCAGGACCTCGGGCTCGACGATGGGCACCAGCCCGCCTTCCTGGCAGAGGCCGGCGTACCGGGCCAGCGCGTGGATGTTCGCGTGCACCGCCCGATCCGACGGCGCGTCGCCGCCGATCGTGATCACCGCGCGCCACTTCGCGAACGTCGCGCCGAGCCGCACGTACTCCGCGACGCGTTCACGCAGCCCGTCGAGCCCTTCGGTGATCTTCTCGGCCGGCGATCCCGCCAGCGGCTTCGCCCCGGTATCGACCTTGATCCCGGTGACGATCCCGATGTCGTCGAGGTACCGCGGGAACGTGCGCCCGTCGGTCAGCTTCTGGTGGAACGTCTCGTCCGCGAGGATGACGCCGCTGATCGACTCGGAAAGCCGCGGGGTCGTGACGATCAGCTCCCGGTAGACCCGGCGGTTTTCCGCGGTCGGCTCGACGCCCACCTTCTCGAGCCGGGCGGACATCGTCGCGATGCTCTCGTCGGCGGCGAGGATGCCGCGCCGGCCGGACACCATGGTTCGCGCGATCTTGTTCAGGGCAGACACGGTCGTTGCTCCTCCTGCGTTCGGCACCGGACGGTGTGGCGTGGTCAGGCGATCGACTCGTGGATGCCGGTCGCCAAGCTCGGTTTCCGTGGCAGCGCCCGCGTGCGCGAGCCGGCTTCCCTCGGTTTCCGGCCCGGCACCAGGACGGGCACCGGCGAGCCCTTCGACGCGGCGATCTCCACCAGCTCCTCCGCGTACCCGGGAAGACCGCGGCGCTCGCTCCACGCCGCGTAGATGGGTTTGGCGGGCATTTCCTGGTCGACGGCCACCAGGTGCAGCCGCCCCTCCGCGAGTTCGGACCGCACGGTGGAGACGTTCAGCACGGTCACCCGCCGGCCGGTCGCGACCGCCTGCTTGATCGCGGTACTGGACGGGAACTCGACGTAGCTCTCCGGCGCGCCCGCGGAACCGAGCAGCTCGTCCGTGAACTCCCGCAGCCCGGACCCGCGCTCGCGCAGCACCAGGGGCGCGGCCGCCAACTCCGGCACGGTCAAGGGAGTGCTGCGCACGGCCCACGGGTGCCTCGACCCGACCACCACGGCCAGCTCGTCGTCGCAGATGTACCGGGTCACCAGGTCGTCGCGGAGCTGCCGCACCCCTCGGCCGCCGGCCTGGCACCAGCCGTCGATGAACGCGAGGTCGACGTGGCTCGCCCGGATCAGCTGACGCAGCGCGTCGACGCTCCCGGTCCGCACCTCGACCCTGGCCTCGCCGAACGAGAACCCGAGCCGGTTCAGCCACTCGGGGATCAGGTGCTCGGAGATCGCCGGGCTGCCCGCGACGCGGAGCCGTTTCGCTTCGGAAGACCTTGCCCCGGAACCGAACTCCAGCAGCTCCCGCGCCGCGTGCATCACGTTGCGGGCGTACTTCGCCAGCAGCTCACCGTCTTCGGTGAGCTTCGAGCCGGCGGGCGAGCGTTCCAGCAGCCGCAGCCCGAGCCGGCGTTCCATCGCGCTGATCCGGATGCTCGCCGCCGGCTGGGAAAGGCTGTGCGCCTGCGCCGCCTTTCCCACGCTGCCGTGACTCTCGACCGACAGCAGCAGATCGAGGTCGGCGAGCTGAGGCATCTTGGACGGAAGAACCATGGTTTCACCCTCTCGCTCCAAACCTGCGATTCGCGGTACGGGAACGAGACTGACCGCGGCGCCGAGCGTGGGTCAATCCACCGGCGACGAACGCACCCGGCACGAGCACGAACGGTGTGCGCCGGGCCATTTGCGGGCCGGCTCGGCGCTCAACCGCCGGTGGTGCGGCTCACGGTCCCTTTCGTGACACCACCGACGCCGTTCGTCCTCTGCGGACCGCCGCTCGTTCGGGCCGCCCGCAGGATGAGCAGCTCGGCCTGCTCTTCCCGGACGACCTTCCGCACGTCGGCGGCGAGCAGGTCGCGGCCCAGCAGCTGATCGGTGTCCGCCAGCACGCGCTGCTCGGCGCCGGTGAACCGGGGGTACAGCGCCCGGGCGAACTCGGGCGGCGCGCCGTCCGCCAAGGCCCGGAAGTAGCGGTCCGCGTACGGGGTGAGCACCGCCTCCTGCCCCGGCTGCCGGAACCCCGCCATGACGGCTTTCTTCTCCGCCAGCGAAAGGTCGTCACCGAACAGGCGCGTCCAGGCTTCTTCTTTCGCGGCCTCGGTGGGACGCGCGGCTTCGACCGTCAAGGCGTTCCGCCAGCAGACCGTGTTCGTCGGCCTCGATGACACCGACGAGAGCGCGTACCAGCACCAGCTGCCGATCACTGCCCGGCGCCGCGCCGGCCAGCCGCTCGCGCACCCGGCCGGCCAGAACGCGGCACGCCGGCGGATCCCCGTAGGTCCGCACCGCCGTGACCGAACGCTCCAAGAGCGTCTCCAGAACGCCGTCGCTCTCCCCCGGTCCGTGGGTGACGACGGCGGACGCGTAGTCCCGGGCGGGCAGTCGCGCGTCGAGAACGTCGTCCCACAGCACTCCCCAGACGACCGCCCGTGCGCGCGCATCGTCCACTATGGACAGTCCGAGCAACGCCACGCGCAGGGACCGCGGGTCCAGGCGGACCTTGACGTGGCACGCCGCGTCGGCGTTGGGCACCAGCAGATCCGGGTCGGCGAACGCGACGGTCCGCAGGTTCAGCCGGCGAGGCGGGTCGGCCGGAGCGGGCCGCTGCCGCACCCGGCCGTCGGCCCGGGACACCTCGACCGTGTCGACGCCGCCGCGCAGCAGCCATTCGGCCACCCAGCGGTCGACGTCCTCATCGGACACCCGCCGCAGCGCCGCCACGAAGTCTTCGAGGCTGGCGTTGCCCCACGCGTGCTCCCGCAGGTACGTCCGCACGCCGTCGAAGAAGGTCTCCCGGCCGCGCCACCGGCAGTGCGTGGTGCACGTACGCGGTCCAGCCTTCCGCGAACCGCGTCACCTCGGGCTGCGCGACGACCGACATCAGCTCCGCGAACGCCTCGTTCAGCCACAGGTCGTCCCACCAGCGCATCGTCACGTAGTCGCCGAACCACATGTGCGCCATCTCGTGCAGCAGCACCTCGGCCCGCCGACGCCGCTTCTCCTCGGTGACGCGCTGCCGGAGGAGGAACCGCTCGTTGAGCGTCACGCAGCCCGGGTGCTCCATGCCGCCGAACGCGTACTCGGGCGCGAAGACGTTGTCGTACTTGGCGAACGGGTACGGAATGGCGAACAGGCGGCTGTGGAAGTCGAGGCCGCGGGAGACCACGTCGAAGATCTCGTGTGCGTCGCCGTTGAGCCCGTCGAAGTCGGTGTTGGCGACCACCACCCAGTGGTCTTCGGCGGTGACGGTCAGCTCGACCGTCGCCTTCACGTCGGGCTGGTCGAAACAGGCGAACACCCGGTGCGCCGCGAAGGGCTCGAACTTGGATGTGCAGGTAGACCTGCCCGTCGAGCGGGTCGCGGAACCGGTGCAGCCCCTCGCCGGTGCGCGAATACGGCGCGGAACCGGTCACCCGGACCGTGTTCGCGCCCGGCCGGACGTCGAGCCGGACGCGCGTCCGGCACCTCGGAACCGTTGCACGTGACCGATTCGACCTCGCCCGCGAAGTCGAGGAAGACGTCGGCGCCGCCGGTCCGCGCCGTGAACCGGACCACGGCGGTCGTCGCGAACTCCCGCTCCCCCGCGGTCAGGTCGAGGTCCACCGCGTACTCGACGTCCGAGACCTCGGCCGACCGCGCCGCCGCCTCGGCCCGCGTCAGGGTCATCGTGCGCGGGCCGGCACCGTCGGTCGGCGGTGGACGAGCCGGCCCTCGGCCGCGTCCTCCTGGTTGGCCCGGACGAGCGCGTCCCGCACCAGGTGGTGGTCCGGCGAGTGCCGGCACACCGGGTCGGTGCGGCCCGCGTCGCCGGTCAGCGCGAAGGCCTGGCACCGGCAGCCGCCGAAGTCCAGCTCCTTGCGCGGGCAGCCGCGGCACGGGTCGGGCATCCAGTCCGTGCCCCGGTACGCCTCGAACGCGGGCGACTCCGCCCAGATCCACGCGAGGTCGTGGTCGCGCACCGAGGCGAACTCCATCGGCGTGATCTCCGCGGCGACCGGGCACGGGTAGACGACCCCGTCCGGGGCGACGGTCAGCGCGTTCCGCGCCCAGCCACCCATGCACGGCTTGGGGTAGGGCTCGTAGTAGTCCGGGAGGATCCAGAGCAGCTCCAGCCGCTCGGCCAGCTCGGCCTTGCGGCGTTCGTAGACGCCGACCGCCGCGTCCAGCTGGGTCTTGCTCGGCATCAGCGGCTCGCGGTTGCGCAGCGCCCAGCCGTAGTACTGGGCGTTGGCGAGCTCCAGCCGTTCGGCGCCCCACCGCACGCAGACGTCGATGATCGCGTCCAGCCGGTCCAGGTTCAGCCGGTGCAGGACGACGTTCATGTTCAGCGGCAGCCCGGCGTCGCGGATGATGCGCGCGGCCGCTTCCTTCTTGTCGAACCGCTTGCTCGCCGCGACCAGGTCGGTCGACTCGGCGGCGTCGCCCTGGATGCTCAGCTGGGCGCTGTTGAGCCCCGCCGCGACGAGCGACTCCGCCCGTTTCTCCGTCAGCCCGAGGCCGCTGGTGATCAGGTTCGTGTACAGGCCGAGGCGGCGACACTCGGCGACGAGCGTCTCCAGGTCGCCGCGGACGAGGGGTTCCCCGCCGGAGAAGTGGACCTGCACGACGCCGAGCTCGGCGCCTTGGCCGATCACCCGTACCCAGTCGCCGGTGGTGAGCTCGTCCTGCCGCTCGATCAGCGCCAGGGGGTTCGAGCAGTAGACGCAGTGCAACGGGCACCGGTGGGTGACCTCGGCCAGCAGGCCGTAGGGCCGCGGCGTGCCGGTCACTTGACCACCACCCAGCCCCGGCCGCTGGCGTCCTCGAGGAACGACATGACGTCGCTGGTGAGATCGGTCGCCTCGAAGTCGCGCTCGAGCTGGTCGACCAGCTGCCGCACGGTCCGGCTGCCGTCGCACAGGCCCAGGATCGCCGCACCCGACTTGTTCAGCAGCACGACCCGTTCGGGCAGCAGGAGCAGCTCCACGTCCCGGACGCTGTCGTGCTTGAGCATCGCCTTGGTCGCCAGCCGCGGGGTGGCGGTCAGGTCGCCGGTGCCCATCACGAGCTCTTGCCGTACGCGAGCTCGACGGCGTCGAGCAGGCTCCAGAGGACGTCGCACTTGAACTCCAGCGCCCGTGCGCACGCGTCCTGCTCGTCCCGGGACGTCGCGTGGTCGAGCACCAGCTCGAGCAGGTGCGCGATGTCCTTGGGCTGCTGGGTGAGCCGCGCCCGGAAGTACTCCAGGCCGCGCGGCGCGATCCACGGGTAGTGGTGCTCGACGTCGGCGATCCGCCGGCTGAGCAGGTCCGGCGCGAACAGCTCGGTCAGCGCCGACGCCACGGACTCCAGCCACGGCTTCCGGCGGCAGAAGTCCACATAGGCGTCCACGGCGAACCGCACGCCGGGCAGCACGGTGTCGTTGTCGAACAGCTCTTCGCGCGTCAGGCCGACGGCCTCGCCGAGGCGGACCCACTTTTCGAGGCCGCCTTCGTCCCCGGTCCGCCCGTCGTGGTCGATGATGCGCTGGATCCACCGGCGCCGGTCGTCCCGGCCGGGCAGCTTGGTCAGGATGAACGCGTCCTTCACCGGCAGGTTCACCTGGTAGTAGAAGCGGTTCCGCACCCACCCGCGGAACTCCGCTTCGGTCAGCGAGCCCGCGTGCATCCGTTCGTTGAACGGGTGCAGATGGTGGTACCGCTTTTCTCCGATCGACCGCAGGCGCGCTTCGAACTCTTCCGCGGACCAGGCGTTCACACTTCCACCTCCAAGCCGGCTCGTCCGACCTCGATGCCCAGCCCCGTCAGCCACTGCCGTTCCGGGGACTCTTCGTCGAGGATCGGGTTGGTGTTGTTGATGTGCGTGTAGATCTTCCGCTTCGCGCCGAGGGCGGCCAGCGGGCGAGCGGAGCCGTCGGCGCCACCGACGGGCAGGTGCCCCATCGAGCGTCCGGTCCGGTTTCCCGCGCCCTGGCACGACATTTCGTCGTCCGTCCAGAACGTGCCGTCCAGGAAGACGCAGTCGGCCGACGCCACCTGCGCGGCGAACTTCCCGTCCCACCGGGGCAGCGTCGGCGCGTAGACCACGGTTCCGCCCGTCACCTCGTCTTCCAGGCGGAAGCCCACTTCCCACTCCGGGGCGGAGGGGGGCGAATGCTGTGACCGCCCGACGTAGCGCGGCGGTTTGGCCCCGGTCGGGAAGGCGGTCACGCGTAACCGGTCGTCCAGGTCCAAGGGCGTGCCGGTGCCGAGCGGGGACCAGGAGATGTCCGCGTAGTCGCTCAGCAGCTCCCGGACCGGGAAGGACGAGGTCAGCGCTTCGAGCACGGGAGGCGCCCCGTACACGGTCAGCGCCGACCCCTCACGCAGCACCAGCAGGCCGATCGTGTGGTCGAACTCCGCGTCCGTCAGGAGCACACCGGCCACCGGTGTTTCGCGGATTCCCGGGCCCGGGTGCAGCGAGGGGTCCGCCGCGATCTGGTGGTGGACGTCCGGGGTCGCGTTCAGCAGGAACCACCGCTCGCCGTTCCCGGAGACCGCGATCCCGGCGTGGGTCGTCGCGGCTTCGGGTTTCGCGCGGGCCTTCCGGCAGCCGCCGCAGGCACAGTTCCACTGCGGATAGCCGCCGCCGGCCGCGACTCCGAGACAGTGCACGAACATGTCGCGTCCTCCCGGCTCGTTTTCCTCCCACCACCTTCTGGGCCGGCGCCGGCCCTGGCAACCGGTCCCGAACGACCGGCTCCGGATCACGGACGAACGGCGACCGTCCCGGCACGAGCGGTCCGCCCCCGGAAGGGTTATTAGGTGTGCGCATTGGGGGATAGCGGTTTCGCATGTGCCGGTGTGTTGCCGCGCATCGGATGAGCGGGTGATGGTTGGCGGACTCGACCGATCACACAGCGATGAGGAGAATGTCGTGCAGTTGCAGGTGGCGTTGGACGTACTGGACCTTCCCGCGGCGTTGACCCTGGCCAACCAGGTCGCCGACCACGTCGACATCCTCGAACTCGGCACCCCCTTGGTGAAATCCGCCGGCATCAGTGCGGTGAGCGCGATCAAGGCCGCCCACCCGGACAAGCTGGTGTTCGCCGACCTCAAAACGGCCGACGCAGGTGAGCTGGAAGCGGCGCTGGCGTTCGAAGCCGGGGCGGATCTGGTCACGGTGATGGGGTCGGTCGATGACGACACCATCCGCGGTGCTGTCGCGGCGGGGCGCAAGTACGGCAGGCAGGTCGTGGCGGACATGATCGGTGTCGTCGACGGACGTGTCGCCCGGATCCGCGAAGTCGCCAAGCTCGGTGTCGCGTTCGTCGAGATCCACGCCGGCCTCGACGAACAGGCCCGCCCCGGGTATTCGATCGCGCAGCTGCTGGAAGACGGCCGGCTCGCCGGAGTCCCGTTCTCGATTGCCGGTGGGGTGAAGGCCGACACGATCGGATCGGTGCGGGACGCGGGAGCGGTGGTCGCGGTCGCGGGTGGGGCGATCTACAACGCCACCGACCCCGCCGCCGCGGCAGCCGAGCTGAAGAAGCACGCCACCCGCTGACCCACCCCAAGACCCGGAAGGAGTCGGTGTGGAAGCCCGGAAATCGGCCACCCGCGACACCTACAGCTCGTTGATGCTGCAGGCCGCCGGAGTGATCCGGTTGCGCTACGTGGAATGCACCCAGGACACCGGCCTGTCCCCCGCCGCGGCGAACGAGCTGGCGGACGTCTTCGAGAGCGTCGCCCACGGGGATCCCGCCTTCGACCAGGTCGATCCGAAGGAGGCGATCGCGCTGGCGAACCGCCTGCTCGACGACGACCACCCCGAGCTCTCGGGGATGTGGCCCGGGATCCGCTGAACGCGCGAAGGATCGATCGCAGCTCGACGAGGAGTAGACGATGACCACTGACGTCGCCACCGAAGCCCCCGCCCGATCGGCACCCGCGGGTGACCCCGCGCTGATCGGCGTACCCACCTTCATCGTCGGCGCGACCGCGCTCGGCCTGGTGCTGACCGGGTACGTCCCGGCGGCCGCCGTCGGTGCGTCGATCGCGATCATCCTGCCCGCGACCGGGGTCGGCCAGCTCGTCGCCGCGGTGTGGGCGGCCGCACTGGGCGAGAGCGCCGTCGCCGCCGTGTTCGGGGTGTTCGCCGGGTTCTGGCTCAGCTACGCGGCTTTGGTGCTCGGCCTGATCCACGGCTGGTTCGGCGTCTCCCCCGACGCGGCGGTCGCGACGCAGGGCCTGTTCCTGATCGCCTGGCTGGTCACGATCGGCTTGCTGACCCTGACCACCCTGCGGCTGCCCGCCGCGTTCACGGTCCTGTTCGCACTGGTCGACGTCGCGCTCGCGCTGGTGCTGTACGGCACGGTGACCGCCTCCACGGCGGCGACCACCGCGGGCGGGTACGCGGTGTTCGCGTTTACCGCGGTCGGGGTGTACCTGTTCGCGGGCGCGGTGTCCGCCGCGACGGGCGGCAAACCGCTGCCGCTGGGCCGTCCGGTGCTCAACTGACGTGACCCCGGGTGGGCGCGCTCGAACGCCCACCCGGGGTCAGCCGCGACGGGCGGCAAACCGCTGCCGCTGGGCCGTCCGGTGCTCAACTGACGGGACCCCGGGTCAGCCCGCCGAGGTCCGGATCCCGGCCAAGCGGGCCGCCGCGGTGAAGCCGTCGTCGGTGCCCGGCCAGTGGGCGCGCACGGCGTCTATCCCCGCTCGGCGGACCACACCGCGCAGGACGGCGGTCGCGATGATGGCGTCGTCGGCGTGGCCCAGCACCGGGATGAAGTCGGGGATCAGGTCGATGGGCAGGGCGAGGTAGACCAGCAGCAGGCCGAGCCGGATCCGGATGCCGCGGGGCAGCGTGGGGTCCGCGGCCAGGCGGCGGATGAGCCTCAGCACGTCGGGCAGCAGCCGCAGGGCCTCACGCAGGAGACCGCCCCGGGGCCGGACGAGGACGAGCGCCACGATCAGCGCGAGCCACGCCAGCACCAGCGCGACGCCGGCGCCGATCAGCAGGTCGCCCCACAACGAGCCGGTCACCGCTCTTCCACCGCGCGGAGCCGGGGCGCCGGACGGTCGGGCGCTTCGGCGTGGAGGGCGGCTTCTTCGAAGTCGGCGAGTTCGGCCGCGGCCTCGTCGACGGCGTCCCGCGCGTCCTGGCCGCCCGGTGCGGCGAAGTAGTCGCGGGCGGCGATCTTGTCCATCCAGCTCCGGAACCGGTGCAGGTCGGCCTCGGACTCCTCGACCTCGGCGTAGGTGACGTTGCCGCGGGCCCGTTCGTCGGCGAGCTCCCGGCGCAGCGCGGGCAGCCGTTCGAGGACTTCGTTGTATTCGACGTCGCGGGCAGCGTTGAACTCGGCGATCACGCCGTCCTCCTCCGCCGGGTCGGTGAAGGTCATCGCCAGTACCCGCGCGGTGCCGCCCTGGTGGCGCACCCGGTCGACCAGGCGGCGGATCTCCCGCACCACCCCGGTCCGCGCGGGCAGCAGGCACACCGACTGCTGCAGGTAGAGCGCACCGAGGGAGCGGAGCTTGCGCCAGACCTGCACCCGCAGCGAATCGGGCCCACCGGCGGTCGACACGCTGATCACCAGCCAGCCGTGGTCACGCGGTTCGATACTCACGGTGCCATGTTACGTCCGTAACATCAGGCTGGTCCAGCCGTAACCAACTGCCGGGCCAGCGCATACCCGCGGGAGAGCGTCTCGATCGGCAGCGGTTGCGTGGCGAGGACACCCTCGTGCAGCAGGAGCAGCTGGGTGGCGAGAACGGCGGGGCTCGGGCAGCGCGCGGCGGTGGCGAGCTCTTCGAACAGGGCGAGCAGCCACCGCTTCTGGTCCGCCGCGACCCGGTGCGCGGGGTGCGCGGGATCCGGGAGCTCGGCCAGCGCGTTGACGAAGGCGCACCCACGGCCGTTGGTCTCGCTCCAGATCCGCAGGGCCTCGAAGGGCGCCGTGACGGCCTCGACGGGGTCGTCGCAAGCGTCCACAGTGGACTGGACGAGCGACCGCCAGCGCCGGTCACGCTCTTCGAGATAGGCCGTGACGAGGTGGTCCTTCGACCCGAACTGGTTGTACAGGGTCCGTTTCGTCACGCCCGAGTGCTCGGCGATCAGGTCGACGCCGACCGCCGTGATCCCGCGGTTGTAGAACAGCTCTTCGGCGGCTTCGACGACGCGGCGGCCCGCCGCCGTCCGGTGTCGCGGATCTGGCACCCGGCGCTCCTTCACTGATCGGTGTACCGTGACCGATGTTCACAGAACAGTATATCTATTAAGGCGGTGACGGGAGCATGCGCGCTGCGCGGATCGCGAAGCACGGCGGACCCGAGGTGATCGAGCTGGTGGAGGTGGCCGTACCGGCCCCCGGGCCGGGCGAGGTGCTGGTCCAGGTCAGCGCGGCGGCGCTGAACAACACCGACCTGTGGACCCGCGAAGGCGCCTACGGCCGCCCCGGGGACCCGTCGGCCCTGTCGGGCTGGCGAGGGCCGATCGGCTTCCCGCGCATCCAGGGTGCCGACGTCGCCGGCCGGGTGGTGGCGACCGGCGACGGCGGCGACGAGCGCCTCCTCGGCCGCCGCGTCCTCGTCGACCCCGCGATCTACGACGGCGAAGGGCCGGACGCGAACCCGGTCGGCCTGATGGGAAGCGAGCGCGACGGCGGGTACGCCGAGTACGTGACGGCGCCCGCCGAGCGCGTCCACGACGTGACGGAGTCACCGCTCACGGACGACCAGCTCGCGACGCTGCCGACCGCCTACGGCACGGCACTGGGCATGATCGAACGCGCCCGGCTCCGGACGGGCGAGACCGTGCTGGTCTCGGGCGCGTCCGGCGGGGTCGGCCTGGCCCTGATCCAGCTCGCCCGCGCCCGCGGCGCGAAGGTGCTCGCCATCAGCAGCGGGCCCAAGATCGACGCGGTGCGCGAGGCCGGCGCGCACGCCGTCGTGGACCGGGCCGGGGACATCGCCGGCCAGGTCCGCGCGGCCGCCCCGGAGGGGGTCGACGTCGGGCTCGACGTCGTGGCCGGAGCCCTGGTGGGCGCCGGGCTGCCGTTGCTGCGCGAGGGTGGCCGGTGGGTGATCGCGGGCGCGCTGGGCGGGTACGACGTGTCCTTCGACGTCCGCCGGCTCTACCTGCACAACGCGCAGGTGATCGGGTCCGCCATGCACACTCCCGCGCACTTCGCCCTGCTCGTGGACCTGGCCCGGCGGGCCGAGATCGAGCCCGTCGTCGCCGCGACGTTCCCCCTGTCCGAAGCGGCTCGGGCGCAAGAACAGCTGGCCCGGCGGGAACACGTGGGAAAGATCGTCCTCCACCCGCGGTGAGCCCCGGCCTCACTCGCGGCACCGCGGGGCGGCGCCGACGTTGAACCTCGCCATCAGCTCGGCGAAGGTGCGGATGTCGTGGTCATCGGGAAGGAGACCCTTTCGGAGGAAGAATGCGTACCGGTGTTCCGCCCACCCGATCACCGCGGGCGGGACACCGGCCGGGTCGGTCAGCGGCCGTACGCTTCGAGCAGCCGCAACCAGACTTCGCTGACCGTCGGAAAAGCCGGGACCGCGTGCCAGAGACGGTCCAGCGGGACCTCCCCCGCGACCGCGATCGTCGCCGCGTGCAGCATTTCCGCCACGTCCGGGCCGGCGAGGGTGAAGCCCACGATCACCCGGCGGTCCTCGTCGACGACCATCCGGGCGTGCCCGCGGTACCCCTCGGCGTGCACGGCGGATCCGGCCGTGGCGGCCAGGTCGTGGTCGACGACGCGGATGCGCAATCCGGCGGCTTCGGCGGCGGCCGCGGTCAGGCCCACCGAGGCGATCTCCGGATCGGTGAAGACCACCTGCGGCACCGCGCGTTCGTCGGCGGTCGCCGCGTGCCGGCCCCAGTCGCCGTCGTCGACCGCTTCGTCCTTGACGCGCGCGACGATGGCGTCACCCACCGCGCGGGCCTGGTACTTGCCTTGGTGCGTCAGCAGAACACGCCGGTTGACGTCGCCGGCGGCGTACAGCCACCCGCCCTCGACGCCGTCGGCCCGCAGGGTGGCGTCGACCGTGAGCCAGGCACCCGGCTTCAGGCCGACGGTCTCCAGGCCGAGGTCCGCGGTGTTCGGCGTGCGGCCGATCGCGACGAGCAGCTCGTCGGCGTCGACCTGCTCGCCGTCGGTGAGCGTGATCGACACCGTGCCGTCGTCGGTGCGCTTCACCGACGCGGCCTCGGCGCCGACGCGGACCGAAACCCCCTTGTCCCGCAACGACTCCGTGACCAGTTCGCCGACGAACGGCTCCGCGAGGTGCAGCACGCCGTCGCGGGCCAGCATCGTCACCGACGAGCCCAGCTCGGCGAACGCGGTGGCCATTTCCGAGGCGACCACCCCGCCGCCGATGACGGCGAGCCGGCCGGGAACCTCCTTCGCCGCCACCGTTTCGCGGCTGGTCCACGGCGCGGCCTCGCGGAGGCCTTCGATGTCCGGGACCAGTGCGCCGCTGCCGGTGGCGACGACGACGGCGTGCCGCGCGGTCAGCGTCGTGGTGGTGCCGTCGGCACCGGTCACCTCGACCACCTTGGCCGAGCTGATGCGGCCGTGGCCGCGGACCAGCGTGATGCCCGCCGACTCGAGCCAGGACACCTGGCCCTCGTCGTTCCAGTGCGAGGCGAAGGAGTCGCGCCGGGCGAGCACCGCCGCCACGTCCAGCTCACCCGTGACGGCTTCCCGGGCGCCGGGCACCCGCCGGGCCGCGCGGAGAGCCGCTCCGCTGCGCAGCAGGGCCTTGGTCGGCATGCAGGCCCAGTAGGAGCACTCGCCCCCGACCAGCTCCCGCTCGACGATCGCGGCGGTCAGCCCGCCCTGGACCACCCGGTCGGCCACGTTCTCCCCGACCGGGCCCGCGCCGAGGACGACGACGTCGTAGGTGGTCACGTCAGTTCCCCCGGGCGGCGCGGCCGAGCCGGATCGCCGAGACGAGGAAGAAGATGCCGCCGAGGACCGCGTACCCGGCCACATTGGTCAGCGCCGGGTTCGGCGCCGTGGCACCGATGATGAAGTTCGCCCCGGCGAGCACCGAGATGCCGCCGCTGAGGATCATCGGCCACTGGCCGCCCATCTTGCGGCGGCTGACGGCGACGATCAGCTGGATCAGCCCGGCGACGATCGCCCAGGCGCCCCACACCCGCAGGACCCCCGGCACCCCGGAGGCGCTGGCGATCCCCAGGCCGACGGCGGCCAGCAGGCTGATCGCGATGTTCACGTACAGGCCGCGCGCCGTCCCGGTGGCGCGGGAGGAACGGGAGTCCACCACGGCCGCCGCGACGTCGAACAGCGGGTAGACGATCACCAGGGTGATGCCGAGGGGCCCGAGCTGCGCCTTGGTGACGAACAGCAGGGCCGCCCAGACGATGGCGAACCCGAACCGCACGAAGTAGAGCCGGCGCAGCGCCGGGGCGATTCCCGCGGTGGCGGGTGAGTCGACGGTGGTCACGATGATCCTCTCGAGGCAGTGGTGAACGCCCGGCACGAGACCGAACGTTCTATCTCAATTCAGCATGGCGGCCGGCTCACGCACTGTCAAGACAGAACGTTCTATCCGAAGTCTTACGTCAGGCCCAGCGCCGGTATTCGTCGGCCGGCAGCGGGTGATCCACCGGCACGACACGGGAGTCGACCGCGGTCAGGCACCCGGGACAGCACCACTGCCGGAAGACGATCTCCGCGTCGACGTATTCCAGCGGGTCATGCCAGATGTGCGGACCCGCTTCGGTCGGCGCGGTGTCCCGGCGGGCCAGCGCCGCGACGAACGCGCCCCCGGCCAGCGGCCCGATCTCGGTTCCACAGTGGACACACGCCACCACGCCGCTCTCCAATACCGCGAGGTTGTCGTCGATGCGGCGCTCCCAGCGCAGGTCCGGCGGGCCGATCGGAACGAGGGCGGTAACGGCCAGCCCGGCACCGGACGCACGCCGGCGACGCAGCTTCTCGCGCGCCTCGCCGGTCGCGGCCACGTCCACTTCACCGGAGCGGAGCACGACGCCATAGACGTCCCGGGCGGCATCGGCCGACACCCGTACTTGCGAAACGTCTTCGCGGACGCTCTCGGGCGAGCGCAGCAGCGGGTCGCCGTACCCGCCGCCGGCCTGCCAGTGCAGGTAGAGCGCGTCGCCGGGACCGAGGTCCGACTCCCCCTCGCACGGCAGCACCTCGATCTCCCCGCCCAGCTCGCCCAGGTGGGCGGGGATGGTGACCGCCTGGGCGAGCTGGGGTTCACGGACTCCGCGCACGACCAGGTCGAGCTGCGAGTTGCCCGGATAGCCGCCGGCCAGGCCGACGTTCTGGTTCGCGACCTTGCCGGTGCCGGAGACGACCAGGGACAGGGTCCCCGTCTGGTCGGGGTGCTGGACGTAGCAGACCGAGCCGCTCATCCCGCCCCGCTGCCGCCCCGGTCCACCGGAGTCGGTCTGCTCACGCCGCCACAGCGCGACGAGCGGGTACAGGTACTCGGTCATCTCGACGTCCGGCGCCCGCGCGGCGGGGATGATCAACCGGCCGCCGGTGTCGACACCGTCGTGGTACACCTGCGCGCCGTAGCCGCCGGCCATGACGTCGAAGATGGGTGACACGAAGCCTTTGCTGCCACCACCTCGAACGTCCACACCGGACACCACGCAGAGGTCGGTGGTGCCGTTGCAGATGGACTGCACATCGGTGCGGTGGTCCGGTTCGGCGTCCAGCATCTTGGCGAGGACCTCGGCGACCAGGTTGCCCGATCCCCAGGCCGGCCCGAAGGGACCTTTGCCGACCGCGGCCGGGAAGGACGCGTTGGTGATGGTGTCCTCGTCGGTGATGATCTCGAAGCAGCGCATCAGCCCGCCCGCGGCCCACGGGATGTCCCCGGCCAGCAGCGGCAGCATCGTGAAGACGATCCCGGCCCGCAGGCCCGGGTACGGGCAGTTGATGATGCCGGTCTGCCCGGCAGTGCCGCGGAAGTCGAAGACGAGCTTGTCCGCTTCCTTGGTCATCGCGACCTTGATGGCGTGCAGGCCGCGGTCACCGGTCCCGGACTGTTCCTGGTAACCGACCGCGCTCCAGGTCCCGTCGGGCAGCGTCGCGAGCTTGGCGCGCAGCCGGCGTTCGGCGTCGTCCATCATCCGGCGCATCACGGACTTGACGGTGTCGGCGCCGTACTTGGTGATGAGCCGGAGGACCTGCTCGGCCGCGTTCTTGTTGGCGGCGATCTTGGCGCGCAGGTCGAGGCCGACCAGGTGCGGCAGCCGCGACCGGCGGACCCAG
The DNA here is from genome assembly GCF_055633615.1 of Amycolatopsis sp. NPDC114505. Lineage (NCBI taxonomy): Bacteria > Bacillati > Actinomycetota > Actinomycetes > Pseudonocardiales > Pseudonocardiaceae > Amycolatopsis > Amycolatopsis sp. NPDC114505. Next base: position 1,327,946 of record NZ_JBVKDV010000002.1, on the reverse strand, counting down.
GCGTCGGCGACGTCGCGCTGCAGCACGCCGTCGCGCACGACCTTCAACGGCGGCGTCGGGACGGCCTCGCCGAAGACGTCCTGGGCGGACGGGCTGAAGGAGCCCGGTCGCGGGCCGCCCAGGTCGACCTGGTGGGCGATGGCCGTCGTCCAGCCGAAGAGCTTGCCATCGTGGAAGATCGGGGCCAGGATCGCCGCGTCGTTCTGGTGCAGGCCACCGCCGATCCACGGGTCGTTGCACAGGAACATGTCACCCTCGGCGATGCCGGGGTTGTCACTGCGGTGGCGCAAGGTCCAGGTGATGGCCAGGTCCATCGAGCCGATCAGGCCGATGTTGTAGGTGCCGACCTGGACCTGCTCGCCGAGCTCGTCGCAGATGGAGAAGTTGAAGTCGTTGGACTCGGTGACGACGTGCGAGCCCGACATGCGCCGCAGCGTCTCCCCCATCTCCTGCGTGATCGCCCACAGCCGGTGCCGGACGACCTCGTAGGTCAACGCGTCGACGTCGACGGCGCCGACCTGGTGCAGCGGCAGGGTGGGCGAGATCTGCCGCAGCAGCTCCTCGCGCGGCATGGGCCGGCTGGTGAACTCGTCCGCCCCGGGGATTCGAGAAGTCATGATGTCCTCACTGGTAGCGCAGCACGAGGTTGCCGAGGTGGTCGACGCGGCCGGTGACCCCGGCCGGGACCACGACCACTGTCGTCGGGACGTCGACGATCGCGGGCCCGACGAGCTCGTGGCCCGCGCGCAGCCGTGCGTAGTCGTAGACGGGGGTCGGCACGAAGCCGGTCCGCGAGTCGAGGCAGACCGAGCGCTCGCCGAGCAGGGCCTCCCGCGGGTCGGGCCCGGCGGCCTCGGGGATGGCGGGCAGCGCGATCGGGAAGCCGAGGCCCGCCTTCGCGCGCACGCGGTAGGTGATCGCCTGCACGCCGGCCTCGCGGTAACCCGCACCGCTGCCGTTGATGCGCTCGTACTGCTCTTCGAAGCGTTCGAGGATCTCGTCGCCGGTGCGCTCGGTGAACTTCGCGTCGGGAACGGCGGTCGCGAGCTCGGTGACCTGCATCGAGTACCGCAGGTCGATCTCGCGGTGCAGCGACACGTCGTGGAACTTCACCTTCTGCCGGTCCAGCGCGCGCTGCAGGTCGGCCTCCAGCCGTGCGAAGTGCGACTCGAGCACGGCGGGGCCGACCGGGAAGGACGACGGGTCGGACAGCTCCGCGCTCAACGCGACGTCCGAAGCCGCCAGCCCGTAGGCCGAGAAGGCGGACGCGACCGGACCGAGCGGCACCACGACCTCGCTGACGCCCAGGTCCTGGCAGTAACCGGCGCAGTGTGCGGGTCCCGCTCCCCCGAAGGCGTAGGCGACGAAGTCACGCGGGTCGTAGCCGGCCTGCACGACGGCCCGCCGCAGGAGGTCGCCCGCCTGGGCGTTCTGCACCTCGTGGATGGCGATTGCGGCCTCTTCGACGGTGAGGCCGAGCGGCTCGGCGACGTGCTCGCGGATGGCTTCCCGGGCCAGGTCCAGCCGCAGTGGCTTGCGCCCGCCGAGCAGCCCGCGCTCACTGAGGATGCCGAGCACGAGGTTGGCGTCGGTGTTCGTGGGCCGGGTCCCGCCGTTGCCGTAGCAGGCCGGGCCGGGGACGGCTTCGGCGCTCTGCGGGCCGAGCCGCAGGTTGCCGCCTTCGTCCACGGACGCGAGCGCCCCGCCGCCGGAGCCGATGGTGTGCACGCGGATCGTCGCCGCGTTGATCGGGAACTGGTTCACGATCGAGCCGGGCGCCATGACCGGTTCGCCGTCGACGATCAAGCCCGCGAGGAACGTCGTGCCGCCGACGTCGGTGGTGATGACGTTGCGGTGACCCAGTTGTTCGGCCAGGCGCATCCCGCCGATGACGCCGCCGGAGAGGACCGACCCGATCGTGGTGATGGCGTGCTCCGGGGCCCGGTCGGCGGTGATGGTGCCGCCCTCGCTCTGCATGACCAGCAGCGGTCCCTTGAGGCCGCCCTCTTCCAGGTGCTTCTGCAGCGGGAGCAGGTAGGTGCGCAGCCGCGGCCCCACCTGGGCGTTCATGATCGTCGTGGAGGTCCGCGCGAACTCGCGGATGCGGGGACTGACCTCCGAGGACAGCGTGACGTACAGGTCCGGCGCGATCTCGTGGACCAGCTCCCGCACGCGCTGCTCGTGGACGCCGTTCTTGAACGACCACAGCAGGCAGACGGCGATCGCCTCGACACCCTGGTCCACCAGGGACTGGGCGACGCGGCGGACCTCGTCTTCGTCCAGAGGCACCAGGATCTTCCCGGCGTGGTCGATCCGCTCGGTGACCTCCAGCGCCCGGTTCTTGGGGATCAGCGGCGCGGGCTTGCGCTGCCGGAGCGTGTCCTGGATCTCGTGGGCCGACCGGCCGAGGGTGCGGCCTTCGGCGTTCATGATGTAGATCGCGTCCCGGTGGCCCTTGGTGGCGATCAGCCCGACGTCGGCGACCTGGCCCTGGACGAGCGCGTTGATCGACGCGGTCGTGCCGTGGGCGATGAAGTCGGTCTGCGACAGCAGTTCGCCGACCTCGACGCCGAGTTCGGCGGCGAGGTCCTCGATCGCGCGCATGACCCCGGCTTCGCGGTTCGGCGGAGTCGTCGGCGTCTTGGCGGAGACGAGCCGCCCGGCGCCGTCGGAGGCGACGGCGTCGGTGAACGTGCCGCCGACATCGATGCCCAGTGCGTATGGCATGTCCGTTCCTTACCGCTGGCGGGCGGCGACGCGCCCGGTGACTGTGTGGAGGAGCCGGTCGGCCCGGGCGTCCGCGCCGCCCATCCAGGCGACGTGCTGGTCCGGGCGCACGAGCAGCAGCCCGTCGGGGTACCGGCCGGGCAGGTCGACGACGGCGAGCGGGATCCCGAGGTCGCGGGCGGCGAGGGTCCACGGCGTCACGGCGACGCCGGGGTCCGTGCGGAGCAGGGTGAAGCCGGGGCCGAGGACGTCGAGCACGGAGCGGCCGTCGTCGAGCCAGGCGTGCGGCAGCCGGAAGCCCGGTCGCGCGCGGTCCTGGTGCTCGCCCATGGTGATCGCGGCCTGGTCCTCGCCGCCGACGACGAGCGGTGAACCCGCGTAGTGGTAACCGAAGCTGAAGCCGTCGGGTGAGTACCGGCGCGGCTCGGTGACCGCGAGCCGCTCGGCGAACTCGGCGCGGGCCCGCTCGCCGTCCGGGCCGTCGAGGTGGATGTCGGGCGAGACGTCGGCGAAGGACGTGCGGGCCTGGGCGCCCACCGCGGCGGCGAACTGCTCGCCGACCGGCTTGCGCTCGAGTTCGTAGGCGTCGAGCAGGTCCGGCGGGGCCCATCCGTGGTGGACCGCCGCCAGCATCCAGCCCAGCGTCGCCGCGTCCTGGATGCCGGCGTTCATGCCGAACCCGCCGACGGGGATCCAGATGTGGGCGGCGTCGCCGGCCAGGAACACCCGGCCGCCGCGGTAGCGCCCGGCGACGAGCTGCCGGCCGGTCCAGCGCACCACGCCGAGCACCTCGTGCTCGACGGGCCGGCCGACCGCCTCCCGCAGCAGCTGTTCGGGATCTTCGTTCTCGGTGTCGTGGCCGGGGGCGAAGGCGACGTGGTTGAGCCACAACGACTTCCCGTCGATGGCGATCAGCGACGCGATCCGGCGGCCGTAGGTCCAGTACGTCCAGGCCCGGTCGCGGGCGGCCAGCCGGCCCAGCTCGGGCGAGCGGACGAACGTGGACACGAACTGCTGGATGGCGTCGACGCCTTCGTACCGGATGCCCAGCTGACGGCGGACCGTGCTGTGCGCGCCGTCGCAGCCGACCACGTACGCGCAGCGCAGGGTGCGCTTCTCCCCCGCGGTCTCCACGACGGCCTCGACGTGGTCCTCGTGCTGGCGGAGCTCGACCAGCCGCGTGCCGCGTTCGAGGGTCACCCCGGGCAGCTTGCTCGCGCGCCGCTCCAGGATGGGCTCGAGGTACAGCTGCGAAATCCGGTGCTGCGGCTCCGGTGTCGGCCAGCTCTCCTTGCCGGCCCCGGCCAGGACGTCGCGAGTGGACGGCAGATCGAGGCGGAAGATGTCCTCGCCGCTCAGGGTCGTCCGGTAGTGGATCGACGCCGGGTAGTCCTCGGGCAACCCGGCGCGCCGGATCTCGTCGGCGAGCCCGAGCCGCCGGAAGATCTCCATCGACCGCGCGGACGTCGTGTTGCAGCGGGGGTTGACGGGCCGTTCGGCGGTCGCCTCGACGACGTGACAGGCCACCCCGCGCTGGGCCAGGTCGATGGCGAGGGTCAGGCCGGCCGGGCCGGCGCCGACGATCAGGATGGCGGTCATGCGCTCAGGAACTCCCCTACCAGCTCGGTGAACTCGGCCGGCCGGTCGACGTGGATCCAGTGCCCGGCGCCGGCCACGACGTGCAGCCGGCCGTGCGGCAGGGCGGCGGCGAGACGTTCGGAGACCGCGACGGGCGAGACCCGGTCCCGTTCCCCGTGCAGGGCGAGCACCGGCGTCGTGATCCTGGCCGGGTCGACGGGTGGCGGGCCACCGGCCGCGGCGGCGAACATCGCGCGGAACGCTCCTTCCGCGGCGGGGCGCAGAGCCTGCCTCAGCCGGAGCTCGGCGAGGTCGTCCAAGAGTCCTTCGTGGACGCTCTCGTCGGCGACCAGGCGGCCGAGGGTGGCCCGCATGGACTCCTTGGTCGGGTTGTCGTAGAAGGGCACCACCGCGGGCGGCGGCCCGGTCCCGGCCCCGCCCATGACGACCGCGCGCCCGACGCGGTCCGGCGCGACCGCCAGGAGGGCCAGCGCCGCGGCCCCGCCGGCGGCCGAGTTGCCGACGAGGTGCACGCGGTCCAGGCCGTGGCGGTCGAGCAGGTCCAGCACCTGCCGGGCCCGGGCGATCGCCCAGGCGTGCGGCCCCCGGAGCCCGGCGGTGCCGGCGATCTGCGTGCCGAACCCGAGCAGATCGGGGGCCAGGCACCGGAACTCGGCGGACAACCCGGACCGCACGCTCGCCCAGTTGCTCGCGGCGTCGACGCCCGGTCCGCCACCGTGCAGCAGCACCAGGGTGGGCACTTCAGGCCTCCTCTGTGGATCGTAAGTCGGGCCGCCCGGTCATGCGTCGGCCACCGCGCTTTCGACGGGCTGGGTCGACGCGCTCCGCGACGAGCGCCCGAAGCGGGTGAGGAACAGGACCGCGAGGGCGCCGAGCACGCCCGGGATCGCGAACACCCGGTACATCGAGCCGGGAGCCCAGCCCGCCTGCAGCAGGAAGCCGGCGAGCAGCGGCGCCAGCACGGCACCGAGCCGGCTCACCGCCACCGCGAGGCCGAGGGCCGTCGCGCGGGCTTCGGGCGGGTAGAGGCTCGGGATGATGACCGTCATCCCGGAGACCGTCCCGTTGAGGAACAGCCCGACCAGCACCGCCACGACGAGCGCGGTGGCCAGCGTCCCGAGCGACACCGAGAAGAGGATCAGGGCGAGGGCCCCGATTCCGAAGTAGGCCGCGGTCAGCCGCCGGGTGCCGGCGCGGGCCGCCAGCAGTCCGAACAGGACCGCGCCGGTGACCCCGCCGAGGCTGAAGAGGACGCCGCCGCTGATGCCCTGCTGGCTGGACATGCCGGCCTTCAGCAGCAGGCTCGGCGTCCACGAGCTGGCGAAGTAGAACATCAGCTGCGCCGCGATGAACGCCACCCAGACCAGCGCCGTCCGGACGGCGTTCCCGCCGCGGAACAGGGCGTCCAGGGCCACTTTGCGCGAAGACGCGGGCACCGCGGGCAGGTCCGTTTCGGGGGCACGGCCCATCGAGGCGAGGATCCGGTTGAGCTTCTCCAGCGCCTGACGCGGCCGCCGGGCGACGAGGTAGTCCATCGACTCGGGCAGGGAACGCAGCGCGACGGCGAAGAGGATCGCCGTGGCCACGCAGCCGAACACGAAGACCGAGCGCCAGCCGAACGCGCCGATCAGGATGCTCGACGCGATCCCGGCGATGACCGAGCCGAGGCCGTACCCGGTGGTGATCAGCGCGACGACCAGCCCGCGGCGCCGGTGGTTCGCGTATTCGGAGGTGAGCACGGGCAGGCTGGCCGCCATCGCGCCCACCGCCGCCCCGGTCACCAGCCGGCAGGCGAGCAGCTGGCCGAAGTCCTGCGCGGCGGCGGCGGCGAGCATGCCCAGCGACGCGAGGGCGAGACAGCCGAGCGTGAGCCGCCGTCGTCCGACGCGGTCGGCGAGCGGGGCCAGGAAGAGCCCGCCGATGGCCATGCCGGCCAGTCCCCCGCTGAGCAGCACCCCCACTCCCGACGGGGAAAGGCCCCACTCGCGGGTGATCGCCGGGCCGACGAAGGACGTGACCAGGAGGTCGAACCCGTCGACCAGGTTGATCACGAGGCAGAGCGCGACCGCCCTCACCTGGGCGCGGCTCATCGGTGAGTTCTTCACCTGTTCGAGAACGTTCAAGGCAAACCTCGCTTCGTTGCGGCGGTCGGTCACGCCCCGGGGAAAGCTCTGTATGTAGCGCTCACTCTACAACTTGGAGCACGCGTTGGCTATGCCCGAGTGCGTGACCGGTCGAGAGCGAAAGCGAAGCGGGTGAAGGACAACTGCCGCGGCGAAGGCGCGCGCGGGCTACTTCGCGGCGGTGCCGGTGCGGAACTGCAGGATGCCGTCGACGCCCTGCAGGAAGGTGTCGCAGACTTCCGCCGGGTCCGACAGGCAACCGGACACCATCGCGCCGTCCCGCAGCATCACGAAGTGCCGGCCCGCGAGCTCCGGCGGCGTCTCGCCGACCTGCGCGAGCAGGTCCGTGACGGTGCTACGGAACCACTCGCGGTGGGCGAGAACGGCCTTGTGCACGGGGTGTTCGGGGTCCGGGTACTCCGCGACCGCGTTGAGGAAGGCGCAGCCACGGAAGTGGGCCGACCGGATACCCTCGGTGATCGACTCGGCGATGGCCCGCAGGAGGTCGGCCGCCGGCAGGTCGGCGGCGAGGGCCTTGTCGACACCCTCGCGCTCCATCTCGGAGACACCCTGCAGGTAAGCGAGGACCAGGTCTTCCTTACCGGGAAAGTGCCGGTACAGCGTGGCGCGCGTGACCTGCGCCTCCGCGACGATCCGGTCGATCCCCACGGAGTGCAGGCCCTCCGCGTAGAAGATCCGCGTCGCCGTCGCGAGCAGCCTCGACCGCGCTTCGGACACCTTGCCCCGTGTGCTGTGCTCCATCCGTTCGAGTCTAGCAGAGAGAACGGTCGGTATCTCCCCGCGAAGCCGGGGTCAGGAGGCGCTCCAGCCCCCGCCGAGGACCCGAAGGCTCACGACTTCGGCGCAGCGAAGGGGTTGGCGTCGGCGTGGTGGTGACCCCACTCGTCCGGGCGCCCGAAGTCGTGCGGGACCCAGTCGTCGCCCACTTCGATGCCGCCGCAGCCGATCTCCAGGTGGAACCCGCTGGGATTCCGCACGTAGAAGGAGATCGCCTTGTCGTTCATGTGCCGGCCGAGGCTGATCGAGATCGGCACGTCGTGGGCCTTGGCCCGGTCGTACGCCCGCCCGACGTCGTCGATCGAGCCGTGTTCGAGCTCGAGGTGGTGGATCGACGGCGTTTCCGCGTTCGCGAGCGCGATGCTGTGGTGCGTCCGGTTGCACCGGAAGAAGAACAGGCCGGGGGCGCGGTAGTCGGTGAGCTTGAACTCGAGCACGGACTCGTAGAGCTCGCGCAGTTCCGGCAGCTTCGGGCCGGCCAGCACGAAGTGCCCCAGGCCCGTGACGCCGGCCGGGCGGTCGGCGCCGAGCCGCACCTTGGCTTCCCCGACCGCCAGCTCGACGCGGTACCCGACCGGGTCGGTGAACCAGCGCAGGTGGGTGGCGCCGCGCAGGTCCCGTTCGTCGGCGGTCCCGTCCGCGACGGCGAACCCGGCGTCGGTCAGGCGTCCGGTCAGCCGGTCCAGCTCCGGGACGGAGTCGACGACCCAGCCCAGCTCGCGCGGTCTGTCCTCAGTGGACGGATGGAGCGCGAGGCGGTACTTGAACTCGTCGAGCTCGGCCAGCACGACCTCGGCCGTGCCGGACTTGGCGTGCGTGACGCCGATTCCCAGCGTGCGCCCGAGCAGTGCGGTCCACGCGTCGACGTCGGTGACGTCGAGCCCGACGTAGCCCAGCTTCCTGATGCCCACGGGTCATCCCTCCGCTGCCGCGGCGGCGCCGCCCCGCAGGAACTCGCGGACGATGTGGTTGAACTCGGGTGCCCGCTCGTACTGGACCCAGTGGCGGGAACGCGGCAGCACGCGCAGCTCCGCGTCGGGGATCCCCTCGAGGATCTTCGTCGCCCAGGCGAGGGGAACGGTCTGGTCCTCCCGCCCCCAGACGAGCAGCGTCGGGGCGGCGATGCGGCCCAGGTCGGGCGTCAGGTCGCCGAAGTCCGGCGGGATCGGCAGCTCGGGGTGGGCCCGGAGGCTCGACTCGTAGCGCTCGTCGATGAGCTCCTCGGTCGCCAAGGACTCGTCGAAGACCATCAGGCGCACGAACTCGGCCATCGCTTCGCGCGAAGGCTTTTCCGCGGCCATGTAGGCGAAAAGGTGCTCGAGCCCGACGGGCCAGGGCGGGGCGTCCGCCGGGAGGACCCCGCCCGGCGCCATGAGCACGAGCCGGTCCACGCGGTCCGGGTACCGCATCGCGATCCGCATGGCGACGGCGCCGCCGTAGGAGTTGCCGACCAGGTGCGCCCGCTCGATCCCGAGCGCCGTCATGGCTTCGCACACCCGGTCGGCGGCGTGGAAGATCAACGGCTCGGCCGACTCGGGCCGCGGGGACCGCCCCCAGCCGGGCAGGTCGACCACGACGTTGCGGTAGTCCTCGAACGCGGGCAGGTTGCCGCCGAAGTTGCTCATCCCCGTGGCGCCCGGCCCCGAGCCGTGCAGCCACACGACCGGGTGGCCCGAACCGGCCTCGGTGCAGGCCAGTCCCGCGTCACCGCCATCCAGAGTACTCGTCACCGTGCCACCCCATTCGTTGTATGTAGCGCTCACTATACAACGGGCGGCAGTGTTATCAAGGCCGGATCGGACGGCGGTGGTCTCGGCTAGCGCTTCCGCTTCGCGGCACCGCGCCGCTGCTCCGCCAAGCCGCGGATCAAGGAGACGAACGGCGCGACCTGCGAGCTGTAGCTCAGGCCGTCGAAGCTGCTGGTCACCGAAAGCCCGTCCGTCAAGGCACGCCCCAGCACGGCCAGCTGCTGCACGAGAGCTTCGTTGTGCTTGCCGCCGTTCGGCGCGAAGACCGGCGTGAGCGCGTCCACCCAGGACGCGTGGGCGTAGTCGCGGACGCGGCGCACGGTCGCGTGGATGGCCTCGGCCTCCTTCTGCGGGCCGACGCTGATGGCGACCAGGAGCTGGAGGTAGTCCGGCCGCCGGTCGAGGGAGTCGCAGGCCGCCGAGAACCACGCCTCGAGACGTTCGAGCGGCGCGAGGTCGTCGAACGAGGACGGGTTGGGGAACAAGGCGTGCAGCTCTTCGAAGGTGCGCTCGAGGAGCGCCGCGAGAACGCCGAGCTTGTTCCCGAAGTGGTAGTAGATCGAGCTGGGCGGAAGGCCGGACTGCGCGGAGAGGTCCGAGATGGCCATGCCGTCGTAACCCTTTTCGCCGACGAGGGCACGAGCCGCGTTCAAGATGACCTCTCGGCTGCTCAGTCCGGCAGCAGCCGGCGCGGAGCCGGAATCCCTCACCATGCGGTCATGATAGGTCCGCGCCGGCGCCACTCCCCGGCCGGAGGGATGTTCCCGCGCGTCGCGTTCGAGTACGGGCACACGGCGTGGGCGGCGAGTGAACCGCCCGACGCGGCCGCGGTGGCGCGGCGTCAGGCGACCGGGACGAGCGGCGCGTCGAGGAGGCTCCGGTCGCCGTCGATGCCGTGGGCCAGCGCCGCCGCCACGTCCTCGTGGGGCGTGCCCAGCCGGACCGCGCTGGCCTCCTCCAGCAGCCGGTACTGCTCCCCGCTCAGCTCGACCGCCAGCGCGTCGAGGTATCCCTCCAGGTGGGCCGGGGTGCGCGGGCCGACGATGGGGATCATCGACGTCCGCACCCGCGCGGCGCGCTGCCGCAGCCAGGCCAGAGCGACCTGGACCGGACCCGTCCCGATCTCCCCCGCGACGGCGAGCACCGCGTCCAGCACGGCGGAACCCCCGGCTTCCGTCGCCCGGCCGCTGAGCCTCCCCTGCTCGCCGTGGCGGTACTTGCCGGTCAGCAGGCCGCCCGCCAGCGGCGAATACAGGACGACGCCGAGTCCGTGGGCCTGCGCCATCGGGAGGAGCTCCCGGTCCGCGGAGCGTTCGGCCAGGCTGTACTCGGTCTGGATGCCGGCGAGCGGCGGGTGCCCGCCCAGCTCCGACCGGACGGCGGCGCCCGCGACCCGCCAGGCCGGGAAGTTCGACAGTCCGCCGTAGCGGATCTTGCCCGCGCGGATCAGGTCCTCGAAGCCGGCCAGGATCTCCGCGGTCGGGGTCACGCCGTCGGGGAAGTGCGGCATGAAGACGTCCACGTAGCCGGTCTTCAACCGCCGCAGGCTTTCCTCCAGCGAACGGATCATCGTCTTGCGGCTGTTGCCGGTGGTCCCCGGCCGGACGCCGGCCTGCCTGCTCCCGCTGTACTTGGTGATCACGACGAACTCGTCGCGGTCGCGGCCGAGGAGCTCGCCCAGCACGGTTTCGGCCTCCCCGTTCTGGTAGACGTTCGAGACGTCGAACGTGGTGCCGCCGGCCGCGACGAAGGCCTCGAAGATCGCCTTGGCGCCCGGCAGGCCGGCGGCCGTGGGTGCCGACCCGAAGGTGGCGGTGCCCAGGACGTACTCCGAGACCCGCAGGCCGCTCTGTCGTCCGAATGTCCGGTAGCGCACGGATGTCTCCTCGAGGCACGGCGGTGGGGTATGGTTCGGACGTTAGCACAAAAAACGAATGGTCGTTCTTTTATGCCGAGAGTCACGCAAGCCCACCTCGACGCCCGCCGTCAGCAGATCCTCGACGCGGCCCGCGCGCGCTTCGCCGGCCACGGCTTCGCCCGGACGTCCATGCCCGACCTCGTCGAGGCCTCCGGCCTGTCCATCGGGGCGATCTACCGGTACTTCAAGGGCAAGGACCAGATCGTCGCGGCCATCTGCGAGCAGTCCACCCAGGCGCTCCCCGCCGAGCTGACCGCCGAATCCACGGCCGGGTTCCTCCACCACATCCGCACGATGGCGCGCGAGGAGGACCACGCCCGGCTGGTCGCGCAGATCTACGCCGAGGCCGCGGTCTCCCCACCGCTCGCCGCCGTCGTCCAGCGGCAGCTCGACGACCTGCGCACCGACGTCGCCGCACTCCTGCCCGGCCGAGAGCCGGCCGAAGCGGCGCGGATCGCGGAGGCGTTCGTGGCCCTGTGCCACGGCTACACCCAGCAGCTCGCCGTACGCGGCGACGTCGACCCGGCCCCCTTCACCGCGGCGCTCGTGGCGATCATCGGGTCGTGAAGCTCAGGCCGGCGGCCAGTTCCGCGGCACGGCGTCGGCCGGGGTGTTGGCGCGGTGCCCGCAGCGCCTCGACGACGTAGGCGCCGGGAGCCGCCGTCAGTCGGCGGAGAGCGCGAAACCGTGCAGGGACAGCGCGGAGGGCGCGGGCAGCCTCCCGTTCGCCGCGTCGGCGCGAAAGGCCTGGAGCAGGTACGCGACCAGGCGACGGGACGCCGCCGCATCGGCGGGCAACGCCGTCACCAACCCGCCGTGGGCCAGGAACGCCACCGCGAGGTCCGAGAGCCGGAAGTCGGCCCGCAGCTCCCCCGCCGCCTGCGCCCGGCGGATCAGGGTCGCGAGCGCTCGTTCGGTCTGGCTTCGCGACCGGCTGTGGGCCGCCGCGGCGTCCGGGAAGGCCGCCATGAACGCGGCCGGGAAGCCCCGCTCCTCCCGCTGCAGCGCGCAGATCGTCTCGAACAGCCGCCGGAACCCGTGCCATGGGTCGGGATCGGCGATCGCGTCGGTGAAGGCTCGCGTGCACGTCTCCATCTGCCGCGTGAACGCGGCCCGCACCAACGCGTCGCGCGTCGGGAAGCGCCGGTACAACGTCGCGACGCCGACACCGGCGCGCCGGGCCACGGTCGCCATCGGGGCGTCGATCCCGCGCTCGGCGAAGACCGCGCGGGCGGCGACGAGGATGCGCTCCTGGTTGCGCCGCGCGTCCGCCCGCAGCTCGGTCGGGGCCGCTATCCGAGAAGGTGCTGCGGGCATTGTCTCTCACCTCGGCAGAAACGGATGATCTCGTCCATTTGCGAGTCTACGGTCACGGGCAAAGCCCCCTGACGAAGGTGAGAACGGTGACCGACCGCACGATGAAGGCAGTGCTCTTCGACCGCTACGGCGACCCCGACGTGCTCTACGTCGGCCAAGTTCCGCGGCCGGCCCCGGCACCGGGCGAGGTTCTGGTGCGGGTACGCGCTTTCAGCGTCAACGGCGGTGAGCTGGCGGCCCGCGCCGGAAAGCTCCGCCTCCTCACCGGGAAGAAGTTCCCCCAGCGAGTCGGGCTGGACTTCACCGGCGAGGTCGCCGCCCTCGGTGCCGGCACGACGGCGTTCGCGATCGGCGACCGCGTGTGGGGCGTCCTGCCGCGCACCGCCGGCTTCGGCAGCGCCGCGGAGTACGTCACGGTGGCGGCCGATCGGGTCGGCTTGGTCCCCGGCGGCCTGGACCTGGTGGACGCCGCGGCGCTGCCGGTCGCCACCACGGCGGTGACCGCGTTGCGGGACAAGGCCGCGCTGCGCCCCGGCGAACGGCTGCTCATCCGGGGCGCGGCGGGCGGCGTCGGCAACGCCGCCGTCCAGCTCGGACACGCGTACGGCGCCGAGGTCACGGCCTTGGCGCGGGCCGCCAACCTCGACTTCGTGCGCGAGCTCGGCGCCACCGAGGCACTCGACCACCGGACCGCCGGGCCCGCCGAGCTGGGCCGGTTCGACGTCGTCCTGGACACCGCGGGCACCGACCTGGCGAGCTTCCGGCGGCTGCTGGCGCCGGGCGGGCGCATGGTCACCATCGCCTTCGACCTGACCAGAATCGTCACCTCGCTGGGCTCGATCGCGGCGAGCGCGGTGCACGGCCGCGCCCGGGTGCGCGCGTTCAGCGGCAATCCGAAGCGGCCGGAGTTCGACGACCTCGCCCGGCACGTCGCCGAGGGCAAGCTCGAGCCGGCGGTCCACAAGGTGTTCTCCCTGGCGGAGACGGCGGCGGCACACCGGGCGCTGGAAGCCGGTGGCGTGCGGGGCAAGTACGTCGTCGAGGTGGGCTAGGCGATCAGTTCCGCGAAGCGCTCCGGACTGACGTTGCCGCCGCTGATGAGCACGCCGGCCCGTCCGGACACGGGCACCTGGCCGCTGATCAGCGCGGCCAGGCCGGTCGCGCCGCTGGGCTCGAGGACGAGCTTGAGCCGCTCGAAGGCGAACCGCATCGCCTCCCGGACGGCGTCGTCGGAGACCAGCGCGATGGCGTCGACCAGGTGCCGGTTGATCGAGAACGTCAGCTCGCCCGGGATCGAGGCGGCCTGGCCGTCGGCGATGGTGCGGGGAACGGGGATCGAGACGCGTTCGCCCGCCTCGAGCGAGCGCTTGGTGTCGTCGCCCGCCGCCGGTTCGACACCCACGACGCGAATGCCCGGTCGCAGCGCCTTCGCGGCGGTCGCGCTGCCCGCGATGAGGCCGCCACCGCCGACCGGGACGACCAGCGTGTCCACCGGACCCGCGTCTTCGAGCAGTTCCAGCGCCGCGGTGCCCTGGCCGGCGATCACGTGCGGGTGCTCGTAGGGCGGGATCAGCGCCAGGCCCCGCTCGGCCGCCAGCGCCTCGCCGAGCGCGACCCGGTCGCCCGTGTACCGGTCGTAGGTGACGATCTCGGCGCCGTACCCCCTGGTCGCGTCCACTTTGGACTTCGGGGTGTCTTCGGGGACGAGGATGACCGCGCTGCTGCCGAGCTCCCGGGCGGCGAGCGCGACGGCCTGCGCGTGGTTGCCCGACGAATACGCGGCGATGCCCTTCGCCAGCTGCTCCGGCGACAGCCGCGAGGCGGCGTTGTACGCGCCGCGGAACTTGAAAGCGCCGATGCGCTGGAGGTTTTCGCACTTCAGCAGGACTTCGGCGCCGACGAGGTCGTCGAGGGTGCGGGAGCGCACGACCGGCGTCCGGTGGGCGACGCCGGCCAGGCGGGCGGCCGCGTCGCGGACGTCGTCGAGGGTCACGAGCGGGTTCACGGTGCTCCTTGGTCACGGATTTCGGCGAGGTAGGTGTAGGCCGAGGCGCGGGAGATGCCGATCCGCGCGGCGACCCGCGGCACCGCACCCCGGACGGCGAAAACGCCCCGGTCGCGCAGGCCGCGGAACAGGTCGAGGCGTTCGTCGCGGCCGAGCGCGGCCCAGGGTTTGCCCAGCCGCAGCTGGTGTTCGTCGACGATCGCGGCCACCACGGCGCCGACGTCGTCGCCGAACGTCGTGGTCGGCGTTTCCGCGGCGGTCCCGACGTCGGCGAGCTCGCCGACCAGGGTCCGCAGCTGGCCCAGTGCCGTCACGTCGAGGTTCACGCACAACGCGCCGAACACCGTGCCGCCGCTGTCCCGCAGCACCATCGTCGAGGACTTGACGAGCTTCCCGGACGCCGTGCGGGTGACGTAGTTCAGCTGGTCCTCGGCGTCGTCGCCCCGCGCGAGCAGGCCCATGCCGATCTCGCTCATCGAGCCCCCGACGCCGCGTTCGGTGACCGAGCCGGCGATCGCCACCACCGACGTCTCCGGGCGGCGGAAGTCGTGGACGACGACCTCGCAGAACGAGCCCAGCGTCGCCACGATGCCCTCGGTCACCGGGGCGAGCGCCGCGAGGATCGCGTCCTGCTCAGACATCGCGCACCCGGGCGAGGGCTTCGACTTCGACGACGGCGCCGTAGGGCAGCGCCGCCGCGCCGATGCAGCTGCGAGCCGGCCGGGGCTCGGCGAAGAACTCTTCGTAGACGCGGTTGAGGCCGTCCCGGTCGGCGATGTCGGTCAGGTAGACGACGACCTTCACCACGTCGGCCCGGCCCGCTCCGACCGACCGCAGGGCGGCGTCGAGGTTGGCGAAGGCCCGGGCGCATTCGGCGTCGAACCCGCCGGGCACCAGCGCGCCGGTCTCGGTCACGCCGAGGCGGCCGGAGACGGTGACGAGGTCGCCACTGCGGAAAGCGGCGGGATACGGGTGGTCGTTGCTCACCAGACAGACTGTACAAGCCGTGGACTGAACGTCCAGATGATGCCCGTCACGCGGTCAGCGGATGCGGTCGATCACCGGCACGAGCCGGCGGAGCAGGGCGACGAGCTGCTCGCGCTCGGCGGAGGAGAACGTGCCGAACGCTTCGGCCTGGCGTTCGCGCCGGCGGGCCAGGAGCCGCGCCAGCCGCTCGCGACCCTCCGGCGTCAGCGTCACCAGGACTTTGCGCTCGTCTTCGGGTGACCGCCGTCGCGTCACCACCCCGGCGCCTTCCAGCTGCTGGAGCATCCGGGTGGCCGTGGGGATGGACACGTCGGCGGCGGCGGCGAGCCTGCCGACCGGCAGCTCCGGCTCGCCCGCCAGCGGCTCGAGCATCGTGACCTGCGGCAGCGACAGCCCGGCGTCCCGGTCCGCGCCCGCCGAGCGGGCCTTGCGCATGGCGAAGAACACGGCGTCGGCCGCCTGCACCAGTTCGTCGACCTCCGCCGCGTTCGGAGGCTTGTTGCCGGTCGTCATGCGAGCTACTCTAGCAAAGCAATAGTTAGCAACCTAGCTATTAGGAGGCTAGACATCATGAGTGACCGCATCGACGTCCACCAGCACCTGATCCCGGCCCGGTACCAGCAGGCGCTGGCGGACAGCGGCCGGACCGCGGGCGGGTGGCCGATGCCTGCGTGGAGCCCCGGTGCCGCGCTCGCGATGATGGACGAGGCGGGGATCGCCACCGGGGTGCTGTCCATCAGCGCGCCGGGCGTCCACTTCGGCGACGACGCCGCGGCCCGGGACCTGGCCCGCGAGATCAACGACTTCCAGGCGGAGCTGGTCAAGGACACTCCCGGCCGGTTCGGGCACTTCGCCGTGCTCCCGCTGCCGGACTTCGACGGCGCGGTCGCCGAGGCGGCGCGGGCACTGGACGAACTGCACGCCGACGGCGTCGTCCTGCTGTCCAACTCCGACGGCCACTACCTGGGCCACCCGGCGTACGAGCCACTGTGGACGGAACTGGCCGCCCGCGACGCCGTGGTGTTCGTGCACCCGGCCGAACCGCCGATCCCGCGGCTCGACGGCCTGCCCAGTCCCCTGCTGGACTTCCCGTTCGACACCACGCGCACCGCGCTCGACCTGGTGGCCCACGGCGTGTTCGACCGGCATCCGGACCTGCGGATCATCCTGTCGCACGCCGGCGGCTTCCTGCCCTTCGCCGCGCACCGCTTCACCGGCGCGGCGATGTTCAACCCCGGCACCACCCCGGAAAGCATCATGGCCGGGCTGCGGAAGTTCTACTTCGACACGGCCCTGTCCGCGTCGCCGACCGCGCTCCCGTCGCTCTTCGCGTTCGCCGAACCCGGCCACGTCCTCTACGGCAGCGACTTCCCCTTCGCGCCGAAGGAGTGGCGCGGGGAGTTCGACCGGTACCTCACCGCCTACGACGGCCCCGGTGCCGAACGCTTCCCCGACGTCGACCGCACCGCGGCGGAAGCGCTGTTCCCCCGGCTCCGCGCTCGCTGACGGTCCCCTCCGCGGGAGGGCCCGGGAATGAAACCCGGGTCCGGGGTGTTGATCAAGGGCATGTCCGACGAAACCGCAGAATTCAGTCCCACCGAGTGGGTGCAGGGTCAGACCAAGACGATCCTGGAGACCGGAACCACCGAGGGGATCGAGGTGCTCGGGTCGCCGATCGTGCTGCTGACGCTGCGCGGCGCGAAGACCGGCAAGCTGCGCTACACCCCGGTCATGCGGGTGGAGCACGCGGGCAGCTACGCGGTGGTGGCGTCCAAGGGCGGCGCCCCGGAGCACCCCGTCTGGTACCACAACATCAAGGCGCACCCGGAGTTCCCCCTGCAGGACGGAACCACGACGAAGACCTACGCGGCACGCGAGGTCGAGGGCGCCGAGCGCGCCGAGTGGTGGGAGCGCGCGGTGGCGGCCTACCCGTCGTACGCCGAGTACCAGACGAAGACCGACCGGCAGATCCCGGTGTTCGTCCTCGACCCGAAGTAGCACGACGGCCCGGTCTGCCGCGGCAGGGTACCCGCCGCGGCAGACCATTCCGTGTCCCCCGCACCTCGCCACGCGGTCAGAATCCCGAGTTCCCCGTCCCTCGGACGAGTGAAAAACCGCCCGGGTTGGTCAGCCCGCCGGACGCCGCGCCCGTCACCGACGTGTTCGACACCGAACCCGACCCCGCCGAGCTGAGGTCGATCCCGTAGGTGCCGGCGCCGGTGATCGTCACGTGGTCCAGGCTGAGCTGGGTGATCTTCCGGCCGACGATGGCCGCGCCCGGGTCGAGGCGCTCGTCGGTGACCTGGACGGCCTGCCGGGTGGTGTCGGTGATCGTCAGGTCCGCCAGCACGATCGGGGCGCTGATGTCCTTGGTCAGCGCGAAGATCTGCACGGCTCCGAACGGCTTCTTCCAGTTGGGCTCGTCCCCGCCGGTGCGGACCAGGGTGTTCCGTCGCACCGCCGTGGTCCCGCTGAACGCCACCGGGTTGAAGCGCGTGCTCACCGCGATGCCCGACGACGCCGCGACGGTGTCGCTGATCAGGTTGTCCTCCGCGCGGTTGCTCGTGCCGCCGTAGATCCCGACGCCGTTCGCCAGCATGGGCGACTGCACGGTGTTCGCGGTGAACGCGCTGTTCGTCACGGCGTTGCCTTCGGAATACATCGCCAGCGCGTCGTCACCCGTGTTGCGCAAGACCGACTGGTCCACGCGGACGTTGTTCGTGACCCCGCCGCCGGCGTGGATGTTGACGCCGTCCGCGTAGGTGTCGCGGACGCGCAGGCCCACGGCGTACAGGCCGTCGGTGCCGGAGTCGGCCCAGAGCCCGACCTTCGTGTGCTCGACCCAGAGGTTCTGCAGCAGCGAGCCGGTGCCGAAGTTGCCTTCCAGCGCGGCGTTCCCGTTCGCGTCGTCGCGGGTGCGGTTGTCGCCGAAGATCGCGAGGTCGGCGATCGTCACGTTCGGGCCGCTCGCGAAGAACCCACCCTTGAGGCCAGTACCTTGCAGCACTGACGACCACGGCCCGGCGCCGAAGATCTTCACGTCGGCGACGCTGATCGGCGCGCTGATCCGGAACGTCCCCGCCGGGACGTAGAGCGGCTTGTTCTGCGACCGCGCCGCCGCAATCGCCGCCGTGATCGCGGAAGTCGCGTCCGAGCCGTTGTCCGGCACGGCGCCGTACGAGGTGATCGACAGCGAGCCGGCCGGTGCGGGCAGGGCGGCCGGTACCTGCTCGGCGTCGATCAGGTCGACGTCGATGGTCGATGCGGCCGCCGAGTCCTTCTGCAGCTTCAGCACGGTGCCGGCCGGGAAGTCCCCGATCGTCGTGCGGACCTCGTCGAAGAACCGGTGCGCCAAGCCCTGCGACGGCGTGTTGCTGAACGGGTAGTCGCCGTAGACCCAGCTGTACTGCGACGTCAGCGTGAGGTCCTTGACCTTCGTGCCGTTCGCGTAGAGCGCCAGCGGCGCCGTGGTGCCGGTTCCGTCGGCGGAGTCCGGGATCGAGAACCGCACGACGACCGCGTTCGCCGGTTTGGTGAGGGTGACGGCGACCGACTGGCCGGTGCCACTCAGCCGCACCGCGCGGCGGCCGCTCGCTTCCGACGACACCGTGCGGTAGGTGCGATCCGCCGCCGGCGTGGTGGCGCCGCCCGCGAGGGTCCCCTCCTCGGCCTCGTACTCGGTGTACGGGGTGGTCGCGCCGCGCGTGGCGGCCGCCGTCTCGCCGCCGACGGTCACGCTGTCGACAAGTACGTCACCTCCGGTCGCGGACGTGCTCGCGAGGCCGACCGTGTTCAGGCCCGCGCGCAGGGGAACCGAGATCGTGGCGGTGCGCCACCCGGTGCCCGAGGTCAGCGAGACGCTGCCGGCGTCCTGCCCGTTGGCGGACACCGCGAGCACGCGGTTCGCGCCGCTGGTGTTGGCGAACCGGACGGTGGCGGTCGCGGTGCCGGCCGAAGCCAGGACGACGGTCCGGATGACCCGTGCGCCGACGTGGTCGAAGCCGGCGACGTACCCGTTGCCGTTGTAGCCGGAAGTCGCGGTGGCGAGGGTCGCGCCGGAGGACAGGAACGCGCTCTCGGCTTCGCCAGGACCGGCCGGGGTGTTCGCCGACACGGACAGGTTGTCGAGGTTGACGTTCCCGCTGTCGGTGGTGTCGTAGAAGTAGGCGACGGTGTGGGCGCCCGCGGAGAGCGTCTCGGTCTCGGTCGCCCACGTGTCCCAGTTCGCGGTCGTGGGGAACGAAACCTGCCGCAGCTTGACGCCGTCCACCAGCAGGGAAAGCGTTTGCGGGACGCCGCTTCCGTTCGCGTAGCGCAGGGTGAGGTTCGTGGCGCCCGTGGCCGTCACCGAGAAGGTCGTCTTCGCGGTGCCGCGGTTGCCGTCGGTGTACCCGCCGACGAACCCGCTGCCGGTGTAGCCCGCGTGGTCGGTCGCCACCACCGCACCGCCCGTCAAAGCGGCGGACTCCGTCTCCAGCACACCCGATTCCGACGTCGATCCGGCGGTCACGTCGAGGTAGTCGAGGTTGACGTTGCCGTTGTCGGCCGTACCGAACGAGTAGGCGACGTGGTGAGTGCCGGACGACAGCGTGGCCGTCGTGCTCGCCTGGCCCCAGGTGTCCCAGTTCGCGGTCGCGGGCAAGGAAATCTGCCGGGCGGCACCGTCGATCGACAGGGACAACGTCCGGGCCGAGCCGGTGCCGTTGGCGTAGCCGAGGACGAGCGTGGTCGACCCGCCGGTGGAACTGACCGTGAAGTCGGTCTTGGCGGTGCCGCGGTTGCCGTCGACGTACCCGCCGACGAACCGGCCGCCGCTCGCACCGGGGTGATCGTTCTGGGTCACCGCGCCGCCGGACAGCGCGGCGGACTCGGCTTCCAGCCTGGTCGTCGCCGCGGCGGCCGGTGGTGCGGTGGCGAACGACGCGACGACCGCGGTGACCGCCAGCAGCAATAACGGTTTCTTCATGAGTCGCTCCCGAAATGGGTCAGTGGAGTCAGCCTTTGACCGCGCCGCTGAGCGCGTCGCCGCGCAGCACCAGGCGCTGGAACACGAGGAAGAGAGCCACGGGGATGACCGTGGCGATGGCCAGTGCGGCCAGGAAGACGTCGAGCTCCACGAAGGTCTGCAACGCGGGCAGCCGCACCGAAAGCGGCTGCACCGCCGGGTCGGGCAGCACCAGCATGGGCCAGAGGAAGTCCTTCCAGGACGCGATGACGGCGAACACCGACACCACGCCGAGGATCGGCTTCGACATCGGCAGCACGACGAACAGGAAGATGCGCAGCGGCCCGGCGCCGTCCACCCGGGCCGCCTCGAACACCTCACTCGGCAGGTTCGCGAAGAACCGCTGCACGAGGATCACGTTGAACGCGTTGGCCCCCGAGGGCAGCCACACCGCCCAGAACGTGTTGATCAGCGACAGGTCGACCATGCTCAGGTACAGCGGCACCAGCAGCACCACCGACGGCACGAACAGCGTCGCCATCACGATCGCGGTGACGACCTTGCGGTAGCGGGGTTTCAGGACGGCGAGGGCGTACCCGGTGGTCGTCGCGACGAGCAGCTGGACCAGCCACGCGCCGAGCGCCACCCAGATCGTGTTGAGGAAGTACTTGCCGACCTCGACGCGGGTCCACGCCGTGACGAGGTTGGCGAAGTCGATGCCGTGCGGCCACAGCGCGAGGGGGTCGCGCAGGGTGTCCTGGGTGGGCGTGACCGCGGCTTTGGCCAGCCACAGCAGCGGGCCCAGCCCGGCCGCGAACAACGCGGCCAGCAGCGCACCCTGCAGCGTCCGGGTGAGGCGCCGGACGCCTGGCCGCCGCCATTCCGTGGGGGCGATCAGGCCACGGTCGACGCCGCCGCTCATGACGTGCTCCAGGACCGGGTCAGCCGCAGGAAGACGGCGGAGAAGAGCGCGAGGGTCCCGGCGAGCAGGACGCTGAGCGCGGTGGCCGCGCCGTAGTCCCCGCCGAGGCTGTCGGCGAAGGCGTAGTTGTAGATCAGCAGCAGGATCGTCGTGGTGGCGTGCGCCGGGCCGCCGCCGGTGAACAGGAACGGTTCGAGGAACACCTGCGTGGTGCCGATGATCTGCAGGATGAACGTCGTCAGCAGCACGCCGCGCAGGTGCGGGAGCGTGACGTGCCGGACCTTGCCGCGGATGGTCGCGCCGTCGAGCTCGGCGGCTTCGTAGAGCTCGGGCGGCACGCTGGTCAACGCGGCGAGGTAGATGATCACGGTGCTGCCGGCCGCGGCCCAGGTCGCTTCGATGACGAGCGAGCCCATCGCGGTCGACGCGGACTGCAGCCACGGCGCCGGCCCGATCCCCACCAGGCCGAGGACCTGGTTGAAGAGGCCGTCCGGGCCGGCGTCGTAGAACACCTTCCACAGCAGCACGGCCACGACCGGCGGGATCACCACCGGCAGGTAGGCCAGCGCGCTGAACAGGCCCCGCCCCTTCCGGACCTCGCTCATCAGGACGGCCAGCGCGAGCGGGATCGGATAGCCGATCAGCAACGCCAGTACCGCGAAGAGGCCGGTGTTGCCGACGGCGGTCCAGAACATCGGGTCGCCGAGCACGGTCCGGTAGTTGTCCAGGCCGACGAACACCGGTGCGGTGACGAGGTTCGTCCGCTGGAAGCTCATCAGCGCGGACTTGCCGATGGGCAGCCAGGCGAACATCCCGAAGACGACCAGCGCCGGCAGCAGGAACAGCACCGGGGCGAGGCCGCCGCGGCGCACCCACCGCAGCGGCCTTCGCCGGGCCCGTTCCCGGACCGGTGCGGGCGCGTCGATCCGGGGCGGGGCCGCGGTCGTCACGGCCGGTCCAGCAGGGCCTGCACCTGGGTCTGGGCGTCCGCGAGCAGCGCGTTGACGTCGGCGCCCCGGTCGGTGAGGACCTTCTGCACCACGGTGTCCAGCACCCCGTAGACCTTCTGGGTCGCCCGGGTGGGCTCGGGCAGCAACGGCTGGCCGAACATCTTGCTGGTGTACGGGGTCATCTGCGCCAGCGGCACGGTGACGTACCGGCTGATCCACCGCAGCCGCTCGTCGTAGGTGGCTTTGTCGAACACCGGCAGCTCGGGCGAGCCCACGGCCTGTTTGGCGTCGGCGTTGGTCTTCGCGTCGGCCTCCGCCGCGGCCTGGTCGGTCAGCTTGCGCAGGTAGTAGAAGTCGATCCACTTCACCGCGGCGGACTGGGTCTTCTTCGACGCCTTGACGTTGACCACGGCGAGGGTGCCGCCGCCGAGCGCGCCGGCGTCCGGGCCGGTGAGCGGCAGCGCGGTCACGCCGTAGTCGGCGGGCTTGATCGCGTTCTGGGCGAGCAGGTCCTTGTAGTTGCCGCCGCCGGAGACGTACATGCCGATCCGGCCGGCGGCGAAGTCCTGGTTGATGCCGTTCCAGTCGTAGAGGAAGTTCGCGCCCATGCTGTCGTCGTCCCAGCGCATCGCGCGCAGGTTCTGCAGCACCTGGCGCAGCTGCGGCGTGTCGATCGTGGCGGTGGCCTTGTCGCCGTCGAGCTTCTCGGTGCGGCCGCCGAACGCGTAGTCCTGGGTGACGAGGATCCAGCCGCCGGTGTTGTCCTTGGTCATCTGGGCGTACCCGGCGGCGCCGGTGCGCTGCGCGATCTGCTTCGCGGCCGTGCGGACTTCGTCCCAGGTGGACGGTGGCTTGTCCGGGTCGAGGCCCGCCTGCTTGAACAGCGTGCGGTTGTAGTGCAGGGCCTGGGTGTAGGCCGCGATCGGGATCGCTTCCTGCTTGCCCTGGGCGTCCTGACCGGTCTTCGCCACCTCCGGGTTGAACTTCCCGGCGTAGGGCAGCTGGGCGACGTCGGCGCTGATGTCGGCGATCTGGTGGCGCTCGATCAGGCCGCGCCCGTCGGTGAACGGGACGGTCACCACGTCCGGCAGCGTGCCGCCGGCCAGCTGCGCGGTGAACTTCGTGGGGTCCCACTTGAACTCCTGGACCACCAGGTCGATCCCGGGGTTCGCCTGCTCGAACTGGGCGACGCGGGCGGTGAACGCGTCGACGGCGCTCTTGTCCTGGCCGGGCTCGAGGGCGACCTTGACGACGGTCTTCCCGTCGGCGGTGGTGTCCCCGCCGTTGTCGGTGCCGCAGGCCGTGAGCACGCCGAGCCCGAGCGCGGCGGTGAGCACGATGGTGAGGGTTTTCGAGGACATCAGTGTCCCTCCTTAACTACTGAAGGCGTAGCCAGACGGCCGTGTCGGCGGGCAGCAGCCCGGAAAGCTCGCCGCTGCCCAGCAGGACCTCCGCGTGCGGGGGCAGCGGCCGGGCCTCGGTGGTGAAGTTGACCAAGCAGGCGAAGTCCTCGCCGCGGCGGAAGCCGAGCACGCCCGGCGCCGGCTCCAGCCAGGCGAAGTCCTCCCCGGCCAGCGCCGGGAGCGTGCGGCGCAGGTCCAGGACGGCGCGGTAGAGCATCAGCATCGAGGACGGCGTGCTTTCCTGGCGCCGCACCGAAAGCTCGGCCCACGTCGCGGGCTGCGGCAGCCAAGCCGTCGCGTGCGGATCGGTGCTGAAGCCGTAGCTGGCCCCGGTTTCACCCCACGGCAACGGGACCCGGCAGCCGTCCCGGCCGGGGTCGGCACCGCCGGTGCGCCGGAAGACCGGGTCCTGGCGGGCTTCCGCCGGCAGGTCGTCCACTTCGGGCAGGCCGAGCTCGTCGCCTTGGTAGATGTAGAGGGACCCGGGCAGGGCCGCGGTCAGCAGCGCCGCGGCGCGCGCCCGGCGGTGCCCGAGCTCGAGGTCGGTCGGGACGCCGAAGGTGCGGGCGTGCAGGAACGAGCTGTCCGCACGGCCGTAGCGGGTGACGGGCCGGGTGACGTCGTGGTTGGACAGCACCCACGTCGGCGCGGCCAGCACCGGCCGGTGGCTGGCGAGGGTCTCCGCGATCGACTCCCGCAGCTGTTCCGCGTCCCACGGGCGGCGCATGAAGTCGAAGTTGAACGCGCTGTGCATCTCGTCCGGCCGCAGGTAGCGGGCGAACCGGGCCGGGTCGTCGAGCCACACCTCCCCGATCAGCACCCGCTTCTCGGGGTAGGAGTCGGCGACGGACCGCCAGGAACGGTAGATCTGGTGCACCTCGTCCCGGTCCACGAACGGGTGACCCGCGCCGGTTTCGCCGTCCAGCTCCGGCAGCGCCGGGTCCTTGACCGGCATGGTCGCCGAGTCGATCCGCACCCCGGCCACCCCGCGGTCGAACCAGAAGCGCAGGACGTCCTCGTGCTCCCGCCGCACCTGCGGGTGGCTCCAGTTCAGGTCGGGCTGTTCCGAGGCGAACAGGTGCAGGTACCACTCCCCCGGCCGGCCGTCGGGCTCGGTCACCCGGGTCCAGGCCGGCCCGCCGAACGTCGACGGCCAGTCGGTCGGCGGCAGCTCGCCGTGCTCACCCCGCCCCTCCCGGAACCAGAAGCGTTGCCGCTGCGGGGATCCCGGCCCGGCGGACACCGCGTCGAGGAACCACGCGTGCTGGTCCGAGACGTGGTTCGGGACGACGTCCACAATGGTCCGGATCCCGTGCTCGCGCGCCTCGGCGATCAGGGCTTCGGCCTCGGCGAGCGTGCCGAACGCGGGGTCGATCGCCCGGTAGTCGGCGACGTCGTAGCCGCCGTCGGCCAGGGGCGAGGCGTACCAGGGGGTGAACCACAGGGCGTCGACGCCGAGCGAGGCCAGGTACGGCAGGCGGGACCGGACGCCGGCCAGGTCGCCGGTGCCGTCGCCGTCGCCGTCGGCGAAGCTGCGCGGGTACACCTGGTACACCACGGCGTTGCGCCACCACAGGTCCTGCCCGGTTTCCCGCGGCTCGGCCACGGCCGGTGAGCTGAGCGTCGTCAACGGTCCCCCTCGGCGGTTTAGCGCTATACCTGATGGCAGGACGTTAATGTGCGCTTGCTAGGCTGTCAACACCGGAGTCGGGAAGGACGGTGCGCGTGCGGGTCACACTGCGGGAGGTCGCCGAAGAGGCGGGCGTCAGCATGATGACCGTGTCGAACGTGATGAACGGCAAGGCGGCGCGGGTTTCGGTCGCCACCCGGGATCGCGTGCACCGGATCGCGGCGGAGATGGGGTACGTCCCCAGCGCGTCGGCGCGCAGCCTCGCCAGCAGCTCCTCGAAGCTGATCGGCCTGCTGGTGCCGGCGGCCGACGAGGACAGTCTCATGATCAGCCCGCACCACATGGCGATCGCCGGGCACGTCGAGCGGGAGCTGCGGAAGTCCGGCTACCACCTGCTGCTGCGCGGCATCGCGCGGCTCGAGGAGGTCACCGAGGCACTGCACTCGTGGAGCCTCGACGGCGCGATCCTGCTCGGGTTCGTCGACGAGCAGATCGACAAGCTGACCAAGGCCACGGCCGGGCCGGTCCCGATGGTCGCGATCGACAGCTACTCGCGCAACCGGCTCACGACCGGCCCGCGGTCCGACGACTTCGTCGGCGCCCGCCTCGCCGCCGCGCACCTGCTGGAGCTCGGCCACCGGAAGATCGTGTTCGCCGGGCCCGCGTTCGGCCGCGCCGGCGTGGTCCGCGAACGGTTCGACGGCTTCCGGGCGGCGTTCGCCGACGCCGGGACGCCGTGGGACCCGGAGCTGGTCGAGGTCGTCAACACCACGCACGACGAAGGGTTCGGCCGCGGAAGGGTTCTCCTGGACCGGCATCCGGGCACGACGGCCGTGTTCGCCACCGCGGACGTGCTGGCGGTCGGCATCATGGAAGGCCTGGCTTCGGCGGGGGCGACGGTTCCCGCCGACGTGTCCGTCGTCGGGTTCGACGACCTGGAGTTCAGCAAGTACGTCACGCCGAAGCTCACCACGGTCACCCAGGACATCGGCCGCAAGGGAGCGACGGCGGTCGCGATGCTGATGGAGGCGATCGAGCACCGCACCCGCCCGCGCCGGCCGGTGACCCTGGACGTCACCCTCACCGTCCGCGACTCGACGGCCCCGCCGAAGAAGAATGGTGGACAGCGCCGCGGATCATCAGCATGATCTCCGCATGCTGACGAAAACCCCCAGATATGTGACTATTCGGGCGATCGGTGTCACAGTGCTGGCCGCCGCTTTGACCGTGTCCTGCGCCGCGAAATCGTCGAATGCCACGGGAAACGTTCCCGCACCCTCCACGCCGGCCGCGACCAGCAGCGAAAACGCGCCGGCCACCGATGCGACGGCCGCGGCGTCGACCGCGGAACAAGCGCTGGCCCGGTGGGTCGGCGCGGTCGTTTCCGGCAACTTCGCCCAGGCTTGCGCCGTCATGGCCGATGCCGACCAGACCCCGCCGAAGGTCTTTTCCCCCGAAACGTGCGCCGGCGAAGACAAAACGATGAAATCGATGCGCAAAGTGCTCGACGGACTGCGCACCGCGTTCACGCCGGACAAGGCGGCGAACCCACCCCAGGTCGAGGTCGCGGGCCCGGCCGCGACCGGCGACTCGACGAAGATCCCCGCCGGCAAGATCTCGGTCGACGGGAAGACCCTCGACGACATCGTCCTTTCCCATTCCACCGGCGTGAAGCCGGGCCAGACGAACATCACGTTCAGCCTGCAGAAGCTCAAGGAAGCCTGGTACGTCACGAACTTCGACCTGGACTTCTGACCCCGGCCGCGCAGTCCGCCCCCGGCAGGCGACGGCGCGCCCCGGCGCCCAGCCCGAACCCCGCTAGACCGCCTGCTCCGTCCACCCCACGATGTCCGCGACGACCTCGGCGCGGTTCGTCTCGTTGAGGATCTCGTGCCGGGCCCCCGGGTACACCCGCGTGGTCACGTCCTTCAGTCCCGCGTCCCGGTAGCGCTGCACCAGGACCTCGAACAGGGCGAGGTTGCCGTTCACCGGGTCCTGGTCGCCCACCGCCAGGTACACCGGCAGGTCCGAACGCATGCGCGCGACCTCGGCCGGGTCGGCGAGCCGGCGCGCGCCCGCGAACATGGCCTTGGTGCTCGCCGGGTCGATTCCGAAGCCGCACAACGGGTCCGCCACGTAAGCGTCCACTTCGGACTCGTCGCGGCTGAGCCAGTCGTAGTCCGTGCGCTGCGGCTGGAACGGCGCGTTGAACATCGCCAGGTCCAGCGGCTGGTCGAGATCCAACGCCGGCTCGAGGACGTCCAGCGCGGCGGTGCCGGTGAGGATCACCGCGTCGACGTCGGCGGAGTGGTCGAGCAGGTACTGCTGCGCGGCGAACGAGCCCATGCTGTGGGCCAGGAGCACCACCGGCACGCCGGGCTGCTCGGCACGGGCCCGCGCGGTGAGCACGCCGAGGTCGGCGACCAGCGCCGGCCAGCCGTCCGGGCCCAGGTCGCCGGGCTCGCCGGTGATCGACGCGCCGTGGCCGCGGTGGTCCTGGCCGTAGACCGCGAACCCGCGCGCGGTGAACGCGCGCGCGACCCGGTCGTAGCGCAGGACGTGCTCGCCCATCCCGTGGGTCAGCTGCACGACCCCGGCCGGCGCGCCGTCCGGGTCCCAGCGGTAGGCGGTCACGTCGGTGGGCAGGGTGAACTTCGCGTCGGGCATCGGCGCCTCCTCAGTCGGCCCACCCTGCCGCACCGGCGGGGGCGATTCGACCCCCATCGGGAGGGTTCTTCTCTCCCCTTGGGGAGCAAAAATCCCTCCCGGCTGGGCATTCCCCACGGGCGCCGTCAGACTCGGCCGAACAGAGCAACCGACGAAGGGAGCCGGCCGTGACCGACGACGTTCACCCCGGGCCGCCCCGCTGGCACGCTCCGCAGCCGGCCGACGCGATCCTGCGGACCGCGCGGGACCTCCTGCGCATCGTCGCGACGCTTACCGGAGACCCCGACCTCGCGAGCGGGGTCCGTGACCTGACCTCCGCCGAATCCGCCCTGCGCGCGGCCGAACACCGGGTGCTGCGGCAGCTCGGCCACGGCGAAGGCATAGCCGCCGACCGGCTGGCGGCCGCACTCCCCCGGCTCGGGAGCACCCTCACCGCCATCCGGGACCTCCGCCTCGAAGCCCGCGCCGCCACCCTCACCGGCGTGCAGCACGCCCTGGCCCGGCTGCGCTCGGTGACGTCGCTGCGCGACCTGACCACGCAGATCCCGGTGGAGATCAACCGGCTCGGCTACCGGCGCGCCCTGCTGTCCCGGGTGTCCGGCCCGCAGTGGAGCGCGCGGGCGGCGTTCGCCCACGACGACCCGCAACTGGCGCGCGACCTGGTCGAGGTCGGGTCGTCGCTGCCCGGGCGGATCGGCCGCGAGCTGCCCGAGACCGAGGTCGTGCGCAAGCGGCTGCCGGTGCTGGTCGAGGACGCCCAGCACAACCCGCGGGTGCACCACCGGCTGATCACGCTCGCGCGGACCCAGGACTACGTCGTCGCGCCCCTGGTCGGCCGCGGCGAGGTCGTCGGCCTGCTGCACGCCGACCAGCACGCCGAACGCCCGAAGGTCGACGAGTTCGACCAGCGGCTGATCGGCCTGTTCGCCGAGGGGGTCGGCTGCGTGTTCGAGCGCGTCGTGTTCCTCGAGCAGCTCGGCAGCCTGCGGGAACGGCTGCGGGAGCAGACGCGCTCGGTGGACGACCTCCTCGACGGTTTCCTCGGCCCCGACGTGCTCGCCGCGCCCACCACCCCGGCCGACCCGCTGGGCCACCTCGAAGGCCCGCTGGCGGCGCTGACCCGCCGCGAGCTCGACGTGCTGCGGCACCTGGTCCGCGGCCGGACCAACACCGAGATCGCGGCGGAGCTGTTCGTCGCGCCGGGAACGGTGAAGTCGCACGTCAAGAGCGTGCTGCGCAAGCTCGGCGTGGCCAACCGCGCCGAAGCGACGTCGCGCTACCACGCGTTGATCCGCCGGTAGCCGTCTCCGGGAGAGGCACGGGGGAGAAATCTCTTCCCCGGGGGTGATGCACGCCACGTCTCTTGGCCCAAAGATTGGACCAATAACGTGCACCGTCGCCCGTCTTCCCGGAGGAACCCGCATGACCACCACGCCCGAGGTCACCACCCGCCCGATCCCGGACGAGATCGCGCGGCAGGTCGTCCTGCCCGAAGGCCACCGCTACGACGTCCCGCTGTTCGAGGCCTACCGGTGGCTGCGGGAGAACCACCCGCTCGGCCAGGCCGACGTCGAGGGCTACGACCGCGTCTGGCTGGTCAGCAAGCACGCCGACATCATGGAGATCGAGCGGCAGCCGCACGTGTTCACCAGCGGCGGCGGGGACGAACCCGGCTCGCACAACCCGATCCTGCAGAACCAGGCCGGCGACGCGTTCACCCGGCAGCTCACCGGCGGCAGCCTGCGCATCCTCGAGACCCTGACCTACCTCGACCCGCCCGAGCACACCGCGGTCAAGGACATCGCGAACGACTGGTTCCGGCCGGCCAACCTCAAGAAGTGGGAGGACCGGATCCGGACCCTGGCCAAGGAAGCCATCGCGAAGCACCTGCGCAGCGACGGCAACGACCTCGACTTCGTCCAGGACTTCGCCGTCTACTACCCGCTGCACGTGATCATGAGCCTCTTCGGCGTCCCCGAAGCGGACGAGCCGCGGATGATGGCCCTGACGCAGGAGTTCTTCGGCACCGCCGACCCGGACGCCCAGCGCGAGGACATCGAGCCGCTCACCCCGGAGGCCGCCGCGCAGCAGTGGTCCGCCGCGATCAACGACTTCTACGCCTACTTCGACCAGCTCGTCGAGGACCGGCGCGCCGCCCCCGGGGACGACCTCGCCACGATCATCGCCCGCGCCCGCAAGCCGGACGGCGAGTACTACCCGAAGGAGGTCGCCTACGGCTGGTTCATCGCGATCGCCACCGCCGGCCACGACACGACGTCGAGCACGATGTCCGGTGCGATCGAGGCACTCGCCCAGTTCCCCGATCAGCTGGCGAAGGTGCGGGAGAACCCCGCGCTCATCCCGGACCTCGTCAACGAAAGCCTGCGCTGGGTCTCGCCGGTGAAGCAGTTCACCCGCCAGGCCACCCAGGACTACGTGCTGCGCGGGCAGCGGATCCGCAAGGGCGACCGGTTCATGCTGCTGTACCAGTCGGCCAACCGCGACACCGACGTCTTCGACGCCCCCGACGAGTTCCGCCTCGACCGCAAACCCAACCGGCACATCGCCTTCGGCTACGGCCCGCACATGTGCATCGGCCAGCACCTGGCCAAGCTGGAGCTGCGGATCATGTTCGAAGAGCTGCTGCCGCTGCTGAAGAACGTCGAGATCGCGGGTGAGCGCAAGGCGGTGATGACGAACTTCGTCGGCGGGCTGCGGAAGCTGCCCGTGCGGCTGGAGCTGGCGTGAGCGAGCGGGTCCTGATCGTCGGTGCCGGTCACGGCGGCGCCACCCTGGCCGGCCTGCTGCGGCAGGCCGGCCACCGGGGCCCGGTCGAGCTGTACGGCGACGAGGCGGACCTGCCCTACCACCGGCCTCCGCTGTCGAAGAAGTTCGCCCACGGCGAGCTCGAACAGTGGCTGCGCCCGGCGGAGTTCTACCGGGAGCAGGACATCACCCTGCGCCTCGGCGAGGACGTCGTCACCCTCGACCTCGCCGGACGCCGGGTGCGCACGGCGTCCGGCGAGACCCGCCCGTACGACCACCTCGTGCTGGCCACCGGCGCGAGCCCGCGGCGGCTCGAGCTGCCCGGCGCCGACCTCGCCGGGGTCGTTTCGCTGCGCACCCTCGCCGACGCCCGGATCCTGCGCGAGTGCGTCGAAGAGCGGCGGGCGCTGGTGATCGTCGGCGGCGGGTACATCGGCCTCGAAGTCGCCGCGGTCGCGCGGGCGAACGGCGTCGACGTCACCGTGCTGGAACGGGAAGAGCGGGTCCTGGCCCGCGTCGCCAGTCCGCGGCTCTCCGAGATCCTCGCCGGGCACCACCGCGCCCGGGGCACGCGGATCGTCACCGGCGCACGGCTCGGGCGGCTCGCCGGACGGGCCGGCCGGGTCGCGGCCGCCGTCCTCGACGACGGCACGGAGATCCCGTGCGAAGCCGTGCTCGTCGGGGTCGGCGCGCGACCGCGTCAGGAGCTGGCGCTCGCGGCCGGCCTGCACTGCGACCACGGTGTCGTCGTCGACGAGCACGCCCGCACCAGCGACCCGCACGTGCTCGCGATCGGCGACGTCACGCGCCGGGCCGGGTGCGTCCGGCTCGAAAGCATCCCCGGCGCCACCGAGCAGGCCCGCCAGGCGGTCGCCACGATCACCGGCGGCGCACCGAACCCGGCCGAGGTGCCGTGGTTCTGGTCCGACCAGTTCGACCTCAAGCTCAAGATCGCCGGGCTCGTCCCGGCCGAGCCGAGCACCGTCGTCCGCGGCGACCCCGCGACCGGCCGGTTCGCCCTGTTCCACCTCGACGGCGGCGCGCTGACCGCCGTCGAGTCGGCCAACAGCCCTGCCGAGTTCATGGCGGGCAAGAAGTTCCTCGCGGCCGGCACGCGGCTCGACCCGGCCCGGCTGGCCGACCCGTCGACCCCGCTGCGCGACGCCGTCGCCTGACCACCCGGAGGAAACCCGTGCCCGACGTCACCTACGAGCTCCCCGACGGCAGCGTCCACCAGGTCGAAGTCCCTTGTGGACAGAGCGTGATGGACGGCTCGGTCCGCAACAACCTGCCCGGCATCGTCGCCGAATGCGGCGGCAGCTGCTCGTGCGCCACCTGCCACGTGTTCGTCGAAACCGGACAGTCCACTTTCGACGATCCGACCGACGAGGAGCGCGAGCTGCTCGAGTACGCCGACGGCGCGCGGCCGAACTCACGGCTGTCGTGCCAGCTCATCCTCTCCGACGGCTGCCCCGGGGTGCGCGTCACCGTGCCGGGCACCAACGGCTGATCCCCCTTCCCCTTCCGGACAAAGGAGTGCGCATGGACATCACGGCCGCCGTGGCCACCGAGCTGGGTGGCGCGTTCACCCTGCAGCGGGTCACGCTCGACGATCCCGGACCCGGCGAGGTCGTCGTCGAGATCGCCGGGGTCGGGCTCTGCCACACCGACCTCGCCGCCAAGGACGGGCACCTGCCGTTCCCGCTGCCCGGCGTGTTCGGGCACGAGGGCAGCGGGGTCGTCACCGCCGTCGGCGAGTCCGTCACCAAGGTGGTGGTCGGCGACAAAGTGGTGCTGAGCTTCAACAGCTGCGGCGAATGCCGCGAGTGCGAGCGCGGCGAACCCGCGTACTGCCACGAGTTCATGGCCTACAACTTCGGCGGCGCGCGGCCGGACGGCCGCAGCACCCTGCACGACGACGGCACTCCCCTGGGGTCGGAGTTCTTCGGGCAGTCGTCGTTCGCCACGCACGCGATCGCGCACGAGCGCAACCTCGTCAAGGTCCCCGGCGACGCGCCGCTCGCCGTGCTGGGCCCGCTGGGCTGCGGGGTGCAGACCGGCGCCGGCGCGGTGCTGAACTCCATGGACTGCCGGCCGGGAGCGGTGCTGCTGGTGCTGGGTGGCGGTTCGGTCGGCCTGTCCGCCGTGCTGGCCGGAGTGGTCCGGGAGCTCGCGCACATCATCGTCGTCGAGCCGCACGCGGGACGCCGTGACCTCGCCCTGTCCCTGGGCGCGACGCACGCGCTCGACCCGGCCGCCGGGCCGCTCGCCGACCAGGTCCGGGCGATCGTGCCCGGCGGCGCCGACTACGCGATCGACACCACGGGCATCGCCGACGTGCTGCAGCAGGCGATGCAGGCCCTCGCGCACCGCGCCACGGTCGGCATCATCGGCGTGCCCGCCGACCCCGAGGCGGCGCTGGCGCTGAACCTCATCCAGGCGCAGGTGCTGGGCGTGCGCGTGATCGGGATCGTCGAGGGCGACAGCGACCCCGACGTGTTCATCCCGCAGCTGCTCGAACTGCACCGGACCGGCCGGTTCCCGTTCGACAAGCTCGTCACCACCATGCCGTTCGACCGGATCAACGAAGCCGTGGCCGCCCAGCACCGGGGTGACGCCGTCAAGATCGTGCTCGTGCACGAGGGAACCCGGGAGCAGTCATGACGATCGACTACGACCAGCTCTACGTGGGCGGTACGTGGGCCGCCCCGGCCACCGGCCGGCGGATCACCGTGCACGCGGCAGCCACCGAGGAGGTGCTCGGCAGCGTCCCGGAAGGCGCGGAGGCCGACATCGACAACGCCGTCGCGGCCGCCCGGCGGGCCTTCGACGACCCGGCGGGCTGGCCGCGCTGGGAGCCGTCGCGGCGCGCCGAAGTCCTCGAACGTTTCGCCGTCGCGCTCGAGAAGCGCCGCGCCGAGACCTCGCGGCGCGTCAGTGCCCAGAACGGCATGCCGATCGGCCTGGCCCAGCAGTTCGAGGGCGGCTTCCCGCCGGTGCTGCTGCGCTACTTCGCCGGGCTCGTCACCGGTACACCGCAGGAAGAGACCCGGCCGGGCATGCTCGGCGGCAGCTCCCGGGTGCTGCGCGAGCCGGTCGGGGTGGTCGGCGCGATCGTGCCGTGGAACGTGCCGCAGGCGATCACGTTCCTCAAGCTCGCCCCGGCGCTGGCCGCGGGCTGCACGGTCGTGCTGAAGCCCGCGCCGGAGACGGTGCTCGACGCGCTGCTGATGAGCGAGGCCGCCGCGGAAGCCGGGCTGCCGGAAGGCGTGCTCAGCGTCGTCCCCGGCGGGCGCGAGCTCGGTGCGTACCTGGTGTCGCACCCGGGCGTCGACAAGGTGTCGTTCACCGGGTCGACGGCGGCCGGGCGCTCGATCGCCGAGACGTGCGGGCGGCTGCTGCGGCCGGTGACCCTGGAGCTGGGCGGCAAGTCGGCGGCGATCGTCCTCGACGACGCCGACCTGGCGTCGACGATCGAGAGCTTCTTCGCCGCCACCCTGCTCAACAACGGCCAGATCTGCTGGCTCGGCACCCGGGTCCTCGCGCCGCGGTCGCGGTACGCCGAGATCGTCGACACCGTCAGCGACCTGGCGAAGTCGTTGCGCATCGGCGATCCCCTCGACGAAGGCACCCAGCTGGGCCCGCTCGTGTCGTCGCGGCAGCGCGACCGCGTCGAGTCCTACATCGCAAAGGGGCTCGGCGACGGGGCCCGGCTGACCGCCGGCGGTGGTCGTCCGGCCGGCCGTGACCGCGGCTGGTACGTCGAGCCCACGGTGTTCGCCGACGTCGACAACGGGCACACGATCGCGCAGGAGGAGATCTTCGGCCCGGTCCTGTCGGTGATCCCGTACTCGTCGGAGGACGAGGCCGTGGCGATCGCCAACGCGACCGAGTACGGGCTCGGCGGCACCGTCTGGACCGCCGACCCGGACCGCGGTGAGGCGGTCGCCCGCCGGGTCGCGTCGGGCACGGTCGGGATCAACGCCTACGTCAACGACCCCACCGCGCCGTTCGGCGGGATCAAGTCCAGCGGGCTCGGCCGCGAGCTCGGGCCCGAGGGCCTGCACTCCTACCAGGTCTTCAAGACCGTCTACCTCGACCCGCAAAAGGGGTAGCCGGGCTCTCCCATTGGGGAGAAATCCCCGGTCGCCGACGGCGGCGCCCTTGATAACGATCGTTCACAGACCTAGGTTCGGGTCAGGGCGGTCGCGAGGGTGCCGCCGTCTCGCCGTTCTTCCGATGACGAAAGGACCACTCGCCGATGGACGAGTTCACCGACGTGACGTACAAGGTCGACAACGGCCTCGCGTGGATCACGATCAACCGGCCCGAGCGGTACAACTCCTTCCGCGCCCGCACCGTCGACGAGCTCGTCAAGGCGTTCAAGCGGGCCTGGAACAGCGACGAGGTCGGCGTGATCTGCCTGACCGGCGCCGGCGACAAGGCGTTCTGCACCGGCGGCGACCAGAAGCAGCGCGCCGAGACCGGCGACTACGGCCCGTCGGACTCCGGCCTGTTCGAGATCGACGCGCTGCACCACGTCATCCGGGACGTGCCCAAGCCGGTCATCGCCGCGGTGAACGGCTTCGCCATCGGCGGCGGCCACGTGCTGCACGTGCTCTGCGACCTGACGATCGCCGCCGACACGGCGAAGTTCGGGCAGAACGGCCCGCGCGTCGGCTCCTTCGACGCCGGCTTCGGCACCGGGTACCTCGCCCGGATCCTCGGCGAGAAGCGCGCCCGCGAGGTGTGGTTCCTGTGCCGCCGCTACACCGCGGCCCAGATGGAGAACTGGGGCCTGGTCAACCAGGTCGTGCCCGCCGCCGAGCTGCACGACGAGGTGCGCAGGTGGGCCGACGAGATCCTCGCCCTCTCCCCCACCTCACTCAAGGTGCTCAAGCAGTCGTTCAACACCGACACCGAGCAGTTCGCCTCCACCGGCCAGCTGGCGTACTCCTACCTCAAGACGTTCGGCGAGTCGGCCGAGGCCCTGGAGGGCATCACCGCCTTCAGCGAGAAGCGCACCCCGGACTTCTCCGCGTTCCGCGGAAACTGATAACGGTCGTTCACGATGCGGTTCACCGAAGAGCAACGGGCGTTCGCCACCGCGGTGCGCGAGTTCTGCGCCCGCGAGTGCGGGACGAGTTCGCAACGCGAAGCCCTCACCGAGGGCGGTGAGCTGGACACCAGCCGGGAGCTTCTGGAGCGCCTGGCCGGGCACGGCTGGCTCGGCGTCTCCGTGCCCGAGGAGTACGGCGGGGCGGGCGCGGGCATGGTCGAGGAATGCCTCTTCCTCGAGGAGACGGCTCGCGGCCTCGCCCCGATCCACGCCTACGGGACCGGCCTCACCGCGGCGCAGACGTACCTGCGCTACGCCACCGAGGAGCAGAAGAAAGAGGTCATCGGCGGCCTGTGCCGGGGCCGGGTCGAGGCCATCGCGCTGTCCGAGCCGGGCGCGGGCTCCGACCTGGGCTCGGCCCGGCTGAAGGCGGTCGCCGACGGCGGCGACTACGTCATCACGGGCCAGAAGACGTGGACCACGGCGGCGCACCTGGCCGACCACGTCCTGGTGCTCACGCGCACGTCGTCCGGCGCGAAGAAGCACGACGGCCTGACGCTGCTGGTGGTGCCGGCCGACGCGCCGGGCCTGACGATCCGCCCGATCGCGACGATGGCGGCCCACACGGTCAACGACCTGTACTTCACCGACGTCCGGGTGCCCGCCGCGAACGTCGTCGGCGAGGTGGGCCAGGCGTGGCGGCACCTCATGCGCGGGCTGAGCGTCGAGCGGCTGATCATCGCCGCGATGTCGCTCGGGGCGGCGGAACGGGCGCTCGACGACGTCGTCGCCTACGTGGGCGAGCGGGAGCAGTTCGGCCGGACCATCGGGAGCTTCCAGGCCGTCCGGCACCGGATCGCGGACCTCGCGACGGAGATCGCGTGCAGCAGGGCGTTCGTCTACGACGTCGCCGAGCGCATCGACGCCGGCGAGGAGGACCAGCTGGCCCGCGAAGGGGCGATGGCCAAGCTCAAGTGCACCGAGGTCGCCAAGCTCGCGACGCTGGAGGCGATGCAGCTGATGGGCGGCGCGGGGTACGCGCGCGAGTACGGCATGGAGAGCCAGGTGCGGAAGGCGCTCGCGCCGCCGATCTACGGCGGGGCCAACGAAATCCAGCGCGAGATCATCGGCAAGAGCTTCGGGCTCTGATCGGGAAGGTGGGCGGATGAAGGCGATCTTCGCCCCGGACGTGCTGTCCGGCCAGCGGATCCTCATCACCGGCGGCGGCACGGGGCTCGGCCGCGGCGTCGCGCGGTACCTGACGGACCACGGGGCGGAGGTGCACCTGTGGGGCCGCCGCGAAGCGGTCCTGGCGGAGGCGGCGGCCGAGGCGGGCGCGCACTTCCAGGCCGTCGACGTCCGCAAGGCCGACCTGGTGGACGCGGCGATGGCGGAGATCTGGGACCGCCACGGCCCGTTGACCGGCGTGCTGAACAACGCGGCGGCCAACTTCATCGCCCCGACGGCGAGCTTGAGCGCGCGGGCGTTCGAGGCGGTGAGCGGAACGGTGATGAACGGCTCGTTCAACACGACGCACGCGGCCGGCCGCCGCTGGATCGCCGAGGGGCGGCCCGGCGTGGTCCTGTCCACGCTGACGACGTGGGTGTGGTCGGGTTCGGCGTTCGTGGTGCCCTCGGCGATGGCCAAGGCGGCGGTCCACGCGATGACGATGTCCCTGGCGGTGGAGTGGGCGCGCTACGGGATCCGCCTCAACGCGCTGGCCCCGGGCCCGATCCCCACGGACTACGCGTGGGAGATGCTCAACCCGACGGAGAGCAGCGCGGTCGGCGCGACGCAGGTCGACCAGATCCCGATGGGCCGCGCGGGCACGATCGAGGAACTGGCGAACCTGACGGTGTTCTTGTTCTCGGACGGCTGCAACTACTTGACGGGCGAGACGATCGCGATGGATGGTGGGCAGAGATTGGCCGGACCGGGGACATTCGCGGGCTTGACGTCACTGTCCGATGAGGACTGGCGGGAAGTTCGGGAACGGTCGCAAGCGGCCAGCGCGGTGGCGAAGTCGCAGCGGTCGGTCTGAGCAGGCCACGAAGGGGTTCTTTGCGATGATTGATCACCCTTTCTTGACCCGGACATCCGGTTTCGAGCCTTGGTCCAGATAGCAGTAGAGCCTCGAAAGCACGTCGCGCGCACCAGCACCCTGTGCGCGTTCAAGAGCGCGCCGGACCTGCGGGCTGCGCACCGCCAGACGAATGTCCTCCGCAATCAACTGATCGGCAGTCTCATCAGGCTCTTCCTGACCGAACGCGCGCAACCGGGACTTCGCCCGCACGAACTCGTAGAATTCCCAGCCACGCTCGCCCACATCATCGCGGCAGACGATCGCACGGGTAAGGGCATCGACAGCGCCGGAGTCATCGGGCGGGACCCGCTCAGCCAGTGCGAATCCAAGTTCGCCCCAATAGCGATGATTCGTAGGTTCGACCGTCGCCAATGCCTGGAAAACCGTTACCGTCCGCGCCATGACGAGTTTCGTTTCCGGCGATTTCCAGGTTTGCCGTCGCTGAGTCCACGCAAGCTGGAACATCTGCGCCCTCGCCGCAGGCGAGGCGTTGCGCAATGCGCTCACCAAGTCCTGCTCGACCACCTCGGGCTCATCATCGGCCAGTTGTTGCATCACCGATCTCATCGCGTCGCTGTCCTGGGTAAGCCGCCTGCTGACCTCATGATCGACCAGCGACTTCAGCTCCCCGAGATCGACTTTTCTGAAGATCTGAGTCAACCGGGTACGAGTGGCGACGTATCCCCCCAAGAAGCCCGCTACCGCTCCGGCGATCACGATCGCCCCCGCGATGACAGGGGCATCCGAACGATCACCGAACGCGGCCCCCACTCTGGAGAACAGACCGGCCGAGGCCGAGACCAGTCGCGTCAGCTCGATGAGTCCGACACCGATGAGGATCTTCGTCAGCCAGTCGGAGACCTGTTCGAGGTTGGTGTTGACCAGGTGGGTGGGCGCCTGGTTGCCGGCTCCCCGTTGCTCGCCGACCTGGAGAACTCTCGGTATGCCGAAGAGAAACCCGAGAAGACCACCGCTGAGCGCAGCCGCGAAAAAGACGAGAACGCCAGCAAACATGGGCTCGCAAGCCTTCCACATGGTCGACGGACAACGACATGACGTCAACACCTGTCGTCCGCACGCGGCTTGAAGTTACAGAATCGCCGGGCGTTCACCTGTTCAGCCGTCTTGACGAATGCGCTATCAGCATCCGGTCGCGCGTTGGGCTGCGTCCAGGAACGACTTCACCAACCCCGGGTCCGCGTAGTACTCATCCACCGCCCGCCGTCGGCCGTACTCGTACAACACCGCCAGCTTCCACAGCGCCAGCGTCGTGTACCAGTCCAGTGTGGACAGATCACGACCAGTCCGTTCGGCGTACCGCAAAGCCAGCTCCGCCCGGGTCGGATAACCAGGCTCCAGCGCCGCCACCCCCAGCTCCTCCGTCGGCGTCAGGGGTTCGTCCGGCGAAGGCCACGAGGCCAGGAAGTAGCCGACGTCGAAGAGCGGGTCGCCGATCGTGGCCAGCTCCCAATCCAAAACCGCCGCGATGCGGCCCGGGGCCGCCAGGATCACGTT
Organism: Amycolatopsis sp. NPDC114505; assembly: GCF_055633615.1. Classification (NCBI taxonomy): domain Bacteria; kingdom Bacillati; phylum Actinomycetota; class Actinomycetes; order Pseudonocardiales; family Pseudonocardiaceae; genus Amycolatopsis; species Amycolatopsis sp. NPDC114505. Next base: position 1,288,784 of record NZ_JBVKDV010000002.1, on the reverse strand, counting down.
GCCCAGCCGGTAGTCGTTGTGGACGATCGATGCGCCGGACTCCGGGGGCACGTGCGCGGCCAGCCACGCGTGGACCTCGGCGAACTCCGGTGGCGGATTTCCCGATGCGTCCGCGACCAGCCGGCCCATCCGGCGGAAGTGCCGCGCGTTGAACCCCTCCGGGCGGCCCAGGTCGGCCAGGCCGCGGGAACGCCAGTCGACCGCGTGCAGCGCCGCGAGCGTGTCCGCCAGCGCGAAGCCGATCTGGCGCCGCGAAGACGGCGTGTCCAGCGGGGACGGCGTCCGCTCGGTGACGACCGGGCCTTCGACGTGGCTCATCACGTAGAACGGGACGTCCAAGACCGCCGGCGCCACCGCCAGCACCTCCGGCACCGGGACGTCCGTGCCCGCCAGGGCGCCGATCAGCCGGGCCTCCCGCAGCATGTCGTGCGCGCCCGGGGGGACCGGGGGCGGTGGGGGACGGCGGACGACCACCTGGCGCGCGCCGTCCGACACCAGGAACGTCAGGTTCGAATGGCCGTCGCCGATGCGGCGGGTCGTCACCGGGCCCGTGCACAACCCCCGCGCGGCCAGGAACTTCTCCAACGCGGCCCGCGAAGTCGCGTCCCAGTTCCAGGTCACCGGGTGCTCTCGATCAGGTGCTGGAGGTACTGCCCCGGCCAGTGCGTCTCGAACTGCCCGGCCCCCTCCTCGCCGTCGATGGTCGCGTGGCACGCGGCTTCGTAGATGACCGTTCCCATCGGGTCGCGCGTCGGCAGCTTCACGACGCCGAACGCGTCCAGCACCAGGTGGGTCGTCTCGCCGGTGATGTCGACGACGTCGGCCTCCAGGCGCTTCTGCGTCATGTCGTCGTCGTAGTCCGCGTGGTGGCGGATGTGCGACACCGGGATCGTCACACCGTCCTTGACGACGTACCCCGCGAAACCCCACTCGCCGCGGGCGATCCAGATCCAGCCGTTCACTGCCCGGCCGCTCTCGGTGTAGGCGATGAACCACTTCCAGTGGTGCGGCACGCCCCAGTTCCGCACACCCCACGAGTGGTCGCGGTGGCCCTTGCGGTCCAGGGTGACGCGCCGGCCGGCCACCTCGAGGAAGCCGGTCACGTGCCCGGTCTGCTCCAGGCGGTTCTCCGCGAACCACGCGGGCAGCCCGTCCGGGTTCGACCGGTAGCTGAACGCGTCGTGCAACGCCGTGAAGTCGTACTCCAGCTTGACGTCGTCGCTCGTGTAGGACACCGAGGCGGTGCGCCGGAGCTCGGGCTGCTTGACGCCGAGCCCTTCGAAGTGGAAGTTGTCGAGGTCCGCGTCGTCGCCGACCACGCCCTGCGCGAGCTTCACGGCGACCGGCTCCGGTCCCCACACCGACACGTTGTAGCCGGTCTTGCCGCGGTCGGTCAGGTACAGGTACACCTGAAAGCCCAGCTGCTCGTCGGGCAGGATCATTTCCCAGAACAGGCTGTCGCGCATCCGGCCGCCCGGCGCGGGCCGGTGCCGGAGGTCGTCGGCCGGCCCGAATCCGGGGTCGATGTCTCCGAGCGTCGTCATGGATGCCTTACCTTCCGGTGAACTGCGGCCGGCGCTTGTCCTTGAACGCGGCCAGCGCTTCGGTCATGTCTTCGCCGCGGGTCAGCAGCGCCTGCCCGCGGTTCTCCAGCTCCAGCGCCCCGGCGTACGAGGTGATCTCCTGGTTGCGCTGCAAGGCCTGCTTCGACAGCTTCACGCCGCCCGGCGAGTTCCCCGCGATCTGCCGGGTCAGCTCGAGCGCTTCGCCGAGCAGCCGCTCGCTCGGCACGACCCGGTTCACCAGGCCGATCCGCTCGGCCTCCCCAGCTTCGAAAATCCGCCCCGTGTAAGCGATCTCGGCCGCCCGGCCGGGACCGACCAGGCGGGTCAGCTGCCACGACGTGCCCAACTCCCCCGCCGACAGCCCGACCTTGACGAAGGCGGCGTTGAACTTGGCCGTCGGCGCGGCGAGCCGGATGTCCGCGCTCAGCGCCAGGGACAGCCCGCCGCCGGACGCGGCGCCGTGGATCGCGGCGATCACCGGGAACGGCAGCTGCCGCAGCGCGGCGAGCCCGCCGGTCGCGAGCTCCTGGAACTTGAGGAACTCCCGCACGCCCATGCGCGTGATGACCTCGATCTCGGCGAGGTCGAACCCGGCGCAGAACGCGCGTTCGCCGGCGCCGGTGAGGATGAGCGCGCGGGCGCCGCTGTCGCGCAACGCCCGGGCGGCGGTGCGGATCTCGCCGAACATCTCGACGGTCATGGAGTTCAGCCGGTCCGGCCGGTTCAGCTTGAGCAGCAGGACGCCGGGTTCGGGCTCCTCGATGAGGAGCGTCCGGAAGTCGGGCACGGCGGTCTCCTAACGTCCGGTGAAGTTCGGCGCGCGCTTCTCCTTGAAGGCGGCGAGCGCTTCGGGCATGTCCTCGCCGCGGGTCAGCAGCGCCTGGCCGCGGTTTTCCAGTTCGAGCGCGGCGGCGTACGAGCCGATTTCCATGTTCGCCTGCAGCGCCCGCTTCGACAGCTGGACGCCACCCGGGGAGTTCGCGCAGATCAGCCCGGCCATCGCCAGGGCCTCGTCGAGCAGGACGTCGTCGTCGACCGTGCGGTTGACCAGCCCGATCCGCTCGGCTTCGTCGGCCAGGACGAACCGGCCGGTGTAGGCGATTTCGGCGGCGAGCGCGGGCCCGATCGTCCGGGACAGCAGCCAGGACGCGCCGAGGTCGCCCGCCGACAGTCCGATGCGGACGAACGCGGCGTTGAACTTCGCCGAGCGCGCGGCCAGGCGGATGTCCGCGGCCAGCGCCAGCGAGAGCCCGCCGCCCGCGGCGGCGCCGTTCACCGCGGCGATCACCGGGACCCGCAGCGCGCGCAGGGCGGAAAGCCCTCGCGCGGCCCGTTCCTGGCGGTCGAGCATGCCCAGCGCCGTCAGGCCGGCCAGCTCGTCGGCGTCGTCGAGGTCGTAGCCCGCGCAGAACGCCTTGCCTGCGCCGGTCAGGACGACCGCGCGGACGTCGTCGTCCTCGCCGAGAGCGAACGCCAGCTCCTCCAGCTCGGCGAACATCGTCACGGTCATCGCGTTGTACCGGTCCGGCCGATTCAGCGTCGCCAGCACGACGCCGTCGGCGGGCCGGGTCAGGTCGATGGTCTCCATCAGCGCATCCCTTCGAGAACCGCGAGCGTCGCCGCTTCGGCCTCTTCCGGTTTCAGGCCCCAGGGCGGGACGACGAGGTTCAGGTGGTCGTAGTCGCGGGCGTGCTCGGCCACCCGCGCGGCCACGTCGGCCGGACGGCAGGCCACCCCGACCGCGTCGAGCACGTCGTCGGGGACGGCCGCGACCACGGCCGCTTCGTCGCGGGCACGAACGGCCTCCCGGATCCGCTCCTGCGCCGAAGACCAGCCGTGCAGGGCGAAGAGCCGGTCGTAGACGCGGGACGCGGCGTACTGGGCCACCGCGAACGCGAGACGGCGGCGCGCGGCCTGCTCGTCCTCGTCGACAGCGCACATCAGGATGCCCATCAACGTCAGGTCGGCGGTGTCCCGGCCCGTCTCGGCCAGCCCGGCCTCGAGCTCCGGCCGCACGACCTCGCTGATGTAGCGGCCGGTGTACATCGGGTGCCCGACCAGGCCGTCGGCGACGCGGCCCGCGACGCGGACCATGCGGCGGTTCACCCCGGCCGTCCAGATCGGCAGCCGCTCCTGGATCGGTGGCGCGGTGTCGGCGGTCGGGCGCAGGTGGACGCGGTAGAACCGGCCGTCGTGCTCGACCGGGCCTTCGTGCAGCCGCCACAGCTTACGCAGGACCGTGACCAGCTCTTCCATCCGCTCGGCGGGCGCTTCGCCGCTGACGCCGTGCCAGTCCTCCATCATCCGGGGCGTGCCGTTGCCGAGCCCGAGGATCAGGCGTCCACCCGAAAGCTCGTCGAGGTCGCGGGCCTCGGCCGCCCAGACCAGCGGCGTGCGGCCGACGCCGTAGGCGATGTTGCAGCCGATCCGGACCCGCTCGGTGGCCTGGGAGAGCACGGCCATCGGGATGGTGGCCGAGCGGTTGTACAGCTCGCCGGTCCAGACGGCGTCGAACCCGGCCGCCTCGGCCCGGACGGCGAGGTCCGCGGCCCGCCGGAACCGCTCGGGGCCGGAGCCCGCGCTGAAGATCGTCAGTCCGTACACGGCTCCCCCTCAGGCGAACTTCGGCGGGCGCTTGGCGAGGAACGCGGCGAGGCCTTCCCGCGCCTCACCCGCTTCGAAGAGGTCCTGTTCCTGCTCGGCCTCGAAGCGGAAGCCCTCCTCCAGCGGCAGGTCGAACGCGGCGTCGACGGTGCGGATCACCGCGCTCAACGCCGGCCGCGACAGCGTCACGAGCTTCTCGGCCAGCTCCAGGGCGGCCACCTCCGCCTTGCCCGCGTCGACGAGCCGGTCGGCCAGGCCGATCGCGTGCGCCTCGGCGGCCGGGACCTGCCGGGCGGTGAGCATGATGTCCAAGGCCCGGCCCCGGCCGACCAGCCGCGGGAGCCGTTGCGTGCCACCGGCGCCGGGAATGAGACCCAGCTTCACCTCGGGCAGGCCGAACCGGGCGTCGGCGCCGGCCACGCGCAGCGTGCAGGCCATGGCCAGCTCCAGGCCGCCGCCCAGGGCGAGGCCGTCGACCGCGGCGATCGTGACGCGCTCGGGTGCGGCCAGCCGGTCGAGCACCCCGCGCAGCCGGTCGCCGTAGGCGGTGAACGACGCCGCGTCGATGCCGGACATGTGCTTGATGTCGGCGCCGGCGGCGAAGAACCCGGTCACCTCGGAGGCGACCACGATGACCTTGGCGTCCCCGGCGGCGTCCAGGGCCGCGTTCAGCCCGTCGATGATCGGCAGGCCGAGGGCGTTGGCCGGCGGGCGGGCCAGGGTGAGCACGCGGATGCCGGGACCGGCTTCGCGGGCGCCGACGGCGTCAGTCATGGTCTTCCTCCACAGTGGACGGGTTCAGGGGCGGCGCGGGAACCGCGCGAAGTCGGGGGCGCGTTTCTCCTTGAACGCCTCGCGGCCCTCCTTGGCCTCTTCCGAGGCGTAGAAGAGCAGGTTGGCGTCGTGGGCGAGCTGCTGGATGCCGGCGAGGCCGTCTTCGGCGGCGTGGAAGCCGGCCTTGAGCATCCGCAACGCGAACGGCGACAGCGCCAGCATCTCCCGGCACCACGCGACGGTCTCGGTCTCCAGGTCGGCCAGCGGGACGACGGTGTTGACCAGGCCCATCTCCAGGGCCTGGTGGGCGTCGTACTGGCGGCACAGGAACCAGATCTCCTTGGCCTTGCGCGCGCCGACGACCTGGGTGAGCAGCCCGGCGCCGAACCCGCCGTCGAACGAGCCGACCCGCGGACCGGTCTGCCCGAAGCGGGCGTTGTCGGCGGCGATGGCCAGGTCGCACACCAGCTGCAGCACCTGTCCCCCGCCGATCGCGTACCCGGCGACCATCGCGACCACCGGCTTGGGCAGCCGCCGGAGCTGGACGTGCAGGTCGGTGACGTGGAACCGGCCCGGCCGCCCGGGCTCGGAGACGTACCCGGTGTCGCCGCGCACGCGCTGGTCCCCGCCCGAGCAGAAGGCCAGCTCGCCCTCACCGGTCAGGATGATCACGCCGATCGAGGTGTCTTCGCGGGCGGCGTCGAGCGCGTCGGAGATCTCGACCAGCGTCTGCGGCCGGAAGGCGTTGCGCACCTCCGGGCGACAGATCGTGATCTTGGCGATCCCGTCGCCGCTGTGGTCGAGGCGGATGTCCTCATAGGACCCCACCTCCTTCCAGTCCACGCTCATGCCATGGTCAATCCGCCGCTGACCGAAAGCGTTTGCCCCGTGATGTACCCGGCCGCGTCGGAGGCGAAGAACGCGACGGCGGCGGCGACGTCCGCCGGCTGCGCGAGGCGCTTCATCGGGACCCCACGGACCATGCCGCCGAGCACCTTGTCGGCGTCCTGGCCGGAGCTGTCGGCGAACTTGCGCAACGCCGGGGTGTCGGTCGGGCCCGGGCAGACGGTGTTGGCGGTGACGCCCTTGGTCGCGACCTCGCGGGCGAGGGTCTTGGTGAAGGCGATGATGCCGCCCTTGGCCCCCGAGTAGACGGCTTCCAACGACGAGCCGACGCGTCCGGCGTCGGACCCGATGTTGATCACCCGGCCGTGGCCCCGCTCGATCATGCCCGGGACGACCGTCCGGATCACCCGCAGCGCGCCCTTGAAGTTGATGTCGAGGATGCGGTCCCAGAAGTCCTCGTCGGTGTCGACGAACTTCATGAAGTCGTCCCAGCCGGCGTTGTTGACGACGATCTCGACCGGGCCGAGCTCCTCGGTCACCGTCTTGACGGCGGCCTGCACGGACGCGGTGTCGGTGATGTCGGTCCGGACGGCGAGCGCGCGACCGCCGGCTTCGGTGATCCGGTCGGCCGTGGCCTGCGCGGCCTCGAGGTTGAGGTCGGCGATGGCGACGCGGTGGCCGTGCTCGCCGAGGGCCAGCGCGATGCCCTGTCCGATGCCCTGCGCACCACCGGTGACGAGGGCGACGCGGTTGCTCATGGGGGTTTCCTCTCTCAGTTCCAGTTGACGGGGCCGGCGACGATCGAATGGCTGGTGAGCTTGCGGCCCAGGACGTCCTGCGCGGCCCGCGCGGCGTCGATGAGACCGGGCAGCGACAGGCCGGTCGCCACGCCCATCTCGTGGAACATGCTCACCAGGTCCTCGGTCGCGATGTTGCCGGTGGAGCCGGGCGGGACCGGGCAGCCGCCCAGTTCGCCGAAGCTCGACTCGAAGCTCACGCACCCGGCTTCGAGGGCCGCGTAGGCGTTGGCCAGGCCCTGCCCGCGGGTGTTGTGGAAGTGCGCGGTGACCTCGACGCCGGGCAGCCGGTCCAGCGCCGCGGTGAAGAACTCCGAGACATAGGCGGGGTTCGCCATGCCGGTCGTGTCGCCGAAGCCGATCTCCGTCGCGCCCGCCGCGGCGAACCGCTCGGCCAGGCCGAGCACGGTGTCCAGGGGCACCTTGCCCTCGTAGGGGCAGCCGAAGGACGTCGCGATGACGGCCGCGCAGTCCAGGCCCTCGGCGCGGATCCGGGCGGCCATCTTGTCGTTGTCGGCCATCGTCTCGGCGACCGTGCGGTTGACGTTCTTCTTGTTGTGCGTCTCCGACGCGGACACGAAGAGGGCGGCCTCGTGGAACTTCTCGCGCACCTTCAGCGCGTTGTCCAGCCCACGGCTGTTGGGGATCAGCACCATCAGCCGCACGTCGGCCGGGACGTCGATCCGGTTCAGCACCTCGACGCCGTCGGCCAGCTGCGGGATGACGTCGGGCCGCACGAAGCTGGCGACCTCGATGCGCTTCAGGCCGGTGCGGCCGAGCGCGTCGATCAGGCGCACCTTCTCGCCGGTCGGGATGTGCTCGGGTTCGTTCTGGAACCCGTCGCGCGGCCCGACTTCACGGACCCGCACGCTGTCCGGCCTCATTTCTTCCCCTTCAGCAGGTCTTCGCGGAACTCGGGCGCCGCGATCGCGGCCAGCCGCTTCGTCCGCTCGGTCAGGTCACAGCCGCGCAGGTGCGCGACGCCGTACTCGGTCACGACGTGGTCCACATCGGACCGTCCGGTGGTGACCGGGCCGTGCAGGCGCGGGACGATCGTGGAGTGCTCACCCGAGCGGGCGCGCACGGTGATGATCGAACGCGCGGCCGCGCGGGAGAAGTCGGCTTGCCCGCCGACGGCTCCGATGTGGACACCGCGGCGGAGCTCGGCGCCCACCTGCCCGGTCAGGTCGACCTCGATCGCCGAGTTGACCGAGACGAACGCGCGCAGCCGGGCCAGGATGTGCGGGGCGTGGGTGTAGCTCGCGGGCCGGAACTCGACCGGCAGCTCGGGCAGGCGCTCGTACAGCTCGGTGCTGCCCAGCGCCGCGCCGGTGACGATCACGCCGCGGTCGATCTCCTTGCGGGCGCCGGTGAGCACGCCCTTCTCGACAAGCCGCAGCACGCCGTCGGAGATCATCCCGGAGTGCACGCCGAGGTCCTGGTGCCCGGCCAGCGCGTCGAGCACGGCGGTGGGCAGCGACCCGACGCCCAGCTGCAGGGTGTCGCCGTCCTCGACCAGCTCGGCCACGTGCCGAGCGATGGCCAGCTCGACGTCGTCGGCCGCGCGGATCGGGGCCTCGGTCAGGGGCCGGTCGGTCTCGACGACGGCGGCGAACCGGCTCAGCGGGATGCGCGGGGTCCCGGTGGTCGCCGGCATCCGCCGGTTGACCTCGGCGATCAGTACCGGCGTGTGCGCGAGGGCATCGGCGATGTAGTCGACGCCGACGCCGAGCGAGCACGTCCCGCCGGCGTCCGGGGAGGACACCTGCACGAACCCGACGTCGGACGGCAGGGCGCCTTCGGCGAACAGGCTCGGCAGGGCCGAGTAGTGACACCGGACGACGTCGAGCCGGCCGGCCTCGCTGAGCTTCCGCAGGTCGCCGAGTGCGCCGTAGGACGACAGCGTGACGCTCTCCGGCAGGTGCCGCGTCAGGCGTTCGTCCCAGCTGAGGCCGCAGAACGCCCGCACGTGGCCGAGCGCGTCCGCCTGGTCGAGCAGGGCGTGCACGAGCGGCGTCGGCTCGGCGCTCGCCTGGCTCCACCAGACGCCGTCGCCGGGCCGGACGAAGGCGCCCAGGTCGATCATGCGCCGATCCGCTGGATCAGCGTCGCGGTGCCGAGCCCGCCGCCGCAGCACATCGTGACGAGGCCGAACTCGGCGTCCCGGCGTCCCAGCTCCGCGACGAGCGTGGCCATCAGCCGGGCGCCGGTCGCGCCGACGGCGTGGCCGAGGGCGATGGCACCGCCGTTGACGTTGACGCGGTCCATGTCCGGCTTCAGCTCGCGCTCCCAGGCCAGGACGACGGAGCTGAACGCTTCGTTGACCTCGAAGAGATCGATGTCGCCGACAGACATGCCGTTGCGGTCCAGCAGCTTGCGCGTGGCCGGGATCGGCCCGGTGAGCATGATGACCGGGTCCACGCCGACCGTGAGCTGGTCGACGATCCGGGCCCGCGCGCGCAGGCCGTGTTGCTCGGCGGCGTCGCGGGAGGCCAGCAGGACCGCGGCGGCGCCGTCGGAGATCGGCGACGAGCTGCCCGCTGTGATCCGGCCGTTCTCCTTGCGGAAAGCGGGTTTCAGCCCGGCCAGGGTCTCGACGGTGGTGCCGGGTCGGACGCACTGGTCACCGCGGCGGACCTCCCCGGCCAGGTCGAGCGGGATCATTTCGGCGTCGAACCGGCCGGCTTCCCCGGCTTCGGTGGCCAGCCGGTGGGATCGGGCGGCGAACTCGTCCAGTTCGGACCGCCCGAGGTCCCAGCGGTCCGCGATCAGCTCGGCGCTTTCGCCTTGGTGCACGAAGGAGTACCGCTCGCGCAGCTCCGCCGGCCACGGGTCGCCGTAGAGCTCCTGGAGCTTCACCGGCGAGTCGATGGGCACGTGGCCCATGTGCTCGACGCCGCCCGCGATGACGACGTCGTGCGTCCCGGTGCCGACCAGCCCGGCCGCCATCTCGATGGCCGTCTGCGCGGAGCCGCACCGGCGGTCGAGCGTCACGGCCGGGACCTCGGGCGGGTAGCCGGCCTGCAGCCAGGCGTTGCGGCCGATGTTGCGCGACTGCTCGCCGAACGGCGCGGTGCAGCCGATCACGAGGTCCTCGACGACGTCCGGCGCGATCCCGCCCCGGGTCAGCAGCTCGGTGTAGCAGGCGCCCAGGATCGTGTTCGGGTGCGTGTCGCGGTACCAGCCGCGCTCGGCGTGCGACTTCCCGATCGGCGTCCGCACCGCTTCGGCGATGACGACTTCCCGTCCGTGGCGCATCAGATCACCGTCCCGCCGTCGACCGGCAGCACCTGGCCGGTGATGTACCCGGCGGCGTCGGAGGCGAAGAACACGAAGCTGCCGGCGATCTCGTCCGGCTCGGCCCAGCGGCCGAGCGGGATGCGGGCGAGGGTCTTCGCCGCGAGCTTCTCGTTGCCGCGGATGTTCTCGGTCATCGCCGTCGCGGCCAGCGGCGCGAGGGCGTTCACGGTCACCTTGCGGCGGGCCAGCTCCTTGGCCAGAGACTTCGTGAAGCCGATGATCCCGGCCTTCGCGGCGCCGTAGTTGGCCTGCCCGATGGTGCCGGTCAGGCCGGCGGCCGAGGTGACGTTGATGACCCGGCCGGTCCCGTCGTCCGGCAGGTACGGCAGGACCGCCTTGCTGCAGACGAAGCTCCCGACGACGTGGATGTCGAGGATCCGCCGGAACGCCTCCTCGGTGAGGTCGGGGAACATCGCCGGGGCGATCGCGCCCGCGTTGTTGACCAGGATGTGCACGGTCCCGTCCGCCAGGGCCGCCGCCTGGCGGGCCGCGTCGGCCGCGGCTTGAGCGTCACGGACGTCGAGCGCGCAGTACTCCGCGCCGATGGCTTCGGCGGTCGTCTTCGCCGCCCGCTCGTCGATGTCGGTGACGAGGACCTTCGCGCCGGCACCGGCGAACGCTTTCGCCACGGCGGCACCGATTCCGCCGCCGGCCCCGGTGACCAGGGCGGCGCGGCCGTCGAGTCGGAACATCAGTAACTCCTGGGGAGGCCGAGGACGTGCGAGCCGAGGTAGTTGAGGACCATCTCCTGGCTCAGCGGGGCGATCTTGAGCAGCCGGGCTTCCCGGAAGTACCGCGCGACGTGGTACTCCTCGGAGTAGCCCATGCCGCCGTGGGTCTGCAGGGCGCGGTCGGCGGCCTGGAACCCGGCGTCGGCGCAGAGGTACTTGGCCGTGTTCGCCTCGCGGCCGCACGGTTTGCCGTTGTCGTAGAGCCAGGTCGCCTTGCGCAGCGCCAGTTCGGCGGCGTCGAGCCGGGCGAGCGAGTCGGCCAGGGGGAACTGCAGGCCCTGGTTCATCCCGATCGGCCGGCCGAACACCTCGCGCTCGTTGCCGTAGCGGACCGCGCGTTTCAGCGCGGCCCGGCCGAGGCCGAGCGCTTCGGCGGCGACGAGCATCCGTTCGGGGTTGAGGCCGTCGAGGATGTACTTGAAGCCCTCGCCCTCTTCGCCGACGCGGTCTTCGACGGGGACGCGCAGGTCGTCGATGAACAGCTCGTTCGACGTCACGGCGTTGCGGCCCATCTTGCGGATCGGCCGGATGTCGACGTGCGCGCGGTCGAGGTCGGTGAGGAACAGCGTGAGCCCGTCGGTCTTCTTCCCGACGTCCTCGAGTTTCGTGGTCCGGGTCAGCAGCAGGATCTTTTCGGACTCCATCGCCTTGGAGATCCAGACCTTGCGGCCGTTGACGACGTAGTGGTCGCCGTCGCGGCGGGCGAACGTCGTGATCCGCGTGGTGTCGAGGCCGGCTTCGGGTTCGGTGACGCCGAAGCAGACGTGCAGGTCGCCGGTCACGATCCGGGGCAGCGTCCGCCGTTTCAGCTCTTCCGAGCCGTGCACGATCACCGGGTGCATGCCGAAGATCGACAGGTGCATCGAGCTCGCGGCGTTCATCCCGCCACCGGACGCCGAGACTTCTTCCAGCAGCAGCGACGCTTCGGTGATGCCGAAGCCGTGGCCGCCGTACTCCTCCGGCGTGGTGATCCCGAGCCAGCCGCCCTGGGCGAAGGCGTCGTAGAACTCCTTCGGGAACTCGTGGGCCTCGTCCTTGGCGAGCCAGTAGTCGTCGTCGAACTTGCCCGCCAGCTCGGCCACCGCCGTGCGGATCGTGGTCTGGTCCTCGGTCAGCTCAAAGTCCACAGCAAGTCTCCCGCTACTCCTTGTATGGACTGACTATACAAAAGGACTGACCAAATAGCTAGGCCACCGGAACCAGCGGAAGGGCGGCGGCGAGCCGTTCGTTCCAGACGTCGGGACCACCGAACAGGCGGTTGTTCAGCTTGGCGCGCTTGTAGAACAGCTGCAGGTCGTGCTCCCACGTGTAGCCGATCGCGCCGTGGACGGTGAGCGCGCTGTCGGCGACGCGCTCCGCGGCCGCGCAGACCTGGGCTTTGGCCGCGGCCGCGTGCAGGACGGCGTCTTCGTGACCGGCCTCGACGGACGCGGCGGCGTAGTAGACGAGCGAGCGCGCGGCCTCGACGTCCACCAGCATGGTCGCGGCGGCGTGCTTGACCGCCTGGAACGAGCCGATCGGGACGCCGAACTGGTGCCGCTGCTTGCTGTATTCGACGGCGAGGTCGAGCATCCGTTCCGCCGCGCCGAGGCTGTCGGCGGCGACGAGCACCGCGGCCCGCGAAGCCGCCTGCCGCCGCAATTCCCGCGCACCGGCGAAAACCACCGTCTCCCCCGCCGTCACCGTCAGGTCGGCGACCGACCGGCTGCGGTCCAGGAGTTTCCGGGGCACGGCCGAAGCTTCGGCGAGCAGCATCCGGTCGCCGTCCGGAACGAGGAACCGGCGCGCCCGATCGCCGGCGAGGACGTACCGCCCTTCCCCGCCGTCGACGTCCGGCGGGCGATCGGCACTCGTGGCGAGGACGGCGAATTCGCCGTCCTCCAGCGAAGCGGCCGCCAGTTCCGGCTTTCCGGACAAAAAGGGTGCCGCCAGGACGGCGGCCAGCCAGGCGGCCGACGGCGCCGCGGACCGGCCCAGCTCTTCGGCGGCGAGCGCGAGCTCCACCAGACCGCCGCCCTGGCCACCGTTTTCTTCCGCCGTGCCGACGGTGAACCAGCCTTCTTCGACGAACCGCCGTTCGAACGGGGTGGGATCGCCGGCCGCCAGCCAGCTCCGCACCCGGTCCGCCGGGGCGAACCGGTCCAGCCAGCCTTTGAAGGAGTCCCGGAACAGTTCCTGGTCCTCGGTCAGGGTCCACCGCATGCCCGCGCCTCCCGGAGTCCGGTGCCGTTTGATGCTTCACTGCATCGCGGACGATACCGCCGAAATGGTAACTTAGGTCAGACCGTTAGACCACTTGTTGGGAGAACCACATGACGGGCGCTCGCGCGCAGGAGCCGAAGACCGTCCGATCGTCGGTCCGGCTCCCTCCGATGGAGGTGCCGAAGGCCTCCGACGTGCTCGCGAACGAACTTCGCGAGCGCATCCTGACCGGCGAGTACCCGGAGGGCACGGCCTTGCCCCCGGAGCGCGAGCTGGTCGTCCAGACCGCGATGAGCCGCACCACGGTGCGGGAAGCGTTGCGCATCCTCGAGGTCCAGGGCCTGGTCCGGATCAAGACCGGCCGGGCGGGCGGCGCGTTCGTCCAGCGGCCGGGCCAGGACTCGGTGGCGTCCTCGGTCAGCCTGCTGATCCGCGGTCAGCAGATCCGGCTGGCCGACCTGCTGGAGACCCGCGAGGCGATCGAGCCGTTCTGCGCCCGGCTGGCGGCCCGCAACCGCACGGACGCGGACCTGGCGCGGCTGGAGGCGGCGAACACGGCGATCGCGGACTCGTCCAGCAGCCTGGCGCAGTTCCTGCAGGCCAATGTGGACTGGCACGTCGGAGTCGCGACGGCCGGCCACAACGAGCTGCTGACCGGGTTGATGACCGCGTTGTCCCGCGCCATCTACGCGGCGACGGAGAACGAGGAGTTCGTCGACGCGGAGGTCCGCAAGACGACGGTCCGCGCCCACCGCTCGATCACCGACGCGATCCGCGCCCAGGACCCCGACGCGGCCGTCCGCCGCATGGGCCGCCACGTCCACGCATACGCCGAAGCAGTCCTGCAGGTAGACGAACGCACAGAAATCCTCGTCGAAGACTCGTGACCCACGGGGCATCACGCGTGATTGAGCAGGCATCACGCGTGATCAGACGGGCATCACACGTGATTGAGCGGGCATCACGCCGATGCCCCTCCAGTCACGCGTGATGCCCCTCCAGACACGCGTGATGCCCCTCCAGTCACGGGTGATGCCCCTCCAGTCACTCGTGATGCCTGTCGGCGACTGCGGTGCGGATTGCTTCCAGTGCTTCGGGGTTCTCCGCGCCGGACAGGTCTCCCGGGTCCTGGCCGAGCGCGGCCGCGCGGACCGCGCGGCGCAGGATCTTCGCCGAACGGGTCTTGGGCAGTTGCGTCACCCGCCGGACGAGGCTCGGCGCGAAAGGCTTGCCGACCTCGGCCGCGACGAGGTCGCGTAGCTCCGCCGAGACGTCGTCGGCGGCCGGCGCGCCGGTGCGCGGCACCCAGAACGCCCAGACGGTCTCGCCCTTCTTCGGGTCCGGGACGCCGACCGCCGCGGCCTCCGCGACGGCCGGGTGTGCCGTCAGGACCGCCTCCACCTCGGCCGGGGCCAGGCGCTTGCCCGCGATGTTCATGACGTCGTCGGACCGCCCGCGCAGGAACCACTGGCCGTCGGCGTCGACGATCGCGTGGTCGCCGTGGCGCCACATCCCGGGGAACGTCGACCAGTACGCCTCGCGGTAGCGCTCGTCGTCCTTCCACACCCCGCGCGTCATCGCCGGCCACGGTTGGCGGCACACCAGCTCGCCGACCTCGCCGCGGACCGGGCGCCCGGCGTCGTCGACGACGTCGACGTCCATGCCCAGCGACGGCCCGCCCAGCGAGCAGCTGCGGATCGGCTCGACCGGGTACGGCGCCAGGAACGAGCCGCCGACCTCGGTGCCGCCGGAGAAGTTGATGATCGGGACGCGGCCGCCGAAGACCTCCGCGGCCAGCCAGTCGTACGAGTCCGGGTCCCACGGCTCGCCGGTCGAGCCCAGCGTGCGCACCGAGGACAGGTCGAACGACTCCGGCGACGACGTGCGAAGCGTCCGGACCAGCGTCGGCGACACCCCGAGCATCGTGACGCGGTGGCGTTCGGCCAGGCGCCACAACCGGTTCAGGTCCGGCACGTCCGGGGATCCCTCGTACAGCACCAGGGTCGCGCCGTTGGCGTGCGTGCCGAAGATCGACAGCGGGCCCATGATCCAGCCCATGTCGGTGATCCAGCAGAAGACGCCGTCCGCGCCGACGTCGAACGAGTACGCGACTTCACTGGCCGTCTTCACGAGGAACCCGGCGTGCGTGTGCACCGCGCCCTTGGGCTTGCCGGTGGTCCCGGAGGTGTAGGCGAGCAGCAGCGTGTCCGTCGCGGCCATCGGTTCCGCCGCGACCGGCTCACCCTCGGGCAGCCCCCAGCCGGGCTCCCCCACCACGACGACGTGCCGCACCGACGGGCACGACCGCAAAGCCTCGTCCAGCAACGGTTTCATCGCGACTTCCCGGCGACGGCGCACCGTCCCCTCCGCGACGATCACCGCCTTCGCGTCGGCGTCCCGCAGCCGGGCGGCGACGGCGCCGGGCGCGAACCCGGAGAACAGCGGCACCAGCACGGCACCCACCCGCGCCACGGCGTAACAGGCGACGACGGCCTCGGGGATCATCGGCAGGAACAGCCCGACGGCGTCGCCGCGGCCGATTCCCAGTGCCCGCAGCCCGGCCGCCACCCGGGCGACCTCCGCGCCCAGCTCGGCGAAGGTCGACGTCCGGACGGTGCCGTCCTCGGCTTCGTGCACCACCGCGGTCCGGTCGGGGGCCGAAGCCACCCAGCGGTCCAGGCAGGCTTCGGCGATGTTCAGCTCGCCGCCGGCGAACCAGTCCGGGTATTCGATCCCCCGCGAGAGGTCGACGACCTGGTCGTAAGGCTTGCGGAACGGCAGCCCCAGGTCCCGCACGACCGCGTCCCAGTACCAGCCGATGTCGGCCACCGAGGCCGCGCGCAGATCGGCGATCGAGGCCAGGCCGTGCGCCCGCCCGAGCCGGGTGACGTTGGCCTGCTCGACGTGCTCGTCGGTCGGCGTCCAGGTGTACACGTCAGCTCCTCGGCAGGCCGAGCATGCGCTCGGCGACGATGTTGCGCTGGATGAAGGTCGACCCGCCGGCGATCGCCGTGCCGCGGGCCTGGTAGGCCAGCCGCAGCCAGCGCGCGTCCGGTTCTTCGTCGAGGCCGAGCTGCCCGCCCAGCGGCTCGAGCGACAGCCGGAAGTCGGCCAGGTCCTCGACCAGGGGGCAGAAGTACAGCTTCCCGATCGACGTCACCGGCCCCGGCGGCGCGCCTTCGCTGGCCTGGGTGATGACGCGCTGGCCGATCAGGTAGTGGGTCAGCGCCCGGCCGTAGAGGTCCGCGACGCGCTGGCGGATCCGCGGATCCGTCCCCAGTGGACGGCCGTCCGGCCCGGTCCGCCCCGCGATGTCGGTGATGATGTCTTCCACCGCGCGTTTGGTGTTGACGCGGCCGGTGGCGATGGCGACCCGTTCGTGGCCCAGCGTCCCCATCGCGACGCGCCAGCCGCCGTCGACCTCCCCGACGACGAGGTCGTCCGGCACGAAGACGTCGTCGAGGAAGACCTCGTTGAACTCGGCCTCGCCGAGCATGTGCGCGAGCGGCCGGACCGTGACGCCGGGGCTGTCCATCGGCAGCAGGAAGTACGTGATGCCCTTGTGGCGCGGGCCGCCGCCGGTGCGGGCCAGGAGGATCGCGTGCGACGCGAGCTGGGCGCGGCTGGTCCAGATCTTCTGGCCCTGGATCCGCCAGCCGCCGTCGGCCTTCGTGGCCTTGGTGCGCAGGGACGCCAGATCGGACCCGGCGTCGGGTTCGGAGAACAGCTGGCACCAGATCTCGGCGCCGGTGAGGATCGGCCGGAGGAACCGCTCCTTCTGCGCGTCCGTGCCGAAGCCGGCGATGGTCGGGCCGGCGAAGTCCTCGCCGATGATGTTGAGCCGCTCCGGCGCGCCGGCACGGTCGGTCTCCTCGGTGAAGATCGCGCGCAGCTTCTCGTCCGCACCTTGGCCGCCGTACTCCTTCGGCCACGACAGCCCGGCGTACCCGGCGTCGACCAGGAGGGTCTGCCACTGCCGCCAGAACGGCAGCTTGCCTTCGAGGTCCGGCGGCTCCGGCCAGGGCAGGAGCGGCAGCGCGTCCGCGAGCCACTTCCTGATCTCGGCCCGGAACCGGGCCTCCGCCGGTGAGTCCGCGAGATCCATCAGCACTCCTTCGTGATTCTACGGTCCGATGTTAATATAGGTCAGACCGAAACGGGAGGGCTTGTGACACCGGACTTCGTCGACGAGGTCACCTTCGACGTCGAGCAGGGCAAGATCCTGGAGTTCGCCCGCGCGACGTTCGCCGAAGACCCCGTCCACGTCAGCGAAGCGGCGGCGCGGGACGCGGGTTTCGCGCGAGTGCCGGCGACGCCGACCCACGTCGTGGTCGCCGGGCACCACCGCGACCAGCGCGGCTTCGTCGGCAAGCTCGGACTGGCGTTCGAACGCGTCGTGGTCGGTTCCGTCAAGTGGACCTACCGCCGTCCGCTGCTCGCCGGCGACCGGCTGCACGGCGTCCGCCGCGTCACCGGCGACCGGCGCAAGGGCGCGCTGCGGATCGTGACCCTGGAGACCGACTACGTCGACGCGGCGGGCGAGAGCGTCGTCCTGGTGCGGGAAACCCTGATCGAGCGAGGAGCGGACGCATGAGGACACCGGTGCGGGTCACGGTCGGCGAGCGGGTGCCGGCCCGCGAGATCGGCCCGGTGACCCAGACCGACGTCGTCCGGTTCGCGGGCGCGGGCGGCGACTTCAACCCCCTGCACCACGACCCCGCCTTCGCCGAGGCGGCCGGGTTTCCCGGCGTGCTCGCCATGGGCCAGCTGCACGCCGGGATGCTCGCGGCGTGGCTGAGCGACTGGGCGGGCGTGGAGCACGTGCGCGAACTGGAGGTGCGGTTCGTCGCGCCGGTCTTCCTCGGCGACGTCCTGCGGTTCACCGGCGAGGTGACCACTGTGGACGGTGACCGCGCCGGACTGGAGCTGGTCGCGGCCCGCGGCGGCGAGCCCGTGATCCGGGCCCGCGCCGCGGTCGCCACCGTCACGCCGGGAGCTTGACCTTCTCGGCGATGTCCGCGCGCAGCACGTGCTTCTGGATCTTGCCGGTCGCGGTCATCGGGAGCCGCTCGACCACTTCCAGCCGTTCCGGGAGCTTCTGGATCGCCAGGTCCTGCCCCAGCAGGAACGCCTTGAGCTCGTCGAGCGTGACCGCCTGACCCGGCCGCGGCACCAGGTAGCAGCAGATCCGCTCCCCCAGCCGCTCGTCCGGCATGCCCACGACCGCCACCGCCGCGACGGCGGGGTGCCCGGCCAGCAGGTCCTCGATCTGCCGGACGCTGATGTTCATCCCGCCCCGGATCACGATGTCCTTGAGCCGCCCGGTGACGCGCACGTAACCGTCGGCGTCCATCACCCCGAGGTCGCCCGAGCGGGAAAAGCCGTCGGGCGTGGCCAGCGCGGCGGTCTCGGCGGGGTTGCCGAGGTAGCCGAGCATGTGCGTCGGGCCGCGGTAGGCGATGTCGCCTTCAGTGCCACGCGGTACTTCCTCGCCCAGCTCGTCGACGATCTTCACCGCGCTGCCCGGCAGCGCCCGGCCATCGGACGTCACCGGCCGCACCGGGTCGTCGTCGACCGTGCACGTCGTCGTGGTCAGGTTCTCGGAACGGCCGTAGAGGCTGAGGACCCGGCAGTCCGGCAGCAGCCGCCGCGCGCGTTCGACGAACGTGCCTGGGATCGGCGAGCCGGCGGCGACCCAGAGCCGCATGCTGCCGGCGTCGTGTTCGGCCGGGTCGTAGACGTCCATCAGCATCTGCAGGAACGTCGTCGCGGTCACCGCCGCGGTGCAGCCGAACCGGCGGATGTGCTCCGCGCCGGCGCGGGGCTCCCAGGCCGCCATGAGGTGCGAGCCGGCGCCGTGCAGCAGCGGCAGGAAGACGCTGGTGACCAGGCCGGTCGTGTGGGTGATCGGCGACGGGCCGAACTGGACGTCGTCCGCGGTGTAGCCGAACGCCTTCGCCAGCAGCCGGGACCCGCAGGCCATGGTGTTGAACGTGTGGACGCAGCCCTTGGGGCGCGACGTCGTCCCGGAGCTGTAGACGATGACGAAGGGGTCGTCGGGGTCCGCGGCGGGGCGGAGCTCGGCCGCCGCCTCGTCCGGGTCGACGTCGGCGAACAGCGACGCGAACGGGGTGCCGCCCGACCCGCGCACCACGACCACCCGCTCGAGGTCGAGCGAGCGGTACATGCCGGCGTAGTCGAACGCCTTGAACGTCTCGGCGGTGATCGCCATCCGCGCACCGGCGTTCCGGGCGATGAAACCGACTTCGTCGCGCCGGTAGATCGGCATGATCGGCACCATGATCGCGCCGAGGCGCGAGAGCGCCGCCGCGGCCTGCACGAGCTCGACCCAGTTCGGCAGCTGGACGCAGACGCGGTCCCCCGCGCGGACACCCTGGCGCCGCAGGCCGATCGCGAGCCGCAGCACGCTGTCCCGCATCCCCTTGAACGTCAGGGATTCCGTGTCGTCGGTCAGGAAGACCTTGTCCGGACGTGCGGCCGCCTGCGCGTCCAGCAGGTCGGCGAGGGTGTCCCGGCGCCAGCGGCCGGTCGCGTAGTACTGCCGGATTTCTTCGGCGGAGTAGCGGTCGTGGACCGTCATCATCGGCGATCATCCTCGATCTCGGCGATTCTGGCTCAACGATAATATGGTTAGACCAAAGCGTCAACGCCGCTGCCAGACCGGCTCACGCTTCTCCTGGAACGCCCGCACGCCTTCGACCAGGTCTTCCGTCGTGAACGCGAGCGCGAGCTGCGCCTGCAGGACGTCGAGCGCCTTGCCGAGCTCCAGGTCCCGCGTCGAGTCCAGCGCGTTCTTGCCCAGCTTCATCAGCAGGGGCGACTTCCCGGCGACGCGATGGGCCCACGTACGCACGGTCTCGTCGAACTCGGCGTCGGGGACGACCTTGTTGACGACGCCGAGCGCCGCGGCTTCGGCGGCGGACACGGTGTCCCCCAGCATCATCAGCTCGTTGGCCTTCAGGCGGCCGACGTTGCGGAAGATGAGCGCGGAGATCATGAACGGGAAAGCGCCCACGTTGATCTCCGGGCAGCCGAACCGCGCGGACTCCTTGGCCAGCACCAGATCGCAGGCCAGCGCCAGGCCGAACGCCCCGGCGAGCACGTCGCCGCCGGCCGCGCAGAGCACCGGCTTGCCGAGCGCGGCGATGAGCTTGAACAGCCGCGGGAACCGGTCGAGCCCGGCGTACTTGGCGATCGGCGGCCGGTCGTCGGCGAACGCCTTCAGGTTGCCGCCCGAGGAGAAGATCCGCTCGTGCGACGACGTCAGCACGACGACCCGCACCTCGTCGTCGTCCCGCGCGTTCTCCAGCGCGGCCAAGAGTTCGTCGAGGAGCTCGTCGCTCAGCGCGTTGCGAGTCCCGGGGTCGTCGAGGGTCACCCAGGCGGCGCCCCGGTCGTCGATCCGGTAGCGCACCAGGTCCGGCATGCGTGCTCCTTCAGTGTGTCAGTACGACTTTGCCGAAGCCGTCGCCGCGTTCGAGGTGCTCGTGCGCGGCCGCGGCCTCGTCGAGCGGGAACGTCCGGTCGAGCACCGGCGGCGCGACGTCGTACTCGGCCAGGAAGGCCAGCAGCGCGGCGAAGTCGCGGGGGCTGCCCATGGTCGTGCCGAGCAGGCTGAACTGTCCGAAGTAGAACGACCGGACGTCGAGCGGCACCCGCTCGGCGCGCGACGCCCCGAGCACGACCAGCCGGCCGCCCGGTTTCAGCGCCCGCAGCGAGTCCTGCCAGGCCCCGACGGGATCGAGGACGACGTCGAACCCTTCGCCACCCGGGGAGACCGCCCGCGCCGCGGCGGCCCAGTCGGGCTCGGTGTACCGGACTCCCGCGGCGGCGCCGATCCCCCGCGCCCGCTCGATCTTCGCCTCCGACGACGACGTCACGCAGACGGTCGCCCCGGCGGCCGAGCCCAGCAGCACGGCCGTCGTGGCGACGCCCCCGCCCGCACCGAGCACCAGCAGCGACTCGCCGCCGCGCAGCCCGGCTCGCGTGAACAGGGCGCGGAACGCGGTCACGCCGACCAGGGGAAGGGCCGCCGCCTCGGCCCAGCTGTAGCCGGCGGGCTTGGGGACGACGTTCCCGGCGGGGACCGACACCGCCTCGGCGTACGTGCCGGGCCGGTGGTCGCCGAGGATCTCGAAGCCCGGGGCCGGCGCGGCGTCGCCGGCACCCCAGCACAGCGACGGCAGGATCACCACTTCCTCGCCGGTGTCCAGCACTCCCGCGCCGTCGGCTCCGATGATGTGCGGCAGCGGCGAACCGTAGCGGCCCTGCCGGACCAGGACGTCGTGCCAGTTCAGCGCGCTCGCGCGCAACCGGACGAGCACCTCGCCCGGCCGCTCGGCCGGCGCGGGCACCTCTTCCGGGCGCAGGCACGCCGCCGTCCCGAACTCCCGCAGCACCACCGCGCGCACGTCGACCTCCTCGTTAAGGTCTTACCATTAGACCCTAAGTTGGAGACACGCTCAAGAGGGGTCGGCCATGGTCAGACGGAGGTACCGCGAGATCGCCTCGGCCCGGTTCTCCGCGCCCAGCTTGCGCAGGATGCGCTTGACGTGGGACTTGACGGTGCCGCTGGTGATGACGAGCTCGTCGGCGATGCGGTTGTTGGTCGCCCCGGTCGCCATGAGCGCGAGCACCTCCCGTTCGCGCGCGGTGAGCAGCTCGTCCAGGGCCGCCGACGAGCGGGGCCGCGTCCGCGCGGGCCGCAGTTCGGCGACGGCGGCGTGCCGGGTCAGGTCGATCTCGGCGGACGCGAGGTCGTCCAGGACGGCTTCGACCGTGCGCATCGCGACCCGCACCTGCTCGCGTTGCTCCCGCAGCCGCGTCAGGAGCACGGCGCGTTCGAAGAGCCGGCCGAAGCCCAGCGCGAAGGCCCACAGCAGGTCCCGGTCGAAGGCGGTCACGGCGGCGTCGACGTGGTCGGCGTGCAGGAACCCGATGACCCGGCCGGTCGGCAGCAGCGGCGCCGCGACGTACGACGTGAGCGCCGACGCCCGGATCAGCGGCCGGTACACCCGCGGGTCGTGCGCCGGGTCGGTGACGAGCGCCGGCTGCCGTTTGCGGACCATTTCGGTCTCCAGCAGCATGTTGTCGAGCCGGATCTCGGGGATCGCGGTGATCCAGTCGCGGAAGGTGCGTTCCGCCTCCCGGTCGCCGACCGCGTAGGACTTCCACGGCCGCCACAGCGAACCGTCGACCCGCGAGAGCATCAGCCGGCCGAAGCCGCAGCCCTCGACGACCGCCTCGCACGCGCGGGCGAGCAGCTCGTCCGGGTCGGTCACCGCGCCCAGCCGCGCGAGGCTCCCGTCGAGCGCCGCCCGTCGCCGCGCCCGCTCACTCGCGCGGAACTCGCTCAGCTCGTGCCGCAGCGCGTAGACCTCCGCGAGCAGCGCGCCGGTCTCGGCCGGATTCGCGGTTCCCGCCGCCAGCCGCTCGCTCAGCTCGTCGGCCGCGACGGTCAGGCCGGCCTCGGCGGACTCGGGATCGGCCACCCCGGCCGTCGGCGTCCCGGCCGCTTCCAGGGCCTTCCGCACGTTGGTGAGCAGCTCGGACGTCCGGCCGTCGGACGTCACGGCCGCGGGCCCGGCAGGTGTGCGCGCACGTCGTCGTGCCCCTCTCGTCGCGATCGGGAGTCGACGGCCATGGTAACCCGGGAATAACGATCGTTCACAGTTCTGTGTTAGGTTCGGCGGGTGGACAGGGACCGCAAGATCCTGGATACGGCCGCCGCCGTCTTCTTCGAGAAGGGCTTCCACGGGGTCGGGGTCGACGAGCTCGGCAAGCGGGCCGGGCTCAGCGGCCCGGCGCTCTACCGGCACTTCTCCGGCAAGGACGAGATCCTCGCCTCGCTGTTCAACGAGGCGCTCGACGAGCTGCTCAGCGCCACCGCGCCGGTGCACGAGGACCCGGCCGAGGACCTGGACCGGCTGATCCGCCACCACGTCGGGTTCACCCTCTCCCACCGGCACCTGGTGAACGTCTACCAGCGCGAGGACCGCTCGCTGGTCGAGCCGTGGAAGCGCCAGTTCGACCGCCGCCGCCGGCAGTACATCGGCCGCTGGGAGACCGCGGTGTCCCGGCGCTTCCCGAAGGCGAGCGCCGCCGAGGTCGCCGCGGGTACGCAGGCCTGCCTCGGGGTCATCTTCTCGGTCGCCTACTGGCCCACCGCGCTGGCGAGCACGCCGTCACTGGCCGACCTGATCACCGGGTACGCGGCCACCGGACTGTCTACTCTGGACTGAGCTTGCGCCGGACGTCGGCGCGCAGCACGTGCTTGCGGACCTTGCCGGTCGCCGTCATCGGCAGCTCGGGCAGCAGCTCCAGCCGCTCCGGCAGCTTCGGGGTCGCGACGTCCCGCTCGCGCAGGAACGACGTCAGGCCGGCCAGTGACGGCGGTTCGCCCGGCGCCGGGACGACGTAGGCGCAGACGCGTTCGCCGAGCCGCTCGTCGGGCATCCCGACCACGGCGACCGCGGCGACCCGCGGGTGCTCGGCGAGCAGCTCTTCCAGCTCCCGGGCACTGATGTTGAGCCCGCCGCGGATCACGATGTCCTTGAGCCGCCCGGTGACGCGCACGTAGCCGTCGGCGTCCATCACGCCGAGGTCGCCGGAGCGGGAGTGGCCGTCGGCCGTGAACAGCGCGGCCGTCTGGTCCGGGTCGCGGTAGTACTCCAGCATGTGACTCGGCCCGCGGTAGGCGATGTCGCCCTGCGTGCCCCTCGGCACCTCTTCGCCGTGTTCGTCCACGATCTTCACCGACGCCCCCGCGATCGCGGAGCCGTCGGACGTCGCCGAGCGGTCGGGCGCGTCGTCGAGGGTGCACATCGTGGTGAGGAAGTTCTCCGAACGGCCGTAGAGGCTCAGCACCCGGCAACCGGCGAACTGCTCCCCCGCGCGCCGCACGACGGAGCCGGGGATCGGCGAGCCCGCGCAGACCCACAGGCGCAGGCTGCTCGCGTCGTGCCGGTCCGGGTCGTAGGCACCCATGAGCATCTGCAGGAACGGCGTCGCGGTGACCGCGGCGGTGCAGCCGGACTTCGCGATCCGCTGCCAGGCTTCGGCCGGGTCCCACGCCTCCATCAGGTGCGACGCCGCGCCGGTCAGCAGCGGCAGCAGGAAGCTGGTCGCGAGCCCGGTGCTGTGCGTGACGGGCGACGGTCCGAACTGGACGTCGTCCTCGCGGTAGCCGACGCTGCGCGCGATCGCGGCGGCGCTGGCGCGCACGGTGTTGAACGTGTGGAAGCAGCCCTTGGGCCGCGCGGTCGTCCCGGAGGTGTAGACGATGAGGAAGCCGTCGTCCGGCGACGGCGCGGGGGCGAGCTCCGCGCCGGCCCGGAAGAGCTCGTCGAGCCGGACGTCGCCGTCGCCGCGGACCGCGACGACCGCCGTCAGGCCGGGGCAGCTCCCCCGCAGCGAGGCGAACATGGCGTAGTGGTCGAAGCCCTTGAACTCCCGGCAGGTGACCGCCACCTTCGCGCCGGAGTGCCGCAGGACGTAGCCGACCTCCTCGGCCCGGTAGATCGGCATGATCGGCACGAGCACCGCGCCCAGCCGGCTCACCGCCGCGGCGACCACGAAGAACTCGGTCCAGTTGGGCAGCTGGACGGCGACCCGGTCGCCGTGGCCGACGCCCAGCCGGGCCAGCCCGCCGGCCAGGGCGAGCGCCCGGTCGCGAAGGTCCGCATAGGTGAGCTCGGTGGTCCCGTCGGAGACGAAGACCTTGCCGCCACGGGCCTCGGCCTGACTGTCCAGGAGGGCGGAAAGTCCTTCGGGGCGCCAGAACCCGGCGTCGTAGCAAGCGCGAATGTCGGCCTCGGCGTACCGGTCGTGAACGGAGATCGTGTGCGTCATCGGCAGCCCTTCCGGCCATCTCAGTGATCCACACCACACTGAACTGGTCGAACGATATAATGGACTGACCTTTTAGGGCAAGAGTCACCCGATCCGGACTTCGCTGAGGAATTCGTACGCCGCCAACCGGTCGCTCAGCATGTCCGCGAATCCCCGGCCGCCCGCCGCCAGCGACACGATCACGCGGGGCCGCGGGCCGGCGTCTTCGACGTGGACGCCGTGCTCGTGCTCGGCACCCGACAGCTCGGCGACCAGCGCACGGATCTCGCGGCGCAGCGCGTCCTGGCGCAACGCCGGCTTGGACACCTTGCCGACCGGGGTCACCGGCAGCCGGTCCAGCACGACGACCTCGGCCGGCACGGCGGCCCGCTCCTGCACGTGCTCGCGGCAGAACGCCAGCAGCGCGTCCGGCCGCGCCGTCGCCCCGGCCTTCAGCTCGACGTAGGCCACGGGCAGCTCCCCCTTGCCCGCCGCGGGCCGCCCGACCGCCGCCGCCATGCTCACCTCGGGGTGGCGGGACAGTGCCTCCTCGATCTGGCCGGGATCGATGTTGTGACCACCCCGGATGATGAGGTCCTTGGCGCGCCCGGAGATCCAGACGTACCCGTCCTCGTCGACCGTGCCGAGATCGCCGGTGTCGGCCCAGCGGACGCCGTCGCCGAGGCCGTGGACGTGCAGGGCGGCGTCCTGCGCGGCGTCGACGTAGCCGTCGGTCACGGTGGGCCCGCCGATGACCAGCGCACCGCGCTCGCCGGGCGCGCACACCCGGACGACGCCGCCGGCCCCGTCGAGCTCGACCGCGCGGACCCGGAAGTGCGGCAGCACGCGGCCCGCGGAGCCGATCCGCGGCCGCGAGCCGTCGTTGTAGTGCCCGGTGGTGGTGCCGTGCAGCTCGGTCATGCCCCAGTTCTCGCGCAGCCACACGCCGAACCGCTCGTGGAACTCGGTGGCGAGCGCGACCGGCAGCTGGCTCCCGCCGACGTGGAAGTCCGCCAGGCAGTGGCCTCCGGCGTCACCGCCCGCGTCGAGGATCGCCCGCGCGGTCGTCGGGGTGGCCAGCAGGGACGTCATGCGGTAGTGGCGGACGATGTCCCAGAACGACGCCACGACCTCGCGGGACCGGAACCCCGCCGTGGTGAGCGTGAGCAGGGTCTGCCCGAACAGCATCGCGCGCAGGCCCAGGGAGATCGACCCGCCGCAGTGGAAGTTCGGCATCCCGTGCCCGACGACGCCGGCGCGCTCCGAGCCCATCAGGGCGCCGACGTTCCACGCCACGGTGAGCTGCGCGCGCTGGGTCATCCGCACGAGTTTCGGGGTGCCGGTGGTGCCCCCGGTCGGCATCGCCATGACCGTCCGGTCGGGATCGGGATCGAAGACCCGGTCGTCGTGGTCGTGGGCGCGGACGGCGTCGGCGAAGTCGTCGCCGACGTGGAACACGTGGCGCAGGCCGGGCACGTGCTCGCGTGGATCGCCTTTGCCTTCCGCGATTTCCCGGGTGGTGACCAGCGTGGTCACGCCCAGCTCGGTCAGGATCCGGTGCAGGGAACCGGGTTCGAGGAACGGGTTGAGCGGCACGGCGACGCCCGCGGTCGCCGCACCCCACAGCGCGGTGAGGCCTTCGGGCACCATCGGCAGCATCAGCGCGGTGACGCCGCCGCACACCCGGAACAGACGCGCCGACAGCTCGACCTCGCGCACGAGGTCCCGGTAGGTCACGACCCGGGCCGGGGCAAGGAAGTCCGGCGGTTCGACGAGCACGATCGCGGGCTTGCCGGGATCGAGCGCGGCCGCGGCCGACAGGCAGCCGAGGATCGTGTCGGCGGGACGCAGGTCTTCCGGTGCGCGCGACTCGAGGTCCGTCACGTCGGCGGCGGAGGTCACCCGCCGCCGGACCGGTTCGGGCCGGCGGGTCACGGCAGCTCCGCCCGCACCGGCTCCGGCGCGGCGGCCGGCGCCCGGACCGCTTCGCGAGACCGGTACAGCGCGATCGCCGCGCCCGCACCGGCGAGGCACAGGGCGAAGCAGACCACGATGATCGTCCAGATGCCGAACACCGCGTCTTCGAGTGCGACCGCGGCCAGCGGCGCGAACCCGGCGATCACGCCGGCGACCTGCATGCCGAGCGACCCGGCCGTGTAACGGACCTCCGTCGGCAGGCAGTCCACGATGAACGCCGGGAAGATCCCGTTGGCGGCCGCGTGGCCGAGCCCGGCGACCGCGAGCAGCGCGCCGAAGATGAACGGGACGCTGCGGCTGTCCAGCGCGACGAAGTAGACGAACAGCAGAACGCCTTCCAGCAGCAGCCCGGCGGCCAGCAGGCGGCCGCGGTGCACGCGGTCGGACAGCGCGCCCCACACCGGGTTCAGCACGACGACCAGGAACGTCGCGACGGCGATGACCCACAGCATCGTCGTGCGGTCGACGCCGATCGTGTTCACCGCGTAGCTGAGGCTGTAGATCGTGAGGACGTACCAGATCGACATCATCCCGGCCATGACGAGGACGATGCCGAAGATGGCACGCGGATACCGCGTGAGCGCGGTGCGGATCGGCGTCGTCCGCCCGCTCGCCGCGACGAAGTCGGGCGTCTCCTCCAGGCCGTAGCGCAGCAGCAGGCCGACCAGGACGATCAGCGCGCTGCCCAGGAACGGGACGCGCCAGCCCCAGGATTCCAGCTGGGCCTGGGGAAGCAGCGTGACGAGCGCGAACACCGCGGTGGCCAGCACGGTGCCGGCCTGCGCGCCCGCGGTCGAGAAACTGCCGTAGAAACCACGTTTGCCCTCGGGCGCGTGCTCGACCGAAATGAGCACGGCTCCCCCGAGCTCACCACCGACCGCCAGCCCCTGGCAGAGCCGCAGCACCACCAGCAGCACGGGCGCCAGCGGGCCGATCGCGTCGTACCCGGGCAGCAGGCCGACCAGGACCGTCGCGACGCCCATCAGCGCGATCGTCAGCAGCACCGCCGTGCGCCGGCCGCGCCGGTCGCCGATATGACCGAAGAGCAGGCCGCCGAGCGGGCGGACGAGGTAGCCGCTCGCGAACGTGGCCAGGGACAGCACGAGCGCCACCTGCGGGCTCACGCCGTGGAAGAACTGCTTGCCGAACACCAGCGCCGCGGCGGTGCCGTAGATGACGAGGTCGTAGTACTCGACGACGGAGCCGAGGAACGCGGCCGAGGCCGCTCGGCGGGGACTGCCGGTCTGTGCTGCCATGCGAACTCCACTCGAAACCGGGGAAACGATGGGATGGCCCTAGCTGCCGGCCGCGCTCGCCGTCCGGACGACGTCGAAGGTGAGCGAGCCCTTCTCGGCCTGCTCGCGCAGGACGAACTTCTGGATCTTGCCGCTGGCCGTGGCCGGCATCCGGTCGACGAACGTCCAGAACACCGGCGTCTTGTGCGGGGCGAGCTGCGACCGCAGGAACCCGGTCAGCTCCTCCACCGAGGGACGCTCGAACCCGGGGCGGAGCTGCAGCACCGCGCCGATCTGCTCGCCCCACTTCGCGTCGGGGACCGCGATCACGGCGGCGTACTCGACCGCGGGGTGCTCCTGGAGCGTGCCCTCGATCTCGGCGGGGTAGATGTTCATGCCACCCCGGATGATCATGTCCTTGCTCCGGCCGCGGATCCTGAGGAACCCGCGCTCGTCCATGGCGCCGATGTCGCCCATGTGCAGCCAGCCGTCCGGGTCGATCGCCGCCGCGGTCTCGGCGGGCATGCCGTAGTAGCCGAGCATGTTCTGGTAGCCGCGGCAGCAGATCTCGCCGCTCTCGCCCAGCCCCACCGGCTCCCCCGTGACCGGGTCCGCGATCTTGACCTCGAGCCGCGGCAGGGGTTGTCCCACCGTGTCGGCCTGGTCCTCCGGGGAGTCGGTGACCCGGGTCTGGCTGACGACGCCGTGCGCCTCCGTCTGTCCGAAGAGGATGCTGAACTGGCAGGCGAGCGTCGACTGCGTCCGGCGCACGAGCGCGGCGGGAACGGACGCCGCGCCGCTCAGGATCGTCCGCAGGCTGCTCAGGTCGCGCGTGGCGAGGTCCGGGTGGTCCAGCAACGCGATCAGCATGGTCGGCACGACCAGGGTGTGCGTGCCGCGGTAGGTCTCGAAGGCCTCCAGCAGCAGCCCGGGGTCGAAACCGGGCAGGATGACGAAGGTGCCGCGCTTGGCCCAGGCCCCGAAGGAGGTCACCGCGCCGCCGCCGATGTGGTACATCGGCATCGCGTTGACGTACACGCCGCCGTCGGTCATCCCGGCGCGCTCCGCGACGTGGCGGGCCTCGTTCACCAGTCCTTTGTGGTGCAGCATGGCGCCCTTGGGGAAGCCCGTGGTGCCGGACGTGTACTGGATCTGCAGCACGTCCTCCGGAAGCACCTCCGGCAGCTCGCGATCGGGGTCGCCGCTCGCGATGAACGCGTCCCACTCGTCGAAGGTGAAGATCTCGCGCAGCTCCGGCGTCTCGCCGCGGATGTCGTCGAGCATGGCGCGCATGGCGAACTCCCGGTGCACGGCCGGGCAGAACAGGCCCACCGCACCGGACTGCCGGAGCACGAAGCCCACTTCCCTGGCCCGGTACGCGGGGTTGAGAGCGACGAGCACCATCCCCGCGAGCGCGGCACCCTGCTGCAGGACGACCCACGCCGCGCTGTTCGGCGCCCAGACGGCGATCCGGTCGCCGGGGGCGAACCGGCCGAGCAGGGCCCGGGCGACGCGCTCGGCATCGGCGAGGAACTCCGCGTAGGTCCACGTCTTCCGCGCGCCGGGGTCCGCCACGCAGTCGACGAGGGCCGGCCGGTCCGGCACCGTCGCCGCGGCGTGCCGCAGGGTGTCGCACACCGTGACGTCGTGGACCTCGCCCGGCTCAGCCGGCCAGTAGGACGTTGCGAGAACGGGCACGCCGACCATCCCCTACTCCCTTGTACGCGATGTGATGCGGGCCACCGGACTGTACATCGTCGGTCGGACCAAATAAATGGTCTGACCCGAATTTATATGACAGACTGCGGAAGTTGATCGCAGCATACGTAGATAACAGGAGGTCTCCATGCCCCTCGTCCGCGACTACCCGGAGTCGGCCGTGGTCATCGCCGGCGGAACCTCGGGCGTCGGCCTCGCCACCGCGCTCGCCTTCGCCGACGCCGGAGTGCGGCGGATCGCCCTCCTCGCCCGCAACGCCGAGCGCGGCAAGCTCGCCCGCGACCGCGTCCTGGCCGGGCACCCGGCGGCCGAGGTGGTGTTCATCCCCGCCGACGCCGAAGACCTCGGCCAGGTCAACGCGTCCGTCGCCGAAGCCCAACGCGCACTCGGCGGCATCGACGTGCTGGTGAACTCCACGACCGCGACCTACCGGCCGGAACTGCTGCACCGCACCCCGCAGGCCGACGTCGAGGGGATCCTGACCCGGCAGGCCCTGCCGCCGATGCACCTCACCCGCGCGGTGCTGCCGCTGATGCGGGAGCAGGGCGGGGGCAGCATCGTGAACATCGCTTCCGACGCCGCCAAGGTGGCGACGCCGGGCGAAGCAGTGCTGGGCGCCGCGATGGCGGCCATCGTGATGTTCTCGCGGGTCACCGCCATCGAAGCCAAGCGCGACGGCGTGCGCGTCAACGCCGTGACGCCGTCCCTGATCTCGGGCACGCCGACCGCCGACAACGTCCTGCGCGAAGGTTTCAGCAAGAAGCTGTTCGAGAAGGCGGCGAGCCAGGCACACCTGGGCGTCGCGGAGCCGGCCGATCTCGCCGCGCTGATCGTCTTCCTGGGCGGACCGGCGGCCGCCAAGCTCACCGGCCAGGCCATCAGCGTGAACGGCGGCATCTCCGCCGCGTAACGCAGTCGACATACACGACTACAGACCTGGTCGCAGAGCCTGTAGAGTCCGGTCCATGCCGACACCGGGGGCGCTCGAGACGCCCGGCTCCGCCGACACGACGTTGACGCACGGAAGCGCGCGGTCGCTGCTGATCACGATCCTCGGCGAACTGGTGTGGCGGGCCGGGGAACCCGTGTGGACCGCGACGCTGGTGCACATCCTCAAGGGGCTCGGCTTCGAGGAGCAGACCGCCCGGCAGGCCATCGCGCGGGCGTCGAGCTCCGAGTGGATCGTCCCGGAGCGCCACGGCCGCGAGGTCCGCTGGACGTTGAGCGACAAGCTGATCCACATCTTCGAGACCGGATCCGGCCGGGTCTACTCGCTGAGCGACCCGTTCAGCAGCTGGGACGGCACCTGGCTGGCGCTGTGGACCAGCATCCCGCAGTCGCTGCGCGGCGCCCGGCGTCCGCTGTACGCCGGGCTGACCTGGGCCGGCTTCGGGAACCCGGTCCCCGGGCTGTGGCTGACCCCGCACGTCGAACGGGCCGCCGAAGTCGGCAGGCTCCTCGACGAACTGGACCTGCGGCAGCACACCGTCGCGTTCACCGGCAACGTCGACGCGGTCGGGATCCCCCGGGACGAGATCGTCGCCCGCGGCTGGGACCTCGCCGGCCTGCGGTCCCGGTACGAGGACGTCTGGACCGCGATGAACGCCCTGCGCCCGACTGGCGACGACGAGATCCTGTTCGCCCACATCCGGCTGGTCAGCGAGTGGCAGGAGTTCCCGCGGGTGGACCCGCAGCTGCCCGAGGCGCTCCTGCCCGACTGGGTCGGCCGGCGGGTGGCCCGCCGGATCGAGGCGTTCCGGGCGGAGTGGACGCCGATCGTGCGGCGGCGGTTCGCCGAGCTGAACGCCGTCTGACCTGTCCCTGCACGTCGATCACCCCGGGAATCCCTTTGCACCCCACCGCTTCACAGCACCGGCCCGTCGCACTGGGCGGCGGCCCCGAGGCCCTGTTCGGGGTCGAGGTCTTCGCCGACGGCCGCCTGCCGGAGATGACCACGGGACCGTGGTCGAGCACCCCGGGATCGCTCGGCGTCTTCGCCGACATCGTCCTCGGGTACGCCCTGATCGACGAGGCACCGGCGGGACTCTGGTCGGTGAGCACGGAGATCTCCCTCGACTTCTTCCGGCCCCCACCCGGCGACGGGACGAAGCTGCGCGGCGAGGGACGCACGGTGCACTCGACCGGCGCCATCGGCTTGGCCGAGGGAACGATCTTCGACCACGAGGGCCGGCCGCTGTCCCGCTGCCGCCAGTGGGGTCGCTACGTCGGACTCAACGGCCCGGCCCCCGACCGCCGGCCCGCGACGGTGGCACCGGCCGCGGGGCTCCTGGGTGAGCTCCGCGAGCGGGTGTCCACCGGGGAGGGAACCGCGGAGCTGCGCGTCGACGTCGGCGACGACCTGGTCAACCCGATCGGCACGCTGCACGGCGGAATCTCGTTGTGGCTGGCGGAACTGACGGCCGAGGCGGCCCTCGCCCGCCCCGACCTCACCCCGGCCTCGCTGACGGCGACGTACCCGCGTCCGTTCCCCCACGGGGAGGTCGCGACGTTCCGGGCGGAGGTCGTCAGCCACGGCCGGCGGATGGCCGTCACCCGGATCGTGGGGTCCGGGCGGGCGGGCAAGCCGTGCGTCGTCGCGACCGTGCACCACCACGACCCGCACTGACGCCTCTTACGCCCGAACCTCGACCCGCGATGCCAACGACCGCAGGATGTCCGCCGCCTCCTCGGCCATCCGGGGCACGAACTCCGCCACCGTCACGAGGTCCGTGATCCCGGCGGCCACCTGGCCGGTCATCACCAGGCTGTCGACCGTGTCGCCCTCGGTCTGGGCTCGCCGCATCGACTCGATCTTCCAGCGGGTCAGCTCGACCGGGTCCGCGTCGATGTGCTCCGCGAGGCGCTCGGATGCCGCGTTGCGGAGGCCGCGGCACGGGCCGTAGACGCCGTCGAACGCCACGTCGTCGCCCTCCCGCGCGTTCAGCAGGGCCTGGAGGTAGGCCGGGTGCCAGTCCGAGTTGTCCGTGGTCGTGATGAACCGGGTGCCCATCGCGACGCCGTCGGCGCCGAGCGCCAGCGCGGCCGCCAAGCCGCGGCCGTCCCGGGCTCCGCCGGTCAGCAACACGGGGACGTCGACGGCCTCCGTCACGTTCGGCACCAGCACGAACGTGTGCACCGCCTTGCTCGGCGCGTGCCCGCCCATCTCGAACCCCGCCGCGATCACCACGTCGACGCCGGCCTCCGCCGCCTTCACCGCCTGCCGCGTCGAGCCCACCTTGTGCTGGTGGACCAGCCCGGCGTCCTTGATCAGCGCCACGTACTTCCCCGGGAAGCCGGCCGACGTGGTCATCACCCGCAGCCGCCGCGCGACGGCGGGGTCGGCCTCGCGCACTTCGAGCGCCGTGCGGATATAGGCGTCAGTGAACGGGAGCACGTCCCCGTCGCTGTCGACTCCGACCGGGATGTTCACCGCGAACGGGCGGTCGGTGAGAGACGCGCATTCCAGGATGTGCTCCCGGAACGTCCGCGCGCCGGCGTCGATGTCCTCGGGCATGCCGGGCATCGAAACCGTGCCCAGCCCGCCGGCTTCCGACACCGCCGCGGCCAGCCTCGGCGTGCGGAACGGCCCGAGCCCCTCCTGGACGATCGGGTGTTCGATGCCCACGAGCCGGGTGTAGCGATTCGCGATCGACTGCATGCGATGGCCCTCCAACAATCTACGGCGATTGTGATCGAGTTACTTCACGCGTAGAGTATCGCTCATCGCCCAGGAGAGGAACCACGCTGATGACCGACCCGGCAGCCATGACCCGACTGGTGGCGGCGGCTCGCGACCCACGCGCCTACGTCGCGCGCTGGCGGTCCGAGCACCCCGGCGCGAAGGTGCTGGGCGTCCTGCCGATGAACTTCCCCCGCGAGCTGGGACACGCCGCCGGCGCGCTGCCGGTGATCGTCCCGGACGACCAGCAGCCGATCACCGAAGGCCGCGCGCTGCTCGCGGAGTTCTACTGCGGCTACACCCGCAACCTGGCCGACCAGGCGGCGACCGGCCGGCTCGACCTCTACGACGGGATCTTCACCGCGGACCACTGCGTCCAGCTGATCGGCTCCGCCGACATCGTGCGCACGCTCGAACCGGACAAGACCGTCTTCCTGGGCATGCTGAACTCGTCCATGAACGACCCGTGGGCGGCGGAGAAGGTCGACGGCACGATGCAGCGGATCCGGGCGGAAATCGAGTCCTTCACCGGAAACCCGGTCACACCCGAAACGCTCCGGGCGAGCATCCAGGCGTACAACCGCGACCGCCGGCTCATCCGGCGGCTGCTCGACGAGCGCAGCGCCGGGAACGCCGCCTTCGGCCCGGTCGAGCTCCAGGACATCATCGCCTCGAGCATGGTCATGGACCCCGCCGAGCACCACGCCCTCCTCGCCGAGGTCGTGGCGGAACCCCGTGCGGCCGAACGGGACGACCGCGTGCGGGTGCACCTTTCAGGACACCTGTGCCACGCGCCGCGGCGTGAGCTGCTCGAGCTGATCGAGGACAGCGGCGCCCTCGTCGTCGACGACGACCTCTACTACGGCAGGCGCTACGTCTCCACGGACATCGCCGAGGACGTGGATCCCGTGCGGGCCTTGGGCGAGTGGTACGCGCGGCGCAACGTGACCATCCCCTGCCCGACCCGCGTCCAGCAGGACGTCGACTGGGACGCCTACCTCGTCGACGCGGTGCGCCACAACGGCGCCGAGGTCGTCATCCACCTGATGCCCAAGTTCTGCGAACCGCACATGCTCTACTACCCCGAACTCCGCAAGAGCCTCGAAGCCGCGAACATTCCCCAGCTCCAGCTGGAAACCGAGCACGAGGGCATGCCGCTGGAGACCTTCCGGACCCGCGTCGAAGCCGTGGTCGAGCGCGCCCGCCGGCGCCGGCCTGTCCGGGTCTGAGCCCCACCCATTCCCCAGGAGGACGAAGACGCATGACCGCAACCGTCGAGGACAAGAGCAACCGGCTGGGTGTCACCCGCCGGGGTGGCCAGATGATCACCGACTACTGGGAGGACCTCTTCACGGCGCGGGAGCGGGGAAAGCAGATCGTCTGGTACAACGGCGGCGCGCTCAACCCGATCTTCCAGGCCGCCGGCCTCGCGTGGTGCCACGGTGAGGCGTTCGCGGCCCGGCTGGCCGCGCAACGGCTGGAAGGCCCGGCCCAGCTGGCCGGCGCCGAATACGGCTACAACTCGGAACTCTGCTCGTACTCGCGGACGCACCTCGGGTGCTCGGTGCTCACCTTGCAGGGCACGGAAGGCGACCAGACCGGTGTCGTCGGCGCCCACGACCAGGAGGTGCTCGCCGCCAAGCTGCCGGCGCCGGACTTCTTCGTCAACAACTACGCCGGCTGCAGCACCGGGCAGCAGTGGGACGGCATCTCCTACCGCGTCTTCGGCAAGGAACTGCCGATCTTCAACATCTCCCACCCGTACCTCTGGGGCAACCAGCCCGACGCCGGCTACCTGCGGGGCGAGGAATGGGAGAACGCGTCGACGTTCGTCACCGACCAGCTGCGCGAGCTGATCGGCTTCCTGGAGCACCAGACCGGCCGGCCCTTCGACTACGACGCGCTGTCGGAAAGCATGACCCACATCAAGCGCGCGGCCGAGCTGCGCCGGGAAGGGCTGGACCTGTGCAAGGCCACCCCCGCGCCGGCGACGTTCTGGGACTGGATCGCCAGCGTCGCGCCGATCAACTTCCTGCCCGGCAACCAGGACCTGGTGGACTACTTCGCGGCCGTGCGCGACGAGATCCAGGACCGCGTCGACAACGGCGTCTCCGCGGTGAAGGACGAGAAGTACCGCCTGTACTTCGACGGCATCATGAACTGGAACAAGCTCGGCTTCCTGTCCCGGAAGTTCGCCGAGTACGGCGCTTCGGTGCTGGCCGGGCGCTACATCCAGAACGCCTTCTGGCAGGAGCCGCACCTCATCGACACCGACGACCCGCTGCGCGGCATGGCGCAGCACTACCTGCTGTGCCCGACGAACCACGGCGCGAAGACCCTGGACTACCTGACCCTGCGCGACTGCCGCGACTACGGCCTCGACGGGATCGTGTTCCACTCGACGCGCACCTGCCGTGCCTTCACCGGGCCGCAGCGGCTGCTGGCCAAGTCCGCGCGGGACAAGCTGGGCATCCCCTCGATCTTCTTCGAGGGCGACGTCGCGGACGCGTCGTTCTACAAGGACGGCGTGCTGGAGAGCCGGCTGGTGGCCATGCTGGAGGCGATCGACGTCCGCCGCGAGCGTGGTGCGCTGCCGGAGGACTACTCGGCCGTCTCATGAGTCACTACCTGGGCGTCGACCTCGGGTCGACCACCGCCAAGGCCGTCGTCGTGGACGACCGCGGGTCCCTCGTGGGCCAGAGTGTCGTCCAGATGGGCGCGGTGAGCCGGCAGGGGATGCAGCGGGCGATCGACGCCGCACTGGCGGCGGCGGGCAGCTCCGAACACGACGTCGCGGCCACCGTGTCGACCGGGTACGGGCGCAAGCTCGTCCCCGGCGCGCACCGGACGTTCACCGAGATCACGTGCCACGCCCGCGGCGCCGCGGCGATGTGCCCGGGCGTCCGGCTGATCATCGACGTCGGCGGCCAGGACAGCAAGGCGATCACCGTCGACGGCGAGGGGCTGGTGGACGACTTCGCGATGAACGACCGCTGCGCCAGCGGCACCGGCCGGTTCTACGAGGTGCTCGCGCGCGCCGTCGAGTGCGGCATCGAGGACCTGGGCGAGCTCGCGCTGACCGGCCGCGACGACCTCGAGGTCAGCAGCATGTGCGCCACGTTCGCCGAAACGGAGATCATCTCGATGCTCGCGGAAGGCCGGTCGACGGCGGACATCGCGGCCTCGGTGCACCGCGCGATCGCGGGCCGCACGCTGGCCCTCGTGGCGCAGGTGGGCCGGCACGCGCCGGTCGTGATGACCGGGGGCGTGGCCCGGAACAAGGCGGCCGTGCACTTCCTCGAGCGGGCCCTCGACCTCGAGGTCGGGGTGCCCGACCGCCCGCAGATCACCGGTGCCTACGGCGCGGCCCTGCTCGCGATGGAGTCGAAGCCGTCGGAGCCCGACGCCGGTCCGAAGGGAGGCCCGCATTCCTGCGCCGGCTGCGACGGCGGACCCGTCCACCTCGGCACGCCGGTCGCGCTACGCCGGCGATAGGCCGCCGAGCAGGCGGTTCAGTTCGGGCAGCAGGGTGGTGAGGTCCTTCTTCGTCCGGAAGACCACAATGGACTCTTCGGCGCCGTCGCCGTCCCGGGTGAAGAGGGTGACCGTCGTGGCCATCGCGGCGTCGAACTCCCGCTCCGGGTCGTCCGCCTGCCCACGCAGCCAGCGCCGCAGGACGTGGTTGTGCGCGGTCACCACCGCGCCGGCCATGAGCTCGGCGCGCAACGCCGTGTCGTCGCCGCCGCCCATCCAGCGGTGCAGGAAGACGCGGAACATTCGTTGGTACTGCTGCACTCCCGCGATCTCGCGGTCGCGCAGGGCCGGGACGCTGCGGGTCAGGCGGTAGCGGGTCAGCGCCCGCTCTCCCTCGGCCAGGTAGTGCCGCAGCACGAGCCGGGCCGCCTCGGTCACCGCGATCAGCGCCGTGCGGTCGGTCGAGCCGCGCAGGCGTTCCTCGATGGCCCGCAGCAGGACCTCGTGGTCCGGGAAGATCACGTCTTCCTTCGTCCGGAAGGCGCGGAAGAACGTCGTGCGGCCGACGCCGGCGCGGTCGGTGATGTCGTCGACCGTGGTCTGGTCGTAGCCGCGTTCGGCGAACAACGCGAACGCCGCCTCGGTCAGGCGGTCCTTGGCCGACATCCGCTCCTCCTCGCTGCCGGGGCCCAGCGTAGGGCGTGGCGGTCGTCATAGCCGCGAGCCTTCAGCTACCGATCGGTACTGAGTACCGTCGAAATGATACCGAGTACCGGAGAGGTGGCGGCGATGGAACGCGTGGGCGTGGTCGGATGCGGGCAGATGGGGGCCGGGATCGCCGAGGTGTGCGCCCGGGCCGGCCTCGACGTCGTGGTCGTCGAATCGAACCCGGCCGCCGCGGAGGCCGGGCGGCGCCGGCTGGAAACCTCGCTGACCCGCGCCGAGGCGAAGGGCAAGATCCCGGACGCCGCCGAGGTCCTGCGCCGCATCCGGGTCACCGAAGCGCTGGACGACCTGGCCGACCGCACCTTCGTCGTCGAAGCGATCGTCGAGGACGAAGCGGTCAAGACGGAGCTGTTCGGCCAGCTCGACAAGATCGTGTCCGCGCCGGACGCGATCCTGGCGTCCAACACCTCGTCGATCCCGATCATGAAGCTGGGCACCGCGACGCAGCGCCCGGCCCAGGTCATCGGAGTGCACTTCTTCAACCCGGTGCCGGTGCTCCCGCTGGTGGAGCTGGTGCCCAGCCTCCTGACCGCGGCGGCGACCGTCGAGCGCGCCCGGACGTTCGCCCAGGACGCCCTCGGCAAGCACCCGATCCGCTGCCAGGACCGCGCGGGGTTCGTGGTCAACGCGCTGCTGATCCCGTTCGTCCTCGCCGCGATCCGCATGCTCGAATCCGGCTTCGCCACCCGCGAAGCGATCGACGAAGGCCTGGTCCGCGGCGCCGCGCACCCCCAGGGACCGCTCGCCCTGGCCGACCTGATCGGCCTCGACACGACCAAGGCCGTCGCCGAATCGCTGTACGAAGAGTTCAAGGAGCCGCTCTACGCACCCCCGCCGCTGCTCGCGCGCATGGTCGACGCGGGCTTGTACGGCCGCAAGAGCGGCCGCGGTTTCTACACGTACGACCGGCCGTGACGACCTCGGCCACGGAGTGCCGCTGCCTGTGCGCACCGGCCGGCCACCAGCACCAGATCTGCACGGGATCCGCCCACCCGGGCAAGACGGTCCGGCTACCGGGCACCCCGGCGGACACGTTCGTACCGGCATGCGCACCGTGCTTCGCGGCGATGGCCGCCCGGCGGGGGTTCAGGCATTTCGCGCGGAGCCGCGGTGTGCCGCGCGTGCTTCCTCAGCCGGACAGCGCGCCTCGGCAGCTCGGGGTGCGCGACTGGGACAACGCCGCACCCGGCCGGCGCTCCGCCCGCTGGCCGGGCTCCACTGGTGCGCCGGGCTAGAGTCTGGCGCCGCGGAGGGCTCGACGCATTGCCGCAGCCACGTGCACTGACCCCGGCCGATCCGCGCACCGGCGTGGCGCAGCAACGCGGCCACGTGGGCTGAAGAGCCCTTCAGCCCAGCCCACTCACCGGTGCCCCCGACCGATCCGCACACCGACCCGGCGCAACAACCCGGCCCCGCGCGCGTTCATGGCACCTCAACCCAACCCACGCACCAGTGCCCCCAGCCGATCCGCGCACCCGTCCGACACAACCACCCGGCCACGCGGACCGACGAGCCCCCTCAACCCAACCCACTCACCGATACCCCCGACCGATCCGCGCACCGGTCCGGCGCAGCAACGCAGCCGCGTTGGTCAGCGCGTCCTCGCGATCCGCGGCCAGCTCGACAAGCGCATACACAGCAGCGAAACCAGCCGACCGCCACTCGTCTTCGGTCAGCAGGCACTCCCCCGTCACCGCGACCACCGGCACCCCGGCCGCCGCCGCGACGGCCGCCGGGGCCTTGCCGTGCAACGTCTGCCTATCGAGCCGGCCCTCACC
The DNA here is from genome assembly GCF_055633615.1 of Amycolatopsis sp. NPDC114505. NCBI lineage: Bacteria > Bacillati > Actinomycetota > Actinomycetes > Pseudonocardiales > Pseudonocardiaceae > Amycolatopsis > Amycolatopsis sp. NPDC114505. The sequence goes on along the minus strand of NZ_JBVKDV010000002.1, from coordinate 1,249,527 downwards.
CGTCACCACCAGCCGCGCCCCCTCGAGAGCCGCGGGAAACCCCGTCAGCGTCAACACCGCGTCCGCCCCCGAACGGCGAGTCGCGCCGAGCACAGCGCCGAGTCCGCAGGCCGCACCGCCCGCCGCGCCGGCGCCCGGCCAAGCCGCGATGGTGGCGGGATCCTGGCCGGTCGCCCGGCCCAGGACCGCGGCCCAGCGCGCCAGCGCGGCGTCGAGCTCCCGGACCTGGCCGGGATCCGCGCCCTTCTGCGGCCCGTACACCGCGGCCGCACCCTCCGGCCCGAGCAACGGATTGTCGACGTCGCAAGCGAAAGAGAACCGCGCGCGGCGGGCCAGCGGGTGGAGTCCGTCGAGGTCCACCCACTCGGCGCGGGCCAGCGCGCCGCCACCGGGCGGCAGGTCCCGGCCGTGCGCGTCGAGGACCCGGGCGCCGAGGGCCCGCAGGATCCCCGCGCCGCCGTCCGTCGTGGCGCTCCCGCCCAGACCGATGACGATCTCGCCCGCGCCGCGCTCCAGCGCGTGGACGACCTGGGTGCCCAGGCCCTCGGTCCCGGCGTCGAGCGGCGCGAACTCGCCGCCGGGCAGAACAGCCAAGCCCGCCGTCGTCGCCAGCTCGAACAGAGCCGTGCCCCCGCTGCGGGCGTATGGGGCCACCAGCGGTGCCCCCGTCGGCCCGGTCGTCGCGACGCGGACCTCCGACCAGCCGGCGGCGACGGCGGCCGCGACCGTGCCGTCACCGCCGTCGGCGACCGGGCACCGCCGGACCTCTTGGGCCGGGTCGGCGTCGGCGATGCCCTCGGCGAGCGCGTTCGCCACGCCCGCCGCGTCCAGTGAACCCTTGAACTTGTCCGGAGCCAGGAGGATGTGCCCGGTCACCGCGACCCGACCGCGGTCGGCGCGTCTTCCGGCGTGGTGGCCAGGTCCTCGAACTCGGTGACCGCGTCGATGTCCGCCGCGCCCATGGCGATGTTGGTGACGCGTTCGAGGACGACCTCGACGACCGCGGGCACCTTGTGCTCACGGGCCAGCCGCCAGGCTTCGCGCAGTGCCGCTTCGAGCAGCTCCGGGTCGGTGACCCGCAGGCCGACGCACCCGAGGCCCTCGGCGACCCGGATGTGGTCGACGCCGTAGCCCTTCGGCAGGGCTGGGCCGTCGTCGGTGGCGTTGATGTTGTCGAAGCCCAGCTGGACGCAGTAGTCCATGTCGAAGTTCCGCTGCGCCTGCCGGATCAGGCCGAGGTAGGAGTTGTTGACGACGACGTGCACGTACGGCAGCCCGAACTGCGCCCCGACGGCCAGCTCCTCGAGCATGAACTGGAAGTCGTAGTCGCCGGACAGCGCCACCACCGGAGTCTCCGGGTCGGCGGCGACGGCGCCGAGCGCGGCCGGGACCGTCCAGCCGAGCGGACCGGCCTGGCCGGCGTTGATCCAGTGCCGCGGCCGGTAGACGTGCAGGAACTGGGCGGCCGCGATCTGGGACAGGCCGATCGTCGAGACGTACCGGGTCTCCGGGCCGAACACCCGGTTCATCTCCTCGTACACCCGCTGCGGCTTGATCGGGACCTCGGTGAAGTGGGTGCGCCGCAACAGGGTCGCCTTGCGCGCGCGGCACTGCTCGGCCCACTCCGAGTAGTCCGGCAGGGTTCCCGCGCGGCGGCGGGCCTCGTCGAGCAGCGCCCGCAGCGCGGCCCCCGCGTCGGAGACGACGCCGTAGTCCGGGGCGAACACCCGGCCGATCTGGGTCGGCTCGATGTCGACGTGCACGAACCGCCGTCCGCGCCGGTAGGTGTCCAGGCCGCCGGTGTGCCGGTTGGCCCACCGGTTCCCGATGCCGAGCACGAAGTCGGACTCCAGGAACGTCGCGTTGCCGTACCGGTGCGACGTCTGGAGCCCGACCATCCCCGCCGACAGCGGGTGGTCGTCCGGGATCGTGCCCCAGCCCATCAGCGTCGGGACCACGGGCACGCCCAGCAGCTCGGCCAGTTCGACCAGCTCGGCGGAGGCGTCGGCGTTGATGATCCCGCCGCCGGCGACGATCAGCGGCCGTTCGCTCTCGGTGAGCATGTCGAGGATCTTCGCGGCCTGCGCGGCGGTCGCCGCCGGTCGGTGCACCGGCAGCGGGGTGTAGGTGTCCGGGTCGAACTCGATCTCGGTCTGCTGGACGTCGATCGGCAGGTCGATCAGCACCGGCCCGGGCCGGCCGGACCGCATCAGGTGGAACGCCTGCGCGAAGGCGCCCGGCACCTGCGCGGCCTCCAGCACCGTCATGGCCATCTTCGTGAGCGGCGCGGCGATCGACGTGATGTCGACGGCCTGGAAGTCCTCCTTGTGCAGCCGCGCGACCGGCGCCTGCCCGGTGATCGCCAGGATCGGGATCGAGTCCGCCGCCGCGGAGTACAGGCCGGTGATCATGTCGGTGCCGGCGGGCCCGGACGTCCCGATGCAGACGCCGATGTTGCCCGGCGCGGAGCGGGTGTAGCCCTCGGCCATGTGCGACGCACCTTCGACGTGCCGGGCCAGCACGTGGGAGATCCCGCCGTGGGCGCGCAACGCCGAGTAGAACGGGTTGATCGCGGCGCCCGGGACGCCGAATGCCTGCGTCACGCCTTCGATCTCGAGAATCCGCACGGCCGCGTCGACGGCCCTCATCCTGGTCACGAGGCACTCCTTGGGTTCGCGATGGTCTGGAACAGCGCCGAATGGTCGAGCCCGCCGAGCCCGGCGTCGCGGGTCTCGGCCACCAGCCGTGCCACCCGCTCCCCGACCGGGAGGGCCACTCCGGCTTCGCGCGCGGCGGTCGTCACGATGCCCATGTCCTTGTGGTGCAGGTCGATCCGGAACCCGGGCGTGAATTCGCGGTCGAGCATCTTCGCCGCTTTCTGGTTCAGCACAGCGGATCCGGCGAGCCCGCCGCCGAGCACCTCGACGGCGGCCGGCAGGTCGGCGCCGTGCGCTTCGAGGAAGACGAGCGCCTCGGCCAGCAGCGCGAGGTGGCCGGCGACGATCAGCTGGTTGGCGGCCTTGACGGTCTGCCCGGCCCCGGCCGGTCCGACGTGCACGACGGTCTTCCCGATGACGTCGAGCAGCGGGTGGGCGGCCACGAAGTCGTCCTTGGCGCCCCCGGTCATGATCGACAGCGTCGCGTTCTCGGCGCCGGCCTGACCGCCGGAGACCGGGGCGTCGATCAGGTGCAGGCCCCGCTCTTCCGCCCGCGCGGCCAGGTCCGCGGCGACGTCCGGGCGGATGGTCGAGAAGTCGATGATCAAGGTGCCCGGCGCGGCCGTGGCGAACACGCCGCCGTCGCCGGTCAGCACCTCGGTCACGTCGGGGGAGTCCGGCAGCATCAGCGCGACGACGTCCGCGTCGCGCACGGCCTCCGCGACCGACTTCGCGGCCCGGCCGCCGGCCGCGACCAGTGGCGCGGCCTTCTCCGGCGTGCGGTTGAACCCGGTGACGTCGTGGCCTGCGGCGGCGAGGTGGCAGGCCATCGGGCTGCCCATGATGCCGAGCCCGATGAACGCGATCCTGGTCATGGGGCACCTTCTTCAAGGGGTCGGGCGAGCCAGCCGAACGGGTCGGCGGTCGCGGGCTTGTACTCCAGGCCGACCCGGCCGCGGTAGCCGGTGGCGGCGATCCGGTCGAGCAGCGCGGCGATCGGGAGGGTCCCGGTGCCGGGCTCGCCCCGGCCGGGCGCGTCGGCGATCTGCACGTGCCCGATCCGGCCGGCGAAGCGGTCGATCGCGGTCGCGGGATCGTCGCCGTTGACGGCCAGGTGGTAGACGTCCAGGAGCAGGCGCACGTGCTCGGAACCGGCTCTGTCCAAGATCGCGACGGCGTCGGCGGCGGTGCGCACCGGGTAGGCGTCGATGCCGCTGACCGGTTCCAGGAGCGCGACGGCGCCGATCTTGGCGGCGGCCGTGCCGGCGAGCACGAGGTTCGCGAGCGCCAGCTCGTCCTGCTCCGCCGGGTAGAGACCGTCGCGGCGGTTGCCGTAGAGCGCGTTGAACCCGGTGGTGCCGAGCCGTTCGCCGATCCCGACGGCGACCTCGACGTTGTCGGCGAACTCCGCGGACCGGGCGGGGTCGGAGAGGATGCCGCGCTCGCCGGCGGGCATGTCGCCGGCGGCGAAGTTGAGGCCCGTCAGCGTGACCCCGGCGTCGGACACCGCGGCGACGAACGCGTCGACGTCGCGGTCGGCGGGCACGGACCGCTCGAACGGCCACCAGAACTCGACGGCGTCGAACCCGGCGGCGGCCGCGGCGGCCGGCCGCCGGAGCAGCGGCACGCCGGGGAAGAGGATCGAGCAGTTCGCCGTCGTGGGCAAGGGAAGCGTCATCGGTGTGGTCACGGGGTCTCCTCGGCGAGGGCGCGGTAGGCGCGCCAGCCGCCGTGCTCGGTGACGTCGGTCAGCTCCCGCGCCGGTACGCCCGGCCGCAGCCCGACGGCGAGCACGTCACGGCCGTCGGCCAGCTCGATGACGGTCAGCTCCAGCTCCGGCGGCTCGCTCGGCAGGAAGTCGGTGCGGATCGCCGAGAGCGGGACGTCGTAGATCTCGCCGGCCAGCGGCACGCCGGCGGACGGGTCGTCCGCGAGCGCCGGGAACTCGTCGCGGACCGAGTACATCCGGTAGCGCGGCGCGGTCCGGACCTCGCCGAGGAACGGGTGCGCGGACACGGTGTGGTGCAGCCGGCCGCCGCGCATCGCGTCACCGGAACAGAACAGCGCGGTCACTACGACCTCCAGATTTCGTATCGCGGAAGATTGCTTCCACTATGCGATACAGATCGCAGCATGCTCAACGTCGGGTGTCAAGGGGACGGGGGCTGTTGACAGCGAAGACGCAGGTACCTAGCTTGGAGTCACAAAGCGGAATAACTTTTCCATGATGCGGAAGCTCGGAGAGGAGTTCGGATGCCGGGCCTCCCGGTGGTGGTGACCGGCATCGCCAAGGCGCCGCACAGCGTCGGAGTCCGGACACTCCTGGCGCCGGACCAGCCGGCGGACGCGGTGGAGCCGACCGAACCCGTGGAGGTGGCACGATGACCTACTACTCCCCCGGCGGCGGCCTGGCGCCGCAGACGGCGCTCACGACCGACCGCGCGATGTTCCGCGAGGCGTACGCGGTGATTCCCCGCAGCACCAACGCGGACATCGTGACGAGCTTCCTGCCGTTCTGGACCGGCACCCGGCTCTGGGTCCTCGCCCGGCCCCTGTCCGGGTTCGCGGAAACCTTTTCCCAGTACCTGATGGAGGCGTCCCCCGGCGGCGGCAGCGACCAGCCGGAGGGCGACCCGGAGGCCGAGTCGGTCCTGTTCGTCACCGCGGGCCGGCTCGACCTCGGCCTGGCCGGCGAGAACCACGTGCTGGAGCCGGGCGGGTACGCCTACCTCCCGCCGGGCGCGGCGTGGACCGTCCACAACACGGGAGCCGAGCGCGCGGTGTTCCACTGGATCCGCAAGAAGTACCAGCGCGTCGCGGGTCTCGAGCTCCCCGAGGCGTTCGTGACGAACGAGCGCGAGGTGACGGCGGGCTCCATGCCGGGCACCGACGGACGCTGGCGGACCACCCGTTTCGTCGACCCGGCGGACACCCGCCACGACATGCACGTGAACATCGTGACGTTCGAACCGGGCACGGCGATCCCGTTCAGCGAGACCCACGTGATGGAGCACGGCCTGTATATGTTGGAGGGCAAGGCCGTCTACCGCCTCAACGAGGACTGGGTGGAGGTCCAGGAGGGCGACTTCATGTGGCTGCGCGCGTTCTGCCCCCAGGCGTGTTACGCGGGCGGCCCGGGGCTGTTCCGGTACCTGCTGTACAAGGACGTCAACCGGCACATGAGCCTGTCCCTCTGACGGGCTCCAGCTCGCTCTCGCCACCCGCTGCCCGCCGGCGCGAGCCGGTAGCGGGCGAAAGTCCTTTCAGCGGAACGCGTAGGTGACGTGGGTCAGCTCTTCGGAGAGCTCCCACAACCGACGCCCGACGGCGGGATCGGTTGCGGCGGCGGGCATTTCGGCGACATGAGGAGCGCCACGCAGCTCGGCGCGGCCCTCCGGCACGACGAAGTCGCCCGGCTTGATGCCGGGGTTCGTCGCGGCGTAGAGGGACGGGCGGGCCGCGTCGGCCGGGCTCTGGCCCACGAACCGTTCGAGCACCGCGGACGCGATGACCTGCATGTACTTCGGCAGGTGCTGCTGGAGCCCGGTGTTGCTCGTGCCCGGGTGCACGGCGACCGCGGTGATTCCGGTGCCGCTCGCCCGCCGGGCCAGCTCCAGCGTGAAGACGACGTTCGCCAGCTTCGACTTCGTGTACGCGGCCATCCCCGAGTAGGACGCCTTGCTCAGCGGGTCTTCCAACGTCGCGTTCTTGGTGCGCGCGACTTTCGCGCTGACCGTCACGACCCGGGCCGCGGGCGCGGCGAGCAGGGCCGGCAGCAGGCGTCCGGTGAGCGCGAAGTGCCCGAGGTGGTTGGTGCCGAACGTCAGCTCGAACCCGTCGGCGGTCTCCCGGCGCTCCGGCACGGCCATGACGCCCGCGTTGGCGATCAGCAGGTCCAGCGGTTGTCCGGCGGCGAGGACTTCGGAGGCGGCGCTGTCGATCGACATCAGCGAGGCGAGGTCGAGCACCAGCCCGTCCACCTTGCCGGCGCCGACGGCCTCGCGGACCACCGCGACAGCCTGGTCGACCTTCGCCGTCCCGCGTCCGGCGATGATCACGTCGGCACCGGCCCTGGCCAGCGCCAACGCCGTTTCGAGCCCGATTCCGCCGGTCCCACCGGTGACCAGCGCGCGTTCGCCGACTAGCGGAGGGACAACCATCTCGACTCCTAAATGAACGTTCATTCAACTCGACGTCGCCAGGTAAGCACGACGTGGCTCCGGTTGTCAAATGAACGTTCATTCAATAGAGTGGGCGCATGGCACCACGAGACCCCGAGGCCAAGCGCCGCGCCCTACTGGAGGCCGCGCTGGCCGAGTTCGCCGAGCACGGCATCGCCGGCGCGCGGATCGACCGGCTCGCCGGCCGGGCCGGCTGCAGCGCGGGCCTCGTCTACACCTACTTCGGCAGCAAGGAAGAGCTTTTCACCGCGGTGTTCGACCAGGTCGTCGTGCAGGCGACCGAGCTGGCCCCGATCGCCCCCGACGACCTGCCCGAGTACGCGGGCGCGCTCTTCGACGGCCAGACGGCCCACCCGGAGGTGATGCGCCTCGCGACGTGGCACCGCCTGGAACAGCAGGGCGGCCGGCCCCCGATCGAGGCCATCGCGAGGTCGAACCAGACCAAGGTCGATGCGATCCGCCAGGCCCAGGAGGACGGCAGGCTCTCGACCCGCTTCACCGCCCCGGAACTGCTGATGCTCACGATCAACACCGCCTCGATGTGGGCACTGCAAAGCCCGGAGATCAGCGACCTGGGCCCACAGGAGCACGAGGCCAGGCGGGCAACGGTGGTGGAAGCCGTGCGGCGGCTGGTCGAGCCATAGCCGATCGGCAGTGGGCGGCGATGGTGAAAGACCCTGCCACGCAAGGGTGTAACAACTGCTGCGCATCGACGACTTGGTGGTGGTCGATCAAGGAGGCAGTCGGTGACGGACCTGGCCGTGGTGGAACCACTCGAGGAACTGGCGGCGTTGTGGGCGCCGGGGAGCGCCGTGCTCTGCGTGAGCGCCGGTGACCGCGAGGTCGAGTCGGTGGCGACTTGGCACGTCAGCCCGACCGGTGATCCGACCGGCGCCTGGATCGTCCCCGCCGGCGAAGCTTTCGGCTCTCCGGAGGCGGCGCGACGTCTCCTGTCCCTCGTCGAGCGCCGCGCGATCGCCGCCGTGCACCCGCAGAACCTGCAGGTATGGCTGGAACAACTCACCACGGCCGCGAAAGTGGACGTCGAGGACGGCTGGTGGAAGCGGCAGCTGTTCTCGCCGGTGGACGCGTTCCGCGAGACGGCCGAGCGACGTCAGCGGTACACCGTGACGGTCGAGGCCGCACGCGAGGCCAGCAAGACCATCACTCCCCTGGAGTGGACGCACGACCTTCCCGATGACGCCGAGGTCCACGACTTCGCTTCCCTCCGGCACATCGCTCGCATTTCGCCCGCACCCGGGACGCCGATCGTGTCCGAGGTCCTGTCGATCGCCCGTACGCTGCGGTGGCTGGTGTCCCTCTGGGCGGAGACCGAGCAGGTGAAGAACCGGCGCCGCTACGTGCGGGCCGAACACGGGGTTCCCGAGCCACTGCCGCCGCAGTGGCTGGCCGCGGTCCAGGCCGCCAGCACCAACCGGCTGCCGCTGTGAACACCGCACACGGTTACGCCGTCATCGACACCGAGACCACCGGGATCCTCACCGGCTGGCACCACCGCATCGCCGAGATCGCGGTCGTCCACGTGGACCCGGACGGGCGCATCACCGACGAATGGGTGACGCTCGTCAATCCCGACCGGGACCTGGGCCCTCAGGCCATCCACGGCATCCGGGCGGCCGACGCGCGCCGGGCACCCCGGTTCGAGCACCTCGCCGGTGAGCTCGTCGAGCGCCTGAGCGGTCGCGTCGTGGTGGCACACAACTGGACTTTCGACGCGATGCACCTGCGCGCCGAGTTCGGCCGGCTGGGAATCGACACGCCGTTCGAGCCCGACGCCGGGTTGTGCACCATGCGAGCCGCCGGCCGGGCGCGGCTGAGTTCCGGACGGTCCCTGATCGACTGCTGCGCGGCCGCGGGCCTGTCCGAACGCTCTTGGCACACCGCGCTCGACGACGCACGAGGAGCGGGCGACCTCCTCGCCTTTCTTCTTCGGCACGCACCCGATTCCGTGCGTGCCACCGGCGCCCAGCTGCGGGCCGCGAACTGGGCTTGGCCGCGGCTCGACCGACGTCGCGCCCCCGCGGTTCGGCGGACGGCGATCGGACACGTCGAGCCGCACTTCCTGGCCAGGCTTGTCGAGCGGATGCCGCGGGATGGCGAACCGGTGGTCGACGCGTACTACGCGATGCTCGACGACGCCTTGCTCGACCGGCAGATCTCGGCCACCGAAGGCGATGCGCTCGTCGAGATCGCCCACGACCTCGGGCTGCACAAGAGCGAAATCATGGCCCTGCACTTGAGCTACTTGCGCGACCTGGCGCGCGAAGCCTGGGCCGACCAGGTGGTCACCGACGAGGAGCGGACCGACCTGCTCACCGTCGCCATCCTCCTCGCGCTCGACCCGGCGATCGTCGAAACGATCCTCGACGAAGAACGCGACGCCGCGCAGGCCCCGGCATCGCGACCGGAACCGAAGGTCGGCGGACTCGTCTTGCGACCGGGCGACAAGGTGGTCCTCACCGGCACCATGAAGCGCAACCGCGCCGACATCGTGGCCGAAGCCACCGCGGCGGGCATCCGCGTCACCGGAGCGGTCAGCAAGCAGACGCGCGTCCTCGCGGCGGCCGATCCGGACTCCCTGTCGGACAAGGCCACGCGAGCCCGCGAGTGCGGGGTCCCGGTCGTCTCGGAGGACGCTTTCCTGCGGGCGCTCGCCCGGGCCTGATCGCCGAACACGGACTGACCCCGCACTGCCTGACCCGGGCAGGCCACGCGCTTCGTGTCACGGCCGGAGGATGGGACGCACTGCGAAAGGCCGGTAGCCGACCAGATCCGGCAGCTCGTAATGGTCGAACCGCCCGGCCGCCACGTGCCAGCGCACCATTCGGGTGCGGGCGCCGTGCTCGTGCTGAAACACCACTGTCGATCGGTTCTCCCAGAATGGGGCCGAGGGTATCGCCGTGCTCAGCTCGCAGCCCTCGGGCAACGGATGCTCCTCCGGTTCCGTCGCGCCGATGTCGAGCAGCCACGCCGAATGCGCCGGGTAGTCGTACGCCACGAGCCGCTCGCCGCCGGGGGCCAGCTCGTACGGCCGGTCCGTGGCGATCGGGATTCGGGCGCCCGCCGGGGTGTGGACGAACACTCCCCCGGCGCCGCGTTCCAGGGCCGCTCCGGAAATCGGGTCGATCTGCCAGAGGTCGGGGGCCAGCGGCTCGGGCTCGGTGCCGGGGCGCCAGCGGAACGTGCGTGTGCCGGTTGGCCGGCTCTCGGCGTAGTACAACGCGCCGTCGATCACCGCGAGCGCGTGGCGGGTCAGCCCGTCGGACTCGGGCAGGCTCGCGACCTCGCCCGTCGTCACGTCCAGGAGGTGGGGCCGGTCCCAGGACCGGCGCCCGACGTGCAGCTCGAACCCGCCCAGGAACCGCCCGTCCGCGCTACGAACCGGACGCGTCCCCAGGTCGACGGGCAGTGGCTCGGTGGTGCCGTCCCAGCGCACCAGCGTTCCCGGGCCGCCGGACGTCGCCACCGCGATCCCGGCCGGCGTTTCGCAGGCGTGGTACCGGTACTGGTGCGGAACCTGGCCGAGCACGACCGGCCCGTCGAGCCGCCACACCACGACGTCGCCGTTGCCGCCCATCACGCCGGCCCGTGGCGGTGCTCCCTCGAACGTCTCGGGGTTCGCCGTGCGAGGCGGGCGGACCGCCGCCACGGGGAGCACGACCGGTTCCGGTGGACGCCGTGGCAGCGCCACGATTCCGTTCCCGGTTTGCCGGACCAAGCCGGTGGCGACGGCGTGGGCGAGCAAGCCGGGCAGCTCGTCCGGTGCGAGGAGCAGCCGTTCCGCTAGATCGGCGACCGGTGCCGGGTCGCCCCACGCCGCGACGCTGGTGAGGTCCGCGGCGGCCCACGTGTACCGCGCGCGGTCCGCGGCGTCGGTGACCCGCGCCGCGAGCGGGCCGGGCAGGTCGAGCCGTTCGGCCGCGAGCGGCGGACTTTCGACGAGCCGCCAGCCGTCCCCTTCGGACGCGAGAACCCCGGCGGTGACCAGCAACGCCACCGCGTCCCGCTGCGACTCGGGCGGCGCCACGCCCAGTTGCGCGCAGATCGCCGCGTCCGGCGGGTCGCCGCGCAGGGGCTCGTCGAGCCAGGTGTCCGGGCGGGGCGGCCCGTACCCGGCGGCGGTCCAGGCGACGTCCAGCACCGCGAACCCGAGGACCTCCCGCCAGCCGTCGCCCGGCGCGGGCAGCGCCGGCCGGGTCCGCCGCACCCAGCGAGGCAGCCCCGGTTCGGCGGACGGCCAGAACTGCATGAGCCAGACATCGCCCTCTTCGCCGTCGTCCGCGGGACGGCGTGCCACCCGCACCCGGAACAGGCCTCGCCGCCCCAGATCCAGACCCGTGTCGTCCTCGCCGCCGGTGAGGTAGCCCAGCGCGATCCGGCCGGTCCGGCTGTGGAACGGCGACTCGACGACGTCATCCCACTCCTCGACGACGAGGGACGGAAGCACGTCATGAGACTCGAGGCGCACCGCCTGGAACGGGTCGCCGGCGTGGCCGTGCAGCCAGCCGTCCCCGGCCGTCGCGACCGTTCCGGACAACGCGTCGGTCGCGAGCTCGGCGAGCACCGCGTTCTCCAGCGGGTCCGACGCGTCAACGGCGTGACAGTCGCGGACCACGACCGTCCCGTACTCGGGCAAGTACTCGTCGTCTTCGAAAGCCTCCAATAACGTCACGTCGCGACCGTAACGGAGGGCACCGACAAAATCCGTCGATCACGGTCCGGCGGCGAGCACCGTCGGCAGGATCGACGTCGGCATCGGCCCCTTGTTGCGCCGGCCCTGCGTCGTCTCTTCCCAAGCGTGGGCCAGGATTCCGACGCTGCGGCTCAGCACGAACAACCCGCGCGCGAGCGGTGCCGGGAAGCCCAGCTCGGCGTAGATCACCGCGGTGGCGCCGTCGATGTTCATCGGCACCGGCTTGGCGCGTCCCCTGTTCAGCAACGCTTCGACCGCGAGTGCGGCACGCAGGTACCTCCCTTCGACGACCCCGTCGGCGACGGCTTCCTCCACCAGCCCCAGCAACGGGTCGCGACGCGGGTCGCGCGGGTGGAACCGGTGGCCGAAGCCGGGCAGGTAACGGCTGTGCTCCCGGAACTCCGCCACGACGGCCACGGTCGCGACCTCCAGCGAATCGCCGGCCGCCTCACGCTCGACGATCGCCGTCAGCAGTTCCACGCACTGCTGACCGGCGCCGCCGTGGGAGTCGCCCAGCGCGTTCACCCCGGACGCCATCGCGTTGTTGAGACCGACCCCGCACGTCGCGGTCATCCGGGCGATCGCGATCGACGGCGCCTGCGGGCCGTGGTCGACCGACGCGACCATCGCCGCTTCGAGCAGGGCCGCCTCCCGCGGATCGGGGCTGGTTCCCCGCACCATCAACCAGATCGTGGCGACGAAGCCGTGCGAGCCGATCAAGTCCTGCACGGGCGTCCCGCGCAGCTCGACCACGCCGGGTTCCATCCGGCAGATCGCGTTCGCCCACCAGTCCGCGACGTCGGCGGCGGTTGCTTCCTCGGCCATCTCAGTCCTTGTCCACGGGCGCGAGCGACGGTTCCGGCGCCGGCCGGGGAAGCGGCGTTTCGGCGTTCCAGCGGCGGGCCAGCTCGACGGCTTGGTCGTTGTGCTCCCCGAGCAGCGGCGGCCGCGTGCCCGGCCGCAGCGGCTCCCCGTCGAGCAGGACGCCGTTGCCGCTGGCGCGCAACGTGCGCTCGGCCTGGCCGGGGAACGGCAGTTCGGTGAAGAAGCCGCGGTGGGTGAGCTGGTCGGAGTCGAGGGCCTGCGGGACCGTGAGGATCCGGGCCGCCGGGACGCCCGCGTCGGAGAGCAGCCGCTCCCATTCGAGGGCGGGCCGCGCGCCGAGGGCCTGGTTCAGCTCGGCGTCGAGGACCGCCCGGTGTGCCTTGCGATCCTCCCGGTCGGCGAACCGGGAGTCCGTGACGAGGTCGGGCCGCCCCACCAGCGTGCACAGGGTGACGAACTGCTCCTGCCGGTTCGCCGCGATGTTCAGCGGCCCGTCCGCGGCGAAGAACGTGCCCGACGGCGCCGCCGTGGCGTTGTCGCGGCCCATCGGCACCGGCGCGACGCCGCTGATCACGTAGTTCGACACCGCCCAGCCCATGGCCGAAATGGACGCTTCTAGCATCGACAGGTCCAGGAAGCTGCCTTCGCCCGTGCGGTCCCGGCCGACCAGCGCCGCCGAGATGGCGAGGGCGGCCATCAGCCCGCCGACGGTGTCCGAGACCGGGAAACCCACGCGCAGCGGCGCGGTTTCGGGGGTCCCGGTCACGCTCATCATGCCCGACAGGCCCTGGATGATCTGGTCGTAGGCCGGGGCCTGGCTCATCGGTCCACTTTGGCCGAACCCCGAGATGGCGCAGTACACCAGCCCGGAGTTGAGCTCCCGCAAGTGTTTCCAGCCGAAACCGAGGCGGTCGAGCACACCCGCCCGGTAGTTCTCGAGGACGACGTCCGCGCCGCGGACCAGGTCCTGGAACAACTCCCGCTGCCCGGCGTCCTTGAGATCGAGCTCGATCGACTTCTTGCCGGCGTTCTGTGCCAGGAACGACGTCCCGATCCCGGCGCGGTTCAGGACCGCGTCCGGTCCCAGGTTCCGGGCGAGGTCACCCGAACCCGGCAGCTCGACCTTGACCACCTCGGCGCCGAACAGCATGAGCTGGTAGCTGCAGTACGGTCCCGCGAGGACGTTGGTCAGGTCGAGCACCCGGATACCGCGAAGCGGTCTTTGCGTCATTCCCTCTCCTTGCACCAGACGACGAGCGCCGCCGGGGTCAGCCGGCGAACGGATGGTCGAAGCCCCGCTCGCTCATCCGCGAAGCGGACTCGGTGAGATCGGCGACGAACTCGGCGATCCGGTCTTCGGAGAAGCGGACGGTGGGGCCGCTCAGCGACAACGCGGCGGCGACGGAACCGTTCTTGCCGAGCACGGGAACCGCCACGGCCGACAGTCCGGCCTCGCGTTCGCCGTGACTCACCGCGAACCCCTGTTCGGCCGCTTCGGTCAGTCCTTTTCGGAGGCTTTCCGCATGGTCCGCACCGTAAGGGGAACTGCGTGCGATCCGCTTCAGCAAAGCAGGAGAAGCCTCGCGGAGCAAGACTTTCGACGAAGCGCCACCCCACAGCGGCAGCTCGTCACCCACCCGCACCACGTGCCGCAGCGGCTGCGAACTTTCCTGCTGGGCCACGCAAACCCGGTACATGTCGCGGATGACGTACAGGTTCACCGTCTCCCGCTGGCGATCCCCGAGCTCGCGCATGAGCTGCTTCATCTCGGCCGGCAGCTCCCAGGTCTGCCGCGCGAGGTGCGCCCACCGCCAGAGTCCCGGCCCCGCCATGTAGCCCTTGCTGGTCGACCACAGCAGGCCGTTCAGCTCCAGGGTCTGCGCCAGCCGGATCGCCGTCGTCTTCGCGAGACCCGTCGCCTTCACGATGTCGGAGATCGTGACGGTGGGCCGTTCGTCGGTCAGCAGCCCGAGGATGTCCAGCGCACGCTGGACACTCCGCACGCCTCCTTCGCCGGATGAGCCGTCGCGCTCCTCGGCTCCGTCAGCCTTCATCACTGCACACCCTTCGTCGCGTTGCGGGTCCCCGGCCGGTGGACCAGTTCGCAACAGTTTCAGATCCCGCTCTTGCCACCGACAGGCGGCTGACCGTACGTTACACGGAGTCCGCAGAGCGGTCCAGATGTGCCGTTTGATGGTTCACAAGGGAGTGTGGCGGTGCTGGAGCAGATCCTCGAAGCCGCGAAATCCGATACCCCGATCGAGGCCGCCGCGTTCGTCGCCGGCCAGTGGTCCCGCGAGGGTTCACCGGCCGAGCGCATCGGCCCCCACCAGCGAAAAGTCGTCACGACGTCGTTCACCGCGGACGAGGGCCAGGTGGCCCGCGCGGTCGCGTACGCCGCCGCTTCCGCCCCCGCCGTCGCCCGTCTGGCTCCGGCCACCCGCGCGGCGATCCTCGACCGCGCGTCCCGGCTCGCCGGAGACCACCGGGACGACATCGCCCGGCTGATCGCGCTCGAGCTCGGGAAGCCGCTCAAGGACGGCCGGGGCGAGCTCGACCGCGTCGCCGACACCTTCGCCGTCTGCGCCGCCGAAACCCGCCGCATCGGCGGGGAGAACCTGCCGGTCGCGGGCTGGGAACGCGGGGTCGGCAACACCGCGCTGACCTACCGCGCGCCGGCCGGCGTGGCGCTCGCGATCACCCCGTTCAACGCGCCGGCGAACCTGCTCGCTCACAAGCTCGGCGCCTCCTTCGCCGCCGGCAACACCACGCTCGTCAAGGCCCCGCCCCAGGCGCCGGCCACGACCGCCGCCGTCGTCGCTCTCCTGCTGGAAGCGGGCATGCCGCCGGAAGCGGTGCAGCTGCTGCACGGCGGCGGTGACGTCGGCGCCGCCCTGTGCGCGGCTCGCGAGGTCGCGGTCATCAGCTTCACCGGCAGCGCGGAGACC
The DNA here is from genome assembly GCF_055633615.1 of Amycolatopsis sp. NPDC114505. Classification (NCBI taxonomy): domain Bacteria; kingdom Bacillati; phylum Actinomycetota; class Actinomycetes; order Pseudonocardiales; family Pseudonocardiaceae; genus Amycolatopsis; species Amycolatopsis sp. NPDC114505. The sequence continues at coordinate 1,234,202 of NZ_JBVKDV010000002.1, read as the reverse complement.
GGCAACGCGGTCGCCCGGGCCGCCGGGGCGAAACGGCTGGTGCTCGAACTCGGCGGCAACGCCGCGACGCTGGTGTGCGCGGACGCCGACCTCGCCCTCGCGGCGCGGACCTGCGCGCGCACCGGCTACAGCAACTCCGGCCAGAGCTGCATCTCCGTCCAGCGGGTCTACGTGCACCGCAGCCGCTTCGAGGACTTCCTCGCCGCCTTCCGCACCGAGGTCGAGGGCCTGCGGGTCGGCGATCCGCTCGACCCGGCCACCGACATCGGCTCGATGGTCGACGAAGAGGCCGCGGCCCGCGTCGAAAAGTGGACCGCCGAGGCGGCGGCCGGTGGCGCGCGGGTGCTGCTGGGCGGCAGCCGGGACGGCGCGACACTGCTGCCCACGATCGTCGCCGACCCCGCGCCGGACGCGACGGTCGTCGTCGAGGAGGTCTTCGGCGCACTGGTCGCCGTGCTGCCCTTCGACGACCTCGACACCGTCATCGCGTCGTGCAACACCAGCCGGTTCGGCCTGCAGGCCGGCATCTTCACCCGGGACATCGGCACGGTCTTCACCGCCTGGCGGGAGCTGCAGGTCGGCGGCCTGATCGTCAACGGCTCGTCGAACTTCCGGCTGGACCACGTGCCCTTCGGCGGGGTCAAGGACTCCGGCTTCGGCCGCGAGTCCCCCGCTCCCATGATCGACGACTACACCGTCGTCAAGACCCTCGTGCTGCGCGACCTGTCCATCTGGGGCGAGCAGTGACCGAAACCGCCGAGCGACCGAGGAGTTCGACTTCGATGAGCGACCCCGCCCCGACCATCACCGCCGCCGACGCGCTCGTCCGCCAGCTGGAGTCCTACGGCGTCGAGTACGTCTTCGGCCTGTGCGGGCACACGAACATCGCGCTGCTGGACGCGCTGGGCCGCAGCGGCATCGAGTTCGTGATGGCCCGCCACGAGCAGGCCGCGGCCCACGCCGCCGACGGCTACGCCCGGGCGTCGGGCAAGCCCGGCGTGCTGCTGGTGCACGTCGGGCCCGGGATGATGAACGCGGTCACCGGCGTGGCCACCGCGGCGCTGGACTCGGTGCCGCTGATCGCGATCTCCGGCGACATCCCGTCCTACTACCACGGCCGGGGCCCGCACCAGGAAGTCAACCTGCACGCCGACGCCGACCAGACGGCCATCTACCGGCCCTTCGTCAAGCGGGCCTGGCACGTGCACCGCGCCGAAGACCTCGCCCGGTTCACCGAGCGCGCCTTCTGGACCGCGACGTCCGGCCGTCCCGGCGCCGTGCTGCTCAACGTCCCGATGGACCACTTCTCGCGCGAAGTCCCGCTCGCCGAGTACCCGCTCGTGGCGCACACGGCGAAGCCCGCGCTGTCCGACGCGGACGCCCGCCGGATCGCGGAGGTGCTGGCCGGCGCCGAACGCCCGCTCGTCTACCTCGGCGGCGGCCTGCGCTCGCCCGAGGGCCGCGCCGCGCTGCTCGACCTGGTCGAGCACCTCGACATCCCGGTGGCGCACTCCCTGATGGCCAAGGGCACCCTGCCCGACCGCCACCCCCTCGTGATGGGCATGACCGGGTTCTGGGGCCTCGAGCTGACCAACGAGTACACCCGCAAGGCCGACGTCGTCCTCGCCCTCGCGACCCGCTTCGCCGAAACCGACGCCAGCTCGTGGAACTCCGAGTACACCTGGGCGTTCCCGCCGGGCCGGCTGATCCAGATCGACCTCGACGCCGCGGAGATCGGCCGCAACTACCCCGTCGAGATCGGCGCGGTCGCCGACGTGAACCACGCCGTGCCGGCCATCACGGCCGCCGTCAAGAGCCTCGTGGCCGAACCCGTCGAGCGCACCGACATCCGCGAGCAGATCGGCACGGTGCGCTCGGACCTCTTCGCGGCGAGCCAGGAGCGCGGCCGCAGCGACGACTTTCCCCTTCGCCCCGAACGGATCCTGGAGGACCTGCGCACGACGCTCCCCGCGAACGCCGTGCTCGTCACCGACGTCGGCTGGAACAAGAACGGCGTCGCGCAGTGCTACGAACTGCCCGAAGAGGGCCGGTTCATCACGCCCGGGGGCGCGTCGACGATGGGCTTCGGCCCGGCCGCCGCGGTCGGCGTGCAGCTGGCCTGGCCGGACCGCGTCGTCGTCGCGCTCGTCGGCGACGGCGGGATGAGCTCGCAGCTGCCCGCCGTGCCCCTGGCCGTCGAGCGGGGCCTGCCCGTGCTGTTCGTGGTGATGAACAACAAGGCGCACGGCACCATCGCGGACCTGCAGGCCCACAACTTCGGCCGGAGCTTCGGCTGCGAGTTCCGCGACCGCGACGGCAACCCCTCTTCCCCGGACTTCGCGGCTTTCGGCCGGGCCTGCGGCGCCGACGGCTACCCCGTCGACCGCCCGGAGGACCTCGCCGCCGCACTGCGCGAGGCGATCGCGAACCGGCGCCCGGCCGTGCTCGACGTCCCCATGGTCAACGAACCGGTGCCGACCCCGGGGCACTGGAACATCACCGACATCTACCAAGGCGTCTTCGAATGACCCCGCAACCGCACACAATGGAGTGTCCCCGATGAACCGACCCGGAACCAGACGTCTGCTGGCCGCGCTGACCCTGCTCGCCGCGGGAGCCGCGACCGCCTGCAGCGCACCCGGCGGCTCGACGCCGTCCACATCGGACAGCAGCGGCCCGATCAAGATCGCGGTGGTCGACGCGCAGAGCGGCCAGCTCAGCTCGCTGGGCGCGTGGGAGTACAAGGGCGCGAAGCTGGCGGTCGAGCAGTGGAACGCGAAGGGCGGGGTGAACGGCCGCAAGATCCAGCTCGACGTGTTCGACGACGCCGGCGACCCGACGGTCGGCACGAACCTGGCGCGCAAGATCGCCAGCGAGGGCTACATCGCGATGATCGGCACCGCCGAGAGCGCGGTCACCGTGGCGATGGCGCCGGTCCTGCAGCAGGCGAAGATCCCCAGCATCACCTCCGGGCAGTCGCCGTCGATCATCGCGGTCAAGAGCCCGTTCCAGTTCCTCAACGGGCCGACCAGCACGACCTACGACGAGACGCTCGCGAAGTACCTGGTCGACCAGAAGGGCCAGAAGACCATCGCGTTCATCACCAACAACGGCTCCTACGGCAAGGGCGAACACGACGCGTTCGGCAAGGCGCTGGCCGGGCGCGGGGTCACGCCGGTCGACGACCAGGTCGTCACCACCGACCAGAAGGACTTCAGCGCCGCGCTGACCTCCATCCGGCAGAAGAACCCGCAGGTGCTGTTCGTCGGGACGGAGGAGGTCGAGGCGGGGCTGATCGTCAAGCAGGCGCGTGAGCTCGGCATCACCGCGACGATCGCCGGCGCCGCCCCGATGGGCACGACGGTGTACCTGAGCACGGCCGGCGCGAGCAACGCCGAAGGCACCGTCGTGAGCAGCCCGTACCTGAGCAACGAGAGCAGCGACGCGGCCCGTCAGTTCGCCCAGGCCTACAAGGCCGCGTACAACGAGGACGCGGAGCTGCACGGCGCCAAGAGCTTCGACGGCACCAGCATCTTCCTGACCGCGCTGAAGACGTCGAACGGCGCCACCGGCCAGCAGCTGGCCGACGCCATCCGCGGCACGAAGTACGCCGGGCTGCTCGGGAACTTCACGTTCGACCAGACCGGGGTCGGTATCCACGCCACGTCGATCGGTGTCATCACCGGCGGCAAGCTCATCGCGGCTCCCGCCAGCTGACCCGCCCTCGGGGGGCCGCGCCGTCGAGCGCGGCCCCCTGCCGGGGAAAGGACCCCTCAATGCAAGTTCTGCTCCAGACCCTCGTCGGCGGGCTGAGTTTCGGCGCCGTCTACGCCCTCGTCGCGATGGGCTTCTCGATCGTGTACCGCACCATGGGCCTGGTGAACTTCGCCCACGGACAGGTGGTCATGGTGGGCGCTTACGCGGCCTCGACGTTCTACATGTCCTCACGGCTCCCGTTCATCCTCGCGATCGTCGTCGCGATGGTGGTCACCGGGCTCATCGCGCTGGTCATGGAGCGGGTGCTGCGGCCGTTGGAGAACAAGGACTTCGACCTCATGCTGATCGGGACCATCGGCTTCGGCGTGGTGCTCGAGTCGCTGGCCACGATCATCTGGGGCGCGACCGGGCACGCGGTCCCGACGCCGGTGGACTCCGGTCCGCTGGACCTGTTCGGCGTCCGCGTGCGCACCTACAACCTCGTGGTGCTCGGCATCGCCGCCGTCGCCACGGTGCTGCTCCTGCTGTTCCTGCAGCGCACCAAGCGCGGGGCCGCGATGCAGGCCGTCGCGATGGACCACGAAGCCGCGACGGCCGTCGGCATCCACGTCGGGCGCAGCAACGCCATCGCGTTCGCGATCGGCGCGGGACTGGCCGCGCTCGCCGGCGGGCTGGTCGGGCCGCTGCTGTACGTCAGTCCCACCCTCGGCGGCACGCTGGGCATCAAGGGGTTCGCCGCGGCCATCCTCGGCGGCTTCGGCAACATCGGCGGCGCGATCGCGGGCGGGCTCGCCATCGGCGTGCTCGACTCCTACGCGTCGGGTCAGTTCCAGGGCTATTCGGACCTGGTGGTGTTCCTCGCGTTCACGGTCATCATCATGATCCGCCCGACCGGGTTCTTCGGCGAACGGACGGTGAACCGGGCATGAGCTCCTTCCCGCGCACCAGACCGGCCGCGGTCAAGGTGATCGCGGCCGCCGCGATCGCCGTCGCCGCCTGGTTCCTGCCCTACGGCCTGGACACCTACGGCATCCACGTCGTCAACATCGCCGTGGTCTTCGCGCTGCTGGCCGTCGGCCTGGGTCTCGCGCTCGGCGTGGCCGGGCAGATCAACCTGGCCCAGGTGGCGTTCTTCGGCATCGGCTCGTACGCGCTGGCGATCTTCACGACGAACTCGGGGCTCGGCTTCTGGGTCTCGGCCGTGCTCGCGATGCTCGCCACCGCACTGGCGGGCCTCTTCGTCGGCGTCCCGGCCCTGCGAGTCCAGTCGCACTACCTCGGCATCGTGACCCTCGGCCTCGCGCTGGCGTTCACCAACTGGGTCACCAACGCCCAGGTCGCCGGCGGCGCGTCCGGCATCAACGGGATCCCGGCGCCGCCGCTGTTCGGCATCGACCTGACCAACGAGTACCTGTACTACTACTTCGAGCTGATCGTCTTCGCGCTCGCCATCGGGTTCGCGCTCTTCCTCGTCCGCACCGCGCTCGGCCGCCGGCTGCGGGCGATGCGCGACGACTCGCTGGCCGCGGGTGCGGTCGGTGCCCCGGTGCCGTTGCTGCGGATGACGGCGTTCCTCACCGCGAGCGTCTACGGCGGAGCGGCCGGGATCCTCTACGCCGGGCTGATCCACTACATCGCGCCCGAGTCCTTCAGCGTGGCCAACATGTTCCTGCTGCTGGCGATGGTCATCATCGGCGGCAGGCAGAGCATCATCGGCTGCGTCATCGGCGCGATCGCGCTCGCGCTGGTGCGGGAGGCGCTGGTCGACTTCTCCGTCTACGCGCAGCTGGGCTACGGCTCGGTCGTGGTGCTGATGGTCGTGTTCGCCCCCACCGGCCTGGCCGGTCTCCCCCGGCGGGTCCGGGCGGCGATCCAGCGCCGGCGGCACCGGGAGGCGGGCGCGCTCACCGCGTTCCGCCCGTACGAACCGGCGTCGGCGCCGGCCGGATCGGGCTCGCTCGAGATCTCCGGCATCAGCAAGCAGTTCCGCGGCCTGCGGGCCCTGGACGGCGTGACGCTGTCGGTCGAGCCGGGTGAGATCCGCGGCATCGTCGGGCCCAACGGCTCCGGGAAGACGACGCTGTTCAACGTGATCAGCGGGATCTACACGGCGAGCGGCGGCACCGCGAGCTTCGGCGGACGGCCGCTCGTCGGGCGGCGGCCGCACCAGCTCTCGCACCAGGGGATGTCGCGGACGTTCCAGAACCTGCGCCTGTTCGGGGAGATGACGGTCGAGGAGAACCTCCTGGTGGCGCTCGACCGGACGCCGATGCGCGCGGCGTGGCGGTACGTGGTGTGGCCGGTCGGCATCTGGCGTCAGGAACGCCGGTTGCGCCGGGCCGCGACGGAGCTGCTGGAGCGGTTCGGCCTGACGGCCTTCGCGGACGCGGCCCCTCGCTCGCTCCCGTACGGCATACAGCGACGCGTGGAACTGGCACGGGCGATGGCGGCGGAGCCGAGCTTGCTGCTGCTGGACGAGCCGGCGGCCGGGCTCAACGGCCAGGAGGTCGGGCAGCTGCAGGAGATCGTGCGGTCCATTCGCGACAGTGGCGTGACGGTGGTGCTGATCGAGCACAACATGGGTCTGGTCATGTCGTTGTGCGACCGCGTCACGGTGCTGGCGAGCGGCCGGGTGATCGCCGAGGGCACCCCGGCGGAGGTCGCGGTCCGGCCCGAGGTGATCGAGGCCTACCTCGGTGACTCGTTCAGCACGGCCGAGGTCGTGGAAGCAGTCGAGACGGAGGCGTTGCCGTGAACCCCTCGGCACAAGGCGATCTGGTCGTCGAGGACCTCGCCGTCCACTACGGCGGGGTCCAGGCGGTCAACTCGGTGTCGTTCACGGTCGGCGCGGGCCGTTGCCTGGGCATCATCGGGGCCAACGGCGCGGGCAAGACGTCGACGTTGAAGGCGCTGATGGGGCTGGTGCCCCACAAGGTAGGCACCCTCCGCCTCGGCGACCGCGACCTGACCAAGGTGAAGCCGAAGGACATCGTCCGCCACGGCATCGGGTACGTACCGGAGGGCCGGCACGTGTTCACCGGCCTGACGGTGGAGAAGAACCTGCTGCTCGGCGCGTACCTGCGCTCGTGGAAGGGCGCGACGCAGGAGAAGCTGCGGGAGATCTACGAGATGTTCCCGGTACTGGGCGAGATGCAGCACCGCCTGGCCGGAGCGCTGTCGGGCGGTCAGCAGCAGATGCTGGCCATCGGACGGGCCCTGATGTCCGAGCCCCGGCTGGTGCTGCTGGACGAGCCGTCGATGGGCCTGTCCCCCAAGCTGGTCGAGGAGATCCTCGGCACGCTGCAGCGGCTGTCCGCGTCGGGGCTGGGGTTGTTGCTGGTGGAGCAGAACGCGAAGCTGACGTTCGAGGCGACCGAGACGTGCGTGGTGATGGAGAACGGGCGGATCGCGATGACGGGGAGTTCCGCGGATTTGGCGCACGATCCGCTGGTCCGGCAGATCTACCTCGGGCTCTAGGGCTTGCTCGGAAGCGCCCGGCCGTGGAAGCCACGGCCGGGCGTTTCGCTATCCGTGGAGGCACCTCGGCAGGTCACCGCGCTCGATGGTGCACCCGTCCAGGTACTTGCCGGTGGAGTCGGCGATCCAGACACCGACGCTCGCGGCACCGCCCACGACGTCGGCGCTGAGCGGGATACTCGGCCAAGTGTGGTCATCGCAATGCAGACTGGTACTGCGGTAGTCGAGCCGTTTCCCACTCGCGGTGTAGGTCGCTCCGTACAGCCGGAGGCAGCTGAACGTTCCCACTCGGAGCTCTCCGACGACGCTCGCCGACCGGTTGGTGAAGCTGACCGTCCCGTCGAACCAGGTCGTCATGTCGGTCCCCTCCAGGTAGACCCGCGTCGCGTCCGCGGCGGCCGCGCTCGGTGCGGCCACTGAGGTCAGGCCGGTCGCGGCCATGAGCGCTTTCGTGAAGTGCCCTGTCAACGCGATGAGCCCGGCCGGGGATCTCCCGGCCGGGCTCATCTGTGCGCAGGATCAGCGGCAGAACGGTGCCGCCCCCGCGGCGGACTTGATGCCGTTCGCGATCAGCGTCTGGAAGTACGCCGCGCCGTCCGCTGTCGTCGTGTTGGTGAACGCCCAGCTCTCGTGGCCGAGCGTGGTCACCCATGACCGGCCGCCGTCGTAGTACTGGCACCATGCCACCGGGTGGTCGTCGCCGTGGCCCGGGTGGCCCATCGAACCCTTCACGCCCTTGGCGAGTGTCGACTCGTCGACTTTGGCCAGGACCCGCACGTCGCTCGGGAACGGGACCAGGTTGTACCACTCGTCGGTGAACGCCCAGCGGTTCGGCAGGCCCTTCGTCGACACGTCGTTACGGTCCACCGTCTGCACCACGCCGGCCTGCGCCGGACCGTGGTCGTAGTAGTTCGCGCCGCCCAGGAGGCCCTCGTACCACGGCCAGTTGTACTCGGTGCCGAACGCGTTGTGGATGCCGACGAACCCGCCGCCGCCCCGGATGTACTGCCGCAGCGACGTCTGGGCCGAGTCGTCCAGTGCGTCGCGGGTCGTGCTCATGAAGATCACGGCGTTGTACTTGAACAGCGTGCTCGGGCTCGCGAGCTGGGTGACGTCCTCGGTCCAGTCGACGCCGAATCCGCTCTTCTTGCCGAGCTCGATCAGCCCGTTCTGCGCGACGTTCGCCGCGGTCAGCGGCGGGTTCAGCCCCGGCCCGAGCGCCGGCCCCAGGTTCGCGTGGCGCGGGCCCGCCGTGCGCGAGTAGACGAGGACCCGGACGCCCTTGGTGAGGTCGAAGTTGCCCCAGTTGTGGTAGCAGCGCGAGTCGAGGCCGCGGCACACGCCGTAGTCGGGGTCGCCGAGTGCCTGGGCGCCCTGCTGGTTCTTCCCGTCGTGGGCCGACGCGGGCATCCCGATCAGGGCGGCCGTGGTCAGCGCCGCGGTCACCGCGCTCCCGACCATCGTCAGCAACGTCGTCGATCTCTTCTTCATGGTGTTCCGACCTTTCTCCGGGCACGGCGGTGCCACGGCGTCCATGGGGAGGCGAGCGGTTACAGCTCGAGCAACCGGCCGTCGGCGGCCACCGACGCGCCCGCGGCGGTGACTTCGGCCCGCTCCGGCGCGTCCGGCCGGAGGAGCGGGTTGGTGTTGTTGAGGTGGGTGAACAGGAACCGCGTGCGCGGGCGGGCGTGGATCAGCGGGAGCTGCTCGCGCACGGCGAGGTGTCCCATGCCCGACGCCGGACGCGCCGGGCCCATCTCGTCTTCGGTGAAGAACGTGCCGTCGACCGCGACGACGTCGGCGCCGTCGATCGCCCGCTCGAACTCCGGGCTCCACGCGGCGAGGCCGGGTGCGTAGGTGAAGGAGCGGCCGCCCGCGTCGAACCGGTACGCGCACACCGCGTCGCCCGGGCCCAGCCCACTCGCGTACCGAGGCCGCTTGGCACTCAGCACGGTCGCCGTGACCCGCAGGCCGCCGGCCAGCTCGATCGGCTCGCCGTCGCGGACGTCGTGCCGGCGCACCCGGGTGTACCCGGACAGGACGGCGTGCAGCGGGAACGCCGTCGTCAGCGCCTCGTGCACCCACGCGGTGGCGTAGACGTCGAGCTCGCCGGCCTCGCGCAGGCCGAGCAGACCGAGGGTGTGGTCCAGTTCGGCGCTGGTGAACAGAACCCCGCGCACGGGGGTGTCCCGCGTACCGGCGGGCGGGCGCAGCTCGGGGGTCGCCAGCAGCTGCGCGCGCAGGTCCGGGGAGGCGTTGACGAGGTACCACGCGCGGCCGTCCCCGCTGACCGCCAGGCCGTCTTGGGTTCGCGACCGGCCGGCGTCGCGGGCCGCCTCACACTCCGTACAGCCGCAGTTCCATTGTGGAGAGCCGCCGCCGGCCGCGGTCCCGAGGATGCGGATCTTCATCGCATCCGCCGGGGGACGGCGGGTTCCGGCGTGAGGTTCGCGAGCCCGGCCAGCACGAGGTCGTGGTGCTCCGACAGGTCGCAGACGGGGTCGGTCACGGTCGCGTCGCCGGTCAGCTGGTAGGCCTGGCACCGGCAGCCGCCGAAGTCGATTTCCTTGAGCGCACAGCCACTGCAAGGCGAAGGCAGCCACTCGGTGCCGCGGAACTTCCGGAACGCCGGGGACTCGTACCAGATCGCCGCGAGCGGATCCGTGCGCACGGAAGGGACTTCCAGTCCGGGCAGCGTTTCCGCGGCCAGGCAGGGCAGGACGTGACCGTTGGGGGTGACGCTCAGCTGCCGGGCGCCCCAGCCGTAGTTGCACGGCTTGGGACGCGGGTCGTAGTAGTCGGCCGCGACGTGCACGACCTCGAAGGCGTACCGCTCCCGGACCGCGGCGACGTCCCGGGCGGCCTGGTCGACCTGGTCGCGCGTGGGTATGAGCGCGGCGCGGTTGCGCAGCGCCCAGCCGTAGAACTGCGTGTGGGCGAGTTCGAGCCGGTCCGCGCCCAGACGTTCGGCCAGCGCGGCGATCGCCGGGATGTGACCGGCGTTGGCCCGGTGCAGCACCACGTTGATGGTCAGCGGGAGCCCGGCGGCGCGGACCGCCCCGGCGACGACGAGCTTGCGGTCGTGCGCCGCCCGCCCGGCCACCCGGTCCGCCGGCGCCGCTTCGGCGTCCTGAAGGGACAGCTGGAAGTGATCGAGACCGGCGTCGGCGAGCCCGGCGATCCTCTTCTCGGTCAACGAGATCCCGCTGGTGACGAGGTTCGTGTACAGGCCGAGCCGGTTCGCCGCCGCGACCAGGTCGGCCAGGTCGCGGCGCAGGCCCGGCTCGCCGCCCGACAGGTGGAGCTGCAGCACGCCGAGGGAACGGGCCTGGGCGAACACGTCGAGCCACGCGGCGGTGTCCAGTTCGTCCCGGTAGCCGGCGAGGTCGAGCGGGTTCGCGCAGTAGGTGCACTGCAGCGGGCACCGGTAGGTCAGCTCGGCGAGCAGGCCGAGCGGCACCGGTGTTCGTTGCGGTACAACAGTTCCCGGCCGCGACGTCGGCATCCGGGCCGGCCGCGCGTCCGGCGTCTCCCCCACCAGCCCGCGGTCTTCGAGGCCGGCCAGCGTCCGGAGCACCGAGCCGGCCTCGACGCCCGCGTACTCGGCGGCGAGGTCGTCGACGATGTCCGCCACCGAGCGCCGGGTGTCGCACCGGGACACCACGGCCGCCGCGGTTTCGTTGAGCAGCAGCACCCCTTCGGGGAAGAGCAGCGCCGTGCGGCCGCGGACGGCGTCGAACTCCAGCCGCACGCCGCGGCGCAGGCCCGGCTTGCTCTCGGCGGTCACGCTCATGAGGCCCCCGCGTAGTCCACCGCGTCGAGCACCGCCCACAGCACGTCACACTTGAAGGACAGCGCACGGACGGCGGCGTCCTGCTGTTCCGCGGTGACGCAGTGGTCGAGCACGAGGCGCAGGGTGAGCGCGCTGTCCTCCCGCGCCGCGGGGATCCGGCGTTCGAAGTAGGCGAACCCCGCCGGCCGGATCCAGTCGTAGTGCTCGCGCCACGCGGTGACGCGGTCGGTCATGTGCCCCGGCGAGAACACCTCGGTCAGCGCCGCCGCGACGCTCTCGATCCACGGCTTCGTGCGGCAGAAGTGCAGGTACCCGTCGACGGCGAACCGCACCCCGGGCAGGACGTGCCGCTCGTCCAGGACCTCCGCCCGGCTCAGCCCGACCGCTTCCGCCAGGCCCAGCCACTGTTCCATGCCGCCCTCGCCGGCGTTCGCGCCGTCGTGGAAGACGATCCGGTCGACCCACGCGCGGCGCACCTCCGGCAGCGGGCAGGCCGCGATGATCGCGGCGTTCTTCCGCGCCAGGCACTTCTGGTAGTACCAGCGGTTGGCCACCCAGCGGCGCAGGTCCGCCGGGGTGCACCGGCCTTCGTGCAGCCGGAGGTGGAACGGGTGGTGAGCCCAGTAGCGCTTTTCGAGGCGGAGCAGGGCGTCGGTCAGCTCCGCCCGGCTCAGCGGGCCCGCCACGGCTCGCTCTCGCCGGCGTACGCGGTGACCTCCGGGCGGGTCTCGTAGCACTCGACCACCGGATCCGACCACTGGGGAAGGACCCCGCCTTCGCCCTGCGCCACAACGGTTTCCAGAACTGCGGACATACCGGGACTCCTTTTCGGTACGGCGGGGCGACGATGCCCCTAGGTCCACCCAGCGGTCCTTTCGGTCCGCCTGGCGTTCCGCGACAGTACCCCGGCGACGGCGCGCCGAACAAGAGGCGAATCCCCTTGTCCGGCGCACGCGACAGTTCTAGACTCGACCGTCGAGCGGTCCGATAGTACCACTAGACGGACCTCGTGCTCACTCAGACCATCTCGTGGCAGCGCGCTTTCCTCAACGAAGAGAGGCCCAACCGATGGATCGACGCAAATTCCTGACCGGCGCGACCGGGGCCGCCGTGGCCGGGACCGTGCTCGCCGCCACGCCCGCGGTCGCGGCGCCGTCGACGGCGGACACCCCGCGCCAGCCCGACGCCTTCGGCAAGCCGGGACGGGACTTCACCAAGGTGGGAGGCGACCTCGGCAACCAGAACCACACGCCGCTGCACCAGATCACCCGGCAGAACGTCACCCGCCTCGGCGGCGCCTGGCACGTCAACCTCGAAGGCGGGGACACCTCCCGCGCGCAGCAGAGCACGATCGTCGCCCAGAACGGCGTCCTCTACGTCCAGACCACCCAGCAGAACGTGTTCGCCGTCGACGGCCGGACCGGCGCGGTGCGCTGGAAGACCAACCTCGGCACCGAAACCACCAACATGCGCGGGGTGGCCCTCGGCCAGGGCAAGGTGTTCTCGACCTCGGGCGCCAACATCCTCTACGCACTCGACCAGAAGACCGGCGCCGTCGCCTGGAAGACCCAGCTGCTGACCGAGGACGCTTCGCAGGGCACACCCGAGCCGTGCGATCCGGCGAACGGCCAGTGCGGCGGCAGCATCGGCAGCCTCGCCGGCGCGGTCGTCTACTCCGACGGGCTCATCTACGTGGGCATGCAGGGCAGCACCGCCGGCGCCCGCGGCCGGGCGTACGCCCTCGACGCCGCCACCGGCAAGATCGCCTGGACCTTCTGGGCCGTCCCCGGCCCGGGCGAGTTCGGCCACGACACGTGGGAAGGCGAGTCCTGGAAGACCGGCGGCGCCGTGCCGTGGATCCACCCCGCGGTCGACCCCGAACTGGGGCTCGTCTACTGGACCTTCGGCAATCCCTACCCGCGCACCAACGGCTCGACCCGCGGCGGTGACAACCTCTTCGCCAACACGATCGTCGCGATCGACGCGAAGACCGGCAAGCGGCGCTGGCACTTCCAGTCGGTGCACCACGACATCTGGGACTACGACAACGTCATGGCGCCGGTCCTGATCGACCTGCGCATCGACGGCAGGCTGCGCAAGGTCGTCGTCTACGGCAGCAAGGTCGGCATGTACTACATCCTCGACCGCACGAACGGGAAGCCGGTCCAGGGCGTGACCGAGCGCCCGGTGCCGCAGGACCCGCGGCACAAGACGGCGCCGACGCAGCCCTTCCCGGCCGGTGACGCGTTCGTCCCGCAGGAGCCCCGGCTGGACAACTCGACGCGACCGGTGCCGTTCTACCCCACCGGCGGCCTGTTCGCGACGCACTGGGACCGTGCGACGATCATCTTCCCCGGCGCCGGCGGTGGCGCCGACTGGGCCCACGTCTCGTTCAACCCCACCACCGGCTGGGTCTACGTCGGCTACGGCCTCGTCAACTCCGCCTATTCCAACACGACCGGCGGCCGCGTCAACACCGCCCGCCCGTACGGCGAGTACTTCGCGGGCGGGATCGCCGCGGTCGACCCGCGCACGAACAAGCTGGTGTGGAGCAAGGACAGCGAGTGGTCCCTGGCCCACGGCAACGGCATCCTGACCACCGACGGCGGCGTGATGTTCCAGGGTGGCCCGGACGGCAACCTCCTGGCGATGAACGACGTCGACGGCCGCGAGCTGTGGCGCTTCCAGTGCGGCGCGGGCGTCCACACGAGCCCGATCAGCTACGAGATCGACGGCGACCAGTACCTGGCGGTCTTCGCCGGCGGCAACGGCCTCCCCTACCCCGACATCCCCAAGGGCGACCACCTCTGGGCGTTCAAGCTCGGCGGCAAGGTGGCCCCGGCCGCGACGCCGGTTCCCCCGTCGAAGCGCAACCAGATCCGCACGGCCGCGGTGACCGCGGCGGCCGCGAAGTACACGGTGACGCTCGGCCGCGTCTGGGACGCCACCGCGGGTGCGCCCGGCGCGACCGAGAACACGGTGGCGCAGACGGCGATGTCCCCGCAGAACCTGACGGTCCCGGCGGGCACGGAGATCACGTTCGTCAACCCCCAGGGCAACGCGTTCGCCCACGGCGCGGTCTCGTTCTTCGAGTACGAGTTCGACAGCGGCACGCTGATGCCGGGCCAGTCCTTCAAGCACACCTTCACGCAGAAGGGCGAGTTCTTCTACAACGACCCGATCTTCCCGCAGAACACCGGCAAGATCGTGGTGACCTAGCCGGCGTAGGCTGGTGCTCAGTCAGAGAACGTCCGTTCTCTGACTGAGCGGAGAGGGGCCATTCCGTGCCTGAGCTGCCCGAGGTCGAGTTCGCCCGCTCGGTGATCGAGCGCGCGGCGCTGGGCCGGCTGATCACCGGCGTCGACGACTCCGACGGCTACGTCTGCCGGCCGCACCGGCCCGGGCAGATCCGCGACGCGCTCGTCGGGCGGCGGCTCGTCGCCGCCCGGCGCCGGGGCAAGTCGATGGGGTGCGAGACCGACGGCGGGCCCGTGCTCGGCGTCCACCTGGGCATGTCCGGGAAGATCGTGGTGGCGGACCCGGACGGCTCCGAGGTCGACGGCGGCGACTACTGGGAAGGCCGGCGCGCGCCCGGCGACTACCGGTGGTCGCGCTTCGCCCTGACGTTCGAAGACGGGGGCCGCCTGCTGCTGGTCGACCCCCGCCGGCTCGGCCGGATCGTGCTCGATCCCGCGCTGGACGAGCTCGGTCCGGACGCCGCGACCATCAAGCCCGCCGAGTTCCGCGCGGTCATCACCAAGGGGACGACGGCGGTCAAGGCCCGGCTGCTGGACCAGAGCTCCATCGCCGGCGTCGGCAACCTGCTCGCCGACGAAATCCTGTGGCGGGCCCGGGTCCACCCCGCCCGTCCGGTGGACGACCTCGGTAGGGACGACGTCGAGCGGCTCCTGCGTGCCACGCGCGGTGCGGTGTCCGCCGCGCTGAAGCACGGCGGCGTGCACACGCTCGACGTCATCCCGTTCCGCAAGCCCGGTGCGCGGTGCCCGCGCGACCACGCGCCGATGGTGCGGGGGAAGGTCGGCGGTCGCACCACCTGGTGGTGCGACGCCGAGCAGCAGTGGGGCGGCGCCGCCTGATCCGGGGCCCTCAGCTCCGGCGGCCGCGCGCCCCGACGGTCATCCAGCTGTAGTCCACAAAGGACGGCGTCTCGTACAGCTCGTACGCCTCGTCGAGCACCTCCCGGGTGACCAGGCCGGTGGCGAGCGCGTGCTCCTCGACGAGCTTCGTCGTGTTCTTGAGCCAGCCCGCCAGCGGCCGCCCGCCCCGCGCCGGCAGGACCACGCCCTCCGCGGTGCAGTCCGCCAGACCCGCCGCTTCCAGCGGGACCGGGAAGGTGTGGCCCCACCGCGGGTCGGTGCCGACCCGGTCCGCCATGACCCGCGCGAGCGCCGTCATCGTGCGGCGGGTCGCCGGGTACGCGGACAGCTCGGGCAGCGTGGTGCCGATTTCGATGAGCAGCCACCCACCGGGTTTGAGCCAGGAAGCCAGCCGCTTGATCACGTCCTCGCGCTCGGGCAGGTGCTCCAGCACGAACCGGGTGTGGATGACGTCGAACTCCCCCGGCGCGTCGTCGGTGGTGACGTCGTGGTGCAGCACCGTCACCCCGAGGTCGGCGAGCGGGCCGAGGAACGCGTGGCTGAGGTCCGTCGCCACCACGTTCTCCGGGCCGGCCAGCTCGGCCATCCTGGTCGCCACCGAACCCGCCCCGGCGCCGACTTCCAGGCACTGCCACCCCGGCCGCACCCCGATACCGTCGAGCTGCCGGAAGCTGAACGGGTCGAAGCTCTCCTCGAGCAGTCGGAGCCGCCGGTACTCGGCCCGCGCCTGGGTGTCGACGAAGTTGTTCCAGCCGATGGTCTCTGGCATCCGGTGTTTTCCCTCATTCGATCAGATCGGGCGACGCCGCATCGTACGGCTCACCGGGCCGCGTCCGACAGGGGCAAAATCGCTTTTTCTCGCTGTGCCCGAACAAAAGGCGCGGCCGTGACGTGCGTCACCGGACGGCCGGTCACTACACCATCCACATCGGACCTGGGAAGGGAAAGCATGCCGGAATCACGGGAATCCACAGACTTACGCTGATCGGCTTATCCCACTCTGCCACGAACGGTCGCACACCGGGATTGATCACCTTGGCGCAGTATTGCCCCGGCCGCGATCTCGCCGTAGCTTCTCCAGCGTTCAGCCGCCTTTTCATTGTCGCGTCCGAAAGAATGGATTCCAGCACGATGACGGATCTCGCGTTGCCGGTGAACGCCGCCCGGAGCAGGGGCATCGGGTTGCTGGAGGAGGCGGTCGAGCGGTGGGCGGCCGACCGCCCGGCGGCCACCGCCTGCTCCGCACCGGACGGCGCGCTCGACTTCGCCGGCCTGGCCGAGCGGACGACGGCGATCGCCGGAGCGCTGGCGGCCGCCGGGGCGGGGCCGGGCACCGCCGTCGCGCTGACCACCGGCCGGTCGCGGCTGGCCGTGGCGAGCCTGCTCGCCGTGTGGCGCCTCGGCGCGACGGCGGTACCGCTGGACGAGCGGCACCCGGCCGCCCGGATCGCCGAGGTGCTCGACGACTCCGGCGTGACGCTGATCCTGGGACAGCGGCCTCCGGGCGCGCCGGCCGACCTGCCCGTGGTCGACCCGGAGAGTGCCCGCGGCGGGCGGTTCGCCGCAGCCACGAGTGAGATCGCCTACCTCATCCACACTTCGGGCAGCGCGGGACGGCCGAAGGGCGTCGAGGTCACCTACGCGGGGCTGGAAACGGCGCTGGGCGCCATGAGCACCCTCCACATCGGACCGGGCGGCTTGGGGATCAACCCGCTTTCGCCCGCGTTCGACGGCTGGCTCTGGTGCGTGCTGCTGCACCTGCTCAACGGGATCGGCACGGCGATCCTCGACCTCGCCGACGACGGCGAGCACGTCGACCTGGCCGGCCGGATCGCCGCGGTCGCGCCGCGCACGGCCAGCCTCACCCCGTCGCTGCTGGCCTCCTGCGCCGACGCGCTCGCCGGGGCCGAGGTCGTGGTGGTCGCCGGGGAACGCTGCCCGCGCGGGCTGCTCGAGGTGCTGCTGGCCCGGCACCGCGTGCTGAACGTCTACGGCCCCACGGAGGCCACGATCGCGGCGACCTGCGCCGACAGCGCCCGCGGCGACGACGTCACGACCATCGGGCGTCCCCTGCCGGGCTATAAGGCCCGGGTGCTCGACGCCGACTTACGGCCGGTCACACGCGGTGAGCTGTGCCTCGGCGGAACCGCGCTCGCCAGGGGCTACCGCGGCGACCCGGAGCTGACGGCACACCGGTTCGTCACCGTCGACGGCGAGCGGCTGTTCCGCACCGGCGACGAGGTCCTCGAACGCCCGGACGGCCAGCTCGAGTTCCTCGGCCGGCTCGACACCCAGGTGAAGGTCCGCGGGTTCCGGATCGAGCTCGGCGAGGTCGAGCGGGTGGTGGAGCAGCTGCCGGCGGTGCTCGCGGTGACGGCATTCGTGCGCACGGCGGGCGGCACCCTCGGCGTCGCCGCGGTACTGGCCGACGGGCACGACCCGGTCGCCGGCGCCCTGCTCGTCCGCGAGCACTGCCGGACGTTCCTGCCGGAGCACATGCTGCCGTCCACAGTGGACTTCGTACCCGCGTTGCCGTACAACGACCGCGGCAAGGTCGATCGGGAGGCGCTGGCCCTGGCCGCCGACGCGGCGCGGCCCACGGGCCGGGCGCCGGAGACTGACCGCGAAATCGAGGTATGCGCGGTTTTCGCGGAGGTGCTGGACCAGCCGGTGTCCGACGTGGCGGCCGACTTCTTCGAGCTAGGCGGGCACTCGCTGCTCGCCGCCCGGATGGTCGCGGCGCTGCGCAAGCGGACGGGGTTGCGGGCGTCGATTCCGCTGCTGCTGGGCAACCCCAATCCGGCGGCGCTGGCCTTGGAGCTGGACCGGCTCGCGGAGGTGCCCGCGTGAGCGGCTGGGTAATCCCGTGGCACCCATCCCCCGCCGGCCGCCCGACCTTGGTCTGCGCGCCGCCCGGGGGCGCCGGGTGCAGTCGTTTCCGCGGCTGGCAAGCCCGCCTCGGACTAGCCGTCTCAGTGGTCGGCATCCAACTTCCCGGGCGAGAGAACCGGTTCGCCGAAGAACACCCGGCGACCTTCGCCGAAGCCGTCGACGCCGTCGCCGCTGACCTCGCCGAACTCCGGGCCGGCGCGCCGCTCGTCATCGTCGGTGAGAGCTTCGGCGGGCTGCTCGCCTATGAGCTCGCGCGGGCGACCGGTCCCGACGCGCTGGTGCTCGCCGCGACCGAGCCCCCCGGCAACCGGTCGGCCGCCGAGCACCTGGTCATCGACGAGCAGATCCTGCGCGACCTGTTCGTCTCCGGCCCGCCCGAGCTCCGTGACCTCGATGAGGACAGCCAGGAGTTCCTGCTCGACGTGCTCCGGCGGGACGACAAGCTCGCCGACACCCACGTCCTCGCCGAGCGGTTCCGGCTGGACTGCCCGATCCACGCCTGGTCCGGCGACCTCGACACCGTCGTGCCCGGGCACCTGCTCGACGGCTGGTCGGGCTACAGCACCGCCGGCACCACCCGGCGGGCCTTCGCCGGCAGCCACACCTTCCTGACCGACCTCGCCGACGAGACCGTGCCCGCACTGGGGAGCCTGCTGTGCTGATGGACCTGACCGACGACCTCAGCTTCGCCGGTACCGAGTTCTGGCCGCACTTCGCGTGGCTGCGCGAGCACGATCCGGTGAGCCGGCACCCCGACGCACACGGCGGCTTCTGGGTCGTCACACGCTATGCCGACGTGCTGTCGGTCTACCGCGACGCCGCCGGGTTCAGCTCCCGGCACGGGATGCGGCTGGGCACCAACCCGACCGCGGTGGACGCCGTGACCGGGCAGATGCTGATCGTCTCCGACCAGCCGGACCACGCGCAGCTGAAAACGGTGCTGGCCAAGGGTTTCTCGCCCGCCGCGATCCCGCACGCGGAGGACCTCGTGCGCACGGTGGTGCGCGGTCTGCTCGACGACGCCCTCGCCGCCGGCGAAGTGGACGTCGTCGAGACCGCGCGCCGGCTGCCGACTCGCGTGGTCTGCGCGCTGATGGGCGTGCCGCGCGAAGAATGGGACTGGCTCGGCGGCACCATGAACGACGCCTTCGAGGGCGAGGACGAACAGAGCAGGCTCGCCGCGCACGCGGAGATCTTCCTGTACTTCTCGGAACTGGTGCTCGACCGCCGGGACCACCCGGGCGACGACTTCGTCAGCCGCATCGCCGCCGACCGGCGGTCCACGGCCGACGGGACGAAACGGCCGTTGACCGACACCGAGATCGTCGTGAACTGCAACGGTGTCCTCGCGGGCGGCAACGAGACCACGCGCTACTCCGCGGCCGGCGCCGTGCTCGCCCTCATCGAGCACCCGGACCAGTGGGCCGCGCTGCGCGCCGACCGCACGCTGCTGCCGGACGCGGTCGAGGAGGTCCTGCGCTGGACCACCCCCGGCGTGCACGTGCTGCGCACCGCGACCGCGCCCACCACGATCGGCGGCGTCGACATCGCCGAGGGCGACCGGGTGACCCTGTGGAACGTCTCGGCCAACCGCGACGACGCCGAGTTCGGCGACGCCGGCCGCTTCCGGGTGGACCGCACGCCCAACCGCCACCTCGCCTTCGGCGGCGGCCGCCACCAGTGCCTGGGGGCGCGCCTGGCCCGGCTCGAACTGACGGTGTTCCTGGAGGAGCTGCTGAACCGGGTGACCGCGGTGGACATCGTGGGCGAGCCCCGCTACACAGCGTCGAACTTCACCTGGGGTGTGCGCGAACTGCCCGTGCGCCTGCACTCCGTCTGAGCGAGATCCACGCCACACGATCGTGGTCGTGACGTTTCCCGGGTGGCCGGGTCCTTCAGGTGTGCAGGCAAGCGGCTTGCACGGCCCACACAGGACACCACCCGAGGAGACGTCATGACGAACACCGCGACCACCAGCCCGGTCAAGACCACGACGCAGCCCGCCGCGACGGTCACGAAGGCCGAGGGCGGCGCGCTGTCCTCCAGCCACGGCGCCACCACCATCGCCGACGTCGTCGTGCAGAAGGTCGCCGGCATCGCCACGCGCGAGGTTCCCGGCGTCCACGCCCTCGGCGGCGGCGCCTCGCGCGCCTTCAACGCCCTGCGCGAGCGCATCCCCGGCGCCACCGCGTCGGCCGGCCAGGGCGTCGCGGTCGAGGTCGGCGAACGCCAGGCCGCGATCGACCTGCAGATCCTCGTCGAATACGGCGTGTCCATCGCCGACCTGGCCGGCTCGGTGCGCCGCAACGTCATCTCCGCGGTCGAGCAGACGACCGGGCTCGAGGTCGTCGAGGTCAACATCAACGTCTCGGACGTCCACATCCCCGGCGACGACGACACCGCCGAGCAGACCGACTCCGGCCGCGTCCGCTGACCTGAGGCGTCGAGATCGACGCCGACCCGCTCGCCGCCGCCGTGCCGGCGCCGCCCCAGGTGGCGGGCCCGCACCGCGGCGAGATCGCCACCGTCGGATCCCCGGCACCGGCGACGCCGCGCGAGCCGCCGCCGGGCGCTCGACCCGCCCGTCCACATCCGCGCCGGCCACCGCGTGAGCCGGCTCCACCGACCCAGCTTGGAGAGACCATGAGCACCACCCACCTCGGTCTGCTGACCGGGCTCGTCCTCGGCGTGGCCGCCGCGTTCGGCGGCTTCGGCGCCTTCCTGCTCGTCCTCGTGCTCGGCGCGCTGGGCCTGCTCGTCGGCCGCTTCCTCGACGGCAAACTGGACCTTTCGGCGCTGTCCGGCCGCGATCGGGGCTGACCCGCCATGACCACCGCGACCAGCACCGACCGCGGCACGCTCACCATCGCCGACACGACCGTCGAGCGGATCGCCGCCCAAGCCGTCACCGAGGTCGACGGCGTCGGCGGCGCCGCCACGCGGCTCCTCGGCGTCGCCGTCGGCGGGGAAGACCCGGACCACAGCGCCAAAGTCGCCGCGAAGGTCACCGGCGGCACCGCGACCCTCTCGGTACGCCTGTCGATCAGCTATCCGCGTTCGGTGCTCAAGACCGGCGACGCCGTCCGTGAGCACCTCACCAACCGGGTGCACGAGCTGACCGGCTTGAGCATCGAGCGCGTCGACATCACCGTGACCGCGCTGCACACCGACGTCACCGAAACGAGGAGGGTCCAGTGAAACGCCGGCCCCGTCGCAGCATCCCCGCCGCACTCACGGCGCTCGTCCTGCTCGGCGCGTGCGTGCTCGCCGCGGTCTCCGCGATCCAGATGATCACCGGGCAACCGCCGTTGATCGGCTACGACAGCGTCGCCGGCTGGTTGCACGGACAGCGGTGGAGCGACCTGATCCCGGCGGTCGCCGGGGGCGTCGCCGCGCTGCTCGGACTCGTCCTGCTCCTCGCCGCGGTACTCCCGGGCAAGCTCACCGTGCTTCCCCTGCAGGGCGAGCTGGAATCAGGAGCGTCCCGGCACAGCTACCGCTCCGCCCTGCGTGCCGCGGCATCCGGCGTCGACGGCGTGTCGGGGACGACGCTGAAGCTCAAGCGCCGCAAGGTAACCGCCCGCGTGCGCACCGAACGCACCACCACCGAAGGTCTCGCCGAGGCCGTCCACGCCGCGATCTCCGAGCGGCTCGCCCGGATCGCCCCCGCCACCGTCCCCGCGGTGCACGTCAAGGTCAAGGCCACCAGGAGCGCATCATGAGCGGTCTCAACCGGGCTCTGCTGGCCCTGATCGGCCTGCTGCTGGTCGCCGCCGGCGGGTTCGCCGTCGCCCTCCACTTCGGCAAGCTGACGGTTCTCGCCCCCGAGACGCCGCTCGTGCCCGGCACCGCGCCGCCACCGACGTGGGTCTGGTACGTCACCGCCGCGGCCGCGGTGCTCCTCGGCCTCGTGCTGCTGCGGTGGCTCGCCGCCCAGCTGAGCCGGAAACCGAAGACCCACACGTGGATCTTCGCCACGGACCCCGGCCGCGGCCGCACCGAACTGCCGGCCGGCACGGCGATCGAGCCGTTCCTCACCGAAGTCCGGACGTACCCCGGCATCCACACGGCGCAGGCGACGCTCGCCGGCACCCGCGAAAACCCCGCGCTGGCCCTGATCGTCCGAGCCGACCAGGACGCCGACCTCACGGCCATCCGCCACCGGCTCGACACCCACGGCCTCCCGCGGCTGCGCCAGGCCGTCGACGTCGACGCCCTGCCGGTGACCGTCGAGTTCCGGTTCACCACGAAGACCGGAGTCCGCGCCCGGTAGCGACTCGCCGAAGCATCACACGTTCGGGGGTACGGAGTCTGTAACACGGCACCGCACGGCGGACGACTCCTGGCCGGAAGAGCCGGTCAGGAGGAACGCCATGGCGGTCGATGTCGGTGCGGGGCGGAACCAGAGCTGCTGGCGGTGTCGCGCGGTCAACCGGCCCGGGGACGGGTTCTGCCAGCAGTGCGGCGCGACCCTGACCCGCCGGGACAACACGACCCGCTACCTGTGCGCCGCCGCGCAGCTCAGTGAGGACTACGCGAACGCGGCGATGCGGGAGTTCCTGGTCGAACCGCTGCGCTCGCTCCCACCCACACCCGGCGTGGACACCGCCGCGGTGCTGCGCGAGGCGGTCGCGTCGCGCACGCGGCGTCGCATCCGCGACGGGGTGCTCCTGGTGCTCCTGCTGGTGCTCCTGTTCGCCGATCCGGTGGTGCTGATGGCCTGGCTCCTGGGCGCCGTCGTGCTGGCGGCGATCCCGGGCCGGTTCCGGGTGCGCGGCATCGGCAACTTCGTCGTGGCGGCGGGATTGCTGGCCGCCGCGGCGATGGTGCTGGGGCTGGAGGTGTTCAGCGGGGTCAGCGACATGGTGTCTTCCGGGAGCTCTTCGAGCTTCAGCTCCTCGCGTCCCCTCACCTCCACGGCCACCGACAGCGCCGTCCAGGTCGTCGTCGTGACCGTCGTGCTGGTTCTGCTGATCGCCGGGGTCCTGCTCACCGACCTGTTCGCCGTGCGGTTCCTGGTCTTGCGCCGCTTCCGCCGCGCCACGTTCGTCGCCGACGGGCGCCGGAGCTCCGCCGAATGGGAACGCCGGCTCCGCGGCCTGGGGCTCGACGCCTTCCACCTGCCGCTGGAGCGCGTGGTCGCCGCCGAGGAAGCCGGCGCCGGCCATGAAACGAGCGCCGATGTGGTGGTGCACCGCGGGTTTTCCCCGTTCGTCGGCGCCGGCGTCCCGGTGCACCGGCAGGTCATCGCCCTGCCGCTCGACTCGTCCGACGACGACGTCGACCCCCGGCACATCAGCGTCACGGAGTTGCAGGACCACGTCGGCGCGGCGATCGAGGCGCTGAAGGAGACGTCGTCGCTCGGACCGGGGCGCCGCCTCGAAAACCTGACTCACCGCGAACAGGTGCTCGTGCCGGCCGACCGGCTGGTCGTCGACCACCGGTCGGTCCCCGAGGTGCTGGCGGACCTCGACCGCGCACCCGCCCGCCGCCTGCCGGTCGAGAAGGCGCGGGCGCTGGCCGACAGCGTCGTCGAATGGGCGCGGTACTACCGGTGCTACCGCGTCGAGTCCTGGGACCGGGACCTGACCACGTCGTGCTACGTGCACGCCGGGACGGACCAGCGGATGTTGTACCTGGAGTGGCAGTTCCTCGCGCTGCTGCCGATCGCCCCGGAGTACCGCGCGATCGACCGGCACCACTCGCTCGCCCGGTCGCTGGGCCACGCCTTCCTGGATCTGTGGCTCCTGCCGGCGACGGTGTTCCGCCGCGGGCTGTCGGTGTTCCGGCCGTTCAAGCCGCTGCGGCAGGACCTGGACGAGGCCGTCCCGGCCAAGTACGGCGCCGACCGCAGCCTGCGCGAGCTGGCCCAGGCCGAGCGCGTGCAGAGCTACTTCCAGGACGTCGACGCCGAACGGTACGTGAAGATCCTGGACGCGACGCTGTTCCGCGCGGTCGGGCAGTACCTCCAGGAGCGCGGCTACTCGGTCGTCGAGTTCATGAAACTGGCCGACCCGGTCGTCAACAGCTACGACATGCGCGGCAGCACGTTCGTCGACTCGGCGGTCGGCACGAACAGCAAGGTGACCACCAGCGGTGCGGCGAAGGGAAAGCAGACCCATGGGTGACCGGTTCGACATGCGGGACGCGCACATCTCCGGCAGCGCCATCGGCAAGAACGCCACGGTCCACAACGACTCGGCGGCGGCCGGCGCGTCGATCCAGGACCTCATCGCGGAGCTGACGCGCTCGCGGGAGGCGATCGCCGCGTCGGCACCGGAGCCCGACCGCGAGGAGGTCCGTCAGGCGCTGGAGAGGATCGAGGCGGAACTGCGGAGCGACGCGCCGCGGGGTGGCCGTCAGCTCGCGCTGGAAGACGGTCACCAGCCTGATCGGCTCGCTGACCGAACCCGCGGCCAAGATCGCGGAGCTGGTGACGAAGCTGTTCGGCTAGGTTCCGTTGGGGTCAGCGGGGTTTGGAGTTGCCGGCCGGGCCGCCGGCGTGGGTCAGCCGGCTGGCGTGGCAGTCCTCGCGGGCGAAGTTCTGCTCGTCGCACCAGGCGTTGGCCGTGTCGGCGTCCGGGAAGACCTTCGCCTCGAGGGTGACCCAGAAGTTCTTGCGCGAGAAGGTCTTGAAGTCACTCGAGTTGACCATGACGGCGTCGGGGAAGCGGGTGCGGAGGGTCTGGAAGTCGGCCATGATCGCCGGGTAGTCGTAGGTGGTGGTGCCGACGACGAGGCCCAGGCCCTTCGAGGACAGCTGCGGAACCCATTTCCCGACCAGGCTTTCGGCGACCGCGCTGTCCTGGGCGACCTGGCGGCGGAGGTCCGCCTCGGTCGCAGTGGTGGTGGCGACTTCCGTCGACGTCAGCGGTTGCGCCGCGGCGGTGGGGATGCTCACCGCCGCCGTGGTGCCCGGCTGAGTGGTGTCCGGTTGCGCGGTGCCGGGTTGCGCGGTGCCGGGTTGCGCGGTGCCGGGTTGCGCGGTGCCGGGTTGCGGGTGAGGGCGAAAGTCGTCACACCGGCCGCGGCGACGACCACGGCCGCGGCGACCACGACGACGGCCGTCCGCTTCGGCCGCGTCGTCTGCCTCGGCGCACCCGGTGCGACGGCGACCGGTTCGTCCCGGGTCTCGGGCGGGAGCACGCTGACAGGAGTGCCGCACGCGCCGCAGAACTTCGCCTGGGAGCCGAGTTCCCGGCCGCATCTCGAGCACGAGTCCATGCCTCGTAGTCCGCGAGCGGCAAGGAGGCGTTACACATCGGCGGCGGTTCTCACCGTCACGGCGGAACGGTCCCCGCCTCACCGGACGTGCCGCACCACCACGCCGATCATCCGCTCCCTTGGCACGAACCCGTAGTGCCGGGAGTCCCAGCTGGTCGGCCGGTTGTCGCCCAGGACGACGGTGCAGCCCGCGGGCACCACCGCTCCGCCCAGCCCGTGCACGTCCGGGTCGGCCCAATCAGGCCGGACACGGTCACCCGCCACCGCCACCACGCGCTTGAGCAGCAGTTGCTCCCCCGTCGACGCTCCGCTCGGCAACGGCGGGTAACGCAGCAGGGCCACCTGACCGCGTCGCGCGCGGCGGGTCCGGCGCACCAGGACCCGGTCGCCGGAACGCAACGCCGGGGCCATGCTCGCACCGTCCACTGTGGTCAGGATCAGCACCCGGCGGGCGATGATGGCGGTCAGGAGCCCGAGGAAGACCAGGATTCTCACGGCACCGCCTGGTAACCGTCGGCCTGCAGGCGGAACAGGCGCGCGTACCCGCCGTCGTCGGCGAGCAGGCTGTCGTGCGTGCCCAGCTCGCTGACCCGGCCGTCCTCGAGCACCGCGATGCGGTCCGCGCCGCGCACCGCGCTCAACCGGTGCGAGATGAGCAGGCTCGTGCGACCCTGCCGGTGCTCGCGGATGCGGGCGTGCACCTCGTGTTCGGCCTCCGGGTCGAGACCGGAGCTCGGCTCGTCGAGGATCATCAGGTCGCGCCCTTCCCGGACAAGGGAACGGGCCAGCGCCAGACGCTGCCACTGGCCGCCGGAGAGCACGACGCCGGTCGAGGTGTCCTCGGTGCCGATCTCGAAGATCCGAGTGAGCGGCGTGTCGTAACCGCGCGGCAGTGCGGCGATCCGGTCGTGCGCGCCCGCCCGGGTCGCCGCGTCCACCAGCCTGGCCCGGTCGTTCATCGCGGACAGCTCGCCGAGCCCGATGTTCTCGGCCGCGGTCATGTCGTAGTTCATGTGGTCCTGGAACACCGCGCTGATCCGGTCGCGCAGCAACGCGGGCGGGATGTCGCGCAGGTCCACGCCGTCCCAGAGGATCCGCCCACGCGTCGGGTCGTACATGCGGCACAACAACTTCACGAGCGTGCTCTTGCCCGCGCCGTTGAGGCCGACCAGCGCGACCGCCGCGCCGTGCGGGATGGTGAGGTTCACCCCGCGCAGCACCCACGGGTGGTCGTCGCTGTAGCGGAACCACACGTCGCGCAGCTCGAGCTCCCGCCGCAACGCGGGCGCCGCGTCACCGGACCCGCTCGGCAGATCGGGTTCCGCGCGGACGACGGCGACGTAGTGCGCGAACGACAGCAGCCGGGCCTGGCCGCCGGCGATCGACGACGCCAGCGTGCCCAGCGCGGCCTGCACCCCGGCGACGGCGGCCACGAACATCGACACGTCCCCGGCGCTGAGCGACCCGTCGCGCGCCGACGTGATCGCCCACCAGAGCCCGGCACCGGCGACTCCCGCGCTCAGCGCCGTCAGCCCGCCCATGGTCCACAGCTCGCGTTCGTCCATGCGGCGCTGGGCGTCGTTGGCGCTGCGGCGCTCGTCCATCATCCGGGCGCGCAGGAACGCCCCGATGCCGAACAGCCGGATCTCGGTCGCGGCGGCGATGCCGGTGAGCAGCTGGCTGTAGAAGAACTCGCGCCGGGCGAACCGCTCGATGCGCCACTCCACCGCGGCGCGGCGCCGGGCCAGCAGCAGTTCGGCGAGCAACGCGGGGATCGCGGCGGCCAGCACGACACCGGCCATCGCCGGGCTCAGGAGGAGCAGCGAGCCGAGGAAGCCGGCCAGCGAGAGCGTCCCGCTGAGCGTGCCGCCGACGCCGTCGACGATCTCCGGCATCCGGCCGCAGCTCTCCTGGGCCAGCCGCAGCCGGTCCTGGTAGGCGGGGTTCTCGAAGGTGCGCAACCCGACCTGACGGCCCAGCGCGTCGAACAGCCCGTCGGTGGCGACCGTGCTCGCCGAGCGGCCGATCTGCGCGCGGACGTAGTGCACCACCAGGGGCAGCGCGGCGAGGGCGAGCCCGGCGAGCACCAGCGCCGCGGCGAGGCCGCCGACCGCGCCGGTGCGCGAGACGAGCCGGTCGAGGACCAGCTTGGTCAGCCAGGCGGTGGCGATCGGCGCGGTGGCCGCGGCCGCCGTCATGACCAGGAGCCCCACCAGCCGCGCCCGGCCGGAACGCCACAGCAGCACGGCGGCGGCCGCACCCGCCGCCCGCACCTGGTCCGCGCCGATCCGCCGGTCCGGTTCGCGCACCGGTCAGCGCCCGGCGGGCACGGGCAGCTCGTGCACGCGGCCCGCGGTCGCGACCACCCGCCCGTCGGCGACCACGTACAGCGCGGGGGTCCAGGTGTTGCGGAACGCGGCGGCGACCGGGCCGCCGTCGAGGTCCGCCGCCACCACCCGCGCGACGTCGGTGAGTGCGCGCACGGTGTCCGGGTCGTCGCCGCCGACGACGGCGAGGACGTTGTCGCGGCCCTGTTCGCGTGCGTAGGCGAGGAAGTCCGGCAGGGTGTCGTGGCAGGCGGCGCAGTCGGCGGAGAAGAACGCCACCGTGCCTTGCAGCGCAGCGGTGCTGACCGGTTCGCCGTCGGTGGTGGTGGCGGTGAACTCGCCGATGGCGGAGCCGGAGCGCAGCGCGAACATCGCCCCGGGCCGGTGCTCGGTCTGTGCCCGCATCCGGCGCAGGATCCCGACGGTCAGGAGCAGGTTCAGCAGGCACAACAGGCCGAGCAGCACCAGGGCGGCGACGACGAAGGGCATCAGGAACTCCTTGCGAACACGACGGCGATGTCATCCATCGCGAGGACGAATACGGCCACCACCACGCCCGCCGTCACCGCGACGGCGGCTCCGGCGAGGGACGGCAGGTGCGCCGGCCCGAGCGCGCCGAGGACGGCGAAGCAGACCAGCACGGCGTTGCGGGCCAGGTGACGCGGGCCGACCGGCGTCTCGGCCGCGCCGAAGCAGCGGCACGGCGCCCGCTGCCCGCGGCGAAGCGAAGCGGCGATGGCGGCGGTGAAGGCCAGCAGCAAGCCGGTTGCGAGGACGAACCCCGCCGTCGCGACGGCGGGCACGACCACGAGGACCGCGATGCTCCCTTCGGCGGCCACGACGGCCACCGCCACCGGCGGGACCCACCTCGCGGGCATCGGCACCAGCACGGGCACCGACCGCGCGAACCCGCGGAAGTCCCGCAGCTTCGACACCGCCGAGACGGCGAACACCACCGCGATCAGCGCCGCGCAGGACGCCCGGAGGTACTCCATGTCACTCCATCCCGGCCGGGCGGTGGCCACGGGACTTCCCGCGGACACCGCCCGGCAGGCTCGGGACCGGTGGTCAGCAGGTGCTGCGGACCTTGGACCACTCGCAGCCGGTCTGCGGGCAGCAGAACCGGTACCAGTAGCCGGGGTGGCCGGCGGAGTTGCAGAAGTAGCCGCCAGCGCAGGCGGAGGCTTCGGCGGTGGGCACGATCCGGGCCAGCACGCGGTCGATCAGGCGCCCCATGGTTTCTCCCTTCGACGGTGGATGTCCACGGTGCGGGAAGCGTTTCCGCGTTCCCGCACCGGCTGCGAGCATCGCGGTCGGCGACGTCCCCGGGCAGCAATCCCGGACGAACCCGGACGCCGCCACCGGGGCACCCGGCTCGCGGGTCCGGGGTTCGCCGGCCGCGGCCCGGCACCCGACTCGCGCGCGACACCGGCACCGGCTCGCGCGCCCGAAGTTCACCGACAGCGGCCCGGCTGACCCGGCACGCGCGACACCGGCACCCGACTCGCGTGCCCAAAGTTCACGACAGCCCGGCACCCGACTCGCGCCCGAAGTTCACCGACAGCCCGGTGCCCGGGAGCCGGGCCTGCTCGGCACGGGCGACACCGGCATCCGGCCCGCGCGCCCGAAGTTCACCGACAGCAGCCCGGCACCCGGCTCGCGCGTCCGACGTTCACCGACAGCCCGGCGCCCGACAGCGGCCCGGCTGACTCGGCACGCGCGACACCTGCACCTCACCCACCGGCCGCGACCGACCACCCGGCACCCGCGGTGATCTCAGCCGGTTCCGGCAAGCCCAGCTCACGGTGGTGATCGCGAGCTTCCAGCCAGTGGTCGCGGGCGCGTCCCGGGTCGCCGAGCGCGGTCAGGGCCCGGGCGAGGCCGGTGTGCGCGCGGGCCGCGTGGTGCATGACGCCGAGGTCCGCCGCCATCGCGAGCGCGCACTCGTACGTCGTCCGGGCGGGGGCCGTGCGGCCGAGTTCCAAAGACGCGTCCGCGAGGCACAGCAGGGCTTCCAGGTGGAGGTCGCGGTCGCCCGCCTGCTCGGCGATCGCCGTCGCGCGGCGGAAGTAACCGCAGGCCTCCGCGCGCCGGCCGGACCGCAGGTGCGTGTCGCCGATGTTGAGCAGGGTGCGGCCCGTGTCGGACAGGTCGCCGGTCTCCTGGTCGATGGCGAGCGCCTTCACGTGGATCTCCAGCGCCTCGGCGTACCAGCCCAGCCGGCCGTAGACGTAACCGAGGTTGGTCAGCGCGGTGCGTTCGGCCGACCGGTCGCGGACCGCGCGGGCCAGGGTCAGCGCCTCCCGCAGGAACCCCGCCGAGCGCACGAAGTCGGCGTTCCACGACGCGATCGCGCCCAGCGTGCCGAGCGCCCGGCACTCGCCCTCGCGGTCGTCCGCGCCGCGGAAGCAGTCCAGCGCCTGTTCGGCGTGCCGCGTCGCCACCTCGTAGCGGCCGACCTGGCTGTGGGTGGCCGCGAGGCTCACCAGCGCGTGCCCGCGGGCGACCGGGTCCGCCGACTCCGTCGCGCTCGTGTGCAGGACCAGCGCCTCCCGGATGTAACCGCCGGTCTGCAGGTACCGGAACAGGATCCGCGAGAGCAGCCCGGCGTGGCCCGACCGCACCCCGTGGACGCCGGCGCTGACCAGGTTCGCCCGTTCGGCGTCCAGCCACGCGGCCGCCAGCTCGCGGTCGGTCAGCGGCGGGATCGGCAAGCCGGGGTCGGGGACCTGCGGCCGGTGGCCACGCACGCGCGGCGCGTAGTGGTCCATCGCGGTCGCGGTGGCGAACGTGTAGTAGTCGAGCAGGCCGGACAGCGCGGCCCGCCGGCCGGCGGAGACGTCCTCGTCCTCGGCCCGGGCCATCCCGAACGCGCGGATGAGGTCGTGCAGCTCGAACCGGTCCCCCTCGCCGCGCCGCACCAGGCTCGCGGCGACGAGCCGGTCCGCGGTCCGGGTCGCCTCGGCCAGGCCCGTCCCGGCGAGCGCGGCGATGCCGTAGGCGTCCAGGTCCGTGCCCGGGTGCAGGGCGAGCAGCCGCAAGGCGCGCCGTTCCGGTTCGCCGAGCTGGTCGTAGGACAGGCTGATGGACGCGTCCACGACGTTGTCCAGGCGCAGGTGCGCGCGCCGCTGCTCGAGCCGCTCCAGGTGGTCGGCGAGCAGCCACGACCGGTGCGCGGGCGCGGTCATCCGCAACGCGGCGAGGGTCAGCGCGAGCGGCAGGTTGCCCAGCTCGGCGGTGATCCGCCGGGCCACGTCGAGCTCCTGGTCGACCCTCTCGACGCCGACGGTGCGCCGCAGGTAGGCCAGCGCGTCGTCCGGGCTCAGCGTGTCCAGCCGCACGTGCGCCGCGCCGGTCAGCCCGGAGAGCGCGGTGCGGCTCGTGACGAGCACCGGCCCGCCCCGCTCGTCGGGCAGCAGCGGCCGGACCTGGTCCTCGCCGCGCGCGTCGTCGAGGACGACCAGCAGGCGCCGCCCGGCCGAACGCTCCCGGTACGCCCGCTGCTTGCCCGCCAGGTCGGCGGGGACCGCGTGCCCGGGCACGCCGAGCAGCCGCAGGAACGAGTCGAGCACCGCGCCGGGATCCACCGGCGGCCGGCCGGGATCGGGGTGGAACCCGCGCAGGTTCACGAAGAGCGCGTTGTCGAACCGGCCCGTGCGCAGCAGCTCGTGGCCGACGTGCACGGCCAGCCCGGTCTTGCCGACCCCGGCCATGCCCGCGATGGCCGACACGTGCCCGCCCGCGGCGTCGCCGAGCACCGCGCACAGCCCCGCGAGGTCCGCCCGGCGCCCGGTGAAGTGCGGGATCGCCTCGGGCAGGCCGAGCTGAGCCTGCACGAAGGTCGCCGCCTCCGCGCGGCTGCGGACGACCCGCAGCATGTCCTGCCAGCCGGCGACATAACCCGGATCCGGGTGCAGCACCTCGACCACGGCCAGCAGGAGATCGGTGTTGGGCCGGGCCCGGCCGACCTTGAAGCAGTCGGCGACGGTCGTCCGGGCGGTGCGCTCCCCGGGCGGCCGCCCGGCGGCGGTCCAGAGCCGGTTGACCCGCTCGGCGATGTGCGCGTAGGAAGGGCCGCCCGCCCAGGCTTTGAGCAGCCGCAACTGCGCGATGAGCTCGGCCAGCGTACCCGCGCGGCCGGGATCGGGTGGTTCGGTGAACGCCATGTCGCCATGGTGGCCGCGATCCGCGGTCAGGGGGCGCGGTTTACCCTTCTCCGCGACCGTCCGAATAGGCCTCGGCGTTCCCGCATTCCGCCGTGATCCCGGCCGTCGCCCGCGCGGCGGCGAAGAAGCCGTCGGCCAGCGGCGAGGTGCGTGACGCCGCCACCGCGAGGCACACCTGGCCGGGCGCGAGCTCCGGGATGGGGACGTAGCTGATGTCCGGACGCGAATAGAACACGGTCTCCGAACGCTCCGCGAACGAGATGCCCCGCCCGGCCGCGACGTGCTCGAGCTTCTCCTCCACCCCGCGCACCCGGAGCCCGGAGTCGGGGAACGGGCGGCTGGTGGGCAGCGTGCCCGGGTCGTGCCAGACCAGCGGCTCACCGGCCAGGTCGGCTTCGGTGACCTCCTCCTTGCCGGCCAGCCGGTGGCCCGCGGGCAGCACCACCATGAGCGGCTCGGCGTACAGCGGAGTCACGCGCAGACCGGTCTCGTCGATGGGCAGCCGCACATAGCCGACGTCGACGCGGCCGTCGAGCAGCATCGGCGCCTGGTCGTCCCACTCCATCCGCTGCACGTCCACGACGACGTCCGGATGCCGGGCCTCGAACGCCCGCGCCGCCGGGATGACCGGGATGCCGGCCCGGAAGCCGACCACCAGCCGCCGCCCGCCGCGGGCGGCCACGGAAACCCGGCGGCGGGCGGCGTGCGCGGACGCCAGCAGCGGACCGGCGTCGGCAAGGAGCTGCCGGCCCGCGTCGGTCAGCTCGACGCCGTGGCGGTCCCGGGTGAACAGCGCGGCGCCGAGATCCTGTTCCAGCGCGCGGATCTGGC
The DNA here is from genome assembly GCF_055633615.1 of Amycolatopsis sp. NPDC114505. Taxonomy (NCBI): domain Bacteria; kingdom Bacillati; phylum Actinomycetota; class Actinomycetes; order Pseudonocardiales; family Pseudonocardiaceae; genus Amycolatopsis; species Amycolatopsis sp. NPDC114505. The sequence continues at coordinate 1,201,657 of NZ_JBVKDV010000002.1, read as the reverse complement.
GGCTGAGCGCCGGCTGCGCGATGTGCAGCTCCTCGGCGGCGCGGCCGAAGTGCAACCGGTCGGCCACGGCGACGAAGTAGCGCAGTTTGCGCAGGTCCAGATCCATGGCGCCTCCCCGATCTGGTGATGCCTTCAGGTTATCACCGCGGCCGAAACGGGTCTTGGACGCCGATTCGGGCCGATGCCAGCCTGGACAGGTAACCGATCGGAAAGCAGGAAACCCATGAGCAGCGTCAGCATCATCGGCCTGGGAACCATGGCCAGGGCACTGGCCACCCGCGCGGTCGAGGGCGGCAACGCCGTCGAGGTCATCGGCCGCGACCGGGCCAAGGCCGAGGAACTGGCCGCGGCGCTCGGCGGCGGCGCCACGGCCGGGACGTTCGGCACCGCCCCGGCCGGCGACCTCGTCATCCTCGCCGTGCCGTACGCCGGTGTCCTGCCGGTCGTCGCCCGGTACGGGGACGCGCTGGCCGGCAAGGTCGTCATCGACATCTGCAACCCCGTCGCCCCCGATCTCAAGGGCCTCGCCACCCCCGACGGCAGTTCCGCCGCGCAAGAGGTCGCGAAGGCCGTCCCGGCGAGCACGCACGTCGTGAAGGCGTTCAACACCGTCTTCGGCCACATCCTGGCCCCGGGCCGCCGGCTGGACGTCCTGTTCGCCGGCGACGACGCGCGGGCCAAGACGAGCGTGTCGGCGTTCGTCGAGAGCCTCGGGCTGCGTCCGCTGGACGCCGGTGGCCTGGAGATGGCGCGCTGGCTGGAAGGAGCGGGTCTGCTGATGATCAGCCTGGCCAACCACGGCGTGGGGAACTTCGACTTCACCCTCGGCGTCGACGAACCGGGCGCGTTACCTTCACGGCGTTGAGCGCTGCGAGGGCGGGGAGGCCGGATGCGGGTCGGGGTGTTCGTCCTGGCGGGAAGGTTTCCCGGTCAGGACGACGGAATGGCGCTGCGCCGGGCCCGCGACACAGTGGCGTGCGCGGAGACCGCGGGCTTCGACGACGCCTGGATCGCGGAGCACCACTTCATGTCGTACGGGACGTGCCCGTCGGCGATCACCTTCGCCGCGCACGCGCTGGGGAGCACGTCGCGGATCGCCATCGGTACCGCGGTCAGCGTGCTGTCCACGACGCACCCGGTGCTGCTGGCCGAGCAGGTCGCGTTGCTGGACCAGCTCAGCGACGGAAGGCTCCGGCTCGGCGTCGGCCGGGGCGGGCCGTGGGTGGATCTGGAGGTGTTCGGCACCGGCCTCGCCCGCTACGAGGAAGGCTTCGCCGAAAGCCTCGACCTCTTGCTCGAATCCCTGACACGGCAACGGATCGCGGCGACCGGGAACCATTTCGCGTTCCGCGAGGTGTCCATGGTGCCGAGGCCGCTGACCCGGCCGCACCCGCCCGTGGTGGTGGCCTGCACGTCGGCCGCGACAGCCGAACTGGCCGCGGCCCGCAGGCTGCCGATGCTGCTGGGCCTGCAGATGAGCGACAGCGAGAAGGCGGCAATGGTCGAGCACTACGCCCAGGCGGCGCGCACCGCCGGCCACGATCCCGACGGCGTCGGGCATGTTTCGGCCGTGCTCGCCCACGTCGCTGATACCCGCGAGCAGGCGGTGGCGGAGCTGCGGGCGGCAATGCCGGGCTGGCTGGCCGAGGGCCTGGCCGGCTACCAGCCGATCGACGGCCGGGCCCGGTCGCGTCAGGATCCCGAGAGGTACACGGATCTGTTGTGCGGGCTGCATCCCGTGGGCAGCGCGGCCGACTGCGTCGAGCGGCTCGAGCTGGGCGCGGAACGCACGGGTATCGACCATGTGATCGCGTTGGTCGACGGCACCGGCGATCGGAGTCGCACCCTGGCGAACGTCACCCGCCTCGGCGCCGAGGTACTGCCGTACCTACGCGGCTGACGGATCGGTGATGTCCACAGTGACCGTCGACGAGGGAAAACCCACGCAGGCAAGGATGTACCCCTCGGACTTCTGCCCGGCGGTCAAGCAGTTCGGCCCACTCATCGCAACCTCACCACCCCGCAGCTTCACCATGCAGTCCCCACAATTGCCGACCGTGCACGAGTACGGCATCGGCAACCCGGCCGCCAACCCGGCGGCGAGCAGCGTCTGACCCGGCTCGACCACCACCGCCCCGACCTCGTGCGCCCCCTCCTCGACGACCATCCGCTGAGGCGCAGTCACAGCAGCCACCGTGTCCGCCCCACTCGTGTAGCGCTCATGGTGCACCCGCTCCCCCGGTACCCCGCGCTCGGTAAGCACGACCTGGACCGTCTCCATCAACGCCTCCGGTCCGCACAGGTAGTACCGGGCGTCGTCCGATGGGCCCAGCTCGGCCAGCCAACCGTGCACGCCCGCCGCGTCGAGGCGGCCTTGGCGTCGCGTCAGGACGTGCGTGACCGACAACCGGTCCGGGTTCGCGTCTTCCAGCCGCCGGAGTTCGGAAGCGAAGATGACGTCGGCCTCGCTGCGATTGATGTAGAGCAAAGCGATCCGGCCCGCCGGCGCCACCGCGAGCAGCGTGCGGATCACGCTCATCATCGGCGTCACACCGCTGCCCGCGGCGATCAGCACCACGTCGTACCCGGCCGCCGGGTCGGCGTGGAACGATCCGGACGGGCCGCGCACCGACAGCCGGTCGCCCGCGCGCAGGGTGTGGGTCGAGAACCGGCCTCCGTCGACCCGCTTGATCGTGACCTCCAGCCGCGCCGTCCCCGGTGCCGAGGACGCCGAGTACGCGCGCCGCACCGGGCGGCCGTCGATGTCGGCGATCAGCGTGAAGAACTGGCCGGGCCGGAAGTCGAACGCATCCGGGTGCTCGGCGTCTTCCAGCACGAGCGTGACCGCGTCCGCGGTCTCCCGGCGCACCTCCGCGACGCGCACCTCCCGCAAGCCGTTCTCCACCGAGGTTCCGGCCGCCCGCGGCGCGTTGACCTCGACGTCGTCGTAGCCCTCCTTCCGCAGCCCGGACGCGTAGGCGCGGTTCATCACCAGCCGCATGATGCGGCCGAGGCCGGGGATCGCCGAGACGGCCTTGAGCACGCGGGGAAGCAGGCCGCCCTGGGCCTCGGCCATGTTCGCGGCGAGGTGGTCGCCGGCCAGCACCATCAGGTCCGGCACCGTGCCGCGCTCCAGGTGCGCGGCCGGGGTCCACACCCGCGAGCGCACCGCGTCGCTCGCGGTCACCTCGGCGTGGTCGACGTCGATGAGCAGCGCCGCGTGCGGCGGTGTCCCGCGCAACGCCATCGGCACCAGCAACGCGGGGTCGTCCGTGATCGACGCCCGGCCGCTGACGTGCAGCACCCCGGTCCGGCCCGGGACGAGCGCGGCGAAGGACACGCGGTCGTCCTGGAGCACGTTGTGGAGGCTGTCCGCGCGCTTGTTGCCCTTGCGGTCCGGGATCGCCAGCGTCCGGCCGTCGAGGATCCGCGCCACGGTCCGCCGGTCGCCGCGGGGGCTGGTGTCGCCGCCACCCGAACCGTCCCAAGTGGACAGAGCAAGGAACGGCGCGGCGGCGAGGAACTCCGCGACGCCGGGGCCGCGCAGCGGACCGTCGCCGTCGACTTCGGGCACCGGCCCGGCGGGGGCGGGTGGCTGCCACAGCCGTGAGCGGATGACGGCCTGCGCGCAGTGCACGTACGCTTCTTCGACGTCGACGAAGGTCTCGGCCCCCTTCCGCTTGGCCACGGAGCCGTTGACGCGCAACGTTTCCCCGACGCCCGGCAGGAGGAAGACGAACGACACCGGGCCGTGCGCCTCGCCGTCGGGGAGGGCGAAGGAGATCCGCGTGGGCGAGTGGACGCGCACGAAGCCCGGCGCACCGCCGAGGAACGTCGTCCGGCTGACGCCGTGGGCGTCGCGGTAGCCGAAGCCCGCCAGCGGGGAGTGCGCGAGGACGGTCCGGCAGCCCTCGTCCAGGGCGCCGATCTGCTTCAGCATGATCATCGACGGCGGCCGCCCCAGGATCGCCTCGACCTCGCCCGCCGTGGTCAGCAGGCGCTCACCCTGGGTCTTGTTTCCGCTGGTCACTACATTATTATGAGCAATAGCTCAGATATCGGCTACTCGCTTTTGCCGCCCGTCAGGAGGACCACGATGCCCCCGGCCGATCGCCGCTTGGAGCCACGTCGCAAGCCCAGTCAGGTGCGCGCCGAGCTCACCCGCGAGCGGATCCTGACCGCGGCTGCTCACGTTTTCGCCGAGCACGGCTACGCCGGCGGGACCACCAACCGCATCGCCGAGCACGCCCGCATCTCCATCGGCTCGCTCTACCAGTACTTCCCGAACAAGGACGCCATCCTCGCCGAGCTCCTGGTCCAGCACATCGACCGCGGCACGTGGACCGACGTCGGATCCCTCGACTTCTCCCCCGGGACGCTGGAGGCGACGGTCCGGGCGCTGATCCGCGACGCGATCGACAACCACCGCGACGACCCGCGGCTGCTCCGGGTGATGGTCGAGGAGGCGCCGGTTTCCCAGGACCTGCTCGACGCGATCGACCGGCACGGGAAGCTGCGCACGGCCCAGGTGCGGGAGATCATCGTCCGGCACCCCGACGTCCACGTGGGCGACGCGGACGTCGCCGCGGAGATCGTCCTGTTCACGGTGGAGATGAACACCCACAAGTTCATGGCCGCGCCGCGGACCGCCGCGGTCGAGACGTTCGAGGACGAGCTGGTCGCCATGGTGACCCGCTACCTGCGCGGGGACCGCGGCGAACCGGCGGTCAGTGCGGCCGGGAAAGATCGCCGGTCTTGAACGCCTTCACCGTGTCGGTGACCGGCCCGTCGAGCTCCGCCTTGTGCTCGGCCGGATAGACCCAGCGCAGGCCGGCCGCCGAACCGGTGCCGATGGACTCGTGCTCGTAGAAGATCTTGCCGTCGCCCTGGTAGCCGGAGACCGTGTACCCGGCGCCGTCGGCGTCACGGAAGGTCACCCGGCCGCCGTTCCCTTCCACCGAGGCCACCAGCTGGGCCAGCTCGTCGGCCGGCCGGCTGCCTCCCGAGTTGGTGCCCCACACCGTCAGCGTCGCGCCGAGACCGGCATTGGTGAACCGCATCCCCTCACCGTTCTCCGGAACCCACGACGACGCGGTGTAGCCCGGCGGCACCTGCGTGGTGAAGCCGAAGCGGGCGTTCGTGTACGTCTTGCCGGCACCCGGCGGCGCCGACGTCGGAGAAGCGGACGGCGCCGTCCGGCCCAGCATCGTCAGGAACTTGGGCTGCAGCAGGTCGCCGAGCTCGTCGTACGGCAGCGCCACGGACTCTTTCCCGGACGCCGAATCACAGCCGAGCTCGTACCAGAGGATCTCGAACTCGGCCCCGGCCCCGGTGAACCCGAACGTCGCGGCCGGCACGTGGTCACCGCCGCCGGGCCGGTCCGCGGCGTCCATGCTGACCTGCCGCTCCGAATCCCCCACGACCGTGGGCACGGTGCAGAATCCGTTCTGCGTGTGCGGTGTCAGCCGCCGGGTCAGCGTCCGCATGCCGGCGGCGGTCAGGATCTCGGGCCGGAACACGTCCTTCGGGCCCAGCACCTGCCCCGTCGCGAGGTCGACGGAGAACGCTTCGGGGAACCGCCAGGTGGTGTGCCCCAGCAGGTCCGAGTCGAGATCGTGGTCGTACCGCACGGAAAGCAGGCCCGGCGTCCGCAGCAGGACCCGCGCGGTCGAGTGCAGCGCGGCCGTCTCGCCCGCCTCCCGGAACCGATCGACCAGATCCGGCTGGGCGACCGCGTCCCGCACCGACTTCAGCCGCTTGTCGATCGGCGCCCGCAACGCGTCGTTGATCCGCTGCCGGACCGCGGCGTCGGCACCACCGGACACCTGCGCGTACTGGAGGTCGTAGCTCATCGGCAGCGCCGGGTCCCGCCCGGACAGGGTCTGCGTCGCGACCGTCAGCGCCGCCGCCGGCGGCGGGGCGGGCGGATCGTCGCCGCTCGGGAGGAGCACCAGGCCGCCGGCGACCAGCCCGGCGGCGATCGCGACCGCCGCGGCGATCTTGCCTGCCATCGCCGCGGTCACCCCGGTCCCGGTGCCCGCGGCCGTCACGCCGGCACCCGCACCGGCCGCCGCGAGCGGCGCGGCGGCCGTGCCGGCGGTCGTCAGGAGCGCCAACGGCGTCAGCGCGGTCAGCGCCGCGGCCGAGCCGGCCAGCCGCTTCCAGCCGCGCTTCTCCCAGTTCTTCCCGTAGGCCTCGCGGGCGACGGCTTCCAGCTCGGTCACGAAGGCCTCGGCCGTCGCCGGCCGCCACGCCGGGTCCTTCGCCATGCCCCGCGCGATCAGCGGGCGCAGCGGCTCGGGCACCGCGTCCAGCGGCACCGGCGCTCCCCCGTGCAGGGCGCGGAACTGCTCGCTCGTCTCCGCCTCGAACGGCCGGTGCCCGGTGACGCACTGGTAGAACACGCACGCGGCCGCGTACACGTCCGTGGCGGGCACACCGGGCTGGCCGGCCCACTGCTCCGGCGCCATGTAGGCCGGGGAACCGGCGGTCAGTCCGTTGTGACCGTCCAAAGTGGCCAGTCCGAAGTCGACCAGCTTCGACTCGCCCTCCCGCGACACCAGCACGTTGCCCGGCTTGTAGTCCCGGTGGACGACGCCCGCCGCGTGCGCGTCGGCGAGACCCAGCAGCGAGCCCTTCAGGATCGCCAGCGCCGCCTCGGGCGCCAGGACGTTCTCCGCCACCAGCAGGGCGCGCAGCGACACCCCGGGCACCGCCTCCATGACGAGCGCGGCACCCTGGGGCGTCTCGGCGAAGTCGAACAGCCGGACCACGTGCGGGCTCCGCACGCCGGACAGCAGCCACGCCTCCCGCCGGAACCCGTCGACGATCCGCGCGTCGGTGAGGAACTCCGCGCGCAGGTACTTGATCGCCGCCATCTTCCCCGAGGCCTCGTGCTTGGCCAGCACGACCCGCCCGAAACCACCGGTGCCGAGCACATCCACCTCGGCGTACCCGGGCACGTGCCAGGTGTCGTTCATCCCCGCCGCTGTCCCCTCATCGTGTCCGTCTCGCGGAGGACATCCGATCACGGCCGACCGGGTCCCACCACCGGAACGCGGCATCTGGCCAAGACCGGACACTGGCCTGAACCGCGGCCCTCCGCCGGACGGGACATCACCCGGCACTCCCCCGGCCGACGCCCAGCCGGTCGAAGGTGAAGGGCCGCACCGCTTCCGGGCGCTCTCCGTCGAGGGCCCAGTCCGCCAGCGCCTCGCCGGCCGCCGGGGCCAGCGCGAAGCCGTGGCCGCTCCAGCCGGTGCCGGCGAACACCGTGCCGTGGCCGGGCACGGCGTCGATGACCGGGATCAGGTCGATGGTGCTGGTGTCGGCGCGGCTGTTGTCGACGGCGAGCACCTCGGCGCCGGCCAGTGCCGGGATGGTCGCGGCCACGTCGGCGAGGGTGGCGCGCAGGACCTCCGGATCGGGCGTGCCGACGCCGCTCGCCGCGTCCCAGCCGCCCGGCCGACCGCCGGACAGCATCACCCGGCCCTCGTCGGTCAGCTTCACCGACAGCGAGCGCCGGGTGTGCCCGACCTGGTGGTTCAGGGAAAAGCCCGGTGGCCGCGCGACGAACGTGACCTGGGTGGCCTTCTCCCACACCGGCAGGCTCAGGCCGAACGAGTCCGCGAGCAGCCGCGGCACCGCCCGGTTGGCCGCGAGGACCACCCCGCGGGTGACGCGCACCTCGTCGCCCTCGGCCAGGCGCAGCGTGACCGAGCCGTCGGCGTGCGGGACGAGCCCGGTCACGGCGGTGTGCTCGAGGACGCGCGCACCCAGCTCGCCGGCGGCCTTGGCGAACGCCCTCGTGGTCGCCGGGTGGTCGGCGGTGCCGTCTTCGGGTGTGAAGAGCGCGACCCGGATGTCGCCGGCGAGGCCCGGCTGCATTGCGTCCAGCCGCTCGCGCTCGACGACCTCGCACGGGATGCCCGCCGCCCGCTGCGCCTGCGCCCGGGCGGGCAGGCTCTGCCAGCCCGAAACCCCGGCGACCTCGACGTCGTAGAGACTGAGGAGGCCGTTGCGCCGGTAGCCGGTCGGCGCCCCGAGCGCCGAGTCCAGCTCCGGCCACAGCTCCATCGCGCGGCGCGCCAGCGGCAGCTCCCGCAGGTCCCGGCCACCCGCGCGGACACCCCGGCGCCCGGGGCCGCCCGACGCGCCGGACGCGAGCTCGTTCCCTTCCAGCAGCACGACTTCCGCGCCGCGGCGGGCGAGGTTCCACGCGGTGGCGGTGCCCACGACACCACCCCCGACGACGGCGTACTCGACGGATTTCACGTGCGATTCCTCCCTTTCAGCCGACCCGCTCGAGGAAGCGGCGGGTGCGGTCCTCACGCGGGGCGTCGAGGACCTGACCGGCCGGTCCCCGTTCGACGATCCGGCCCTGGTCCATGAAGACGATCGTGTCCGCCACCTGGCGGGCGAACCCCATTTCGTGCGTGACGATGACCATGGTCAGGTCGTCCCGGGCGAGGTCGCGCAGGACGTCGAGGACCTCGCCGACCAGCTCGGGGTCCAGCGCGCTGGTCGGTTCGTCGAACAGCATGAGCTTCGGTTTCATGCACAGGGCGCGCGCGATGGCGACGCGCTGCTGCTGCCCGCCGGACAGCTGCGCCGGGTAGCTCTCGCGCTTGTCGGACAGCCCGACCTTCGCCAGCAGCTCGTCGGCACGCTCGACCGCCTCGCGGCGCGGGACGCCGAGGACGCGGACCGGCGCCTCGATCAGGTTCTGCAGCACCGTGAAGTGGGAGAACAGGTTGAACTGCTGGAACACCATCCCGATGTCCCGGCGGGCGCGGCGGGCTTGGCGCGGCGTCGTCTCCCGCAGGTCGTCGCCGGCCCACCGGTAGCCGACGAGCCCTCCGTCGACGAGGATCGAGCCAGCCTGGATCTTCTCCAGGTTGTTGATGCACCGCAGCAACGTGCTCTTCCCGGATCCCGACGGGCCGATCAGGCAGACGACCTCGCCGGGCCGCACGACCAGGTCGACCTCGTGCAGGACGGGCAGGGAGCCGTACCGCTTGTGCACGCCCCGGATCTCGATCGCCGACGTGGTCACAGGACCGCCTCCCCGCGGTTGAAGTGGCGTTCGACGCGTCGCTGGGCGACGGTGAGCAGAGCGGTGACGACGAGGTACCAGAACGTCACGACCAGCAGCAGCGGGATCGTCTCGTAGGTGCGCGCGTAGATGATCTGGGCGCTGTAGAGGAGTTCCGGCATCGCGATGACGCTGACGATCGACGTCGTCTTCACGACGTTGACGAACTGGTTGGTCAGCGGCGGGACGATCGTGCGCATGGCCTGCGGCAGGATGATCCGGCGCAGCGCCAGCGAACCGGGCATCCCCAGCGCCTCGGCCGCTTCGCGCTGACCACGTCCCACGGAGATCAGCCCGGCGCGGAAGATCTCCGCGCAGTACGCCGCTTCGTGCAGGGTGAGCCCGATGATCGCCGCGCCCGCCACCGTGATGACGGTGTTCGTGTCCACCGAGACCAGCGTCCCGAAGGAAAGCTTCGGGTACAGCGCGGCCAGGTTGTAGAGCAGGAGCAGCAGCACGAGCAGCGGCGTCGCGCGGAAGACCCAGACGTACGCGCCCGCCGCCGTCGTCAGCACCTTGTTCGCCGACTGGCGCATCATGGCCAGGACGACCCCGAGGACGATCGACAGCGCCATCGAGATCACCGCCAGCTCGACGGTGTGCCACAACCCGAGCAGGAGCGACGGGCTGAAGAGGTAGTGCCCGAACGCCGGCCAGGAGAAGTTCTCGTTCGTGAAGGCGGACACGAGGACCAGCGCGACGACCACCGCGGCGACCGCGCCGGCGATCCACGTGCCGTACTTCTTCCGGCCGAGGATCCGGGCCGGGAGCCGCGTTTCCGTGCCGCGGTCGAGGGAAACCATGCTCAGGACCGTCCTTTCAGGATCTCCGTGGTGTCGAGGTGGTTCTCCTGGAGGCCCCACTTGTCCAGGATCGCGCGGTAGGTGCCGTCGGCCATCAGGCGGCGCACGGCGTCGTGGACGGCGCCGGTCAGCGGCGAGTCCCGTTTGAGGCCCAGCGCCACGATGGCCCGTTTGTACCGGCCGGCCAGCCGGAACAGGTCCGGCGACCGGCTCGCGACGTACTGCGTCAGCGAAATCGAGAAGTACAGGACGTCGATGCGGCCGCTGCGCAGGGCGAGCACCGCCGCGCTGCCGTTGGGGAACAGGCTGACCCGCCAGGCGGGCCGCCCGGCCTCGGCGCAGGTGTTCCCCGCCTGGTCCAGCTGTCCTTGCTGGACCGACCCGACGACGACGCCGACCTCGCGGCCGCACAGGTCTGCGTAGGTGTTCACGGCGAAGTCCGTGGTGCGGCCGGCGAGGAAGCCCTGCCCGCCGTTGTAGTACGTGACGAAGTCGGCCTTCTTCCGCCGTTCCGCGGTCGGGCTGAGCGAGGCGAGCACCAGGTCGTAGCGCCCGGAAGCGAGCCCGGGCACGACCGCGTCGATGTTGGTGGGGACCGGGTCGGTCCCGACGCAGAACACGTCGGCGATGGCCTGGCTCAGGTCGCGGTCGAAGCCGACGATCGTCGCGTCGTCCTCGGCGTAGTAGGCCATCGGCGGCGTGTCCGGCACCATCGCGACCTGGAACGCGCCGCGCTGGCGGACGGGCCCGGGGAGGGCCGCGGTCATCGCCGGGTCGCACCGGCCGTGGGGCCGGGTCACCAGCGCGGGGTCGGCGGCGCCCGCCGAGCCGAGCCCGCAGCCGGTCAACGTCAGGATCGGGACCAGTACCGCCGCGAGCAACCGGCGTGTCCGTGGCATCTCACTACCTCCGCCCATCAGGGTGATGTAGTGTGTACTTCATGAAATCGCGAATGTCTAGTGGGCACTAGATGGATCAGACGCTCACGAAACGCATCGCCCAGGTCCGTGACCAGCTGAGCGCCGGCGGGATCCGGGTGGTCGACTTCTTCGCCCGCCACCCCGCCGAGGCGTCGGTCTTCTCGGCGCAGGAGATCGCGCGGCGGGCCGAGGTCAGCGACGCGACGGTCATCCGGACGGTCAAGCAGCTGGGCTTCAGCGGCCTCGGCGAACTGCGCCGCGCGGCCGCGGCGGTGCTCAACCCGGTCCGCGACCCGGAGCAGACCCTCGCCGAGCACCTGACCCGGTCCGACGACGGCGGTCAGCTCCTGGCCAAGATCAGCCTGGACGCGGCCGAGCTCGTCCAGGCGCTCCCCCGGTCGGTCCCGCCCGAGACGTTCGAGGCCGCGGCCGCCACCCTCGCCGCGGCGGCGAACACCCTGGTCGTCGGCTACGGATCGGCCCTGCCGGTGGCCGACTCACTCGCGCTCGGGCTTCGCCGCATCGGCCGGATCGCGACGGTGACCGGCCTGACCGGCTACAACTTCGCCGACGAGCTCGGCCAGCTGCGGCCGGACTCGGCGCTGGTGCTGGTCGCCCCGCTGCGCCACGTGCGCGAACACGACGTGGCGATCAGCGAAGCGCTCCGCATCGGCTGCAAGATCGTGCTGATCACCGAGATGCTGGCCAGCCACTTCGCGGACCGGGTGGAAACGGTGCTGGTGACGCCGTCCACGGAGAACGCGCTGCCCAGCGGCCTGGTGTGCCAGCTCCTCCTCGTGGACGCGCTGCTCCTGGCGGTGTCGGCGGCCGACCCGGCCCGCGCCCTGGACGGCTGGAAGGCCACGAACCGGCTGCGGACGGAGCTCGTCGAAGGAAGCCTCGACGTGCCGCTGACCCCGCCGAAGTTCCCGTTGCCGGACAACGGATCCGACTGACCCGGCGGGTGCGCCGTCACCGGGCGCGGCAGGTCCTGAGGTAGCTGAGGAAGGAGGCCTGCAGGCCGGTCACGTGCGTTTCGCGCAGGACCGCGCTGGTGACGTCGCCGCCGCGTGAGGTGAGGCGGTGCAGGAGGGCGGCGGTGTTCTTCGCGATGCTTTGGTAGACGGCCAGGTCTCCGAGAAGCTCCCGATCGTTGAGGGTCACGTGGAGCTTGGCGGCAGGCAGGCTGTCACCCATCTCCTGGAGCTGGGCGAAGACCGTGCTGTCTTCGCCGGCGACGCCGGGGCTGCCCGCGCCGATGCTCTCGAAAAGCGTGGTGCCGGTGAGCCAGGCGTAGAGGCTGAAGAGGCCGCCGTAGGAGTAGCCGAAGAGGCCGTGGCCGCTCTCGGCGACGCCGTAGTCGCGTTCGATCCGCGGGTGCAGGTCGTCGACGAGGAAACCCAGGAACGCATCGGCGCGGGTGTCACGCAGTTCGGCGAGGTAGGCGTCGGCTTCCTCGCGCGTCATGGCGCCCGCTTGAAGTCCGATCTCGACGGCATCGACGAGCTCCTGGGCGATGGGCTCGCCGGGTGGCACGAGGTCCCGGTTGCGCAGCCGGGCCCAGTGCTGGGCTTCGTCGCCCGCGTAGCCGACGCTGACCTGGATGTAGGGCCGGAGCCGCTGCATGGGGTCCAGCTGGGTGACGATGAGCGGAGCGGTCATGCCGACAGCCCAGTTGCCGTCAAGCACATACACGACCGGCGCTCGCGTCGTGGCGGGGCCGTAGCCCGGTGGCGTGGTGACCCAGACGCCGTAGTCGTGCCCACCGCCTGAACGCAGCTCGAAGTAGTCGGTGTCAGCGAGGCAGCCCTGCCACATCGCGCTCATCGCAATCCCTCCGCCGTTGCAGTCTCTCTTTTCCAATGGATAAACTGCGGAGGTGATCCTGTCAAGCAAGGGCGACGCCCGCGAGCGTCTTTTGGCCCGGCTCCTCGAGGCCTTCGACGAGGCTCTTCCCTCGCCGGAGGTGTCGCTGCGCGAGGTCGCGGCCCGGACCGAGACGAGCCACGCCCTCCTGCGCTACCACTTCGGGTCGCTCTCGGGCGTGTTGGCGGCGATGCTCGAGGCCCAGCGAACGCGTGACAACGAGGAGCTGTTCAAGTCCGCCCAGCAGGGCACGTTCGACGACCTCGTGAGGGCGATCTGGCGGTCGTACACCCGCCCGGAGCAGCTGTCGCGCGTACGCGGCTTCTTCCACGTCGCGGGTCTGGCCGCGTACAACCCGGACGACTTCCGCGAGTTCATCGACTCCCTCGACGACCTCACGAAGCTGCTGGCCTCCCGCGCGGAAGGGCTCGACGCGACGGAAGCGCTGACCTTGGCGACCGTCACGATCGCGGCGATTCGAGGGCTGCTCTTGCAGGAAATCCTGAGTCCGGCGGCCCATTCGGAGGACGTGGTCGCGTTGATCCTGCGCATGCGTCCTTGAGCGGTCGGCCGTCAGTCACTCAGGCGTGCGCGCTGGCGATCTTCAGGGGATCCTTGGGCGCGTCCGGACGGGCGTCGAGCATGCGCTGCCCCACTTCCTGGAGGCGCTTGCGGCCCAATGCCTTGCGAACCTCCGGGAACCACTCCTCTTCTTCTTCCTCGACGTGGTGGCGGACGTTCTCCGTGAGCACGGTGACTTTCGCGTCGAACGTCTCGTCCTGCGGGTCCAGGTCCCGCAGCTCGGCCATCAGCCACACCATCACGTGGTGCTCTTCGACGCTTTCCAGCACGTGGTCGCGTGTTTCCGGGACCGCTTCCTTGGCGACCGGGTAGAAGATCTCTTCTTCGATGTAGGTGTGGGTCGTCAGCTCCTCGACCATCGCGTCGACGAGCTTGCGCTTCTCCTTGAAAGCCTTGTCACCCGCCTTCTCGAACGCCTTGAACAGCTTCTCGACTTTCCGGTGATCCTCTTTGAGCAGAACGATCGCGTCGGTCGACATCGGCAGCCTCCTTGGTTACCGGGGGTATACCCGGCATCACCCGCTTCAACCGACCGTGCCGCGGGGAGGTCCCGCGTTTGTCCTGCGCACCCGGGGGTAGCCGTGGCCTGACGAAAGGAGACCACCGTGACCGAACCGTCCCCCGAGGACCGCCGCGACGCCGCGGAATCCCCGAACGACGAAGAAGCCCGAGGCGAGCAGGGAACCTCGTCGGGTGATCAACACGACGACTCCGACCCGCAATCGGGTTGACTCGAAGTCCACGTCGGCCTGACAACGCATCCTCGCCGCCGCGGACCTTTGTCATCGTTCTGCCGGTTCGGCGGCGAGGTGCGAGAGTGATCCTCGTGGATCTGTCTCGCACGGAGCCGGCTTCGGGCGGGGCGGCCGGCATACTCGGCATCAACCGGCAAGAAGCCGTCGCGCGGCTGCGACGCCGAGTTCGCACCGCGTGCGGCGAAGGCGGGATCCCCGCCGAAAACCGAGCCCGGCTGGTGCTGGCGGTCGGCCATCTCACCGACCCGGTCCTCGCCGCCGGCGGGACCATCGACCTGGAAACCGCCGTGGACGACGGCGTACTCACGGTCAGCGTCCGGCTGCCGGAGCCGGTCAGCCAGTCCGACCTCGACACCCTGCCGCGGCCCGCGACCGCGACGGACGACGGCCGCGCCACCTGGCGCCTCATCACCGGCGACCGCCCGATCCCCGCACCGGCCGATGACGACCAGGCGACCCGCGAAGAGCTGCTCGCGCTCACCCACCGGGCCGACGCGCTCGCCCGCGAACAGCAAGAACTCAAGCAGGAGCTGGCCGAGACCAACAGCGGCGTGCTGGCCATGTACGTCGAACTCGAACAGCGCGACGAGCAGCTCCGCCACGCCCACTCGCGGATCTTCCAGGAACTGGAAGACGCGCTGCGGCCCCCGCCACCGTCGGTCCCGGGCCTGGAGCTCGGCGTCTGCTACTCCCCCACCGAACCGGACTCCCCCACCGGCGGCGACCTCTACGACTGGTTCGTCCTGCCCGACGGCCACCTGCACATAACGCTGGTCGACGCCGTCGGCCACGGCGTCGCCTCGACCCGCGACGCCCTCACCGTCACCCACACGATCCGCACCCTCGCGCTGGAAGGGCACCCCCTTCCCGACCTGATCGCCCACGCTTCGCGCACCGTCGCACCGATCGCGCCCCACCTCATGGCGACCGTGGTGCTGGCCCGGATCGACCCCGCGACCGGCGCGACCCGGCTCGCCAACGGCGGCCACCCGGAACCCGTCCTCATCGACCCCGCCGGCTCGACGCGGCTCCTGTGCCCTCCGGCCACCGGCCGCGGAGTCGGGTTCCCCGATCCGGGCAGCCCGCGCCTGCTCGACGTCGAGCTCGAGCCGGGGGCGACCTTGCTGCTCTACACCGACGGACTGGTCGAAACCCGCAAGAACATCGATGAGGGCCAGGCCCGCTTGCTGGAACAGGCCGGCGCGCACGCCGACTGGCCCACGGCGGGGCTGCCGCGCGAAGTCGTGAACCGCATGCACGATGTGGTGCTCTACGCGGACGACACCGTGCTGCTGGCCATCCGCCGGCCCACGACGCGACAACCGGCGGGCACGTGACGACGAACAGACACGCCCGGGGCCGCCGACCGTGGGTCCTCCTCGGTCGTGTCCGAAGAGGACCCACGGGACCTCAGCGGGGCAGGACGAGGTGCTCGGCGATGGCGTACAGCTCCGCCTGCGCGCCGGGGCCCGCAATGGCGATCGGCGCGTCGTGGACGGCCTTGAGGATCCAGAGCGTGCGGTAACCGTTCTCGTCCACGTAGCGGGTCGCGTGTCCCTGGACCGGCTGTCCCGCGGTGCCGCGCACCTGGCCGGCCTCGTCGCCGCGCACCTGGACCGGCGGCAAGGTGCTGCACGTGCCCACCGAGTAGCTCGTGCGCGGACCGCTCGAACCGAAGGGGCCGCCCTGCTCGACGCCGAACGTGCACATCCGCAGGCCGTCGGGCAGCTTGCCGAGGCCGAACGCCGGGGTGACGGTGGTCTTGCCCGGGAAGGCGACGTTCTCCGCGACGCGGCGGCCCGCGTCGGTCAGTTGCTGCGCCGACGCCGCGCTGCCCGGCTGCGCGGCCACGTTGACGTACAGCGAACCACCCTCGGGGTGGGTCAGGTACACCTCGTAACCGCCAGGGCCGCCGGAGTTCGAGCTCTCCACGCCGGCCCGCCCGCCGATCGTGACGGCCCGGCCCGGACCGGACTTGAAGGCGGCCTGCCCGACCGGCATCATCTTCATCTCCTGCACGTCCACGAGCAGGACCTGACGCCCGGACGTGACGGTCAGCATGTACTCGCCGCCGTACACGGGCTTGTGCGGGTCGGCCGCGCTGCCACCGATGTTGATCCGGCGCGCGAGGTAGTCGGCCTTGCCCGGCGGCAGCCAGCCGAGCGAGTAGGGCATGGCCAGCTCCGCGATGGCCGCCTTGGCCGGTGCCTCGACGGCGACCGGACCGCCGGCCTGGCCGGTGCCCGCGGCTACCTGGTTGTCGCCCGCGGGCCGGTTCAGCGCGACGGCGGCGACCACGCCCAAGGCGAGCAGCACCACCCCGGCGCCGGCCGCGAGCGGACGGCTCACCGCGGCGCGCTTGCGGTCGAGGCGCTGACGCGTGGCCGCGAGCACCTGGTCGCTGTCGGGGGCGTCGGGCTCGTGGGCGGTGAAGGTGTCCTTGATCAGGTTCTCGATGTCCATCAGCTCTCCTTCGCCTGGGCCATCCGGTCGGTGCTCAGGCCGTGTCGCAGGGTCGTCAGGGCTTTACGGGAGTGGGCTCGCACGGTGGCTTGGGCGCAGCCGAGCAGGTCCGCGATGTCGGTGTCGGCGAGCTGCTCGTAGTACCGGAGCACCACGACCGCGCGCTGGCGCCGCGGCAACCGCGCCAAGCGCTGCCACATGTCCTCGCGGGCCGCGTGGTCCGACGCGAAGTCATCCGGCCGCGCCTCGTCCGGCGGGTCGCCCACGGCGATCAGCCGCGCCGAGCGGCTGCGCCGCCAGGACAGGTAGTCGTTGGTCACCATCCGCAGGACATAACGGTCGGGGTGCTCGGCGTCGCTGATCCGCGACCACCGTCGGTACGCTTTGACCAGCACGTCCTGCACCAGGTCAGCGGCCTGTTCCCGCTCCCCGGTCAGCATCGTCGCGTAGCGCAGCAACCGCGGCAGGTGCGCCCGGACGAAGTCCTCGTAGTCAGCCATCACTACGTAGACTGCTGCCGTGCACGATCCGTGTACCTCCACGCAGAACTTCTTTCACGAACCCGCGCTGCGCCGAAACCAGCGCCCGCCGGGGAGCTGCCCGTGGTTGATACGGTGAAGCCGTGACGGCGAACCGGCTCGGCAAGGTGCGGCAGGTTCTCCTCCTGTGCGCGCTCGCCTTGGGCGTCGTCGCCATGCACCACGTCGGGATGGCGAACGCCGCCGGCGGCACGGCCATGCACGCCATGGCGGACCCCGGTCCGCAGTCAGCCACCGCTCCGCCGGAAACGGGCTCCGGCGAACACGATCCGGGCATGCCGGGCGGCCTGCACGACATCCTCCACCTCTGCCTCGCCGTCCTGTGCGCGGCGGGCGCCCTTCTGCTGGCCGTCGCCGTCCTGCTGGGTGTCTCGTGGTTCACCACGGCGTTCTCCCGGACGACCGACTCCCGCGGCTCACCGAGCCGGGGACGTCCGCCGGACGGAAACGGCCGCGCCATCCTGACTTCTCTGTGCGTTCTGCGGACCTGACCGGGCGGTTTCCCCCGACCGTCGGATCCCGCACGTTCACAGAGAAAGATTTGTCATGCGCAAAAACT
This sequence comes from Amycolatopsis sp. NPDC114505, assembly GCF_055633615.1. Classification (NCBI taxonomy): domain Bacteria; kingdom Bacillati; phylum Actinomycetota; class Actinomycetes; order Pseudonocardiales; family Pseudonocardiaceae; genus Amycolatopsis; species Amycolatopsis sp. NPDC114505. Next base: position 1,184,076 of record NZ_JBVKDV010000002.1, on the reverse strand, counting down.
TCACCATCGCCGGCCTCGTGCTGGCCTCCGCCGTCCTGCTCGGCGCCTGCGGCAGCAACGACTCCATGCCCGGGATGAGCTCCAGCCCGTCGGCGCAGGCGGACGCCGGCCACAACGCCGACGACGTCACGTTCGCCCAGCAGATGGTCCCGCACCACAGCCAGGCGCTCGAGATGGCGAAGCTCGTGCCGTCACGCAGCACGAACCCGAAGGTGCTCGACCTCGCGAGCCGGATCGAGAAGGCCCAGGACCCCGAGATCCGGCAGATGCAGGGCTGGCTGACCACCTGGGGCGCCGGCATGTCCGGCATGCCCGGCATGGATCACGACATGCCCGGGATGATGCCCGCAGACGACATGAAGAAGCTCGAGGCCGCCAAGGGCGCCGAGTTCGACAAGATGTGGCTGGACATGATGATCAAGCACCACCAGGGCGCGATCGACATGGCCGGGACCGAACTCGCCAAGGGCGGCAACACCGACGCCAAGGCGCTGGCCCGGAAGATCATCGACGCCCAGCAGGCCGAGATCACCGAGATGCGGGGCTTGCTCGCGCAGAGCTGAGCGAGGCCGGGGCGGCGTCGCACACCCGCGGTGCCGCCCCGGTTCCCTCGGCTGCTCGGAGACCCTGACCGGTCACGCGCTCGGGTCCGGCGGTCTTCTGCGGTGAGTTCGCGCCGAGGTGAGCGCGGCGAGTCCGTGTCCTCGGAACCGGCGCCGCGCGAACAACGTCACCGCGACGATCTTCAGGATCACCAGCCCCACCAGGACGTCGGCGACCACGCTCGTCCAGCGCCACGCGGCCAGCGCGGCGCCACCGAGCACCAGGTGCGCGGCCACGGCGACCACCGCGGCGACGACGAGCGCGATCGTCGTGCTCCGCGACCGGCGGACGGCTACTCCTTCCTGGCCGTGCCAGGTCACCTCGAGGTGGTCACGCCGGCCGAACCTCTCCAGGTCCGCGGTGAGAATGCCCTGAAGCCGCGCCAACTGGTCCGCGTTCCCGGCTTCGACGCGCACCCACAACATGTCCGAAGTGGACCGGAGGGTGCAGTCACCCCAGCTGAAGGTGATCTTCCCTTCGTTGCCGGCGTACTCGACCTTCACGACTTCGGGACGCGGTTGCCCATCGCCGCGGTGCGGGTGACGGGCGCCCATGGCTTCGGCGTGACGGCACAGCTGGGCGAGGAACCGCTCGGCGCGCGGGGTGTCGACGTGCGCTTCGGCGACCGGCATGGTTCAGACCCTCGTGCACGCGACGGACCAGGCGCGGACACCGGCCGGGTCGGTGGTGATTTCGATGGTGGCGGGCTCGATCGAGTCGACATGCCACCCGCGACCGCCGGGCCGCAGCACGGTGCGCAGGCCATCGACGTAGGCGGCACGGTCTTCGGCGTCGAAGATGTGGAACAGGCCGCAGTCGAGGACCCGGCCGCGGATCGCGCCCGCGTCGGCGAGCGCGCGGAAGGCGCTTTGGGGCCGTCCGATGTCCCACGGTGGCGGGGTGCGGTACAGGTCGTCGGGGCCATGGGGTCGCGAAGCTGTCATCGGCCCAGTTTTATCGAGACACTGTGTCGCTGTCAATTCATATTGTCTCGCAGGCGGCGGTATGTATGCTCAGAGCGTGCCGAAGCTGTGGAACGACACGATCGAGGCGCACCGGGAGGCGGTGCGCGACGCGACCCTGGACGCCACGGCGGAGCTGGTGGCCGAGCACGGCCTGACCGGCGTGAAGATGGCGCAGATCGCCGCGAAGACCGGCATCGGCCGGGCGACGCTGTACAAGTACTTCCCCGACGTCGAGGCGATCCTGTCCGCCTGGCACGAACGCCGGATCCGCGCCCACCTCGCCCAGCTCGCCGAGATCCGCGACCAGGACGGCACGGCCGCCGAGCGCCTCGAAAAGGTGCTCGGCGAGTACGCGGAGATCCAGCACGAACGGGCCCGGCACCACCACGGCACCGAGCTGCCGGCGCTGCTGCACCGCGGCGAGCACGTCGCACAGGCCCAGCAGCACCTGCACGCGCTGTTCCGCGACCTGCTCGCGGAAGCCGCGAAAACCGGGGACGTCCGCGACGACGTGTCGGCCGACGAGCTGGCGACCTACTGCCTCCACGCGCTGACCGCCGCCGGCGCACTGCCGTCCCGCGCCGCGGCACAACGCCTGGCGACCATCACCCTGGACGGGCTGCGCCGCCCGAGCTGACCGAGACGCCGAAGCTCCGGGTTCAGGCGCCGGCCGCCGCCTCGGCCATCCGGCCCAGCGGGGTCGACGAGCTGATCCGCTCCACGACACCGGGCCTGCGTGGGCCCGAGGAACGTCCTGGCCGGCCTCCGGCTTCCGGGTTCGAGGCAGCCGCCGAGTTCGGACCCGGCGAACTCACGCCGACCGGTTCGGAAGAGGCGCAGACCCGGCGGATCTGCGCAGGCTCCGGTAGAAGGTCCGATGAGCTTCGGCGGCCCCCGTCCACGTGTAGCGCCGGGCCAGTGCCCGTCCCGGTGCCGGGTCGGCGCCGCCGAGCGCGGCTCGCAGCTCCCGTGCGAAGCCGGGTGGGCCGTCGGCGAACCGCGCGGCCCCGCCGAAGACCTCGCGCAGCACCGGCAGGTCGCGGGTGACCACCGGCACGCCGGCGGCGAGGGCCTCCATCGCAGCCAGCCCGAAGCCCTCCTTGGTGGACGGGAACGCGAACACCGCCGCCGAGGCCACCAGCGACGGCAGCTCGTCGTGCGCGACCGGGCCCAGCACGACCGGCTCGACACCCAGTTCGGCGGCCCGCTTCTCCCAGCGGGTCCGGTAGTCGCGGTAGTCGAAGAGCGTCTCGCCGCCGGCGATGAGCAGACGGAGGTCCGGGTCGGCCAGCAACGCATACGCCTCGAGGAGGTCGAGCGACCCTTTCCGCGGCTCGATCCCGCCGACCGCCAGCACGTACCGGCCCCGCTCCCCCGTACGCGGCGCCGTCGCGAAACGGTCGTAGTCGACGCCGTTGGGGATCACCGTCGCCTCGATGTCCCAGCCGGTGCGGACTTCCGCCGCCACCGACGCCGACACGCAGATGTGCGCGTACGGCCGGACGATCGCGCGCTCGTGGCAGGCCGCCAGTTCCGGGGTCGTGAAGGTGTCCAAGTGGTGGATCGTCCGGACGCAGCGGTCGACGGCGTTGGCGCTGATGCAGTCCTGCGCGTGCACGACGTCGTATTCGTCCGGGGTGAACGCCGCGCGCAGCACCGCGATCGACCGCAGGATCCGGGCCCCGACCGATTCGCCGGGGACGTCCGGGAAGGGCACGATCGAAAGCCGCACCCGCGGGTCGACCGGCCGGAAGAACCCCGCGTCGCCGCCGCGTCCGAGCGTCCACACCGTGACGTCCTCGCCCAGCTCGGCGAGGGCCTCGGCCAGCGCGAGGGTGTGCACCACGCCGCCGCGGGGTTTCGTGGAGTAGCTGAGCAGGGCGATGCGCATCAAGCCTCCCGGTACACCGACGGTTTCCGTTCCCCCAGGTGGTGCAGCACGCGGCGGGCGTTGGCGAGCTCCTGCTCGACGTCGAGCTCGGCCACCGCGATGCCGGCTTTCGACCAGGTGCGGGCGAGGATCTCCCCGCCGGGTCCGACGACCTTGGCCTGGCCGAGGAACCGCATCCCGCCCATCGCGCCGGTCTGGTTGGACGAGACGAGCACCACCTGGTTCTCCGCCGCCCGCGCCTGGTCGTAGAGGTCGAACAGGCGCGACTGCCGGTCCTGCGCCATCCGCGGCGCGCGGTTGGTGATGCTGGTCGGCCACGCGCTCAGGCAGGCGACGACGTCGGCGCCGTCGACCGCGAGCGAGCGAGCCGACTCGGGGAACGTCTTGTCGTAGTCGATCAGCATGCCCAGCCGCCCGACCGGGGTGTCGAACGCGGCGAACTCGGCACCGGGTGCGTAGGCGACCTGCTCCCCCGGCGGCTGGTGGACCTTGCGGTGCCGGCCGAGCACGCCGTCGCCGGTGACGCACACCGCGGAGTTGTAGCGCCGCGGCCCGTCGGCCTCGCAGTAGCCCACGCAGACGACCATTTCCGCGGCGAGCGAGGCGATGGTCTTCAGCTGCGGGCAGTCCGGGTCGAGCGCGGGCGGCAGCGCGTCCGGGTCCGGATGGCGCAGGTCGGCGAGGTACCCGCCGAGGGCCGCGTCCGGCAGCACCAGCAGCGCGACGCCGGACGACCGCGCGTGGTCGATCAGCGTCGCGATGCGCTGCAGGTCGAAGTCGAGGTCGCGGCCGAAGTGCGCGGCGACGGCGGCGATGCGGATCTGCCCCATTCACGGGACACTAACCGGGTAGGCGTCGGGTCGTCTGTCCGCCAGGTGTCCCATCGACCGCCGGGCCGTGGTCAGCGCCTGCTCGACGTCGAGTTCGGCGATCGCCATGCCCTCGGCGACGCCGGTGTCGGCGAGGACCTCGCCCCCGGGTTCGACGACCTTGGCGCTCGCGACGAACCGCAGGTCGCCGAAGGTGCCGGACTGGTTGGCCGAGAGCCAGACGATCTGGTTCTCCAGCGCGCGAGCCCGGTCGAACAGGTCGAAGCGGCGCTTCCAGCGGTCCTGCGCCAGATCGGGTGCCGCGTTGGTCCGGCTGCCGGGCCAGGCGCTCATGCAGACGACGATCTCGGCGCCGTCCAGCGCCAGTGCCCGCGCGGACTCGGGGAAAGCCTTGTCGTAGCAGATCATCATGCCGAGACGCCCGACCGGTGTGTCGAACGCGGCGAACCCGCGGCCGGCGCCGTAGCTGGCGTTTTCGGCGAGCGGCTGGTGGACCTTGCGGTGGTTGCCTAGGACACCGTCGCCGGTCACGCAGACCGCGGAGTTGTAGCGGCGGCCGCCGGCGATCTCGCAGTACCCGGCCGTGACGACGAGGTCGCCGGCCAGCGCCGCCAGCCGCTTCACCTCCGGGCCGTCGACGGCCAGCGCGGGCGGTCCTTCGGCGCCGCCGTCGAGGTTGGCGAGGTAACCGCCGAGGGCCGCTTCCGGCAGCGCCAGCAGCCGCACGCCCTCGGCCTTCGCCTCGCCGATCAGCTTCTCGATGCGGGCGAAGTCGCCTTCGAGGTCGCGGTCGAACGGCGCGGCGACCGCGGCCATCCTGAGTGTGGTCATGAGTTCCCCAATCCGGTGACGCCGCCGTCGATGGCGGGCGTCGTTTCGCCGTCGGGCCAGCGCAGTGTGACGCCGGTGCCCGCGACCAGCTCGCCGCACTCCGCGGTGACCGCCGGGCCGGCCGGCGCCGGCGCGCCGGCGGTGAGCATCGCGAAGCCGGGAAAGCAGGTCAGCCAGTCCCCTGTGGACGCTTCGCGGGGCCGCGGGACGCGCTCGACGTCCAGGACCGCGCCGCAGCCGGACGCCTCGGCGAGCATGCCGAGGGTGCCCGCGATCCCGGCCATCGAGACGTCCTTGGCCGCGGCCGGTCTCGCCTTCGCCACCGAGCCGAGCAGCTCGCGCAGCTCGGGCGTACGCCGGAAGCTGGTCGAGTCCCACTGGCGGCCGGTGTAGCCGGGCCGCCAGCCACCGGCCAGGTCCGCGGTCAGCCAGACGCGCTGACCCGGCTTTCCGCCACCGCCGGGCACCGGGTCGGTGGTCCGGCCCAGCGCCGTGACCGACAGCGAAGCCGGCACGCCGAACTGCGTGTGGCCGCCGAGCACCGGCACGCCGTACGCTTCGCTCGCCTTGCGCAGTCCACTCAGGACACGAGCGGCGAAGGACGCGTCCCGGGCGCCCAGCGCGTCGAGCAGCCCGGTCGGCATGGCCCCCATCGCGGCCAGGTCGTTGAGGTTGACCAGCACCGAGCACCAGCCCGCCCATTCCGGGTCGCGTTCGACCATGGCCGGGATGATCGCGTCGCAGGCGGCGACGACGTCGGTGCCGGGCAGCGGGACGCCGTCGTCGCCGACGAAGCCCGGCACGCCGGTCAGCCCGCGCAGCAGCGGGCCGAGCGCGGCCTTCGTCGACCGGGCCAGCGCGGCGATCCGGCCGATCGGCCACCGCATCAGCACGTGGTCGTGCCCGGCGACGGTGACCGGCCGCACCCGGTGCCAGCCGAGCCGGGTGAACAGCTTTTCCGTGCGGATCTGCACGGTCGCTTCGAACCGCAGCGCCCCTTCGGCTTCGGCCCGCGCGCACGCCGCGCGGACCAGCGCCGAGCCGATCCCGGCCGGCGAACCGGGCGCGACGACCAAGCGCCCGCCCCGCCACCAGCCGAGGTCCGGGCCGTCCGTGGCCGGGCCGAGCCGGACCCCGCCGAGCACTTCTCCGGCGGTGTTCCGCGCGACCAGCACGATCGTGCGCGAGTCGGTGTCGTGGTCGTCGAGGTCGTGGCCGGCGAAAAGCCCTTGCCGCGCCACGAAAGCCTCATGGCGCAACGCGCGGTAGGCCGTCAGTCCACTGTGGTCGGCGGGCTCGAGGTGGAACGCCGGGCGGGCCGCGATGCTGCGGACGTCGCCCAGCAACGCGAGGATGTCGTGGTCCACGTCAGCCTCCCGCCGCGCTGAGCAGACCGCACGCGCCGCACGCGGCACAGCCCGCGCCCTGGTCCGCCCCGGTCATCCCGGCCGCCCGCAGCAACGCGGCGATGCGGCCGGTGACGTCCGCGACCAGCGCGGGTGAAGGTGCGGTCGCGCCGTCCCGACGGGCCAGCGTGCCGGCCATCGGCCGCATCGGCACGGCGAACGGGTAGACGCCCATGCCGATCAGCCGCCCGGCGCCCTCGACGAGGTCGTCCGGGTCCTCGCCGAGGCCGATCAGCAGGTACGTCGAGACGCGGTTGCGCCCGAACACCCGGACCGCTTCCGCCCACGCGGCTTCGTACTCCGCCATGGGCACCGTCGACTTGCCGGGCATCCAGCGCCGACGGACGTCGTCGTCGAGGGACTCGACGTGGATGCCGATCGACGTCGCTCCGGCGTCGCGCAGCTCGGTGAGCACAGCGAGGTCGCCCGGCGGCTCGATCTGCACCTGGATGGGCAGGCCCGGCACGGCGTCGAGCACCGCCCGGACGCACCGGACGAGGTGCCGGGCCCCGCGGTCGGGTCCGGCCGTGGTGCCGGTGGTCATGACCATCTGCCGGACGCCGTCGAGACGTACGGCCGCTTCGGCGACCTCGGCGAGCTGCGCCGGTGTCTTGGCGGCCACGGTGGACCCGGCTCGCAGCGACTCCTCGATGGTGCAGAACCGGCACCGCTGGTCCTCGGCGTACCGGACGCAGGTTTGCACGGCGGTCGTCGCGAGAACGTCCTTGCCGTGCAGCAGCGCGATCTTCCGGTACGGGGTCCCGTCCGAAGTGGACAGGTCGTAGAACCGCGGCCGCGCCACCGGTGTCACGCTCAGGCCGAGATCGACCGTTCCGCGGTGGATCCGGCCGTCGCGGACCTCGTAGGGGCTGTCGGGGTTCAGCGGCAGCGTGGCGTTGGCACCGTCGACGACCAGGTGGCCGTCGTCGCTCGGCCCGGCGCCCTTGCTGCGTTGTACGGGTGCGTCCACGCGCACCCCGCGGACGGCGATGTCGGCGCGGGTGTCCAGATCTTCTTCGATGCCAACGCGCACGGACCGCTCCTAGAACATGTAGGTGGAGTTGATGATGGCGCCCTTGCGCGCGTAGTGGATCAGCGCGTCCTGCACATCCAGGGGGTGGGTCGGGATGACGCCCTCGATGAGGTCCTCCTCGCGCGCGCCGTGCAGCGACAGGCCGAACCGGCAGCAGTAGGCCTTGCCGCCTTCGGAGATGAACGTCTTGAGCTGGTCGTTGATGTTCAGCTCGCCCGGGAACGCGGCGTTGCCGGTGGTCGGGAAGCCGCGGGTGGCCAGGCAGTTCAGCGAACCGGGGCCGTAGAAGTAGATCGCGGCCTCGAACCCCTTCCGCAGCGCGCGGGTGGCCTGCAGGATCGCGACGAAGCTCACCGACGACTCGTGCGCGATGCCGTGCACGAGCGTGAAGTAGCTCTGGCCGGGTTCGGCCTGGTAGTCCGGGAAGACCTTGGTCCCGCCGTAGAGGCTGGACCCCTGCGGCAGCGACGGGTGCGGGATCTCGTCGAGGCTGGTCTTCTCGGTTTCGGTCAGCTCTGCCATCGGTCTATTTCCCTTTCTTCGGTCCGTACAGCACGTCGAACGTGCCGCGGAAAACCAGGTCGGCGAGCTCGCCGTCGCCGGCCGCGGCGGCCAGCTTGGCGAGTTCGCCCTCGTGATCGCCCCACGGCTGGTCGGAGGCGAACAGCACGCGGTCGTGGCCGAGGCCCCGGCGCGAGATCTCTTCGACGAGCCAGCGCGGGGTGAAGCCGATCGCCCAGGACAGGTCGGTGTAGACCTGCTTGCCGGCGGCGATCCAGTCGAAGAAGCGGCCGCCGACGAGCTTGATGTGCCCGCTCATGCCGCCGCCGAAGTGGACGAGGTGCAGCTTGACGTCGCTGGCGTAGGCGTCGACGAGCTTGCCGACCTCGTCGATGTCCGACGCCGCGCCCGGCGAGGTGTGGACGTGCACGACCAGGTCGTGCTCCCGCGCGGTGGCGAAGATCCGGTCCAGCTGCGGCTTGCACGCGGGGTCGGATGCCTTGCCGCCCAGCAGGAAGCTGAGCTTCAGTGCCCGCACGCCTTCCTCACCCGCCAGCGTCAGCGCTTCTTCGGTGCGGTCGGCGTCTTCGGCCCGCGGGGACACCCACAGCGCGGCGCTGATCCGGTCGTCCTTGCCCGCCGCCTCGACGCAGAGTTCGTTGAAGGAGAACGCGATCGCCGGGTCCGGGACGCCGTAGTTCGGGATCACCAGCGCGCGTTCGGTGCCTTCACGGTCCATATCGGACAGCAGCTCGCCGATCGTCGCGCGGCTGCCGACCGCGGGTGCGACCGGTGGCCCGCCGTAGAACGGGTACGCCGGCAGCACGCCCAGGTGCCGGTGGGCGTCGTGGGTCCACTTCATCAGGCCACCGTCCGCGGCGCGACCCAGTCGTCGTCGGCCGGGTAGGTGCTCACCGGCGTGCCGGAGAGCCACCGGACGTCCCCGCGTCCGCCGCCGGTGATCCGCCGGGCGAGGTACTCCGCGTCCGCCGCGACGCCGCAGAACCGGCCGGAGCCCCAGGTGTGCTGCCACGGCAGGCCGAGGAAGTACAGGCCGGGACAGCTGGTGACGCCGCGGTGGTGCGTCGGGTAGCCCTTGCCGTCGAACACCGGGACGTCGATCCACCGGTGGTCCCGGCCGAACCCCGTGCTCCAGACGACGGCCGAAAGCGCTTCCACGTCGAGAGTGCGAGGGCCGTCCGGCGGCTCCCAGACCGGCTTGTACCGCTCCTCGCGGGGTGCCGCGATCCCGCGTTGCGCGATGAAGGCGTCGATCGAGTCCTTGATGCCCTCGGACACGGCGTCCGCGGCGTCGAGGTTGCGGCCCAGGTCGCCGGCGAAGCTCAACTGTCCACTTCGGACGTTCGTGAGCCGGCCGTAGAGCTGCATGCCTTGGGTGGCGAACGCGCGCAAGTCGATGTCGTGCCCGCCATCGCGGCCGGTGACGTAGTGGTTGGCGCGGAACCGGACGGCGTCCGCGTCGGCGAACTCGTCGATTCCCCTGGCGTAGTAACCCATCTCGTCGAGCCAGGCGACGACGTCGCGGCCGCGGTAGCGCCGGGCCACCCGCGGCGCCGACCCGACGGCGAGGTGCACGCGGCGCCCGGCCAGGTGCAGGTCCTCGGCGATCTGGCAGCCGGACTGCCCGGTGCCGACGACGAGGACGTCCCCCTCGGGCAGCTGAGCGGGGTTGCGGTACTCGGCCGAGTGCAGCTGGACGACGTGCTCGGGCAGCCGCTCGGCCAGCCGCGGCTTCAACGGCACCTGGTACGGGCCGGTGGCCAGCACGACGTGGTCGGCGGTCAGCTCACCGGCCGACGTCGTCAGCCGGAAGCCGCCGCCGGGCAGCTGACGCAGCCGCGTCGCCTCGACGCCCTCGTGCAGCGGGACGTCGAAGTCCTTCACGTACGACTCGAGGTAGGCGACGATCTCGTCGCGGACCATGAACCCGTCCGGATCGTCGCCCGCGTAGGGGAACCCGGGCAGCCGGCATTGCCAGTTCGGCGTGACCAGGCAGAAACTGTCCCAGCGGCGGGCCCGCCATTCGTGCCCCGCGCGCTCGCGTTCGAGCACCAGGTGCCCGACTCCGGCAGCGGTCAGGCAGTGGGACATCGACAGTCCCGCCTGGCCGCCACCGACCACGATCACCGGCCGATGCAGGCCGTCGAGCTCGAAGTTCATGCCGATCAGTGCACCGGCGGACGATGTCCGGACGGTTTCGCCCGGAACACCGGCGCGTTACCAGAACTCCGCGGGGTTACGCTTCTCCCGGCGTGCGCTTAACAGGACACTCCGGCGGTTCGCCGGCCTCCACGAAGCGAGCGCGTTCTCGGCGAGCGATGATTGACTGCACTTCTCACGGGGTACCGCCCGAACGTGGCCGTCTTCAGCAGCGAGGACGGAGCCCCTGGAAGGGTTGATCCGTCATGTCCGAGCCGAGCGACAACCCTGCCCCGGCGCCACCGTCGTGGTCGATGGATCTGCGCGGCACGTCCGCGCCGGCGCTGGTCGAGATCCGCCGCTGGGCGTCCCGGACACTGGCCGGCGTCGATGACGCCCACCTGGGTGACGTACTGCTGGTGGCCACGGAACTGGTGACCAACGCCTACGACCACGGCAACGGTCCGCTACAGGTGCGGATGAGCCGCACCCCGAGCCCGTGCCGGGTACGGATCGAAGTCGACGACGACTGCCCGGACCATCCCGTGCTCACCCCACCGTCGCTCGAGCGCCTCGGTGGCCGCGGCATGCACATCGTGAACAAGCTCGCCCACACCTGGGGCGTGCTCGAGCACCCGGCCGGCGGCAAGACGGTGTGGGCCGAAGTGTCCTGCGACGGCATCGACCCGGCGCCGTCCGCGGCAGCGACCCGTCGCTGAAGTGAGCTTCACCCGCTCACCGCCCCTCCCCGCCTGCGCCACCTCCCGCCCCGCGCCTGGTCGACGAGGCGCTCTTCGGAGCTGACCGCGATCTGCTCCGCCGGCGCACGCTGCTCCGCCTCGGGAACGCCTCCGGCCGACTCGGCCACCGCCGACCGCTCCCCTCTCCGCCGGTCCGCCGGTGCGGGGTCAAGCGCAGAGGCGGCTGTAGAGCCGGCTGGCCAGGGATCCGGCCAGCTGGTTCAACGCCGAGTGGGGATCGAGCTGCGCGAACTGCCCCAGCAGCTCCGCCGCCGCATAAGCCTCGGCCTCGGACACCACCGCCACGCACCGCTCCCGCCGTCCCCGCTCCAGCAACCGCGTCAGCGCCTCCGCATACTCCTCGAGGTCGCCGACCTCGGTCAGGCCGTAGCGCTCCTCGAGCGGATCCCGGACAACCTCGTCACTCACGGTCGCACCCCTATCCTCACCGTCAACCCGACACGGGCCAGAAAATCTATGCCAGCCGGAGTAGACATTAGAGGACGGGTGTGTGTAGTGTCCTCCTCGTAGCGAGAGAGACAACGTCAAGCAGGCGCGGGAGAGAACGTAACTACCCGCGAAGTGAGACAAGTGAAGATCAGCAGTATCCGTAGTAGTTGTGTGCAAGTGCAGTGGCAGGACCGGTCAGGTGGCCGGGGCCGATCGGTGAACGGGGCTCCGGGCAGTGACCAGCGGCGTCAGCGTGCTGGGACCGATCAGTGGAAGGGTCCCGGCAGTGACGTCCGTCGCAAGTGAAGTGGCAGTACCGAGTAAGTGGAACAACCAGGAGAGAAGGGAACGGAGCCATCATTGGATCGCCCGCAGCGGCCGGGTAGTGCCGCGCGGGTGCCGCAGTCCCATCGAGTTCGGAGGTGGTGCTCGGTCACGAGTCAGCGATCCCCGCTCAGTCCGGCTTTCGGCCGGACGCGGGTGCAGGAAGCCGGCGGCGACGCCGGTTGACAATGGTGAAACCCAACCCTTGAGGACCCCGGGTGCCGTTCGCGGCATCCGGGGTCCTTCGTGATGTGGAGGTGGATTTGATCCCTGACCAGGAAGGGCCGGACACGCCGAGCCGGGCCGACAAGTTCGACGACGAGGACTATCCCGCCTACACCATGGGCCGGGCCGCGGAAATGCTCGGCACGACGCAGGGTTTCCTGCGCAGTCTCGGCGAAGCCGGGCTGATCACGCCGCAACGCTCCACCGGCGGGCATCGCCGCTATTCCCGGCGGCAGCTGCGCTTGGCCGCTCGGGCGCGGGAGCTGGTCGACGAGGGCACCGCCGTCGACGCCGCTTGCCGCATCGTTTCCCTCGAAGACCAGCTCCACGAAGCCCAGCGCCTCAACACCGAACTCCGCGCCTCCGACTGATCCCGCCGGCCACCCCGGCACGAAGCGGGAGTGCCGTTCACGACCGGCCTCCCGCTTCACGAGCCGGTGGAGGCAGCGGCATCGGCCGACTTCCCGCTACCGGGGCCGGCGAGTACGGCTCCGCTCGCTGCCGGCATCGGCGTGTGGATCGGATATCCCCGGCGTCGGCCGCGGCTCGCGCGATCGACGACGACCGGCGCCGGCCCGACGGCGGCTTCAGCAGGGCCGCGATCCGAGGATCACCCCGCAGCGGACATCGCGGGACCGCAGCCCGGGAGACCGGAGCAGCCACGAGCCTCGCCGTTCATTCCGAACCCTGGAGCACCTGCCACGCCCTGGTGGCCAGGTGCAGGTTGAGCCTGCTTTCGACGTCATTGAGGTCGAGATCGGTGATCTCCCGGATCCGGCCCAGCCGGTAGCGCAGGGTGCTGCGGTGGATCACCAGCGCGGAAGCGGTCTCGTCGTAGTGCCCGCCGCATTCGAGGTACTGCGACAGCGTCTGGACCAGATCCGTGTTCTTGTGCTCGTCGTAGTCGAGAAGCCGACCCAGCCATTCCCGCACGAACGCAACGATTTCGCCGCGATTCTCTCCCGTGTCCAGAATTCGATAAACGCCCAGCTGGTCGAAGGTTGTGACGCCGTCGGGCGACCTTGATTTCCTGCGAATATCCAACGCCCGCATCGCTTCCGAATAGGATCGCGGAAGATCGTCGGGGCTGTCACAGCCGGCCCCGATCCCGATCGCACCGGCGCTTCCGAGGCGCTCCGAAAGGGCGTGGTACAGCGCGTCCCCGTCCAGGTGGCCGCTGACGATGAGCACGATCCCTCCCGGGCGCCGCGAGGTCATCGAGCTCAGCCGGAGCGAAGCGGCCGCCCGGCCCGCGGCGTCGGCGACTGCGTCGCCGGTCTGCCTCCCGCCCCACTGGACGACGACCACGCAATGCGGGCCGCGCAGGTCGTGCCCGATCGCGTCGGCGCGAGCGTAGGCGCTCTCTTCGTCGGTGCCGGTGATCAGGTCCTCGACCAGGTCACGGTGCAGGCGCAGCTCGACCTCGGCGAGGTTGCGCAGGTGGGACAGCTCCAGCGCCAGCACCGTCGTCCCGTATTCGAGCGCGAACATCTCGTGGCTGCCCACGGTCTTGCGTGGGTCCACGAGCGCCACCACGCCGAGCACCTCGTGCCGCGGTTTGACCAGCGAGATCACCCGGTCCTTCTCCCGCACCGGATGGGCGACCGCCGAGGCGCGCCTGAGCAGCTCCTCGCGCTTGCGGGCTTGGGGCTTCGGGTACGGGTCGGGCTCACCCGGACCGGCCCAGGCCCGCAGGTTGCCGAACCGGTCTTCGATCGCGACCGGCAACGCCGTCAGCTGGTGGACCGCGTGGGCGATGCCGGGCTCGCCCCCACCGGACACGGAGATGTCGCCGAGCACCTCGTGCACGTGCGTCTGCTGCTGGAGCCGGGCGACCGATGCGGACAGCCTGCTGTTGAGCTGCTCCAGCTCGACAGCCTGGTCTCGCTCCCGCCGGTGCAGCGAAGCGTTCGCCAGTGCCCCCGCGGTCTGCTGCCCGAGCATTTCGAGCAGGAAGTACTCGTCCTTCGACGGTTCGACGTCCGCGTTCACCACCAGGTAGCCCTTCAGGCCACTCAGCCCGCGCAGCGCGAAGCCCCAGCACCAGCCACCGCCGGGGAGGACGAGCGGGCCGCTGCCGCCGTCGAGGAACCGGATCTGCCGGTCGAGCTCCGGGTCCGGCTCCGCGTGATCACGACGGCTGAGCGCGCCGTCGATCACCAGGTACACCGCCAGGGCGCCGCAGCCGCTCAACGACGGCACCGAGGTGGCGGCCAGCCGGATGATGTCGTCGGCTTCACGACCGTCGAACATCATCGTCGAGATGACGAACAGTCCGCGCAAATTCGATTGCCGGCCACGCCACCGGCTGTCCGACCTTTGTGGATTTTGGTGGGCTCCGCCCGCCGCCGCGGGTTCCATCCGGGCCTCCGACCGCCGACTGCGCAAAACATTACACGGTTCTTCCTGCTCTGCCGGGTCGATCATTCCCGCGAAATTCGACCTGCCGGGCGCACGCGCGGGCACCGCCGTCCTTGTCAGTGTTTGTGGCAGCCCGAGAGGTCACCGCGACGGCCCCGATTTCGCCGGTATCCGCAGAAATCGTGTCCGCGGGTGAACCGCGCCGCAGAGCCGGCTGGACGCGGTCGGCCTCTTCGCGACACCTACCCGGACGAGGGATGAGGAGAGTCATGACCTTGATGCGTTTCGACCCGTTCCGCGATCTCGAACGACTGACCGAGCAGGCCGTGGCCGGCACCCGCGGCCCGCGGGCGATGCCGATGGAGGCCTTCCGCCGCGGCGACCGGTTCATCGTCGCGCTGGACCTGCCGGGCGTGGATCCCGGCGACGTCGACGTGACGGTGGAACGCAATGTGGTGACCGTGCGCACCCGTCGCGCCCCGCTCCGCCGCGAAGGGGACGAACTGCTGGTCGACGAACGGCCGCAGGGTGAGTTCAGCCGCCAGTTCTTCCTCGGGGACAACCTGGACAGCACGCAGCTGACCGCGGAGTTCGACCGCGGCGTGCTCTTGCTCGGCATCCCGGTCGCCGAAGCCAGCAAGCCCCGCAAGGTCGAGATCGGCGGTGGTACCGAGAAAGCCGAAAACCAGCCCCGGATCGCCGACCGGGCTGCCCGAGAAGAACCCGCCAACGTCTAGGAGTGCGACGATGACCGCGCAGCCGGGCGCCACCGCGCCCTCACCACGTCATTCTTCGGACCAGCACGGTGCCGAACAGCTCACCTCGGACCAGCGCCGTCCGATCGGCGCCTACACGACCTACAGCGAAGCCGAACGTGCCGTCGACTACCTGTCGGACCACGGTTTCCCGGTCGAGCGGGTCGCCATCATCGGCTCGGACGTCAAGCTGGTCGAGCAGGTCGTCGGCCGCCTGAACTACGGCGGCGCCGCGTTGCACGGAGCCGGCTCGGGGGCCCTCACCGGGCTGCTGATCGGCTGGCTGTTCGGGATCTTCAACTGGTTCACGCCGCTGCTGGCGGCCTTCACGCTCGTCGTCTACGGCTTCGTGTTCGGTGCGGTGATCGGCGCGATCTTCGGCGTCGTCGCGCACGCGCTCCAGCGCGGCCGCCGCGACTTCGCCTCGGTCCGGGTGATGACGCCGAGCCGCTACGAGGTCGTCGCCGACGACGCGGTGGCCGACGAAGCCAAGAACCTGCTGGCCGGGATGAAGGGCGGTGCGTGATGGCGAAGGCGGTCGGCATCGACCTGGGCACGACCAACTCGGTGATCGCCGTCTGGGAGGGCGGCGAACCCACGGTCATCGCCAACTCCGAAGGCGCCCGGACCACCCCGTCGGTGGTCGCGTTCACCGAAAGCGGTGAACGGCTCGTCGGCCAGCTCGCCCGCCGGCAGGCGATCCTCAACCCGAAGGGCACCATCTACTCGGCGAAGAGGTTCATCGGCCGGAAGTACGACGAAGTGAGCGACGAGGCCAAGGCCGTCGGCTTCGACGTCGTCGAGGGCCCGGGCGGCGTCGTCCGGTTCAAGGTCCGCGACAAGCTCCACTCCCCGGAGGAGATCAGCGCGCAGGTCCTGCGCAAGCTCGCCGAAGACGCGGGCAAGTTCCTCGGCGAGCGGGTGACCGAGGCCGTCATCACCGTGCCTGCGTACTTCAACGACGCCCAGCGGCAGGCCACCAAGGACGCCGGCAAGATCGCCGGCCTCGAGGTCCTGCGGATCATCAACGAGCCGACCGCCGCCGCACTGGCCTACGGGCTCGACTCGAAGGGCCACGAGACGGTCCTCGTGTTCGACCTCGGCGGCGGCACCTTCGACGTGAGCCTGCTCGACGTCGGCGACGGCGTGGTCGAGGTCCGCTCGACCGCCGGTGACACCCACCTCGGCGGGGACGACTTCGACCGCCGGATCGTGGACCACCTCGCCGACCGGTTCCAGCAGGAGAACGGCATCGACCTGCGCTCGGATCCGCAGGCGCTGCAACGGCTCTTCGAAGCCGCGGAGAAGGCGAAGGTCGAGCTCAGCTCGGTCAGCCAGACCAGCGTGAGCCTGCCGTTCATCACCGCGGACAAGGACGGCCCGAAGCACCTCACGACCACCATGATGCGTTCGGAGTTCGAGCAGATCACCGCGGACCTCGTCGAGCGGTGCCTCGGCCCGGTCAAGCAGGCGATGGCCGACGCGAAGGTGACCGCGAACGACGTCGACGAGGTCATCCTGGTCGGCGGGTCGACCCGGATCCCGGCCGTGCAGAGCCTGGTCCGCAGGCTGACCGGGGGCAAGGACCCGAACATGACCGTCAACCCGGACGAGGTCGTCGCGCTCGGCGCGGCGGTCCAGGCGGGGGTGCTCAAGGGCGAGGTCAAGGACGTCCTGCTGCTCGACGTCACCCCGCTGTCCCTCGGCGTGGAAACCCGCGGCGGCGTGATGACGAAGATCGTCGAGCGCAACACGACGATCCCGGCGCGGCGGACCGAGGTGTTCTCCACCGCGGAGGACAACCAGCCCGCGGTCGACGTCGTGGTGCTCCAGGGCGAGCGGGAACGGGCCGCCGACAACCGGGTGCTCGGGCGCTTCCAGCTCACCGACATCCGGCCGGCCCCGCGGGGCGAGCCCCAGGTCGAGGTCACCTTCGACGTCGACGCCAACGGCATCCTCGACGTCACCGCGAAGGACAAGGACACCGGCGCGCAGCAGGGCATCACGATCAGCGAGAGCTCGAACCTCGACCAGGCGGAGATCGACCGCATGGTCACCGAAGCCGAACGCAACCGGTCCGAGGACCAGCGGCTGCGCGAGGAGATCGACGCGCGCAACCTGCTCGACTCGGCCGCCTACCAGGTCGAACGGGCCATCACGGACACCACCCCGCCGCACGAGAAGGCGCGGGCGGAGATGCTCGTCCAAGAGGCGCGCGAGGCGGTGAAGGACGCCGCTCCCCTGGACCGGGTGCGGTCGCTGACCTCCGAACTGCAGCAGGTGCTGGCCGGGCTCAGCGCGCCGCGAGCGAGCGGCGGCGGTAACGGCGAAAGCGGTGCTCCACCGCAGGCGGCCGACGAGGACGACGTGATCGACGCGGACTTCGACCGGGCGTGAGGCGGAGCGATGGCCACCACAGGAAGGGCCGCGGAGCAGGGAGAACCCTCCGCGGAGGTCGCCGAGGCCGGCACGGTTTCCCGCCCCCAGGAGATGCCGGCCTCGGCGACCGGGGCGGAGGAGAAGATCGCCGAGCTCGAAGACCGGTGGCGCCGGGCCGTGGCCGACCTCGAGAACGTGCGCAAGCGCCACGCCACGGAACTGCGGCGGGTGGCGGAAGCCGAGCGGGCGCGGGTCGCGTCGGCCTGGCTTCCGGTGCTCGACAACCTCGAGCTGGCGCTCACGCACGCCGAGGCGGACCCGGCGGCCATCGTGCAGGGCGTCCACGCGATCCGGGAGCAAGCCGTCCGGCTGCTCGCCGGCCTCGGCTACCCGCGTGACGACGAAACCGGGGTCCGGTTCGACCCGAACCGGCACGAGGTCGTCGCCGTCGTCGAGGACCCGGCCACCGAACCGAACACCGTGACCCACGTCGTGCGCCCCGGCTATGGGACCGACCGGCACCAGCTGCGGCCGACGGCCGTGACGGTGTCCAAGTCCCAGGGGTGATGGCCGTGGCAACCGATTTCTACGACGCCCTCGGGGTCGCCAAAACCGCGAGCGCCGACGAAATCCAGCGGGCGTACCGGAAACTGGCGCGCCGGCTCCACCCCGACGTGAACTCCGACCCGGACGCCGAAGAGCGCTTCAAGGAGATCAGCGAGGCCTACCAGGTGCTGTCCGACCCGGACCAGCGCAAGAAGTACGACCGGTTCGGCGCGGACTTCCGCCACGTGCCCGACGACTTCGACGAGCGGGTGTACGCCGGTGCCGGCGGGCGGGGTGGCGGCCGCGTCCGGCAGCCGGGTGCGGGCGGCGGTGGCGGATTCGGGGGCGGGTTCGAGGGCTTCGAAGGCGTCGACATCGAGGACCTGCTCGGTGGCTTCTTCCGGAGCCGGGGCGGCGGCGGGCCGATCGCGGGCGCCGACCAGGAGGCCGAGCTCGAGCTGACGGTCGAGGAGGCCTACCGGGGCGGGCGGCGGCACTTGAGCTTCGCCGGCGCGGGCGAGCGCGGTTACGACGTCGACATCCCGGCCGGCGTGCTCGACGGGCAGCGCATCCGGCTCGCCGGCCAGGGCGGGCGGGCGTCCGGGAACGCCGCGCCCGGCGACCTCTACCTCGTGGTGCGGATCAAGCCGCACCCCCGCTACCGCCTGGCCGGGCGCGACATCACGGTGGAGCTGCCGGTGTCGCCCTGGGAGGCGGCGCTCGGCGCCACGGTTCCCGTGATGACCCCCGGCGGTGAGGTGAAGGTGCGGGTCGTGCCCGGCTCGTCGACCGGACGGCGGCTGCGGCTGCGCGGCGAGGGCCTGCCCAACCCCAAGGGCAAGCCGGGCGATCTCTACGCCGAGGTGCGCGTCATGGTGCCGAAGAAGCTCGGCAAGCGGGAGCGCGAGCTCTTCGAGGAGCTCGCCGCGGTGTCCGATTTCGACCCGAGGAGGACCTGATGGCCGAGTACCTGCTCGCGCGTCCCGTCCGGCTCAGCCTCGACACGGTGGCCGCGCGCAGCGGACTGCACCCGGAGCTGATCCGCCGGTTCGTCGCGCTGAGCCTGGTGGACGGCACCGCCGACGCGAGCGGGCGGCTGTGGTTCGCGCCGTCCGCCGTGGCCACCCTCGCGCGCGTCCAGCGCCTGCGCGCGGGCCTTTCCCTCAACTACGCGGCCATCGGGCTCGTGCTCGACCTGCTGGACCGACTCGACGTCCTCGAAGCCCAAGTCAGGAGCCACCGGCGATGGACATGAGCAAGCTGACCCAGAAATCGCAGGAAGCGCTGCAGGAGGCCCAAAGCGTGGCGCAGCGCCACGGTCACACCGAGACCGACGGCGAGCATCTGCTGCTGGCCCTGCTCGACCAGGCCGACGGCCTGGCGCCCCGGCTGCTCGTGCAGGCGGGCGCGGACGTCGACGGTCTGCGCGAGGCCGTCGAAGCGGAGCTCGCGCGGCAACCGAAGGTGACCGGCCCCGGCGCCACGCCCGGGCAGGTCTACCTCACCCGGCGCCTCGCCGGCCTGCTCGACGCCGCCGAGCGGGAAGCCAAGCGGCTCAAGGACGAATACGTCTCCGTCGAACACCTCGTGCTGGCCCTCGCCGACGAGGGCGCGAAGTCCGCCGCGGGGCGGCTGCTGACCCGCCACGGCGTGACGCGCGAGTCGTTCTTGACGGCACTGACCAAGATCCGCGGGAACCAGCGGGTCACCTCGGCCACCCCGGAGGGCGCGTACGAGGCGCTGGAGAAGTACGGCCGGGACCTCGTCGCCGACGCGCGATCGGGCAAGCTCGACCCGGTCATCGGCCGGGACGCCGAGATCCGGCGGGTGATCCAGATCCTGTCGCGGAAGACGAAGAACAACCCCGTGCTGATCGGCGACCCGGGCGTCGGCAAGACGGCGATCGTCGAGGGCCTCGCCCAGCGGGTCGTGCGCGGCGACGTGCCGGAAGGCCTGCGGGACCGGACGATCTTCTCGCTCGACATGGGCGCGCTCGTCGCCGGGGCGAAGTACCGCGGCGAGTTCGAGGAGCGGCTCAAGGCCGTGCTGGCCGAGGTCAAGGCCGAAGAGGGCCGCATCCTGCTCTTCGTCGACGAGCTCCACACGGTCGTCGGGGCCGGCGCCACCGAAGGCGCGATGGACGCCGGGAACATGCTCAAGCCGATGCTGGCGCGCGGCGAGCTCCACATGATCGGGGCGACGACGCTCGACGAGTACCGCAAGCACATCGAGAAGGACGCCGCGCTGGAGCGCCGGTTCCAGACGATCGTCGTCGACGAACCGTCCGTCGAGGACGCCATCTCGATCCTGCGTGGACTGCGGGAGCGGCTCGAGGTGTTCCACGGGGTCAAGATCCAGGACGGCGCGCTGGTCGCCGCCGCGACCATGTCCCACCGCTACATCACCGACCGGTTCCTGCCGGACAAGGCGATCGACCTGGTCGACGAGGCGTGCGCGCGGCTGCGCACGGAGATCGACTCCATGCCCGCCGAGCTCGACGAGCTCACCCGGCGCGTCACCCGCCTGGAGATCGAGCAGGCCGCGCTGTCCAAGGAATCCGACGCGGCCAGCAAGGCCCGGCTGGCGGACCTCGACCGGGAGCTCGCCGATCTTCGCGCCGAAGCGGATTCGAAGAAGGCGCAGTGGGAAGCCGAGCGCCAGGCGATCCGGCGGGTCCAGGAGCTGCGGTCCGAACTGGAACGCCTGCGCCACGAAGCCGAAGAAGCGGAACGGAACTACGACCTGAACCGCGCGGCCGAGCTGCGCTACGGCGAGATCACCGAAGCCGAGCGCCGGCTCGCCGCGGAGGAGGAACAGCTGGCGGGCAAGCAGGGCCGCAAGCGGCTGCTGCACGAGGTCGTCACCGAGGACGAGATCGCCGAGATCGTCGCCTCGTGGACCGGGATCCCGGTTTCCCGGCTGCAGGAGGGCGAGCGGGAAAAGCTGCTGCGGCTCGACGAGATCCTGCACGAGCGGGTGATCGGCCAGGACGAGGCCGTCCGGCTGGTCGCCGACGCGGTCATCCGGGCGCGGTCGGGGATCCGCGATCCGCGCAAGCCGATCGGGTCGTTCATCTTCCTCGGCCCGACCGGGGTCGGGAAGACGGAGCTGGCCAAGACCCTGGCGGCGGCCCTGTTCGACAGTGAGGACAACATGGTCCGGCTCGACATGAGCGAGTACCAGGAGCGGCACACCGTCTCGCGGCTGCTGGGCGCTCCGCCGGGCTACGTCGGTTACGACGAGGGCGGGCAGCTCACCGAAGCCGTGCGGCGCAAGCCTTACTCGGTCGTGCTGTTCGACGAGATCGAGAAGGCGCACCCGGACGTGTTCAACACGCTGCTGCAGGTGCTCGACGACGGCCGGATCACCGACTCGCAGGGCCGGACCGTCGACTTCCGCAACACGGTGATCATCATGACCTCCAACATCGGCTCGCAGCACCTGCTCGACGGGGTCACCTCCACCGGCGACATCAAACCGGACGCCCGCGACGCCGTGCTGGCCGAGCTGCGCCACCACTTCCGGCCGGAGTTCCTCAACCGCGTCGACGACACCGTGCTGTTCACCCCGCTCGGCCCGGCCGAGATCGAACGGATCGTCGACCTGCAGTTCGACGAGCTGCGGCTCCGGCTGGCCGAGCAGGGCATCACGGTCGAGCTGACCGCGGAAGCGCGGAAGCTCATCGCCCGGCACGGGTTCGACCCCGTGTACGGCGCCCGGCCGCTGCGCCGCTACATCTCCCACGAGGTCGAGACCAAGATCGGCCGCACGCTGCTGCGCGGCGACCCGACCGAAGGGCTGGTGATCACCGTCGACGCCAAGGACGGCGAGCTCGCCGTCACCTACAGCGGGGGCGAAGGGAGGTCCGCGGCATGAGCACCGGCACCGGAACCACCACGACGGTCGTCTGCGAACACTGCGGCCACAAGAACCGCGTCCCGGCGGCCGCCGCGGGCAAGCCGAAGTGCGGGCACTGCCACGAGCCGCTGCCCTGGATCGTCGACGCCGGCGACCACGACTTCGCGGAAGTCGCGGAGCGGGCCACGATCCCGGTCCTGGTCGACCTCTGGGCCACCTGGTGCGGACCCTGCCGCCAGGTCAGCCCCGCGCTGGCCCAGCTGGCCCGGGAGCGGGCCGGGAAGGTCAAGCTCGTGAAGGTCGACGTCGACAAGGCACCCGCGCTGTCGCAGCGGTTCGACGTGAAAGCCGTGCCGACACTCATGGTGCTGCGCGGCGGCGAAGTCGTCACGCGGCAAGCGGGCGCCGCGCCCGTCCCCGTGCTGCGCGACTGGCTCGACCAGGCGCTGGCGCGGTCGGAGAGTGCCCCCGGGAAGACCACCTCGACCAAGGAAGGTGACGCGCGATGACCCACGTCGTCGACCGGCATCTCGCGCTCGTGCAGGACGTGGTGCCGCGAACCCCGCAGGGCTGCGAGGAGTGCCTGGTCTCCGGCACGCCGTGGCTGCACCTGCGGCTGTGCCTGACGTGCGGGCACGTCGGCTGCTGCGACTCGTCGCCGATGAAGCACGCCAGCAAGCACGCCTACGCCATCGGGCACCCGATCGTGCGCTCGTTCGAGCCCGGCGAGACCTGGCGCTGGTGCTACGTCGACCAGACCTTCGTATGACCGCCTCGACCGGGATCGACCTCGGCGCGCCGCTGACCGAGACGCCGGACTCGTACGGAGCCTTTCCCCGGCTCACGGACGAGCAGATCCGCACGCTCGGCGCCGGGGGTGACCGCCGTCCGGTCGAGGCGGGCGAGGTGCTGTACGCGCAGGGCGGGCAGCCGTCCGAGTTCTTCGTGATCTTGAACGGCAAGGTCGCCGTCACCGAAGGTACCGGGGACGACGCGACAGTCGTCCGCGTCCACGGACCCCGCCGGTTCCTGGGCGAGCTCGGGATGCTCGAAGGGCAGCCCGCGTTCGTCGGCGCCGTGGCCGCCGAGCCCGGCGAGGTGCTCGCCATCCCGGTGAGCGCGGTGCGGCGGGTGGTGCTCGGCGATCCGGTGCTCGGCGATCTGATCCTGCGGGCCTACCTCGTGCGCCGGACGCTCCTCATCGGAGCCGGCAACGGGCTGCGGATCGTCGGCTCCTGCTACTCCCCGGACACCCGGCGGCTGCTGGAGTTCGCGGCGCGCAACCGGCTCCCGTACCGGCTGGTCGACGTCGACAAGGACCAGCAGGCCGAGGCGCTCCTGGAGCGTTTCGGCGTCGCCGTCGCGGACACCCCGGTGGTCGTGGTGAACGGCACCGAGGTGCTGCGGAACCCGAGCACCGCCGAGCTGGCCAGGCGAATCGGGCTGCGGCCGCCGGAACCGGAACGCGGGGTGCGGGACCTCCTAGTGGTCGGCGCCGGGCCCGGCGGCCTGGCCGCGGTGGTCTACGGCGCGTCCGACGGGTTGCGGCTCTCGGCGTTCGACGCACTGGCCCCGGGCGGCCAGGCCGGGACGACGTCCCGCATCGAGAACTACCTCGGCTTCCCGCCGGGGATCTCCGGCGCGGAGCTGGCCGAGCGCTCGGTGATCCAGGCGGCCAAGTTCGGGGCCCGGGTCGGCGTGCCGGCCGAAGCGCGCAGCCTCGAACAACGCGGCGGCCGCTACGCCGTCGGATTCGACGACGGCATCGAGATCGTTTCCCGCGCCGTCGTGATCGCCACCGGTGCCCGCTACCGCCGGCTCGTCGTACCCGGCATCGAGACGTTCGAAGCGAGCAGCGTCTACTACGCCGCGACGCTGCACGAAGCGCGTCGATGCCTGGCCTCCCCCGTGGCCGTGGTCGGTGGCGGCAACTCGGCCGGCCAGGCGGCGGTGTTCCTCGCGGAAGGTTCGCCGGTGGTCTACCTGCTGGTGCGCGGCGGCGATCTCGGCGCGAACATGTCCCGCTACCTCGTCGACCAGGTCGAGCAGCATCCGCGGATCAGCGTGCTCGGCCACACCGAAGTCCGCGAACTCGTCGGCGGTGACGGCCTCGAGTCCCTGGTCGTCGAGAACAACCGCACCGGCGAGCGCGACGTCCTCGACGCCCGTGCGCTGTTCGTCTTCATCGGCGCTTCCCCGCACACCGCCTGGCTTTCCGGGATGGTCGCCCTCGACGAGGACGGGTTCGTCCTCACCGGGACGGACGCCGAGGGGTACCGGGACGCCGACGTGTGGCGCGGGATACCTCGCTCGCCATCGGTGCTGGAGACGAGCAGGCCCGGTGTGTTCGCCGTGGGGGACGTCCGCCACGGCTCGGTCAAGCGGGTGGCCTCGGCGGTCGGGGAAGGCGCCATGGCCGTCCGGTTCGTGCACGAACATCTCTCACAGGAGGCCTGATGCCGGTCATGGGTGCGGCGCGGTTCGAACGGTTCTTCCGGGTGGCCGCGAGCCTGGACGTCGACAAGAGCGATCTGAAACGGTACGACGAGTTCCTGGACCGGAAGGTCTACGACCTCTTCGTGGTCGCCAAGGCCACGGCCAAGGCCAACGGGCGGGACGTCATCGAGCCGCGGGACCTGCCGATCACCAAGGGACTGCAGGAGCGCATGCACGAGTTCCTCAAGCTGGACGAGGACCTGGAAGTGGTGCCGCTGCTCGAGCAGCTCCTGGCGCGTCCCGCGCTCGGGATCGCGATCTCCGAAGAGACCGAGGCCCGGCTCCCGGCCGTCGCCGGCGGCCTCAGCGTGGCTCTCGCCCAGGCGTTCAAGATCATCGATCCGCGGGTCAAGAACCCCGGCTCCGCCGAGTGGGACCAGGTCTTCCGGATGTTCGAACTGCTCCTCTGAAAGGGCCGGGCATGGTCAACGAACTTTCACTCAACCTCGACCAGCCGGCGTACGCGGTGGCGTTCGCCGAGCTGCACCGCCTCACCGGACCGGCGCGCGAGGCCGCCGCCACCGCGGGGAACTTCACGGTCACCTCGACCTTGCGCGACGACCACCACACCGTCGTCACGGTCCGCGGGTCGATCGACGCGCGGGCCCGCCACATCCTGGCCGCGCACCTCGCCGGGCTGCTCCACGCCGGCACGCGGCACCTGGTGCTCGACCTCTCCCAGGTCGAGCAGGTGGACGACGGCCTGTTCGACCTCGTGCACCGGCTGGAGGACCGGCTGACGGCGCTCAACGGCGTGTTCGAGCTGACCGGGCTCGCACCTCCCGTGCTGTACGCGATGGACGACACCCTGCTGGGTGAAGTCTTCAGCTGGTACCGAGCCGTCCTCGACGACCCGAAACCGCGTGCCGCGCTGTGGTCGGCCCTGCGCTGCCCGCAAGGGCTCGAGGACGTCGCGGAGCCCGGTTCCGCGGACCGGTACCGGACTTTCATCGACACGGCCGCCCACGGACGCGGCGAGCGGTGGGGGAGGCGCAGGTGAGGGCGGTCACCGCACGGCCGAAACGACGGATGTGGCTGCGGATGTTCGGAGCGGGCCTGGTCCTGTGGATCCTGTCCGCGCTCGTCACCTACCTGACCGGGAACCCCAACCTCATCCCCACCCTGGTGCTGCTCGGCAGCTTCCTGGTGCCGGTGACCTTCGTGGCGTGGGCGTTCGAGCGCCGGGACTCCGGCGAGATCACCGCCGAGCTCGTGTTCCGCACGTTCATCGTCGGCGGGGTGCTCGGCGTGCTCGGGGCATCGGTGCTGGAGGCGTACCTGCTGTACCCGACGGCGTGGCTGTACGTCGGCGTCGGGCTCATCGAGGAAGCGGTCAAACTGGTCGCGCTCGCCCTGTTGACCCGGCGCCTGGCCGTGAAGTCCATGCGCGACGGGTTGATCCTGGGTGCCGCGGTCGGGTTCGGGTTCGCCGCCTTCGAGTCGGCCGGGTACGCGCTGACCGCGCTGTTCACCCCTCAGGGACTGTCTCTGACGGACCTGGTGACCACCGAGCTGTTGCGCGGGCTCCTCGCCCCGGTCGGGCACGGGTTGTGGACCGCCGTTCTCGGCGGGCTCCTGTTCGCGTGGAGCACCCGCGACCACTTCGTCCTCACCGCCCGGCTCGCCCTGGCCTACCTGGGCGTTTCGCTCCTGCACGCGCTGTGGGACTCGATGTCCTCGATTTCCCTGTACCTGACGCTGCTGCTGACCGGTCAGCCGTGGCAGTACGAACTGCTGCTGCGCGGCCTGCCGCCGGCGCCGACCGCGACCCAGGTCGGGCTGTACACGACGCTGACCTGGGTGGGTCAGGGCCTGATCGCGGCGATCGGGGTGGTGTGGCTGCTGGTGCTCATCGCGCGGGCGCGCCGGGAGCGGCGGAGCCCGCCGCCGGCCTGGGCCTACCGCGTGGCGACGTCCCGGCATCCCGCCATGCCGCTCTGAACCGCCGGGCCCGGGAGTCGGCCGTTACCCCTGGGGAAACCGACGAGCGAGGAGAACCCATGGACGCACCACGCCAGGTGGCCGTCGGAGTGCTGGCCGACGAAGGGCTGCCTTGGCGGGTGATCACGACCCTCGTCGACGACCTCCCCGCGATCTTCGCCGCCCGGGTGTGCGGGGAGACGCGGTGGCGGGTGGAGCACGAGCTCGACCGGCTGCCGCTGGACGAAGACGGGGACATCCCGATGCGCACGCTGTCGCGGCGGCACCGGCCGGACCGGGGCTGGGACCTGCTGGTCCTGGTCACCGATCTGCCCCGGCGCGCGGGGACGAAACCCGTCGTCGCCGGGGTCGACGTCGAGCACGGGGTCGCGATGATCTCGCTGCCCGCGCTCGGCGCCGTCCTGGTGCGGCACCGGGCCCGGGCGTTGCTGGTCCGCGTCGTGCGGCAGCTGGCGGCGGGCCCGCTCGGAATCGACGGCGACCACCGGGCCCGGGGAGCGGCGGCCCGGTTGCGGGAGGCCCTGGCCCCGACGCGGCACCTGTCCGGCGGACACCCGTCGGCCGCGACCCAGCTCGCGCTGGTCGGGCCGCGTGGCCGGCTGCGCCTGCTGGCCGGGATGGTGCGGGGCAACCGGCCGTGGCGGCTGGTGCCGCACCTCGCGGGCGCCACCGCCGCCGCGGCGGGGACCGCCGCCTACGGCATCATCACCAATTCGTTCTGGCCGCTGGCCGACGCGCTGTCTCCGCTGCGGCTGGCGGCGATCATGGTGGCCACCGTCGGGGTCATGACGGTGTGGCTGACGGTGTACAACCACCTGTGGGAGCGGCCTTCCGAGACCGCCGAGCGGCGCAAGGCCTTGCTGTACAACGTGTCCACGGCGACCACGCTGGCGATCGGGGTGGCGTGCATGTACGCGATCCTGTTCGTGCTCGCCCTGCTCGCGGCGGCGGTCCTGATCGACAGCGGCTATTTCGCGCAGACCCTCGGGCACCCGGTCGGGGTGGGTTCGTACCTGAGCCTGGTGTGGTTGTGCAGCTCGGTCGGGATCGTCGCCGGCGCGCTGGGCTCCAGCCTCGAGGACGAAGAGACCGTCCGCAACGCGACCTACAGCCGCCGCGAGCGGGAACGCCAAGAACGCAACCGGCTCCGGCAGGAGTGACCGGACGGCGTCGCGGCCGGCTCACCCCCGGCGGGCGGCCGCCAGGTCGAGAGCGACGTCGGTGATCATGTCCTCCTGGCCGCCGACCATGCCGCGGCGGCCGACCTCCACGAGGATCGCCCGGGTGTCGAGGCCGTACCGCGTCGCCGCGACCTCCGCGTGGCGCAGGAAACTCGAGTAGACCCCCGCGTAGCCCAGGCTGAGGGTTTCCCGGTCCACGCGGACCTCGCGGTCCTGCAACGGACGCACCAGGTCGTCGGCCGCGTCCATCAGGGGGAACAGGTCGCAGCCGTGCTCCAGGCCCAGCAGATCGGCGACCGCGACGAAGGCCTCGAGAGGGCAGTTCCCGGCCCCCGCGCCCTGCCCGGCCAGGGACGCGTCCACGCGGGTCGCGCCGTTCTCCACCGCCACCACGCTGTTCGCGACGCCGAGTGCCAGGTTGTGGTGGGCGTGGATGCCCAGTTCCGTGGTGGCGTCCAGGACGTCGCGGTAGGCGCGGAAGCGGTCGCGCACGCCGTCCATCGTCAGGCGGCCGCCGGAATCGGTGACGTACACGCACTGCGCGCCGTAGGACTCCATCAGCTTCGCCTGCCGCGCCAGCTCGGCGGGTTCGGCCATATGGGACATCATCAAGAAGCCCGCGACGTCCATGCCGAGCTCGCGGGCGGCACCGATGTGCTGGGCGGAGATGTCGGCTTCGGTGCAGTGGGTGGCGATCCGCACCGACCGGACGCCGAGTGCGTGGGCCTGACGCAGGTCGTGCAGCGTGCCGATGCCGGGCAGCAGCAACGTGGTCGGCACGGCCCGGCGCGCGACGTCGCACACGGCCTCGATCCACTCCCAGTCGGTGTGGGCGCCGACGCCGTAGTTGATGCTCGAGCCGGACAGCCCGTCGCCGTGTGCGATCTCGATCGCCGAGACGCCGGCGGTGTCCAACGCGGACGCGATCGCCCTGGCCTGCTCGACGGTGTAGCGGTGCCGGACGGCGTGCATGCCGTCCCGCAGGGTCACGTCCTGGATGTACAGCCGGGTCATCGGGCCCTCCCCTCGCCCGCGCGGCGGGCGGCGATGCGTTCGGCGGTGCCCAGTGCCGCCGAGGTCATGATGTCGAGGTTCCCGGCGTACGCGGGCAGGTAGTGGGCGGCGCCTTCGACCTCGAGGAAGACCGACACCTTCACCGGCGCGGCCCCGGACGGGACCAGCGCGCGCAGCGGGTCGTCCGCCGCGACCACGTCGAACTGCACCTTCTGCTTGAGGCGGTAGCCGGGCACGTAGGCCTGCACCCGGCCCACCATCCGCTCGACCGACGCCGTGATCGCCTCGGTGTCGGACTCCGAAACCAGGCAGTACACCGTGTCGCGCATGATCAGCGGTGGCTCGGCGGGGTTCAGCACGATGATGGCCTTGCCGCGCGCCGCGCCGCCCACCCGCTCGATCGCCGCGGCGGTGGTCTCGGTGAACTCGTCGATGTTGGCCCGGGTGCCGGGCCCGGCGGACCGCGACGAGATCGAGGCGACGATCTCGCCGTAGTGCACCGGGGTGACCGCCGCGACCGCCGCCACGATGGGGATGGTGGCCTGGCCGCCACAGGTCACCATGTTGACGTTCGGCGCGTCGAGGTGGGCGTCCAGGTTCACCGGTGGGACGACGTAGGGGCCGACGGCGGCCGGGGTGAGGTCGATGACGGTCCGGCCGAGCGCGCGCAGCACCTTGTCGTGGTAGCGGTGCGCGCCGGCCGAGGTCGCGTCGAAGACGTAGTCGACGTCGGCGAACTCGTCCAGCCGCACGAGCCCGTCGACGCCTTCGTGGGTGGTCGCGACCTTCAGCCGGCGGGCCCGGGCGAGGCCGTCGGAGTCCGGGTCGATCCCGGCCAGCGCGGCGATTTCGAGGGTTTCGGACAGCCGCAGCACCTTGATCATCAGGTCGGTGCCGATGTTGCCCGACCCGATGACGGCGACTTTCGCTTTGCTCACCGGGATTCTCCTTCCGCCGCGAAGCCGACCCGCACCGAACCGAGGCCGAAGATCTCGCTGTGGAAGACGTCGCCCGGGGCAACGGGCACCATCGGTCCGAGGGCGCCGGTCAGCACGACATCGCCCGCCCGCAGCGGATCTCCCCGGCGGGCCAAGGTGGACGCCAGCCACCGCGCGGCGGCGAGCGGGCTGCCGAGGCAGTCGGCACCGCTGCCCTCCGAGGCCACCGAACCGTTGCGGGACAACGTCATCCGCACCGTCCGCAGGTCCACGCGGTCGAGTGGCACCCGGGTGCCGCCCAGCACGAACAGGCCGGACGACGCGTTGTCCGCGACCGTGTCGACGATGGAGATGTCCCAGTCGGCGATCCGGCTGTCCACGATCTCCAGCGCGGCCGCCGCGAAGCCGGTGGCGCGCACGACATCCGCCGCCGTGCAGTCCGGATCCGGCAGGTCGTCGGTCAGCACGAGCGCGACCTCGGCCTCGATCTTCGGCTGCAGCAGCCGGCGGGCGGGCACGGTGCCGCCGTCGGCCACGGTCATGTCGGCGAACAGCGCCCCGAAATCGGGCTGGGCGACACCCAGCTGGCGCTGGACGGCGGGCGACGTCAGGCCGATCTTGCGGCCGGCCAGCCGCCTTCCCGCGGCCAGCGCGCGCTCGGTGTTGAGCCGTTGCACCGCATAGGCGGCTTCGATGTCGCCGAAGGTGAACCGATCGCGGATCGGCGGGCACGGCTTGCCGGTGTCGGCGGCGGTCCGCAGCAGGTCCGCGGCTTCACTGATGGCGGCAGCCACCGGATGGGGCGGGGGCATTGATTACCTCCGAATTCAGGCGCTGAACGGGTCGAGGCAGAAGCCGGACCACGCGTCGGAGTACTCCGAGTCCGCCGCGGGGCTGAGCAGGTGGCGGTAGCGGCCGGCGTGGAACACCAGCGGCTCGCCCGCGGCGTCGGCGAGGTGGCGCACCTCGCCGACGAACAACGTGTGGTCACCGGCGGGGTGGGCGTCGACGATCTCCGCCGCCACCTGCGCCAGCGCCCCGGCCACGAGCGGAACTCCGGCATGCTCGTCGAACCGTGGGTGCAGGTCCGGGTCCGGACGGCCGCTGAAGTGCCGGCTGACGGGTTCCTGGTCCGCGGCGAGGACGCTGACGCCGTAGACGCCGCCGGCCACGAGGAAGTCGTGCATCTTGGCGCGGCGCGCGATGGACACCACGACGAGGGCGGGCTCGAGGGACACCGACATGAAGCCGTTGGCCGTCATGTAGTGGGGTCCCGCCGGGGTCGGCGTGCTGATGATCGTGATGCCGGTGGCGAACCGGCCCATGGCGTCGCGAAACCGCCGTGGGTCGACGTTCGCCGCCGGCGCGGCGGTACTCATGGGTCCTCCTGGGGGTTTCCGGGTGCTCAGCTGGCGACCGCGCCCGCCGTCGCCAGCAGCAGGTCCAGCAGGACCCCCTCGACGTTCGCGGTGACGACGGTGTCGGCCAGCCCGGTGAAGGCGTCGAGCCAGGCACCCGGGTCGACGACGACGACCCGGCCGGCGCCCTTGACCGCCTGGAGCGTGCCGAGGTCGTGGCGGCCGAACCCGAGGTAGACCGCGGGCGCGATGCTGCGGGCGAGCGGCCCGATCTCGAGCTGCGGGGGCATCTCCCCCGCGGCCACCGCGGCCGCCGTCGCGACGAGTGCGATCCCCGGCGTCGAGGCGACGCGCTCGGCGACGCGGCGGGCCCCGGTGCCCAGGCCCGGCCCGAGCCCGATGACCAGCCGCGCCGCGGCGAGCCTCGGGGCGTCCGGCAGCTCGACGCGGCGTTCGACCGCGGTGCACGCACCGTCGCCGGTCGCGGTGCCACCGGCGAACTCGACGTCCGGCTCCCGCTGATCGCGCACGGCTCGCGCCGTGAAGGACCCGGGTCGCAGCGTGCCCATCGACGGGGTGGAGTGCGCGATCACCGGCGCGACCACGTCGGCCGACAGTGCCGGTTTGAGCCACCGCAGGTCAGGATCGTCGGTGTCCGCGTCACGGACCTCCAGGGCGGTGAAGTCCCCGGTCAGGCCGAGCCCGAGCCGCGCGGCGACGCGCGGGGCGTAGTCGCGGCCACGGGCGCTGAACGGCGCGATCACCGCGAACGGCGCGTGCGTGGCGATGGCCGTGCTCAGTGCGTCGGTGACCAGGTCCGTGCGGTAGTCCGCCGGCTCGGTCCCCCGCAGCACCAGCACCCGGTCGGCCCCGTGCGCGTAGAGCACGCGCGGGAGGTCGTGCGGCTGGTCGCACGGCAGCACCGCCACGATCGTGGCCCGCAGCTCGCCGGCGACCGTGCGGGCGCAGGCCAGCGCTTCGAGACTCGTCGGGTGGAGGCCACCGCCGGGCAGCGGCTCGGCGACCGCCCAGATCTCGCGCGCCGGGCCGGCCACGACGACTTCGGCCTCGGGCTCCAGCGGCGCGAAGGCCGCCTCCAGCAGTTCCGCGGTGTCGAACCCGGCCCCGACGTACTCGGCCTTGCGTTCGCGGGCGTCGTGCCGGATCTCGGCCACGAAGGTCGGCGAACCCCGGGTGCCGAAGTCGCGCGGTCCTCCCCCGAGCTCCTCGGCGCCGAGGGTCTCGACGGCCGACGCGTCGGCCGCGGTCACCCACGGCGGTTCGGTACCCCGCCCGACGGAGACCACCGCGGGCAAGGCGACGGTCCAGGTCTCCCGGCCGACGTCGGTCTCGACGTCCGCGGCGAGGACACCGTCGGCGGCCCGCAGGTTCGAGGCCTGGGTCAGCTGCGGGAACCCGGCCAGCTCCGCGACCTGCGGGCCGACCTGCGCGGTGCCGCCGTCCAGCGTCCACCGGCCGGTGAGCACCAGGTCCGGGCGCTCCCGTTCGACGAGCCGGGCGAGCGCGCGGGCCGTCGCCAGGGTGTCGGCGCCGGCGAACCGCCGGTCGAGCAGGTGCACGGCCCGGTCGGCACCCCGGCTCAGCGCGTCGAGCAGGGTCGACGCGGCCGCCGGCGGCCCCATCGTCACGGCCACCACCTCCCAGCCGGTCTCCGCCCGCAGGGTCAGCGCCTGCGCCAGCGCGTGCAGGTCCGGCGGGTTGGTGACGACCTGGTCGTCGTCCCGGCGGATCCGTTTCGTGCGTTCGTCGAAGACGCCCCGGCCCGGCACCGGGACCTGCTTGAGGCAGACAAGGATGCGGCCCGGCGTGCTCACCCCTGCGCTCCGGCGTAGGCGTCGTCCTCGACGTCGTACTCGTCGCCCGGCGCGAGCATCCGGAACTCCTTCTTGCGCGCCCCGCACACCGGGCAGACCCAGTCGTCCGGGATGTCGGCGAACGGCGTGCCGGGCTCGATCCCGCCTTCGGGGTCGCCGAGGCGGGGGTCGTACACGTCCTGGCAGACGTCACAGATCCACAGCGCGGTGTCGGGATCGGCCTGGGTTTCTTCGGTAGCCACCAACGTCTTCATCGACGTCTCCTTTCGAGGTGGAAAGGAGACGGCCCCGGAACTCGGGGTTTCCGAGGCCGTCTCCCCGCTTGGTGCGGCGGGCGGATCAGGGCTCGAGCCCCGCCATGCGCGTCATCCCGCGCACGCCCAGCCCGCCGTCGCTGTGGATGATCGTGCCGGTGACCGCGGGCGCGCGTTCCTTGGCGGCGAGGAACGCGTAGGCCCAGGAGTGGTCGTCCGGCTGGGCGACGACGCCCAGCGGGTTGATCCCCTTGATCAGGCCTTCGATGTCCGGGACGTCCTTCAGCGACTGACCTTCGTTGGCCAGCGCGGGAATCCCCCGCAGGTCCGTGATCGTGCCGCCGGGGGCCACGCCGTTGACCCGCACGTGCGGCGAGAGCTCGTACGCGAGCTCGGTCACCAGACCGCGGACGGCGAACTTCGACGCCACGTAGAGCGGACCACCGCCGCCGGGGTAGAACCCGGCGTTGGAGATGGTGAGGATGATCTGGCCGCGGTTCTCGATCAGCTGGTCCAGCGCCGCTTTCACGGTCAGCAGGTTGCTCTTCACGTTGACGGCGAAGAGCTGGTCGAACGCCTCGCTGATCTTGTCCCGCGGCAGCTGCGGGATCTCGGTGAAGTAGTCGAACACCCCGACCGCGCAGACCAGGGTGGTCAGCGACCCGAACGCTTTCGTCACGTCCGCGACGGCACGTTCGTTGTCCCACAGGGAAGTCGCGTCGCCTTGCGTCACGACCACGGCGTCCGACGGCAGTTTCTCCCGCAGGTCCTGCGCCTTCTCGGGCGAGATCTCGAGGATGCCGACCTTCGCGCCCTCTCGCACGTAGAGATCGACCACGGCCCGGCCGATCCCCGATCCCCCGCCGGTGACGAGGGCGACCTTCCCGTCCAGGAAACCCATGGGAATCAGTCCTTTCCGAGCAGAGCCGACAGCGGGCGCGCGTTGAGCTCCGTGCCGGGGCCGTACGGGGTGTCGAGCAGCTTCGAAAACGTTTCGGGCGGCTGCCAGGTGAGACTTTCCAGCTGCAGCGGGTCGAGCAGGGTCTGGAACCCGAGCCGGGGCGAGCTGACCAGGAGGCGCTCGCGCTGGCCGGTGCTGGTGTAGCTGACCTGGATCACCGTGAACTCGTTGGCGATCTGGATGATCGGGTCCTGGCCCTCGTTGTGGATGATGGTCACCGAACTGCCTCCGTCACATGATCAGGGCGAGGTTGTGCGTCATGACGGTGGTCTGGTCGAGCACGACCACCCGCTTGGCGAGCCGGTAGCCGCCGGCCACCCGGCGGAGCACGTCGTGGCGCTCGCCGGAGAGGATGTCGAACGTCGCGACGTCACCGCGGGTGCGGTACAGCAGCAGGTTCGACTTGACGGCCAGCTCGTCCTCCGCCTCGCCGGCGGCGACCCGGACGTTGGTCACGAAGTGCCGGGACCGCGACGGCGGGTCCTCCGCCCACGCGTACTCGGTTTCCAGGCGCAGGACGCGCATCTCCATCGAGTCCCAGTCATCGTCCATCAGGGTCATCCCCTCGACGATGTCCGTGTCGGCCTCGCGTTCGCGCGTCACTCGCAGCGGCACGATGTAGGACAGGTCCTCGGCCACCAGTTCCAGCCACTCGCGGTACTTGCCGGTGTCGAGCAGTTCGGCCTCGCCGAAGAGCCACTCGCCGACTTCACGGACCGTGGCGTCGGTGATTTCCGTTGCTGTGGTCATGGTTGCTACGCCTCCGCCCGCGTGAGCGCTTCGGCCGCGGCGTCGGAGACCTTGCCGTTGCCACTGCCGTTGTCACCGGGCGCGACCGGATCCGTGACCATCAGCTGCATCCAGTACTCCATGAAGTTGCGCTGGTTGGCTTCGGCGTAGTCCATCGGGAACGCCTTGCCGGGGCCGGGCCAGTCGGGGTCGGGCTCGTAGACGCCGCGGCCCATCTGGTAGTTGAGCTCCATGGTCTTGGCGTACTGGGCGCCCAGCACGCGGGTGATGCTGCGCCAGTTCTCGGCGTCGTCCTGCTCGAAGGCCCCGGAGATACCGAACGTGCGCACGTAGGCCTGGTAGCTCTCCTCCTTGTACCAGTCCGGTGCTTCCTTCTCGACCAGGAAGAAGGACATGATCTCCATCTTGTCCGGGCCGATCGGGTGCCACAGCCGGAGCGTGAGGAACGACGTCGGCGGCGAGACGTGGTCCTTCGACATCAGGAAGTTGCCGATGGACAGGTTCGGGAACACGGTGCCGTGGATGAACGCGACCGGCCGGAACACCTCGACCTGCTCCGGCGAAAGCCGGCGCTGCAGCTGCTCGACGATGTTCTCCGGCATGCCCAGGAACTCGGGCAGCGGGATCCCCGGCGGCGGGCCGATGATGCCGAGGCCGTGGCCGTGCTCGGTGTGCACGTGTTCGCCGTAGAGCGCGAACTTCGGGTCCGGCGGGGCGAGCCCGAGCTCCACCATGGACCGGTGCGTCATCATCGTGTGGTAGGCGTCGCCGATGAAGTTGTCGGCACCGAGCTTCCAGTTCGCGTCGACGATCCACCGCTGGGGGGCGCCGACGACCTGCAGGCCGGCGTCACTGCGGTCCAGCACGATGTCGAGGTAGAACTTCATGTCCCCCAGGTACTCGTCGAGGGAGGGGGCGTCCGGGTCGAGGCAGCCGAAGACCAACCCCTTGTAGGTGTCCAGTTTCGGGACCGGCTTGAGCTGCCACAGCGACTTGTCCAGCTTGTTGCCGTACGCCTCGCGTCCGGCCGGCACGCCGACGAGGCTGCCTTTGTTGTTGTAGGTCCAGCCGTGGTACGGGCAGCGGAAATGGGAGGCGTTCCCCATTTCGGCGCGGCACACCTGCATGCCGCGGTGGCGGCAGCTGTTCAGGTGGCCGCGGACTTCGCCGTCTTCGTCCCGGCAGACGATGAATTGATCTTCCGAGATGTACCGGACGACGTAGTCGCCGCGCTCCGGGATTTCGCTTTCGTGGGCGAGGAAAACCCAGGAGCGGCCGAACACGCGCTCACGCTCGGCGTCGTGCATCTCCGGGTCGTTGATGATCGCGGCCGGAACGGTCCAGTCCGCCTCTACGTCACGCAAACCCTTCTCGAGGATCTGCCGGAGTTCGTCCCTCAACATGTGACCGCCTTGGCGTCAGACATCTTTGTCTCCTCCGAAGAATCGCGAGCCCGTAATGGTCAGGGCCGCGGCAACAGCTTGACTGGCTTTCTAAGATACTAGTATCTTCAGCCCCGTTGTCAAACCCCAGTTGTCCGCCGCGGAGGCGAACCGAAGGAGAGCGCACCATGGGAACACCCGTCCTGTCGCCGGAGTGGATGAAGTCCTACGCCGAGCTCTGGAACACCACGGACGCGACGCGCGAGGGCCTGAGCAAGCTGAGCATGGTGGTCGAGTACCGGCTCGCCGAGGACGAGAGCCGCGCGGGCCAGATCGAGGTCACGGCCGGCGAAGTCGTGCGCGCCGGAGCGCCGGCCGAAGGCGTGAAGCCGGACTTCCTGCTGACCGCGAAGGTCGAGACCTGGCAGCGGCTCGGCGCGGGCGAACTGCCCGCCGCCAAGGCGATGGTCACCCGGAAGGTCAAGTTCCGCGGGTCCATGTCGGTGGCACTCGCCAACCTGCCCGGCCTCGAAGCCGCGATGAAGATGTTCGGCCAGATCGACGACACCGACTGGTCGGTGGGCTGACCGACGTCGTGGGCGGCGGCCCCGGACAGCCGGGGCCGCTGCTCCACCCGGCGCAATGACCCCCCGGATTCCCGGTTCGGCGCATCCCGGCCCGCCATTGACACGCTAGAATCTCGGCGTGATCGACAGTAAGCCAGCACCGACCTTCTCGCACCGAAGGGCCGGATAGTCCATGCCCATGATCGCGTCAGTCACCAAAACAGACCAGATCTACCAAGCGCTCCTCGCCCAGCTGCTCGAGGGGCGCCACCAGTTCGGCGAAATCCTCAGCACCTACGACCTCGCGACGGAGTTCGGCGTGAGCCGCAGGCCGGTGATGGACGCGGTGATGCGGCTGGCCTCGGCCGGGTTCATCTCGGTCATCCCGCAGGTCGGCTGCCAGGTGGCGGTCCCGGACGAACGCAAGGTGCGCGACCACTTCGCCGTGGCGGGCATCCTCGAGGGAGCGGGCGCCCGGCTCGCGGCGCTCACCGCCACCGACGCGCAGCTGGCCGAGATCGACGACATGCTGGTGCGCGGCACCGGCCCGGCCAAGCGGGACGACGCACTCGCCTTCGCCGGGGCCAACCGGGACTTCCACTCCGCCGTCCTGGCGGCCGGCGGCAACCAGCGGTTGACCGAGCTGGCCACGGACACCTGGGACCTCAACGACTTCTACCTCCAGAAGAACCGGTTGAGCACGGACCTGGCGCAGGCGCAGAGCGAGCACACCGAGATCGCCGAGGCGATCGAGAGCCGGGACGCGGAGCGGGCCGGCAAGCTCATGGAGGAGCACGTTTCACGATTCTGGAAGTTCGTGGAAGTGTAGCCGCATTCACCTGAACGGGTGTCATGCCGCCGGCCATGACACCCGTTTTTCTTTTCCTTCATCGAGCGGTGGCAGCTTCACCGCAAACACAGCTTGCTCCTGAGATTCTAGTATGCCAACATGGGAGAACGTCGCGACAGGAAGGAACGCTGTGGAGCAGCACGTAAGCATCTGGGGCGATTTGACGGGCGTCGAGTTGCGCCAGCGGACCGTGGACGCGGCCGGCATCGCCACCCGGGTGGTGGAAGCGGGCACCGGTCCGGCACTGGTCATGGTGCACGGGACGGGCGGGCACCTGGAGGCGTATTCCCGCAACATCCGCGACCTGGCGAAAGAATTCCGGATCGTCGTCTACGACATGGCGGGGCACGGGCATTCGGCCAAGCCCGACCGGCCTTACACCATCGATTACCTGAGCGACCACCTGATTGCGGTCCTGGACGCGCTGGGCATCGAAAAAGCCCACCTCTCCGGTGAGTCGCTCGGTGGCTGGGTGGCGGCGTGGGCCGCGGCGCACCACCCCGGCCGGGTCGACCGGCTGGTGCTCAACACCCCGGGCAACATCACCAACAAGCCGGAGGTGATGGCCGGGCTCAAGGAATCGAGCATGAAGGCGGTCCGCGAAGCGAGCCGGCAGAGCGTGCGCACCCGGGTCGAGTGGCTCTTCCACGACAAGAGCCTCGTCACCGACGAACTCGTCGACCTGCGGCTGCGGATCTACACCCAGCCGGGGTTCGAGACCGCGATGCGCAACATCCTCGCGGTGCAGGACTGGGAACACCGGCGGCCGTACGTCTGGTCGTCGCAGTGGTGCGGCCGCATCGTCTCGCCGACCCTGCTGCTGTGGACCGACCACGACCCGACGGCTTCGGTCGAAGAAGCCGCGCTGCTGGAAGAGCTGATCCCCGGGAGCCGCCTCGAGGTCATCGAGGGCGCGGGCCACTGGCCGCAGTGGGAGAAGCCGGACCAGTTCAACGAGACCCACATCAGGTTCTTGAAAGGAAAGTGATGACCGCACGAAACGGCGCCGCGTACCTCGACCGGCTGCGCACCCACAGCCCGGAGCTGTGGGTCGGGGCCGAGAAGATCACCGACGTGGCCGGGCACAAGGCGACGTCCGGCGCCGCGGCCGAAATCGCCCGCCTCTACGACTTGCAGTCCAAGAACGACAGCATGCTCTTCTCGCCCGAAGACGGCGGCGGCAAGGCAGGCGTGCAGTTCCTGATGCCCCGCACGGCCGAAGACCTCGAGCTCCGCCGCGTCATGCACAAGCAGTGGGCGGACTCGAGCCTCGGCATGATGGGTCGCAGCACGGACTTCGTCAGCGCGATGCTGGTGGCGTGGAACGCCAACGCCGAGTTCTTCGGCGAAGGAGCCGACCGGGTGCGCGCGTACTACAAGTACGTGCGGGACAACGACCTCTTCCTGTCCCACGCGCTGGCGGACCCGCCGGTCGACCGGTCGAAGCCGCCGTCGCAGCAGCCCGACCCCTACACCTACCTCGGCGTGAAGCGCGAAACCCCGGACGGCATCATCGTGAGCGGGGCGAAGATGCTGGCCACGGCCGCGCCCTACTCCGACGAGATCCTCGTCTGGCCCTTCTCGCTCCGCAAGTACGCGGCCGACGAAAAGCCTTACGCCATCGCGTTCGCCATCCCGGCCGACGCCCCGGGGGTCCGGCTGATCTGCCGCGAACCGTTCGGCGGCGGGAACGGCTTCGACCACCCGCTCTCCAGCCGGTTCGACGAGATGGACGCCGTGGTCGTGTTCGACGACGTGCTCGTGCCCTGGGAGCGGGTCTTCATCAACCAGGACTTCGAGCGGGTCAACAACATCTGGGCGATCAACTCCAACG
Organism: Amycolatopsis sp. NPDC114505; assembly: GCF_055633615.1. Lineage (NCBI taxonomy): Bacteria > Bacillati > Actinomycetota > Actinomycetes > Pseudonocardiales > Pseudonocardiaceae > Amycolatopsis > Amycolatopsis sp. NPDC114505. Next base: position 1,144,858 of record NZ_JBVKDV010000002.1, on the reverse strand, counting down.
CCTTCACCGGCGTCCAGACCTCGGTCCGGCTGCTGGCGAAGCTCCAGTTCGTCGCGGGCATCGCCAAGCGGGCGACCGAGATCGTCAAGACCGACCAGTTCCCCCAGGTCCGCGACGCGCTCGGGGAGATCACCACCTACATCGAGCTGACCCGGGCCGCCGTCCTCGCCGCGGAAGCCGGCGCGCAGCCCAACGACGACGGCATCCTGTTCCCCGACGTGCGGCCGCTGTACGCGGTCCGCAACTCCGCGAACCGCTGGTACCCGCGCGTCCGCGAGATCCTGCAGCAGATCCTCGCCGGCGGCCTGCTCTACCAGCCGGCCGACGTGAGCGCGTTCGACTCGCCGATCGCCGCGGACATCGCCCGGTTCTACCGCGGTCCCGACACGAACAGCCTGGACCGCATCGCGATCTACAAGATCGCCGCCGATCTCGCGGTCTCCGCCTTCGGCGGCCGCCACGAGCTCTACGAGCGGTTCTACGCGGGCGATCCCCTGTTCCTCCGCATCAACACCCAGTTCGCCCAGTACGACTGGACCGAGCCGCTGGGCCTGATCGACGGGCTGCTGGCCACCTCGATCAAGGAGTCCGGCCTGCTGCCCGGCGGTACCGGGGAGGGTGCGGCGGCATGACGGTGCACGGGCGGCGGGCGCTGGTGACCGCCGGGTCGAGCGGGCTCGGCATGGCGATCGCGACGGCGCTGCGCGCGGACGGCGCCGAGGTGTTCATCACCGGAACGGGACCGCACACCGGCGAGGTCGCCCGGAAGATCGGGGCGGCGGGCTGGGCGGTCGCGGACTTCACCCGGCCCGGCGCCGCGGCCGCGGCGGCCGGCGCCGCGCGCGAAACGCTCGGGGACATCGACATCCTGGTGTCCAACACCGGCGGCACCCGCGCGGCGAAGGCGACCGAACTCTCGGCGGACGACTGGGATTCGGCCTACCGGCTCGTCCTGGACAGTGCGCTTGCGCTGACCAATGCGGTGCTGCCGGGGATGACCGCGGGCGGGTGGGGACGGCTGATCTACGTCACCTCGGTCGGCGTCGTGAAACCGTTGCCGCTGCTGCACCTGTCCAACGTGATGCGGGCCGGGGTGGCGGCACTGGCGCGGTCGCTGGCCGCCGAGGTGGCGCCACACGGCGTCACCACGCACGTCATCGCCCCCGCGCACATCGACACGCCGCGGCGGCGGTCGCTCGCCGCGGCGCGCGCGGCCGCCGCCGGTGTCCCGACCGAAGAACTGGAACGACGGCAGCTCGCGACCGAGCTGCCCGTCGGCCGGTGGGGCCGTCCCGAGGAGATCGCCGACCTGGTGACCCACCTCTGCTCGGAGTTCGCCGGCTTCCAGACCGGGCAGACCCACGTCGTCGACGGCGGGATGACCTCGACCTAGCGGGAGAACCATGACGAATTTCGAGCAGTGGATGCACAAGCTCCACGAAATGAAGGACTACGACCCGGAGCGGTCGCTGCCGGAGCACCTGGTCACCCGCTCGGCGAGTGCCCGGTGGCTCGAGGAGGACGTGACCGGCAACCCCAGCCGGGTCGGCGTGCTCGCCGACGTCCCGGCGAAGGCGATGGAGTTCTACCTCCAGGAGATCCCCGCCGGCACGGCCACCGACCTCCAGCGCCACCTGCACGAGTCCGTGCACTGCGTGCTCGAGGGCAGTGGCTACTCCGAAATCGGGCCGGAAACCCTGCGGTGGGCGGCCGGGGACTTCGTCTACACCCCGCCGTGGGTGTGGCACCGGCACTACAACGACGGCACCGGACGCGTCCGCATGATCCTCGTCGAGAACTCGCGACAGCTCGACGCCCTCGGCATCAACCGGCGGGAAAGCGCCGGGAACATCCCCTACGACAAGATGGACAGGAGCTGACCCACCGATGGGTATTTCTCAGGTGGCCCACGCCGAACTCGCCGTGGCCGATCTCGACGAGGCGATCGGCTTCCACACCGACGTGCTGGGCATGCGGGAACTCGGGCGCGCCGACGGCGCCGTGCGGTTCTCCGTCGGCATCGACGGCGGCTGCGACCTCGTGCTGACCGCCGGCGGGACCGGCGTCCGGAAGTTCGCCCTGCGGGTCGACGACGTCGACGACCTCGACCACTACGGGAAACGGCTGGCCGAGGCCGGTGTGGTGACCGAGACCCGCACCGACGAACACCCCGGCGTGGTCCGGTCCCTGCAGTTCGCGGCGCCGTCCGGACACGTCATGGAGCTCGCGGTGCTCTCGGCCGGGCCGCAGTACATCCACGCGGCCAAGGCGCCCCACCGCGGTGGGATCCGTGCCCTGGACTTCGACCACATCACCGTGCAGGCGCAGGACCCCAAGCCGCTGGTCGACTTCCTGGTCGGGCTGCTGGACTTCCAGGTGTCCGACATCTTCGCCCCGGCTCCCGGGGTGATCGGCGCGGCCTGGTGCCGGGCGAGCACGCTGCACCACGACATCGCGATCATCTCCACCCCGGAGGCCGGGAAGTCGCTGCACCACTACGCCCTCGGGATGGAGTCGTTCGACCACCTCAAGCTGGCCGCCGACGAGCTCGGCCGGCACGGCGTGCCGATCGAGGTCGGGCCGGGCCGCCACGGCGTGGGCGGCAACGTCTACACCTACTTCTGGGCCGCGGGCAACCGCTACGAGCTGTCGGCCGAGATGCCGCGGGTCCGGCGCAACGACCCGGTGGTGTGGGACGACTTCCCGAAGGCGTTCAGCCCGTGGGGCCTGCAGCCGCCGGAGTCGTTCGGCCACGCTTCCTGACCTCCCCCGAACCGGTCCGCCCGGCGGGGCAGCGCAGCCCCCCACCTGACCCGCCGGGCGGGCCACCCATTCCCCTGTGAACCCGAGGAGACCCGTGGTGCAGAAGTTCGGTGTCGACGACCTGCGCGGCGTCATCGCCGTCACGCCCACCCCGGCTTTGCCCGGCGCGTCCGCACTCACGGCGCGCGACACCGTGGACCTCGGCGAATCCGATCGCATGATCCGCGCGCTCGTCGCCGACGGCGTGGACGGGATCATCACCAACGGCACGCTCGGCGAGATGGCGACCCTCACGCTGGCCGAATGGCAGGCGTTCGCCGCGTGCGTCGCCGACGCGGTCGCGGACACCGCCCCGGACCTCCCGCTGTTCGTCGGCGCCACCGCCCCCAACACGCGGGACACCGTCGACCGGATCCGCTTCCTGCGGGACCTCGGCGTGCGCGGCGTCATCCTCGGCCGTCCGATGTGGAGCGAGCTCGGCGCCGACACGCTGCTCGCGTTCTACCGCGGCGTCGCCGGCCTGTTCCCGGACATGGCGATCGTCCTCTACGACAACCCCGAGGCGTTCAAGGGCCCGATCCCGTCGGCCGCCTACGCCGCGCTGGCCGAGGTCCCCCAGATCATCGGCGCGAAGTACATCGCGATCACGCCGAAGTTCACCGCTGACATCGCGGCGGTCGGCGGCCGGCTTCGGTTGCTGCCGCTGGAAAGCGACTGGCTCGCGGCGCACACGCTGTACCCGGAAACCGCGCTCGGCTGCTGGAGCAGCAGCGCCCTGTGCGGTCCGGAGCCCGTGCTCGCCCTGCGCGACGCGATCCGGGCCGGGGACGTCGACACCGCGCGGCACCTCACCCGGCGCATCGAGTGGACGTACGAACCGTTCCTCGCCCGGACGAACTTCCCCGAGTTCTCCAAGTACAACATCACCCTCGAGAAGCTCCGCTTCGACGAAGCCGGCTACGTCACCGCCGGCCCCGCCCGCCCGCCGTACCACGTCGTTCCCGGCCCTTACGCCGAAGGCGCGCGCGAAAACGGGCGGCGCTGGCGCGGGCTCGTCGGCGAAGTCCGTGGCCAAGGCTCCTGAGACCCGCCCGGCACCGTGCTTGTGTGTGGCACGGCCGGGCTCGCGGGAAACTGATGGCGCCGCCCCCACCAGCCGGGGCGGCGCCATCAGTCGTCACCGGAGCTCAGTGCCCGCCGAGCGGGCCGAGGAGCCCACCCACCACCTGGCCCGCGGTCGTGACGACGCCGTCCAGCGGCGCGGGCACGCTGATCGGCAACCCGGCGATCGGTGCCGGCGCGGGAGCGGGAGCGGGTGCCGGTCGCGTGGGTGGGCCGGCCGGCGCGGGGGCCGGCTTCTCCGGTGCGGGCGGGGCCGGTACGGCACCCGTGGCCGACGGGCGCGGCGCCGCCGGATGGGCCGGAACGGACGCCACGCTTTCGTCGTAGGTCGGATCCTCGCCGGCGTATCCGGGTTCGTCCGGCACGGCGAACGAACCCGAGGAATAGGTTCGCGTCCACGCCGTGACCTTGTTCAGATAATCCTCGGAGTTGTTGTAACTGAGAATGGCGCTCCGCAGTCCGGCGCCGGTGTTCAGATCGCGATCGGCGGCGCAGAGATACCGGCCGGCCGACTCCGTGGAATCGTAGACGTTCTGCACGTCCGCCTGGCCGTCACCGGATCCGTCCGCACCCCATTTCCGCCAGGTCGAGGGGATGAACTGCATCGGGCCGGCGGCACGTGCCCACTGCCCGCTCCCCGCGTCGACCATCCTGGCGAAGCCCGGCGAACCGTCCAAGGCGGGACCGTAGACCGGCCGGACCATCGTTCCCCGCGCGTCCACGTCGCCGTGGCGGGCGTGGTTCGACTCGATCTTGCCGATCCCCGCGAGCAACGCCCAGGTCAAGTGGCACCCCGGGTTCGCGCGGGCGAGCGAGGCCTCGGCGCGGTGGTAGGCGTCGAGCACCGTGGCCGGAATGCCCGTGCTCGCACCGGATCCGCCGGCGGCGCCGAGCCGGTAGCCGGCCGGGACCGCGAGCGGCGGCAGCACCGGCACGCTGGGCAGCGTCGCGGGGAGCTCCACCCCCGGCACGGCGGGTTTCCCCGGCGCCGGCGACCTGGTCGCGGCCTTCGCGGCGGTCGCGGGAAAGGGCCGCCCGTCGGCCACGGGTTCGACCAGCAGTACCCCACCGCCGACCACGAGCGCACTCGTGAGGGCGACCGCGGTGCGGGTCCGGTGCCGTTTCCCCCTCCTCCTGCGCGCTGCGCGGTGACTGCCTTCGCTGCGATTGCCGATCGGCACTGTCATGCCAGGTCCCTTTCCGTCGCGTCATCGAAACCGAGGACTGGTATGCTAAGATTCTAGCATGTTTCTTACCGAATGAACGCCCGCAAAGAAAGGGTGGTGGGTCGATGCCCGTTGCCGTGTGCGCCCTGTCCCATTCGCCGCTGATCGGTTTCAACCACCCGGCGAAAGCCGTCGAGGAGCGGGTCGAGAAGGCTTTCGACCACGCCCGGCGCTTCATCGCCGGATTCGACCCCGACCTCGTGGTGCTCTTCGCGCCGGACCACTACAACGGTTTCTTCTACGACATGATGCCGCCGTTCTGCATCGGGACGCGGGCCACCGCGCTCGGGGACTACGACACCCCGGCCGGCGAGCTCTCGGTGGCCAAGTCCGCGCGCACGCTCGCCAAGGACGTGCTGGCGGCCGGGATCGACGTCGCGGTGTCCGAACGGATGTACGTCGACCACGGGTTCTCCCAGCCGCTGCAGCTGCTGTTCGGCGGGCTCGACCGCGTTCCCGTCGTCCCCGTCTTCATCAACTCGGTCGCCGCGCCGCTCTGTCCCGTCGGCCGCGTCCGGCAGCTCGGCACGGCGATCGGCCACGCGAGCGCCCACCTCGACGAGCAGCGCGTGCTGTTCCTCGGCTCCGGCGGGCTCTCGCACGACCCGCCGGTGCCCCAGCTGGAAAACGCGACCGAGGAGGTCGCCGCGCGGCTGATCGACGGGCGCAACCCGACGCCCGAAGAGCGTGCCCGGCGGCAGGCCCGCGTGATCGCGTCCGGCCTCGACCTGGCCGCGGGCACGTCGTCGATGCGGCCGATCAACCCGGAGTGGGACCAGCAGTTCCTCGATGTGGTTTCGGCGGGCGAGCTCCGGCTCGTCGACGGCTGGAGCACCGAGTGGTTCGCCGAGCAGGCCGGTCACTCCTCGCACGAGGTGCGGACCTGGATCGCCGCGTACGCCGCGATGGCGGCCCGCGGGAAGTACGTGATGAACTACCGGTTCTACGAGCCGGTGCTCGAGTGGGTGGCGGGTTTCGCCGTCACCACCGCCGTTTCCGCCGACGCCTGATCCTCCGGGCGCGGCGCCGGACCTCCTCCGACGAGCGGGTCCGGCGCCGCGCGTTCCCGCCCGGCTTGAGAGGAAACCATGAAGTCAACGCTGACTCCGCCCCGGAACGGCCGCGGGCACCCCGTTCCCCACGCCGTCCTGCGCGACGTCCGGGCCGTCACCACCCGGGCCCGCTCCCTGCTCGGCGACGACCCGGACCCGGACGTGCCCGACGAGTTCCCGGCCGCGGAAGCGGCGCTGGCCGAGCTCGCCGAGCGGGTCGGGGAACTCGCCACCGCCGGACACGCCGGCGCGGTCCTCGACCTGTTCATCGAGGTCTCCGACGTCCGCGAACGGCTGCGCCAGGCCCAGCTCGACCTCCGGATGCGCGTCCACGCCCAGGTCCAGGAGGCGCTGACCCGGCTGCAGGACGCCCGCTCGGTGGCCCGGCTCGCCGAGTGCGTGCCGGACGCGGTGTGCCGGCTCGGTTTCGACCGCGCGCTGTTTTCGGAGATCCGGGAGTCGGTGTGGGTGCCCCAGTCGTGCACCGTCGTGGGCGATCCCGCCTGGGCGGCGGAGATCCTGCGGATCGGGCGGGCGGAGTCCCCGGTCCTGGACCGCACGGTCGTCGAGACCGAGGCCGTGCGCAGGCGGCGCGCGCTGCTCGTCACGGACGCGCAGCGCGAAGCGCGGGGGCTCCCCTGCCTGGTCGAGGCGGCCCGGCTGGAGTCCTATGTGGTCGCTCCCGTGGTCGGCGACGAGGGCGTGCTCGGGCTGGTGCACGCGGACCGGCACGTCCAGGGGCGTCAGGTCGACGAGTTCGACCGCGAGGTGTTCGGCACGTTCGCCCAGGGGCTGGGCATCGCGTTCCGGCGGACGGTGCTGGTCGAGCGCCTGCACTCGCTGCGGACCGAGGTCGGCCGGTTCACGATGAACCTCGCCGACGCCATGGACCGCATCCTGAGCACCGGCCACCCGGCGGCCCCCGTCATCGGCGATCCGGTCGTTCCCCCGCCCGGCCCGGTGCCGGCCCGGTCCTTCGTGGAGTCGGCGCTGACCCCGCGGCAGCTGGAGGTCCTGCGCCTCATGGGCGACGGCCGGACGAACGCCGCGATCGCGACCCGGCTGACGATTTCCGAGGACACGGCCAAGTCCCACGTCAAGCAGATCCTGCGCAAGCTCGGCGCCGCGAACCGCGCGGAAGCGGTCTCGCTGTTCCTGCGGACCCAGCAGGGCCGCGGGGTGCCGGAGTCCGCCTGACCGTCGTTAGAACTCGGTGTCCCTGCAGGGCCGCAGCATGCCGGAGTCCGCCTGGCCCTCACCAGGAACACGGCCGGGGACCCGCGAGCCCGCCCGACCCTCACCAAAAGCTCCACACCGCCGCGAGCACGAACACCACGCCCACGACCTGGAGCGCGTGTCCGCTCCCCCGCAGCTTCCCGATGCGCCGCCGGCGCTCGGCTTCCGGCAGGGCCGGGCTGACCCGCCCGGCCGCCGCGCGGGCGCCCCACCGGCCGACCGCCACCAGCGCGGCGCCCGCCACCGCGAGCGCCGCGAAGTCCGCGATCACCGCGACGGCTGGGGTTGCCCGGGCACCTGGCCCGGCACCGGCGACGACCCCGGCGCCTGCTGCGGCGGCGCGGCCGGGTCGGCCGGGCGGTAGGCGTCGGCGTACCGGACGTTCGCGCTCGTGAGCTGCGCCCCGAGCCACCCGCGCCACGTCGACAGCGCCTTCTCCAGGGTCAGCTGCTGCTTGAGCTGGTCCTTGACCTGGTCGAAGACCGCCGGCTGCGGGGGCAGGACCTGGCGGACCCGGCCGACGTTCCAGCCGTGCGCGGTCTGCACCGGACCGAACAGCCCGCCGACGGGAGCCGCGAAGGCCGCCTTGGCGTAGCCGTCCTCGAGCTGGGCCGCGGTCACCTGGCCGAGGTCGCCGCCTTTGTCCCGCGTCGCGCCGTCCAGGCTCCGTTGGGCCACCGCGGTTTCGAACGGGGTCCCGGCCTGGAGGTCGGCGAGCACCCGGTCGGCGTCCTCTTTGGTCTTGACGACGATGTTGGTGAGCTGGCGCCGTTCCGGCGTGTCCAGCTGCGCCTTCCGCTTGGCGAACGCGTCCGCGACCTCGGCGTCGCCGACCGCGCTTCCCGCGGTGACCGAGTCGAACAGCTGCGAGACCGCGAGCTGGCGCTTGATCTCGTCCAGCACCGCGTCCTCGGACGTCCCGGTGGTGCCGAGCGCCTGGACGAACTTGCTCCGGGCGTCCGGCCCCTCGCCGATCTGCTGGGAGATGAACCGCGTCAGCACGTCCCGGGCCGCCTTGTCGGCGACGACGATGCCGCGGTCGCGCGCCGCCTGGTCGAGCAGCATCCCGACGGCGACCGCCTTCGCGGTGTCCCGGCGGAACGCGTCGGACTTGGCGGTGTCCTGCTGGTCCGGTGGCTGCACGCCGTAGAGCGCCTTCAACGTCTGGATCCGCTCCTGCAGCTGCGCGACGGTCTCGACCTGGCCGCCGTAGGCGAAGGCGGCGTCGCCGGGCAGGTCGTCGGCCCGCGCCGACCACCACGCCAGGCCGGTTCCGCCGAGCAGCACGACGAGGACGAGCAAGGTCGTGATCCGGCCGCGGCGGCTGCGGGGCACCCGGATCTTGCCGGGCAGTGCGGTGATCTTCATGAGGGAACTCCTACGAGTGCTTCGGGCGCCGGGCTGGGTTCCGGAGCGGGGGCGGGGCGGCCCGGCGCGAGCCAGACGACGAGCCGGGCGGCGGCCATCGACAGCACGACGGCCGCGGCGAGCAGCAGGCCGAACTGCCGGATGGCGTCGAGCCGTGAAAGCGCCAGTGCGAGGTAGCCGACGGTCGAGACCGCGCCGACCAGCAGCACGGATCTGCGCAACGCGTGATCGCGACGGCGACCGGCTTCCGCCAGCAGCACCGCGAACTCGCAGCCGACGGCGGCGAGGAGGGACCCGAGGGCCATGGTGATCGGCGTCAGGGAAATCCCGGCCAGCCAGACCGCGAGCAGGCCCGTCCCGGTCGCCACGAGGGCGGTGGCGACCGCGCGGAGCGCGTCCTTCCGCCGGGCGAGCACGACCGTGAGCACGAGCCCGGCCACGGCGATGCCGACGCCGTTGGTCCAGAACCGGTTGTCCGACACCAGTTCGTACCCGCGGGCCGCGACGATCGGCAGCCCGGTCAGCTCGGCGCGGTAGCCCGGCGGCGCTGGGGGAAGCTGGTCCAGCAGGTCGTCACGCAGGCCGACCAGGCTCTCGACGTCGTCCAGCCGCACGCCGAACGAGAGCACGGACTCCTGCCCGTCCGCTCGCAGAACCGACCCGGTCAGGTAGGGCGGCAGCAGGCGCACGGCCGCGGTGATTTCGTCCTTCGTGGGCGCGGAACCGAGGAAGTTCAGCAACGTCGGGAGCGACACGACCGGACGGAGCCGGTCGCCGTGCCGGGAGACGGCGACGTCCTGGGCTTGCCGCGACCACGCCAGCGCCTGCGGAGACGTGACGTCCGGGCCGTGCAGGACGACGTCGACCTCGCCGGAGGAACCGATGACCTGCTCGACGTGCTTCGCGTCGTCGAACGCGGGCAGGCCGTGGACGAAGCTTTCGATGTCGCTCTGCAGGGAAAGCTGCGGCAGCGTCGCCCAGCCGCCGGCCGCCAGCGCCGCCACGGCGAATCCGACGCCCAGCCGCACCGGCAGGCACGCCTTGTGTCCACTGTAGACTTTTACGGGCGCGGGCTCCGCCACGGCCGGCCGGAACAGCAGGCCGACGGCGAAGGCGACCAGCACCCCGATCCCGAGCGCGATCCCGAGGTCCCGCACGAACGGCAGCGGCGCGAACGCCAGCGCTCCGAACGCGGCCGCGGTGGCGGCGGCGACCGCGAACACGACCCGCCGGTCCGCCCGGCGCGCCAGGTAGGTGGGGAAGTCGCTGCCGACGCCGAGCAGCACCGGCAGGAAGGCCACCACCCCGAGCGACAGCGGCCGGCCGAGCCAGCCGAACAGGGCGACCGTCACCGCGGTGGCCACCAGCGAACCCGCCAGCGGCAGCAGCCGGTGCCGGCGGCGGTGCCACGGCACCAGCAGGAAACAGAGGGCCACCGCGACCAACGCGGCGCCGCCGAGCAGGGGAAGCTCCGCGCGAACCTCGTCGGCGAGGGCGCCCGCGATCGCGGGGACGCCGGACACGGTCACCTTCGCTCCGTCGACGGCGGCCGCGCCGACCGCGTCCCGCACGCCCCGGACGAGCCGCTCGGTCGCGGACTGGTCGAGGTTCTGCCGCGGCCGGACCAGGATCGCGACCGCGTTCGCCGACGGCACGACGAAGTGCCACTGCGGCCGGGGACTTCCGTCCGCGCCGAAGACGACCGCGGTGACGAACGCCTGGTTCTTCAGCGTCGGCAGGCCCGCCGGCAGGGCCTGGACGAGCAGCTTGCCGTACCGCTGGTCGAACGCGGCCACCGCGGCGTCGGCGGCCTGGCCGGCCGCCCGGTCGGACGCGCCCCGCTGCTTGGCCTGCGCCTGGGCCTGCGCGCGCAGGCGGTCACGGCGGCCGGAGAGCTCGGCCATCAGGTCCTGGGCCCGGCCGGCGGCCTGGTTCAGCACGGTCCCCGGCCCGTAGACGGCGGCGACGTCGGGCAGCTTCGCGAACTCGCCCTCCAGCTTGACCAGCGACGGCAGGTGCGGCTGGTCGAGCAGCAGCCCGGGTCGCGGCGATTCGAGCAGCACGACGACGGGGTCACCGCCGAACGACCGGCTCAGCTCGTCGAACCGCGCCACCGCGGGATCGTCGCCGGGCAGGAGCGAGCTGACCCCGGTCTCGATGCGGGCCCGGGCCATGCCGGTGCCGACGAACCCGGCGAGGACGACGAGGACCGCCGTCATCGCCAGCACCTTGCGGGGCGGCCGCCGCAGCTTGAAGCCCCTCACTTCGGCGGGTCCTGGACGACGCGCGGGTAGGACCCGGTGAACGGCCCCGGGTTCGCCGACTGTCCCGGCGCCGGGAAGGGGTTGTTCTTCTTCAGCGGGCCGACGTCGATGTTGAGCGGCAGGCCCTTCACGCTCTGCTCGTTGAAGACCATGAACAGCCGGATCGCGTTGCCGTTGGCGTCACCCCGCGCCGTCACCTGCCCGATGTTGGTGAAGAACGCCGCGACATCGCGGCCGTAGGGCACCAGGTAGGACAGCATGGGGTTCACGTCGCCCAGCGCCACGTTCAGCGTCGGCAGGAACTTCGACGCGTCCGCGGCCACCGCGGGCACCCGCTGCAGCGTGCCGGGTGCCGCGTCGAGCACGCCGTTCAACGACGGCAGCAGGCCACGCAGATCGGCCGACGTCGCCGGCAGCTCCTGCAACGCGGCATCGAGGTCCGGTGCGGCCGCGTTCAGGCCGCCCGCGACCGGGCCCAGCGCGGGCGAAAGCCGGCTCAGCCCGCCGCTGGCGTTCTTGGCGGTGTCCATCAGGCCGGGCAGCCGCCGCAGGACCTCCCGCAGCTCGGTGTCGCTGCCCGCGGTCGCCTGGGTGAGCTTGTCGGCGTCGGTCACCAGGTCGGCGATCTGACCCTGCCGGGTGTCGAGCGCCGCCAGCAGCTTCGCGGTGTTGCCGGTCAGCTGCTGCAGGTCCCCGGACTGGGCCGAGAGGGCCGCCAGCGCGCCGTGCCCCTCCCGGCCGAGGTCGCCGAGTCCTTGCAGGGCCTGGGAAACGCCCTGCTTGGTGTCTTTCGTCCCGGCGCCGAGCGAGCGGACCAGGGTGCCCAGCGACTCCTTCGTCGGCCGGTCGAGGCTCGTGAGCACGTCGTCGAGCTCGACGGCCTCCTTGCCCGCCGACGACGGCAGCACGGTTCCGTTGGCCAGCGCTGGGCCGTGGCCGTCGGTGATCTCGAGGTAGGTCTCCTCGATCAGGGTCTTGTTCCGGACCTGGACGGTCGCTCCTTCATGCAGCGGCGCGTTCCGGTCGAGCCGCATCGTGACGTGCGCGAGGTCGCCTTCGGTGCGCAGCGCCTCGACCTTGCCGACCTTGACCCCGGCGATGGTGATGTCCGAGTCGTAGACCAGGTTCGACGCCGTGCGGAACTGCACCTCGGTGGTGTAGCCCGCCTTTGAGATGCCGGGCAGCCGGCCGCCGGAGTTCAGCCACAGGTACCCGAACAGGCCGGCGCAGGCGGCGATGAACACGGCCAGCACCAGGGTCCGGATGTGCGGGACGAGCCCACTGGGAATCCTCATTGGACACTCCCTCTATCGCGCGGCGGCGGCTTGCAGGGCGGGCAGCAGCGGCAGCAGGCCCGTGACGCTTTCCGGCGAGAGCTGGGCGATGGCGCGGTACGCCCCACCGGTTCCGTCGCGCAGGCTGGTGATCGACCGGGAGTTCGTGACGAACGCGGCCAGGTCGTTCAGGTACGGCAGCACCGCGGTGGTGATCGGGCCCAGCCGGCCGGTGACGTCGTGCAGGTCGCCGAGGGAGGCGTTGAGGTCGCCGACGAACGGACGCAGGTCGTGCACCACGGGACCGGCCTTGTCGACCACCGGCCGGGCGGTGTCGACGGTCTCCCCGAGCTTGTCGACCGTCCCGGTGAACTTCTCCAGTGAGCCGGGCAGGGTCCCGCTCGCCTCGCGCAGCTTGTCCAGGACCGGGTCCAGCTGGGCGCTCAGCGCGCCGATGCTGCCCGTGGCCTGCTCGAGCTGGTGGGTGAAGTCCGGCAGCTGCGCGAGCGCGGCGTCGAAGTCGCCGTTGCGCTGCCCCACCGTCGCGAGGGTCTTCTGCAGGGAGTCGGCCAGCGCGCTCAGTCGCTGGTCGTCGTCGCCGGTCGCCGACGCGATCTGCCCCAGCGCGGTGACGAGCTTCTGCAGCGTCTCCTTACGGGTCTGCAACGCGGTCGCGACGGGACGCAGGTCCCGCACCACCTGATCGGTCGCCTCGAGCCCCTTCGGCAGGGTGCCCGGCGCTCCGGCCAGCGCGACGTCCGATTCGGACAGCAGCGTGGTCAGCGCTTCCCGGGTGTTGGCGTCCAGGTGCCCGAGTGCTTCGTCGACCTGCACCGGCCGCACCGAGTTGGCGACGGGCAGGACCCCGTCCTCGGGCAGCGGCTTCCCCGGCGGGCCGCCGGGGTTCAGCTCGACGTACATCTCGTTCAGCGGGCTCTTCGGGCGCAGCAGGACCCGGGCGTTGTCGTAGACCTGGTGTCCCTGGTCGATCGCCAGCTCGAGCCGCGCGTGCCCGCGGTCGTCGACGCTCGCCGCGCGGATGTCGCCGACCGACACGCCCGCGATCCGGACCTCCTGCCGGCTCGACGGGTTGATCGCCGGCGCGGACTCGAAGGTGACCGAGAAGTGCGTCTTGCCGTCCCAGGGGACGCGGACCTGTTGCATCGTCAGGATGTAGCCACCGGCCACCAGCCCCGCGGTCACGAGCGCGGCCACGGCGAGGACGTTGCGCTTGAGCCGCGGTTCGCTGGAGATCCGCTGCCAGGTCCGCCGGACCCGGCCCGGGTGCGCGTTCATCGTCCGCTCCTGTTCTCCGGGGTGGCGCCCTGCAGGTGGGCGAGCGTGTTCATCAGCTGCTCGAAGTTGATCGGGGTGCCGGCGATGCTGCCGCCGCCGAGGCCCGGCTGGAGACCCACGGCCACGCCGTTCGCGTCGGTGAGGTCGGACGCGCGGTCCATGGTCGCGAACATGTAGCCGACCTCTTTGTAGAACGGCTGGTCCGAGCCGCCACCGGCGTAGATCCCGGTGCCCTTGAAGGGCGAGAGCACCATGTTCATGATCGGGCCGTTGACGCGGTCCAGCACCGGCCCGCGAACGTCGTCGAACACCTTCGTGGTGCCCTGTGCGGCCGGGACGAGCTGCTCGACCAGCGGCTGCGCGTCGGTGAGCAGGCCGCGCACGTCGGTCAGCAGCGGCCGGGTCCTGGCGAGCACCGGATCGGCGTGCGCCAGGAACGCGTCCAGTTGGCGCGCGACCGGCCGGGCGGGGTCCGCGGTGTCGCGCAGCTTGCCGAGCGTGACGCCGAGGTGGTTCAGCCCGTCGTCCGCGTTGTCCAGGGTCCTCGGCAGGTCGGCGATCGCGGTGGCGATGTCGGTGCGCCGGTGGTCGAGCGTCGAGGTGACCCGCTGCAGGTTCTGCACGATCGAGTCCAGCTGCCCCGGCTGCTCGGTCAGCACCCGCGCAGTCGACTCGAACCCGTGCACCAGGTTCGGCAGGTCGGTGCGCGGGTCCTGCCCCTGCAGGCCCTGCAGGACCGGTGTCGTCGCGTCGAGCGTGTCCGGCGCGTCGGCGAGCAGGTCCTCGATCGCCGACTTGCCGCCGCCGCGAAGGGTGTCGTCCAGGTTCTGCGTCGCGGACCGGATGCCCTTCACCGCGTCCGGCTGGAGCGCGTCCGCGAGCTGCTGGAGTTCCACCGGGGTTTTGGTCCGCTCGACCGGGATCGTGCCGGCGAAGGTGGTCCGGCCGCCGCCCGGGACGAGCTCCACGTAGTACTTGCCGCCGAGGATCGTGGTCGGGCGCAGGGCGGCGCTCGGCGTGGCACCGAGCTTGCCCGTGACGTCGTCGTCCACCTTCAGCTCGACCAGGGCCGAGCCGTCGCCGGATCGGTCCACTGAGGACACCACGCCCACCGGCACCCCGGCGATCTTGACCTGGGAGACGAACGGCTGCAGGTGGTAGTCCTGGGCGAACTGGACGCGGACGATGTCGCCCGGCCGCAACGCCGTCGCGACCCGGTCCTTCTCGAGCAGCGCGAAGCCGGCCAGCAAGGTCACGACGACGATGACGACGCCGAGCTTGAACGCGGACACCGGCCGCCGGTGCCGGGTGCGGGATCGAAGCGCCTTCACCGGTTGCCTCCTGGGATCTTCCGGGCGTCGTGGGCCGCCTGACCCGGTGCGGGATAGGGGTTCCGGGCGACCAGCGGATCGCGCAGACCGCCTTGACCCAGCACGGACTCCTCGCTGAACAGCAGGTAGAGCCGCAGGAAGTGGCCGTTGGCGTCGCCGTGCGAGAGCGCGGCGGCCCAGTTCGTGAACCACCCGCTGACTTCCGGGGCGTACGGCGCGAGCACCCGCAGGAACTGGTCGGCACTGGCAAACGTTTGCGTCAGCCGCGGAGCCAGTGGCCGCGCGTCGTCGACGGTCTTGGTCAAGTCGGTCAGCGCGGGCTCGGCCTGCTTGCCGACGTCGGGCACCTTCCCCAGCGGCGGTACGGCTTCCCGCAACACACCCCGGAGGTCGGGGGTCGCCTGACCGAGCGCACGCGCCCCGGGGACGAGCTGCGCCATGCCGGCGTGCAGGTCCTTGAGCGGGGCCTGCAGCGACTGCAGGCCGGCGCGCGCGGCCTGCAGCGTGCCGGGGGCGCGCTGCACGACGTCGTCGAGCGGTTTCCCGTCGTCCACCGCGACGGCTCGCATCGTCGTGTCCAGCCGGCCGAGCAGTTCCGACAGCTGGTCCTGGCGCCCCGCGAACCGGGCCGACAGCCGGTCGGCCGTGGTCAGCAGCGCGGTCAGGTCCGCGCCGTCGTTCGCGGACAGGGCCTTCGACACTGTTGCGAGGTCCGGTAGCATCCGCGGCGCGGACTTGAGCGCGTCCTGCAGGTCCTGCGCGTGCCCACCGGCGCCGCCGCCCACTTCGCGGACGGTCGAGCCGAGCGCGTCCCGGGTCGGCGCGTCGAGCACGTCCAGCAGGTCGCTCAGCTCCTGGGAGCCCGCGGTCCGCTTGGCCGGGACCACGTCCGCCGGGCCGAGCTTCCCCGCCTCGGGCGTGCCCGGGGTCAGCGCGATGTACTTCTGCCCCAGCGCGGACCGCGAGGCCACCGTGACGCTCTTGGCCTCCGCGGCCGCGTTCCGGTAGACCTCCCGCGTGCCGTCGAGCTGGAGGGTCACCCGCGGGGACCCGCCGACCAGCCGGATGTCCTTGACGCGGCCGACCCGGACGCTGGCGACGCGGACGTCGTCACCGGGGCGGAGCGCACCCACGTCCGAAACGTCGGCGTCGACGAGGGTGTAGGTCGCCCCGGGCAACCCCTTGTCCGCGGTGAGCGCGAGCTGCAGCGCGAGCGCGAACACCACCAGCACCACGGCGCCCGTGGACACCGAGCGGAACTTGCGCGACCGGCGCTTGGCCATCAGGAACCTCCGAGCAGGAACTGGAGAACGCCGCTCTCCTGGCGCTCGTTGAGCCCGGTCACGCCGCCGTCCGGCGCGACGAGGGACTTCGTGTCGAGCAGGCCCGACGAGCCGAGCGCGCCGGGGAGCCCGGGGATCGGCGACGGAGTGGCTTGCTTGCCCGGGATCGTGGGCGGCGGCGGGGTTCCGGTCAGCGACGGCAGCAACCCGGTGATCTCCTCGGGGTGGATGATCGCCTGGCCGCGGAAGTAGTGCGAAAGGCCGTCCCAGCCGTTGGTCGACATCGCCCAGAACCGGAAGAAGTTCAGGACGTTTTCGATGTTGCCGGTCAGCTGCGCGGTGAGCGGGTTCGCCCCGGCGACGGTGCCGCGCAGGCCCGGTCCCGCCTTCCGGAGCTCCTCGACGACCGGTCGTGCCGCGTCCATTAGCTTCTCCGCGCGCTCGAGGACGGGCTTCGCGCTCGTCAGCGCCGGGTCCGCCGACTCGCTGAACTTGCGCAGTTCGTCGCTGACGGCGGAGAGGTTGTCGGTCGTAGGCCGCATTCCTTCGAGCACGGGCGTGGTGGCCTTGGCCGTGCCGGTGAGCTCGGCGAGGGTGTCGCGCGCGGCGGAGAGGGTTCCCGGCAGTTCGGCGAGCGAGGCGTCGAGGCCCTGCTGGTTCTTGGCCGTGACGTCGAGCACCTGCCGGGAGGAGTCGACCAGGTCGCCGAGGGTCTTCCCGTTGTCGGCGGCCAGTGCGCCCGCGACCGGCTGCACGTGGTCGACGAGGTCGGTGAGCACCTGGTTCTGCTGGCCGAGCAGCTTCACCAGCCCGTCGGTGTCCTGCATGGACGACGCGAGCGCCTTGATCGACGCCTGCGCGTTGGCGCCGTTGCCCTGCATGCCCTGGCCCAGCATCGTGACGAGCGCGGCGAGCGACTGCCCGGTCGGGTCGTCGATCGTGTTGAGCACCTGGTCGAGGTCGGTCGCCTGGCCGGTCTGCTTGATCGGCAGCACGTCGCCGTCGTTCAGCAGCGGCGCGGAGGCCGTGCCGCGATCGAGGTCGACGAAGCGCTCCCCCAGCAGGCTGACCGGCTTCACGGTGGCCCTGGCGTCCTTGTGCAACGGCAGCGCGGTGCCGTCGACTTTGAGCGTGACGATCGCCTTGGCGTCGTGGACGCTCATGCCGGCCACCTCGCCGACGGTGACGCCGTTGACCTTCACGTCGTTGCCGACGACGAGCGGGCTCGCGTCGGCGAACTCCGCGGCGATGGTGAGCTTGTCCGGCTGCTCGCCGGAGCCGGTGTTCGTGACCGCGGCGCCCGCCACGGCCGCCGCCACCGCGGTCGTGGCCAGCACGGCCTGGATCTTCCGCCGGGTCCTCATCGGACTCCACCCCCGAACGCGTCGGTCCACGGCTGCCCGGCGATCGCGCCGGGGGCCGGGAACGGGTCGCTGGCCATCCCGGGCGGCATGACCCCCGGGTTGTTGTCGAAGCTCGAAATCCCGGCCGGGATGTTGACGCGCATGTAGTGGCCGTTGCTGTCGTAGTTGGCGGCCGAGGAGCCCCAGTTCGACAACCACCCGACCACTTCGGGCGTGTAGGGCCGCAAGAAGCTCAGTGCGGGCGTCAGCGAAGACACCGCCGAGTCCGTGCCGGGCAGGGCCCCGTGGGCACTGTCGAGCAGCCCCGGGGTGAACTGCAGCAGCGTGCCGAGTGAACCGAGGGTGGGCTGCAGCTGCGCCACGGTCGGGCGGAGGTCCGCGAGCACCGGGCGCAGGGTCCGGGCCACGGCGGGCAGGCGGTCGGTCGCCGGGCGCAGATCCTCCAGCAGCGGTACCGCTTTGTCGACCGTGCCGGGCACGTCGGCCAGCGTGCGGTCCGCGGTCCCGAGGGTGCCGGGCAGCTTCCGCAGCGCCGCGCGCAGCTGGTCACGCTGCTGCGCGGCCGCTTCGGTCGCGCCGGACAGCCCGGACACGATGGCGCGCACCTGCTGATCCCGGTTCACCAGCGTGGTGACCATGCCGTTCAGCTGGCCGGCCAGTGCCTTGATCGCCGGCCCGTCCGAACCGACGGCGCGCAGCACCCCGCCGAGCGCTTCGACCGTCGGGCCCGCCTTCTGGAAGGTCTGCCGGAGGTCGGTCTCATTGCCCCCGACAGTGTGGTCGAGGCCCTGGACCAGGGAGCTGAGGTGGGTGCGGGTGGCGGGGTCGAGCGCGGCCAGCACCTTGTCCATCTCGACCGGGTCGGACACCTTGCCGTCCAGGGTGCCGCCCGGCGGGATGACCGGGTTCGCCTTCGGGCCGTCCCGGACGTCGAGCTGCCGCTCGCCGAGCACGGCCTTCCACACGATGCCCGCCGACGCGCCGGAGTGCAGCGGCGCGAAGTCCTTGGTCAGCCTCATGGTGACCTGCGCGCGTCCGTCCTTGATGGACACATCGTCGACCTGCCCGGCGTCGAACCCGTTCACCAGGACCTTGCTGCCGGCGATCAGGCCGGTCGCCGACGGCAGCACCACGTTCGCCGGGTAGTCGTCGTCGCCCGGGGCGATCAGCAGCGCGGCGGCGGCCACCGCGGCCACCCCCAGCACGAGGAGGGGAATTCTGCGCATGGGTTCAGTCCATTCCCAGCGGTCCGGCGGAGTCGCCGGAGAGGAACTGGCGGACGAACGGATCCGGGGAGTTGAACGCTTCCTCGGTCGGTCCGTAGTGGACGACCTGGCCCTTCCAGATGACCCCGACGTAGTCGCTGACCTTGCGCGCGGTGCGGATGTCGTGCGTCACCAGCAGGTAGGTCCCGCGGTACTCCTGGTGCATGTCGAGGATCAGGTCGTTGAGCAGGCTGGTGCGGACCGGGTCGAGGCCCGAGTCGGGCTCGTCGAACAGCACGATGTCGGGGTTCATCACCAGCGCCCGCGCGAAGCCTGCCCGCTTGCGCATGCCGCCGGAGACCTCGTTGGGGTACTTGTAGGAGGACCGTTCGAGGCCGACTTCCTTGAGCCGCTGGTTGACTTTCGCCTCGATCTCGTCCTCGCCCATGTCGGTGTGCTTGCGCAGGGGGAACGCCGTGTTGTCGAAGATGTTCATCGACCCGAACAGCGCGCCGTCCTGGAAGAGGACGCCGAACCGCTTGCGCAGTTCGTAGCGTTCCCGCTCGCTGACCTTCCAGATGTCACGGCCGAAGATCCGCACCTCGCCCTGGTCCGGCTCGAGCAGTCCGACGAGGTGCTTGATCAGCACGCTCTTGCCCGTACCGGACGGGCCGAGAATGGTGGTGATCGCGTTGTCGGCGAACTCCAGGTTGAGCCCCTTCAGCACGTCGAAGCTGCCAAAGGACTTGTGGACGTTGCGCACCTCCATCGTGTGCACGCGCTCCGCCGGCCCGATCGTGTCGACGGCCGTCCCGTTCATCCCGGTGACCATGAGTTCTCCTTGTCAGTTGCCGATCGGCATGTTCGGGTAGGAGCCCCAGAAGAACCACGTGCCGAGCAACCCGACGACGTGGATGAGCACCATGTTGAGCATCATCGATTTCGCCGTGTTCCTCCCGACGCCGACCGGCCCGCCGGAAGCGTTGTAGCCGTAGTAACAACCGACGAAGATGATGATCGTGCCCATCGCGATCATCTTCGAAATGGCGGCCATCAGGTCGTAGGGGTTCTGGAACAGCCAGAAAACGAAGGAATAGCCACCGCTGGAGACCGTGCCCAGCTGGTAAACGGTGACCAGGTGCATCGAGATGAACATCAGGCCGAGCCCGACGATGTACAGGAAAGGCATGCAGAGCCAGGCGGCCGCGATCCGGGTGCCGACGAGGTAGCTGCGCGACTTGATGCCCAGCACTTCGAGCGCGTCGATCTCCTCGGCGATGCGCATCGAACCGATTTCCGCGACGAGCCCGCACCCGACTTTCGCCGCGAAGATGTAGGCCCACATGTAGACCGACATCTCGCGCAGGCCGCAGACGTCGTTGAACACCGCCGAATAGATCGGGGCGCCGACCTGCTTGAGCGTGTAGCTGGCTTCGGTCGCGCACATCGTGCCGACGACGAACTGCATCAGCCAGACGATGATCCCGCTCGACAGGATCAGGATTCCGGCCTGGGCGAACACTTCCGTGACGTGGTGGCGCAGGTCCGGCAGGCTGCGCACCGTGCGGCCGGCGAACTTCATGATGTCCCCGCCGGCCGCGACGGCGTCCCGCAGTTTCCCCGCCATCCCGCCGAAGGTGATGACGACGTCCGGTGTCTTCGTACGGCCCGTCGGTGTGGTCATTCCGCTTCCCTCACTTGAAGACCTGCATGTCGGGGTTCAGCCCGAGCAGCGCGGACGTGTAGACGTAGTTGAAGATCCAGATCGACGCGAAGGAGATGACCACGGCCTGGTTGACCGCGCGGCCGACGCCGATCGGGCCACCTTGGGCGTTCAACCCCTTGTAGCAGCAGACGACCGAGAGGATCAGTCCGAACGCGAGGGTCTTCACGATGCTGCCCCACATGTCCGTGGTGGTCGCGTTGGACCAGAAGTTCCCGATGAAGGCCGCACCGGTCGCCCCGAAGATCGGCACGGCCGCGATGTAGCCGCCGATCACGCCGCACACCAGCGCGAACACTTCGAGCAGGCCGGTCATCAGGGTGACCGCGATGATCCGCGGCAGCACGAGGGTCCGGACGGGATCGACACCGAGGACCTCCATGGCGTCGATCTCTTCGCGGATCCGCCGCGCGCCGAGGTCGGCGGCGATGGCCGTGCCCATCACCCCGGCGACGATCATCGCGTCGATCCACGGCGCGAATTCGCGGACGCTGGCCATCAGCAAGAAGGAGCCGAGGCGGTCGGGGATGCCGAGCACGCTGTAGAGGCTGCCGCCCTGCATGCCGGGGCCGGCAAAACCGAGCGCGGTCGTGGAGATGATGACCGGCAGCCAGCAGCGGCGCAACGTCTCGAACATCAGGTCGCGGACTTCGCCCCAGTACCCGAACGGGTGGCGGATCGCGAGCCAGAGCACGCGGCCGAGCAGGTGGACGATCTCCCCGGCTTCGACCAGCGGCCGCTGCGCCCCGGCGCCCCACCGGCGCGCGGGGGCGGTTTTCGTTGCGGTCACGCCTTTTCGCCTCGCTTCCCCAGAGCGCGGCCGGTGAAGCCGGCCAGCCCACCGACGGCGACGGCGACCGCCGCGGTGGCCAGCACCTGCTGCGGCCCGACCGAGGCCGAGGTGAGGAAACTCAAGGGCAGCACCAAAACGTAGCTCCCGACCGCGGTCACGGCCCCCTGGAGGATCGGGCGGTGCGTGTCACCGGTGCGGAAACCCGCGAAGCCGAAGGCCGCGACGGCGGTGATCAGCAGGAAAAACGCACCGACCGGCGGGGCGACGGCCGCGGCGACCGGCTGCAGCAGGGCGCCGATCACCAAAACCGCGAAACCACGCCAAACACCGCGCCCGCACGCCTTGGTGTCGAGTCCCCCGGACATCGTCACGCGGGTGCCGGCCCGGGCGACCGGCCCGGCTCCTGATCGGCTCACCATTCCACCCAACTCCTTCTCCGGGCGTGACCGTGCTTGCGGTCAAACCGCATCGCGGAACTGCGATGGTCGGTAATGATGCGGCGCGCGGAACCGCGCGCGCATCACCACCCGGCGGCAAAAGGATGACTCGTTGGGGTAGCGACGGCCCGCGGTCCACCACTGGCTGTCAACGTTGTCGGCGTGCAGCCGTCCAACCGGGACTCTCTACTGTGGACGGACCGCGGGGTCGTGGTCGAGCAGGCCGTAGGCCCCGGCCAGCCCGGCGGCTTCGACCCGGTTGGCCGCGCCGATCCGGTTCAGCAACGAGGCGACCATGCGCTTGGCCGTGCGCTCGGAGACCAGCATCCGGGTGGCGATGTCCTGGGTCTCCAGGCCGCGGGCGAGCAGCGCCCACAGCCGCAGGTCCTGGGAGTCGAGCGTGTCCAGCAGCGTTTCCGGCGGCTTGCGGGTCGTGGTCAGCAGCACGTCGAGCAGCTCGCCTTCGAGGACCCGGAACCCGGCGGCCACGGTCAGCAACGGCGCGACGAGGACCTCCGGGTCCGCCGACTTCGTGAGGTAGCCGTCCGCCCCGGCGCGCAGAGCCTGCTCGGCGAGTTCCAGATCGTCCGATCCGGACAGTGCGAGCACGCGGGTGGCCGGGTGGCGCCGCTTGATCTGGCGGATCGCGGCCGCGCCGCCCAGCGGCGGCATGGCCAGGTCGACGAGCGCGAGATCGGCGCCGCAGGACTCGACCAGGGCCGGCGCCTCCTCGACGTGCGTGGTGGTTCCGCCTACCTCGAAGCGGTCGCCGGCGTTGGTCGTCAGCAGCAGCGCCAGCCCGCGGGCGAACAGCTCGTGATCGTCCACGACCACGACCACCAGGCGCCGATCCTTCACGGGCTTAGTATGGCAGGTACTTTCCGCCACCAATCCGGCCGCGGCGACAACAGTGAGTCACGAGGAGGGCCGACGTGCCGACCGTGCCGGGTGCCCTGCCGGTCGCCCGGGTGATGGTCACCGTGCGGCTCGCGGTCGCGCTGTCGATGGTCCTGCTGCTGGTCACCGGCGGCGACGACGTCCGGCGGCACCTTCCGTGGGTCATCGCGACCCTGGCCGTCGCGTCCGGCTACGCCGCCGTCGTCGCGGCGAACCCGCGCTGGGAGCTCTACACCCGGCCGGCCGCCT
The DNA here is from genome assembly GCF_055633615.1 of Amycolatopsis sp. NPDC114505. NCBI lineage: Bacteria > Bacillati > Actinomycetota > Actinomycetes > Pseudonocardiales > Pseudonocardiaceae > Amycolatopsis > Amycolatopsis sp. NPDC114505. The sequence goes on along the minus strand of NZ_JBVKDV010000002.1, from coordinate 1,121,975 downwards.
GGCTGCTCACCGTCCTCGACGCGACCTTCACCCTGCTCACGATCGCCATGACCGGCGCGGCGACCAGCCCGGCGGTGGCGATCCTCGTGCTCGTCGTCACCGCCGCGGCCATCCGCCTGCCCCTCGGCCCGACCATGGCCCTCGCCCTCGGGCTCGGCGTCGCCTACCTGGCCGTGGTGCTCCTGGTCGACCCGGAGTTCACGTCGTGGCGGGAACGCTGGCTCGAAGGCCTCTGGTGGACGGGCTACCTGCTGCTCACCGGCCTGCTCGGCGCGAGCCTGTCCCGGCTGGTCGAGCGCGAGCGGGAAGCCGGGATCGCCGCCCGCGTCGAGGCGATGGCCGAGCACGCCGCGGCCGCCGAGGAACGCGACCTGCGGCGGCGGCTCCTCGAGTCGTACCAGTCCCAGCAGGACGGCCTCGCTGTCCTGCTGCACGAGTTCCGCACCCCCGTGATCTCGCTCCGCGCGCTGGCCCGCGGGCTCGCCGAGGACGGCGCGCTCACCCCCGCCGACCGCGAAACGGGCAGCAGGCTGATCGCCGAGCACGCGAACCACCTCTCCGACATGCTCGACGCACTGGGCGATGTCGCGGCGAGCCGCCGCCCGGCGTTCGGCACCGGCCGGCACCGGCCGGTGGAGCTGCGGGCCCTGGTCCTGGCCTCCGCGGACGCGGCCGGACTCCAGCCACCCCGGCTGCGGTGGGACTTCGACGACGCGCTGACCGTCACCACCGACCCCCAGCGGCTCCGCCGCGTACTCACGAACCTGCTCGAGAACGCGGCCCGCCACGGTGAAGGCAAGCCCGTCGACGTCGAGGCCGAAGTCACCGCCGGGCGGCTGCGGCTGCGGGTGCTCGACCGCGGCTCCGGCGTGGACGCCGGCAACCTCGCGAAGCTGACCGGCAAGTTCACCGCGGCCGGGTCGAACCGCGGCACGGCCGGCCTCGGCCTGTGGATCGTCGAGCAGATCGTGCAGGCGCTCGGCGGCCGGGTCGGCTTCCGGAACCGCCCGGGCGGCGGCCTCGTCGCCGAGGTCGAGGTCCCGGCGGACTGAGCGGGCCGGAAGTTGGCCCTCGCGGGCCAGCCGTGGCGCGCGCGGACCATTCCGCCACTGCCCCGGACGGGTGATCCTGGCGGCCAGCGCAACCGGACACCTGGAGTGGCCATGTCCCTCACCCGAGCCATCGAGCCCCGCCGCCACCTCGGGTTCGGCGGCGGAGCCCGCACCGGGCACCGGCCGGACCCGGTCCCCCGGCAGCTCTTCCGCGACGGCAACGCGACGTTCTGGAATCCCGACGACATCCACCTCGCCGACGACGAAGCCGACTTCGCCACGCTGTCCCCCCGCGAGCGGCGCCTCACCTGCCTGTTCGTGGCGAACCTCATCTCGATCGGCGAGTCGGCGCCCCAGGACCTGCAGCCGTTCGTGACGGCGATGGCCGCCGAGAACCGGCGGGACGACGAGACGTACCTGACGCAGCTCGTGTTCGAAGAGGCGCAGCACACCCAGACGCTCCGCACGTGGTTCGAGGCGGTCGGGATGAGTGACTCCCTGCCGTGGTTCACCGAGACCGGGGACGTCCGCCGCCGGGCCTTCCTGGAAGAACTCTCCTGGTCGCTGTACGCCCTCACCGAGGACCACTCGCCCGCCGCGCAGATCCGGGCCGCGGTGACCCACAGCCACATCGTCGAAGGCTGCCTCGCCTTGACGTGCTACACCGCCGCGGCGCGGATCTGCCGGAGCCGCGCCATCTTCCCCGGCCTCGTCCGCATCGTCGAGCACATCGCGGCCGACGAACGCCGTCACATCGCCTGGGGCACGTTCACGTGCCGCCGGCACGTCGCGGCCGACGACGCGAACTGGGCGATCGTCCTGCAGCGCACGCAGGAGCTGCTGCCGCTCGTCACCGAGATGATCGGGGAAATGCTGGCGCCGTTCGGACCGGGAGCGCCGTTCGGGATCAGCATGCAGGGGCTGATGGGCTCCGCGCTGAACGACGTCGGCCGCCGCCTCGACGCGGTCTCGCAGGCGCGTGGCCGCCACCCCGAAGAGGTCGACCGCGACCACTCGCCGATGCGCCTCGAGGACGAGATCGAGCTGGCCGGAAATCGCTCAGGCGGCGAGGACGACCGCCGGACCGTGGTGGCGATCAGGCGTCCGGTGCGCCCTGCGCCGTGAACGAGCGGCAATCCTGAAGCGGCCCAGCCGGCCGGTGCGTTCAGCACGTCATCCCTTCGATGACATCCCTCTTGTCATCACTTGGATGACGTGTTAGAACAGTAGTGCGTGTTGACACCTGAGATCAACGAATCCGGAGGTGGACCCGATGTTGATGCGCACTGACCCCTTCCGCGAGCTGGACCGCTTCGCGCAGCAGGTCTTCGGCACTCGCGCACCCGGCACCTGGTCGAGGCCGGCCGCGATGCCCATGGACGCCTACCGCGCCGGCGACGAGTTCGTCGTCTGCTTCGACCTGCCCGGCATCGCTCCCGACGCCATCGAGCTCGACGTCGAACGCAACGTCCTCACCGTCAAGGCGGAACGCCGCCCCGCACCCACCGGTGACGACGTCCAGATGCAGGTCTCCGAACGGCCGCTCGGGGTGTATTCCCGCCAGCTGTTCCTCGGCGACACCCTCGACACCGACCACATCGCCGCGAACTACGACGCCGGCGTCCTGACCCTGCGCATCCCGATCGCCGAGAAGGCCAAGCCCCGGCGCATCGAGATCGCCGGCGCCACCACCGACCGGAAGGAAATCCAGGCCTGACGGCCTCGCTGCCGCGCGGGACCGGCAACCCCGAGCCGGTCCCGCGCGGTCAGCTGTCCCAGAAAGGCAGCTCCACCCGTGACCGCATCGCTGTACATCCCGACCGGCCACCCCCACCCGGCCTTCACCGCGCTGCAGACCTACCTCGCCGACGTGACCACCGCCCTCGGCGTCGGTCTCGAATCCTGCACCGTCGACCACGACAGCCCGGTTTCCGCTTACGTCGCCCTCGACGAACACCTGCCCGGCTACCCGGGTCGCGACGTCGCCCTGCTGTGGGACGAAGTCCACGGCTGGGCCGCCGCCATCGAGACCCACTCCGGCGAAGACCTCATCGTCCTTCGCTATCTCGGCGGCACCACCGTTACCCCGGTGCCCGAGGAAATCACCCGGTTCTTGACGGCGCTGCGCGAGGACGATCACCGCATCGGCCGCCTCGACCCGCCCGTCATCCGCGCCGCCGGCACCCTCACCGAACTGCGGGCCGTCCTCTCCGAGAGGAGAACGGCGTGACCTCCCCGGTTCTGCCGCTGCCGGTCGGTTTCGCCCTCGCCGTCCGCGGATACGACCGTGCGCAGGTCGACGAACACCTCGCCGACCTGCACGACGAAATCCGGCTTCTGACTGTCGACCGCGACGCCGCGGTCGCCGAAGCCGAAACCCTGGCCCGGCTCCTCGAGAGCACTCGCGCCGAGGCGGGTGACCTGCGGGCTCGCCTCGACCGCGTCGTCCGCGCCCCAGCCGACCCGGCGGCCGTCGGCGACCGTGTCCAGCGCATGCTCGAACTCGCCCGCGCCGAGGCCGACACGATCGTCGCCACCGCACGCGAACGCGCCGAGGCCATCCTGCGGCACGCCACGACGGCGGAGCGGCGTACCGCGGCCCGCCTGCGAGCGATCGATGCCTACCTCGCCCGCGCCGAGCACATCCTCGCCGAGGAGCCGGGACCCGCGGTCCGCGGGGAAAGCCTCGCCGCCGCCTGACATCCATCTCGGAGAACGACATGAGCAAGTCCGCGCACGAGGCGGCGGAGAGGATCCTCGCGGCAGCCGCCGAAATCGGTGCCACACGGCAAGAAGTCCTGCTGGTGACCCGGGCGGTGCACGCGATCAAGAAAGGCCGCTCGACCGACGTCGCGCTCACCGACACCGAACAACACCGGCGCCGGAAGCTGGCCCACATCGTCGGCACGCAGATGTGGGACCCGTACCTCGACGCCGACGCCGTACTCGCCGCCGTCACGGGAACTAACCCGCCGGTGGCCCGGGAGCCTCGGTCACCGGCGCTGCTCAGCTAGCCGCCCCAATGGCCTTGGCCCGCCAGGAAGATCGCGGGCCGCGAGGGGAACCGCTCCACCCTCAAAAGACGAACTGCTGACCTCCGTCGATGTCGTACGTCGCGCCGGTCAGGGCCGTGTTGGTCATCAGGTGGACCGCCAGCGCGGCGACGTCGGCGGGGCCCACCACGCGGCCGATCGGCAGCTTGGCGCGCAGCTCGGCCCGGCGGTCCTCCAGCTTGTCGCCGAGCAACGTCGCCGACAGCGGCGTGTCGACGAACCCGGCGGCGATCAGGTTGACGCGCACCGGCGCGACCTCCAGAGCCAAGGCCGCGGTGAACGGCGGCAGCGCCGCGGTCGCGGCCGAGACGATGCCCAAGCCGTGCCCGACGCGGCGGCCGCCGGTGCCGCCCATCAGCAGCAGCGCGCCACCGGGCCGCATCCTCGGGACGGCGTGGCGGGCGATTTCGAGCGAGACGACGATGTGGTCGCTGACCGCTGTCCGGACGTCCTCGGCGCTCATCTCCAGCAACGGCCCGTAGTGCGGCCCGCCCGCGGTGATCAGCACGTGGTCGATCACACCCGGCAGACCGGCGAAGAACCGCGCCACCGCGGCCGGCTCGGAGGCGTCGAACGCGGCCGTGCCGCGCGCGCCGAGTGCTTCCGCGGCGCGGTCGAGCTTGGCGGGGTCGCGGCCGGTGAGGACGACCTCGGCGCCTTCGGCCCGCGCCAGCCGCGCGGTCTCGAACCCGATGCCGGCGCTGCCGCCGATCAGCACGACCGTCTGCCCGTCCAGGTCCTTCATTCCGGCAGCTCCGATCCGGCGTGCTCGGCGACCATGTACCGCGCGTACCAGTCCGGCCAGTCCGGATCTTCGGCTCCGGTGCGCTTTTCGTGCTCGCCGTGGGCGGCCGCCGCGCGCCGGAGTGCGCCCGCCAGGTCGCTCGCGGTCGCGAACGACGTGTCGGTGGCGTCGACGCGGCCAGGCAGCCGCGCGGTGATTTCCTGCAGCAGCCAGGTGTTGCCGTCGGGGTCGGCGAACGTCGCCCGCGAGCGGTAGGTGCGGTGCTCGGGATCCGGCCCCGGCACCGGGCCGTCGGGGCCGATGTGGAAGATTTCGCCCACGTCGGCGCCGGCAGCGACCAGCGCGGCGCGGGCGGCGACGATGTCGGACACGACCAGGTAGCCCTTGCCCGACCCCGGCGCGGCCGTGGTCAGGGTCGCGCCGAACTGGACCGAGCACGGTGAGCCGTGCGGGGTGAACTGCACGACGCCCGGCGGTGTCACGTCCAGCCGCCAGCCGAGGCTCGCGTAGAACGCTTTCGCGCGTTCGACGTCCGACACCGGTACGACGACCACCTCGAGCTTGACGTCGATGGAATCGATTCCCATCACGGCCTCCCTGGCTGGCGCCAAGTCACCGTAGCGCTTCACGGTGGCGAGCGATGTCACCCGATCGCCGGGTCTTGCCGGCGCGAACGGCTCACCGGCCGGCCGGGTCGACCGGCGCCGCCGCCCCGTCGAAGACCGCGTCGCGCAGTTGACGCCGCGAGCTGATCGCGAGCTTGCCGAAAACCTTGCGCAGGTGCCATTCCACGGTGCGCGGGCTGAGGAAGAGCCGCGAGCCGATCTCGGGGTTCGACAGTCCTTCGCGCGCGAGGCGGGCGATCTGGAACTCCTGCGGGGTCAGCTCCTCGGCGGCTCCGGCGGTGCGTTTGCGCGCCGTCTCACCGGTGGCCAGCAGCTCGCGGCGCGCGCGTTCGGCGAAGGCTTCGAGGCCCATCTCCGAGGTCGAGACGTGCGCGGTGCGCAGGTGCTCGCGAGCGTCGACACGGCGTCCTTCGCGCCGGAGCCACTCGCCGAACAGCAGGTGGGCCCGGGCCAGCTCGACCCGCAACGGCGTCCCGGCGAGCAGCGCGACCGATTCGGCGTAGCACTCGCCCGGTGTGAAGCCCGCCAACGCTCGCAGACGGGCTTCGAGGGCTCGGTTCCACACCGTCGGGGTGGCCCGCGCCCGTTCCGACATCCGCTCCAGCGCCGCGGTGACGAGGTCGGCGTCGCCGGTGCGCGAGGCGGCCTCCGCCAGTTCCGCCGTCGCCAGGGCCTGGTGGCCGACCGTGTCGTGCTCGAACACCCGGTAGGCCGCGTCCCGGGCGGCTTCATGGCGGCCGAGGCCGTTGGCGAGCACGGCCTGCGCGTAGTCGGCGAACCGCACGACCCGGCCCTGGCCCCGCTCGGCCGCCGCCGCGGCGGCGGCCGTGATCTCCGCGGAGGCGTCCCTGCCGCGCAAGGCGGCGAGCAGGACAGCGCTGTACCCGACGGGACGGCCCCCGGTGACCTCGGCGAGCAGGCGATCCTCGTCGACGAGTGCCTGTGCCGCCGGCAGATCGCCCGCCAGCAGCTCGTGGTTGCCGAGGAAGTTGAGGGCGAACTGCAGCTGGACGAGCGCGCCGGTGTCGCGCGCCAGCCGCACTTGACGCTCGGCGAACGCACGCCCGGCGGCGTAGTCCAGCACCTCGGTCGCCAGGGTGCCGCCGGCCCGGTTGCCCAGCAGCCACAGCACGCGGCCGGTGTTCTCGCCATCGGTGTCCAGCGTCCGGACGGCGTCGATCGCCTTGGTCATCAGCGGGGCCGCGGCCGCGTAGCCGTCGGTGAAGCGGGTGACGAGCGCGTCGAGCACGAGGTCGACGACGGTCGGGGGCGATTCGGCCGCGGGGGCCGCACGCGCCTGCTTCGCGGCTTCGGTCCCGGATCCCGCCCAGACCGCGGCGCCCAGCGCTTCCAGGTACGTTTCGCGAGCCCGGGCCCCGTCGAGCCGTCCGGCGGCGCGCAGGAGCAACTCCGCCGCGTCGCCGCCTCTGCGCTGGTCGAACGCGATCTGCCCGCGCAGCCGTTCGACCTCGGCGTCCCGCGCGGAGTCCGGTGGACCGGCTTCGGCCGCTCCCAGCAGGTCCAACGCCGCTTCGAGCGCGCCCGCGCCACGTTTCGCCCGGGCGGCCGCGAGCTCCCGCCGGGCCCGCAGCGCCGGATCGGGGGTGAGCGTGGCGGCCTGGTCCAGCAGCGCCGCCGCGGCGCCGAGCCCCCCTCGCGCCTGAGCACGACCGGCCGACCGCTCCAGCTCGGCCGCGACGTCTTCGTCCGGGGCGACGGTCGCCTGCGCGCGGTGCCACGCCCGCCGATCCGGATCGAGCGCCGGGTCGGTGACCGCCGCGAGCGCCCGGTGCACTTCCTGCCGCTCTCGGACCGAGGCGGACCGGTAGACGGCCGAGCGCACCAGCGGATGCCGGAACCGGATCCGCGGCCCGAACTCGATCAGCCCGGTCGACTCGGCGGCGGCAGCCGGGTCCGCGCCCAAGCCGAGCTCCCCGGCCGCGCGCCAGAGCACCGTGGCGTCTCCCAGCGGCTCCGCCGCCGCGGCCAGCAGCAGCTTCCTGGTGCTCACCGGCAGTGGCGCGAGCTGCTGCAGGAAGCAGCGCTCGAGGCGGTCGGCCAGCGCATCGCCGTCCGGCCGGAACAGGCCGTCGGTGTGCTCGGCGGCGGTCCAGAACCGGGGCAGCTCCACCAGAGCGAGCGGGTTGCCGTGCGTTTCGGCGATGATCCGGTCGCGCACGCGGCCGTCCAGCGGCCCTTTGAGCACCGAGTCCAGCAGAGCGCCGGCCGCCGCAGCTTCGATGCCGCGGACAGCCAGCTCCGGCAGGCCGGCCAGATCGAGCTCCTCCGCGGGCTCGCGCACGGCGACGACCAGAGCGATCGGCTCGGCCAGCAGCCGCCGCGCGACGAACGCGAAGACCTGCGCGGACACGCGATCCAGCCACTGCGCGTCGTCGACCAGGCACACCAGGGGCCGGTCCTCGGCGACTTCCCCGAGCAAGGTCAGCACCGCCAGGCCGACCAGGAACCGGTCCGGCGGGTCGCCCGCGGTCAAGCCGAACGCCGTGCCGAGCGCGGCCAGCTGCGGCGCGGGCAGGTGCTCGAGCCGGCCGAGGAACGGCGCGCAAAGCTGCTGCAGGCCGGCGTAGGGCAGCTCCCGCTCCGACTCGACACCGGCCGTCCGCGCCACCCGGCAGCCGGTCGCCCGCGCCGCGACCCGGTCCAGCAGAGCGGTCTTGCCGATCCCCGCCTCGCCGCGCAGCACCAGTACCCGGCTGTGCCCGGCCCGCGCGGCGGCGAGGACGCCGTCGAGCGCGGCGAGCTCGTCGCCGCGGCCGACCAGCTCCGGATCCGACATGAACCGGACCCTAGCGCGCCCCCGGGTCCCGGGCCCGGGACGGACCAGGGTGTCTCACGGGGGCGAACGGGCCCGCTCCGGGGCGAATGTGGTGGCAGCGGCGAAACCCGCCGTCCCACGAAGAAGGAGTTCCGATCATGGACATGAAGCTCGAAGTCGTGGTCCTGCCCGTCACCGACGTCGACCGGACCAAGCACTTCTACAAGACCCTCGGCTGGCGCGAAGACGCCGACATCGCCTTCGGCACCTCCCGGATCGTGCAGCTGACCCCGCCGGGGTCCGCCACCTCGGTCCACTTCGGCACCGGCATCACCGACGCCACTCCGGGCTCGGTCCGCAGCACCTACCTCGTCGTCGACGACGTCGAAGCGGCCCGCAAGGAGCTCGCCGGCCACGGCGTCGAGGTCAGCGAGGTGTTCCACCGCGACGACACCGGCGCGTTCGCCCCGGGCGTGCATCCCGACCGCGGCACCTACTCCTCGTTCGCCTCCTTCAGCGACCCCGACGGCAACACCTGGCTGCTGCAGGAGATCACCAGCCGCTTCCCGGGCCGCGTCGACGGCGTGACCTACGGCTCGACGCAGAAGCTCGAGACGGCGCTGCGCGAAGCCGCGGCCGCGCACGGCGAACACGAGAAGGAAACCGGGGAGTACGACGAGCAATGGCCGGTCTGGTACGCCGAGTACATGGCCCGGCACCAGGACGCCTGAGCCCATCCGGCGGTGCGCGGGGCGACCCGCGCACCGGATCCTCGACATGAAGGCCAGCTCTTCGAAAGAAGGAATCATGGCTCAACGCGATTTCGACGCCATCGTCCTCGGCGGTGGCGCACCGGGTGAACACACCGCGGCCGCGATCGCCGCGGGCGGCCTGCGGGTCGCCGTCGTCGAGCGGGAGCTGCTCGGCGGCGAATGCTCCTACTGGGCGTGCATCCCGTCCAAAACCCTGCTGCGGCCCGGCGAAGCACTCGCCGCCGCCCGCGACGTCCCGGGTGCCCGCGAGGCGGTCACCGGTCAGGCCGACGCCGCCGCGGCGTTCGCCTGGCGTGACTTCATGGTGTCGTCCTACGACGACGCGGGCGCCGAGAAGTGGGCCCGCGACACCGGCATCGAGGTGCTGCGCGGCGAAGGCAAGCTCGCCGGGCCGCACACCGTCGCCGTCGGCGGAAAGGAGTACACCGCCGACCACATCGTCGTCGCGACCGGCTCCGCGCCGGTCATCCCGCCGGTGCCCGGTCTGCGCGACCTGCCCGGGCTGTGGACGAACCGGGAAGCCACCGGCGCCACCGAAGTCCCCCGCCGGCTCCTCGTCCTCGGGGCCGGGCCGACGGGAGTCGAGCTGTCCCAGGCGTTCGCCCGCCTCGGCGCCGACGTCACGCTCGTCGACGGCGCCGACCACGTCCTCCCCCGCGAACCCCGGGCACTCGGCGAAGCCGTCGGAGAAGCACTGCGCGCGGACGGCATCACCCTGCACCTCGGGCAGCACGCGAGCGCGGCCCGGCTCGACAGCGACGAGTACGTGCTCGACTTCCCCAACGGCACGCGGCTGCGCGCCGAACGGCTCCTCGTCGCCACCGGACGACGTCCCCGCGTCGAAGGCATCGGGCTGGAGACCGTCGGCGTCGAGGCGAACCCACACGGGATCCCGGTCGACGACCGCATGAACGCGGGCGAGGGCCTGTGGGCCGTCGGCGACGTCACCGGGCAGTGGAACCTGACCCACGTCGGCGAGTACCAGGGCCGGGTCGTGGCCGCGAACATCCTCGGCCGGCCCGCTTCCGTGAACTACGACGCGATCCCCCGCGTGGTGTTCACCGACCCGCAGGCCGCGGCCGTCGGCGCCGCCGAAGGCGCCTTCACCGCGACGGTGCAGCTCTCCGGAGTCCCGCGCACCTCGACCTACACCCGCGCCTACGACACGCGCCCCGGCTTCCTCACCGTCTTCTCCGACGGCGAACGGCTGACCGGCGCGTACGCGGCCGGCCCCGAGGCCGGCGAGTGGCTGCAGCAGGCCACTCTCGCGATCCGCGCCCGCGTCCCGCTGGCCGTGCTGCTCGACGTCGTCCAGCCGTTCCCGACCTTCTCCGAAGCCTTCCTGCACGTCCTGCGCGATCTCGACCGCCAGGTCCACCCCCTGATCGGAGCCCCGTGATGTCCTACCGTGCGTTCGAAGTGACCGGGACACGCCAGTTCACCCTGGTCGAACGCGAAATCCGCGACCCGCTGCCCGGTGAGGTGCGCCTGCGCGTCGAGTCCTGCGGGGTCTGCCACAGCGACACCCTCGCGGTCGAAGGCCTGCGTGCCGACCCGTCGGCGCCGGTCGTGCCGGGCCACGAGATCGTCGGCGTGATCGAGGCCGTCGGCCCGGGCGTGACGGCCTGGGCCGCCGGTGACCACGTCGGCGTGGGCTACCTCAACGGCCACTGCGGGCAGTGCGACAACTGCCGCCGCGGCGACTTCGTCAACTGCACCGACCAGCCCTGGACCGGCACCACCACCGACGGCGGCTACGCCGAAGTCGCCTACGCTCGCGCCACCGGCCTGGTCCGCATCCCCGCCGGCGCGCAGCCGCTCGACGTGGCACCGCTGCTGTGCGCCGGGCTCACCGTGTACCGCGCGCTGCTCACCGCCGACGCCCGGCCGGGCTCCCTGGTAGCGGTGCAAGGCATCGGCGGCCTCGGCCACCTCGGCATCCAGTACGCCAAGACGCTCGGCTACCGCGTCGCGGCGATCGCCCGCGGCACCGGCAAAGCCGAACTGGCCGCCGAACTCGGCGCCGACGAGTACCTCGACAGCACCGCGACCGATCCCGGCCAGGCGCTGACGAGGCTGGGCGGAGCGGCGGCGATCGTCGCGACGGCGTCCAGCGGCGCGTCGATGTCCTCGCTCGTGGCCGGGCTCGGTACTCGCGGGCAGCTGCTCGTCGTCGGCGCGGCCCCCGACCCGATCGAGATCCGCACCCCCGACCTGATCTTCGGAACGCGTTCGGTGACCGGCGCGCTCACCGGTTCCTCGATCGAGAACGAGGACAGTCTCCGGCTTGCCCACGACCGCGGAATCCGCAGCCGCAACGAGATCATGCCACTGTCCGAGGCACCGAAGGCCTACGAGCGGATGATGTCCGGCGACGCCCGGTTCCGCGTCGTCCTCGACGCCCGGGAATGAACCAGCCGATTTCCGCGAGCCGGTGACGGCGGCAGGCATCAGGCCGGCGCCGTCACCCGCGGGAACGGTTCGGGTCGACCGTCAGGGTTTGCGTGCCACGACACCGGCGATGAGCCGCTGGGCGGAGTTGAGCGGTTTCAGGTTCGGCCCGTCCGACCACCAGTTCGCCAGCAGCACAACCCCCGGCTCCACCGGCACCAGCCCGGGCAGCAGCTCCTCGATCTCCGCCTCGGTGCGCGCGGTGGCGCCGCCGAGCGAGCCGCGGGCGATAGCTTCCTCGAAGGCCGCCATCGTGTCGTGATCGCCGCCTTCGCCAGGGTCGAACAGGTGCGAAATGGCGACATAGGAACCCGACGGGAGCGCCTCGACGTACTCCCGCATGATTTCGGCCGGCCGGTGCCGGTCGCCCTTGTAGTGGTGCAGCGTGGCGACGAACATCAGGGCGATCGGGCGCGACCAGTCGAGGTGCTCCCGCACGACGTCGTCCTGCAGGATCGTCTTCGGTTCGAAGATGTCGCCGGCCACGAACCGGGTCCGGTCGTTCTCCACCAGCAGCGCTTGGCCGTGCGCGACCACGACCGGGTCGTTGTCGACGTAGACGACCTTGGCCTGCTTGTCGACGCGCTGGACGACCTGGTGCACGTTCTCCGTCGTCGGCAGCCCCGACCCGCAGTCGAGGTACTGATCGATCCCGGCCCGCTCGGCGAGGAAACGGCACACCCGGATGAGGTACCGCCGGTTCTCCAGCGCCAGGTCCGCGACCTCGGGCATGACCTGCTGCAGCCGCGCCAGCTCGTCCCGGTCGACCTGGTAGTGGTCTTTCCCACCGAGCACGAAGTCGTACATGCGGGCAATGCTGGCCCGGCCCGGATCGACCCCGACCGGCGTGTTCGGGCCGGCTCCTGCCTCCGATGCCACGATCATCTCCCTTGCTCACGCTGCCGAGGTCGAACCGAGCGTAGCCGGACTACTCTGTTCCGTGAAGGCAGGCTCGGTCACGGCCGAGGTCCTCGTACGGTTCCGCCGGTTGTGCGAAGGGTTTCGGCCTGTCGGCCGGTGAGCGAGTGTCCGCGGTCGCAGACGGCCCGGTCGGCGTAGTCGATCACGGCCGCTTCACCCCGCCGAGGTATGTCCACTCAGGACACCTTAGGTTCCGGATCGGTGGTGCGGGTATTCCGGTGAACGGTGCTGGAAGGACAGGATCGCCGGGTTCCGGATCGTGCCGTCCCGGATTTCCCCGGCCCGCCGCACGGTTTCGTTCTCGTCCCATGCGGACTGTCCGGAAAGGACCGTCCGCAGGTGGGGCAGCAGGGCCTCGCTGATCTCCCAGGTCGCCGAGTTCCACAGGTAGGACGGGCTGTGGTCGACGGCGTAGTAGGTGACGCCGTCGCCGATCGGGACGGTCGGCCGGGCGAACGTCGTGGGCCGGGCCCAGCTGAAGCCCATGCCTTCGTCGCAGGAGACGTCGACGATGAGGCTCCCCGGTGCGAAGGCGGCGAGATCTTCCTCGATGAGGAACGTCAGCGGCGCGCCGGTGTCCTGCAGCACGCAGTTGACGACGATGTCGTGCTCGGCGAGGAACCCGGCCAGCGGTACCCGGCCGTTGCCGGTGATCGCGTGGCTGCGGCGGAGGTCTCCCGGGTTGTTCGCGTCGTGGTCGATGTGCACCATCGTCGCCGAGTGGATCGGTGAGCCGACCGCGCTGAGGCCGCGCGCGGTGAGGACGTCGACGTCGTGGATCCCGTGGGCGTTCAGCGCGGTCACCGAACCGCGCGCCGTCGCGCCGAAGCCGATCACCACGGCCCGCAGGCGGCGGCCGTAGTCGCCGGTCGAGCCGATCAGCTGCAGGGCGTGCAGCACCGAGCAGTAGCCGGCCAGTTCGTTGTTCTTGTGGAAGACGTGCAGGCCGAACGAGCCGTCGCGCCGCCAATGGTTCATCGCCTCGAAGGCGATGACCGTCAGCTTCCGGTCGATGGCCTGCTGGGTCAGCTCCGTGTCCTGCACGCAGTGCGGCCAGCCCCACAGCACCTGGCCGGGCCGCAGCTCGGCGACGTCCTCCCGAAGCGGCTTGGCGAGCAGGATGACGTCGCACCCGGCGATCAGCTCCTCGCGCGTGCGCAGCCCCGCGACGGCGGCCGCCAGTCGTTCGTCGGGCACGCCGAAGGGTTCGCCGTAGCCGTGTTCGAGGTAGATCCTCTTCCGGAGATCGGCGTCGATCCGGTCCAGGTGATGGGGGTGGATCGGCAACCGCCGTTCGTTCTCTTTCCGTGAACGCGCGATGACGCCGAGACTGAGCTGGTGCACGGTGGCCCCTTTGCTAGAAGCCAGTCTTAGCACACTCAGCGACGCCGTCGTGCACGCTGGGTGGTGTCCGAGAGCATTTCGTGCGAGCGCGCCTGCTCGCCGCGCAGACCGAGGGTGACGTACCGCTGCCCGCCTGAGCCACGTCACCTGCCGGCGGTCGGTCTCTGTCCTCAAAGGACGCTTCCGTGGAGACCACCCCACCTGGCCACGGACCCCGGCACCTGAACCCGGACTGACTCCACCGAGGCGAACCGTCCGCTTCTGCCGCAAGTCCGTCAGCCACCCCGGGAACGGTGTCCGTCCGATGCCGCGGGCGATCCGGATCCGGCGTGGACCGCCGGCCGGGTGGCCGGATCGAGCGTGCCCGCCAGCCGCTGAAGTCGTTCGTCGTCCGGGCTGCCCGGCTCGGCGGTGTAGACGATGAGCACGGGCCCGGGCGCGCCCGGCATCGGGTAGGCGTCCCAGTCCAGGCTCAGCTCTCCGACCAGCGGGTGATCGACGCGCATCCGGCCGCGGGTCGTGTCCTCGACGTCGTGGCGAGCCCACAGCGCCGCGAACTCCGCACTGCGCGCCGCCAGCTCACCCACCAGCTCCACCGCGCGCGGGTGCCCCGGCTCGGTGGCGACCTGCGTCCGCAGCATGGCCGTCAGCTCGGCGACCGTGCCCGACCGTTCCGGGCAGGCCTGGTCGGCCTCGGGGTGCAGCAACATCGCCAGCAGGTTCCGCTCGGCCCGCGGCAGCTCGGTGAACGCGCCCAGCAACGCACCGGCCAGCGGGTTCCAGGCCAGCACGTCCAGGAAGCGCCCGACGACCAGGGCGGGCGAGGTCGTCGCGGCCAGCAGCCGCAGCGTGGTCGCCGGCACCTCCTCCGGCGCATACGCCTGCGCGGGCCGGTTCGGGGTGCGCGCGGCGACGGCGAGGCTGTGCAGGTGCCGGGTCTCCTCGGCGGAGAAGCCCAGCGCCCCGGCGATGGCGTCGAGGACCTGGTCGGACGGCCGCACGTCGCGCCCCTGCTCCATGCGCTGGTAGTAGTCCGAGCTCACCCCGGCCAGCAGGGCCAGCTCCTCGCGGCGCAGCCCGGCGACACGCCGCCGGGGGCCCGGCTCCAAGCCGACGTCCTGCGGCCGCACCCGGGTCCGCCGGGTCCGCAGGAACTCGGCCAGCGCGCGGCGAGGGTCATCGGTCACCGGCCCAGTATGCCCGGGACGTGCCCGGCGAGGGTGGGTCCGGCAGACCCAGGACAACGCGAACGACCGTGATTCCGCGGGCACGCCCCAAGATCGGTGGCACACCAGCCGATCACGGGAGGAAACACCAAATGAAGGCCGCACAGATCACCAGCTTCGGAGCACCGGACGTCCTGCGCGTCACCGAAACCGACCGCCCCTCCCCCGGCGCCGGCGAGGTCCTGGTGTCGGTCGAGGCGTCCAGCGTCAACGGACACGACGCGATCGTCCGCGCCGGCGGGCTGAAGATGGTGTCGGGCCGGACGTTCCCGATCGGGGTCGGCCTGGACTTCGCCGGTGTCGTCGTCACGACCGGCTCCGACGTCGAGAGCTACCAGGCCGGGGACCGGGTGTGGGGCATGGTGCACCCCCGGAAACGGCACACCGTCGCCGGGGCAGCCGAGTACGTCGTGGTTCCCGCCGACCGCATCAGCTCCGCACCGGTGGGCGTTTCGGCGGTCGAGGCGGCATCACTGGTCGTCGCGGGCAGCACCGCGCTGCTCGCACTGCGCGACAGTGTCCGGCTGACCGAGGGCGAGCGGGTCCTGGTCCGCGGCGCGGCCGGTGGCGTGGGCACCGCCGCGGTGCAGCTGGCCCACGCGATGGGCGGCCACGTCACCGCGCTGGCCCGCGACCGCCACGCCGCGGTCCTGCGTGAGCTGGGAGCCGACGAGGTCCTCGACTACGGCACCACCACCTCGGAGGAGATCGGGCCGTTCGACGTCATCGTCGACACGGTCGGCACCGAGCTGCACTGCTACCGCGGCAGGCTGGCCAAGGGCGGCCGGATGGTCACCGTCGGGCTCTCGGCTCCCGCACTGGCCGCGATCGCGGCGTCGAGCATCCACGGCTCCCGGCGCATCCGCACGTTCAGCGCCAACCCCGGTTCCGCCGCACTGGACGAGCTGGCCGACCACGTCACGGCCGGCGCGCTCCGCCCGGCGGTGCACCGCGTGTACCCGCTGGCCGACATCGCCACCGCGCACGAGGCCTTCGAACGCGGCGGTGTGCTGGGCAAGCACGTGCTCGCCATCTCCGGCTGAGGCATCGAACGGGGCTGCGCGCTCATGCCGATGAGCGGGCGTCGGTCTTCGTGGTTACGACCTCGGACAGGGAAGCGGCAGTCAGCCGCACCAGGGCGGTTCATCCCGATAAGCTCCCATCTCATGACGAGCCGGGTGGGCGACATCATCATCGACTGCAACGATCCCGAGCTGCTCGCCGTTTTCTGGTGCGAGGTACTGGGCTACCGAGTCTTCGCTCGCGATGAAACCGGTGTGGCGATCCGAGGAGCGACGACCAGCCCGGAGATCCTGTTCATCCGTACCGGCGAGCCGAAAACGACAAAGAACCGCATGCATTTCGATATCTGCCCCACCGATCGCGGACAGGATGAGGAACTTGCGCGGCTGCTCGATCTCGGCGCCCAGCGGTCGAGCATCACCGGCAGCGGTTCTTGGGTGGTCTTGGAGGATCCGGAAGGCAACGAGTTCTGCCTGATGCCCAACCGGATCCCAGCCGAACCGGCATCCTTCCATGACCCGTAGTGCCGGTCCTCGCCACGCTTCCCTTGGAACATGCCAGGGCCTCCGCGCGTCGAGGATCCGTTTCCTCGCGTCCCGAAAGGTGCGTCCGGTACCCGGCCACAGCCTTCTGGCGATCGCGCGGCCGGCTGTCGCGCGGTCAGGAACCTCCGACTGCCTGCTCGTACGTTTGAATGGGCAAGGTGGACGGACTGGTCGGCACGACCGGAGGCGCTGTTGCGGGTGCCGTTGGGGGCGCCGGCTGAGGTGGCGGTGGCGGTGCGGGGTGCTCGCGGGCGAGCAGGCCCTTGCCGAGCACCGCGAGGGCAGCGAGGAACGCGACGTTGAATGCGGTACCCCAGTCGAACTTGGTGATGTCGAATACTCCGGCCGCGAACGATCCGGCGAACGACCCCAAGAACGTCTTCACAAGGCGCAGCAGCAGGTCCGGCCAGAAGCCCAGACTCGTGATTCTCCCGAGGTACTGCACCGCCGTGAGGAAGACGGATGCCACCGCCGCGCTGATGCCGAGCGTGACGGCGTACTTCCACGGCAGGCCCGCGACCGGGGCGCCACCGGCGAGAAGGGTTGCGACGAACACCTGCCCGGCCGACCAGCCGGCCCGCTCCAGGAAGTCGAGAAACACGGCTCGCATCCTGGACCCCGTCGATGCCATCGCTCCATCTCCTTTCAAAGAAAGATCTGCGGAACGGCCCCCGGCTCGGGCACCCGAAATGTCGGACCGTGACCAGTAGCTCGGTCGCGGAAGCGATTTCGTTACAAGAATGCCGAACACCGGGGAAGACGGCCGGCGCCCCGTCACCGCGAGCGCATCCTGAACCGATGAGAGACCGGTCTTCTTGCCGGTGTTCAGCCCGAGCTCGGCCAGCGGGGGAGGGTGCGCCATGGCGGCCTCCGGAGTCGCTGAATGCGTGACGAGCCCAGCAAATCGCGCCGGGGGTGCCACCACCGCTGGCGAACGCCCCCGGCACCGGGGTCCTCGGTCACCACCGGGTGGGACCATCGGCTCTGCCGCTCGCGTGGACCTGGCGGTGAGACTGCGCCGCATGGGAGCCGGCGATCGACGTGAACCGCCTCCTGACGACACTGGGCGCGATCGCCGTGGCAGCGCTCTTCGCGGCTACGCGGCTAGCGAAGCTGAAATACCGGGCCGAGACCGATGAGCGTCCCTGATCCGGCCCCGCTGGGCCCGGCCCGCTGCCGCGCGTTGCTCGCCTCACCCCGGACTGGAGCGTGATCGTCAGCGGGATCGCCATCCTCACGACCGACGTCGAGACCGTGGCCGCACAGCTGGGTGCCGGCCTGCGCTCATGGGCTCCCCCACCGCGCGATCGGCTGCTGCGGAGCAGCCTCGACCGGGTCGACCGCCGCCGGCTCGCCCGTCTGCCGGACGCGGACGACTCGACGGAATCGGGGCCACCATGACACCGCGGAAGCCGCGCTTTACCGGCCGCTAACCCTCCGCTGGCACAACGAAACCCGACAGGACGGGGAGCCCGCACCCGGGCATCATGGCGGCCATGCCGCACCGCGTCCTGCTCGCCGACGACGACCGCGCGATCCGCGAGTCGCTCGTCCGGGCCCTCGACCTCGAGGGCTACCACGTCACCGAAGTGACCGACGGCGTCGACGCACTGGCCACGGCCCGGCGCGACGACTTCGACGTGCTGATCCTCGACGTCATGATGCCCGGCGTCGACGGCCTCGGCGTCTGCCGCGTGCTGCGCGCCGAAGGCGACCCCACCCCGATCCTCATGCTCACCGCCCGCGTCGAAACCCCTGATCGGGTGGCGGGCCTGGACGCCGGGGCCGACGACTACCTGCCCAAGCCGTTCGAGCTCGACGAACTCCTCGCCCGGCTGCGAGCCCTGCTGCGCCGCACTGCACCCGAACCGGAGGCCCGGCGCACCCTCCGGCTCGGCGAGCTCGCGGTCGACCCGGCCGCCCGGCGGGTGTGGTGGCAGGGCACCGAGATCACCCTCTCCAAGACCGAGTTCGACCTGCTGGAACTGCTCGTGCGCAACGCCGGGATCGTGCTCGACCGCAGCACGATCTACCAGCGCATCTGGGGCTACGAGTTCGGCTCCGACTCCAAGAACCTCGCCGTCTACATCGGCTACCTCCGGCGCAAGCTGGAGCAGGCCGGCGCGGCGGACCTGATCCACACCGTCCGCGGCATCGGCTACTCGGTGCGCCCGGCATGAACCTGCGCAGCAAGCTCGCCATCGCGTTCGCCGGCGTCGGCGCGGCCGCGGCGATCCTCGTCGGCGTGCTCAGCTACCAGGCCGCCTCCCAGCGGATCGACGCCGAGCTCGACCGCTCCCTGCTCACGACGTCGGCGGAGGTCGCGGCCGGCGCGACGCAGGTCCTGGCGCCGAGCCCGGTCACCCGCGGCCCCGATGACGACGACCACGACGAAGCCCAGCCCATGGTCGCCCAGTCGATCACCCCGGACGGCACCGTCCGCCCGATCGGCGGCCGCCCGGTCCACCTCGACGTCGCCGACGCCGACCGCGCGCTCGCCGCGACCGGCTCGCTCGGCGACCACCGCTACTGGGACTTCACCGCCGGCCGCGACGACTACCGGGTGATCACCGTGGCGCTCGGGCCCGGCCGTGGCGCCGTCCAGCTCGCCCTCGACGTCGACGAGTCCCGGCACGTGCTCAGCGAACTGGCCACCCGCATCACCGGCGTGAGCGCCCTGGTCCTGCTCGGCGCAGCCCTGGCCGGCTGGCTGCTGGCGCGGCAGATCACCCGGCGGCTGGTCCGGCTGACCGACGTCACCGAGCAGGTCAGCGACGGCCGCCTCGACGACGTCGCCGTGCCCACCGACGGCCGCGACGAGGTCGGCAGGCTCGCGACCTCGTTCGACCGGATGCTCGCCCGGCTCGCCGACGCCCGCGCCGACCAGGACCGCCTGGTCCAGGACGCCGCCCACGAACTGCGGACCCCGCTGACCAGCCTGCGCACCAACGCCAGCGTCCTGCGCCGGTTCTCCGAGCTCAGCCCCGAGTCGCGCACGCGTCTGCTCGACGACGTCGACGGCGAAGCCCGCGAGCTGACCCATCTCATCGACGAGCTCGTCGAACTGGCCACCCGCCGCTATGAAGCCGAAGAACCGGCGCCGGTGGAGCTGGGCGAGACCGTCGAACGCGCGGCCGACCGTGTCCGGCGCCGGTCGGGGCGCGCCATCACCGTCGAGGCGGACGCGTCAACGGTGCGCGGCCAGGCGAAAGCGCTGGAACGCGCCGTCTCGAACCTCCTGGAAAACGCCGTCAAGTTCGCGCCCGACGGCCCGATCGAGGTCGTCGTCCGCGACGGGCGCGTGCAGGTGCTCGACCGCGGCCCGGGCATCGGCGACGACGACGCGGTCCGTGTGTTCGACCGCTTCCACCGCGCGGACGGCGCCCGCGGCCTGCCCGGCTCCGGCCTCGGCCTGGCCATCGTGCGGGACATCGCCCTCGCCCACGGCGGCACCGTGTTCGCCGAGCCGCGCCCCGGCGGTGGCGCGGTGGTCGGGTTCACGGTCGGAGCGGATCTTCTCTTACCGAACTCTCACCCTGGTCACGTCGACGGCTAACCGGGCTCGGGAAGGGTGGATTCCGTAGCGATCACCCGAGGAGCCCGATGTCCGCCACTCTCGCCGCCCGCCCGGTGGCCCGGCCCGCCGTCCGCCTGTGGTGGCGGGACGCCGCGGGCCTGACGGCCTGGCTGAGCGTCCTGTTCGTGGTCGCGCTCTGGGTGTCCGGCCGCGGCCTGCAAGGCCTCGGCACCGACTTCTTCACCTCGACCGGGCGGCTGACCGGGCTGCTGTCGGCGGACCTCCTGCTGCTGCAGGTGCTGCTGATGGCGCGTATCCCCTGGGTCGAGCGCAGCTACGGCCAGGACGAGCTGGCCCGCCGGCACCGGCTCGTCGGGTTCACCTCGATCACGCTGCTCGCCGCGCACCTCGTGCTCATCACCCTCGGCTACGCGGCGACCGACCGCTCCGGCGTCCTGGCCGAGGCGTGGGCGCTGGTGACGACCTACCCGGGCATGCTCCTGGCGACCGCCGGCACGGCCGCCCTGATCATGGTCGCCGTGACGTCGGTGCGCGCGGCCCGGCGGCGGTTGCGCTACGAGTCCTGGCACCTGCTGCACCTCTACGCCTACCTCGGCGCCGGGCTCGCCCTGCCGCACCAGCTGTGGACCGGCGCCGACTTCACCGCCTCCCCGGTCGCCACCGCGTTCTGGTGGACCGCCTACGCCTCGGCCGCGGGCGCCGTGCTCGTGTTCCGCGTCGGGCGGCCGGTGTGGCTCAACCTCCGGCACCGCCTGGTCGTCGAGCAGGTCGTGCCCGAAGGCCGCGGCGTCGTCTCGGTGTACCTGGGCGGCCGCGACCTCGACCGCCTGCCCGTAGCGGCGGGCCAGTTCTTCGTCTGGCGGTTCGCCTCCGGACCGGGCTGGACCCGCGGAAAACCGTTCTCGCTCTCGGCCGCCCCGGACGGGCACCGGCTGCGGATCACCGCGAAGGACCTCGGCGAGGGCAGCCGCCGGCTCGCCACCCTGCGCCCCGGCACGCCCGCGCTGTTCGAAGGGCCGTACGGCCGCCTGACCGGAACCGTCCGAAAAGGACGGAAGCTCGCGCTGTTCGCCTCCGGGATCGGGATCACGCCCCTGCGCGCGCTGCTGGACGAACTCCCCTACCAACCGGGGCACGCCGTGTTGTTCCAGCGCGCCGGCCGCCCCGCGGACCTGCTGTTCCGCCGGGAGCTGGAAGACCTCGCCGCCCGCCGCGGGATCCGGATCCACTACCTGCTCGGCCGGCGCTCGCGCGACCGCGCGTCGTGGCTGCCCGCCGGGTACGCCCCGGTGCCCGACGAGCAGGTGCTGCGCCACCTCGTGCCCGACATCGCCGACCACGACGTCTACGTGTGCGGCCCCGACGCCTGGACCGCCGCCGTGCTCGACAGCGCACGCGCCGCCGGCGTCCCCGCCGACCGCGTCCACGCCGAGCGGTTCGCCTGGTAGGAAAGGACTTCCGATGCGCAGGATCGCCATCACCCTCGCCGCGACCGTGTCCGTCGTCGTGCTGCTGTTCAGCTACCGCACCAGCACCGACGAGACCCCGGTCGCCGCCGGACGGCCGCTCGGCGGCACCCAGCCGTCCCGCACGACCAGCCCACCCGCCTCCGGTACGTCGTCGGCCGCTCCGTCCGGAGGCACCGGGACGTTCACCGGAGAGGCCGCCGACACCCGCTACGGCCCGGTCCAAGTGCAGATCACCGTCGCGGGCGGCAAGATCACCGGAGCCCAGGCCATCGACTACCCGCAGGAAAGCGGCCGTGACGTCCGGATCAACTCCGAAGCCGTACCGGAGCTGAACCAGGAGACGCTGCAGGCCCAGAGCGCCCAGATCGACACGGTCAGCGGCGCCACCTACACCTCCGAGGGCTACCAGCAGTCGCTGCAGTCCGCGATCGACCAGGCCCACGGGTGACCACCACGCACCGGCACCGGCGGTCCTGGACCCGGCCGGTCATGGGGACGGAGGCCAGCCTCCACCTGCGCGGCCCGCGCATCGACTCCGACCCCGCGATCGAGCCGGCGGTGTCGGCAGTGTTCGGGCACCTGCGCAGCGCCGACGAGCTGTTCAGCACCTACCGGTCCGACAGCCAGGTGAGCGCACTCCGCCGAGGTGACCTTCCGCGGGAGGAGTGGCACCCCTGGCTCACCGAAGTCGTGGCGCTCTGCGAAGAAGCACGGGACCTGACGGACGGCTACTTCGACGCGGACCTGCCCGGCGGTTTCGACCCGTCCGGGCTGGTGAAGGGCTGGGCGGCCGAGCGCGCCGCCGCTCACCTCGCGGGCCTGCGCGCGTTCGACCACTACCTCAACGTCGGCGGCGACCTCACCGGCCGGGTCGGCGTCACAAGTGCCCCACCGTGGCGAGTCGCCGTCGAAGACCCCACCGACAAGAGCGCTTTCCTGGCGATTCTCGATCTCCGGTCCGGCAGCGTCGCGACGTCCGGGTCGGCCGCGCGCGGCCCGCACATCGTCGACCCGCACACCGGCCTTCACCCGCGCGAACTGCTCGCCGTGACCATCACCGGCCCGTCCCTGCTGTGGTCCGACGTCTTGGCCACGGCCGCGTTCGCCCGTGGCGGCGCGGACATTGCCGAGTGGGTGTCGACGCGCGCACCGGGTTACCGCGTCGCCTCTCTCGCCCGTGCTCCCTGAGCGCAGCACGTCCCCGATCCACGCACCCTCCACAAAGGACACCATGACCACCGTCAACGGCCTGCCCGCCCACGTGCTGCTCGTGCACGCGATCGTCGTCCTGCTCCCGCTGTCCGCGCTGCTGCTGGTGCTCAGCGCGCTCTGGCCCGCCGCACGCGCCAAGCTCGCCGGGCCGAACGCGATCCTGTCCGTCATCGTCGTGATCCTCGTCCCGATCACGACCGACGCCGGCGAATGGCTGGAGCGCCGCGTCGCCTCGACCCCGCTCGTGCGAACCCACACCGAACTGGGCGACACCGCACTGTGGGTCGCGATCCCGGTGGCCGTGCTCGCGCTCCTGGTCTGGTGGCGCCGGCGGGAAAGCCTGCGGACCCCAGCCGCGGACACCACCGGCCGCCGCACGTTCCTGGCGCCGGCGTCGAGCGCCGTGACGGTGGTGCTGTCGGTCCTGGCGGTCGCGGCCGCGGGCGCTGCGGTGTACGACGTCTACCGCATCGGCGACTCCGGAGCGCAGGCGAGCTGGCAGGGCCAGTTCAGCTCGACCCCGGCCCCGCGCGGCCCTGGCCGCTGATCCCGGCCTGCCATCACCCACTGCCGGCCGACAGCGAGCAGACGACGGCCTCGCGACCCTCTTGGCAGCCCGTCGCCGGAAGACGCACCGGTGCCGAGCTTTGTTATAGGAGAGCCGGGCTGGGCCGGCTTCCAAGTGTCGCCGTCGGGTCCGATCCGGGCTCGGCTCGCCACGGTCACCCGCCGCGTCACGGATCCAGTTCTTCGATCCGCCGGGTGAGGTACCGCCGTTCCGCTTCCGTGGGCGCCAGTTCCCGTGCCTCCCGGTACGCCGCCGCCGCGTCTCCGAGCCGGCCGAGACGACGCAGGAAGTCCGCGCGGGTCGCAGAGAGCAGGTGGTAGCCCGCCAAGAGGCCCCCGGCCGCGAGGTCGTCGGTCAAGGCCAGGCCCGCCGCCGGGCCGTCGGCCATCGCCACCGCCACCGCCCGGTTCAGCTCGACCACCGGGGACGGGCTCAGCTTCGCCACCAGCTCGTACAGCCGGGCGATCCGCGCCCAGTCCGTGTCCTCGGCGCGGGACGCCGTCGCGTGGCACGCGGCGATCGCCGCTTGGAGTTGGTACGGGCCCGGCCGGCCGAGGGCCAGCGCGGTGTCCAGGACGCTCACGCCCTCGTCGATCACCGCGCGGTCCCAGCGGGTGCGGTCCTGCTCGGCCAGGGTGACCAGGTCCCCCACGTCGTCGGTGCGAGTCGCGTGGCGGGCGTCGTGGAACAGCATCAGGGCCAGCAACCCGCTCGCTTCCGGTGCGGTCGGCAGCAACCGGACGACGACGCGCGTGAGCCGGATCGCCTCTGCCGTCAGTGCCCGGCGGACCAGGTCGGCGCCCGCGCTGGCCGAATAACCTTCGTTGAACAGCAGGTAAAGCACGCCCAGCACACCCGCCGTCCGCTCGGGCAGCAGGTCGGCCGGCGGGACGCGGTACGGGATGCGGGCGTTGCGGATCTTCCGCTTGGCCCGCACGATCCGCTGCGCCATCGTCGCTTCCGGCACCAGGAACGCACGGGCGATCTCCGGGGTGGTCAGGCCGGCGAGCGTCCGCAGCGTCAGCGCCACCTGCGCCTCCAGCGGCAGCGCCGGGTGACAGCAGGTGAACATCAGCCGCAGCCGGTCGTCCGGGACGTCGTCCGGCTCCGGCGGCGCGTCGTCGCCACCGGACGCCGTGACCGCGACGTCCCGCAGCCGGTTCGCCTCGGCGGCGCCGCGACGCAGCTTGTCCAGCGCCCGGTGGCGGGCGGTCGTCGTGAGCCACGCCCCGGGACGGCGCGGCACGCCGTCCCGGGGCCAGGTGTCCAGGGCCTTGGCGAACGCTTCCTGCGCGCACTCCTCGGCCAGGTCCCAGTCGCCGGTGACCCGGATCAGGGTGGCGACGACGCGGCCCCACTCGCCGCGGAAAGCCTCGTCGACCGCCGCGCGGACGGTGTCCGTCACTCCCACACCGGGCGCAGCTCGATGGCACCGAACTTCGCGACCGGGTGCGCCGCCGCGATGTCGATCGCTTCGGCGAGGTCGACGCAGTCGAGGATGTCGTAGCCGGCGATCTGCTCCTTCGTCTCGGCGAACGGGCCGTCGGAGACGAACGTGCCGCCGTCGCGCGGCCACAGCGTCGTCGCGTCGGCGACCGACCTCAGCTGGCTGCCTTCGAGCCGGCGGGCGCCGGCTTCGGCGACCCAGTCGTCCGGGTGGTCTTCGGCGGTGCCGACGAGCTCGGGGTCGACGCACACCCACATCAGGAACTTCATCGTTCAGTCCTCCCCGAACGGCCGGATCTCGATGGGGAACCGCCCGGCGGCGGGGTGCGCGGACGCGATCGCGATGGCTTCGTCGAGGTCGCCGCACTCGACGACCTCGCAACCGGCGATCCACTCCTTCGTCTCGGCGAACGGGCCGTCCGACGTCAGCCGCCGCCCGTCGCGCACCCGCACGGTCACGGCTTCGGCGGGTGGGCGCAGCAGCGTCCCGGCCCGGCGGGCGCGCCGCGCTTCGACGTCGCGCAGCCAGGCAACGAACTCGGGCTTGGCGTCGATCTCCGGCGGGCTGGACAGCTCCGCGCCGTCATCGCAGATCATCAGCATGTACCGCAAGGCTCCTCCTGGTCGTCTGGTGCAGCTTCTCACCCACCCGACGCCGCCGCGGCCCGGAATCGACAGGTCCTCGAAAAGTTTTCCGGCGATCTGTCGATCCGGGCGAAGCGCGGCGTCGTCCTGGCGGAACCACCCCACGACCGGAGGAGCCGTCATGATCCCGATCAGCCAGACCGGACAGCTGTGGACCGCCACCCACCAGGGCGAACGCGACCGCCGCCGGGCCGAGGAACGCCTGGGCGAGCTGGTCGCCCGGTGGACGCGCCGCCGGCGTCCGTCCACCGGGGAGCCGCGCGCACCCGGGTGGACGGGAACCCAGCCGACCCGCCCGTCGATACAGGAGTAGAACGCCTTCGGCCGTCCGTGGTGCTGCCCTCGTGGCCTGAGCTGTCAGCCACGCCAGCCAGCGCACCTTGCGGCCGTCACCGCAGCCGCCCGATCCAGATCAGGGTTGGCTCGGCAAGTTGCCCGGCGGGCCGATCTCGCACGCTGATGTGACGCTTCCCGAGGGTGGCTGCCGCAGCGTGCGTTGCCGGGCACGGACGGGAAATTGGCGTGCGTGAAGACGCAGTCGGTGGGCACAATTGCGACATGAATGCCAACCCGTCGACGGTGCCAATGCGATTTGCCGATCCCGGTGTATCGCTGTATGCCCTGGCGGAGAACGCGATTCAGGTGGTATGTCCGGACTGCCAGGCCCGCGCTGAGGTGGTGCCGTGGCTTGAAGGGTAACCGCGTAGCCCCTACTCGATCCGATGGCCTCGCCGGCTGGCGTGCCGCGCCTGTGGCCACGTCAGGAACTGGCCCGGTGAAGTCAAGCACGCGAGCTCGTGCTGGGGCGGTCCGGTTGATCCGTACTTCCGTCAACCGCTGTGGCTGCGAGCGGACTGCTGCGGAAACCATACCCTGTGGGGGTTCAACGAACGCCACCTGGACATCTTGGAGGGATACGTCGGTGCCCGGCTCCGCGAGCGCGGCGAACGTCCCGGGATGACTATGCTGGCCCGGCTTCCGGAATGGATGAAATCGGCCAAGCACCGCACCGAGATCCTGCGAGTCATCGGCCGGCTGCGAGCGTCCCTCTCGCAGTGACGGGACGGTCCTTGGCGTTCACGTCCGGTCGTGCCGACGAGATTATCGGCTTGGGGGCAACGGTAAAATGGAGTCGTGATGCTGTCCGGGGAACAGTGGTTGGCGCAAGTCTTCCGACCGGCTGTGGCCGGGGTGAGCCGTGCTCGGCGCGAAGGGTCTGCCGGTGTGGTTTCGGTGGATCCGTTGCGCATGCTGGGAAGTCGGCTCGCGGCGCAGGTCGAAGCGCTCGGCGATACCGGCGTGCTCACCGACGAGCAGGAAAGCGCCGCGCTCGACGCCCTCGAGGAGGCCGGGATCAGACCGGAAATCCGGTCGGTGTCGTCCTCGACGGCCACGAGCGCTTTCGCTCCCGTGGCTATGCGGGCGGGTTCGGCGCCGGTTGTCGCCCCCGAGCCGGCCGAGCCACCGACGTTGCGGGATGTGCTGGTGGGGCCGCGGCAACTCGGTCACCTCGGCGGACGGCCGGTGACACTGATTTCGGCGGAGCTGTGGAGCGACCGGTTTCTGGTCGACCTCTACACCGACCCCGGCCCGGAGCACCGCGACAGGCGCGCGCGGGCCTCGCGTGAGCACCTGGAGTGGATGAAACGCCAACGCCGCGGGCAAGCCACCGAGCGACCGGGCCGGGCGGCCGTCGGCTCGCCACTGGCCGAGCTCACCTGGGAACTACGCGACGAGCAGGGCACCGCGTACCGCCGGACCGGCGGCACGGGCGAATCGGGAGACCATCTCGACCGGCAGCGAATGCAGTGGTCTCCGGCACCCCCTGCGCACTCCGGACGCCTGACTCTGCTCGCCACCGACACCACCGGCACGATCGTGCTCGACGCCGAAATCCCCGCCCCTCGGCCAACCACGTAACGCCGCGGCGCGGTGATTCCGCCTACTGTTCACATGTGAACTGTTCACACGTATACTACAAGAATGAGTCCGCAATCGTCCCTGCATCGGGACCTCATGCGTTACCTGCACCGGGCGGCGTTGCTCAGTGAACGAGCCGGCGATCGCCGGTTCCAGCAGCGGATCGGCATCGGACGAACACAGTTCCTCGTGCTGCGGTCGATCGGCGAAGCCGACGAAGTCCCCCCGTCCCAACAGGAGATCGCCGACCTCCTGAGCTTGACGAAAGGCGCGGTCAGCCGCCACGTCGAGACGGCCCGGCAACGCGGGTGGCTGGCCGTCGCGGCCTCATCCGCGTCTCGTCGTGAGCACGCGTTGACGCTGACCCCCGCAGGCCGGTCCCTCGTGCAGGAAGGGCTGGCCGTGCAACGCGAGTACGACAAGCTCGGCGGCGAGCAGATGACCGACGCCGCCATGTCCACCACGATCCGAACCCTGAAGACGTTGTGCGAACTTCTGGAGACCGAGGAGCGGCGATGAGAATCGAGGTCATCCTCGGCAGCACCCGGCCCGGACGCCTCGGCGACCGCGTCAGCCGGTTCATCATGAACAAGGCAGCCCTCGTCGACGACGCCGAGTTCGCCCTGCTCGACCTCGCCGACCATCCGATGCCGTTCTTCGACGAGCCACTCGCGCCGCTGGCCAATCCCGACCGCCGGCCATCCCCGGTCGTAAGGGCTTGGCTCACGGCCATGGCGGCCGCCGACGCCTACGTCTTCGTGACACCCGAGTACAACCACGCACCACCGGCAGCTCTGAAGAACGCCCTGGACTTCCTGGCCACCGAAGCCACCGGCAAACCCGCGTCGATCGTGTCGTACTCCACCACCGCACACGGCGGAACCCTGGCCAGCCAGCAACTGCGTCTGGCGCTCAGCAAAGCGGGCATGCTCCCAGTACCCAAGAGTCTTCCCCTCGCCCACGCCGACCGACTCATCAGCCCCACCGGCGAAGTGGCCGAGCAATCCGATCGGGCACGCCGCGTCGCCGAGTTCGCGTCAGCGTCCCTGCACGACCTCGTGGCTCACGCCCGCGCGCTCAAGCCCCTGAAGGATGCCGGCAGTAAGGCGACCGGGTAACCCATCCAACGAACGCTCATGACTCCCCTTTATGTCAAGGGGTGACCGGACCAGGCCCTGTCGCCCAGTCTTGAGTAGCCGATATGCGGACTCGCCCTCAGCGACCACCCGAACTTCTCGCCGTACTCGGGACTCGTGATCGACGGCGGCCGGATGTCACGCGGCCCGAAGAACGTCTGCAGCAGCGCCCGAGGAACCGGCCGCGACGTCTTCGCTGCCTTTCGGCAGGTCACGCGAGACGGACTCGTCGTCGACGAGGTCGACCGGCCGCGCTCCTCGCCGAGGAGGCCCTTGGTGTGCCCGGCGAACAGGCTGATGATCGACGGCACCGCCTGCGCCAGCGCCGGCAGGAACGCCGCGAGGCTCGGCAGGAACCGGTCGGCCGATGGTTCGACCGGGGCAGGTCCGTCGGATCCCGCGTCGCGCACCTGGTCGGCGGCGGGCGACGTCGGCTGTCCCGCACACCCGGGATTGGCACGTGGTTTCCTTCGGGCGTGCCTGAAGAGCGGATGAATGGTGCCTGGCGCAACCACCGGGCCAGAAGTGGCATCATGCTGCGAATCTCGCTCGCGGCAGGCACCTGAAACCGCTTCCTCGCCAACGAGCAACCCCGCCACTCGCCCAAGCACCAACGTCTGTCATGCCGCGACGGGGGACCCGTCAGCGAGTGCTGGTCGACTACGCCGACAAGTTCTGCTGCCGGTTTGTTGAAGCGTCCTCGGCCGTCCGGTAGGGCGAAAGCCGGCGGCGAGACATCAGCCGACGTACGGCGCGATCGCCGTGTAACCGCCGTCCACGGCCAGCTCCGCGCCGGTCACGAACGAGGCGCGGTCCGACAGCAGCCACGCCGCCGCCTCGGCCACTTCCTCCGGGCGGGCCAGCCGCTTCAGCGCGTTCCACCCGGCGACCCGGTCGCGCTCGCCGGGGACCGAGTCGAGCCACGGCCCCGTCTGCGGGGTTTCGGTGACGCCGGGGTTCAGGACGTTGACCCGGATCCCCGACGCGCCGTACTCGGCGGCCGCCGACTTCGACAGCCCGACCACGCCGTGCTTGGATGCGGAATACGCGGCGGAGAAAGCGGTTCCGAAGAACGCGGCTGTGCTGGCGTTGTTGACGATCGCGCCGCCGCCGGCCGCTCGCATCGCGCGGATTTCGTGTCGCAGGCACTGCGCGACGCCGGTCAGGTTGGTCGCGAGCGCCGCCTGCCACGCCTCCGGTGACGTGTCCGCGAGCGGCGTTCCCTCCGGACCGACGCCCGCGTTGTTGAAGGCCACATCGAGCCGTCCGAACTCCTCGACCGCCGCGGCGACGGCCGCTTCGCAGTCCGCGTCCCGGGCCACGTCGGCGACGACCGCGGCGGCCTGCCCTCCCGCGGCCCGGATCTCCTCGACCAGCGCGGCGAGCTTGTCCGCCGAACGCGCGCTCAGCACCACGGCCGCGCCTTCCCGGGCGAAGAGCCGCGCGGACGCGGCGCCGATCCCGGTGCTCGCTCCGGTGATCAGGGCGACCTTTCCCGCCAGCAGCATGACGCGACCTTAGAACACCGCGCCGGGCAAGCAAAGGGCGTTCCCCGGACGGATGCGGGGGTTACGCGGCGTCCCGGCGGGCCACCACCCGGTACGCGTTGGACCACCCGCGCCGCCGGCCGAAGGGTGCACTGATCCGGTCCGCCGCCGCGGCCAGTACGAACAACGGCACGCACGCGACGAACGTGGCCTTGCGCAGGATCCGCCGCCACCGCGATGGCGGCGCGCTCCGCCACGGAAGATCTTCCCCGGCGATCGTCAGGGCGTTGACCGCCATGATCGACGCGGCCAGCACGTCGATGGCGGAATGCGGCTCGGCACGTTGCTCGGCGACCACCGTGAACCCGCGGGCCGCCAGCTCGGCCCGGAGGTTGCCGATCGGCATCAGGTTCAGGTGCTGGGGTTGCAGCCACGGCATCCACCACCGGCCGAGCACCTTCGCCCAGCGGCATTCCGGATCGGGCAGCTCGATCGCCAGCAGCCCGCCGGGCCGCAACACCGTCATCGCCGCCGCCAGCTCTCGCCGGGGTTCCGTGGTGTGTTCCAGGTAGTGGTACATGCTGACCACGTCGTAGCGCCCGGCGAGCTCCTCGGCCAAGTCCACGAACGAGCCCCGGTAGCCGGTGCGGATCCGGCCCTGCCGACGCGCCAGGTCCACCGCGTCGCCGAGATCGAGACCGTCGAACTTGACGCCGGGCAGCACCGCGGCAGCTTCCTGGCAGAAATGCCCGTGTCCCATGCCGACGTCGAGCCACTCCCCCGACGCGCCGGCGTCCCGGGCCAGCTCGGCCCGGGAGCGATAGCCCGCCCGGTTGCCTTCGAACATCCCGGTCATGTTCTTTTCGCCGAGCCCGTCGTAGCAGTCCCGGTAGTAGAACTCGAGCCCGTCCGGGTTCAGCCGGGGGTTCTGGAAGACGTGCCCGCAGTCCCGGCATTCGTCGAGCAGGAACCGGCCCGGCTTGTGCTGCAGCAGGTCGGTCGTGCGCAACCGGCCCCGAAGCGCACCGGAGCCGCACCACGGACAGCCGGTCCGGCGAGGCTCGAAGAACCGATCCACACCGCCGGCCAGGTCCTCCAGATAGGCCGGACGGCGCGAGGCGACCGGATCGGCTGGCGTGTCGTCCTCGATCATGGAGGCGGAGCCTAGTGCGCGGACCAGCGGGAGGTGCACCGTCGAACGGACCAAAATTCCGGCACGTTGCCCATCGACAACAACGGTCAGCTGTTCCGTGTCGCGCAGCCGCATGGCGCCACCTGACAGGATCCGGTACCGGCACGCCGCGAGGCGCCGCAACGGCCGCGGCCGATCCGTCACGGCCGTTCGGGGCCGAGCAGCGGTGTCGTGAGTTCGTCCAGCAACGTGATCGTCCGCCGCAGCTGCTCCGGTTCGTCGTCGCTCGCCAGTGCCGGGCCGATCGAGCGGGCGCCCCGGGCGCTGAACACCTCGCGTGGCATGGCCGTTGCGATCCGCGCGAAGCCTGGTCACCGTCTTCGACACCTAGTTCTGCGCGAGCCCGGTCCGGGCGGCGACCTCCGAGACCCGTGGCATCGGCTGGGGCGACGCCCCAGTTCTTCGCCGCCCTGCACGAAACCGTCGTCGCGGAGGGCTCCCGCGCCCGCCCTCACCGGCAGCCGACTGAAAGCTACCGGAACAGGTGACCTGCCGTGCGGACGAGCCCGGCGATGGCCAGGGAGCGGCTGTGAGCAGGCCAGGCGAGAACCGTCGTGACAGGAGATACGCCGGTCAGCGGAACGGCGACATGTGCGCTCCACAGCCAAGATCGGGCGGACGCGTCCGTGACGGCGACCGTGTGCCCGAGGGCGATCAGCTGCGCCAGCTGGGACTGGTCGTGGATCTCGGGGCCCGGGCCAGGTGAGTACGCGCCGCCGTCGCAAGGCCAGCGGGCGAGCGGTAGGTCCGCCAGATCGCTGATGTCAGCCATGGTCAGCGATGTGCGTGTGGCGAGGGGATGCCCCGCGGGCAGGATGGCGATCTGCTCCTCGGTCAGCAGGTCTTCGGTGTCGAACCCGGTGAGGTCGTGGAAAGGGCGCTGCATGAGCGCCACGTCGGCGCGGCCGTCTCGCAGCATCGGCGCCTGTTCTCCCATTCCGCACAGCAGCACCTCGATTTCGGCCGCGTCGGGCTCGGCGGCGTGGGCGTCGAGAAGCTTCCGCAACAGCTCGTGATTCGCGCCGGCCTTCGTCGCCAGCGTCAGGCCGTTCGGGGCGGACGCGGCGCGGCGGGTGCGGCGGACGGCCGCGGCGGCTCCCTCGAGGATGACGCGGGCCTCGCCGAGCAGCACCCGGCCCGCGTTGGTGAGGGTGACGCCGCGGCGGTTGCGTTCGAGCAGGGTGACGCCGAGACGCCGTTCGAGCTGCTGGATCGCCCGGGACAAGGGCGGCTGAGCGATGCCGAGGCGCTCGGCCGCCCGGCTGAAGTGCAGTTCCTCGGCGACGGTGACGAAGTACCTCAGCTCGCGGGTCTCCAGCGTGTCCACCGCACCACGATACTGCGGTGATACCGGGCGGGTATGACAGCGCACCTGATCGGTGTTGGGACACCGCTCGCCGGGTGGGCAGGATCGAGGTCATGAGCGACAAGAAGCTCGCGCTGGTGACCGGCGCGAACAAGGGACTCGGCTACGAGATCGCCGCGGGGCTGGGCGCGAAGGGCTACCGCGTGGCGGTGGGTGCCCGCGACGAGGCGCGGGGCGAGGCGGCCGTGAAGACGTTGCAGGCCAACGGGTTGGACGCGTTCGCGGTCCCCTTGGACGTCACCAGTGACCGCAGCGTCACCGAGGCCGCGGAACTCGTCGGACGTCAAGGCGGACGCCTGGACGCCCTGGTCAACAACGCCGGCATCTCCGGAGAGATGGGACCGGGGTGGATGCAGGACCCGACCACGCTCGACCTCGACGTCGTGCGCGAGATCGTGGAGACCAACGTCTACGGCGTGATCCGGGTGACCAACGCGATGCTGCCGTTCGTGCGGCGCGCGGCCTCTCCGCGCATCGTCACCATCTCGAGCAGCGTCGGGTCGGTGACGTTGCAGGCGGACCCGGACGTCGAAGTCGGCCCGATCATGGCGGCCTACGCGCCGACGAAGTCGTACCTCAATGCCGTCACCGTGCACTACGCGCGGCAGTTCGCCGGCACGGGCATCCTCATCAACGCCGCCTGCCCGGGCCTGGTGGCGACCGATTTCTCCGGTTTCCGAGGGCGTCCGGCTCGGGAGGCCGCGGCCATCGCGATTCGCCTCGCCACCCTGCCTGACGGCGGACCGACCGACTCCTTCTTCAACGACGACGGCGTCATCCCGTGGTGATCCGGCCGGCCCCTTCGACGTACCGATCGTCAGCTGGTGCGGGAGGCACGGGATCCGGCTCTGCCTCGGGCCATGACTCAGGCGCGGGGCCGAACGCGCGTCGGGCGGCACGGACGGCCAGGGCGGCCACGGTCGCGTTGGCGCCACCGCCGATCACCGCGCCGATGCCGAACGGAGCCACCCGGCCGAGCACGATGATGCCCTGCCTGGTGCCGTACTTGGTGACGAAGTTCTTGCCCAGGACGCTGTTGATCTGGCGCAGTGCCGTCGCGGGCACCTTGTTGACGAGCTGGGCGGCCCAGTGCTTACCGGTGCGTTCGGCGGCCTTGCCGACAATGGTCGAGGAACCCGACTGGCCGAGCAGGATCCCCATGACCAGTGTCCGCCGGCGTTCGATCTCGTCCAGCGGAACGCCGTGGACTTCGGCGACCGAGAGCACGAACAGGGCGCTCAGTTCGAGCGAAGAGAAGGCCTCCCCCGCCGACAACGCCAAGGCGACTCCGGTGCCGACGGCAGGCGCGGCCGCCGTGGCCCCGACCGCGGCCCCGGTGCTCGTCAGAGCACTGACGTACATCCGCTCCAGGGTGCGCACGACCTCCGCCGGTGTCGCTTCCGGGTTGCGCTGACGGGCCCGGGCGATGTTCTTGCGCACCAGTGGTGTCTGCAAGCCGATGGCCTTGTCCAGCAACTCGAGGGCCGGCCCCGGCCCGCTCGACGCCGGGACCGGTCGTTCAAGGGCATCAGAGGCCACAGCGAGCTCCTTCGCGTCGTCCGTTGTCGCCCAGTCTTGCACCCACGGCCGGAGCCCGTGCAGCCTATGGTGAGCCGTGGTCAGTCGGACTCGAGGAGCTCGGCCAGCCGAACCGTGTCTTCGAGGTAGCGCTCATAAGGGAACCCGGCGGCGACCAGCGCCGAACGGAACTCGTCGTAGAGCGGCTTTCCGTTGTCCTGGAACGCTTTCCGGCCGACAGCAGTCAGCGTCACCAGGCGTCGACGCGCATGAGTGGGGTCGACGACGACCTGCACCAAGCCGCCCTCCTCCAGGGGACGCAAAGCGCGGCTGATCGCCGGGTCCGATACCGACAACGCTTGCGCCAGGCGGTGTTGCGTTGCCGGTTCGATGTCCTCCAGCGTGCCCAGCAGCCGGATCTGGCTGTACGTCAGGCCGTCCTGGCCGTCGGTGCGGCGCCGGGCTGCTTCGCCCAGCAACATCACCACGCGGTGCAGCAAGTCTGCGAGTCCTTCGTCCACGTCGCCAGCCTAACAGAGTGTTGACTAGTTAATGTTAACCATGCAAGATTCGGGGCATGGACAACTTCGGTTACGTCGCCCAGTCAGCCTTTCCCCTGGTCTGGATCCTGGTCCCGGCCATCGGCGCCTTCGTGCGAGCCCGCCACGCCACCTCCGCCCGGGAACGACTGGAGATCTGGCAGCGCTGGTGGGCCATCGGCGCCTTCGGCGTCGGCAGCCTCTGGATGACGGTCGCGTTCCTCGCCTTCCCCGACGTCATGGCCACCGCGATCGGCTTTCCCCGGACGCCTTTCCTGTTCGAGATCGCCTTCGCCAACCTCGGGCTGGCCGTCATGGGCTACCGCGCCGCTTCGGCGTCGGCGCGCGAGCGCATCACCATCGGCCTCGGCGGTGGCATGTTCCTGTGGGGCGCGCTGGCCGGCCACCTCTATCAGTGGTTCGCCGGCGACCACGCGCCCGGCAACACCGGTGGCGTCCTTGTCAGCGACCTGCTCATCCCGGCGGTCATGATCGTCCTCGCCGTGCGCTCCCGGCGTCTGGCCGCCGCGCCTCAGCCGGCCGGTCCTGTCGCCGCCTGAACCGACTCACGAAGGACGTAGCGCTCACCGCATCGGGTTGCCGTTGCCCGTTGAGTCACGGACCGTGGCCGTTCGGGCAGCCCGGCACCGACCTCTACAGCAGTCGTGGCGGCATTGCTATCCTCCCGCCGAGTGATCTCTTTCGGAGGGGGCGTGAGCGCATGACGGATAACTGCGGTCGCGGAATCCGGCCCGCGCGTGCCGTCGGAGAACTCCCCGTGGTGATTCGGTTCACGGAAAGCGTCGGAAAGGTCGCGTAGTGAGCAACCCGCTGGTCGCGGAAACCAAAGATTCCACCAAGGCGTACTCGGGGATTTCGCTGCTGGAGACGGCGGCCGACCTGAAATCCGCCATCGAGAGCGGCGACTGGGCGTCGGTCGCGATGGGTGCCGTCGGTACCGCCCTGGACGCCCTCTCCATGGCCATGGACCCGTTCGGGGCGATCCTCGCCGCCGGGGTCGGGTGGCTGATCGAACACGTCGGTCCGCTGAAGGAAGCTCTCAACGGCTTGACCGGCAACGCCGACGAGATCGCCGCACAGTCGGAGACCTGGAAGAACATCGCGACCGAACTGGGCAGCGTCGGGGAAGACCTGACCGGGATGGTCAAAGCGGACACGACGTCGTGGGCCGGGACCGCCGGGGACACTTACCGGCAGCGCGCCCAGGACACGGTCACGTTGCTGGAAACCGCCCAAAAGGGCTGTGAAGGCGCTTCCAGCGGAGTGAAGACCGCCGGTGAGGTCGTCGCGGCGGTGCGGGCGCTGGTGCGTGACATCATCGCGGAGCTGATCGGTCACCTGATCAGCTGGGCACTCCAGGTGATCTTCACCCTCGGCATCGGTATGACGTGGGTCGTCCCGCAGGTGATCGGTGCGGTGGCGAAGACCGCGTCGAAGATCGCGGATCTGGTCAAGCGGCTGGTGACCGCGCTCAAGGCGCTGGTCCCGCTGTTGAAGCGGGCCGGTGACTTGTTCGGTGACGCGGCGAAGGCGTTGAAGAACATCAAGCCGGGCAAGGCCGCGCCGCCGCCCAAGCACGCCGACATCAAGGGCAACCCGAAGGGACTCGACGGCCCCAACGGCAAGGGTGGCGACAGCACCACCACCTCGGGTGCGAAGGGCGACAACACCACCCCGTCCGGGGACCACACCCCGCCGAAGGGCGACCCGCCGCCCGCGTCCAAGGGCCCCGGCGACCCGAACGGCGACACCACTCCTTCCGGTGGAGGTAAGGGCCCGGACACCCCGGGCGGAGGCAAGCCAAAAGACGGCGGGGGCAAGCCGAAGGACGGCGGGCTGGCCGACAACAACGGCGTTCCCAAGGAAAACTCGACCCCGACCGACTGCCGCCCCGGCAGTGGCGACCCGATCGACATGACGACCGGGCGGATGATGCTCGCCCAGACCGACGTCGAGATCGACGGCGTCCTGTCGCTCGTGCTGGACCGCAGCCACTTCTCCGGCTACCGCAGCGGTGTCCACTTCGGACGGTCGTGGGCGTCGACCGCCGACCAGCGCCTGGAAACCGGCGACGGGCGCGTCGACTTCGCCGTCGAGGACGGCACCCTGCTCGTCTACCCGGTCCCGGGCGCGGCGGCGGTCACGCCGGTGGACGGCCCCTGGTGGCCGCTGCGGCGGCTCGGCGACGAGTACATTTTGGACCAGCCGGACCTCGGCCGCTCCCTGCACTTCCCCGCCGGCGGCGACACCGGCTGGCTGGCCGCGATCTCCGACGCCGACGGCAACCGGATCGCCTTCGACCGCGACGCGCACGGAACCCTGCGCGAAGTCCGGCACTCGGCCGGGCACCGCGTCGCGGTGACCACAGTGGACGGCCGGATCACCGAGCTCGCCTCCGTCGGCGGGCACGACGACGACCGCGTCACCCTCGCCCGGTTCGCCTACGACGAGCGGGCGCACCTGGTCGAGGTGATCAACTCGTCGGGCCGGCCGTACCGGTTCGCCTACGACGACGCCGGTCGCATCGCCGGCTGGCAGGACCGCAACGGCTGGGGCTACGAGTTCACCTACGACGAACGCGACCGCTGCGTCCGCGGCACCGGGCCGCGCGGGGTCCTCAGCTACACCTTCGCCTACGACCGGGAAAACCGCGTCAACCGCGCCACCGACTCGCTCGGGCACACCACCGCCTACGAGCTGAACGAGGAGTTCCAGCTCGTCCGGGAGATCGACCCGCTCGGCGGCGTCACGGCCTACGAGTGGGACCGCCACGACCGGCTGCTCGCCTGCACCGACCCGCTGGGCCGCGTCACCCGCTACGGCTACGACGAGCACGGCAGGCGGACGTCGGAAACCCGCCCGGACGGCAGCGTGCGCAGCGTCCGCTTCGACCCGCGGGGGCGCCCGCAAGCGACCGTCGAGCCGGACAGCGCGGTCTGGGCCTACGACTACGACGACTCCGGGCGGCTCGTCGCGACCACCGACCCGATGGGCGGGGTCCGCCGCTACGGCTACGGCCCGCGCGGGGCGCTCAGCTCGTTCACCGACGAAGAGGGCCGCACCACCGGGATCGAGTGCGACGCGCTGGGCAAGCCCCGGACGGTGCTGGACCCGGCCGGCGGCCGCACGTCCTACACCTACGACCGGCTGGGCCGCATCGAGTCCGTCACCGACCCGACGGGCCACACGACGACGTACGCCTGGACGGTCGAAGGCGAGCTGTGGAAGCGCACCGCCCCGGACGGCTCGGTGGAGCGCTTCACCTACGACGGCGAGGTCAACGCGGTCGAGTACACGGACGCCACCGGCGCCGTCACGCGCACCGACTTCGGGCCGTTCGACCTGCCCATTTGCGAGATCGCCCCGGACGGCAGCCGCACCCGGTTCGAGTACGACACCGAACTGCGGCTCGTCGCGGTCACCAACGCCGCCGGCGCGCGGTGGCGGATCGAGCACGACGCGGCCGGGCGGGTCGTGCGGGAGACCGACTTCGACGGCCGGGTCGTCGACTACGTCCGCGACGCCGCCGGGCAGCTCGTCGAAAGCACTCCCGGCACCGGGGCCCCGACGACGTATTCGTGGGACGCGCTGGGCCGGATGACCGGAAAACGGCGTGGGAACAGCGTCACGACGTACTCCTACGACGCCGCGGACCGGCTGGTGCGGGCGAAGAACGCCGACGCCGACCTGACCTTGGCCTACGACCGGCTCGGGCGCGTGGTGGCCGAAAGCTGCGACGGCCGCGAGGTCCGCTCCGGTTACGACCGCAGCGGGCTGCGGACCGCGCGTCGCACCGCCACCGGCGTCACGAGCACCTGGGCCTACGACGCGGCGAGCGCACCGGCCGAGCTGAGCACCGCGGGCCGGTCGATCCGGTTCGCGCACGACGCGGCCGGGCGCGAGGTCCGGCGCGTCTTCGGCGCGGCGACGCTGGCCCAGACCTGGGACGCGAACGACCGGCTGGTCGAACAGGTCGTCGCGGGGGCGGACGGGCAGCCGCGGCAGCGACGCGCGTACCGGCACCGGGCGGACAGCGTGCTCGCGGGCGTCGACGATCTGCTTTCCGGTCGCCGGGAGTTCTCGCTGGACCGGCTGGGCCGCATCACCGGGCTGCACCGGGCGACGGGCAGCGAGCGCTACGCGTACGACGCGATGGGCAACGTCACCACCGCCGACTGGACCGCGCCGCACCCCGCCGCGGGTTCCCGCGAGTACAGCGGGACGCAGGTCCGGCGCGCCGGCGACGTCCACTACCGCTACGACGAGCTGGGTCGCCTGACCGGGCGGCAGCAGCCGGGCGGCGAGTGGACGTTCGCCTGGAACGCCGACGACCGGCTCGAGCGCGTGCGCACCCCGGACGGCGGCGAGTGGCACTACGCCTACGACGCGCTGGGGCGCCGGGTGGCCAAGCGCCTGATCGGGCCGGACGGCACGGTGGCCGCCGAGACCCTGTTCGTCTGGGACGGGATCCTCCCGGCCGAGGAGATCGTCACGACGGCCGGGGCGCCGGCCCGGGTCACGACGTGGGACTGGGAGCTGGACCGGCCGGTGCCGGTGAGCGTGCTGGACCGCCGGTCCCGCGCGGACGGCGGCGTCGACGAGCAGTTCCACGCCGTCGTCGCCGACCTGGTCGGCAGCCCGGCGGAGCTGGTGGACGAGACCGGCCGGATCGCCTGGTACGCGGCGCAGACGCTGTGGGGCGTGGAAACCGCGGCCGCGGCGCCGACGCCGTTGCGGTTCCCCGGCCAGTACTTCGACGCCGAGACGGGCCTGCACTACAACGTGAACCGGTACTACGAACCGGAAACGGGCCGCTACATCAGCCCGGACCCGATCGGCCTCGGTGGCGGCACCAACCCGCACGCCTACGTCCGCAACCCGACCGGCTGGCTCGACCCGGTCGGCCTCAACACCAAGAAGTGCAAGGGCGGCAAGGCGAACAACCCGGTGCTGGCCAACAACCGCCCGGGCCAGCCGGTCTTCCACGGCAACGCGAACGTCCCGGTGACGGAGATCAGCGACAAGAAGTTCGTCGGCATCCTGGAGAACCTCGCCGCCGGCCGCGGCGAAGGTTCACGCCGCGCGAAGGAGCTGCTGAAGCAGATGCAGGAGGGCCGCGGCTGGCAGCAGACGGCGGGCATCCACCAGGGCGGCCTGGGCGGCGCCGCGGGCGGCGCGGACCCGAGGCCCCACATCACGGTCAGCGTCGGCGGCCGCGGGTACCACGTGCACGTCGGAGGGAAGAACGGGAACCTGTTCGCGCAGGACATCACCCCCAACCCGATCCGCTGAGCGGGAACCGGCGGAGCCAAGGCCGGTTCCCCGTCCTGACCGGATGCGCGGCGGTCATCGCCATCCTGGGCGTATCCCGGGGGTAACGGTTGAGCCGCGTCGCCGGGATCCGCTAGGACAGGAGACCGCAAGGCTGGACGGTGGGTGGAGGGGGCCGGCCCGATGACCGTGGAGTTCCGTCTGCTCGGCCAGGTCGAGGTCCGGCTCGACGGCGAGCCGCTCGACGTCGGTTACGCGCAGCTGAAGGCCGTGCTGGCGCTGCTGCTGGTCGAGGTGAACCAGATCGTGGCGGTCGACCGGCTGGTGGATCGGGTCTGGGGCGACCGGCGCCTGCCGCAACGGCCGCGCGGGGCGATCCAGCACAGCATCGCCGTGCTGCGCGCCGCGCTGGCGCCGGTGCCGGGTTTCGCGATCACCTGGCAGCGCACGGGGTACCAGCTCACCGCCGACCCCGGCACCGTCGACCTGCACCGGTTCCACCGGCTGGTCGCCGACGCGCGCACGGCCGGCGACGACCCGCGCGCGGTGGCGCTGTTCGGCGAAGCCCTGGAACTCTGGCGGGGAGAACCCTTTGCCGGCTTGGACATCCCCTGGCTGGCCGAGTGTCGCACGTCGCTCTTCCGGCAGCGCGGCACCGCCGAGCTCGAGCTCACCGACATCCGGCTCCGCCAGGGCGACCACGCCGCGCTGCTGCCCGGCCTGGCCGAGCGGGCCCGCGACGACCCGCTCGACGAACGGCTGGCCGCCCAGCTGATGCTCGCGCTCTACCGCGACGGCCGCGCCGCCCACGCCCTCGAGCACTACCAGCGGTTCCGGACCCGGCTGGCCGACGAGCTCGGCACCGATCCGGGCCCGCCGCTGCGGCGCCTGCACCACCGGATCCTCGCCACGGATCCGGCGCTCACGGTCTCCTCGGGCACAGCCGCACCCGTGCCGCGCCAGCTGCCCGCGGCGCCGCGGTCGTTCACCGGCCGGGCCGCCGCGCTCGCCGACGTCACCGCCGCGCTGACCGAGCCGGGCCGGGGCGTGCCCGTCGCCGTGGTCACCGGGTCCGGCGGCATCGGCAAGACGTGGCTGTCGGTGCATTGGGCCCACGAGCACCTCGAGGCGTTCCCCGACGGGCAGCTGTACGTGAACCTGCGCGGGTTCGACCCCGGCGGCGAGCCCGTGCCGGCGGCGACCGCGCTGCGCGGGTTCCTCGACGCCCTCGGTGTCGCGGTCGAGGCCACCCCACCGGAATGGGACGCGCAGGTCGGGCTGTACCGCAGCGTGCTCGCCGGAAAGCGCTTGCTCATCGTGCTCGACAACGCCCGCGCCACCGACCAGGTCGTGCCCCTGCTGCCGGGCAGTCCCACGTGCGCGGTGCTGGTCACCAGCCGCCACCGGCTCGACGGCCTGGTCACCTCGCACGGCGCCCGGCCGGTCGCCCTCGACGTGCTGACCGGCACCGAGGCCCGGCAGCTGCTGGTCGGGCACCTCCACCGCCACCGGATCACCGCCGAGCCCGACGCCGTCACCGAGCTGCTCGGCTACTGCGCGGGCCTTCCGCTGGCGATCGGCATCGTCGCGGCCCGCGCCGGCCACCACCCCGGGTTCCCGCTCGCCGCGCTGGCCGCCGAGCTGCGCGACCAGGCCGGCCGGCTGGCCGCCCTGGACACCGCCGACGCCGACGTCAACCTGCGTGCGGTGCTGTCGTGGTCCTACCGCGCCCTGTCCCCCGACGCCGCGACGGCGTTCGGGCTGCTGGGGCTCGCCGCCGGGCCGGACATCAGCCTCCCCGCCGCGGCGAGCCTGCTCGCGCGGACCACCGCCGGCGCGCTCGGGCTCCTGCGCGAGCTGGAGCACGCTTCCCTGGTGCAGCAGTACGATCCGGGCCGGATCCGGATGCACGACCTGGTCCGGCTGGCCGCCGCGCAGCACGCCGAGCAGGACCTTCCCGAGCCGGTCCGCACCGCGGCGCTGCGCCGCCTGGCCGACTTCTACCTGCACACCGCGCACGCCGGCGACCGGTTGCTCCAGCCGTTGCTCCCGCCGATCCGGCTCGCCGAACCCCACCCCGGCTGCCAGGTCGTGCCGCTGGCCGACCAGGCGTCCGCGCTCGCCTGGTTCGCCGCCGAGCACCCCAACCTGCTCGCCCTGCAACGTCTCGCCGCGGCCCGGGGCTGGGCGGCCGTCCGCTGGCAGGTCGCGTGGCTGCAGACGACCTTCCTGTACCGCCGGGGCCGGTTCCACGCCGCGCTCGACGCGTGGAAGGCCGGGCAGGAAGCCGCGAAGGAGCTCGACGACCCCGCGGTGCACGCCGGAACCCACCAGCTCCTCGGCGCGATCTTCACCGAGCTGGGGCAGCACACCGAAGCCGGGCACCACCTCGCGCTGGCCGAACGCAGCGGCGACCTTCCCGCGCAGGCGTACACCCACCACGCGCTGGGCTGGTCGTGGTCGCTGCGCGGCGCCGACCGGCGGGCGCTGGAGCACGCCACCGAGTCCCTGCGCCTCTACCGGGCCCTCGGCATGCCGGCCGGGGAAACCCGGGAGCTCACGGTGTCGGGCTGGTACCGAGCCCGGCTCGGCGACTTCGCGGAAGCCCGTACCCACACCGAGGCGGCCTTGGTGCTGGCCCGCCGGCACGGGTATCGCGAAGACGAAGGCCTGGCCACGGGAATCCTCGGCTTCCTGGCCCAGCACACCGGCCACTACCGCGATGCCGTCAGCCACTACCGCGAGGCCGCCGGCGTGCTGCACGAGGTCGGGAACTCCTACTTCGAGGGCACCGTCCTGGATTTCGCCGGGCAGACGCACCTCGCGCTGGACGAACCCGAGTCCGCCCGCCGGAAGTGGCAGGAGGCGCTGGAGCTCTACCGGATCCAGTGCCGCACGGCCGACACCGACCGCGTCCGCCGGTCCCTGGCGGAGCTCGGCGGGCGGTTGCCGGCCGCGACGCGCTGACCAGCACACATCAGCGGTGCCAAAGCGTGGCCGAAGCGGGACGGCGCACAGTCTGCCGTGCCCGTCGACGGGCCGAGCGCGGGGGGACTGGCGGATGGAGATCAGGTTGCTGGGCCCGGTGGAGGTGGTCGCCGGGCGCACCCCGGTTCCGGCCGGACGGCGGCAGCTGCGCGTGATGCTGGCGGTGCTGGCCACGGCCGCGCCCCGGGCGGTGCCGGTGGCCCTGCTCATCGACCGGGTGTGGGGCGAGCACCCGCCGCTGCGCGCCCGGCAGGCCGTGTGGACCCGCGTCGCCGAACTCCGCAAGGTGCTGGCCGGCGCCGCCGGCGAACCCGAACCGCTGGTCTC
This sequence comes from Amycolatopsis sp. NPDC114505, assembly GCF_055633615.1. Classification (NCBI taxonomy): domain Bacteria; kingdom Bacillati; phylum Actinomycetota; class Actinomycetes; order Pseudonocardiales; family Pseudonocardiaceae; genus Amycolatopsis; species Amycolatopsis sp. NPDC114505. Next base: position 1,078,797 of record NZ_JBVKDV010000002.1, on the reverse strand, counting down.
GTGGCAGCCGGGCGGGTACCTGCTGCGCGTGGAGCCCGACCGGGTGGACCTGCACCGGTTCCGCCGGCTCGCCGCCGCCGCGCGACGGCCCGGCCCCGGGCGCGTCACGCTGCTGGCCTCGGCCATGGACCTGTGGCGAGGCACTCCCCTGGCCGGCCTCGGCGGCGAATGGGCGACGCGGCAACGGGAAAGCTGGCAGCTGGAACGGCTGGACGCGGCCGTCGCCTGGGCTCGTGAGGCCGGGCGCGTCGGTGCGCACACCGCCGTCATCCCGGTGCTGCGGGACCTCGTCGACGACCACCCGCACTCGGAACCGCTCGCGACGGCGCTGGTCCGCGCCCTGGCCGCGGACAACCGGACCGGGGAGGCGATCGCCGAGTGCCGGGCCGCCTGCGACCGCCTGCGCCGGACGCTGGGCGTCGAGCCCGGTCGTGAGCTGCGGACGGTCCGGCAGGCGTTGCTGAGCGGTGACCCACTGGGGGCGCCGGCCGCGGCCGGGCCGCTGGTCGTGCCGGCCCAGCTCCCGGCGGACGTCGCCGGGTTCGTGGGCCGGCGCGCCGAAATCGCCCGCTTGGACGTCGCCGGGGGCGTGCTCGCGGTGTCCGGGACCGCGGGTGTGGGCAAGACCGCGCTCACGGTGCACTGGGCCCACCGGGTCCGCGACCGGTTCCCGGACGGGCAGCTCTACCTGAACCTGCGCGGGTTCGACCGGACCGGGCCTCCGCGGGATCCCGCGGAGGCGGCGCGGCTGCTCCTCGACGGCCTCGGCGTGCCCGCCGGCCGCGTACCCGCCGACCTGGACGGCCGGGCCGCGCTCTACCGGAGCCTGCTCGCCGGCCGGCGGATGCTCGTCGTGCTCGACAACGCCCGGGACACCGCGCAGGTCCGGCCGTTGCTGCCGGGTACCCCGGGCTGCCTCGTCCTGGTTTCCGGCCGCACGACGCTGACCGGCCTGGCCGTCGCGCACGGTGTCCCGCTCCTCGTGCTGGACCTGCTGTCCGACGCCGAAGCACGGCAGCTGCTGGACGCCCGTCTCGGCCGGGCGCGCACCGAGGCCGAACCCACGGCGGTCACCGGCATCATGACCGCCTGCGCGCGGCTGCCGCTGGCGCTGGCGATCGCGGCCGCCCGGGCGGTCGCCCGGCCGCGGCTGCGGCTCGGCGTCCTCGCGCGGGAGCTGCTCGACGCCCGCTGCCGGCTGTCGGCCCTGTCCGGCGACGACCCGGGCACCGATCTCCGCACCGTGCTCTCCTGGTCCTACGCCGCGCTGAGTCCCGAGGCACGCCGGCTGTTCCGCTTGCTGGGCACGGTTTCCGGGCCCGACCTCACCCTCGCGGCTGTGGCCGGCCTCGCCGGCGTCCCGGCCCGGCAGGTCGAGCCGGTGCTGACCGAGCTGACGCTCGCCAACGTCGTCACCGAGCGCGTTCCCGGCCGCTTCGGCTGTCACGAGCTGCTGCGGGGCTACGCCGAGGCCGTCGGGCCCGAGGCGACCGCCCCGGACCCGACGCGACGTTCCTAGGTGAGCGACTCCCAGCCGATCGTCTGCACCCGCACGCCCGGACAGGTCAGGCGGACGTTGTAGGTGCCCACCGCCGGCAGGGCCGTGCTGTTGATGCGCTGCCCGTTCGAGCAGATGATGTAGACCCGCATCGCGCCCGAGGTGACCTGGCAGGTGAAGTCGACGATCTGGAACGGCGACCGGGAGAACCAGTTGCACGTGAAGACGGCGGCGGTCGTGGTCTGCTGCCCGTCGGTGGCCCGCGGGGCGACGTTCCAGTGCCCGGTCATCGGCGCGGCGGCGGTGACCGCCGCATCGGTGTTCGCGGGTGCCGCGGAAGCCACCGCCGGGGCGGCCACCCCCACGGCGACGAGCAGCACGCCCATGGCCAGCAACGCTTTCGCGGCCCGCGTGACGATCGAGCGGGACCCGGGTGATCGACGCATGCGTATCTCCTCCGTTGGTCGAGCGAAGTCCGGCGTTCGGGGACGCGGACGGCTCCCACGCTGAACCACCGGCTTGCGCATCGGGCTGACCGGATCCTTACCGCGCTGGCACCCGGCGGGCGCCGCTGTGCGCGCTTGTCACCCCCGTGCCAGCGCCGTGTGCGCGCCCTGAGCGCGGCGCGCCGCAACCTGAACGGGTCGCTACGGAAGGGGATTTCTCATGCATGACGCAGTGATCGTGGGCGCCGGTCCCGTCGGTCTGTTCCTGGCCTGTGAGCTGGGCCTCGCGGGCTGCTCGGTCCTGGTGCTCGAACGGGAACCGGAGCCCGGCACCCCGTGGCGGACGGCCCCGCTCGGACGGCGCGGCCTGTTCGCCACCTCCATCGCCGCGTTCCACCGGCGCGGGCTGTTGGAGCCGCTGCTGACCGAGGCGGGTCCCGCCTTCGGCGCCGGCCCCGACGACGAGCCGGCTCGGGCGCGCTTCGCGGGGCACTTCGCCGGGATCGTGCTCGACGCGGCCGACGTCGACCTCACCGCCCTGCCGTTCCGGCTGCCCGGCCCCGTGCCGGACGCCGTCATGACGAGCCTCGACACGCTCGAAGCGGTCCTGGCGGAGCGAGCCGCCAAACTCGGCGTCGAAATCCGCCGCGGGGTCGTGGTGGACGGCCTCACCCAGGACGACGACCACGTGGTCGTGCACGCCGGCGGCCACGACCACCCGGCGCGCTGGGCCGTCGGCTGCGACGGCGGGCGCAGCGCGGTGCGCCGGATCGCGGGCTTCGAGTTCGCCGGCACCGAGCCCCAGTTCACCGGCTACGTCGCGCTCGCCACCATCCCCGACGCCGACAAGCTGAGCCCGGGGTTCACCTTGACCCCGCGGGGCATGTACCTCCGGCTGCCCGCGGACGGGCACATCGGCGTGATGGACTTCGACGGCGGCGCGTACGACCGTTCGCAAGAGCTGACGCGCGACCACCTTCAGGAAGTGCTGCGCCGCGTGTCCGGCACCGACGTGACGCTGACGGAGGTCCGCCTCGCCTCGAGCTACACCGACCGGGCGATGCAGGCGACGACCTACCGGCGGGGCCGGGTCCTGCTCGCGGGCGACGCCGCGCACATCGTGTCGCCCCTCGGCGGGCAGGGGCTCAACACGGGCCTCGGCGACGCGGTCAACCTGGGCTGGAAGCTCGCGGCGACCATCCGCGGGCAGGCCCCGGAGGGGCTGCTCGACTCCTACACCCGCGAGCGCCACCCGGCCGGCGCCTGGGCGCTTGACTGGACGCGGGCCCAGGTGGCGTCGATGCGGCCGGATCCGCACGCCCAGGCGGTCCAGGGCGTGCTGCGCGACCTGCTCGGAACCCGGGACGGCACGACGTACGTGTTCGAAAAGCTGTCCGGCACCTCGGTCCGCTACGACCTCGGCAGCGACCGGCCGCTGGTCGGCCGGATGGCCCCGGACTTCCGGCTGACCGACGGAACGACCCTGGCCGACCTGATGCAAGACGGCCGCGGCGTCGTGCTCGACTTCAGCGCCGAACAGGACCTGAGGGCTTCCGCGGCGGGCTGGGAAAGCGACCTGCGGTACGCCGCGGGCACGGCGGAGAACGACCTGGGCCTCGGCGCGGTCCTGGTCCGTCCCGACGGGACCGTCGCCTGGGCCGGCGAGCGCGTGCCCGACCGCGGCTCGTTCGAGCGAGCCGCCCGGCGCTGGTTCGGTGACGCGGTCGGCTGATCCTCGGCGGGATCCGGGGGCTGCTCAGGCGTCTCGGCGGGTGGCGGGTACCGCTGGGTGGCGAGCCCGCATGAGCCCGCTCGCGACCAGGACGATCAGAGGCGCCAGCACCGACGTCGTGCACACGGCGATCAGCGGCAGGCCCGGGCGCGGCCGCCCGGTGACCCCCGGCGGCGGGTCGGGTGGGCGGAAGCGCAGGCTCGTGGTCATGTGGTGCCAGACGAAGATCTCGCGGTAGATCGTGTACCAGCTGAACGCCCACACGAGCACGGCGACTCGTCGCACCCATCGCAGCGGCCGGTCGTGGTCAGCCGGCATGGCGATCAGCTCCTCGTCCGGCGGCCGCGCCCGGTCGGCCTGGTGCTCACAGGTTACCGCGCGGCCGCCGGCTTCGATCTCGACGTGCACGCCTGCGCGCACCCGGCAGGACTGTCCACTGAGGACGCAGTGAGCCCGCATTCACCGGAAAGTAGGGCAGAATCGGCAGCGTGAACAACGGAGCGATCACCTTCGGGCCCGCCCTCGTCGCGGTGCTGGTCCTGCTCACCGCCGCCGGGGCCGCCGTCGTCCGGTGGGGAGAGATCGGTCAGGGCCGGGCCGTCGTGATCGCCGCGGTCCGGGCCGTCGCACAGCTCGCCCTGGTGTCACTGGTGATCACCGCCGTCCTGCGGTCGGCTCCGCTCACCGGGCTCTTCGTGCTGCTGATGTTCACCATCGCCGCGGTGACGTCCGCCCGCCGCGTCGGGACCTGGGCGAACCTGCCGTGGACCGCGGCGGCCATCGCGGCCGGGGTCGCCCCGGTGCTCGGCCTCGTGCTGGGCGCCGGTGTCGTCCCGCTCCGGCCGATCGCCGTCGTGCCGATCGCCGGCATCGTCATCGGCGGCGCGATGACCGCGACGTCACAGGCCGCGCGTCGCGCCCTCGACGAGCTGAAGTCCCGCCACGGCGAATACGAAGCCGCGCTCGCCCTCGGGTTCCTGCCGCGGCCGGCCGCGCTGGAGATCTGCCGCCCGTCGGCCGGGCACGCACTGATCCCGGCCCTCGACCAGACCCGCACCGTCGGCCTGGTGACACTCCCCGGCGCCTACGTGGGCGTGCTGCTCGGCGGCGCCGGACCCATCCAAGCGGGCCTGACGCAAGTGCTGGTGCTGATCGGGCTGCTCGCCGCCGAAGCCGTGTCGATCCTGGTCACCGTGCAGCTGGTCGCGGCCGGCAAGCTCACCAGGTGAGGCACCCGGTCAGCCGCCGTGGGCGTGCTCGAACGCGCCCATCTCGTGGCCTTCGAAACCGTCCGCCCCGAAGCCGTGCACGGCACCCACGACGATCGCCGCGGCGATCAGGAGTCCGATGAGGACAGTCAGGAAGAGCAGCAGCCGGCGACGGCCGGGCGCGGGTGCTCGGCCGCGCAGGACCGCGACGTCGGCTCTGAACGCGGCGCCGGCGGCGGCCAGGATCCGGCGCCACCCGTCGGTGGCGGCCTGCTCCGGCGCGGGCAGGTCGGCGGTCATCGAGGCCAGCTCGTGCCGATAGCGGATCTCCTCGAGGCGCCCCAGACGTTCTTCGACCTCGGCGATCGTCAGCCTGCCCTCACCGGCCGCCGCGCAGAGGGCGGCGCGGACCTCCTCGCGTTCCGCGTCCGAGCAGCGGATCCCTTCGGGCACAGTGGTACCCGGCGCGTTCTCGCTCATCGATTTCCTCTTTCGTTCCGAAATCACCTCTGCCCGAGGCTAACCGCGGCCGGGCGCTTCTTAGCGAAACCCAGCGCGATCCTCATCGAACTCTCATGGTCGGGCGACACCGTCTGACAGGTGACTCCACGGATCGCGCTTTCGCCCACGCCGCTGGCGACGCTGACGCTGGTCATGGCCGCCGTCGCGCAGGCGATCATCGCCGGGCTGACCTTCGGGCTCGCGGGCTACGTCAGCCCGTGGCGCGACCCGGTCAGCGACTACGCCTGGCACCGCGGCGGCCGGCTGCTGTTCGCCGTCGCCATCCTGCTGCTGCTCGCCTGCGCGGCGGCGCTGGCGGTCGCCGCGCAGCTGGCCTCGCTGCCCCGCGGTCCGCTGGTGAGCACCCTCTTCCTGCTCTGGGCGGCCGGGCTCATGGTGGTCCTGTTCTTCCGGAGCAGCGTCAGCGCCGCGGACCCCACCGTCTCGGGTGAGATCCACCGGTTCGGCGGGGCAATGCTGTTCGCCGGCCTGCCGCTCGCGACCTGGGCGTTGAGCACCCGGTTGCGAGCCGAGCCCCGCTGGCACACCGCGGCCCCGGCGCTCCGGCGCGGCGCGATCGCCGGCGTCGTGACCGCGGCCGCGTTCGGCGCGGCGCAGATCGTCAGCTGGCTGCCGGCCGGGCTGCTCGAACGCGTCGCGCTGCTGGCCGAGTTCCTGATCGTCGCCACGATGGCGGTCGCCCTGCGGCGCGCGGACCGCGGTCCCTCCACGACTCCGGCGGCCGTCCGATGACCGCCCTGGCCATCGTCTGTGCCTTGGTCGCCGCCGTGTTGTTCGCGGTGGCCGCGACCCGGCAGCACGCCGAGGTCACCGAGCTGGCCGTCGAGGGCACGCCCGGACTGCGCTCCCTGGCCCGGCTGCTGCGCTCCCCCGGTTGGTGGGCCGGCACGGCGCTGGCGACCGGTGGCAGCCTGCTGCACGTCGTCGCCCTGTCGCTGGCGCCGCTCCCGGTGGTCCAGCCGCTCGGGGTGTTCAGCCTGGTCCTGACCGTCCTGTTCGGACGGCGCGCCCGCGACCGCCGGGTGGTGACCGCCGTCGTGCTCGTGGTGGCGGGCGTGGCCGGGTTCGTGGCCCTCGCCGCCTCGGCCACCCCGGCCGTGACGATCAGCGCGGGAACGGCCGAAGCCGTTGCCGTCACCGGGTTCGTGGTCACGGCGCTCGCCTGGTTCGCCCGGGCCGGGTGCGCCGCGCTGGCCGCCGCGTCGGCTGTCCTCTTCGGACTCGGCTCGTCGGTCGTGCACGCCGCCGCGTCCCAGCCGCCGGCCACCGCGGTGCTGCTCGGCGGGCAGGCGCTGCTGCTGCTCGGCGCCGGCGGCGTGATCCTGCACCGCGCGTACGCCGCGGGTCCCACCGCGGTCGTCGTCGGCACGACGACCGTGCTCGATCCCCTGACCGCGGTCGCCGTGGCCGCCGTGGCCTACGGCGAAGTCCCCCAGCCCGCGGCGGCGCTCGCCGCGGTCGTCGCTCTCGCCGGTGTGCGCGCGCTCGCCGGTGCCGTTCCGCAAGCCCATCCGAAGATCGAGGAGAAACCCGTGCCCGAGCACCCGACCGGCCTTCGCGTCCTGATCGGCGCCGACACGTTCCCGCCCAACATCAACGGCGCGGCGTTCTTCGCCGAGCGCCTGGCCCGCGGGCTCGCCGGCCGCGGCCACGACGTCCACGTCGTCTGCCCGTCCGACGACGGCCCGGCCCGCACCGAGCGGCGGGACGGCTACACGATCCACCGCGTCCGGTCCCGCGCGATCCCGTTCCACGGCGACTACCGGTTCTGCACCCCCGGTGGCGTCCGCGCCGCCATCGGCGAAATCGTGGACCGGGTCCGCCCGGACGTCGTCCACGTCCAAGCCCACTTCGGCGTCGGCCGCGCGCTGCTCGAAGTGGCGGCCGGCCGCGACGTTCCCGGCATGGCGACCAACCACTTCATGCCGGACAACCTCCTCGGCTACACCCCGTTCCCCCGGCGGGTGAAGGCCGCGATCGCGCGCTGGGCCTGGAAGGACCTCGTCCGCGTCTACCGCGACGCGCGCATCATCACGACGCCGACGCCCCGGGCGGCCGAAGTCCTCGCCGGGATCGGCCTCGACCGGCCGGCCCAGGTCGTGTCCTGCGGCATCGACCTCGCCCACTACGCCGCACCGGCCCGCCCGCTCGACCGGCCGACGTCGGTCCTGTTCGTCGGGCGCCTCGACGCGGAGAAGAACATCGACCAGCTGCTGCGCGCCCTCGCCCCGCTGCCGCACGTCCGCGCGGACCTCGTCGGCGACGGCACCCGGCGCCAGGAGCTCGAAGCCCTCGCCGCGGAACTGGGCATCGCCGGCCGGGTGACCTTCCACGGCTTCGTCTCCGACGCCGAGCTCGTGCACCACTACGCCGAGGCCGACGTCTTCTGCATGCCCGGCACGGCCGAGCTCCAGAGCCTCGCGACCATGGAGGCCATGGCGGCGGGCCTCCCGGTCGTCGCCGCCGACGCGCTCGCCCTGCCCCACCTGGTCCACCACGGCGAGAACGGCTACCTGTTCGAGCCGGGCGCGATCACCACGATCTCCCGCTGGATCGCCGAGCTGGCCGCCGACCCGGACCTGCGCGCCCGGATGGGCGAGGCGTCCCGGGCGATCGTCGCGCGCCACGACATCGCGGACGCGCTGGCGACTTTCGAGACGCAGTACCGGATCCTGCTGGGCATTCCCACGTCGTCCACCGTCGGCCAGGCCGCGTAGCCGGTCCCGGGTGAGCGCCCGGCCGAACTCCGATCGGCCGGGCGCTTACGACAGCCGTGTAGATTCCGAGGATGGGGAACCGGCGGAAGGACACGGCACGGCGCGCGCCCGGCGCGCTGGAAGCCGAGGTGCTGAGCGTGCTGTGGGGCGCGGACGGACCCCTGTCCCCCACCGATGTCCAGGCGCGGCTCGACGACGACCTCGCGTACACGACCGTCGTGACGATCCTCAGCCGGCTGCACGACAAGGGCGTCGCGACGCGGGAGAAGCACGGACGCTCGTTCCGCTACCACGCCGTCGACGACGAGGCCGGGCTCGCGGCCCGGAAGATGACGAAGGTCCTCGACGGCGAGCCCGACCGCGACAGCGTCCTGGCCCGGTTCGTGACGCAGCTGTCGGACTCCGACGAAGCCCTGCTGCGAGACCTCCTGCGCGGCAAGAAATGACCATCGACCTGCTGATCCCGCTGCTGTTGCCGGTGCTGGCCCGGCCCGCGGCCCGGCTGGTCGAACCCCGTCTGCCGCCGCGCACGGCGAGCCGGCTGCTCACCGGCGCCTGCCTGGTCCTCGCCGCGGGCAGCACCGCGGCCCTGGCCCTCCTCGCCTTCTCCGGGCTCTCGCTGATCCCCGCGGTCGCCACCCTCGGCCGCTGGTCGCCGCAGGCGTTCCGGGCGGCGAGCGGCGTGGACGTGCCGGTGTCGATCGCGAGCGGCGTGGTGCTGGCCGTGGTGGTGACGCTGCTCGCGCGCACGATCGTCCGGTACGCGCGGTGGGCCCGCCGCGTCTCGCGCGAACTGGACGAACACGGCCGCGACGGAGTCGTGCTGCTGCCCGGCGCCGAGGCCGTGGCGTTCGCCGTGCCCGGCCGCGGCGGCCGCATCGCCGTCTCGAGCGGCCTGCTGGCGGCGCTGGACCCGCGTGAGCGGTCCGCTTTGCTGGCGCACGAGCGTGCCCACCTCGCGTCCCGGCACCACCTGTTCCTGCTGGCGTTGAAGCTGTCCTCGGCGCTGAACCCGCTGCTGCGCCCGCTGTGCGCGGCGGCCGGGTTCGCCCTCGAACGCTGGGCCGACGAAGCCGCGGCGCACCGGATCGGCGACCGGACGGTCGTCGCGCACGCCGTGGCCAAGGCCGCCCTCGCCGGCCGCTCGCACGACGGCTTCGCGCTCGCCGCGACCGGCGGCCCGGTCCCCCGCCGGGTGTCCGCCCTGCTGACACCCCGGCCGCGCGTCTCGAGCCGGACCCCGGTGGTGCTGCTCAGCGCACTGGTGATCGGGCTGGCGGGCCTGTCGGCCGAGACGGCGCTCGACAGCGCGGCCGACCTGCACGACGGCATCGAGCTCGCCCAGGCCGGCCGCTAGGTGTGATGTCCGGGGACGTTGTTCCGGGTCAGGACGGCGTGCACGGTCGAGGCGGGGATGCCGAGCCGGCCGGCGATCTGGACCGGGCCCAGCCGTGTGCGCCGGCGCAACCAGTCGGGTGCGTGGCGTTGGGGTGGGGCACGAAGGCCTCCGGCGGGTGAAGCGGTTCTACAGTCACCACCGGCCCCAGCGCTCGCAGCCGACGCGACCGCGCCGGACGGGTCAGCCGCTCAGGTAAGCCGCGACGCGGATTCGCAACCCGCGGACGTGGACCAGGGCGAGCGCGAACGCCGTGACCGGGCGGTACCCAGGCCGGGGCTCCGCCAGCAGGCACGGTCCCGCGATGTAGACGAAGTCGTCGTCCAGGTCGTAGTGCGGCACCGACCACACCGCTCGGTCGCCGGCCGAGACGTCCGCCGACCGGGATCGCGCCGACCAGTAGTCCGGGAGCTTCATCGCCTCGCCCAACGCCGCTCCGAAGCCGGGCAGGTCGGCTGCGGGCATCGCCAGGCCGCGCCCGCTCCACACCCGCGGCGCGGCGTCGCCCGCCCGGTCCAGGGGATCTCCCAGGTGCGTGAACGTCGCTGTCTCGGTGGACGACCTGATCATCCAGTGCGGTGTCTCGGTGGCGGTCGCCACGGGTCGCTGCTCCTCATCGCTGGCGGCCTCCGGATCCGGCGACGGTAAGGGATCTTCCCGCGCCGGACCCACCGCCACGCGCGACACCACCGAGGGTCACCCGGCAGGACGGACGAGGCCCCTGCCCGGCAGTACCGGACAGGGGCCTCAGGACCTGCTGCGTCAGCCGTCCGAGTCGGCCGACGGGATGTACGCGCCCGGAACCTGATCGGGCGGGTAAACCTGGTTCTCACCGGGGTAGGGCTGCTGCCACCCGTACGTCTGGTACCACGTGAAGTGGTTCATCTGCGCGGGGTTGGCGTAGTCGGCCACGGCGTTCGGCCCGGTCAGGCGCTGGTGCGCCTGCCACTCCGTCCACTGACCCGCCACCTGCCGCTTGTCCGCCGGTACCGCCGAGGACGGCACCGGCGCGGCGGCCGGGTCCGGGGGCGCGGGGACGTCCGCACCGCAGGACGGCGGGGTCGCGAGCCCGCCGGTCAGCGAGGTCCGGTTCGGCAATGCCGTGAACGGGGCGAGGTTCGGCTTGGCCGTGAACGCCGCACTCATCGGCGTGGCGGCGCTGTCCTTCTGGTTCATCGGCCGGACCCCGAGGATCTGCTCGATCGTGCGGATCATCGTGATCTGCGAGTAGTAGTGGCTGTCCACGACGCCGTGCTGGGCGTACGGGCTGATGATCTGCACCGGAGCCCGGTGGCCGTCGACGTGGTCGAGACCCGCTTGGGAGTCGTCCTCGACGACGAAGATCGCCGAGTCCTTCCAGTACTGGCTGTGCGAGATCTCGTCGACGATCTTGCCGACGGCGAGGTCGTTGTCGGCGACCTGGGCGGCCGCGTTCGGCGGGCCGCCGGTGTGGTCGCTCGACAGCCAGAACATGTTCAGGTTGGCCGGCCCGTTCTTCTCGAAGTCGTTCTTCCAGATCTGGTACCGGTACTGGTCCGGCACCGCGGTGTCGAACTTCGGGAAGCCCGGCACCGACACGCTGTTGAGCGACGGGATCGGCGACGACGACACCATCGGGTACGCGCTCGGCTCCCCGGTCGCGGCCATGTTCTTCGAGTCGCAGTAGAGGTTCTGCCAGCTCGCCGCGGCCGGCTTGGTCAGGAACTGCTGGAACTCGCCGAAGTCCCGCACCGACTTCCCGGCCGCCTGCGCGCCGGTCCAGAGGAAGCCGGAGCTCTGGTGCCCGAGCGCGTCGTCCTCGGTGTCGTAGCTGCGCAGGTACTCCCCCGCCGACGACTCGGTGTACTCCGGGTTGTCCGCCTGCATCAGCCAGTTGTGGCCCTCGGCGGAGTTCGTGCCGATGTCGTAGGTGTTGTCGTACAACCCGAACTGCCGCTCCAGCGCGTGCTGGTTCGGTGTCACGTTCTCGCCGAACTGCGCCACGGCCGGGTCGCCGTTGCCGCGCGGTTCGTCACCGAAGAGCTGGTCGTAGGTCCGGTTCTCCTTGACCAGCAGGAAAACGTGCTTGATCGTCGACGGGTCGCCGAGCCGCGCCGGGACGGGGACCGGGTTCCGGTGCCCGTTGTCGTGCGCCACCTGCACCGAGTTGTCCGTCCAGCCGTTCTGCCGGAAGACCTGGCCGGTGTACCCGCGGATCGCGCGGTCGTCCGGCAGCCGGAACTTCTGCACGCTCGACGTCGTGTCGTGGGTGCCGTGCCCGGCCGCCGTCGTGGGCCGGCGGGCGTCGATGCCGCGGGTGTTGGAGACCACGACGTCCTTGCCGACCGTGGTGATCGCCGTCGGGAAGTAGTCCGTCGGCAGCAGGCCGACGTAGCTCACCGGCTCCTGCGCCCGCTGGTAGCGGTACACGGCGACCGCGTTCGCGCGGCCGAGGGTCACCAGCAGGTGGCCGTCGTCGGTGAGGGTGACCCCGTCCGGCTCGTAGCCGACCGAAGCTTCCGGCCACGGCTGGGTCGCGATGGTCTGGACGACCTTGTCCCGGGCGGTGTCGATGACCGAGACGGTGTTGCTCGCGGTGTTGGTGACGAACAGCGTGCCGCGCTTGACGTAGACCGCGGTCGGGTGCAGGCCGACGTCGATGCTCTCCGGCGCCGCGGCCGGGTTCGCCAGGTGGATGACGCTGACCGTGCCGCTGGTCGTGGCGCCGGTGAACTGATTGGCCGGCACCTGGGTGTTGTAGGAGTTCAGCGTCGGCTCGCCGGGGCGCGCGGGACGCCCGCCTTCGTTGCTGACGTAGATCTTGTTCCCGGCCAGGACCAGGTCACGCGGTGCGTTGCCGACGGCCCAGCTCTGCCGGATCGCCCCGGTCGCCGCGTCGAGGGCGACGACGCGGTTCTGGCCGTTGACGGCGGAGTAAACGGTCGAGCCGTCGGGCGAGAACACGGCCTGCGCGACCAGCGCGTGCTTGGGCCCGTCCGCCGGGATCTTGACCGCCGTCGGGGCGGCGACGGTGCCGTCCGGGTTGACGGCGAAGCGGGTGTAGCCGTCGGTCTGGGCCAGCCACAGCGTCTTGCCGTCCGGCGAGTACGTCGGTCCTTCCTGACCCACGTCGTTGCCGGCGATGCGCAGGTTCGCCGTCGCGGAGTTGCCGACGAGCTGCTGCACCTTCCAGCTCTTCAGGTCGACGATGGTGAGCGCGATCCCGCCGTCGGTCGTCAGGGCCGCGAGGTGGCTGCCGTCCGGGCTGACCGCCGACGCCATGATCTTGCCGTTGTTCACGACCAGGCGGTCGCCGATGGGCCGGAGGTACTGGTCGGCGGAGACGACCTGGCCCTGGTCGGTGACCTGCCCGACCTGGTCCTCGCCGAACTGCTGCGTCGACGCGACACCGATCCCGGTGCCGGCGGCGACGAGCACGAGCGTGGCCGAGCCGGCGGTGACGAAGCGGAGCCGGTGTGCACTGAAGTGACCGAGAAGGCCGGAACGGCCCTTCCCGACACGCCGTCTGCGGCGTGTTACCTGCATCGGGTTATCCCTTCGGGGTGGAGGAGAGCAGCTCGACGTTCGCGTCGAACTGCCAGAGCGGGTTGGGCTGGTCCCCGTCCGGGGTCCGCACCTGGAAGTAGCCGTTCACTTCCTTCGGTCCGTCGCCGTCGGCGACGTACCGCCCGTCCGAGGTGACGTCGAGCTGGTAGATGGCCGACCCGGTGGCCTCGACCCCGGGGAGGTGCCAGGAGACGACGCACCGCCAGTCGTTGCCGGGCCCCTCCGCCGCGACCAGGCCGTCGCCCTTGGTGCAGGCGGCCACCGCCGCCAGCTGCGCCTCGGTGACGTCGGGCCGGTTGAGCTGCCGGGTCTGCAGGCGGTAGAGGTGGGCGAACGCCGTCGCGACCGACCGCTGCACCTTGTCCTGGTCGATGCCGGAGCCCGAGGCCGGCGTCGCCGCGGCGATGATCCCGGCCGTGACCACGAGGAGCCCGGCCAGTGGCAGGGCGCCGACGGTCAGCGCCCGGCGCCCCGAGCCGTCGTGGGCGGGGTTGGTGAAGTCGCGCCGCACGAACAGCAGGTAGGCCAGCGCGGTCGCGACGGCCGCCCACGCCAGGCTCACCCCGATCCCGACCAGGAGCGGCCCGAGCTGGGCCGGGTCGGTGAACAGGCCGTTCCACGCGATGAACGCGTAGCTGGGCAAGGCGAGGCGCACGGCGACGGGCAACGGCAGCAGCTGGGCCAGCGCCATCGCCAGTGCGACGACGGCGGGCAGCAGCAGGCCCATCGGCGACCGCCCCCACACCACGGACCCGAGCAACCCGACCCCGGCGAGGCCCAGCGTCGGGGCGAGCACGCACACCCACGCGAGCAGGACCTGCCCCGCGGCGTCCCCCGGCGCCAGGAGGTGGCCGTCGAAGCCGACCAGCGCCCGGTCGCCGACCGTCAGGAGGCCGCCGGCCGTGCTGGAGACGGCCATCCCGGCCACGAGCACCAGGATGACCGTGAGGCTGGCAAGCGCTTTCGCGACGAAGACGCGCCGGGCCGACCGGACCGCCACCAGCAGGTGACGCCAGGTGCCGAGCCGGTCTTCGGCGGCGAACACGTCGCCGGCGACCACCGACGTCAGCAGCGGGAGCGCGTAGGTGCCCGCGAACCCGAGCATCACCAGCGGCCCGGCCCAGCCCGTGGCGTTCATCCAGCGGCCGAAGAGGGTGTCGACGGGCAGGGAGCTCTGCTCGCTCACCGCGGCGACGAACAACGCGGGGGCGACCCAGCAAGCGAGGACCAGCAAGCGGATGCGCCACGTGGAGAACAGCTTGACGAGTTCGAAGCGGTAGCCGCGCGACACCGGGACGGGGCGGGCGGCGACCGGGACGGCGGCGACGTTCGCGGTCATCGGCCGGCCTCCTGTCCGGTGAGGGCGAGGAACGCGGCCTCCAGCGGAGACACCACCGGCGCGAGCTCGCGCACGGCGATGCCGTCCTTCACCAGGCGCGGCACCAGTTCGTCGAGCGCGGGCACGAGCGCGCGCACCACGAGCAGCTCGGCATCGCGCCGGACGCCGGCGTCGTCGACGAGACGAATCCCCGCCGTGTCACCGATCAGCCGCCGGGTGGCGCCGGGGTCGGAGGTGCGCAAGCGGTAGTCGAGTTCGCGGTTTTCGGCGGACAGCTTGCCCAGCGGACCGGTGAAGACGACCCGGCCGGTCGCGAGGATGGTGACCTCGGAGCACAGCGCCTCGAGATCGTCCATCCGGTGGCTGGAGAGCACCACGGCGGTGCCGCCGTCGGCCAGCCGCTCGAGGACACTGTGGACGGTCTTCTTGCCTGCCGGGTCGAGGCCGTTGGCCGGCTCGTCGAGCACCAGGAGCCGGGGTTCGGTGAGCAGGGCCGAAGCGAGGCCGAGGCGCTGGCGCATCCCGAGGGAGAAGCCGCGGACCCGGTCGTCGGCGACGTCGGTGAGCCCGACCTCGCCGAGCACGTCGTCGATGCCCGCGGACCGCTTGTCCCGGCCGCGCAACGCGGCCAGCGCGGCGAGGTTCTGCCGCGCGGTGAGCGAAGGATAAAGGCCCGGCCCGTCCACGAAGCCCGCGACGCCGAAGGGCGCGGCGAGCGCCCGCCCGACCGGCGTACCGAGAACCTCGAGGCTGCCCTCGTCGGCGACGGCCAAGCCCAGCAGCAGGCCCAGCAACGTGGTCTTCCCCGCGCCGTTCGGGCCGGCCAGTCCGTGGATCCGACCGTGCACGACATCCAGATCGATGCCGTCGAGGGCGACGACGTCACCGAAGCACTTGGTGATCCCCCGTGCCCGCACTGCCCGAGGAGTTTCCATGGGGCTGTCACCTTCTTCCTGACCCGCCCGAAAACTTAGGGACAGCAAGTGACTGCGGCGGGCGGGGAAGGTGAACGTTCACGAAACGCGGATCGACCAGCGTCAGCCGTGCCGGTGAAATGTCCGAATTAAAGCGGTGACTGGCAAAGAATTAACCACGGCCTCACCTTGCGGCGAGCACGACCAGCCGGCCGGCGAAGCCGACGACGAACACCGCGACCCCGGCGACGATCGACTGCCACGGCAGTGTCGTCACGAGGACGAGACAGCCGAGCAGGCCGAGGATCTGCAGCCAACGCGGCCACCGGCGTTCCGGCGGCCGCTGGGTGAACGCCGAGATGTTCGCGACCGCGTAGTAGACCAGCACCCCGAACGAGGAGAACCCGATGACGCCGCGGAGGTCGACAGTCAGGACCAGCACGGAGACGACCGCGGCGAGGGCGAGTTCGGCGTGGTGCGGGACCTGGTACCGGGGGTGGACGGCGGCGAGCCAGTCCGGCAGGTCGCGGTTGCGGGCCATCGCCAGGCTCGTGCGTCCGATGCCGGCGATCAGGGCGAGCAGCGCGCCGAGGCTGGCGACCGCACCGCCGATCCGCACGACCGGGGCCAGGCCGCCGGCACCCGCGTCGGTGACGGCGGTGGTCAGCGGCGCGGCGGATTCGGCCAGCCGGGCGGGTCCGGACGCGAGCAGCGCGGCGACGCCGATGACGAGGTAGACGACCACCGCGATGCCGAGCGCGAGCGGGATGGCGCGCGGGATCGAGCGCGCCGGATCACGGACTTCCTCGCCCATGGTGGCGATCCGCGCGTAGCCGGCGAAGGCGAAGAACAGCAGCCCGGCGGCCTGGAGGATGCCGTAGACCCCACCGGAGGTCCACGCGGACGCGTCGCCGAGGTGCGCGGGCGTCGCGGCGCCACCGAAGGCGATACCGGCTACCAGCACGGCGAGCGCGATCAGCGTGATCGTGACCAGGAGCCGGGTCAGCTGGGCGGTGCGGGTGACGCCCCGGGTGTTGAGCAGGGCCAGCGCGAGGACGCCGGCGACCGCGACGAGACGCTGCAGCCACCACGGGCCGGGGACCGCGTAGGTGGCGAAGGTCAGCGCCATGGCCGCGCACGAGGCGGTTTTGCCGACGACGAACCCCCAGCCGGCGGTGAAGCCCCACCACGGGCCGAGCCGCTCGCGGCCGTAGGCGTAGGTGCCACCGGAGGTCGGGTACTGCGCGGCCAGCTGCGCCGAGGCGGTGGCGTTGCAGTAGGCGACGATGGCGGCGAGGACGAGCCCGATGAGCAGGCCGCTTCCGGCGGCTTTGGCCGCCGGGCCGAAGGCCGCGTAGACACCGGCACCGATCATCGACCCGAGCCCGATGACGACGGCGTCGCCGGTGCCCAGCCGCCGCGCGAGTGCGGGAGTGTTGCCGGTGGTCATCGTCGGGCCTTTCGTCGTGCGGCACCGGTACTCAGCCGTCGCGCGAACGCCGGAGTGTTGCCGCCAGTCATCGTCGAGCCTTCCCGTGCGTCGGCGGGTCAGGTGCGGGGCTGGAACAGCTCGACCGGGTTGCCCGCCGGGTCGTCGAGCACGATCTGGCGGCCGCCCGGCCCGCCCACGACCTCGCTGCGGAACGCGACCCCCGCCGCGCGCAGGCGGGCCACCTCCGCGTCGATGTCCTCGACGATCAGGTGGATCCGGTTCCAGCCGCCCGGGACAGGCTGGGCGCCACCCGGCAGGGTCCGGCCGGCCGAGCTGGTGGGCCCGCTCAGCAGCAGCCGCAGGTTGCCGCGGGTCACGTCCGCGAACGCCGGGGGGAAGTGGGTCCGCACCGCGAACCCGAAGTGCCCGGTGTAGAAGGCGATCGCGGCGTCGACGTCGTCGACCAGGTACCGCACGCTCACGAGGCCGTCCAGGTCAGCGGTCATGATCGGTTTCCTCCGCATCGGTCGTCAGGGTGAAGGGCAGGAACCGGATCCGGGTGTCCAGTTCGGCGGCGGTGCGCTCGAACGCGGGGAGGGTGTCGCCGCCCGGATCGGGCTCGCGGGCCGGGTCGGGCAGGCTCCAGTGGATCGTCACCGGCCGCCCCGGGAAGGCCGGGGCGACCTCCCGGACCTTGTCGCACAGGCTGATCACCCAGTCGAACCGCCGTCGCCGCAGCGAGTCCAGGTGGGTCGGCTCGTGCTCGAGGGTGATCCCGCGCTCGGCCGCCACGCGCACCGCGTTGGGGTGCAGGGGTTTCGGGTGACTCCCGGCGCTGGCCACCTCGACCGCACCCCGCGTGCGGTGCCGCAGCAACGCCTCCGCCAGCGGGGAACGGCCGCTGTTTCCCGTGCACAGGAACAACACCCGCGCGCGACCCGGGCGCGACGCCGTGACCCCGAACCCGGGGTGCAACGCCGCTCCGGCTTCGGCCCACGCGTCCGCACACCGCGTGAGGTCGAGGTGGTAGTAGCTGTCGCGGCCGTCGAAGCTGCTGCGCCGCGCCGTCACCAACCCGGCCGATCGCAGCTGCCGCAGGTGGTACGACACCAGGTTCTGCGGCTGCCCGACCGCCGCCACCAGCTCACGGACCCGCCGGTCGCCGGCGGCCAGCTCACGCGCCAGCCGCCACCGCAGCGGATCGGCCATCAACCGGACGAACGCCGGCGGCTCCTCGGACGTCACCGCCCGAATATACATCAAACTGGATTGATGTATCTAGACTCGGGCCGAAAGCCGGGAGCGGGCCACCACCAGCCCGCCGAGGACCGCGGCGACCAGCCCCATCACGACGGCCGCGGCGCCCCCGACCACTCCGTTGCCGGTGCCGGGACCACCGTCGGCGACGGCCAGGTTCAGCACGCCGCCTGCCGCGGCGGTCAGCCCCCCGACCAGGGCCACGATGGCTCCCCTGCGACCGCCGTTGCCGGTACGACGGCCGGAGCGGGCCAGCGCCAGCGCACCGATGACCGCGGCGGCGAGCCCCAGCAGCGCGGCCGCGGTGGCCCAGAGCCGCGCCGCGGTGAGGGTGTAAGGGGCCACGGTGGCTGCCGCGGCAGCGAGCAGGTGATGGACGGACATGACGTTCTTCCCTTCCTACGACTGGACTTTGGCCTGATCATGTCCGCCGAACCCCCATCAGTCGTCGTGCGGACGCGGGCACTTCACGCTGCCGCGAGCGCAGCAGGAATGTCGGAAGTACCGCGAACGCGGTAGGCGGTTCATCCTCCGCACGCAGGACTCGCGCGGACGAACATCCGGCTAGGGTGCGCGCATGGGCCGGGCATGGATCGGGGACTGGGTGATCGCCACCGGGGTGGCGGCGAGCCTGCTGGTCGCCGGGCTGGCCGAGCAGCACCCCGCGACGAGCCTCGACCCGGTGGGCTACGCGTTGCTGGTCATCGGCGGGCTGGCGCTGGCCGCGCGCCGCCGGGCTCCGGTCGTCGTGCTGGCCGTGACCGCGGTGTGCGCGCTGGGTTACCAGGCCGTCGGTTTCGACGTTCCGGTCGTGGCCTACCTGTTCGCGGTCTACGGCTCGGTGCGGGCGGGACACCGCGTCGTCACGGTGGCCGCTTCGGTGCTCATGCTGGCTGCCGTCCCGCTGGCGCTCCTCGCCTCTCCCCGCGGCTTCGCGGTGGGCGACGCGTTCACGCAGGCGCGGGACGTCCTGCAACTGGCCTGGCTGATCGCCGCCGGTGCGGCGGGTGAAGCGCTGCGCCAGGCCGAGCGCCGGGCGGATCAGGCCGAGCGCACCCGCGAGGAGACCGCGCGCCGCCGTGCCGACGAGGAGCGGCTGCACATCGCGCGGGAGCTGCACGATTCGCTCACCCACCAGATCTCGGTCATCAAGGTGCAGGCCGAAGCCGCCGTGCACGTCGCCAGGAAACGGGGTGAGGAAGTACCGGACGCGCTGCTGGCGATCCGCGAGGCCGGTCGTGAGGCGGCCCGGGAGCTGCGCGCGACCCTGGGGGCACTGCGTGACGACGACAAGAACGTGTCGCACGGGCTCGACCACGTCCCGGACCTGGTGCACCGGGCCCGGACGAACGGCCTGGACGCGACGCTGACGATCGAGGGACACCACGACGACGTGCCGGCCGCGGTGGACCGGACCGCCTACCGGATCGTCCAGGAGTCGCTGACCAACGTCGCCCGGCACGCCGCCGCCGCGACCGCGTCGGTCCGGATCGACTACCGGCCCGACGCACTGGTCATCCGGGTCGAAGACGACGGCGAGGCCGTGCCGGACACCGCGCCGGTGCCCGGCGTCGGGCTGGTCGGGATGCGCGAACGGGTCGCCGCCCTCGGCGGTCAGCTGCGGGCCGGACCGCGCAGCGAGGGCGGCTTCACCGTCCACGCCGAACTTCCCGTGGATCACCCGTCATGATCCGGGTCCTGCTGGTCGACGACCAGCCGCTCATCCGCCGCGGATTCCGCGCGCTCCTCGACATCGAGGACGACATCGAAGTGGTGGCCGAGGCCGGCGACGGCCTCGAAGGCCTGGCGCTGGCCGAGCGGCACCTGCCCGACGTCGCGCTCGTCGACATCCAGATGCCGGTCCTCGACGGCATCGAGACGACCCGGCGCATCGCCGCCGACCCGGCCCTGGCCGCGGTGCACGTCGTCATCCTGACCAACTACGGCTTGGACGACCACGTCTTCGAGGGGCTGCGCGCCGGCGCGGCGGGATTCCTCGTCAAGGACATCCTGCCGGAAGACTTCCTGCACGCCGTCCGCGTCGCGGCGCGCGGCGACGCCCTGCTCGCGCCGACGATCACCCGCAAGCTGATCAACCGTTACATCACCCGTCCGCCCGGCACCCGGCTGAAAGTGCTGAAAGAACTGACCAACCGCGAACGCGAAGCCGTCACCCTGGTCGCGCGGGGCCTGTCCAACGACGAGATCGCCTGCCACATGGTGATCACCCCGCTGACCGCGAAGACGCACGTCAACCGGGCCATGACCAAACTGCGCGCCCGCGACCGCGCCCAGCTCGTGGTCTTCGCCTACGAATCCGGCCTGGTGACCCCCACCGGTCTCAACCCAGCTTGAGGTTCTGCGCGATCACGTTGCCCGCGTAGGCGTTCACACCGAACCGCCCGGACGCGTAGGTGGTGTCGGTCGCGTCGATGAGCGGGTCGGCGGCGTCTCCCAGCCAGACCTGGATCCGCGATCCCGCGGTCCGGACCGTCACGTGGTAGGTCCGCCCCTCGACGATCGGCGTCGTCTGGATCGCGATGTCCTTGCCCGGCCGCCACAGCTTGAGCAGGCCGCTGGTGTCGATGGTCGCCGTGTAGCCGGTTCCGTCGGCCGCCGCCCGGAACGTCAGGCCCGCCGCCGTCCCGTTGGTGACCGACAGGTCGCCCTGGTAGGTGAAGTCCGTTCCGGTGCGGTCGCTGAGGAAGAAGCCGTCACCGGCCGCACTTCCGCGCAGACCGGCCGGGGTCGTCGTCCACGTGCCGCTCGGCGCGGTCCACGGCCCCGACGGGAAGGCGGTGAAACCGCCCGGGCCGGTGTTCAGGTTCTGGACGGTCGCCGCTCCCCCGTACGCGTTCGCGCCGGACAGCCCGGACGCGTACGCGGTGTCCGTCGCGTCGATGACCGGGTCGCCGCCGTGGTCGAGCCAGACCCGGATGCGCGAACCGGCGGTCTCCACGCGCAGGTGGTGGGTCTGGCCCTGCGCGATCGGTGTCGCGTACGTCGCGATGTCACGCCCCGGCCGCCAGAGCTTGACCACGCCGCCGCGGTCGATGTTCGCCGTGTAGCCGGCTCCTTCGGGCGTGGCGCGGAACGTCAGGCCCGCCGCCTGGGCGGTGTCGAGCCGGACGTCACCCTGGTACACGCCGTCGGACGCGCTGCTCGCGCTCAGGTAGAACGCGTCTCCGGTGGTCTGCGCCCGCTTGCCGCCGCTCGTGTCGGTCCACGCGCCGCCGGCCGCGTGCCACGGACCGGCCAGTGTGCTCTCCAAAGTGGACTGGTCGGTGCCCCAGCTGGTGCCCAGCCGCGTGAACGTCGCGTTCTCGAGGCGTACCTGGCCCCCGGTGGCGAACAGCCGGATCCCCTGGCTCACCGCGGCCGAGTCGAAGTCGACGTTGTCGGCCAAGGAGAACTTCCCGCCGTCGGCGAACAGCTCGAGCTGCCCGCGGTCGACCAGCAGCCGCACGCTCACCTTGTTCCCGCTGGGCGCCAGCGGTTTGCCGTAGAGCGTGCCGGCGGCGCGGTCGTAGGCGACGACGCGGTCGGCCGTGCCGTCGGACCGGCTGTGCAGCGCGAACCCGAACTGGCTCGCGGTCGCCCCGGCGAGGTCGAACGTGGCGGTGATCTCGTAGGTGTCGGCGCGGATCCCGTCGAAGAGGTTGCGCCCGTCCCGGACGGTCTCGTTGCGCCACGTCCGGCTGTCGGCGCGCAGCGCGTTCAGCTCGGTGACGGGCGTGCGCGTCACCACGGGACCGTCCGGCGAGTCCGCCAGGGCGAGCGTGACCGGGAAGGTCGCGTTGCCGGTCCAGGTGCTCCCGCGGTTTCCGCCCTGCCACGCCATCTGCACGACGCGGCCGTCGGGCGTGCCGGTGAACGTCTCCGCGGCGTAGAACGTGCCGCCCGCGTACGTGGTCCCGAGGTTCATCTTCTTCGGCTGCGGCCGGTCGGTGCGGAACGTGCGGCCGTCGAACGTGCCGACGACGTAGTCGCTCGACGCCGACGTCAGCACCCACTGCCCGCCGAGCGGGAACAGGTCCGGGCACTCGAAGAGCCAATCACCCGCGTACCGGCCGGCGAAGGTCCACTTCAGCAGGTTCGGCGACGTGTAGAGGTCGACGCCGTTGCCGCCCCGGTTCGACCAGACGACCATCACCCACTGGTTGCGGGCGGCGTCCCACACCACCTTCGGGTCGCGGCTGTCCGCCGGGATGTCGATCTGCTTGCGGCCCTGGTCGTAGGACTGGAAGCTGCGGCCGTCGTCGTTGCTGTAGAACACGCTGACGCCGTCGGTGTTGGAGAACACCACGATCGGGTCGAGCGGGCCGGTCTTGAGTCCCGACGTGTTCGCCTTGTCGACCACTCCCCCGCCGGAGAACAGCGTTCCCGGGTGCACCCCGGGCTCCAGCGCGACCGGTTTCTGCGTCCAGCGCACGAGGTCCGGGCTCGTCGCGTGGCCCCAGTGCATCGTGGCCCAGTCCAGGCCGTGCGGGTTGTGCTGGTAGAAGAAGTGGTAGTGCCCGTTCGCGTAGACCAGCCCGGTGGGGTCGTTCATCCACCCCGACTGCGAGCTGAAGTGGAACTGGCCCCGGAACGGCTCCGAGTAGGTGGTGGCCGGGTAGGGGAACTCCGGGTAGTCCCAGGCGGTTCCGGCGCTCGCCGGAGTCGCGGGAACCAGGACGGCCGACGCGGCCAGGAGCACGACCGCGAGCATCCGGCGGACCATGGGACTCTCCTTTCACGACACTCCGAAGTGGACGTTCACAGCCGGTCGAGCGGGACGGCCGCGGCCATGGCGCGGTAGCCCGCGTCGCCGGGGTGGAGGTGGTCGCCGGAGTCGTAGCCGGCGAGCATCGTCTCCGGGTCGGCCGGGTTGCGGACGGCGGCGTCGAAGTCGACCCAGCCGTCGAACACCCCGCCGTTGTCGCGGATGAAGGCGTTGACCTCGACGCGCGCCGCCAGGTGTGCGTCGCTGCTGCAGGTGCACCCCTTGATCGGGGTGAGCGTGCCGGCCAGCACCCGGATGCGGGCCGCGTGCAGTCCGGCGGCGATCTCCTTCAGCCCGGCGATGACGTCGGCGGCGCTCGCACCGCTGTTGATGTCGTTGATGCCTTCGAGGACGATCGCGGTCCGCACCCCCGGCAGGCTGGTCAGGTCGTGGTTCAGCCGGGCCAGTGCGCTGACGCCGGCCGTGCGGCCGTCGGGGAGGCCGCTGAAGGCGTCCTGCAGGATCCGGTTGCCGGAGATGCCTTCGTTCACGACGGCGCGGCCCGGCAGGCGCCGCGCCAGGAAGTCCGGCCAGCGGCTGTTCGTGTTCGGGGTCGACAGGTAGCCGTCGGTGATGGAGTCGCCGAACGCGACCACGGTGCCGCCCGGGCCGGTCACGTCGATGCCGGAGAGGATCGTCCAGAAGCCGAAGGTGCCCGAGGACGGGAACTCGGCGACGTCGGCCGTGTGGTCCCCGGTGCCGTCCGCCGTGGTGTACATGTCCTGCACGGCGACGCTGTGCATGGGCGCGTTGGTGACCGTGCCCTTGAGGTACAGGCTCACCAGCAGGTCCGCGCCGGCGGGCACGGCGAACGGCACGGGGTCGCTGACGGCCTGCCCGCCCGCCGGGAGCGCCGCTTCGCGCTGTCCGCCGAAGGTCAGCGTCACCGGTGTGCGCGTCGGGACCGCGCCCGCGCCCCGGACGGCGACGGTCGCGTGGCCGACGACCAGCGGCCCGGGGTCGTAGGCGTTGTCCAGCCGGATCCGCACCTGGGAGCCGCCGCGGCTGGTGTGCTCCACCATCCGCAGCGTGCGTTCGGTCCACGGGCCGGCGGCGAGGCCGTCGTCCGTGGCGGTGGCCCACGTCGGCGTCCAGGTCCCGGACGCCGGCCGGGTGCCGATCGAGAACACGTGCAGAGCGCCGCCCGAAGCCGTCTTCGGCAAGGTGACGGCGGTGACCGGGGCGCCGGGGTCGAGCGGGACCGAGACGGTGTAGAGCTTCGCGGGAACGGCGCTGGGGCCGGCCGGGGTGTTCCACCGCGGGAACGCCACCGTCAGCCGGCCGCTCGGCCCGACGATCCAGTCCGGCGCGCTCAGCCGGAAGTCCCGGACGTGCCCGTCGGCGTACTCGAGCTGCCCGGTGCCGTCGGTGGCCGTCCCGGTGCTGGTCACGAGGAACGACAAGGCGGCACCGGTGAAGCGGCCGCGGATGCGCTGGCCGTCGGCGACAACGTTGTCGGGCGTCCCCGGCGCGGCGACGGGCAGCCGCAGCGGCGCGCCGTCGACCGTGACGACCCGGCCGCGGTCCCAGCCGGCGGCGGTGAAGTCTTCGGCGACGAGGCTGTGCCCGCTGCCGTCCAGGTCCGCCGACGCCGGCGCGCCGGCCGGGCTGGTGCCGGTGTTGTCGAACGCGGCCGCGAGGTCCGGGTAGGTGACCGCCGCGTCCGCCGGCGCGGCCGGGACGAGCAGCCCGGCGACCAGCAGGGCGGCCGGCAAGATCCGTTTCACGAGTTCCTCCGCGGGGCAGCGCAGTATGAAACGTTTTACGCACCATGGCACCGCGTCCACGACGTCAACAACCGCCAATGAGGTGAGATCACGTCCGCGCCAGGCCTGCACCGGACAAGAAATCGGCCATTCCTTGACGGCCGTGACCTGGATCACGTAGCTTGCCGACACTTGAATCGTTTCATATCGCCGGCCCGGGAGGAACCATGAGATCGATCCGCACTCTTGTGCTCGCGCTGGCGACCGCCTTGGCGCTGGCTTCTCCGGCGACCGCGGCGACCGGATGCGCCTTCACGACGACCGTCACCAACTTCGACGCCCGAGGCGACCAGGTCGTCCGGTTCGACACCCAGGGCAACTCCGTGGACGCCCACGACGGAGAGATCGCTTTCTTCGGCGGCACCTACTACCTCTACGGCACCAGCTACGACTGCGGGTTCGCCTGGCAGGCCACGAGTTCGCCCTTCTGCGGCTTCAAGGTCTACAGCTCCCCCGACCTGCGGCACTGGACCGACCGCGGCCGGCTCTTCGACGCCAGCGGCGTCTGGCAGAGCCGGTGCGACGGTGCCACCTACGGCTGTTTCCGTCCCCACGTCGGGTACGACGCGAGCACCCGCCGGTACGTGCTGTGGGTGAACGTCTACGACAACCAGGTCGGCTTCCGCGTGCTCACCAGCGCGGCCCCGACGGGCCCGTTCACCGAGGCGCCGGTGCCGACGCTGGCGGTCAACAACGACGCACCCGCGCGGGAAACCAACAACGGCGACCACGACGTGTTCGTCGACACCGACGGCACCGGCTACCTCGCCTACACCGACTGGCGCACCGGGGGCGACATCGTCGTGGAACGCCTGTCGCGGAACTACCTCACCGGGACCGGGCAGTACACCCGGGTCGGCCAGACCCGCACGGAGGCGCCGGCGCTGTTCAAGCGCGGCAGCACCTACTACCTGACGTACTCCGACCCCAACTGCGGCTACTGCTCGGGCACCGGGACGTCCTACCGCACCGCGCCGAGCCCGCTGGGGCCGTGGTCGGCACCGGCGAAGATCAGCGACAACTCGTGCGGCGGGCAGCCTTCGTTCGTCTCGACGATCCCGACGCCATCCGGCACCGCCTACCTCTACGCCAGCGACCTGTGGAACAACGGCCAGCGCAACGAGGCACTCGCGAACTTCTTCTGGACACCGCTGGAGTTCACCGCGGCCGGGGCGATCGCGCCGATCACCTGCCGGAACGACTTCTCCCTCACCCTCGCCCCAGGCGCGCCGGGCAACCAGCTCCCGCTCCCGCGAGCCGACCAGTCCGACGGCGTCGACGGGTTCCGTTCGTACTGCGACGTCGGCTCCGGCGTCGCCCGGTTCCAGACGTTCGTCGCCGGCCGGACCGGCACCTTGTCGGGGGTCTCCTACACCAGTTTCCAGGCCGGCAACCCGAATGCCGGGCTGGAGATCAGCGTCTACCGCGCGGACGACGCCTCCCGGCCGACCGGCACCGCGCTCAGCACGACCGTCGTGCCCACGACGAGCATCGGCTGGTCACCCCGCGACGTCACTGTGCGGCCGAACGTCGGCGTCACAGCCGGGCAGCGGTACGGGTTGATGGTGCGCTCGGCCACCACGACCGGCTGCTACGGCTTGGCATACAACGATTCCACGCCGTACCCGGCAGGCGGCGAGGCCTACAGCAACGACGGCGGCGCGACCTTCCGCGCGGAGCCCGGGCGGTCCTTGAAGTTCTGGACCGCCGTGCGGTGAGCCGGGCTCACGACCCGAGCACGACAGCGGTGACCGCGAGTCCGAACTGGACGACCGCCGAGCGGCAAGGCGCCGAACACCGAAGTACCGATGGCGCCGCTCCGACCGGCTCGTCGTGGCGGTAGCGGCGCAGGAACAGCTCGTCGGAACCTGGCGCCGGGTGTCCGGTCGCACCGGTCCGGCAGCCCTTTTCACCCGTCAGTGGGACTCCGGCGGCCGAGCCGGGTTTGCGCGACGCGCCATCCGGGGTAGGAATGCGGGATGGCCGACATCACCAGCCTCATCCTCGACGACCACGACTGGTTCCGGCGCCAGTTCGCCCGGCTCGACGACCTCACCGACCCCGCCGACCTGGCCGAGGTCTGGCAGCCGCTGGCCGACCTGCTCGACGTCCACGCCCGCGCCGAGGAGGAGATCTTCTACCCCCACCTGCTCCGCCGCGGCGAAGACGCCGAGGAGGAGACGCTCGACGCGATCGGCGACCACAACGACATCCGCGACGGCGTCCACGAGGCCGCCCTGCACCCCGTCGGCAGCACCGCCTGGCACGCGGCCGTCCACCAGGCACGCATGGCCAACAGCGAGCACATGGCCGAGGAGGAGGACGAAGGCCTGTCGGACTTCCGGCGGCACGCCGACCCCGGCCTGCGCGAGGAGCTCGGCCGGCGGTTCGCGGAGTTCAAGCGGCAGCACGAGGGCGCCCGCGACCTGGACGTCAGCGACCTCGACCCGCAGGAGTACGTCGAGGCGAAGCTCGGCGACCGTCCCGCCGACGCTTCGCTCGGCATCGGCAGCCTCAAGGAACAGGACTGACATGAACCACCTGATGCGCGACCTGGCCCCGATCACCGACGCGGGCTGGAAGGAGGTCGACGCCGAGGCCAAGGAGCGCCTGCAGACCCACCTCGCGGCCCGCCGCCTGGTCGACGTCTCCGGCCCGCACGGCTGGGGCCACTCCGCGACCGACCTGGGACGGACTTCGACGCTCGCCGCCGCGTCACTGGCCGAAGCGGGCGAAGGCGCGGTGGTCCGGCAACGAAAGGTCCTGCCGCTCACTGAGGTGCGCGTGCCGTTCACGGTCTCGCGCGCCGAGCTGGACGACGCCGAGCGCGGCGCCGACGACCTCGAGTTCGACGACCTCGACCGAGCGGCGAAGCAGATCGCGATGATCGAAAACCGCGCCGTCTTCCACGGCTGGCCCGCGGCCGGCATCACCGGCATCACCGAGACCTGCCCGTACGACACGCCGTCACTCGGCGACGATCCCGACGCCTACCCCGGCGTCGTCGCCCGCGCGGTGGACACGCTGCGCCAAGCGGGCATCAAGGGCCCGTACGGGCTCGCGATCGCCCCGGCCGGCTACACGCGCATCGTGGAGAGCACCGAGCACGGCGGGTACCTGCTGTTCGACCACCTCCGCCGCGTCCTGGGCGGCGGCAAGGTGGTCCGCGCCCCCGGCCTGGACGGCGCCCTGATCGCCAGCCTCGACGGCGGCGACTTCTCCCTCGAGCTGGGCCAGGACCTGGCCATCGGCTACAGCCACCACGACGCCGAGACGGTGACGCTCTACCTGGAGGAAAGCTTCAGCTTCCGGGTCGTCGAACCCGACGCCGCCATCACTTTGACCACCTGATCCCGACGGCAGTCAGGCGGTGGGCGGCGGTGTCGTCGGCGTCGAAGGTGCGACCTGGCAGTCATCAGGGTGCTGCGGCCGGGCCGGAGCGACGCCGGCCAAGCGCGGCAGCGTCGAGCCGTCCACCGGCCAGTACGTGACGCTGACACATTCGCCGACGCGCAGCCCCGCGAGCTGGTCCGGGGTTTCCAAGCTGAAGCAATGGGCGCCGGTGTCAGCTTGCCGGTTCAGGCACAGGTACGGCGACAGAGTGGTGACGGCACCACTCTGCTGCTGCGGGTCCCTTCCGCACGCGGCGAGGACTGCACAACAGGCCACCGCTACGGCCGACACCGCCAGCACACGACGCATAGCCCGAAGTATGGCACCACCGCACCCGCCAGGCGCGAGTCAATGGGCGGTACAGCTGAGTACCTCCGGGACCCGGCTCTGGCCGCGATCGACCGCGATCAGGCCGAAAGTGGTCGCTCCGTCGGCCTTCACGCCGGCGTTCCACGCGGCGTTGACGACCGTGACCGAGGTGCTGGCCTGCGTGATCGTGCCGTCCCAGAGGTCGACGACGCGCCGGCCGCCGGCGGGTTGCCAGCTCACCGCCCACCCGTGGGTGTCGACGGCGCCGGTGTTGCTGACGGTGACCAGCGCCTTGAAGCCGCCCTGCCACGATTCGACGACCTGCGTGGCCGCCGCGCACGTGGGGGGACGACCTTCTCCGGTCCGCACCGTCGGTTGCGCGACCGGCAGGGAGCCGGCCGAGCGTGTCGCGCCGCCGGAAAGGCCCACGGCGGCGATGACCGCCGACAGTCCGACAACGACGCCGGCGACGACCACCCGTCGTCTCCTGGACTTGGTTCCCCGGCGCCGTTCCGGGACCGGCCGCGACCGGCGTTTGTTCGGCGGCGACGCCGGCCGCACCGCCGCCTTGGCGAACATTTCCTGCGCTTCGACCATCGAAGGCCGATCGCCGGGCTTTCGGGCGAGCATGCGCAGCAGGGCTTCCGCGAGCGGCCCACGGCGCACCGGCGGGGTGACCTCCTCCCGGGCGATCCGGGCGAGCATGACGATCGGGTTCCCGGCCCCGATTTCGATGGGCGGCCGCCCTTCGAGAGCCGCGTACAGCGTCGCTCCCAGGGAATAGACGTCGGAAAGCTCGGTGACCTCGCCGCCGTCGGCGACCTCCGGTGCCAGGAACGCGGGCGTACCGGGGACGAACGGCCGGCCGGTGACGAGGGGCTCCCCGATCGCCTCGGCGATCCCGAAGTCGGCGATCTTGGCGGCGCCGTCGGCGGCCAGCAGAACGTTGCCGGGACTCACGTCGCGGTGCAGCACCCCGGCGGCGTGGGCGGCCGTCAGCGCGGCGGCGATCTGACTTCCGATCGTGGCGATCTGACCCTGCGGAAGGGCGTGACGTTCGAGCAGGAGCCCGGCCAAGCTGGCCGGCAGCAGCTCCATCACGAGGCACAGCCCGCCGTCGTGCTCGAGCACGTCGTAGACGGTGACGGCGTGAGGGTGCGACACCCGTGCCGCGATCCGGGCCTCGCGCATCGCCCGCAGCGCCGCCTTGCCGGTGGCGCGGTGCGGAACGAGCTGTTTGACCGCGACGGCACGGCCGAGCAACTCGTCCTGCGCTCGCCAGACGGCGCCGAACTGCGAGGGCCCGATCCGCGACAGCAACCGGTAGCGCCCGCCGATCAGGTCTTCGTCGTCAGTCATGCATCGCTCCCCGTGCTCGGTCCCGCGGGCAACGCGTCCACCACGCACACGCATCCGGCGGCCGAGCGGTTCACGCGGCGCTTTGTCAGCTCCGTACAGCCGATACGGCGAGTGGAGCAGTTGGTCTAGGCCAAGCCCTAAGAGTGACGCGACCACACTGACAAATGTTGATCCCGCCCGTTGTGAGCGAGCTGCCACCGCCTCTACAGTGGCCGCCGTGACTCCCGGGAATGAGTCACTCACTCCCCAGGATTCGGTCCCGGACCATCACTTCTTTCAAGGAGCAGGCCTTGCTTGGAAAGGCCGTGAGCGGTGGCCGGGTTCGCACTCGCCGCGTCGCGCTCGGGCTCACCGTCGTCGCCATCACCGCGCTCACCGGCTGCAGTGCGCTCGAGTCGAGCGCCGCGACCGGGGGCAGCCTGGAGAAGACCAAGATCAAGGTCGCGATCCTGCCCACCGTCGACACCGCTCCACTGTGGCTCGCCCAGGACGCCGGTTACTTCAAGGCCGAGGGCCTCGAAGTCGAAGCCGTCATGGCCGCGAGCGGCCAAGCCGCGCTCGCCAAGGCCATCTCCGGCGAAAACGACATCGCGATCTCGAGCTACATGCCGTTCTTCGTCGCGAAAAGCACCGGCGCGGCCGACATCCAGCTCGTCGCCGACGCGACGTCGGTCAGCCCGAAGTCCGTCGCCATCGTGACCACGCCGAACTCCCCGGTCAAGACGATCAACGACCTCGCCGGCAGGCGGATCTCGATGACCGCCCGCAACACGGCGAGCGATCTGCTGGCCAAGTCGCTGATGAAGGACCACGGCGTCGACATCGACAAGGTGAACTGGGTCCAGATGCCCTTCCCGAACGTCGGAGCGGCGCTGGCGCGGGGTCAGGTCGACGCGGCCCTGCTGCCCGAGCCGTTCCTCACCCAGGCCGCCATGACCGCGGGCGCGATCCCGGTGATGGACGTCAACACCGGGGCCACCCAGGACTTCCCGCTTTCGGGCTTCGGCGCGACGTCGAAGTGGGTGAAGGCGAACCCGAAGACCCTCGCGGCCTTCCAGCGCGCCCTGCAGAGGGCGACCAGCGAAACGAACCGGGACCGGTCCAAAATCGAGCCACTGCTGGTGAAGTACGCGAAGATCGACGAAAATTCCGCCAAGCTGCTCAGCTTGCCCAGCTTCGTCGCGAGGCTGGATGCCCGTCGCCTCCAGCGCGTGCCCGACCTGATGCTCCAGATGGGCGCGATCACGACCAAGGTCGACGCGGCGGCGATGATCGCCCCGCAGGCGGCCGGCTGACCCGACGAAACCGCTCAGCGAACCTGGCCGCGGCAGCGGGGCCTACGACGAGAACGACCAGAGCTGGCAAGTGTTGTTGAGCCACATCCACATCTGCGTCTTCGTGCCGTTGGCGGTGCCGCAGTTCTGGTCGTCGAGGACCATGCCGCTGTTCTCCACCACCAGCTCGTAACGCCCGTTGCCGGCCGGGATCACCGCCCACTGCTGGCACTTGTTGCCGAGCGACTGCCACAGGTCCGTGGCGGTGCCGAGGGCCAGGCCGCAGTTGACCGCGTCGAGCACCCGGCCCGAGTTGACGTTGGTGATCGTCCACTTGTTGGCGCCGACGCTGCTGAAACGCCACTGCTGACACGAGTTGTTCAGGTTCTGCCACAGCTGGACCGCGGTGCCGTTGGCGGTGCCGCAGTTGACGGCGTCGAGGACCTTGCCGGCCGCCAGGTTCGTCAGGCGGTAGCTCGCGCCGTCGACCGGGAACGTGACGCTCTTCGCGTAACCCACCGAGACGATGTTCGCCTGGACCGCGTTCTCCGTGGCGTCGGACGGGTAGCCCGAGGTCATCACGCCCTCGAAGAACGAGCCGACCGAACCGTTGCTGTTGTCGCCGCCGATGCCGAGGATGATGGCGCCCTGCTTGGTCATCGGCTGGTAGCCGCCCTGCGTCGGCAGGGATCCGTTCCAGCGGGTCGCGAGGCCGCCGGACTGGGCGTTGCCGTCCTTGATCGCGTACGTCGAGGTGCCGTTGTTCTTGGTCACCGCGGTGACGAACGCGCTGCTGCGGCCGGCGTTGGCGGTGTTCGAGCCGTTTCCGCCGGCGAACAGGCCGTTTTCCAGGTCGGCCATGACCTTCGGGGCGGAGCCGCTGCACGGCGAGAACCAGCACAGGGTGCCGAAGTAGATGGCGTCCATGTCACCGTTGCCGGTGTCGTTGTTGCTGGTTTCGGCGTTGCCGTAGTCGAAGCAGCAGCGGTCGTTGAAGTGCGTGCCCTCGGTCACCATGTACATGCCCTCGGGCGCGCTGCCGGTGGCGATACCGTTGGTGTTGTTGTTGCGGTAGCCGTTGCCGGCCGAGATGTAGACCCCGTACACCTTGTGTCCGCCCGCGGTGACCGGCAGGGCCGCGGCGTTCGCTCCCTGGTCGGCGGTGGGGTTGGCGCCGCCGCCGGGAGCGATGGTCAGGTCGTTGTGGCGCGACGTCTGGTCGTAGATCCGCACGATCGTGCAGTACGTGCCCGAGCAGAAGGAGTCCTGCGTCGCGGCGTTCGCGTAGCCGCCGGCGCTGAGCACGCCGATGGTGGCGGTGGCCCCGTCGGACCAGCGGCGCACCTGGTAGAGCGACCCGCCGTAGGAGCCGAACAGCGCGCGAGTGGTGCTGTGCGCGGCGACGCAGGGGGTGCCACCGGAGGCGTAGATGTCGCACGGCCTGGTGCCGGCGGCGGTGGCGGTACCCGTCGTGACGGTCAGCGCAGCGCCTGCCAGCAGGACGGCAGCTCCGACCGCGAGCACCTTCCGCCAGCGGTTGCGGAGAACCCGGAAACCCATGGCTGTCTCCTTTCGTGTGCCTGCGAAACCGTTCAGTACGAGTGGGGCCGGCGCCGCCGCGAGCACACCCAGCACGATAACGGTCACCAGCAGCGACGACAAGGCGTTTCTGTTATCGCTAACAGCCCATGTTCAGGCGATGATTTCCGTGCTCGCCGTCCAACATCGTGTTGAGCTGGGAAAATTCGAGATCGAGCCCGACTGACTTCGGCAGACTTGTCACGCAAACTGTTAACGCTAACAGTCGCAGCCGACGGGGTGGCTCTCCCAGTACCTGTATCACCAGGGTCTCCCGGACGCCCAGGACGTCTGCCAACGTGGTCGGCACAAGCTTCTACGGAAAAAGGAACGAAAATCAATGGCGGACACCCACTTCACCACTCACGCAGACCTTTTCGACCTGAGTGGGAAGTACGCACTGGTCACCGGCGGAACCAAGGGCATCGGAATGATGATTGCGCGCGGCCTTCTGCAGGCGGGCGCTCGCGTCGTCATCAGCTCACGCAAGGCGGACAACTGCACGGAGGCACAGAAGATACTGTCCGAATTCGGCGACGTCCGAGCGATTCCCGCCGACCTGTCCCGGCACGACGAGTGTCAGCGCCTCGCCGATCTCGTCAAGGACGGCTCGGAACGCCTGGACATCCTCGTCAACAACGCGGGAGCGATGTGGCGCGAGCCGCTGGAGACGTTCCCGGACGAAGCATGGGACACCGTGCTCGATCTCAACCTCAAGTCGCCGTTCTGGCTGGTGCAGGCGCTGCTTCCCGCGCTGCGCCGGGCGGGCACCGCCGATGATCCCGCGCGGATCATCAACATCGGCAGTATCGCCGCCATCCACGTCGCCGAGTCGCCCAACTACTCGTACGCCGGCAGCAAAGCGGCCCTCCACCAGCTCACCAGGGTGCTGGCCCGGGAACTGGGCCCCCAGCACGTCACGGTGAACGCGGTGGCGCCGGGACCGTTCCCGTCGCAGATGATGGCGTCCACGCTCGACGCCGTCGGCGACACGATCGCGGCGAAGGCCCCGCTGCGCCGCCTCGGCCGCGACGACGACATGGCAGGCATCGCCGTGTTCCTCGCCAGCCGGGCCAGCTCTTACCTGACGGGCAGCATCATCCCGGTCGACGGCGGCATCGCCACGACCGCGACAGGTACCTAGGCGTCAGGAGGGGGTACCCGCAGTACCTCCCTTGGCCCGCGGACAGCGCCTAGGGTGAGGAGGTGGCCAAGATCGACCTGCGCACCGAGATCAAGGAGTTCCTGAGCTCGCGCCGCGCCCGGATCACGCCCGAGCGGGCCGGACTGCCCGCGTACGGCGGCAACCGCCGGGTCAAAGGTCTGCGTCGCGAAGAGGTGGCGCTCCTGGCGGGGGTATCGGTCGACTACTACGTGCGCATGGAGCGCGGCAGCCTCGCCGGCGCCTCCGACGGGGTGCTCGACGCGCTGGTCGTCGCGTTGCACCTCGACGAGGCCGAGCGCGATCACCTGTTCCACCTCGCGCGGCAGTCCAAGGCGCCCGGCGGTCCACGCCGCCGGCGCCCCGCCGCGACGGTGCGTCCGGCGCTTCAGCAGGTCCTCGACGCCATCACCGACGCGCCGGCGTGGATTTGCAACGGCCGTTACGACGTCCTGGCGATGAATCATCTTGCCCGAGCGCTGTATTCACCGGTACTGGCCGACACGCGACGGCCGGCGAACACAGCGCGGTTCGTGTATCTGGATCCCGAAGCGGCAAAGGAATTCTTCGTCGACTACGACCGAATCGTCGCCGATGTAGCAGCGAAGCTCCGCATGGAAGCCGGCCGCAATCCGCACGACGAGGAACTGATCGCCCTGGTCGGCGAGTTGTCGACCTGCAGTGAACTGTTTCGGAAGCGGTGGGCATCTCAGGACGTCCGGCTCCACCGGTCCGGACGCAAGCGGATGCACCACCCGGTAGTGGGGCGGCTCGAGCTGGACGTCGAGTCGATGGAGCTGCCCGCCGATCCCGGCCTGCTCCTGACGGTCTACACCGCACCGGCCGGCACGGCGACCGCGGACGGTCTGGCCCTGTTGGCGTCGTGGGCGGCCAGCCAGGAGAAGCCGGCGGCGTCACCGGGTCGGTAGCTGAGCTTGCCGAACCGCGCGCGGCGGTGTAACGGCGGGCATGGTCATCACGACGCATGGTCAGTACCACCAACAGGTTCATCCGAGCCGCACGCGTGAGCAGACTCCTGAGCCGTGGAGAATGATGGAGATCGTCAGCACGCTGTATCAGGTCGGTCTACCCACGCTCGCAGGTCTGTTCATCTTCTTCGCCTACCTCAGACCGACGATCCGGCTGCTCAACCGCACGATCCACCGAAAGTTCAAGATCACCCGGATCGTTCGGGCGACCTGGATGGTGTTGACCTTCCTCAGCTACGGCCGATCACGCACGGAGCTCTACCGGGCGGCTTGCATGCGGGTCGAGGCCGAGCTGCTGCACCCCCGCCCGGAACGACCCGACCGCTGGGAGTACCGGCGCCGCTCCGATTTCCGCGCGGACCTGCAGGACTACCGGAAATCACTACGGGCGTGGCACGACGACATCGG
The DNA here is from genome assembly GCF_055633615.1 of Amycolatopsis sp. NPDC114505. Taxonomy (NCBI): domain Bacteria; kingdom Bacillati; phylum Actinomycetota; class Actinomycetes; order Pseudonocardiales; family Pseudonocardiaceae; genus Amycolatopsis; species Amycolatopsis sp. NPDC114505. The sequence continues at coordinate 1,043,787 of NZ_JBVKDV010000002.1, read as the reverse complement.
TTTGCTGGCCGACAACCTGATGAAGTCTTCCGACAAGAACAAGATAGTCGTGGACACCTGCTTCGCGATCTCGGATGTCCAAGAGGGAATTCTGAGCTACTTCCGGGTCCGGCTCGCGGAAAACGCGAAGGTCGACGCGAACCCGGAAGTCTTCATGTCCGAGGTGCACGTGCAGGAGGCCTTCGTGGCACCCTTGCAGCTGCTGTCCGGGCTACTGGGCAAGTACGACGAAGACTGGCCCAAGCTCATCGAGGGCCACCGCGCCACCGTCGACGAACTGGACGACAGTCTCGGAGACCTCCGCAGCTTCCAGGCGTTCTTGTTCACGTGCTGGCTGACCTGGGGGCCGAGCATCCCGTTCGGCACGTGCAAGCGCTGGGGCGGGCACAAGATCATGCAACTCGGTTACGGGGACGAGAGCAACTCGATCGGGCTCGCCGTTCGAAGCACCGACGAACCTCCTCCCCCGCGGACGGCCCGCGACGGACACGTGGTCCTCGCTGAATGCTGGCAGGTGACCGGCGTGATCAAGACGGCGGCCGCGGTCGATCATCTGCAGCTGTGCAGCGCACAGAACGAGGTGTTACGCACCGGGCAGAACCAGCTGGTGCTGGAGACGAGCGCACCGATCACCACCCCGAGCGAGGCGGAGAGCATCTACTACTCCGCCTACATCTGGGTGATCATCGTCCTCTGCGGACCCGATGGGCGGCCGAAGCACAGCGAACCGTGGAAGAACATGTTGACGTTCTTCGAGCACGGCAACGTCGCCGACGACGCCACGTACCTGATGCTCAAGCGGCAGCTGGCCGCCAAGGTGCGCACCTCCCTGGAGTCGATCCTGCGCGAGCATCCCGACCTGATCCTGAGCTTCGCCTGCGCGATCGACGAATGCGGGTGCGGCGAGCCGATCAGCTTCCCGGCCCCGCCGGGCGAGTCCATGCGCGAGCTGCTGTTCACCGAGTCCTGGCTTTCCCGGCTGGACGCCGAGGGCCGGCGGGACCGGATGCGCACCGCCCTCACCGGCAAGGCCCGCGTCGCGCACGCGGCCTGCAAGCTCCCGAACACCGTGTCCGGCTACCAGAAGGACCAGGTGAGCCGGACGAATCCCGACCCGGTCGACCGACGGCACCGGGAGGTGGTGCCCGGTTGATCCGCTTCCACGACCTCACCGCCACCGACGCCGACATCGCGGCGCTCTCCGCCTTCTACCAGGACCACTACGCCGCCGAGTTCCCCGACCCCGACGAGCGGGAGTCGCTGGCGAACATGATCGACTACCTGCGGTTGCGCGAGCGGGGCTGGTACGGGCGCAACAACTACCACATCGTTCTCGCGTCGAAGAACGGTGTCGCGGTGGGCTGCTCGGTCATGGACTACTTCGCCGGACCCAATGTGGGGATGATCGAGTTCCTGATGGTCGTCCCCGCGGTCCGCAGCACGGGCGTGGGACGCGCCATCCTCGCCGAGACCGAACGTGTCCTCGACGCGGATGCCGTGGCCGCGACCGGTACACCGCTCGCCCACGTGTTCGCCGAGATCAACGACCCCTTCTTCCCGGCCGGGACGCCGGACAACCTCGACCCGGCCGATCGCGCGCTGATCTGGGACCGGTGGGGCTTCCACGGCCTGGACCTGCCCTACGTCCAGCCGGCCTTGTCCGAAACCCAGGCACCGGTCACCAACCTGCTGCTCATCTGCAAGACGTTCGGCAAGCCGTGCACGCCGCCGACGGTGCGCTCGGCCGTCGCCGAGTACGTCCACTGGGCCATGCGCGTGGCGGACCCGGAGCGCTGCCCCGAGTTCCGGGCGCTCGCGGCTCATCTGGACACGCTCGCGTCCGTGGGGACGTTTTCCCTCTCGCGCTACGTAGGACGTCCGATCCCGCACGCGCGGCCGCTGACCGCGCCGACCGACCCCGACTGGGCCGCCACCATCGATCTCTACCGCAGCGCCTTCGGCACCACGGAGTACCGCATCCCCGAGTCGGAGTTCACCCGGGAGTACCCGGTACCCCTGCATTTCTGGGCACTGCGCCGCACTCCCACGTCCGCGGTCGCCGGCCTGGTCACGTTCTTCACCCTGACCACAGCCGGCTTCGGCGGCTACGGGCTGTTCACCGGCGACCTACGCGGCGTCGGGGCCCTGCGCCCGATGATCGCCCAGGTCGAGCTCCGGATGCTCGCCGACCGGCCCACCACCCGGGGCTGGTACATCGAGGTGGCACCGAAGACCGACCGAGCCCCGTTCCGGGCTGTCGGCTTCGTCGAGCTCCCGGTCCGGTACACGGTCCCGTCCCAAGACGGGGACGAACTGCCCGCCACGCTCATGTACAAGCCGATCGGCCGGCACTACCCACCGGCGCTCCCGGCCGAGTCCGAAGTGGACGCCGCGGTCCGGGAGATCAGGGCAGTCGTCTACGGGGTTCCAAGCCGGCGAACCGATTCATCGAAACGCTGAAGGAGGGCCGGGACGATCCCGGCCCTCCCAGGACGGATCAGATCTTGCCCGCGGCCACGTCGGCGAGGGTCACGCGAGCGGACTTGTAGTTCACCACGTAGTGCTTGGACGATTCCGCCGAGGTGATCTCCTCACGGATCGGCAGGCCGTTGTCGGCGTTGATGATGAGGACGTCCGTACTGCCGCCCAGGATGGCGGGAGGCGCGGTGAGGGTCAGCGCGGCCTGGCCGTCGACGGTGGTCTTGCCGACGATCATGTCCGGGATGGTCGCGTACAGCTTCAGCACGCCCGCGCGGACCTCCGCGTCGGCGGCGTTGGCGAACAGCGCGTGTTCGGCGTTGCTCCACAGGTGGTTGTCGATCAGATCCTCCAGCTCCTTGCCCGTCGGACGCGGCCGGGGGGCGGGCACCGGCTTGCCGATCTTGCGGAACATCTCCGCGGTCTCCGCTTGGGCGTCCGCCCAGGCCTTGTCGGCCTCGGCGGGGCTCAGGCCGACTCCCAGAGCATTGCCGGCCGCGGTGATCATCGCGATCCTGGCCTGGTCGACGTCGCCGTTCGCGGCGAGACGGGCCGCCGCCATCACCTTCCCGTCATACGGCGTGGCAGGCTCGCCGTGGCCCTTGGCGACCGCGTCCACCAGCGACTTCACCGAGTCGCCCGTGAACTGCTCGCCCTTGTCGGTGTAGACGGTGTAGTTGAGGTCCGGTTTGCCGTCCAGCCCGAACTTCGTGTTGACGATCAGCGACGCGTCTCCCGGCAGCGTGCCGGCCGCCTTGACCGCGGAGGCCAGCTTCACCAGCGGCGCCTCGACCGCCTGCGGTACCCCGGCCGCCCGCGGGGGCGCGTCGGACGGGCCGGCCGGGACGCTGCCGCCGGAGGTACCCAGCACCACGGCCGCCGCGACGGCTGCCGCGCCCACGGCGGCGACGCCGACCTTGGGCCAGGAGAACCAGCGCTTCGGTCGCACGACCTCGGCCACGGGTTCCGCCATCGCCGTCCGCAGTGCCGCGCGGGCACGGTCATAGGCCTCGGGACCGGGGGACGGCACGTCACGCAGATTCTTCATGAGATCCATTTCATCCATGAGGCTGTCTTTCACGTTGTCGGGACTCGCAGCAGCGCGACCACTTCGGGGGCTTCACGCAATGCCTTGCGCGCCTGGTGCAACAGGCGGCGGGCGGTGCCGGCCGGGATGTCGAGCACCCGGCCGGCTTCGGCGACGGTCAGGTCCTCCCAGGCGACCAGGCCCAGCACTTCCCGCTCTTCCGGTTTGAGCCGGGCCAGTGCCCTGCCCATCAGTGCCTGCGTGTCCACGCGGGCATCCACCGCCGGCCAGGGGTTCCAGCCACTCGCCACGCCGGTCAGGTCCGGCGCCGGCTCCTCGGCCCGTTCGGACCGCCAGTGCCGGCGCAGCATGTTCAGCGCGACGCCGTACAACCAAGGCCTGGCTTCGGGATACGACGGGTCATACTTCGCACGGGACTCGTAAGCCGCCACCCACACATCGCCGAGCACGTCCTCGGCGGCCTGTCGCCCCACCCGTCGCGCCAGATAGTTCCCGAGCGCGGTCTCGTGCCGGCTGATCACTTCCACGAAGGCATCGGTATCTCCGCGCAGCGACCTACCGATCAGTTCCGCGTCTGACGACATGAAGCTCCTCGGGTTTCGCTTCGCCCTGACACCCCGTCTTTGCCAACGCGCGTCCAAAGCGTTCAGACTAGGTCTCCCCACGACGAACACCGCTGGTCAGGAGAGCGCGATGACAGCGAAGGGTCGGCCACCGCTGTTCCCGTTCGAGGCACCACCCTCGACCGACCCGGCCGCCGAGGCGATCCGGATGCTGCACGCCGACCCGGTGCCCTTGGTCCGGTTGGCGAGCGGGCACGAGGTCCGGCTGGTCACCCGCTACGACGACGTCCAGCGCGCGATGGCCGATCCCAGGATGAGCCGCGCCGCCCTGGCGACACCGGACGCACCCACCATCGTCCCCGGCCTGCAGTCACCGGACATGATGCCGAACATGGACCCACCCGACCACACGAGACTGCGTCGCCTGGTGGCGAAGGCGTTCACCACCCGCAACGTCGAACTCCTGCGGCCGAGGGTGGAAGCGGTCGCGACCGGCCTGATGGATCGGATGCTGGCCGCCGGACCACCGGCGGACCTGGTCAGCGCGCTGGCCGAGCCACTGCCCGGCACCGTGATCTGCGAACTGCTCGGCATCGCCCACGACGAGCGCGAACCCCTGCTCGCCTTCATCGAAGCGATGTCCATCACCACCACGTTCGACCAGGAGGCGTTCGCGGCGACCGGCGCCGTCGCCGCGTCGCACCTGCTCGGGTTGATCGAGGGCAAGCGTCACCAGCCCGGCGACGACCTGCTCTCCGCACTGACCCAGGTGCACGACGAGGACGGCGACCGGCTCAGCGAAGCCGAGCTGCTGATCACCGTGATGCTGCTGATCGGCGCCGGCCAGGAGACCACCATGGCCCAGCTGACCAAGTCCGTGCTGCTGCTGTCCCGCCACCCGGACCAGTGGGCTCGTCTGGTGGCGTCGCCCGACCTGGTGCCGAACGCGGTCGAGGAACTGCTCCGGGTCGTCGCCCTCGGACACGCCGGGCAGCCGAGAATGACCCGTGAGGACGTCGAATTCTCCGGCCGGACCGTCGAAGCCGGCACCACGGTGTTCCCGGTCTCGAACGCGGCCAACCGGGACCCCGCCGTCTTCCCCGACCCGGACCGGTTCGACGTGGGCCGCCCCGAGGCGTCCCACCACCTGTCGTTCGGCCGGGGTGCGCACTTCTGCCTCGGCGCGCCGCTGGCCAGGATGGAACTGCAGGTCGCGTTGCACGCCCTGGTGACCAGGACGCCCGGCCTGACGGTGGCCGAGCGGGAAGATGAGCTGGCGTGGCAACCCGAGAGCCTGACCCGAGGACTGCGGCGGCTCCTGATCACGTGGTGAATCCCTGGTTCGTCGTCTGCCCTTCCGGCGATCAAACGACGGCAGCAACCCCGAGCTCCGGACCGTCGGCGCGGTTGGCCGGTCGATCACCGCCCTCGCATGTCGTTGATGATCCGCTTCCATTCGGAGCAGTACCGCTCGACCTGAACCCGGAACCAGACGGAGAACTCCGCTTCGCCGTCACCTTCCATGACGAATATCCAGTCTCCTACGCGCCAGAGCAGGATTTCCCAGCCCTGCTCCGCATCCGTGTACGGATCCTCGGCACTTCCTGCCGGCACGTCGGAAATCGACCATCGGCCCAGGTCTCTTTCCACGTTCGTCCACCACGGGAACTCGACGACCGAATCCAGCACCGGGTCCACGAAGCGCAGTCCGTACCCCTGGACACTGGGATCGGGAAAGACCTCGATCGCGAAGTTCTCGGCGACCGGAAACCTCTCAGGCGACAGGATGGGCAGGTCGCGGTGATCCTCGAGCAGCCAGCGGCCTTGCCCCGTCATGCGAACCTCCCTTGGCGTCGCGGACCGGACCCTGTGCTCATCGCGCCATCATCCCACCGGTTCGCCGATCGCCGCCTCGGCGCAGCACACGCCGAGGCGGTGGCCGGCCAGTCCCAGTGAATGGTTGACCACGGCATCCGGTTGATCCCCGGCCGGTTCCTTGATGTGCCGCTGCGGACGGCGCCCTCGATCGCCTGGTACGCAGTGCAGCGGCAGAGATTGCTCCTTGAACGCGCGCGGCAGGTCGGTGGTCATCAGCTCGCCGTCGCGGGTGAGACCATCCACAGTGGTCACTCGGGGGAGGAGCCCCGCTGGCCCTGCGCGTCCGGCACCAGCACCGTCCGGGGCTTGCTGTTCGCGGACGTATCGCAGCCTCGCGCGTGGTCGACATCCTGCTGTTCCAGGCGTTGCGGACCGGGGCCGGCCACGGACGACTCAGTCGTATCCGCGAACTTCCTCTCGGCGCGACCTCGAAAACAGCGCCACCACTCCCGGATTCCCGGGAAGGGACCATTGACCTCCCGGCCACGCCACTTCGGACGGACGCCAGCCCGACAACGTTCGCTTCGACACCAGCTCGACGTTCCCGTTGACCAGCGCACGAGCAAGCGACTCGAACTCTTCCAAGTCTTTCGACGAAGCTTCGTCCAATTCGAACGGATCAAGATCTTCGATGAACAGCTCCGCCACGCTCCCCGTCGATCGCAATTCCAGATGGGGCCCGTCCGAGCGCCCCGGCTCCAGCTTCGCGACCGTTTCGTCATCACCATCGTCGATGGTCAGCGTAACCGTTCCGCTCTCGAGCAGCTCGTGATACACAGCCCTGAGAGAAGCCAGGAACCGGCCACCTGACGACTCCGGGTGGCTCATCGTCCTCCCTCGACAATGTGGTGGTGGAAGTGGAGATCCGCTTGCCACGGAATCGTCCATAGCGCCCGCGGAACCCCAAGAACGAACGCGTCGACCCGTGTTGATGGGCGGGTTCCGGTCACTCCATCACGATCGCCAGGCAGTCTGTTCCGGAGCACGGCCCCTGATCTAGGGTGAACGCATGATTCTGCGGCGTACCATGCTCGCGGCGATGGCTCTGGGCGCGGCGATCGTCACCGGCTGCTCCTCGGGCGGCGACGCGTCGTCGCCCGGCGCCGCTGCCCTGCCCGACGCCGGTGCCCTGCTCAAGGACAGCGCGCAGGCAGCGAGCGGCGTCACCAGCACGCACTTCACGCTGAAGGTCAACGGCAAGGTCCCGGGCCTGAGCGTGCACAGCCTCGACGGCGACCTGACCAAGGCCAACGGCGGTGGTGCGAAGGGCACCGGCACGCTGGAGCTGATGGGCCAGGTCGTCGACGCCCAGTTCGTCCTGGTGAACGGCTCGCTGTACATCAAGGGCCCCACCGGCGGGTTCCAGCAGATCCCCGCGGCGCTGAGCTCCTCGATCTACGACCCGTCCGCGATCCTCGACCCGCAGCGCGGCATCCCCAAGGTGCTGTCCTCGGTCCAGGGTCCGCAGACGGAGGGGAAGGAAGACGTCGACGGCACGCCGGCGTACCGCGTCACCGGGACGGTGCCGAAGGACGCGCTGGCCGCCCTGGTGCCGGGGGTGGCCTCGGACGCGAACGCCACCCTCTGGCTCCGCCAGGACGGCGGCCACCTTCCGGTCAAGGCTTCGCTGGGGTACCCGGGCGGCGCCAGCGTGGACGTCACGCTGTCCGACGTGGACAAGCCGGTCACCGTGACCGCGCCGGCGTGACCGGGCCGACCGGCTCGCGCGGCGGCCGCGCGCTCGCGGTCGGCGCCGGCGGTCTCGCCGTGCTGCTCGGCGCGCTGGACACCTACGTCGTGGTCGGCCTGCTGCGGCAGATCATCGACGACCTGAGCGTTCCGGTGAACCGGCTGGAGATCGTCACCCCGGTCATCACCGGCTACCTGCTCGGCTACGTGGCCGCGATGCCTCTGCTCGGCCAGTTCTCCGACCGGTTCGGCCGCAAGCTGCTGCTGCAGGCCTGCCTCGGCGGCTTCCTCGCCGGGTCGGTCATCACCGCGCTGGCCGACACGGTGCCGGTACTGGTCGTGGGCCGGGTGATCCAGGGGACCGCCGGGGGCGCGCTGCTCCCGGTGACCCTCGCGCTGGCCGCGGATCTGTGGCCGGGCAACCGCCGCTCCGCGGTGCTGGGGGTCGTCGGCGCCGCCCAGGAGCTCGGCAGTGTGCTCGGGCCGATCTACGGCATCGGGCTGGCCGCCGCGACCGGCTGGCGCGGCGTGTTCTGGGTGAACGTCCCGCTGACGGTGCTGGCCGCCGTCGCGGTGCAGGTTTCCGTGCGTGGCAAGAAACCCGCCGAGCGGCCGCGCGTGGATCTCGGGGGTGTTCTGCTGCTGGCGCTCACGCTGGCGTTGCTCGTCATCGGCCTGGACAACCCGAACCCGCGCGAGCGGGTGCTGCCCCCGTGGGGAGTGCCGTTCCTGATCGGCGCCGGGCTCAGCCTGGTCGCGTTCCTCTGGTGGGAGTCGCGCGCCCAGGTCCGGCTCATCGACACCGCGACCGTGTCACTACGGCCCTTCCTCACCGCGCTCGGGACGAGCGTCGCCGCGGGGGCGGCGTTGATGATCACGCTGGTCGACGTCGACTTGTTCGCGCAGACCTTGCTCGGCCGCGACGACGGCGGCAGCGTCGAGCTCCTCCTGAGGTTCCTGGTCGCGCTGCCGGTCGGCGCGCTGCTCGGCGGCCTGCTCGCCACGCGGATCGGCGAACGCTGGATCGCCGGCGCCGGAATGCTGATCGCGGCCGGTGGTTACCTGCTGATGTCCCACTGGCCCGCCGACGTTCTCGCGGCCAAGTCCGTCCTGGGGCTGCCGCGCCTCGACGTCGACCTGGCGCTGGCCGGACTGGGGCTCGGCCTGGTCATCGCCCCACTGTCGACGGTCGCGCTGCGTGCGGTGCCGCGCGCCCAGCACGGCGTCGCGTCGGCCGCGGTGGTGGTCGCGCGGATGACCGGCATGCTGGTCGGCGTCGCCGCGGTGTCCGCCTTCGGCCTGCACTACTTCCACACGTTGACCGCGTCGCTGAACCCGCCGATCCGGATCCTGTTCCCATCCGCGCCGGCCTACGACCAGGCGCTCGCCGGCTACCTCGGCGCGGTCCGCGAGGCGCTGCTGACGGAGTACCGCGCGATCTTCCTGATCACGTCCATGGTTTGCCTGGCAGGCGCGGCGGTCGCCGTGTCCATCGGCGGCCGGACACTCAGGGCGAAGCCTGTCGAGGACGCACGCTCGTGCCGATGACAGTGTGCGTTCCCGTATCTGCTGCACGCATGCCACGGTCGGTGGCGTGCTGTCGGCACCCGATCGACCTTCGGTCAGCGTGGCGGCCGGCCCACGGACGGTCACTTGCCTGTACGGCAGCTGAAATGGCGCTGACCGTGGCGAGTATTCGAGCGGAATCGTCCTCGTCGGTCGGTGGGACGTCGTCATCTGTGAATCAGGAGTGCGCCGGGGTCCGGTAGAGGGTGCTCCAGATGATATCGGTCATCACTCCGACGATCGTGGCGTCGCCGGCCGGGTCGGTGTTGCGGACCATCTGGTAGCCGGTGCGTTCCACCATCCAGGTGAGAGCCGCAGCGGTCTCCATGGGCGGCACGTCGCGAATGACGCCAGTGGACTGGCCCCGTTCGATGGCGGCACTGGTGGCGTCGATGATCTGGCGCATGGTGGTTTGGAGCTCTTCGGCCACGAGGGGGTCGTACGTCGCGGTTTCCGACATGGCCGTGAAGGCCGCCGGGTGCCGCCGGTAGATGTCGACGATCGCAGCCACGGCCGCTTTCAGCTGCGTCGGATCTGCCTGTTCAGCGACCGTCCACCAGCGGTCGGACACCTCGCGGAGCTGGGTCAGCACCGTCTTGGAGAGCTTGCGGACCAGATCACCCTTGTCCTGGAAGTGGACGTAGAAGGTCGACCGCGAGATGCCCGCGGCGGCGGCCAGCCGTTCGACGCTGACCTCGGTGAACGAGCCTTCGCGGACAAGTACTTCGGTCGCGGCGAACAGCCGTTGCTCCGTCGCTTCCCGTCGATCGGACCGGTTGGCCTGCGCGGCCCGGGTCACTGATGGCATGGGCAGCTCCGAGTTCGGGGTGCAGTCATGGTCTGCCCGCATCGTATCCGGCGGCTCGGGAACATCACTTTCCGGACACCTGTCCGGACATAGTGTCTTGACAGAGTGTCCGAATGAGCTCACCCTGGTCGGGATCGAGAGGGAGGACCGCTGTGAATTCTGGTGAGTCTCTTTGTGCGGCAGGGGAAGCCCGGTGACCGCGGTGCTGTGGGTGATGCTCAGCCTGGCCTGGGTCGCGTTCGCCGGCACCGCCACACTCTCGCTGTACCTGGCGCGGCGAAGCCGCCGCGGCGATACGGGAGCTGACATGGCCCTGCTCGCCCTGACGCCCTTGCTGATCGTCGACTTCCTGCTCTCCGTGCTTGGCACAGTTGCGGGCGGTTGGCTCGCCGTCCGGCTCGACGGTCTCGGCGCCCGGCTGATCGCCGGCATCGGGGCCGCGGTGCTGCTGGCCCGCATCGCGCTCGGGGCGGCGCAGATGTGGTGGTCTCGGTCAGCCGAGTGACTCGCCTCGCGGGTGGTGCCGGGCAAATGTCACCGCGACAACGCCGCTTTGCCGACGACCATGCGCCCGTACCATTACTTCGCCTGAGTCAGGGAAAGGGAAGCCAGTGGATCTCACGGGTCGGCAGGCAGCAGTCAGGACGCTCTCCGAGGCGCATCGCAAGGCGCCGTTCCCCAGCCGGTGGCGAGGTGCCGACGTGGGAGGCATCGACATGGTGATGCTCGATGCAAACCCAGCCGGTTGCGTCTCCGTCTGGCTGGAGCAACAAGGTCTCCTGAACGACCAGAAACGGAATGTCCTCGCCGAATGCGAACAGCGACTCATCCGAGTCATCCCCGAGCTCGACGCCTATGGTCGCGAGTACTACCAGCGGATTCTGGACATGACGGTTTTGGTGCTGGAGGGGAACCGCCGATAGCGCTGACTGGTCGTCCGCCGGGATGCGCGCTCATGCCGAGAGTCAGTACGATCCCGGTCATGACCGCGGACAAGTTCGTGCCAGTCGGCTTCGATCCGCCGACCTCGCTCGTCACCGACCGGTTCCACCTTGAACCGCTGGGGTCGCGGCACAATCGCGCCGATCATGCCGCCTGGATGTCGAGCATCGAGCACATCCGGGCCACTCCCGGCTATCCCCAAGGCAAATGGCCACCACGCGACGGCATGACGCCCGAGGCGAACCTCGCCGACCTCCGCCGCCACGCCGACGACTTCACGCGGAGCACAGGTTTCACCTTTACGGTTCTCGATCCGCGTGACAACGACGTCATCGGTTGCGTCTACCTGTACCCCTCAACCTCCGAGGAATGGGACGTCACGGTGCGCTCCTGGGTGCGGGCCGACAGATCAGACCTCGACGTACCCCTAGCCGACGCCGTCGCACGCTGGCTCGCCACGGATTGGCCCTGGAAGCGCGTCGACCGCTGCGGTCGCTGACTCCGAACGTCCGCTCATATCGGTTTGCCCGGCGCATACGACGCGTCCGCGTCGGCGACCCGACACGCGGTCACTCGCCCATGAACCGCAATAGAGGTGTGTTCCACGTTCGACAAGCCGGCACAGGGTCCAGTTCCACACACGCGCCAAACATAACGGAACCGTCAGTTTCCGGCGCAGCATCAGCATCCGTGGCGCGATGAACGGTCGACACCAGGACGCACGCTCATGCCGATGAGCGGCGTTGCCTGTCCCCGCCGCGTTGACCAGGCCGGCGAGAACACCTGACGGCCAAGGCAACAGACGAGCATGAGCGCACTGATGACGGGGATGAATTCCGCGGTCATCCCGGCTTGGAGAAGAACCCGTAGACCGAAAAAACTACTGCAACGACTACCCCGAGCCATCCGACATCCGAAACCCCGACGCAGTAGCAAATTATTCCCAACATAAACGCCACGTGTTGAGGGCGGCATGCCTGCGTAAGGTACGCATGCCTGTTGATCGAAAAGACTCTGAACGACACTTGTATCGAATAGATCGAAGACTTTGTCGTTGAAACTTGATCTTTCATTTCTTGGGAAACCAATGGAACGAGCGCCAAGGTCAGTATGCCGAAGATGATCGACACCCCCAACAACCACACGGTCAACGATTGCATCACCGCGTATCGAAAGATCACATTCTTCGACGCAACCCATCCGATTGCCGCAACTGTTGCGACCAGAAGATAGTTACTCCACCTTTCAAAGGCTTCAAGAGCAGCGATCTTGGGGTCATCACTGGCGGACTCTTCACCTTCGTCGTGGTTCACGGAACCTCCCAGCGCAGGAACTCCCAGTCTCCTCGTACTGGACGCGCTGGGTCCACAGTCTGTTACTTCACGTCGCTGCCGTCGATGGCAGCGACGCTTGCCTGACGTCCGCTGATGCCGATGAGCGGATGTTCGGCGCCGCTGTCGGCCGGTTGCGTAATGGCCGCACGGTGGCAGCTTTCATGTCGCCCCCCGGATGTTCAAGCGGATAGACCTGGTTGTCGGGTGGATGGGCTGCTGCTCACCCAGAAGCGAGCTGTACGTCACCTTGAAGTCGGGCTATGGGCAAAGTGCTCTCGACACGAGCCTCGATCAGCTACGCTGACCCGCGTGGGGTGACCGACCTGCGACCACCAGTGATGATCGCAGTTACCGCCCCCGGAGAGTGCATGTCGGGAACGTGGGGAGGCGACACCGACGTGGTGTTTTACGCAGACGTGATGCGGCAACAGGCCGCAGAACTGGACGAGGAACTCGACCGGGTCCAGTTCACCGGCCAATCGCGCGACGGCGTGGTGACCGCGGCCGTGAGCGGCCACGGACGGCTCATGGACCTGAAGATCAGCGCGGCAGCGATGCGCGGCGCCCATCCGCACACCATCGGACCCGACGTGGTCGAGGCCGTGGCGGCCGCCCGCCGGCAAGCCAGCACCCTGGCCACCGCGAAGATCCGCGCGGTCCTGGACAAAGACCAGGTATGGCAGCCCGCCCCAGTCCCACCACCCGACGGCGTCGGCAGCGACCGCAGGACCGGCGCCACCCACGACCAACGCACGCAACCAGACCCACTCCCGCCGAGCCCCCCGGCGCGCGCACGTCCCCAAAGCGAGAAACCAGAAGAAGAGAACTTCGAGAACCTCGACTTTCTGAGCGACGACCGCGGCGAGGACGAGGAACGGGGACGCTGGTGAACTACCAGGACGAGCTGTACAACCTGGCGCGGGAAATCGACGCCGCTGTGGCCACCGTGACGCAAACCGCTCGCGGTGCCGAACACGCGCCGCTGGAGTGGCAGCTGCCGGGCGAACTGGGCACGGTGACCGTGTCCGGGGCCGGCGAACTAACCGCGGTAACCCTCGACGTCGCCGAGATGCACCAATACTCCGCCGACGCGCTGTCCCGCACCCTACTGCAAGGCATCCGCGACGCCGAACAACGAGCCGATCAGCGCCGGGGCGACACCGTCGCCACGGTGGTCGCTGAAACGGGGCTGGCATGACCTTCGACCCCAACGACATCACCGGCCACGGCTACCGCGTCTACCCCGAGTCCCTGCGCAAAGCCGCCGACGACGTCACCACCGCCGCCGAGCTCGTCGTCACGTTCGCGCAGCAGGACCTGGCCGGAACGCTGCTCGGCGAGTTCGATCTGGGACTGCCCGGGACGCTGACGACGATCATGCCCAGGAGAAACGGCGCGGGAACCGTCGAGCAGTACAACCGGGCCATCGAGACCATCCGCGGGATCTCGAGCAAGAACGCCGAGACACTGCACCAGCTGGCCCACGCTCTGCAGACCGCTGCCTCTTACTACGAACAGCAGGACGCCGCCGAGTACGAACGGCTCAAGAAGCTCGAAGGAGGCCTCCCATGAGCGCCTTTCCCCCGTCATGGTCGGCCGCCCCTCCGTCACCGGTCACACCGCCGCAGGCTGAGATGCCGTACCCCACCGACGCCGACGCAAAGATCCGCTACTGGGCCGACTTCATCGGTGCACACGGCATCATCACCTTGCTGGACAAGCTTCGTGTCTTCATCGCCGGCGACATCGGCAAGGTCCTCCACCTCGCCGACACGTTCGCCAGCGAGACGGCCCTGACCAAAGCGGCTGAACAGCTCAACGCCGCCCAGCTGACCCTCGCGAAGGCTTGGCACGGCGACGCCGCCGACCAGTTCAACGCCTACGCCGGCAAGGCCGTGACTGCCCTGGGCCAGAACCAGAGCTCCATGATCAGCCTGACCAGCACCATGTCCTCGATCGCCGAGACGATCATCGACACCTACAAGAACCTGCTCATGACCATCGGCAAATGCGCGATCAACCTCGCCCAGCTCGGTGGGAAGATCGGCATCGCCGTCGCGGAATCCGCTGCTCTGCCACCGCTGGCCATCATCGGTTTCAAGGACGTCGCCGACGCGATCAACTCGGCGTTCGCGACATTCTGGAACGACTGCCTGACCTTGCTCGGCGGGCTGATGACCAACATCGGCAAGCTGGTCGGCAACCGCATCCAGCTGACCACGATCGAAGCCACCTTCACCAGACTGCCCGACGTCGGGGACAGCAACGAGGTGATCGACGACCCGGGTCGCTGGCGGGTCAAGCCGGGAGCTACCCACACATGATCGATCGCCGAACTCTCTGCGTTGCCGTCGCCGCCCTGGGACTAGGGCTGGTTGCCGGCTGCTCGCCCGGTCGGCCGCCGGCTCCGGCAGAGCCGTCAGTGTCAGTCCCGCCGATCCCCGGGATCGGGATGAGCGGGGCCGGGCGGTTCCGCGCCGATCCGTGCGCCGCAGTCACCGTCGAGCAGCTCACCGCTATCGGCTTCGCCGGCGGTGAACGCAGCCGAGACGGAAACCGATGCGTCACGACGTTCGGTACCGTCGCCAATGTCAGCACCTCGAACCGAGGCGACACCCTGCGCATCCTGTTTCAGGAGCATGCCTTGGGCCACGACACCGGCAACCACTGGGAGCCGATCACTGTCGAGACCATCTATCCCGCGGTCATCGTCGCCATCGAGGAGAACGTCCCCAGCAAGCAGGCCGACGGCCCGCTCGGGTGCACTCTCGCACTCGCCGCTGACGACACCACACTTGTCTACATCAACGCCGCCACCGCTGACGAGTCCGAAGCCGGCCCTTGGCAGCACGACCCTTGTGGCGCCGCGAAAAAGATCGCCGCCCTCACCGTCAACAACCTGACCGCGTAAGCGCGCCGCACCTTCACTTGCCTGTTCCTCGGCTCGACCAAACGGGATTCTCCAAGCTCCGACCGCCTTCCATCCAGCCAGGCAGGCTGGAGACGGCCGTTCAGGGAGACCAGCGCCATCGGTCCAGGTCGGGCCAGAGGGCAGGCAGGGTAGCGGCAAGCCGGCCACCGAAGGCAACCGTTCCCTCGTGAGAGGCATAGGCGATCCACGTGAGCGTGTCGTCGCTCCACACGCCTTCAGCACCGGTGTATCGAGGCGCGACCAGGTCCACGTCGATGAGGTATTCCTCGCCGTATTCGCGCAACTCGGTCACGCGACCCCCGCCTGCCGCCCGCAGCGCAGTGCGCACGTGCGCGACGGCCTCCGGCAGTTCCCACATGACCGCCTCGACCAAAATCAGCACCTCCGACGGGGTCTCGGCAGCGATCATCGGATGCCACGCCCGGTCGACCAGCCCCCAGCGCCGCTGCAATTGCCGCAGCCGGGCGACCGATTCAGCCGACGTGAGCACACGCCGATACGGCAATGGCTGTACCGGCAGATCACCGCGGCCGACCCACTCCCCCACAGCCAACGAGAACAGCCGGCGCTCCTCAGCTGTCACCGCCGCGGCCACCTCGTTGTGCTCCGGCTCGGTGAACGGGGACTGGGCAGTGGCTGCCGCCTCGGCAAGCTGGGCCAGCAGGCTGGACGGCTCAGGAAGCCGATCCGGATCGAGCCGCTCGACTTGCGCCAGCATCGCCTCGACCACGTTGTAGCGCGGGAAAATCCGATAGGCCTCGGGCCGGTAGCCGAACCCGGCGCGTCCCTGGTCAGGGAGCGCGGCGTACTGCTCGACCAGCTCGTCGTAGCGATCCATCAGGTACCGACGAGCCGCCACGTGCAGCGTCACTGAGTCCACAACCGCAGACTTCCACATGCCCAGCCGCCGATCGACCGCGGTGCCGCGACGTCCGCACATGCCGAGGTGAGTGAGTCCCGGTGCCGGGGCACCGGGACTCACTCTGGTGTCAGCGATCCATCAGAGCGAAGACGCCCCAACCGAGGTACTCACGCTGGTATCGGGCGTGGCGTGCCGGAGCGGTGGTGAGCTCCGCGCGCATCTCGCCGGCCAGCTCGTCGTCGGGATGTGCGTCCAGCCAGCGGCGGGTGTTGAGCCACTGAGCCGCGACGTAGCGGTCCCAGCTGTCCTGGTCGGCCAGGACCATCTCCACGACGTCACACCCCAGCTCTCCGAACTGTTCCAGCAGTTCCGGCAGCGCGCGGAAGTCGTCTTCACTCGTGGCGTGGCAGCCTTCGACGGTCGCCTGGTCCAGGGGTTCCCTGCGCCAGTACGGTTCGCCGATCAGCATCACGCCGCCCGGGCGCACGCTGCGCCGGAGCAGGTCCACGGTGCCGGCGACGCCACCACCGATCCAGGACGCGCCGACACACGACCCGATGTCGACCGGGTCGTCGGCGACGTGGTTCGACGCGTCACCGTGGGTGAAAGCGACCTGCTCGGCGACCTCGAGCTCGATCGCCCGTGCCCGGGCCGAGGCCAGGAACACGGTGCTGATGTCGACGCCGGTTCCGGTGATGCGGTGATCGCGGGCCCAGGTGCACAGCAGCTCGCCCGAGCCACAGGCCAGGTCGAGCATCCGAGTGCCCGGCGCCGGATTCAGCGCCTCGCCCAGGACAGCCAGTTTCTCGCTGGTGAGCGGGTTGTGGATGCGGTGGCTGCTTTCGCGGATGGTGAAGCTACGGGGTAGATCCACTTCGGGGATTCCTCACGTCCAAGGGGTAGTTCACAGTGCTCAGCGCTGAGTCGGCCGTCGACGGCCGGGCCACCCGGACATTCATGCAATGCACCTCTTAGGACGGAAGGCAAAACGGTTCGACGGAAGGCTAAGGGGGTCGCACGTGCCGGTCCACCGGTTATTGCTTCGACCCGGGCCCGGAGTCCGATGCCACGGGCCCCTGACGCAGGGCCGCGGCCATCCATTCCTGGACCGCCGCCGTCTTGTCCGGGTCCGGCGTCGGCGTGCCGTTGATCGTCGCCACCAGCGTGCTGTACCTGACCATCAGGGTCATCCCGGTCAGCCTGGCCCGCGTCTCCGCCGACCGGGTCCGGTCGAAGCCGGCCATGCTGCGGCGGGCCTTGCCGACGTCGTGGACGCCGGTCATCGCGGCGACGAAACCGGCCGAGTCGGCCGCCATCCGCTCGGCGATGTCCCGGGCCTGCGGGGAGTCCGCCGGTATGCCCGCCTGGTGCGCCGCCTGCGCCTCCACGTAGAGAACCCGCTGCCGCTCGGCGTGGGCCAGCATCTCCGGTGTGGCTATCAGCTTGCCCTTCTCGGTGGCGAAAGTGCGGTGGAGGAAGGTCCGCAGGGCCGTGCGGAACTCGTCATCCTGCACGATCTCGGCGAGTTCGATCCAGGCCTCGAGCTGCTCGGTGGACGGCTCTTCCGGCAGGTGCGGCCGCCGGCTGCGCAGCCGTTCCACGTAGCCGGGATGGACGTCGAGACCGTCGGTCACGTAGTCCCAGAACCGGCTGATGAGCCGGTCACGGTCGTCGTCGGACATCGACACGAGCTTGTGCATCAAGCTCACCTGCTCCGCCGTGGTGTGCTGCCGCACGATGGTCCGCAGCACCGCGCGGCGCGCGTGGAACTGCCGCAGCTGGTCCTCGACCAGCCGCAGGTGCCGGACGGCCAGCTCCCGCAGGGTGTTTTCCGCGGCGAGCACCCGGCGGACGTCGTCCAGGCCGGCGCCGAGGTCGCGCAGGGTGCGCACGAGTTCGAGCCGGGCGATGGCGTGCACGTCGTACTGCCGGAAGCCGCCCTCGGTGAGGCTGGTGGGCATGACGACGCCCTCGTCGGCGTAGAACCTGATCGCGCTCACGCTCAAACCGGTGCGACGGGCGACATCCCCGATGGGGTAGAGCTCGTTCATACCCACCACTATGAGATCTCGAGCGGCTTGAGAGTCAAGGCCGGCGAGGCGCCGGGTCAGTCGGCTTCCGCATCATCCCCGGGAAGCAGGTCGAGGAGCCGCTGCCGTTCCGGCTCGGGGATGCGTTCCGTGACGGCCTTGCGGACCGCGTCCGGCGCGACGGCGGCGAGGTCGCGCAGCAGCCGGGGCCGCATCGAGGCGGGTTGCTGCGTGGCGAGGAAGGCGAGATGGCCCGCCCAGCCCGGATTGGCGTGGATCAGCGCGCGTGCGTTGGCCCAGAGCCACTTCGGATCGTGCTTGAGCAACCTGCCCGCAGTGCTGCGCGGGCCGACACCCGACAGCGCCAGCTCCTGGGACAGGGCCAGCGCCGGCCGGTCGGTGGCCCGGCCGGTATCCAGGAGACGGGTGTGCAGTACGAGCACCGCGTCGTCAAGCAGCGACACGGACGGCGTGCTCGGGTGGGGGGTCTCCGCGAGCCAGTCCCGGCGCGAGGTCACCATGGCGGCGACGCGTTCCGCGCCGGGAGCCTTCCGCTCGGTGGTGAAGAACTCGAGAGCGCCCACGACCAGGCGTGGATCGTTGGAGTACAACAGATCGGCGATCGCCGCGCTCACTTTCGCCTGTTCGCGGGGAAGCAGGTGGAACAGCCGGACCAGCCACGCCTGGCGGAGGTCGACGCCAGGCGGGTGGAACGGCTCCTCCAGCACGGCGGCCGCGGCGACCGCGACCCAGTCGGCGCCGGCGTCCAGAGTCACGCCGTCGAGCACCGCCGGCAGCTTCAGGGTCGGGTGACCGTCGCAGTACCAGCGGAGTTTCTCCGGGTACAGGTCCTCCGATTCGCCGCCGACCCAGTAGGTCCAGGTCTCCAGGTGCTCCTGGCAGGCGCACCAGTAGCGGCGCACCGTGCCGCCCGGCTGCCCTTCCGACCGCACGGCCTCCCCGCAGTCCGGGCAGCGCAGGTTGTTGCAGCCGACCGCGACGGCCCAGCCGACCTCGAAGGCTTCGGTCGGCAGCCAGTTGTCCGCTCCGACCAGCTGCGGGTGGGGGCGGCACCGTCTCGTCACGTGGCGCTGTCCTTCCCCGGCGCGGCCTTTTCGTCGGGGAACTTGCCGTTGCCGTAGCCGCGCAAAGTCGGTTGGTCGAGCGGCTTGATGTGCCGGTACATCTTCCGGCTCTTTTCGTACGTGGGACCGAACGGCTCCGCGGCTGCCAGTATCTCGACCAGTGAGTGGTGCCGGTAGCCGAGCAGGAAGCCGATGCAGGCCAGCCTAGCGTCGTCCCGGTCGGCCCGGAACGCCACCGCCACGTTCATCATCGCGTTGGTGGTTCCGGACGGGCCCGCGGCGACCGGGATGCCGAGCGCCCGCATCTGCCGCGCCCACTCCTGTGCCCTTCTGCCCAGCTCGCTGTCCGTGAACTTGTCGCCCTTCCTGATCCGCCAATCCTTGGATCCGGCCTCCCACTTCAGTTTGTGCAGGGCCTGGTCCCAATTCTTCTGGACCGTCCGCTGCTGCGCCACCTCGCGTGGGGTCATCGGCAGGCCGAGTTCGTCGGCTCGCAGGCCGACCTTCCTGCTCACGCTCGCGCCCCGTTTGGTTCGCGCCTCTGCCTGGAACTCGACGTCCGATCCTTCCGGCACGGGGGCCATGGCGCCCCGGACGTTGCGCCCTCCGGAGTTCTGCACAGCTTCCGCCAGGGTCTCCAGCCGGTCCAGGTCCAGGTCCACCGCGGTGATCCATCCCGCCACAGCGTCCTCGAACCGCCTCGGATCGAGGAGATCGGCACCCAGCACGTTGCTGTAGAAGCTGATGAGGTGGGTGAATCGCTCGGACAGCGCGCCCTCGTCGAAGACCGCCATGACCGGCTTCATCAGCATCACCTGCTTCGCTGCCTCGTCCGCCTCCGTCTCCACGGCGTTGAGGTCGACCACCGAGCCGGCCCGGGTTGCCAGTTCGACGTTCGTGGCCGCGATCTTCTTGATCAGCTCGTGCAGCTTCGTGTTCGCACGGTCCCAGCTGCCCGCGGCCTTGATGAGGTACTGCTTCGCCTTCGCGGCCATGCCGGCCAGCGCGGCGTTCGCTGCCGGATGCCCGGCCGCCCCCGAGCCCAGCGCCTCCTCGAACTTCTTCGCGTCCGCCTTGAAGTTCGGGTTCTCGCCACCTTCGGTCTCCTTCGAGGTCGGCCCGGTCAGTTCCGGGTTGATCAGGCCGTAGACCGCCCACCGGCCGGTCTTCTGTTCCACCGGCCGCAGCACGGACAGGCCGTAGCGGACGCGGATCGCGGTCAGCACGGGCTCGATCAGGCGGCGCCCGATCGAGCGCCCGCTCAGCCGGTTGACCGCGCGAACCCCGGCCGCGACCGCGGCGCGCAACCGCTTGCGCTGTCCGTCCGGCGTGTTGTCCCGGCGGCTCACCCGGTCCTTGGGCCGGCGCGGCTTGCCCGGCTTCTTGTGACGCTTCTTCTTGGGCTTCAGCTTGGCCCAGAGTTTCTTGACCAGGCCGACCATCTTCTTGATGACCCAGTCGATGGCCCGGTTGACCGGCCGCGCGATCTTCTGGAAGACCCCCTTGACCTTCCCGGCGATCCCGCCGATGCCCAGCAACGCCGCCAGAGCCCCGATCAACACCGGAATCGCGCGGGCCAAGGCACGTTCCACCAGAGCAGGCACACCACCCGTACCACCCCGGGCAATAGCCAAGATCGCGTCCAGGACCGCGTTGACGAACTCGATGATCTGACGAGCGTTGGTCACGATGAAACGGACGATGTCGATGATCATCTTGCACGCGCGGATGAACGCCGACGCCGGGTTGAACAGCGAGACGATCCACGTGATGCCCGCGATGATGATCGTCGGCAGCAGGAACGAGACCAGGTTGCCGATCAGGTCCTTCTTCAGGTCGCCGACGCGGGTCTTCAGGTCGTCCCACATGCCCGCCACGCCGCGGCTCTTGACCTGAGACACCAGCGGCACCGCGGTTTCCGCCGCCACCAGGGCCTGGTTGGGGACCTTGCGGGCCAGGCGCGCGCGGATGTTCGCCCACGACAGGCCCAGGATCATGGCGATCAGGCTCAGGATGCCGAGGATGTCGAACGTCTTGGGCAGCTGCAGACCGATCGCCCCGCCGGTGCCCAGTAGCCACGCCAGCACGCCGCCCTCCAGGTGGCGGCCCGCGTTCTTCATGAACAGCTTCAACCCGCCGCCGACGCCGGTGACGAGGTTGCCCAGGAAGCCGATCGGGTCCTTCAGGATGGCGCCGATGGCCGACACCGCCTTCAGGAGCAGGCCCATCAGCATGCGGCCCAGGTCGATGATGGCCTTGATGGCGCCGCCGATCGCCTCGGCCGCCTTGGCCACCAGGCCCTTGTTCTTCTCCTTCTCCGCGGCTATTTCGTCGTCCACCGACTTGACCGCGTCGGTGTACTTGGTGGCCAGCGTGTCGACCAGCTCGGTGCCCTTGTCGTTGACCGTGTCCTTCAGCTCGTCGAACTTGCCTTCGAAGTCCGTCGCCGCCTCGCGGCCGATCGCCTTCAGGTCGGCCGGGAGCTTGTCGACCGCCGCCTGCAGTTCCTTGCGGCCCGTGGCGATGCGGTCCTTGGCGCGCTTGAGCTCGGCCTCGACCGTGCCGGCGATCTCGGTGATGATCAGGTCCATCGCCGCCAGGTAGTTGTCCCTCGCGCGTTCGTAGATGCGGTTGGCTTCCTCCGGGAGGCCCGCGAACAGGTCCTTGGTCCACCTCGCCCAGCCGAACGCGCCGCCGTAGCGCTCGTCCTTGTACCGCTCCATTCCCTCTTCGTGTTCGCGCGTGAAGCGGTCCCGTGCTCGCTTCTCCTTCGTCGTGAACTGGTCGTCGACCTTCTCGTCCAGGTCGGTCAGGATCTTCTCGACGTCGCCCTTGGTCTGGTCGAAGACCTTCTGCAGGAGGTCGGTGACCTCTTTGCGTTTGTCCTCGTCGGTCTTCTTCGCGCCCTTCTTGCCGGTGCCCACCCGCTGGCCGGTGGCGACGCGGGTCGCGTGGATGCCCGCCATCCCGGCGGAACCCTTTGCGGCAGCGGTGTTCTTGACCTGCTTGAGCTCGCCGGCCTCGTCGGTGCGCAGTTTCTTCGGGGCGGCCTCCGAGTGGTCTTCCAGGGTCTTCTTCTCTTTGACCGCCTTGTCGAACTGGGGTTCGCGGGAGTTCTCGAACGACAGCTGCCGGTCGGTGACCTGGGCGTCGGCCATCTGCCGGTCGACCTGGTCCGGACCGGCCGACATGTCCGTCGCCGACGGCGGCAGCTGGTCCGGGGCCGCCTGGGCCGGGTTCGGGGTGCCCGGCTTGCCCGGCACCTTGTCCGCGGCCAGGGGCACGACCCGCTTGGCGTCCGGTGCCGGTTCCGGCGGTGCCGCGGTCGTTTCGGCGATCTCCTGCGCCGAGGCGTCCTTGCCTTCGCCGACCTTGCCCTGGACCTCGGTCTTGACCTCTTCGGCCTTGCCGGACTCGCCGAACTTGTCCGCCTCGTCCAGGTTCTTCGGGGCCTTGTCGGCTATCGCCTTCTTGACCGCCTTGATGAACTCCTGCTTGTCGAACTCCTTCGGCTGGGCGGCGTCCATGTCCTCGGCGTGCGCTGCCTTGCCGCGGGCCTCCTGGTCGTCCGCCGGGGCTTCCGCGGCTTCCTGAGCCGATCCCGCTTCCGCGGCCGCCGGCGGATGGCTGGCGCCGACGGCCTTCTTCTTGGTGCTGACGTCCTTCTTCAGCGCCTGGAACTTCGGGTCGGCGCCGGGTGAGCGTGGGCCGGTGCCCTTCTCCTTCGCCGCGTCCTTCTCCGGGCGTTCCTCGGGCGTCGTTTCCTTCGCCGGATCCTTCTTCTCCGGGACGGACGCCGGTGCCGCTTCGGTCTTCCGGACGGCCGGCTTGGCGGGCGGAGGCTTCTTCGGCGCGGGTGCGGGCTTGGCCGGTGCCAGGGGGACGGGTACGGCGGCCTGGTTCGCGACGGCCTGGTTGCCCACCAGGTTCTGGCCGGCCAGCATCATCTGCCCGGTCCACGTGGCCGGCTGGGGCTCGGCGCCCCTCGGCAGACCGCCCATCGCCGAGGTCACGGCCGCATTGCCCAGCTGCGCGCGGGCGCGGACCACGTCCGCCGGGCCGGGGTCCGTCGCGCCGCGGGTTTCCGGGCGGCGGTGCCGGACCGATGGCGACACGGCCGGGGCGGGCGGTCGGCCGCGGGCCATCAGGGGTGGCGGCATCCGGCGCCTCCACTGGTCGGCTCAGGGTACCAGGCGCGAGCAGGATGCCATCCGGCCCGTCGCGACACCGCGATCCAGGCGTCGCCGAAGCGTCACCAAAGCGCGTGTCTTGATACGGTCGCCTCCGATACGCAAGTGGTGGAGGCCCGCCTTGTTCCCCTCCGGAGTCGCACCCCGCCCCGCGGAGCTCGCCGCCGCGGTACCCGGCGACGAACTGGTGCCCCACCCCGACGTCGTGATGGACCGCGGCTTCACCCTCCCCGCTCCGCCGGAACGGGTGTGGCCGTGGTTCGCCCAGCTCGGCAAGAACCGCGCCGGCTGGTACCTGCCCACCTCGATCGAGGCGCTCCTCCCCCGGCGCCGCCGCGCCCTGCGCCACATCGACGACGCGCTCCAGCACCTGCGCCCCGGCGACGTCATCGACGACTGGGGCGGGCGCGACGCGACGTTCGAGATCGTCACCCACGACCCGCCGCACACCCTGGTCCACCGCTCGACACGCGGGCGGCTCGAGATCAGCTGGACGATCCTCTTGACCGCCGACGGCGACGACACGCGGGTCCATCTGCGGTTCCGCCTGGCCGGAGCGCGGCATCGCCGGCTCGCCGAGTACGGCGGCGGCCTCCTGGATCTGCTGACCGTCGCGGGACTGGCCGCCGGGCTTCGGGAACGCGTCACGACCCCGCCGCGGCGGTAGCATGCGCGGATGATCGACGACGCGGCTGTCACGACCCACGTCGAACGGATCGCGGACGCTTTCATCGAGCAGGCCGGCACCCTCACGGCGGAAGTGGTGGAGGTCTACACCCGCGAGCTGCCGAACCTCGTGTTCGACGACGAAGCCGTCGTGAACCTGCTCTCGGCGAGCTTGCTGCAGAACCTCGACACCGTCCTGCGCGTCTTCCGGCACGGCATCGACCCCCACCAGGTCCGGGCGCCCGCCGCGGCGATCGAGTACGCCCGGCGGCTGGCGCAGCGCGGCACACCCGTCATCGACCTGATCCGGGCGTACTTCCTCGCCCAGAGCACGCTCATCGCCCGCGTTCCCGCCGAAGCCGTCAAGCAGTCGGTCGGCAGCGAGATGCTGGGCGCCATCATCGAGCGCTACATGGCGGGCGCCTTCGCCTTCATCGACCAGGTGACCCAGCAGGTCGTGTCCGCGTACCAAGACGAACGCGAGCACTGGCTGCTCAACCGCAGTGCGGTCCGCGCGGCGCGGGTGCGGGACCTGCTCGCCAGCGACCGAGTCGATGTGGACGCGGCCGAGAAGACGCTGGGTTACCGGCTGCGCGGACGTCATCTCGCGGCGTTCGTCTGGTTCGACGAGGCGGCTTCGGGTCGTCGTTCGCTCGAGTCGATCACCACAGCGGTCGCGGCGCACCTTCCCACTTCGGCGGCCCCGTTGATCGTTCCGGCGGACGAAGCCTGCTTGTGGGTGTGGTTCCCGCTGGCGGCGACGGCCTTCGACGACGATCTGATCCAGCGCGCGGCGGCGCTCGTCGACCCGGACGTGCGCATGGCGTTCGGCGACCCGGGTGACGGCGTCAGCGGCTTCCGCAGCAGCCACGAACAAGCCGGCCGAGTGCACGCGCTCGCGGTGCTGGCGGGGGATCATCCCGACCACTGCCTCACTTTCCGGGACGTCGGCACGCTGGCGCTGATGACCGCGGACCTCCCGGCGACGCGCAGCTGGGTCAAGGGCGCGCTCGGCGAACTCGCCACCGACGATGACCAGAACCGGCGCCTGCGGGAAACGCTTCTGGTCTTCTTGACCACCGGCGGCAGCTACACCGCCGCGGCCACCACGCTGTCCATGCACAAGAACTCGGTCCAGTACCGCGTCCGCAAGGCGGAAGAGCTGCTCGGCCACCCGATCGCCGACAACCGGCTCGAGATCGAACTGGCGCTCAAGCTCTGCCGCCACCTCGGTCAGGCACTGCTTTCCCCGGCCCGAAAGTAGATCGAAACTCTTTGCGGGGCGTCGATCCACCGTGGGAGGCTCGACGGACCGTCAAATGTTAGCGATAACATCGCGCGTCGCCAGGAGAGGTACACCATGAAAAGAACAGGTACCAGCCGGCGGATCGCCGTTCTCGCCGCCGCGGTGACGGTCGCCGCGACCGTGGTGTCGGCGGTCACCCTGGGCGCCGGCGCGGCCGCCGCCGACGTCACCGGCGCCTTGCACGGTGTCGGGTCCGGCCGGTGCCTGGACGTCCCGAACGCGAGCCAGACCGACGGGACGTACCTGCAGATCTACGACTGCTGGGGCGGTTCCGGCCAGCAGTGGACGTCGACGGCGGCCGGCCTGCTGACGGTGTTCGGCGGCAAGTGCCTGGACGTGCCGGCCAGCGCGACCACGGCCGGGACCCGGGTGCAGATCTGGACCTGCCACGGCGGAGCCAACCAGCAGTGGCGGCTGAACTCCGACGGCACGGTGGTCGGCGTGCAGTCCGGGCTCTGCCTGGACGTCACCGGCGCCGGCACGGCCAACGGCACCGCGGTGCAGCTCTGGACGTGCACCGGCGCGGGCAACCAGAAGTGGACGGGCCTGTCGACCACACCGACGACGACCACGACCGGGGGAAGCGGGAGCTGTTCGTTGCCGTCGACGTACCGCTGGTCGTCGACGGGCGTGCTCGCGACGCCCAAGAACGGCTGGGTCTCGCTCAAGGACTTCACGAACGTCGTCTACAACGGCAAGCACCTCGTCTACGCGTCGAACGTCTCGGGATCCAATTACGGCTCAATGGCTTTCAGCCCGTTCACGAACTGGTCCGACATGGGCTCGGCCGGCCAGAACGGGATGAGCCAGGCCGCGGTGGCGCCCACGCTCTTCTACTTCGCGCCGAAGAACATCTGGGTGCTGGCGTACCAGTGGGGCGCGTGGCCGTTCATCTACCGCACGTCGAGCGACCCCACCAACCCGAACGGCTGGTCGTCGCCGCAGCCGTTGTTCACCGGCAGCATCTCCGGTTCCGGCACCGGCCCGATCGACCAGACGCTGATCGCCGACGGCTCGTCGATGTACCTGTTCTTCGCCGGGGACAACGGAAAGATCTACCGGGCGAGCATGCCGATCGGCAACTTCCCTGGCAGTTTCGGGTCGTCGTACACGACCGTCCTGAGCGACTCGACGAACAACCTGTTCGAGGCGGTCGAGGTCTACAAGGTCCAGGGCCAGAACCAGTACCTCATGATCGTCGAGGCGATCGGCGCGAACGGGCGTTACTTCCGCTCGTTCACGGCGAGCAGCCTGGGCGGGTCGTGGACGCCGCAGTCCACCGGCGAAAGCAACCCCTTCGCGGGCAAGGCCAACAGCGGCGCGGGCTGGACCAACGACATCAGCCACGGTGACCTGGTCCGCACCAACCCCGACCAGACCAAGACCATCGACCCGTGCAACCTGCAACTGCTGTACCAGGGCAAGTCCCCCAGCGCGAGCGGCCCGTACGACCAGCTGCCGTGGCGGCCGGGTGTCCTGACGCTGCAACGCTAGCCGGTCCGCCTCGACGAGAAACCCAGCCGCGCGCCGGCTGGGTTTCTCAGGTGCCGCTCCGTCACGGACGAGCGCGCCAGAACCGTGCTCAGGGCGTTCGACACCGTCGTCGACGACCTGGCTCGTTGATCGCGAACATCATCTCGCCGACGTATGCGGCGAACGTGTCCATCCGGATCGACACCGCCGGCCGCCGTCCAAGCGGCCGGGCTCAGCCGCGCAGGGCGCTGCCCGCCTGCCAGGCACTCCAGCTGATGGCCCAGTCGCCGTGGCCGTTGTTGATCGCCAGTTGGGGGCCGCCCGAGTTGGTGACCTCGACGACGTCGCCGACGTTGAAGTTGTCGAAGAACCACTTGGCGTTCTCGGTGTTCATGTTGAGGCAGCCGTTCGAGACGTTGGCACTGCCCTGCACGCCGACCGTCTTCAGGTTCTCGTGCAGGTATTCGCCGTCGTTCGAGATCCGGACGTTCCAGTTCTCCGGCGCGCTGTAGTAACCGGGGTCGCCCTCGCACACGCCGTAGCTGCAGGAGTCCATGATCTTGTGCTCTTCCTTCCCCAGCACCGTGTGGGTGCCGGTGAAGGTCGGCGTCGCGCCTCGCGGCGGGGTGTCGGCGGTCTTGCCCATGCTGGTCGGCGCGGTCTTCACCAGCTGCCCGTTGTGGAACGCCTGGATCTGGTGCGTCTTGCCGTCCGCCTTGGCGATCCAGGAGTCGTGCACCTTGTACGTGGCCGAGACGTCCTGGCCGCCGTACACGCCACCCCCGATCGGCGTGCCGAAGGTCGTGGTCTCGAGCTTCACGGTCGAGCCGGCCTTCCAGTAGTCCTTGGGCCGGAAGTGCACCTCGCGCTTGCCCACCCAGTACCAGCCGCCGTCCTGAGCGGGCGAGGACGTCACCTTGAACGACTTCTCCACCGTGGCCTTGTCGGTGATGTCGTGGTCGAACTTCAGCCCCAGGATCAGGCCGACGCCGATATCGCCGGACGCCGGCTGGAAGAGCGACGGCGTGGCGACCCCGGACGGCTTGAGCGTGTGCACCTCCCCGCGCTGCTCCGTCGCCGCACCCGCCTGGTTCACCGCGGTGGCGACCACCTGGTAGGTGGCCGCGTACCGGAGGTGATCGTTGCTGGTCCACGTCGTCTTGTCCGGCGACAGCTCGCCCTTGACGGCGTTGCCGGTCTGCGGGTTCGTGACGGTGATCGCCTGCAGGGTGCCACCCGACGCCTTGACGACGATCGGGTCCTTCGGGCTCAGCTGATCCGCGGGGGCGAACGCCACCGTCGCGGCCGGCACTCCGGGCGTCGTCGCCGCGTCGGCCGCTCCGGCAGCTCCGGCCGGGTAGGCGGTTCCGACGGTCTGCCCACTGCACGCGGCCAGCACCAGGACTCCCAGGCCGAGCCCGGCGATACGGATCACTCTCACGTCCATCAGACGTCCGGGACCGCCCGAAGTTGTGCGGCGATCCCAAGCAGCTTCCGCGGCCCGCAGCACCTACTGTGGTCCGAGACTCCCAGTCCCCGCCTCGATGGAGCACCACATGGACGACAAACTGCTGTCCGAGCGGGACGCCGCACGAAGAGTGGACGACGTCACCGACGCGCTGGATCGCCTGGCCGGCACCTTCGCGGAAGAAGAGGAGCTGCTGGTCGTCCTGCAGCGAGTGTGCCGGCAGGTCATGCACGCGGTGCCGGACGCGGAGATCGCCAGCATCACGCTGCTGCGCGACGGCGCCCCGTACACCGCGACAGCGACCGGTGACAGCGCGCACCACGTCGATCAGGCCCAGTACGACGCCGGGCGCGGGCCGTGCCTGGAGGCCGCCCGGACCGGCGAACTCCAACGCGTCACGGTGACCGAGGCCGCAGAACAGTGGCCCGAGTTCGCCGCGGCCGCGAGCGAACACTCGGTCGTCGCGTACCTGTCCGCGCCGCTGTTCGTCGACCACCACTACCACGGTTCACTCAACCTCTACGACACCGGCGGCAACAGCTTCGGTGCGCTCGACGCGGCGCTGCTGGACCTCTACACCGCCGCCGCCGAATCCGCGCTGCGCAGCACCCGCCGGCACCAAGCCGCCCGCGAGACCATGGGGCAGCTCCGCACCGCGCTGACCTCTCGCGCGGTGATCGACCAGGCCAAGGGCGTCCTCATGGCCCTGCACAGCATCCAGCCCGACGACGCTTTCGAACTGCTCGTCAAGGCGTCGCAAGAGCAGAACGTGAAACTGCACGACGTCGCCGAACACTTCCTCGCCGAGGTCACGGCTTCCCCGAACCGGCAGTGACCCGGTCGGGCGCGACGAAGACGCCGGCTCGCTGCTGAACCGACGCCGTCGCCGAGCCCCGCCGCGTACGAAGGGGACCCGGTGATCAGGTACCCGGCTCCCCGGTCCGCTGAACGCGGATCCGGTTCCGACTGCCCGATCACCCGGCGTTTGTGCCCTGCCATCGGGCCGGAGACCCAGCGCACGGATGAAAGTCCCGCCAGCGGGTACACCCCCGTGTCTCGTGTGTGTGAGGCACGGAAGGGATCCGAGATGACCGATGTCCATGGGCAGACCGACGACGGCTGGGCGGCGGACCGGGTCGTGTTCCGCGCCGATCCGGGTGGCGACGGCTGGGACCGCTGTCCCGTCCCGTCGGACGGGCCGATGGCCTCCCACTTCGGGTCACTGGCCGGTGTCCTGCTGGAGGCCGAGACGCTGCACGAAGCGATGGACCAAGTGGTCGCCGCGGCGTTGCGGATCGTCCCCGAGGCCGATCTGGTCAGCATCACCCTCCGCTCCCCCGACGGCGGCTTCCACACACCGGTCAGCACCGACGAGATCGCGGAGGAACTGGACCGCATCCAGTACCGGACCGGCGAAGGTCCCTGCGTGGCGTCGGCGGAACACGACGGTCCCGGCCACGCGCTGGCGAACGACCTCGCGCACTCGGAGGCGTTCCCGGAGTTCGGCCCGCGCGCGGCCGAACTCGGCTTCGGCTCGCTCCTGGCCACGACGCTCCTCCCCGACCGCAGGTCCGACCGGGAACCGGGCGCCATCAACCTCTACAGCCGCCGGCGAGGGGCCTTCGACGACGGCGCCGTCGACCACGCGCTGATCCTCGCGGCCCACGCGTCGGTCGCACTGGCCGGAACCGCCGCGCACACCGCGGCCGCCTTGCGCGAAGAACAGCTGCGGCGCGCCATCGACAGCCGCGACGTGATCGGCCAGGCCAAAGGCATCCTGATGAACCGTCGCGGGGTGACCGCCGACGAAGCCTTCGACATCCTGCGCCGCACGTCGCAGGACCTCAACGTCAAGCTCGGCAAGCTGGCGCACACCCTCACCGAGCGACACCAGGAGCTCGACGGCTGAGGGCGGCTCGACGTCGAGTCGTTCTCAGCGAGCTGCCCGATACGCCGAGGACACGACCAAAGCCGCGCAGCGACCCAGGGAGATGTGGCGTTCGCGGGCCATCTCCCTCAGCTCGACACTCGCTCGGGCGGGCCCGAGGCCCCGGGCGGCGAGGATGGCGACCGCACGGTCGACCTCGTTGACGGGCACGGCCACCCTCTTGCGAATCCGCACTGTGCACCTTTCCGGCGGTATGACTCGGTCGGGCGCGGATACCCCGCGCGCACCCGTGGTAACCGCGGAAATCGAAGATCGGCTCAGCCGAACTCGACGACCGCCCACACCGTCTTGCCGGCGTTGTCGAGGGCCTGTCCCCAGGTGCTCGCCCACTCGCCGATCATCCGCATCCCGCTCACACCGCGGATATCGGGCGCCGGGACGAACGCGAGCGCGGAACTGCGGTCGGCGACCTTCACCACCACGCGGTCCGTCTCCACGGACAGCACGACGTGGCGGCAGCCCCCGCCGTGGAGCACGGCGTTCGACATCAGTTCGTCCACCACCAGCAGCAGCGTGCCGACCTGGTCGTCCGCGAGCTCCGGGGTGACCTGCCGCAGGGTCCAGCGGGCCCAGTCGCGGGTCCGCTCCAGGCTCTCCGAGCCGCTTCCGGGCATCAGGACGCATTGGGCCTTCGCCTGCCGCCTTTCGTCGAAGTCCATCACGGTCTGCCCGGCGTCCCGCCCCGGCCCACGGCTTTCCCGGCGCCGGGGTGGTGGGCGTCCTCCGGTTTCGCCGGGCCGCCGTCCGGCTTCGCCGGGGCGGTC
Source organism: Amycolatopsis sp. NPDC114505 (assembly GCF_055633615.1). Lineage (NCBI taxonomy): Bacteria > Bacillati > Actinomycetota > Actinomycetes > Pseudonocardiales > Pseudonocardiaceae > Amycolatopsis > Amycolatopsis sp. NPDC114505. The sequence continues at coordinate 1,012,757 of NZ_JBVKDV010000002.1, read as the reverse complement.
TTCGGGGGCACGGCGGCGACCACACCCACGGACACCGGTTTCGCGGATCGCGACGAGGCCACCACGACGGCCGAGCCCGGGGACAAGGTGACCTGAGATGGAACCGCGGCGGACGTGGTGGGTGGTGCGGGTTCGGGTTGCCCGGCCGGGGAGTCCCCCGGATCGGCCGGCCGGGTGAGCAGCACCGCGAGCACGCCCGCCGCCGCGGCCGCCAGGACACCGGCCGCGACCGACGTCCGTCGCCGCCCGGGCGCCGGAGCGGGGAGTGCGACCGCGGTCGTGGGTTCCTCGCACAGCAACCCCGCCAGCTGCTCGGCGGTCGGCCGGTCCGCGGGGTCGCGGGCGGTCATCCGGCGCACCGCGTGCGCGAGCGCGCCGGGTGTGCCGTCGGGAATCCGCGGCGCGCGGTGCAGCCGGGCCATCGCCGATTCGGCCAGGGTGCCGGGGAATTCGCGCTGCGCGGTCAGGCATTCGAGCAGGATCAGGCCGAGGGCGTAGATGTCGGCGGGCGGGCCCGCCTGCTCACCGAGGATCTGCTCGGGCGCGAGGTACGCGGCCGTGCCGGTGACCAGCCCGGTGCCGGTGATGCGCGTGGAGTCGAGCGAGTGCGCGATGCCGAAATCGGTGATCAGCGGACCGTCCGGACCGAGCAGGACGTTCGCGGGTTTCAGGTCGCGGTGCACGATGTTCCGGGCGTGGACGTGGGCCAGCGCGTCGGCCAGCCGGAGCGCCAGTTCGCTCACCTCGTCGGCGGTGAACGGCCCGGCGAGCAAGCGCTCGGCGATGTTCTCCCCCTCGACCAGCTGCATGACCAGGTACGGCCGGTCTCCCTCGGCGCCGCTGTCGAACAACGCCACCACCCGGGGGTGGTGGACGCTGGCCAGCAGGGTCTTTTCCCGGGCCAGGCGCAGCTGCTCCGCCGCCGCCACGTGGTCGTCGTAGACCTTGACGGCGACCTCGCGGCCCAGCTCACGATCGACGGCCCGGTGGACCCGCGCGGTGGCGCCCTTGCCGATCATCGGCCCGATCTCGTAGCGACCGGCGATCACGTCCGGCAGCTCGTCGCTCATCGCAGGCACCCCATCCGGTTCGTGGTCCTATCCGTTACCCGAAAGGGGGGTCCTGGCAAACACGAGAAAGCCGTTACCTCTCAGGCCTGCGGCGGCGATCGGCCGCGTCACGCCGCAACCGGTCGGTGTGCTCGCCGATCGCGCCGACCCGTTCGGCCAGCCCGGCGTGGTCACGCTCGAGGTGCGTCCGGACCTCGGCCAAGGGCGTCAGCAGACCGGCGACGTCGTCCTCGCCCAGCGCGGCGCCGAGCCGTTCGGCACTCGCCCGCCCGGCGTCGCCGAGGTCGTCCACGACGCTGACCTGAGCGGCCAGCTGCCGGAGCACCCCCGCGTTCCGGCGCGCCCAGTCCGCCACCGCACGATCGCCGGCGCGACGACCCCGCTCGGCATCCACGCGCCCTTCGCCGGTCGACTCACCGGTCACCGCGGGCCGCACCCGGAGAAACCGGCGCTCCGCCGCCTGCCGGCTCGCCACACCCAGAGCCGGGGCGAGCTCGGCCCAGCTCACACCGCCGGCCCGCGCCGCCGCGATCAGCTCCGGCTCCCACGAACCGAGCTGCTCCCGCAAGGCCCGCAACCGGGTCAGCGCACCGAGCGCGTCGGCGGGCGCGACGCCGCCGGCCCGGGCCGCGCGCACGACATCGTCGATCCCCTGCACCGCGGGACCCCATGCGTCATCCTTCATTTCGTCATCCTATCGACGACTTCACACTTGTCATCCATAAGACGACATGTTAGAACAGTGGTGCGTGTTGACGCCAGACGAGACGACTTCCGGAGGTGGACACGGATGTTGATGCGCACCGACCCGTTCCGCGAGCTGGACCGCTTCGCCCAGCAGATGTTCGGCACCCCGGCGCAGGGGACCTGGTCCAAGCCGGCCGCGATGCCGCTGGACGCCTACCGCGCCGGCGACGAGTTCGTGGTCTGCTTCGACCTCCCCGGCGTCGATCCCGATGCCATCGAACTCGACATCGAACGCAACGTCCTGACCGTGAAGGCCGAACGACGGCCCCTGCCCGCCGGCGACGAAGTGCAGATGCAGGTGTCGGAACGGCCCTTGGGCGTGTTCTCCCGGCAGCTGTTCCTCGGCGACACCCTCGACGCCGACCGGATCGCCGCCGACTACGACCAGGGTGTGCTCACCCTGCGCATCCCGATCGCCGAGCGGGCCAAGCCCCGGCGCATCGAAGTCACCGGCGCGACGAACGATCGGCAGCAGATCCAGCCCTGATCCGGTTCCACCCGGGTGGCCGGACCGAGTGGTCCGGCCACCCTCGGCGGCACCACCATCACCCCGGCACCGGCCCGGCTCACCCGTGCCGAAACGTGGGCTCAGCGCCGGTCTTCGCCGACCCGGACCACCATCGTCCGCGCCACCAGGTCACCGAGCCGCTGGCGGCGCTCGGTCGCGGCGATGGCGACGACCGCCACCAGCCCCAGCAGCAGCCCGTCGACCGTGAGCAGCACCCAGCGGATCAGGTAGGCGCGCCCGGTCGGCTGCCCACCGCGCAGCGTCTCGACCCGCAGGCCCATCACCAGCATCCCCGGGGTGACCCCGCCGCGGCGCACCGGGACCCAGATCTGGATCACGATGTCACCGGCGAAGGAGACCGCGATGAACGTGATCAGCGGCCCCCACAGGATCAGCTTCGGCGGCACCCAACCCCACTGCAGCAACGGAATCGCGATCAGGCCGACGACAAGAGCGGCGTACACCCCGACACCGGTGGCGAGAGCCCGGTCCAGCCCGGCCTGGACGGCCCGGCGCCCCGCCATTCCCAGCCGCTCCCCCACCTCCGCCTTCCGGTCGGGCGCCGGCGATTCCGGAGCCGGCTCAACGGAGGCGGCGGTCGCGCTGAGAGCACACTCGGCGAGTCTCGCACGCCGGTCAAGCGGCGGCGGCCTCATCCGAGCAGGCCTTGCCGCCAGGCCCAGACGGCGATCTCGGTGCGGTTGCGGAGCTCGAGCTTGCGCTGGACGCTCGACAGGTGCGTCTTGACCGTCGACAAGGACACCCGGAGGTCGTCGGCGATCTCGGCGTTGGTCCGGCCCCGGGCGACCGCGAGGACCACCTCGGATTCGCGGTCCGTCAGCGGCGTCGCCACCGGCTGCGCCCGCCGCCGGGCCTTTTCGGTGAACCGGGCCAGCAGACGCACGGTGACCGACGGCGAGACCATCGCTTCGCCGCCGGCCACCGCGCGCACGGCGTCGACCAGCATCCGCGGGCCCGCGTCCTTGAGCAGGAACCCGCACGCACCGGCAACCAGTGCGGCGTAGACGTTTTCGTCGGCGTCGTAGGTCGTCACCACCACGACCCGGAGCGGCTCGGCCACCGCCGTCCCGGCGAACAGCTCGGTCGCCCGCAGACCGTCCACTTTGGGCATTCGGATGTCCATCAGGGTGACGTCGGGCCGCAGCCGCCGCGCGAGGCGGACCGCGGCTTCCCCGTCGGCGGCCTCGGCGATCACCTCGATGTCCGGCGCGGCGTCGAGCACCAGCCGGAAACCGGTGCGCACCATGAGCTGGTCGTCCGCGACGAGGACCCGGATGGTCATCAGATCCCCCGCGGCAGCGACCCGAACGGCGCGTCCTCGGCGCCGAGCGGAAGCCGGACCTCGACCCGCCAGCACGAGCCGGCCTCCCGTTCCGCGGTGAGGCCACCGCCCAGCATCGCGACGCGTTCGGTCATCCCGACGATCCCGAAGCCGCCCGGTGACGGCAGCGGTACCGCCGGGACGCCGTTGTTGCGCACCCGGAGCACCAGGTCGTCGGTCTCGACGTGCGCGGAGACCGACACGTCGGTCGCCTCCGGTGCGTGCCTGCGGACGTTGGTCAGCGCTTCGGTCACGACGCGGTGGATCGTCGTGGCCAGCTGCGCCGGCACCGGAAGCCGGTCCAGTTCCTCGGCGACGTCGATCCGGGCGGCGGAACCGGTGGCCGCGCGCACCGCGTCCCCGAGGGCGGCGCCGGACGGAGGCGGCACGTCTTCGGTGTCCCGCAACATGCCGACGAGCCGGCGCGCGGCGGCGAGCGCGGCGCCCCCGGCTTCCTCGATCTCGCGGTAGACCGCGGCGTGGTTCCCCTCGTCGGCCTTCGCTTCGGTGATCGCGCGAGCGGCCTGCACGCGGACGACGATCCCGCTCACGTGGTGGGACACCAGGTCGTGCAGTTCCCTGGCCAGCTGCAGGCGTTCCTGGCCGCGCGCCCGCTCCAGCGCGTCCCGCTGCCGTCCGTCCGCCGCCCGCAGGATGAGCCCGACCCCGAGGCACGCGCCCCAGTACGCCGCGGCGGCCACCGCCAGCAGCGCCGCCGGCACGCCGGCGCCGTACCGCAGCAGCGGCGCGGCGATCATCACCACGCCCAGCGCCGGTGCCAGCGCGAACGCGTACTTCGGTTCGAGCTTGCGGCCGGCCGAGGCGGCGAGCACCCCGGCGGCCACGATCTCCGCGACCGGCGGCTGGGTCCGGACGTGCCCGGCGAACGGCACGATCGTCCCGATCGCCGACAGCACGACGACGACGCTCCCCAGCACACCGACGTGGCGGGGGAAGCGCCGCCGCAGCACGGCCAGCACCGGGATCGCCGTCCCCGTGGACGCCAGGACCCCGGCCAGCGGGGCCAGCCCGCCACCGTCCCCACCGGGCGCCCGCAATATCAGCACGATGTCGGCGACGACCGCCGCCGCCAGCACCACGATCTCGCTGCCGAGCATGCCGCGCCGGGCTCTGGCGCCTGCTTCGCGCATGGCCGTCATGATCCGCCGATCGGCGTCAGCCCGCGCGCCGGACCCCGGCGATGTAGCGGTTGGACGGAGACAGGTAGCTGAGCACGGTCGCGACCACCGCGACCCCGCAACTCACGTAGGCCGCCCACGACGGCTGGGTGGTCAGCAGCGAAGCGGCCTGCAGCAAGGTGAACACGGTCAGCGTGACTCGGGCCCAGTTCCGGCCCGCCTTGAGCTTGAACGACAGCCACAGGTAGACGAGCGCGATGACCGCGGCGATGGCGACCGGGATGACCTGTCCGAGCAAGGTGAGCCGGTCGAGCTGGTCCGGCGCCAGCGCCGGGTTCGCGCGGCGCAGGGCCGCCTCGATTTCGTCGCGTGAGCTCAAGATGAGCAGGCCGCCGGCGATCGCGGAGACCGTGGACACCAGGAAGCCGAAGAAGGCGGCGATGATCGTGCTGGGCGGGTTCTCCCGCACCGTTTCGGTAGTCATACCGGGAAATTAGGACTCCGGACGCCCCGGCACCCGCTGAGTCGCGCCCGTCTCGTACTTTCGGCCGAGGCGCCCTTGGCTCCGGTCAGCTCCCGGCGAGAAGCTGATCGAGAACCCGGTCGAGGCCGAACCCGAACAGCTCGTCGTCCGACCACCCGGCATCGACGAACCCGGACGAGCTGAGTGTCGGGTAACGCTGCGCGGAGTCGAGGATGTGCGCGCGGACCTTGGCGATCGCGGCCGGGTCGTCCAGGCGCCGCCAGGTGGCGTCCGCCATCGACGCGCCGAGGACGAACCCGGCGAGCGTCCGCGTGGCGGCGGCGAGCTCCAGCCCCGTCAGCCCGGACCGCACGAGCGCGGCCTGGATGAACTCGGTGCGCGCCAGCACGTTGGGGCCCAGCAGCGGGCGGCCGAGCAGAGCGGGCGACCACGGGTGCGCGAGCATCGCGGCGCGCCAGCCGACGAGCAGCGTCCGCAGCCCCGCCCGGGGTTCCACGCCGGACGGGGGCACCGGCACCTCCCCGACGACGTGGTCGAGCGCGAGGTCGAGCAGGTCCTCCTTGGTCGCGACGTGCCAGTACAGCGCGGTCGAGGTCACCTCGAGCCGTTCGGCGAGCCGGCGCATCGTCAGCCGTTCCGCGCCCGCCGCGTCGAGCTCGGCGATCGCCGCCGCGATGATCCGCTCCAGGGTGAGCGGTGTGTTCCGCCTCGGCGGTCGCGGTGCCGCGTCGCGAAGCCACAGGACGTCGTCGGTCATGGTCAGTCACCTTACCCGTCGACACTTGACTTACCGGTGATAAGTTAATATAACGTCGGTAAGTCAAGCTTCCGAGCGAGCGAAGGTCCTCATGAAATCCGAAGCCGTCCCGAACCGGTGGCTCGCGCTGGTCGTCCTCAGCCTGGCCCAGCTGACGGTCATCCTGGATTCGACGATCGTCACCATCGCCCTGCCGACCGCCCAGCACGACCTGGCCTTTTCCGACGACAACCGCCAATGGGTGGTGACCGGCTACGCCCTCGCGTTCGGCAGTCTCCTGCTGCTCGGCGGCCGGCTCTGCGACCTCTACGGCCGGAAGCGGCTGTTCGTCATCGGCATGATCGGGTTCGCCGCCGCCTCGGCCCTCGGCGGCGCCGCGAGCGGGTTCGGTCTCCTGCTGGCCGCCCGGATCGCCCAGGGCGCGTTCGCCGCCGTCCTCGCCCCCGCGGCGCTGTCGATGGTGTCGGTGATCTTCGCCGACGACGCGGACGAGCGCGGCCGCGCGTTCGGCGTCTTCGGGGCGATCTCCGGCGCCGGCGGCGCGCTGGGACTGCTGCTGGGCGGCGTGCTCACCCAGAACTTCTCGTGGCGGTGGTGCCTGTACGTCAACGTCGTCATCGCGGTGGTCGCGATCGCGGGCGCGCTGGCGTTCCTCGTCGACCGCGCCCGGCCGCAGCGGACCCGGCTGGATCTCGCGGGCACCGTCCTCGCCCTGCTCGGCCTGTTCGGTGTCGTCTACGGCCTCGGCAACGCCGCTTCCCGCGGCTGGACCGACCGGTGGACGCTCGGCCCGGCCGCGCTCGGCGTGCTCCTCGTCGTCGCGTTCGTCCTGGTCGAACGGCGGGTCCGGGATCCGCTGCTGCCGCTGCGCGTGGTGCTGGACCGCGACCGGGGCGCGTCCTACCTGACGATCGGGATCTCCGGCACCGGCGGCTTCGCGGTGTTCCTCTTCGTCGCCTACTACCTCGCCGAAACCCTGAAGTTCACGCCGGTGCGGAGCGGACTGGCGTTCCTGCCCATGGTCGTCCTGGTCATGGTCGGCGCGGTGCTGCTCCCCCGCGTCGGACCCGCCCGATCGTCCCGCTCGGCAGCCTCCTCGCCGCGGTGGGCATGGTCCTGCTCACCGGTATCGACGCCGACTCGACCTACGCCGGCGGCGTGCTGCCTGCCCTGCTCGTCATCGGCCTGGGCCTCGGGATGGTCTTCGGACCGGGACAGAACGCGGCCACCAGCGGAGTCCGGCCCGGCGAAACCGGCGTCGCGTCCGCGATGGCGAACATCACCCAGCAGGTCGGCGGTTCGATCGGCCTCGCCGTGTTCAGCTCACTCGGCGCGACCGCGACGGCGAGCTACCTCACCGCCCACACCGCGACGGCGGCCGATCCCGCCACGATCGCGCAGGCGACCTTCGCCGGCTACCACTTCGTGTTCTGGATCGCCGCCGCGCTCTTCCTCACCGGCGCCGTGCTGTCCGCCGGGCTCTTCCGCCGCGGCCCCTTGGCCGTCGCCCCCGACACCGAACCCGCCATCACCCACTAGGAGACGATCACCGTGAAAGCAGTGCAGTTCAAGCAGTACGGCGGCCCCGAGGTCCTCGAGATCGTGGACCTGCCCGATCCGCACCCGGGTCCCGGCCAGGTCCGGATCAGGGTCCGGGCGGCCGGGATCAGCGCCAGCGACACGAAGATCCGCCGCGGCGAGCTCAGTTTCGGCGCCACCCTGCCGCAAACCACCGGCGCCGACGTCTCCGGCATCGTCGACGAGATCGGCGCCGACGTCTCCGACGTCTCGGTCGGCGACCGGGTCTTCGGCATCTCCGACGACCAGGCCGCGGCCGCCGAGTACGCGTTGCTCACCTTCCGGGCGCCCATCCCCCCGTCACTCGGGTTCGTCGACGCGGCCGGCCTCCCGGTCGCGCTCGAGACGGCCACCCGCGGCCTCGCCCAGCTCCACGTCACCGCCGGGACCACGCTGTTCGTCAACGGCGCTTCCGGCGGGATCGGCACCGCGGTCGTCCAGCTGGCCATCGCCCGCGGGGCACGAGTGATCGGCGCCGCCGGCGCCCGCAACAGTGGCTTCCTGACCCTGCTGGGCGCGGAACCGGTGACCTACGGGGACGGCATGGCCGACCGGGTCCGCGCCTTGGCCCCCGACGGTGTCGACGTCGCGCTCGACGTGGCCGGCAACGGCGTGCTCCCCGAGCTGATCGCCCTCGCCGGCGGCGATGCGAAGAAGGTGATCACCTTGGCCGACTTCGCGGGCGCCGAAGAGCACGGGGTGCACTTCAGCAACGGTTTCGCCGACGGCAACGCTTTCCACGCGCTGGCCGGGGTCGGCGAGCTGGTCGAAGCGGGGAAGTTCTGGCTGCCGGTCGAGCGAACCTTTCCCTGGGCCGACATCGCCGAAGCGCACCGCACCAGCGAAACCGGCCACGTGCGCGGGCGGCTGGTCCTGATTGTCCGGTGACCAGGTCGGGGTGGCACGAGTGAAGGGCGCTCGAGCGGGTATACGGAGCGTCCAGTTCCCAGGAGGTTCCATGCGCTTGCCCCACCCCCGCGGCCCGCTGAGCGCGGCGCTCGCCGACCGGCTTCTCGGCGGGACGCCGGACGACACCGCGGACGGCACCCTGCCGGACTTCGCCGAGCTGCCGGTGCTGCACGACGACGATCTGCAGCTCACCCTGTGGATCTGCTACGAACTCGGCTATCGCGGCTTCGACGACGTCGAGGCGGAGTGGGAGCACACCCCGTTCGTCGCCGGCGTGAGAAGACGAGCGGAACGGCGATGGCTGACGGGACTGCGCGACCTCGTCCCCGCGGTCGACGTGCGACCCGAGGACGTGCCGAAGGCGCTCGCCGAGCTGGTCCGGAACGACGACGGACCGTCGCTGGCGAAGTTCCTGCAGCGACGCGCGTCCGCCGCGCAGTTCCGCGAGTTCGTCGTGCACCGCTCGATCTACCACCTCAAGGAAGCGGATCCCCACAGCTGGGCCATTCCCCGCCTCACCGGTGCCGCCAAGGTGGCGCTCCTGGAGATCCAGGCCGACGAATACGGGGACGGCCGGCTGGACCGCATGCACTCCGAGCTGTTCCGCGCCACCATGCGCGGGCTCGCCCTCGACGACAGCTACGGGCACTACGTCGACGACGTCCCGGCCGTGACGCTCGCGGTGAGCAACCTGATGTCGTTCTTCGGCTTCCACCGGCGCTGGCTCGGCGCCACGCTCGGGCACCTGGCCGCGTTCGAGATGACCTCGTCGCTGCCGAACCGCCGCTACGGCAACGGATTGCGCCGGCTCGGCGGCGACGCCGACGCGACCCGGTTCTACGACGTCCACGTCGAAGCCGACGCCGTCCACGAACAGATCGCCGCCCACGACCTCTGCGGCACGTTCGCCCGGGAGAACCCCGCCGCCGCGGCCGACGTCCTCTTCGGCGCGGCGTGCGGGCTCGCCGTGGAAGCCGAGTTCGGCCGGACACTGCTGACGCACTGGGAAAGCGACCGGTCCGCGCTGCGCTCAGCGGCCACCGGCGGCGCGGAACCCGCGGACCTTGTGCGTGCCGTCACAGAACGGTTTGACGGCCGAGAGCCCGCACCGGCACAACGCGACGGTGCTCCGGCCGGGATCGATGACCTCGCCCTCCGGTGAGCGGATCTCGAAGTCGCCGCGCAGCAGCAACGGCCCGTCTTCGTACGGGGTGACGGTCGTGCGGTTCGTGTCGTCGTTCACCGGCCCCGGGTACCCCGCTCCGGGCCCGGCCAAGCCAGGAGGCCGAGGATGAAAGCCGGCACCACGATGGGCGTCGAAGAGGAGTTCCTCATCGTCGACGCCCGCACGCGAAGACCGGCGTCCCGGGCGACGGCGATCCTCGCCCGGCTCCCCGGCGACGGCACCTTCGTACCCGAGCTGTACCAATCGCAGGTCGAAGCGATCACCGGAGTGCACACCGAGCTGAGCGACGTCGGCCGCGCGCTGCACGACCAGCGTGCGGCGCTGGCCGGGGCCGCCCGCGAGGAAGGCGCGCTCGTCGTGGCGCTCGGCACGCCGCCGCTGGCCGGGGACCCACCCCGGCTGACCGACAGCCCGCGCCACCGCGCCATCGGTGACCTCTACCGAGGGGTCCTCGCCGGCTACGAGACCTGCGGCTGCCACGTCCACGTCGGCGTCCCCGACCGGGAGCACGCGGTCGCCGTGGTCGATCACCTGCGGCCCTGGCTGCCGACTTTGCTCGCGCTGTCCGGGAACTCCGCCGTCCACCACGGACGGCACACCGGCCACCAGAGCTGGCGCGTGATCCAGCAGGCCCCGCTTCCCGGTGGCGGCATCCCGCCGCGCTTCGGCGACCTCGCCACCTACGAACGCTGCCTCGGGCGCCTGGTGGACAGCGGCGTGCTCGTCGACGACCGGATGACGTTCTGGGCCGCCCGGCCGTCGGCGGTGCACCCGACCGTGGAGGTCCGGATCGCCGACGTCGCCCGGACCGTCGACGACGCAGTCCTGCAGGTCGCGCTCACCCGCGCCCTGGTCCGCACCGCGCTCGACGACCTCGGCCGCGGCGTCGAAGCGCCCGATGTGGACGGTCAGCTCGCCGCCGCGGCGCTGTGGACCGCCGCCCGCCACGGCATCCACGGACCGGGCGTCGATCCCCTGTCCGGGCGACGTGTCCCGGCCCGGGCGCTGCTCGACAAGCTGGTGGCCCACGTCCGGCCGGCGCTGGCCGGCGACGAAGCGATCACCACGGCGCTTCTCCGGCGAGCCCTCACCGGTGAAAGGGCCGAGTTCGCGCGCGACGGCCTCGACGCGATCGTCGACGCCGCCGCGCTCCCGTGTTTGTCGACTGCCACAAGGGGTAGCCGGGCAGCAGACACCCTTTCCCCCGCACCCTTGAGGAGCTGATCCCGGTATGAGCACGATCACCAAGTCCGTCGACGTCGAGGCCGACGTGACCACGGTCTACAACCAGTGGACCCAGTTCGCCGACTTCCCCCGCTTCATGGAAGGCGTCGACCACATCGAGCAGCGTGACGCCACGCACACCCACTGGACGGTCAGCGTCGCCGGCGTCACCCGCGAGTTCGACGCGACGGTCACCGAGCAGAACCCCGACGAGCGCGTCGCCTGGAAGTCCGACTCCGGCCCCGACCACGCCGGCGTCGTCACCGTGCACCGCCTCGACGACACCAGCACCCGGGTGACCGTCCAGATGGACGTCGACCCGGAGGGTTTCGTCGAGAACGTCGCCGACAAGCTCGGCATCCTCGACCGCCGCGTCCAGGGCGACCTCGACCGGTTCAAGAAGTTCATCGAAACCCGCGACGGTCACGAGACCGGCGCGTGGCGCGGCGACGTCGACCGCCCCGGTCAGCGCACCGACTGACCGAGCCGGAACCACCCACCACGCGAGGAGCCACCATGGTCGATGTGACCCGTACCTTCGACGTCGCCGCACCGCCGGAGCGAGTGCTGGACTACCTGAAGAACTTCGCCAACGCCGAAGAATGGGACCCCGGAACGGTTTCCTGCGAACCCCTCACCGCGGGCCCGGCCGACGTCGGCTCCCGATGGCGCAACGTCTCCAAGATCGCCGGCATCGAGACGGAGCTGACCTACGAGCTGACCCGGCTCGAGCCGGGCCGCGTGGTTTTCGTGGGCCACAACGACACCGCGACCTCCACCGACGACATCGGCCTCACCGCGGCCGACGGATCGGCGACGACGATCACCTACCACGCGACGATCGAGTTCCAGGGAGCGGCGAAGCTGGCGGCGCCGCTCACGAAGCTCGTGTTCGAGAAAGTCGGTGCCGACACGGAGAAGAGCCTCGTCCGGGTGTTCGGCGCCGCCGCCTGATCCCGTCGCCCCTCAGCTGAGCACGAACGAGCTGGCCCGGTCCGACCAGTTCGTCGCGAGGCAGCTGGTCAGATCGGTGCACCGGTCGATGAACGCCGACGAGGCACCGCTGATGTCGTCCACCTCGTAGTCCCGGTCGTTGTAGGACGCGGTGCACGCGTGCTCGCCGGACCAGATGTCGTACCCGCCGCTCTGGTTGCCTGGTGTGCTTGCTCAGGCTGGTGTTGCAGAAGTTCCCGGTGGCCGTGGCGGCGTTCGCCGAGACCGGTGCGGCAACGATCGTCAGGGCCATCATCACCGTGGCAGCGAAAACAAGCGTTTCATGATCGCTTCCTCCCTCAGGGCGCGGCATCGGAGCGACACCGGGAACACCAGCGGTCCACGCGCAGCTCCTCGACGCGGTTTAGCCGTCGGGCGCGACCGGTCGAACCGTCATTTACATAAACAATGAATGTAAACCTGCTATGCTTCGGGCATGAGCCGTCGAGACACCGCCCCGGGCGCGTCCGCCGCCATCGGGGCGGCCCTCTACGGCCTGGCCACCAGGGCCGCGCGACGTCTGCCCCGGGACATGAGCCTGACCTCCGCCGCCACCCTGGCCACCCTCGACCGGACCGGACCGCGGCGGATCACCGATCTGGCCGCCGTCGAGGGTGTCACCCAGCCCGCGATGACCACCCTCGTCCGGGTGATGGAGGAGGCCGGCCTGGTCGAGCGGCGGGGTGACACGTCCGACAAGCGGGTCACGCTCGTGTGCCTGACCGAGGCCGGCGCCTCCTATGTCCGGACGCGGCGCCAGGCGGGCGTCGGCGCGTTCGAGCAGTTGATCGGCGAGCTCACCGGCGACGAGGTCGAGGCGCTGGTGGCGGCCCTTCCGGCGCTGAAGCACCTGGCCGAGCTCGAAAGCCAGGACCGCGAAGGGCCGAAGCAGTGACCAGGGGCGCGGTGAAGACGCGGCTGCTGGTCCCCGCCCTGATCTTCATCGCCCTGGTCGTGGCGGCGGTCGCCAGCCTCGGGACGCCGCTCATCACCAGCGTGGCGACCACCTTCCACGTCTCGCTCGGCAGCGCGCAGTGGACGCTGACCATCGCGCTGCTCAGCGGCGCCGTCGCCACCCCCGTCCTCGGCCGGCTCGGCGCCGGTCCGCACCGGCGGGCCACGATCCTCGCCACGCTGGCGATCGTGGTCGCCGGCAGCGCGCTCACCGTGCTGCCGCTACCGTTCGCTTGGCTGCTGGCCGGCCGGGCGGCACAGGGCATCGGACTCGGTCTCACGGCGCTGATGATGGGCGTGGCCCGCGACCACCTCCCCGAGGAGCGCGGCGCGGCCACGATCGCCCTGATCTCGGTGGTTTCCATCATCGGAGCCGGCGTCGGCTACCCACTGGCCGCGCTGCTCGCCGAGTTCGGCGGACTGCGGGCCGCCTACGGCCTCGGCCTGCTCGTCACCGCCGCCGCCCTCCTGACCGCGTGGCGCTCCATGCCCGAAGCCCCCGAAGGCCGCTCCGCCCGCGTGGACGTTCCCGGCGCGGTCGTCCTGGCCGCCGCGCTGCTGCTGGTGCTGTTCCTCGCCGGCGAGCGGGATCTGTGGAGCCGGCACCTCGCCGCGGCGGCGGGCCTCGCCGTCGTCGCGGTGGTGCTGCTCGGCGTCTGGGCCGTCATCGAGCTGCGCAGCACGACACCCCTGGTCGACCTGCGGGCGGTGCGGCACCCGGCGGTCGCCGGGGCGAACCTCGCCATGTTCGTCGGCGGGATCGGCATGTACCTCCTGCTCACGCTCATCACCCGCTACGCGCAGACGCCGCACAGCGCCGGCTACGGCTTCGGGCTGACGACCTTCGTCGCCGGGCTGGTCCTCATCCCGTTCTCGGTGCTGGGGTTCGTCGCCGGCAAGCTCACGCCGCGGGTCCGGACGCGGGTCGCCGACCCCTTGCTCCTGGCCGGCAGCGCCGTCGTGGTCGGCGGCGGGTTCGCGCTGTTCGCGGTGGCCCGGTCGGACCTGGCCGAACTGTTCGTCGCGATGGGCGTGCTCGGCCTCGGCGTCGGCGGCTTCTCGGCCGCGATGCCCGGCGTCATCCTGGCCGTCACCCCCAAAAGCGAGACGTCGAGCGCCATGAGCTTCAACTACGTCGTCCGCAGCGTCGGCTACTCCCTGGGCAGCGCCATCGGCGGCCTCATCCTCGCCGGCGGCCCCGGCCACCTCTTCCCCGACGACAGCGCCTACACCACCGCGGCGCTGGTCGGCATCGCCGCGATGACGATCACGACGCTGACGAGCCTCGCGCTCGCCCGCCGGCGCCCGTCCGAGACCCACCGTTAAGGTCATCCCGACACTGGAGGTTCCATGCCCAAGGGCTACTGGGTCAGCGCTTACCGCTCCATTTCGGACCCGGAGAAGCTGGCTGCCTACAACAAACTGGCCGCTCTGGCCGTCAAGGCCGGGGGCGGCCGGGTCCTCGCCCGCGACGGCCGGGTCGTCGCGTACGAAGCCGGCATCGCCGGGCGCACCATCCTGATCGAGTTCGACAGCTTCGAGCAGGCCGTCGCGGCGCGCGAGAGCGCGGCCTACCAGGAGGCGCTGGCCGCACTCGGCGACGGCGCCGAGCGCGACTTCCGCATCATCGAAGGCCTCGACTGACCGAGTTCCCGAGGGCCGGATCCCGCGGCACGTCATTCCGGTGACGGCGACGGGCGTGCCGCGGCCACCTCGCGCGAGGGTCTCGGTCGCCTTCGCGCCCCGTCGTCCGAACCTACGTCGTCGGAGCGGCGAACCGATCTCCCTCGGTTTCCGCGCGGCGGGCGAACACCGGTGCTCGCTCGGGGCGCACTCCCACCCCGACGAGGTACACCGCCAGCGTGCCTAGAACCGGCCACCGCTGGGCCGCGGTCAAGATCCGGCCCGGCGGACCGGCCGCCCCGCCGGACTTGATCGGTCCGGCGAGGTCGGCGTGCATGATGCGCTGCAGCGTCTGGATCACCAGCAACGACGGCAAGCGGCGGCGCCGTACGCGAGCGAGGTCGGCGCCGCCGACCGCGCCCCGGCGCAAGGGCCCGGCCAGCACCCTCGCGCTAGCGACGGCGTCCTGGACCGCGAGGTTGATGCCCATACCTCCCACCGGAGACATGGCATGGGCGGCGTCCCCGATGCAAAGCAGGCCCTCGACGTGCCACCGGCGCACCCGGTCGAGCCGGACGTCGAGGTGTTTGACGTCGTCCATCGAGGCCAGCTCGCCGACGCGGTCGGCGTACTCCGGGAGGAGTTCCGCCACGTCACGGCGGAACGCGGCTATTCCGCGGGCGCGCAACCGGCTGTCGGTGCCCTTCCGCGCGACATAACCGATCTGGAAGTAATCCTCGCGAGGGATGACGAACGCGAACCGTCCCCGGCCCGGCCGCCGGGTCAGCCGGCCGACCTGCTCGCCGTCGCGGCGCGAGAGCTGGAACCACCAGGTGTCGAACGGAACTTCGAACTCGGTGACGCCCAGCCCGGCCGCCGCGCGCAGCACCGAGTTCCGGCCGTCGCAGGCCACCGTGAGATCGGCCCGGATCTCCCGGTCGACCTGTTCACCCTTCGTGCGGTACCGGACCCCGGCGACCCGGCCGCGCTCGCGGATGAGCGAGGTCGCCGTGGCGCTCATCTCGAGCCGGAACCCGGGCTCCGCCTTCGCTGCGTCGGCGAGCAGGTCCAGCAGGTTCCACTGCGGAACGATCGCCACGTACGGATGCGGGACTCCCCACTTGCGCAACGCGGCGAAGTCACCGATCGTCCGCACGCCCCCGTGCCCGTCGGGCAGGACGACCTCGGTGATCCTGGTCTGCGGCAACCGCGCGAACCGCTGCCCCAGCCCCAGCTCGTCGAGCAGCCGCAGGGTCGCCGGGTGCACGGTGTCACCGCGGAAGTCGTGCAGGAAGTCCTCGTGCTTCTCGAGCACCGTGACCTCGACCCCGGCTCTCGCAAGCAGCAGTCCGAGCACCAGTCCCGCCGGACCGCCTCCCACAACACAGCACGTCGTCCGCCCCACGGCGCCCCCGCCCCCTCGTCGATCATCCGGCGATCGCGCGAGCGGCAACCGGATGGTGTCGTCCCCGGCATACACCCGACCGCGGCGGGCTTGGGACGGCGAAGCGGCCGAGGGGTCTTCGGGGCAGGTTTGTCGCCCGAACGTCCGCACTATCGAGCACTGGAACGTGGTCACAGCGGCGACGAATCAAGACGGGTACATCCGGTTGAACCGCGGCGGCGCGTAGGGCAGGTAGCGTCCTGGCCCGCCGTCCGCCTCGGCTGCCAGGCGGTTCAGCTCCCGGGGTGTGGTTTCGGGCCAGTGCCCGGTGCGCAGCCGGGTCAGGGTCCGGTCGATCGCCGCCTGTTGTTCGCCCGTCGTGTACGTGCAGTGCCCGGCCGTCCGGACGTACGTCTGCCGGAGCAGGGACGCGTTGCCCGCGCGGTCGACCAGAGCGCCGTAGGACTGCTGCTGGGCGACGGTCGAGATCTGGTCGCCCGTGCCGTTGACCGTGAGCACCGGAATCCGCAGTTCGCCTGTGAACACGATGCCCCGCTCGAGGTAGCGGACCGCCGCGGGATCCGCGGACACGCGGGGTTCGGCGGCGAGCCGGGCGAGGTCGGCACGGAGGTCGAGCCCCGCGCGCTCGTACAGCCGCCGCACGGTGTTCTGCCGGCTCGGTTCGGCCTTCGTGAGCTGGCGCGCGTAGTCGACTCCCGTGTTCCACGACGGGTTCCCGCCCGCCAGCTGCTCGATCGCCCGGCGGCTGCTGACCGCCTGCCCGAGGTACGGCAGCGGACCACCCGCGAGCGCCAGGAACATCCCCTGCTCGACGCCGTCGGCGTCGTGCTCGGCCGGGACCGGGGTCGGCGTGCCGTCGGCGGCCAGGCCCCAGCCCGGCAGCTGGCCGATCGCCGCCGCGAGGGCGATCCGCGCCTTGCCCGCCGCCGTCGCCTGGGCCGACGTCACCGCCGAGATCCACCGCTGCTGGTTCCCTGGGACATCGGCCGGGATGCCGGTCACGGGGAGCGCCGTGTCGCGGAACAGCAGGGTCTTGAGCGTGAAGACGGTGTCGAGCTTCTGGTTCCACTGCCCCACCGCGCCGCCGAGGCCGCCGCACATCGGGACGGCGGCGTCGAACCGCCCGGGGTGCACCTGCGCGACCCCGGCGGCGACCATCCCGCCCATCGAGCGGCCTTCGGCGATCGCGTACCGGGCCGGGCCGAACGCGGTCTCGAAGCGCCCGAGCGCCGCGGCCTGGTTGTCGATGGCTTGCGCGATGTTCCAGCCGGTCACCGTGCGCGTGGTGCCGCCCACCGCGTACCCGCGCCCGAGGAGGCTCGCGGTGAGCGCGCTCGACAGGCCGCCCGCGGCGAAGTCGAGGTCCACCAGCACCGCGCCGTTCCACCGGGCGGGTTTGGCGAAGGCGTAGGGCGTGCCGTCGGTCAGCTGCCCGTCGACGCACCTCGCCGAGCCCGGGCAGGGTGGTCCGGCGTCGGCCGCGTGGGCGGTGGCGGGGAGACCGGCGGCGAGGACCACAGCCGCGGCCAGCACGGTGATTCGGGTACCCATGAGGTCCTTTCCGGACAGTCAGGTCAGATCAGATCAGGTTGTCGAGCCACGCGGTCATCCGCGCGGTCAGGCTGTCGCCCGTGCGGGCGTCGACGTTGTCGGCGTGCAGCTCCAGCACCGGGATGCCCGCGGCGCGCAGGGCCCGGGTGGTGAAGTAGCTGCCGCGCGCGTCGTCGGAGACGAGGTGCACGACGCCGTCGACGCCGTGGTGCCGCGCCTCCTTGACGTACCACTCGGCCGACCACGGCGGGGTGTACAGCTGGTCGCCGAAGGCGGCGAAACGGGCGGCGAGGGCCCGAAGCGGGTCGTCGCCGTAGCGCAGGTAGCCGTCCGCGGCGATGGCCAGGTACATCGACCACACGAAGACCGCGCCGTGCGACCGCTGGAACCGCTGGTAGAACTCGAGGTCGAACCACAGCCCGCGACCGACCCACATCAGCCGCAGCCGCTCGTCCGGGCACGCCGCGACGCCGGCGTCGATCCGGTCGCGCACCTCGTCGTGGAACGCGCGCGCCGCGTCCCGCGCCCATGCGGTGCCGCGGTGCCACTGGGGCACCATGACGCTCGGGATGCCGTCGGTGACCGCGATCGGGCACGGCCGGGCGGCCGCGATCAGGTCGCGGGTGCGGCGGTTCCACTCCTGCTGCTCGTTGACCAGGTCCAGGACCTCGCGGAACCGGGTCTCGGAGAACGCCAGGCCGGTGGTCTGCTCGAGGAACCGGATCAGCCCGGTCAGCTCGCCGGTCAGCAGGTCGAGCCGGTCACTCCCGATGGCCTCCTCCCAGCGGTGGGGCATGAGCTCCCACCACCGCTCGGGGACCGTGTCCTCCGCCGCGCTTTCCAAGGCGTAGTAGGTGACATCGGGTTGCGCGTCCCAGACGTCGAAGATCTTGCGGGACGCGTCGCCGGTCGTCTCGCCGAGCACGATCGACGGCTTCGGCAGGCCACCCCACGGCGCCTGATCGGGATCGTCCTCGAACGCCGACGCCAGCGAAGTGGCGCTGTACTGCTCGATGTAGTCGGGGTAGCCGCGGTCGCGCAGCAGGCCGAGGTAGCGCTGGGTCTGCCGTTTCGCCGCGACGATCGAGGCCCACCACTGGTTGACGACGTACGGGATCCCCATCGTGCGGAAGATCTCCTGCGGCGCGTCCGCGTTGACCAGCGCCAGCGGACCACCCTCGTCGCGCACCCGGGCGAACCACTCGCGCTGGTAGGCGGTCGCCGTGGTCGCCGACGCCAGCCGGGCGGTCATGCCGCCGCTCCGGCCGGGACCAGCGCGGCCAGCGCCTCGGGAGTCAGTTCGCCGTACGGCTGACGCTCCGCCAGGACCGCGCGCAGACCCGTCGCGGCGCGCTGCTCCGGGAAGTCCCACGGCGGCGCGTCGTCGTTCACGCGCGCGTACGAGAAGAGCACCTCCGCTCCACAAGCGCGAGCGGCCGCGGCGGTGTGCGCCGCGCGCTGCCGGATCGACGCGCGCGGCGCGGCCGGGCCGTTGTGCTGGTACCGCTCGGCCAGCGCGAGTTCCGTCGGCGCCGCGCACGTGCGCGCGAACAGCAGCTCGCCCCAGTCGTGGTCCTCCCCCACGACCAGGAAACCGTGGCGCTCCAGCGTTTCGTACACGCCCGGGCAGTCGTGGGAACTCCCGGTGAGGAACAGCCGCACCCCCGCGGTCTCGCGCGGATCGGCCGGCACGCCGTCGACGAGCGCGAGGGCGTCGGCGACCGGCAGCGCAGTGGTCTTGGCGACGACCTCGAGGAACCGGGTGCCGCTCAGCCGGTTCGCCCGGCGCAGGCCGGCGAGCCGGGTGAGCGACCGCCGGAGGGTGTCGTGCGCGGTGATGGCGGCGGCGAGGTCGTCGTCGCCGATGGGGTGCCAGCGGCCCAGCCACTCGCGCAGCCGCGCGATCTTCGCGTGGACGTACCGCGTGGTCGTGTGGTGCGGCAGGTGCAGGACGTCCACCAGCCGCACCGGCGGCAACCCCAGCGCCGGCTCGACCCGGTGCAGCTCCCGCAAGGCGTAGAACAGCCGCAAGGACGCTTCGCAGTCGCGGGAGACGACGATGGCTTCGAGCGGCCCGTAGTCGCCGGTGAGGATCCGCGTCAGGATCGACCGGGCTACCGGGTCCACCCCGCGACCGAGGTAGCGGTCGCCGGGCGCGTGGTTCCCGCCCGGCTGCCCGGTCAGCCGCAGCGGCAGCATGCCCGCCGCGGTGATCAGCTCGACCGGCACGTCCGCGCCGACGTACCCGATGACCGGGGCGCTCAAATCACGGCCTCCGACACCAGCTCCGCCAGCTGCTCTTCGGTGTAGCCGAGCAGTTCGCGGTAGACGTGCTCGTTGTGCTCCCCCAGCCCCGGCGCGGGCCGGTCGAGGGAGGCGCGGGCGGCGGAGAACCGGATCGGCACCCCGGTGCCGGCCAGGTCGGCGACGTCCCCGTGGCGCGGGTGCCGCAGCGGCACGACCTCCTCACGCGCCAGGACCAGCGGATCCCGCACCGCGTCACGCGGTTCCCGGACTTCCGCGGCCGGGACGCCTTCGGCGGTGAACGCGGCGAGGATCTCGGCCAGCGGCCGCACCCGGCACCACTCGCGGATGAGGTCGTGCAGCTCGTCGGCGGCGCCGACCCGCTGGTCGCGCGTGCGGTAGCGGTCGTCCCCGGCCAGCTCCGGACGGCCGATCGCCCGGAGGACCCCGTGCGCGAACGCGTCGGTCGGCGCGCAGAGCGCGAGGTAGCCGTCGAGAGC
The DNA here is from genome assembly GCF_055633615.1 of Amycolatopsis sp. NPDC114505. NCBI lineage: Bacteria > Bacillati > Actinomycetota > Actinomycetes > Pseudonocardiales > Pseudonocardiaceae > Amycolatopsis > Amycolatopsis sp. NPDC114505. The sequence continues at coordinate 992,543 of NZ_JBVKDV010000002.1, read as the reverse complement.
GGGCAGGATCCCGAACGGCGCCAGCCGCGGCACCATCGACCCCGTCCGCTGGGGCAGGCCGACCGCGTCGAAGGCGTCGAACGGCTCGCACGCGACCAGCGAGGTCAGCGCGCCGAGCATCGACACGTCGACACGCTGACCCTCGCCGGTGTGCTCGGCCTGCAGCAGCGCCGACACCGTGCCGACCACGGCGAACAGCGGCGCCAGCAGGTCGCCGATCGGCAGGCCGAAGCGGACCGGGCCTTCGTCCGGCTCTCCGGCGGTCATCATGACCCCGCTCAGCGCCTGGATGATCGAGTCCATCGCCTTGCCCGAGCCCGGGCCACCCTGGGCGCCGAACCCGCTGATCGAGGTGTAGACGAGACGCGGGTTGATCTCCCGGACGTCCTCGTAGGAGATGCCGAGCCGGTCGGTGACCCCCGGGCTGTAGTTCTCGACCAGCACGTCGGCGTCGCGGACGAGGTCGGTGAACACGGCGTGCGAGCGCGGGTTCTTCAGGTCGAGGGTGACGCTGAGCTTGTTGCGGCCGCGTAGCAGCATCGACACCGACAGGTCGTCCTCGTGCCGCCGGGCGAGGTTCAGCCCGTCGCGGCCGACGTAGGGCGCGTTGTTGCGGGACGAATCCCCGCCCGTGGCCGGGTTCTCGACCTTGATCACGGTCGCGCCGAGCCCGGCGAGCAGCAGGGTCGCGTACGGCCCGGCGAGCGCGGTCGTCAGGTCGATGACGGTGCGGCCGGCCAGTGGCTGGTCGGTCATGGGGAAACTCCCTCGGAAAGATCGATGAGCACTTCCGTGCCGCGGACGGTGAACCGGGTGTTGAGGCGGGCACCGCGGGTGATGTCCTCGACGTACTTCGCCACGGCGTCACCTTGCGGCGTACCGCCGACCGGCACCGGACGGCCGTGGACGTCGATCCAGCACGGGACGAAACCCGCCTCGCGCAGGCCGGTCTCGTCGAAGCGGCAGAAGGCGATGGCGGTGTTGCGGCTTTCGGGGTGGAACGGGAAGAACGGCATGTCCGGATCGGGCGCGAAGCCGTACAGCTTCGTCCGCCGCTCGGCCCAGGCGCGCAGCTCGTCCGCGCCGACACCCGCTCCCGGCGTCAGCGCGTGGGTGACGGTGACGAAGTTGCCGAGCCCGTGGTAGATCGGCCGTCCTTTGTAGACCTCGACGCCGCGCATGATGTGCGGGTGGTGGGAGAACACCGCGTCGGCACCGGCGTCGACCGCCGCGCGCGCGACCGGGCCTTCGTACATCGCGACGACCACCGGGGTGTGCCCGACGCCCTTGTGCAGCGACACGAGCACGACGTCGACCTCGGTGCGCAGACCGCGGATGTCCTCGGCCATCGCCTCCAGGCTGTCGGGATCGGCGAAGGTGTAGATCTTCGGCGGGCCGCCCGGGCTCGCGTGGTCCAGCTCGTAGTGGGTGAGGACGTGGACGTACGCGCAGCCGGGCTTGCGGGAGGTCGCCCACGAGTCGCGCGGTCCGACGCAGTTGTAGGACAGCACGCCGATGCGCAGGCCGCCGCGGTCGACGATCGCCGGGCGCCGGGCCTGGGCGAGGTCCGGTCCGGCCCCGGCCGTCACCATCCCCGCCGCGCGGGAGTAGGCGATGGTGTCGGCCAGCCCGCCGTCACCGGCGTCGTAGACGTGGTTGCCCGCCAGCGTGACCACCGCGAAACCCGCGTCGGCCACCGCTTTCAGCGCCTCCGGGTCCGCCGGGGGCGCGGGGACGTCGGTGCTGCGCTGGACCGCGGTGGTCGAATGCGGCACCTCGACGTGCCCGATCGCCAGGTCCATCCCGCGCAGCACCCGCGCGGCCGGGGCGAGGAAGGACTCGGGGTCCGGCTCGTCCAGGATGAGGTCGCCGACGGCGCCGACAGTGATCACGAAGCACCCTCCTTTTCGGACAGATGACGGGACAGGAAGGCCCGCAGCCGGTCGGTCCGGGGCCGGGCGAACAGCTCGTCCGGCGGCCCCTCCTCGACGATCCGGCCCGCTTCCATGAACACGCACCGGTCGGCGACCTCGCGCGCGAAGGCCATCTCGTGGGTGACGACGACCATCGTCGTCCCGGCCGCCGCGAGGTTCCGCAGCACGGCCAGGACCTCGTCGACCAGCTCGGGGTCGAGCGCGCTGGTCGGCTCGTCGAACAGCATGACGCGCGGCCGGACCAGGACGGCCCGGGCGATGGCGACCCGCTGCTGCTGCCCGCCGGAGAGCTGCCGCGGGTAGTGGTCTTCGCGCCCGGCCAGGCCGATGCGCTCCAGCAGCTCACGCGCCTCCCGCTCCACAGTGGACCGGCTGCGCCCGTGGACGCGGATCGCCGCGTCGGTCACGTTGCGCAGCACGGTGAACTGCGGGAACAGGTTGAACTGCTGGAAGACCATGCTCATCCGGCGGCGCTGGGCGGCGACCCGCCGCTCGGTCAGGGCGCGCAGGCCGCCCGGCGAGCGCCGGTGGCCCAGCAGCTCGCCGTCGAGGTACATCGCCCCGCCGTCGATGGGCTCCAGCTGGTGGGCGCAGCGGACGAGCGTCGACTTGCCCGAGCCCGACGGCCCGATCACCACGACCGCTTCCCCTTCGTGCACGTCGAGGCTGACGCCCGCGAGCGCGGTCACCGGCCCGAACTCCTTGCGGACGTCGCTGATCCGCAGCACCGGCGCGGTCATCGGACCTCCCGGTGGCCGCGGGAGAACCGGCGCTCCAGCCGGCGCTGCCCCGCCGTCAGGACGGTGACCACGACCAGGTACCAGAAACAGGCGACCAGCAGCATCGGCACGATCTCGTAGGTGCGGTTGTAGATGACCTGCACCGCGTGCAGCAGGTCCGACATCGCGATGACCGACACCAGCGCGGTGCCCTTGAGCACGTTGATGAACTGGCTGCCCGCCGGCGGGATGATCACGCGCATCGCCTGCGGGAGCACGATCCGCAGCAGTGTCTGCCCCGGGGTGTAGCCCATCGCCCGGGCCGCGTCGCGCTGGCCGGGGTCGACCGACGAGACACCGGCGCGGAAGATCTCGGCCAGGTAGGCCGACTCGACCAGCGACAGGCCGATCACCGCGGCGGTCAGCGGGGTGATGACGGTGTTGGCGTCCCAGGTCCCGAACACCGGGCCGAAGGGGACACCGATCGACAGCTCGGGGAGCAGGTAGGCGAGGTTGAACCAGAAGATCAGCTGCACCAGCGGCGGGATGCCGCGGAACAGCCCCACCCACAGCGTCGCGACCCAGCGAGCGGGCCCGAACCCGCTCAGCTGCATCGCCGCGACCACCCCGCCGGCCAGCGAACCGAGGACCATCGCCGCGACCGCGAGCAGCACCGTCGTGCCCAGGCCCGCCATGACGCTCTTCTCGAAGAGGTACTTCGCCACGACGTCCCACTGGAACCGGGGGTTGCCGGCCAGGAAGACGACCAGCTGCGCGACGAGCACGACCAATACGAGCACGAACAGCCAGCGCAGCGGGCGGAACCGCCCGCGTGCCGAGGCGACGTCGTCACCGGCCGTCGTCGTCTCCTCCACAGTGGACATCGCGGTCATTTCGCGGAGGCCGCGTCGAACAGGGGTTTCGGGACCGTGACGTCGTCCAGGCCCCACTGGTGCATGATCCGCGTGTAGGTGCCGTTGCGGAACAGCTCCTCGAAGGCCTTCTGCAGCACCGGGCCGAGCTTGCCGGCCTTCGGGGTGTACAGCGCGAGGTTGTCCTTCGTGGCGCCCTGCTCCTCGGTCTGCGTCACGTACTCGTACTGCCCCTTCTGCTGGGTGGTCACGTCGATCGCCGCGGCCTGGGTCATCCCGGCGGCGTCGGCCCGGCCGGACTTGGCGGCGAGCAGGGTGGCGTTCGTGTCGTCGAGCCCGACCACCTGCACGGCCGCACGCTGTTCGCGTTCGCAGAAGGTGGACAGCTTGGCGAGCTGGTCCTCCACGACGCTCGCGGTGACCACCGCGACGCGCTTGCCGCACAGGTCGGCGGCCAGCTTGATGCCGGCGGCGGAGCCCGCGGGGATCACGTACGAGGTCCGGGTGGTCATCCACGTGACGGTGTCGAACTGCTTCTCGCGTTCGGCGGTGGCCTTGACGGGCCCGTTGAAGGCCTCGTAGCGACCGCTGAGCATGCCCTGCAGCGCGGCCGGGAGACCGCTGACGACGGCGGTTTCCGTGCGCACGCCCAGGAGCTGGCCGAGCGCCTGCTGGAAGTCGTGGTCGATGCCGGTGACCGTCTTGCCGTCCGGGCCGACGGTGCGGTACGGCGGGTGGGAGTCGCCGGCGAACCGGAGGACACCCGAATCCTTGACCGCCTGCGGCAGCTGGTCGTGCAACGTCGCGTCGGCGGTCAGGGCCGCGGCCGTGGGCGCCGAGGCCGCGCCGTCGTCGACCGTGCAGCCGGCCAGTGCGAGTCCGGCGGCGACCGCGGCGAGTGTGCTTCGACGCCATTGGCGAAGTGAGAAACCCATGTCGGTTACTTCCTGCGGAAGGCAATAGGTTGCTAATCGGGTGCCGATCGTCGCATGATGTGTCGCGTGATTCAACCCCTCGATGCGACCGGCCGGACCGCACTGACACCATGGAGGCCATGGACACCGGCGGTGGGCACGCGATGACAGCGACACCCTCGGGCCCGCTCCCTCGCTCCCAGCAGGGAGCCGAACCCCAGCTGCTGCTGACGTCGCTGCTCGGCGACTTCTGGTACTGGCGCGACGAGCACATCCCGTCGGCCGCACTGGTGGAGCTGCTCGGCGAGTTCGACATCAGCCCGGCGAGCGCGCGGGCGGCGATCCGCCGCCTCGCCGCCCGCGGGCTGCTCACCGTGTCGCGCAGCGGGCGGACGACGGCGTACGGCATCCCCGCGCGCACGTCCGAGGTGATCATCGAGCGCACCCAGCGGATGCTGACCTTCGGCACGACCGCACCCGAGTGGGACGGGCAGTGGACCGTGGTCGCGTTCTCCGTGCCGGAACAGGACCGCGGGCTGCGCACGACGCTGCGTTCACGGCTGCGGGTCCTGCGCTTCGCCGCCCTCTACGACGGGGTGTGGGTCAGCCCGCACGACCTGACCGGCCCCGCGCTCACCGCGCTGCGGGAGCTCGATCTCCGCAGCGCGACGGTCTTCCGCGCCACCGAGGTCCCCGGCGACGCCGCCGGCCCGGTCGCGGCGTTCGACCTCGAGCCCCTCGCCCGGGAGTACGACCGGTTCGTCGAACGCTACGAAGAGGTGCTCACCGGCCTGGACGCCGGCCTGATCAGCCCGGCGCAGGCGCTGCGCACCCGTACCGAGCTGCGGGTGGACTGGCGCCGGTTCCCCGAGACCGACCCCGATCTGCCCGCCGAACTGCTGCCGGCCGACTGGGCCCGCGACCGCGCGCAGAAGGTCTTCCTCCAGATCTACGACCGCCTCGGCCCGCTCGCCGAGCTCCGGTTCCGGCAGGTGCTGGCCGCCACCGACCCCGCGCTGGCCGAGTTCGCCACCCACCACGACTCGGTCAAGGTGGCCGCGTTGTTCGCCGCCATGGGCGATCGCCACCCGGTGGGCGACACCCCGTTCGAGCAGGCCGCCGAAGCCCGCCGCCTGGACGACGCGCGTCGCGGATAAGGGCGGCAGTTCCCCCTTCGTTCGCGCGGGCACATGGGCTCGAAAGTCGATCGAAACTCTTTGCGGCCCGGCGATGCACCGTGTTCTTCTGCTGACGGTAAGCAACTTTGTCGACGCGTGCTGTTAAGGAGACCACCGATGGCAGGAAGTTCGCCGGGCCCGCGCAGGTGGTGGCGGTCGCCCGCCACCCGGGCACTGGCCGGAGTGGCCACCGTGGCCGCGACAGCCGCTGTTCTGATCACCGCACCGGGCGCCGATGCCGCGGCCAGCACGCTCGGAGCCGCGGCCGCGCAGTCCGGCCGGTACTTCGGCACCGCGATCGCCGCGAGCAAGCTCGGCAACTCGGCCTACACCACGATCGCGGCCCGTGAGTTCAACATGGTGACGCCCGAGAACGAGATGAAGCCCGACGCGACCGAGCCGAACCAGAACCAGTTCAACTTCTCGTCCGGCGACCAGATCTACAACTGGGCCGTCAGCCACGGCGCCAAGGTCCGCGGCCACACCCTCGCCTGGCACGCCCAGCAGCCGGGCTGGATGCAGAACATGGGCGGCAGCAACCTCCGCAACGCCATGATCAACCACATCCAGAAGGTGATGGCCCACTACCAGGGCAAACTCGCCTATTGGGACGTCGTCAACGAAGCCTTCAACGAGGACGGCAGCCGCCGCTCGTCCAACCTGCAGAGCACCGGCAACGACTGGATCGAGGTCGCGTTCAAGACCGCCCGCGCGGCCGACCCGTCGACCAAGCTCTGCTACAACGACTACAACATCGACAACTGGAACTACGGCAAGACCCAGGGCGTGTACAACATGGTGCGGGACTTCAAGTCCCGCGGCGTCCCGATCGACTGCGTCGGCCTGCAGGCCCACTTCACCGGCGGCAGCTCGGTCCCGAGCAGCCTGCAGACGACGATCTCCAGCTTCGCGGCGCTCGGCGTCGACGTGGCACTGACCGAGGTCGACGTCACGAACGCGTCCACGTCGCAGTACGCGGCGCTGACCCAGGCGTGCATGAACGTCGCGCGCTGCGTCGGCATCACGGTGTGGGGCGTGCGGGACAGCGACTCCTGGCGGTCCGGCGAGAGCCCGCTTCTGTTCGACGGCAACGGGAACAAGAAGTCCGCCTACAACTCGGTGCTGAACGTCCTCAACTCCGGTGGTGGCACCACCACGACACCGACGACGACACCGACGGGCACCACCACGCCGACCACGCCGACCACCCCGACCACGACACCGGGTGGCGGGAGCTGCACGGCCTCGCTGTCGGCGGGACAGTCGTGGAGTGACCGGTACAACCTCAACGTCTCGGTGAGCGGCGCCAGTGCGTGGACGGTCACCATGACCGTGCCGAGCCCGGCGCGGATCAGCGCGACCTGGAACATCAACGCGACGTGGCCCAGCAGTCAGGTCCTCGTCGCGACGCCCAACGGGAGCGGCAACAACTGGGGCGTCACCATTCAGCACAACGGGAACTGGAACTGGCCCAGCGTCAGCTGCAGCACCTCCTGAGGCACGGCAACACAAGTCGTCGCCGTCCCGTTCGCGAACCGGGAGCTTCGCGAACGGGACGGCGATGTCGACGGCCGGAATCCGTCGAACCCCTTCAATTCCGCTGGGCTCGCCGCGGTCAGGGCGAAGACGCGAGCCGGAACACCGGCCAGCCGATCTCGGTCCGCCAGCTCGCCGGATCGGGGTCGTCGCGCGGGCCGACGAGATACGTCTCGTGGACGGGGCCGGCCACGGTGAGGGCGTGGTCGATCACCCAGGCGCCGAGCCGGCCGTAGGTGACGTCGATGTCGTCGTGGGGTCCGGAATGGACGACGACGGCGAGTTCGGCGCCCGGGAGGTGCACGGGCCGCACCCGGCCGCGGGCCGGCGGCTCGGCGACCGGCCGGTGGACCAGGACCGCGCCCCGCCCGCCGGTGAACAGCTCGTTGGCGTAGCGGCCACCCGGCGGCCCGAGCGGGGGCAGGCCGGCGACCGCGGCGTCGAGCTCGGCCATCGCCTCGCCGAACCAGGACAGCACGTCGGCGTGGTCGACGACGCCCTCGACCGCGGCGACCGTCCTCGCCGCCACCGAGTGCAGCTCGACGTCCAGGCCGCCGTCGTCGGGACGCAGCAGCCGCCGCAACGACACCACCGCCGTCCGGGTCCGCTCCAGCTCCTCCTCCAGCCGCCGCAGGTGCCCGCCGACCAGGCCCGCTCGTTCCGCCGCGTCTTCGGTGGCGAGGATCTTGGCCACGTCGGCCAGGGGCACGTCCAGCTCCCGCAGCCGGTGGATGACCTGCGCGGCGGGGATCTGGTCCGCGGTGTAGTACCGGTAGCCGCTGGCGGGGTCGACCGACGCGGGCTCCAGCAGCCCGGACTCGTGGTACCGGCGCAGGGTCCGCACACTCAGGTGCGTCAGCTGCGCGAACTCGCCGATCGTCACTCCACGGGACACCCCACCACTGTGCACCCGCCTCGCTTGACCCTCTCCCCGGGGGAGGCCCCACCGTGGTCGGCATGACTGAAACGACAGAAACCCTGCCCGCGCTGATCACCGGCTACCTGACCGCCCACCAGGCTCGCGACCTCGACCCGGCGCTGGCCAGCTACACCGAGGACGCCGTCGTCACCGACGAAGGCAAGACCTACCGCGGCAAACCCGAGATCCGCGCCTGGCTTTCCCGCGCCGCGAGCGAGTACACGTACACCGCGACGCTCACCGCGGCCCACCGCGTCGACGACGAGCACTACGTCGCGGTCCACCACCTCGAGGGCAACTTCCCCGGCGGAGTCGCCGACCTGCAGTTCCGGTTCACGCTGGACGGGGACCGCATCGCCGAGCTGGTGATCGAACCGTGAGTGACCGGACGGTGCCTGCATTCGGCGGCTGACTTGTCCGGTGGACAACGTTGACAGTGGGTGCGGACGATCACCGGTCCGGAGCGTGGACGAGGAGTGCGCGTGATCCGATCACAGTCGACGAAGACGGTCCTCACGGTGGTGGCGATCCTGACCATGGCCGCGGCGCCCGCGGCCGCGCAGACCACCCCAGCCGTACAGGCGGACCAGGCCGTCGTCCAAGATGGCCACGCGCGGTTCCAGGTGCTGACCCCGACGCTGATCCGGCTCGAGTACGCCGGCGACGACCGGTTCCAGGACCAGGCCACCTTCACCGCCGTGAACCGGTCCTTCCCCGCGCCGGGCTACACGACCACGGTCAGCGGTGGCTACCGCGAGATCCGGACCGCGAGCCTGACGCTGCGGTACCGGCAGGGCAGTGGCCCGTTCACCCGGGACAACACCTCCGTCCAGCTCACGACGACGAACGTCACCGCCGCGCCGCTGTTCCCGTCCTACTGCGCCTTCGCGACGGCGTGCGAAGCCGAGAACAGCGTCCCAGGCGGCTCGGCGGCGACCGCCTACGACCACGCCGGGCGCACCGGATCCGGATTCCTGGCCGGATTCACCTCGGTCGGAGCGTCGCTCGCGCAAGACGTCTCGGCCGTGCCGTCGGCCGGGCAGTACAAGCTGACGGTCCGCTACGCGAACGCCCAGGGCGGCGACGGCCAGAACACCACCCGCACCCTGTCCACCACGGTCAACGGCGCTCCCGGCCCGCAGTTCACGCTGCCGGCCACGTCGTCGTGGGACACCTGGGCGACCGCGTCGGTGACCGTGCCCCTGAACGCCGGGACGAACTCCCTGCGCGTGGAACGGAAGTCCGGCGACTCCGGCAACGTCAACCTCGACAGCCTCGCCGTCACCACGGCCGCGGCCGGCTACCCCGCCGCCGACACGTCGCTGCTCACCACCGCCTACGGTGCGGGGCCGAAGTCGGTGCTGGGCGGCTGGGACCGCTCGCTGGACAACCCGGAAGCCGTCCCGACGCCGGAACACCCCGGCCTGCTCGACCGCGACGGCTGGTACCTGCTCGACGACACCCGCTCGGCCGTCCTCAACGCCGACCGCACGATCACGGACCGGGCGTCGCACGGCACGCAGCCCTACCAGGACGGGTACTTCTTCGGCTACGGCAAGAACTTCAAGCAGGGGCTCGCCGACCTCAACGCGCTCACCGGGGGCACCGCGCTGCTGCCGCGCTCGGCCTACGGCGTCTGGTTCTCCCGCTACTTCGCCTACTCGGACAACGACTACCGCACGAGCCTGCTGCCGAAGTTCCGCTCGACCTTCACCCCGATCGACTGGCTGGTCGTCGACACGGACTGGAAGTCGCCCTCGCAGTGGAACGGCTGGAACTGGAACTCCGCGCTCTTCCCCGACCCGCAAGGCTTCCTGAACTGGACCAAGCAGCAAGGTCTGGCCGTCTCGTTGAACGTCCACACGTCCATCGCGGGCAACGATCCGCGGTTCGCGGCCACGAACGCGACCGCGGGCGGTCTGATCCCCGACGGCGGGAACTACGTCTGGGACTGGTCGAAGCCGGCGCACCTGCGTTCCTACTTCGACCTGCACCAGCCGTTCGACGCCCAGGGCGTCCGGACGTGGTGGCTGGACTACTGCACGAGTTGCGGCCGTTCGACGGCGTCGGACCCGGGCGTCGCGCCGGACAACTTCATCAACCAGGCCTACGCCGACCACGCGGCCGCCCAGGGCCTGCGCGGCTTCTCCTTCGGGCGCATCGGCGGCGCCGAGCAGGGCGGCATCCACAGCAGCTACCCGCTCGGCCCGTGGTCGGAGCGCCGGAACACGCTGCAGTTCACCGGCGACACGCCGCTGAGCTGGGACATGCTCGCCTACGAAGCCCACTTCACGCCGGACGAGGCGGCCGCGGGGCTCAGCAACGTCAGCCACGACATCGGCAGCTTCCACGGCGGTCACCTGCCCGACGAGCTCTACGCGCGGTGGCTGCAGCTGGGGACGTTCCAGCCGGTCGACCGGCTGCACTCCGACCACGGCGACCGGCTGCCGTGGGACTACCCCGGCGCGGCGGGCGACAGCGCGGAGAAGTTCCTGCGCCTGCGGGAATCCCTCGTCCCGTACACCTACACCCTGGCGAAGCAGGCGAACCAGACCGGCGTGCCGATCACGCAGCCGCTCTACCTGAACTACCCGGACCAGGACGCGGCCTACACCCACCCGCAGGAATACCTCTACGGCGACAACGTCCTCGTCGCCCCGATCACCGCCGCGGGCGGGTCGGTGTCGGCGTGGATCCCGCCGGGCACCTGGACCGACTACTTCACCGGCACCGTCTACACCGGACCGTCGACGGCCACGATCACCAAGCCGCTGTCGGAGATGCCGGTCCTGGTCAAGGCCGGCGGCATCGTGCCGATGCGCACCAACTACGTCGACAACGCGGCCGCGCCGCTCGACCAGCTCACGCTGAACGTGACCGCGGGCGCCGACGGGACCTTCTCCCTCGACGAGGACTCGGGCGAGGGCGCCGGGGCGTCGTCGACCACCCGGTTCGGCTGGCAGGACTCGGCGAAGACCCTGACCGTCGACCCGGCGTCGGGGACCGCCCCGGCCCGGGCCTACACCCTCCGGCTGGCCAACTCCGCCGCGCCGACCGCCGTCTCCGTCGACGGCCAGCGGCTGCCGGAGACGGCGTGGGCGTACAACGCCCACTCCCGCACGGTCACGGTGACGACGGCGAGCCTTTCGTCGACCGCACGGCACACGGTGACGCTGACCGGCAGCGCCGCCGACAACCCCGCCGCGGGCCAGGTGTCCGGCCGCGGCGGGCTCTGCCTGGCCGTCCACAACGGACAGACGACCGACGGCACGGCGCTGGAGCTGGCCGCGTGCGACCACTCGGCGGGCCAGCAGCTCACCCCGCCCGCCGGCGGCGGCACGGTGCGCGTCCTCGGCAAGTGCCTCGACGTGGCCGGCGGCTCGACGGCCGCGGGGACGCCGATCCAGCTCTACACCTGCAACGGCACCGCCGCCCAGACGTGGCGCCTGACCGCGGCGGGCCAGCTGGTGAACTCCGGCCGCTGCCTCGCCGCGACGGCGGCCGGCGACGGCATGCGCCTCGCCGACTGCGCCACCACCAGCGACCAGACGTGGCAGTTCCCACCGGCGCCGCTGACCGGTCCGGCCGGGCTCTGCACCGACGTCGCCGACGCCTATCCCGCGTCGGGCTCGGCGGTGCAGCTGTACGGCTGCAACGGCACCGACGCGCAGCGGTGGAGCGCACCGGGCAACGGTTCCCTGCGGACGCTCGGGAAGTGCCTCGACGTCGTCAACGGCGCGACGGCAAACGCCACGCCCGTGCAGCTGTGGGACTGCAACGGTTCCGCCGCGCAGCAATGGACGTCGGCCTCGGACGGGACGCTGCGCAACGTCGGCTCGGGACGTTGCCTCGACGACCCGGACAACGCCGGCAAGCCGGGTGACCGGCTCCGGATCTTCGACTGCAACACGACGACCGCACAACGGTTCACGCTGGGGTCGTGACCCGGTCCAGGTCCGCCAGGTCCAGGACGAACCGGTAGCGGACGTCGTTGCGCCGCAACCGGTCCAGGGCCTCGTTGACCCGCGCCGACGGGAGGACCTCGACGTCCGCGGTGACGCCGTGTTCGGCGCAGAAGGCCAGCATGGCGGCGGTGGCGGGCAGGCCGCCGCTGCCGCCCGAGGTGAGCTTCTTGCGCCCCACCAGCAAGTCCATCGTCCGCACGGTCACCGGCCCGAGGTACCCGACCTGGCTGAGCGTTCCGTCCATGGCGACGAGGCCCAGGTACGGACCGAGGTCGTGCGGCACGGCGATGGTGTCGATGACGACGTCGAACCGATCCCGGGCGGCGGCCACCTGGTCCGCGTCGGTGGAGACGACGACACCGCCGGCACCCAGCCGGCGAGCGTCGGCGGCCTTGTCCGCCGTCCGGCTGACGACGGTCGTCTCCGCGCCCAGCGCCACGGCGAACTTGACCGCCAGGTGCCCGAGGCCCCCGAGCCCGGCGACGGCGACCCGCGTGCCCGGCCCCACGCCGAGGCTGTGCAGCGGCTCCCAGACGGTGATCCCGGCGCAGAGCAGCGGTGCCGCGGCGGCCGGGTCGAGCCCGGCGGGCAGGAGGTGGGTGAAGCGGTCGCGGACGACGTAGTCCCGCGTGTACCCACCCGACGTCGTCGAGCCGTCGCGGCGATCGGTGCCGCCGTAGGTGAGGGTCGGGAACTCGCGGCAGAAGTTCTCCTGCCCGGCTTCGCACATCACGCAGACCCCGCACGAGTCGACGATGTTGCCGACGGCGACCGCGTCACCGACGGCGAACCGCGTCACCTCGGTCCCGATCCCGGTCACCACGCCGGTGAACTCGTGGCCCGGCACGAGCAGGCCGCCGGAGTGGGCGTCGAGGGAGTGGAGGTCGGTGTGGCAGACCCCGCAGTACCCGACCCGGACCGCGACGTCGTCCGGCCGCAGGTCCCGTCGTTCGACCGGTACCTGCCGCAGCACCGGGTCTCCGCCGTCCGCTCCCCATCCCGTGGTCGTCCGCATCCCGGCTCCTCTTCAAACAGACTGTTCGGTCTATTTCACCGTAGGCACGGTCTCGCGAAAAAGCAAACCAACTGTTCTGTTTGGTAGGCTCGCCCGATGGCCGACCACCCCACGACCGCCCGCGGCACCGCGACCCGCGACCGCATCCTCGAGGCCGCGACCAGTGAGTTCGCGGAGCACGGGATCGCGGGCGCCCGCATCGAGCGGATCGTGGGCGCGGCCCGCACCAACAAGGCCCAGCTCTACGCGTACTTCGGCAACAAGGACGCGCTGTTCGACGCGATCTTCTTCGCGTCGCTGGAGCGGATCGTCAACGTCGTCCCGATCGACGCCACCGACCTCGCGGACTGGGCCGTGCGCCTCTACGACGAGTACCTGCGCCGCCCCGACCTGATCCGCCTGGCCACGTGGGCCCGCCTGGAGCGCCGCCCGGCCGGCCACCTCGTCGCCGACGCAGACCGCCTCGACGACCGCAAGCTGCGGGCGATCGCCGAGGCGCAGGCCGCCGGCCTGGTGCTCCCGGGCGACCCGTTCGACGTGATGGCGGTCGTCATCGCGATGTCGATGGCCTGGTCCCCGGTCAGCAACGTGTACGCGGCCACCGCGGAGGAGGCGTCCGAGGACCACGACAGACGCCGCACGCTGCTGCGCGACACCGTCCGGCGCGCGGTGATGGCGAAGTGATGGGCTTCGTCTCGACCTCCGAGCTGGACGTCGCGTACGAGCGGACGGGCCCGGCGGACGGCGAGCCGGTCATCCTGCTCCACGGCTTTCCTTACGACGTGCGGTCGTTCGACGAGGTCGCCCCGCGGCTGGCCGCCCGGGGCGCCCGCGTGCTCGCTCCCTACCTCCGGGGGTTCGGCGCCACGTCGTTCCGCGACGGATCGACCATGCGGTCGGGTCAGCAAGCCGCGCTGGGCCACGACCTCGTCGAGTTCATGGACGCGCTCGGCATCGGCTCGGCGGTCCTCGCCGGCTACGCGCCGACGCCGCTTTCCCGGTGAGCTTGCACAACCCCGACTTCGTCGACATGGTCGTCCACTCCTACCGCCACCGCTTCGGCCTCGTCTAGGGCGATCCCCGCTACCAGCGCACCGAAGACCTCCTCGCGGAAGAGCCGCCGATCACCGTTCCGACCGTCATGCTGGAGACGGGCTGCTCAGCCCGAGCCCGTCCGGTGACCGCGCGCACTTCACCGGACCGTAAGTCACCAGCTCCTCCGGGATCTCGGCCACAACGACGCTCCTCGTCAGCAGTCCGCCGCCGTGAGGATCGTCCGGGCCACCACCTCCGGGTGCACCAGCGGAACGGCGTGGGAGGAGTCGACCTCCACGACCGTGGAGCACGCCCGCTCGGCCATCCACCGCTGAGCCTCCGTCGGGATCGAGTTGTCCCGAGTGGACACCACCGCCCACGACGGCAGAGCGTGCCAGCTGGCTGCCTCCGCGAAGCTGCCCTCCAAGGTCACCGGGTCGAACGGCTTCTGGGCGGCGGCCAGGATCTTCTGGTCGCGCGCACTGGCGTCACCGGCGTAGACCTCGCCGAACCGGTCCGGCCGGAGGTAGACCTCCGCGCCGCCCGGGTACTCGCGCACGACCAGGTTCTCCGGGACGAGCAGGCTGCCCGGGAACTTCCCGTTGAGCGCGCCCGCCGTCTCCCCCGCGTCCTGCTGGAACGCCGTGACGAACACCAGCGACCGGACGTCGTCGGTCAAAGCGCCAGGAGCCGAGATGACGGATCCGGCGTAGGAGTGCGCGGCGACCACGAGCGGGCCGGTGAGCGTGCTCAGGAACTGCCTGAGGTAGGCGATGTCGCCGTCGAAGTCGCGCATGGGCAGGGACGGCGCGATGACGGAGTGGCCCGCGTCTTGCAGGCGCGCGGAAACCCGGCGCCACACCGAGGCATCGGTGAGTGCGCCGTGGACGAGAACGAATGTCGGCTGGTTCATGTCCTCAGTCTCGGCGCCGCGGGAGTCCGCGGACAGTGGCAGCACTGCCACCTACCGAAAGATGACTGCCACGGTCAGGCGTCGCCGAAGGTGAAGGACTTCCGGTGCTCGCGGGGCGAAACCCCGGTCACCCCGCGGAACTGCACCCGTAAGGTGGTCGCCGTGCCGAAGCCGACGCGGCGGGCGATGTCCTCGATGGACAGTTCCGTGCTCTCCAGGAGCTCCTTGGCCCGGGCGACGCGCTGGTCGCGCAGCCAGGTCAACGGCGGCAGGCCGGTCTTCTCGCGGAAGCGCCGGTGGAAGGTGCGCTCCGACATGGCGAAGCGGGCCGCCACGTCCTTCACCGTGAGAGGCTGCTCCAGCGACACGAGCATCCACTGCCGGGCGCGCGCGATGACGTCGTCGCCGGGCGGGACGACCGCTTTCTCCACGAACTGCCGCTGACCGTCGGCCGGGCGCGGCGCCATGACGATGCGCCGCGCGACGTGCCGCGCCGCCGCCGGTCCCAGGTCGGCGTTCAGCAGGTGCAGGCACAGGTCCACCCCCGCCGTGACCCCGCCCGACGTCAGCACCGCATCCGTTCCGGCCACCA
This sequence comes from Amycolatopsis sp. NPDC114505, assembly GCF_055633615.1. Lineage (NCBI taxonomy): Bacteria > Bacillati > Actinomycetota > Actinomycetes > Pseudonocardiales > Pseudonocardiaceae > Amycolatopsis > Amycolatopsis sp. NPDC114505. The sequence goes on along the minus strand of NZ_JBVKDV010000002.1, from coordinate 976,951 downwards.
GCACCGACTGGTCGACCGTGACCGCGGGGAAGCGCTCGGCGAGGTCCGCGCACAACGACCAGTGGGTGGTCACGGTCAGCCCGTCGAGGACCCCGGCCCGCGCCAGGGCGAACGCCCCGGAACAGATCGACACCATCCGCACGCCCCGGCGGTGCGCGCTCGTCAGCGCCCGCAGCAGCGAACCGGGCAGCTCCCGCTCCACGGCGTCGGCGTAGCCCGGCACGACGATCGTGTGTGCCCGGCGCAGCAGCTCCAGCCCGCCGTCCGGCACCACCGTGGTGCCCCCGGCCACCGGCACCGGACCGCCCCCGACGGACACCGTCACCAGGTCGTACGCCTCCGGCGCCTCGCGGCCGAACACGTGGACCGGGATCGCGTAGTCGAGGGGCAGCACGTCCTCGATGAGGACGACCACCATCCGGTGCCGGGCCACGGCGGAATCCTAGCGGCTACTGACCGTCATTCCGTCCATACAGCTGTCCGGGCAGCCGCGCTGCACCTACGAACCCTGCCTGCGCCCGGACCATGGACGCGCGCGCGGCGCCTGCATACGGTCCCACCCACCGGAAAAGGAGCCCCTTTTGCACATTCGAAGAAAGCTGTCCGCGCTCGTCGTCACGCTGGTGGCGTTCGCGTCGACGACCGTGTGGGGCGGTACCGCCGCGGCCTCCGGCCCCGCGCTCCTCCCCCTGTCCATCACCAACGACACCGGTCGCGCGGACGCGGTCCACCTCTACGTCCTCGGTGTCGACCTGAGCACCGGCAAGCTGGGGTACGTCACCGCGGGAGGCGGCTTCACCGCCTGGGGCGCCGGCGGCACTCCCCCGGTGCCGGCACCCGACGTCTCCATCCCCGGCCCGGGCAACGGCGGCACCACGACCATCCAGGTCCCCCGCGGTGTCTCCGGTCGCGTCTACTTCTCCCTCGGCGAGCGCCTGAAGTTCTTCCTCGCCCCGGGTGGTCTGGTCCAGCCCGCGCCCTGGGCGGGCGGCGACGCCAACCGCGACATCCTGTTCGACTGGAGCGAGTTCACCTACAACGACGCCGGTCTCTGGCTGAACAGCTCCCAAGTGGACATGTTCGCCGTGCCGCACACGGTGAGCGTGACGACGGGTTCGGGCGCCGTGAAGTCGACCGGCTCCCTGGTTCCGGGCGGCCGCGACAGCGTCATCAACGGCATCAAGGCCCAGCCCGGCTGGGCCGGGTCGGTCCAGACCCGCGCGGACGGCACGGTGCTGCGCGTCCTGGCCCCGGGCAAGGCGGCGGACGCCGGACAGCTCGGCGGCGGCTACCTCGACCCCTACATCTCGTCGGCGTGGAACGCCTACACCGGCAAGGTGCTGACCGTCGTCCCCTTCGGCGACCAGCCGAACACCAAGTACTTCGGCCGCACGTCCGGCACCACGATGACCTTCACCGACGGCAGCGGCCGGCAGGTGGCGTCGTTCGCCAAGCCGTCCTCGGCGAACGTCTGGGGCTGCGACGGCGCTCTCGGCGCGCCCAACGACCAGGTCGTCGGCCCGATCGCGCGCACGCTGTGCGCCGCGCTCAACCGCGGCACCCTCGGCACGATCGACACCCAGCCGGGCGGGAACGGCGGCGACTTCTACCGGAGCAACCCCACCAACCAGTACGCGAAGCTGGTGCACGCGAGCATGGCCGACGGCAAGGCCTACGCGTTCGCCTTCGACGACGTCGGCAACTTCGAGTCCTTGGTGAACGACGGCAGCCCCCGGGCCGCCGGCATCACCCTGAACAGCTTCACCGGCGGCGGGTCGCACCCGGCCGGCACGAGGCTGATCAGCGACTGGAACGGCAAGTGCATCGACGTGCCGAAGCGGAACTTCGCCGACGGCGTCCAGCTGCAGACGTTCACCTGCAACAACACCATCGCCCAGGACTGGACGTTCACCGGCGACACGCTGCGGGTGCCGAACAACATGTGCATGGACGTCGCCTGGGGCTCGCGTGAGAACGGCGCGGCCATCCAGGTCGCCACCTGCAGCGGCAACCCCGCGCAGCAGTTCGTCCTGAACCCGGCCGGCGATCTCGTCAACCCGCAGTCCGGCAAGTGCGTCGACATCAAGGCGTGGAACGGCGACGACCGGGCACCCCTCATCCTGTGGGACTGCCACGGTGGCGCGAACCAGAAGTGGCACCGGGGCTGACCCGCTCGGCGTCCTCGAGGACTCGCCTCGAGGACGCCGTCCCGGCGCTACACCAAGGCGATGACCGGGATCAGCCGATCCGTTTTGCTTTGGTACTCGGCGAAAACCGGCGCGCGGGACTCCTGTTCGTCCCACAGCGCGTCACGTTCGGCGCCAGTCAGCACCGTCGCGGTGCAGACGTACTCCTCGATTCGGGTTCCGGTGCCGACCTCGATGCGCACCCGCGGCTGCGCCAGCAGGTTGTGGTACCACGCCGGGTTTCGGGCCTGACCGCCGTTGGTGGCGAAGACGATCCGGCGGTCGCCGTCGGGCAGGTAGCCCAGCGGCGTGGTGGACTCGCGGCCGCTGTGCGCGCCGACGGTGGTCAGCAGCAACAGCGGGACGTCGGCGAACACGCCGCCGACCTTGCCGTGGCCGGCGCGGAACTCGGCGATGATCTTCGCGTTCCACGACCCCATGTCCGGGTCGCTGTACCGATCGGCCATCAGCGCGCCTCCACGATTTCGGCGAACGACTCGGCCAGCGCCGCCGCGTCGGGCAGCGCGGCGATTTCGGCGGCCACCGCCCCCGCCCGCTCGCGCACCGCCGGGCTAGCGGCCCGATCGAGCGCGTGCGCGAGATCGTCGCCGGGCCGGACGGCGACCCCCGCGCCGGCGGCCGCGACGAGCTCGGCCTGGATGAACTGGTCGGCGGCCTGGGGCACCACGACCAGCGGCAACCCGCGCGAGAGACCGGACAGCACACTGCCGGCGCCGCCATGCGTGACCAGGACGTCCACCTGGGACAGCAGCCGGGCCATCGGGGTGAACGGGACCAGTCGCACGTCGTCCGCGAGACCGTAGTCGGCGGCGGACCGGCCGAGGCCGACGGTGACGGCGACCTCGAAGCCCTGCCCCGTCAGCCCCCGCACGACCGGGGAAACGATTTCGGGCGCGGTGAAGTGCGTGCCGAAGGTGACCAGCACCCGGCCGCGTCCCGGAGCGGGAGCGTCGAACACCGGCAGCGCCGACGGGAGGACCGTGTGCGGTTCGGGGCGCAGCGGCACCCGGTCGGCGGGCGGTTGCCAGCCCGGGAACTGCAGCGCGGGCGGGCAGATGTCCAGGTACTTCCCGCCGACCGCCTCGACGGGGATGTCGACGCCGAGCTCGGCGTAGCGCGGCGCGGCCGCCTCGGCGAAGGCCTTCAGCAGCTCGGGTGGGTGGCCGGGGCCGAGCGCGTGGGTCAGCAGCGGGACGTCGAGCGCGGCCGCGACCAGCGGGCCGACCAGGTCGGTGGCTTCGTGCACGACCACGTCCGGGCGCCATTCCCTTGCGGCGCGCAGGGATTCGGCTCCGGCCAGCCCGACCCGGACGTCGGCGAACAGGGTCGCGACCATCGCGAAGGTGGGCACCGTCGTGCCGTCGTCACCGCTGCGGCGCGCGGATTCGGCGAACACTCCGTCCATCGCCGGACCGGCGGCGACCAGCTCGAGGGGCTCGTTCTCCAATGCGGGCGCGAGCGCGCCGGCGGTGAGGACGCCGACCTGGTGACCGCGCGACGCCAAGGCCCGCCCCAGCGGCAGCAGCGGGAACAGGTGACCGTGCGCGGGCACAGTCGACAAGAGGATGCGCATATTCATCAGAGTAGCGTTCTTGTCAACGTGCTTGGCTTATAGTCATTGCCGTGCCCGCCACCTCGTACAACTCGCCCCGCCGCCGGGAGGCCGCCGCACAGACGCGTCAGGCCATCCTCGACGCGGCGCGCCGGCTGTTCGCCGAGCGCGGTTACGCCGCGACGACCATCCAGGAGATCGCGGCGGCCGCGCGGGTGGCGGCGGCGACGGTCTACGCGAGCGTGGGCGGAAAGCCGCGGTTGCTGGACGAGCTGGTCTCCAGCGCGGCGGGAGACACCCGCCTGCAGGAGGCGGCCGACCGCGTCACCACGGCCGAAGACCCGGCCGAAGTCCTCCGCGGCTGCGTGGCGGCCGCCCGGTTCGGCGCCCAGGAGTACGCGGACGTCTTCGAGCTGATGCTCACGACGGCCCGCACCGACGAAGGAGCGGCGGCCGCGGCGGCCGCGGCCGAGCAGGGCTTCCGCGGCGGTCTCGGCGCGGTCGCCGAACGCCTGCGACACCTGGGCGCCCTGCCGGGCTCGACCGGCGAGGCGGTCGAAGTGCTGGCGTACTTCCTGGGCTACCCCTCCTGGCGCCGCCTGGTCGACGACTTCGGCTGGACCTACCCGGCGGCGGAGACCTGGCTGACGGACCGGATCGCGGAGACGTTGCGGATCGACCACGTCGACCTCGCGCGCCGCGGACCCGCGCGGTAGGCGCCGAGCAAGGGGTCGGATCCGGGTCACGGCGGTCGACGAGCCGCCACCGTCAGCAAGCGGGGACAACCGTCACCGACGTCGCGGCGAAGTCGGCCTGGCTGATCGATCGCGCATCCCGCCCGGGTCAGCCATCTTGCGCCGGGTGGAGGATCGGATCGATCCCGGCAAGCGCGGCGCTCAGTTGGTCCGCGCCACGGCGCACCTGCTCGTCAGCGCCCTGGGCCAGCACCTCGCACACTCGCGCGGCCGCGTCCCGGTCACGGGAGAACTCGACGCCGAAGCAGGGCTTCCGCCGTCACCCGGGTGACGAACGTATCGTCGCCATCGAGCACGAGCGACAGCAATGGCCCCCGGGCCTCGGGCATCTCGGCGAAGCCGGCCAGACTCCGGCCCGCGTCCGCCCTGTCCCGATGGTCAGGGCTTCGCGCAAGCTCGACCAGTGCCTCCACCACAGCGCGTCTCGCCTCGTCGCTCATGGAGTCAGTCTTCCGCAACCAACCAAAGACGTACCGCACGTGCCGCCTGCCTTCGCCGAGCCGAAGGTCGCGAAACTGTCGGACCCTCCCCGTAATCTGCGATCGATCACTCGGACGACTGGGGGAACACAGGTGAGCGACAGCAGGCAGCCGGATCTCGACGAGACGACCTTCCGGCCGGACCCGGCCTGGGAGCAGCACGTGCACGTGCGGCGGGGCGGCTGGTTCGTGCGGCAGCCCGTGCTCGATCCGGCCGCGGACGGCTACTGGCAGTCCGTGCTCGACGAGCCCGACATCCGGACCGCAGACGCGCTCGGCAACCCGCTCAGCGACGCCGCGATCCTGGCCGCGCTCCACCGGGCCCGGGCCGGGGAAGCCGACGAGGTGGGCGTCGGCGCGCTGGCCGCGCTGCGCCTGTCCGGCGCGCACTGGGGCCGGAGCGAGGCGAAGGGGTCCGACCGGCTGACGGACGCCTGGATACTGCGCCACGGTCTCGCGTTCGCCGTCCGGGCGGCCGTCGAGACCACCCGCGTGGAGACCCACGAACACGGCGGGCCGGCGTCCGTCCGGGTGCGCATCGGCGATCGCACCGCCGTGCACCTGACGAGCCACGCGCTGTTCCGGCGGCTGCGGGCGATCCTCGCCGCGGCTCCGGAAGCCGACTACGAGGCCGCGACCGGCATCCTCGCGGCGAACCGTGTGGCGCTGTCCGACCGGATCCTGGCGTCCTACCTGGTTCCCACCCGCACCGACTGGAGCGACGAACTGGTCGCCGAGGTCGCGGCGGTCGACTCGTACAACTTCGACTGGGGCGGGGTCCTGATGGGACTGAGCACCCCGGAGCAGCTCGCCGCGCTGCACGGTGAGCGGCTGAACTGGCAGTTCGGCCACGACGCCGTCCGCTGCACGGTCACCGACGCCCTCGGGCCGGCCATCGCGCCGACGCTGGCCCGGGTGCTCGACGCCGACCCGAACGGCGGCGACTCGCGCAAGGCGCTGCTGCGCTCCCTCGCCGGCCTGCCCACGGACACCGCCTTCGGGCTGCTCGTGGCGCGGTTGGGCCAGAAGCACGTGTCCCCGGCCGTCGCGGAGGCGATGGGCCGGTTCCCGGCCCGCGCGGTGCGGCTGCTGACCGAAGCTGCCACCGGGCGGTCCAAGACCGCCGACGCCGCCGGTTTCCTGTTGCGCAGCCACGTCCGCGCGCACCCCGAGGTCGCCGCCGAGGTCGCCGGGCAGCTGCCGGAAGAGCAGCGAAGCGTCGTCGAAAAGGCGATCGCCGGCGAGGACCGGCTGCCCGAGGCGCCGCTTTCGGTGCTGCCGCGCGTCCTGGCGGACCCGCCCTGGACGAAGAAGCGCACGGCCGCGAAACCGACCGTCCTCACCGGACTCGAGGTCCACGCCGAGCCGGTGCTCCGGTGGGCGCCGGGCGAAGAAGCCGCGTGGTCCGAACACATCCCGTCGTACATGCGGCAGCCCGGCAACCCGGACTGGACCGGCGAGATCGCCGCGTACGAGTCCGGGCGGCTCTCGCGGTGGAGCCAGCCGCGGCTGTTCCTCAACGGGCCGCGCGAGTGGGTGCTCGAGCACCTCGCCCGCTGGCAGGTCAAGGACACCTGGGGGGTCGAGAGCTGGAGCCGCGCTCTGCTGGGCCGCTACGGTCTGGCCGCCTACCGGCCGCTGGTGGCGGCGGTGACCGCGCACCCGGCCGAAGGTGAGCTGCTGCTGCCGCTGGTGGGCCCGGAGATCGCCGAGCTGGTGGCGGACTGGTTCGTCCGGCTGAAGTCGGCCCGCTCGGCCGCGTCGGCCTGGCTGGACCGGCACCCGGCCGAGGCCGCGAAGTTCCTGGTCCCGCCCGCGCTCGGGCCGGCCGGGGCGCGGCGGCGCGCGGCCGAGGCGGCGCTGCGCCACCTGGCCGCCCGCGGCCACCGCGAGGTCGTCGCGCGGGCCGCGGCGGACTGCGGCCCGGAAGCGGATGAGGCGATCGGCCGGCTGCTCGACACCGACCCGCTGGACGTGCTGCCCGCCCGGATCCCGGTGCCCGGGGTGTGGGCCGATCCGGCCCTGCTGCCGCAGATCCGCCTGCGCGAGGGCGGCCTCGCCCTGCCGGCCGCCGCGGCCGGGCACGTCGTCACGATGTTCGCGCTGTGCCGGCCCGACGAGATCTACGCCGGGGTGCCGCACGTGCGGGAGATCTGCGACCCGGCGTCGCTGGCGGAGTTCGCCTGGGCGCTGTTCCGCGGCTGGGAAGGCGCCGGGTACCCGGCGAAGGACGGCTGGGTGCTGACCGCGCTGGGCCTGCTGGGCGACGACGCCGTGGTGCGGGAGCTGAGCCCGCTGATCCGCGCGTGGCCGGGCGAAGGCGGGCACGCGCGGGCGACCGCGGCGCTCGACGTCCTCGCCGGCATCGGCACCGATCTGGCGCTGCTGCACCTCAACTCGATCGCCCAGAAGGTGAAGTTCAAGGCGCTCAAGCTGAAGGCGCGCGAAAAGATCGCCGCCGTCGCCGACGGGCTCGGCTTGTCGGCCGAGCAGCTGGCCGACCGCCTGGTCCCGACGCTGGGGCTCGACGAAGCGGCCACCGCGGTGGTCGACTACGGCCCGCGCAAGTTCGTCGTCGGGTTCGACGAGCAGCTCAAGCCCTACGTCACGGACGAGGACGGCAAGCCCCGCAAGGCGCTGCCCAAGCCGGGCGCGAAGGACGACGCCGAACTGGCCGCGGCCGAGTACAAGCGCTTTTCGGCGTTGAAGAAGGACGTGCGCACGGTCGCGGCCGACCAGATCGGCCGGCTGGAGGCGGCGATGGTGCACGGGCGCCGCTGGCCCGCGGCCGAGTTCGAGCAGCTGCTGGCCGGCCACCCGCTGCTCTGGCACATCGTGCGGCGGCTGGTCTGGCGCACGACGGCGGGCGAGACGTTCCGCTGCGCGGAAGACCGCACGTACGCGACGGTCGAAGACGACGCCTGGGCGCTGCCGTCCGACGCCGAAGTGGGCGTCGCGCACCCGCTCGAGCTGGGCGCGGAGCTGGCCGGGTGGGCCGAGGTGTTCGCCGACTACGAGATCCTGCAGCCGTTCCCGCAGCTGGGCCGGCCGGTGGCGGAGCTCGACGAAGCCGAGAAGTCCGCGCTCACCCTCAAGCGGTTCAAGGGCCTGAAGGTGCCGGTCGGCAAGGTGCTGGGCCTGACCAAGCGCGGCTGGGTGCGCGGCGAGCCGCAGGACGCCGGGGTCGAGTGCTGGATCACGCGCCCGACCTCCGCGGGGGTCACGGTCGTGGTCGACCTCGACCCGGGGATCGCCGCCGGGGACGTGAACTGGGAGCCCGAGCAGGAGCTCGGCGAGATCTGGCTGGACGAGTCCGGCGGCAACCACTGGCGGTCCGGGGCCGGCCGGCCCTTCGGCGTGCTCGACCCGATCACGGCCTCCGAACTGCTCGCCGAACTGGACGGGCTGACCCGGTGACCGCGAACCCGCAGCGCCCGCCGGCCGAAGTCCGCTACGCCGACGAGCTCGCCCGGCTGCGCGAGCAGGACACCGCACCGCGCCCACCGGGCTGGGCGCTCAGCCTCACGGCCGCGCGCCGGTTCATCGTCGGCGACGAAGCCCACGGCATCCGGCGCAAGTTCGTCGGCGACCCGTCGCTGATCGACCGGTCGCTGGTCACCCTGGCCACCAGCCGCGGGCTCATGCTCGTCGGCGAGCCCGGCACGGCGAAATCGCTGCTGTCGGAGCTGATCGCCGCGGCTGTGAGCGGCGGCTCGACGCTGACCATCCAGGGCGGCGCGGCCACCACCGAGGACCAGATCAAGTACTCGTGGAACTACGCGCTCCTGGTCGCCGAAGGGCCGTCGGCGCGGTCGCTGGTGCCCGCGCCGATGCTGCGCGGCATGCGCGAAGGCGCGATCGTGCGGTTCGAGGAGATCACGCGCTGTCCCCTCGAGGTGCAGGACTGCCTGCTGTCGCTGCTGTCCGAGCGGGTGCTGGCGATCCCCGAGCTGCCGGGTGAGGCGGGCATGGTGTTCGCCGACGAGGGGTTCAACGTCATCGCCACGGCCAACACCCGCGACCGCGGGGTCAACGAGATGAGCGCGGCCCTCAAACGGCGGTTCACCTTCGAGACGGTGTTCCCGATCGCCGACTTCGACACCGAGCTGGCCCTGGTCGAGCAGGAGGCGACGGCGCTGCTGGCGCGGTCCGGGGTCGAGGCCCCGCCGCGCCGGGACGTGCTCGAGGTGCTCGTCACCACCTTCCGCGAGCTGCGCGGCGGCCCGGCCGGCGACCGGGTCTCGGCGGTGATGAGCACGGCCGAGGCCGTGTCGGTCGCGCACGCGGTCGGCGTGCGGGGGTGGTACCTGCGCGGTGAGCCCGGCACCCCCGCCGACGTCGTGGCGTGCCTGGCCGGCACGGCGGCCAAGGACAACGCCGACGACCTCGCGCGGCTGCGCCGCTACCTCGAACAGCACGCCGCCCGCCGCGGCGCCGGCACCTGGCAGGAGCTGCACCACGCGCGGCACCTGCTGCCGGGCTGAGGGAGCGCGGGGACATGGGAGCGGTCTTCCTGGGCGTGCGGCACCACAGCCCGGCGTGCAGCCGGGCCGTGGCGTCGGCGATCGCCGGGCTGCGTCCGGCGTACGTGCTCGTCGAAGGGCCGGCGGACGTCAACGACCGGATCGGCGAACTGCTGCTCGGCCACGAACTGCCGATCGCGATCCACACGAGCTACCGCGACGAGCGGCGCACGCACTCGTCGTGGTCGCCGTTCTGCGACCACTCCCCCGAGTGGGTCGCGCTCACCGCCGGCCGGGCCGCCGGCGCCGAGCTGCGGTTCATCGACCTGCCCGCCTGGCACCCGGCCTTCGACGGCTGGGACAACCGCTACGCCGACGCGGAACTGCGCTACGCCGAGGTGATCCGCCGGCTGTGCGCGGAATTCGCCGTCGACAACCCCGACGCGCTCTGGGACCACCTCTTCGAAGCCGCGCCGGACGACGACCTCGCCGAGCGGCTCACGGCGTACTTCGACCTCCTGCGAGGCGAGGCCGAAGCGAGCGAAAGCGACCGGGAACGCGAGGAGCACATGGCCGCGTGGGTCCGGGCGGCGGTCGCCGACGCCGGGCCGCGGCCGGTGCTGGTCGTCACCGGCGGGTTCCACACCGCGGCCGTGCGGCGGCTCGCCGGCCGCGGCGGCACCGCCTGGCCCGAAGTGCCGCGGCCGGACGGCGCGGCGAGCTACCTCGTGCCCTACTTGCACAAGCGGCTCGACGCGTTCACCGGCTACCAGTCCGGGATGCCCTCGCCCGGCTACTACCAGCTGCTGTGGGAACGCGGGCTCGCCGGCGCCGGCCAGGGGCTCCTCGAAGCGGTGGCCGGACGGCTGCGCGCGCGGCGCCACCCGGTGTCCACCGCGGACCTCATCGCGGCCCGGGCCCTGGCCGACGGCCTGGCGAGGCTGCGCGGGCACGACCACCCGGCCCGCGTCGACGTCCTGGACGGGCTGCTCGGCGCTCTGGTCGCCGACGACCTCACCCAGCCGCCGCCATGGACCGTCCGCGGGCCGCTGCAGCCCGGCGCGCACCCGGTGGTGGTCGAGATGGTCGCCGCGCTCAGCGGCGAGCGCACCGGCCGGCTGCACCCGGACACCCCGGCGCCGCCGCTGCCCGGCCGGGTCGCGATGGACCTGGCCGAGCTCGGCCTGGACGGGTCCGGCCCGGTCCGGCTCGACCTGACCGACCGGGCGGACCGGCGCCGCAGCCGGGTCCTGCACTGCCTGCGGCTGCTGGGGATCCCGGGGTTCGACCGGCGGTCCGGTCCGGCCGGCGGCGCGGACCCGGTGGTCGTCGAGACCTGGCGGCTGACTCCCGGCGACACCCGCCTGCCCGCGCTGATCGAGGCGGGCGCGTACGGCGCGACCCTGCCCGAGGCGGCGCTGGCGGCCTTGCGCGAACGGCTGCCCGGCGCGGATCTGGCCACCTTGGCCGGGGCGTTGTTCGACGCGGCATTGTGCGGGGTTCCGGCCCTGCCCGAGTCCCTGGTGGACACGCTGGTCGCGGAAGTGGGCCGGGCGGCCGATCTCGCGCCGCTCGGGGTCGTCGTGGGCACGGTGCTCGCGCTGTGGCGCCACGACGAGCTGTTCGGCCTGGCGGGCACCCCGACGGCGGCCGCCGTGCTGCGCGCCGGCGTCGCGCGGGCCCTGTGGCTGGCCGAAGCCGTCCGCGGCGGCCCGGCGCCCGCCGACCCGCGCCGGATCGCCGCGCTGGTCGCGGTGCGCGACACGATCCGGCACGCCGGACCGGTCCTGACGGTGGACCGCGCGACGGCCACGGCGGTCGCCGCGCGCATCGCCGCCGACCCCGGCGTGCCCCCGGATCTGCGCGGCGCCGCGGCCGGGCTCGCCTGGGCGCTCGGCGGCGCGCCGGCCCCGGAGCGCACCGGCGAGGCGGTGCGCGAGGTGGCCACGCCCGGCACGCTCGGCGACTGGCTGGCCGGGTTGTTCGCCTTGGCGCGCGAGGAAGTGCTCGACTCCGGCGGGGTGCTGGACGCCCTCGACGAGCTCGTCGGAGCGCTGACCGAGGCCGAGTTCCTGGTCGCGCTGCCCGCGCTGCGCCTGGCGTTCGGCTACTTCCCGCCCGCCGAACGCGAGAAGATCGCCGGGCGGCTGCTGGCCCGCCGCGGTCTCCGCGGGTCGGGGCGCACCCTGCTGCGCCCCGCGCGGATCGACCCCTTGGCCGTCGCCGAAGCGATGGCCCTGGAGGCCCGGGTCGACGCCCGCCTCGCGCGGGAGGGGCTCGCATGACCGATCTCGAGCGCTGGCGGCTGATCCTCGGGCCGCCCGCGGACTCGGTGGCAGGCTGCTGCGATCAGGTCGCCGCCGCGCGGGACGCGGCCTTGGCGTGGCTCTACGACCGTGACGACGAGCTGGCCGAACGGGGCGTGCGGGGCGGCTCCGGAGCGTCGGTTCTGTCCACAGTGGACTGGCTGGACGACGTGCACCGGCTGTTCCCGCGCGAAACCGTCGAACGCCTGGAGCGCGACGCGGTCGAGCGCTACGACATCACCGAGATCGTCACCGATCCCGCGGTGCTGGCCCGGATCGAACCGAGCCCGGCGCTGCTGCGCGCGGTGCTGCGCACGAAGCACCTGATGAACCCGGACCTGCTCGCGATGGCGCGGAAGCTGGTCGAGGCCGTCGTCCGGGACCTGCTGCGGAAGCTGACCCCGGAGCTCCGCCGGTCGTTCACCGGCACCCGGTCCCGGCGGCCGAGCACCTTCAAGCAGGCCCGCGACTTCGACTTCCACCGCACGATCCGGGCGAACCTCGGGCGCTACCAGCCCGGCGAGCGGCGGATCCTCATCGACAGCCCGAAGTTCGCCTCCCGCACGCGCAAGCACCTCGAGCGGTGGCAGCTGATCATGCTCGTCGACCAGTCCGGCTCGATGGCCGGTTCGGTGATCCACTCGGCGGTGACGGCGGCGTGCCTGTGGGGCCTGCCGGGGCTCAAGACGCACCTGATCACGTTCGACACCGCGGTCGTCGACCTCACCGAGGACGTCACCGACCCGGTCGAGCTGCTGATGAAGGTCCAGCTCGGCGGCGGCACCGACATCGCGAAGGCGGTCGCCTACGGCGCCGGGCTGGTCGAGAACCCGCGGCGGGCGATCGTCGTGGTGGTCAGCGACTTCTTCGAAGGCGGTGACGACCACCGGCTGGTGCACGACGTCCGGAAACTGGCCGAGGCGGGCACGCACGTGTTGGCACTGGCCGCGCTCGACGAGGAGGCGAACCCGGTGTACGACCGCGCGCTGGCGCAGCGGCTGGCCGACGCCGGCGCGCACGTCGGGGCGATGACCCCCGGCATGCTGGCGGAGTTCGTCGCGGAACGGCTGGGCTGATGCGCGCCGACCTCCTCGCCCTCACCCCGGACGCGCTGGCCGCGCTGGCCAACCGCGGCCTCGTCAAGCGCGCGCAGAAGGACCTCGACGCCGGTCACGGCCCCGTCGTCGAAGCCGGTGACGGCGGTGAGGTGCGCGGCCGGTTCGCCGACGGCGTCGAGGTCGTGTTCCCGCCCGGCGGCGCGCTCGACACCGCCGCCTGCACCTGCGGCGCCCCGGGCGTGTGCCGGCACCGGGTCGCCGTCGTGCTCGGCTACCAGCGCCGGCCGGACGCGGCGCCGGAGTTCACGGCCTGGTCGCCGGGCGACATCGGCGACGACGCCCTGGCGGCCGAGTTCGGGGCGCGGGCGTTGACGGCGGCCCGCCGCGGGTGGCGGGCCGGGCTCGCCGTGCGGCTGCGGCGGCCCACCGCGGCGGACCCGGTGGCGGTGGCCGAGCTGCCGACGGCGACCGTCCGGTTCCTGGTGCCCGGCGAGCTGGGCTACGCGCACACCGACGCGACGGACCGGGCGCACCAGGTGGTGCTCGCGGTCTGGGCGTTCCGCGAGGCCGACACCCGGGGCTCGGCGGAGACCGAAGTCCGGCTCGCCTTCGGCGGCCCGGCTCCGGCCCGAGCGGCGGCCGGGCCGGCGCTGGAGGTCGTCACGCGGGTGCTGCGCGACGGCGTCGCGAACGCGAGCCCGGTGCTGCGCGCGTCGCTCGGCCGGATCGCCGGCGAGCTGGTGGAGTCCGGGCTGCGCTGGCCCGCGGCGGCGCTGGCCGAGCTCGGTGACCAGCTCGACGCGTATGCCGCCCGTGCCGCCCGGCACCGGCTGGAGCGGTGCGCGGAGCTGCTGGCCGAAGTGCCCGCGCGGTTCCGCGCGAGCGGGGCGCCGGCGCTGGTCCTGGGCACCGACGAGCAGGCGGAGACGAGGCTGCGCCGCGTCCGGCTGACCGCGCTGGGCGCGCGGGTGCGCGGCCTGCCGGGTGAGCGGCGGGCGGAGGTCTACTTCGCGGGGGACGGCTCGGTGCTGGTGCTGACCGCGCGCTGGGACACCGGCGAGGACCCGGTGACCGGGCACGACCTGGCCGGCCGCCGCGTGGCGGGCACGACGCTGGCGGTGCTGGCCGCGTCGAACGTCGTGTCGGAGACGGCGGTCCGCAGCGCGAGCCGCGCGCTGCGGCTGGGCACGTCCCGCGTCGGCGCGATGTCGGTGACCCCGGTCGGCGCGGCCTGGGACGACCTGCCGTCGGTGGTCCACGACTACGCCGCGGCCGCCGACCGGCTGGCGGACCTGCCGCCGAAGCTGATCCGGCCGCGCGTCGAAGCCGAGGACGTCGCCGTGGTGGCGGTCGCCGAGGTGTGCGAGCTGGGCTACCACCCGGGCGCCCAGCGCCTGGACGCGGTGATCGCGGACGTCACCGGCACCCGGGCCCGGATCACGGCCACGCACAGCGGGCTCTGCCCGGGCCGGCTCGACGCACTGCACCGCGCACTGACGGCGAACCCGACCCGGCTGAGCGGCGCGCTGCGCCGGGAGGGCGGCGAGCTGGTGATCGACCCCTTGGCCGTGCGCACGGAAACGGGCGTGCTGGTCCCGGACCTGGCCGCCGACGACCGCACCGGCCCGCTGGGGCCCCCACCCCCGGCGGCGGAGGACCCGGTGCGCCGGGCGCTGGCCACGGCGGAGTCACTGCTGGCGGAGGCGGCCCACCGAGGTCTGTCCCACGCACCACCGACATTGCGAGCCCGAGCCGAGCACACAGCGCACGAGCTGGCCGAAGCAGGCTTGCGCACGACGGCGGCCACGGTGCGAACCTTCGGCGAGGAGTGGACCCCGGAAACCTGGACGGCGGCCCAGATCCGGATCCTGACCACGGCCGAACTCCGGTGAGCGTCGCCCTGACGCTTGCCGCTGACCTGCGACGGCAATCGAAGCCGCGTACCTGCTCAGCAGCTACTGACGTACGTGCCGGTGATGGACATCCGGCTCCGGCCGGCGACAGGAGTCCCGACCGCTGGCGATGCCCGGCCCCCGCGAGCACGGGCCGGGCATCATCAGTCCGGTCACCTAGTCGCGGTGCCAGTCGCGGAAGGCGGCCAGCAGGTCGGTGCGCACCTCCGGCGACAAAGAGTCCGGTGGCAGCTGCCCCAGCTCGGCGATCGTGGTCCGGAACTGTTCCAGGTAGCGTTCGCAGCCTTCGCACAGGGCCAGGTGCTCGACGAACCGCTCCTCCGTCGCCGGGTCGAGTGCGCTGTCCAGGAACGCCGTGACCAGCTCGACGAACTCGTCGCAGTTCATCCCGCCGCCCCCAGGTACCCCGCCAGCCGTTCACGCACGACCGCGCGGGCGCGGTGCAGCAGGACCCGCTGGTTGGCCGACGAGATCTGCAGGATCTCGCACACCTCCTCGGCCGTGTGGTCGGCGACGTCGCGCAGGCTGATCACCGCCCGCTGGCGCGCGGGCAGCTCGTCGAGGACTCCGGTGAGCACTTCACGGATCTCCAGCGCCAGTGCGGTTTTCTCCGGTGACGGCCAGGACTCGGGAGTCTCCCGCCAATGTCCAGGATAAGCGCGGCCGCGGCCCTGGAACCGGCTGGGGTCGACCGTCGGGCCGTGGTCCTCGTCGCCGGGCAGCAGGCTGGTCCACGGCACGCTGCGCTTCTCGTGCGCGCCACGTTTCTTGGCCGTGTTGACCAGGATCCGGTACACCCAGGTCTTGAACGACGACCGCCCCTCGAAGGTGGCGACGCCCTTCACGACCGCGAGCCAGGTGTCCTGCACGACCTCCTCGGCGGTGGCGTGCGTCGAGACGAAGGACCGGGCCAGCCACAGCATCGAGGACGACCAGGCGTCGAGCACCTCCGCGAAAGTCGCGCCGTCGCCGGCGCGCAGGGCCGCGACCAGCTCGTCGTCCGGCGGCAGCTTCGTCACCGCCCGAGCGTAGCCGCAGCGGTGGCGGAAAAGAGATGACGTTCACCTTACGAGCGCCTGGTCCCGCGACCGCAGCAACGACAGTGCCCCGGCCGGGAACAGCAGCACCGACAGCAGACCGGCACACACGAGCGCGGCCGCGGTCACCGGCGTCATCAGCCCGGTGAGGACGCCGATCTGGGTGGCGGTGACCAGGAACGGCAACGACGTCGCCTGCAGCAAGCCGGCCGCGATCGCCCGCCGCGTCCCGAACTCACGCGCGAACAGCAGCGCGGGAAGGCCGCGCGCGAGCAGCAGCGCCGCCAGGAACAGCGGGACGCGGGCGAGCGCTCCCGCGTCGGCCAGCAGGCCGGTGAGGTCGAGGCGCAGGCCGCTGGTGACGAAGAAGACCGGGACCAGGAACCCGTACCCGATCGCGTCGAGCTTGACGCGGAACCGCGGGTGGGACGCCGAGTCACGGTCGAGGATGCCGACGACCGCGCCCGCGAGGAAAGCGCCGAGGATGCTTTCCAGCCCGAACGCCTCGGCCAGCGCGGCGAACGCGACGAGCAGCACCACCGCCGCGCGGACCCGGATCTCGGCCGTGGTGTCCTGCAGCCGGACCAGCGTCGCACCGAGCCGTCGTGACCGGCCGGCGAGCGCGACCGCGACGGCGGTCACCACGACCAGCCCGGCGAACGCCCCGAGCAGCACCAGCCGCGCGCCGGTGCTGCCGCCGGAAGCGGAGAACAGCAGCGACACCAGCAGCACGGCGGCGAAGTCGGCCACCGAGCAGGCGGCGATGACCGCCTGTCCGAGCCCGCCCCCGGCCTGTCCGGCGTCCTTGAGCACCGGTACGACCAGGCCGAGCGAGGTCGCCGACAACGCCACCGCCACCAGCAGCGGGCTGTGCACCCACCCGGCGGCGGCGAACCCGGCCCCCGCGGCGAGCCCGAGCGCCAGGGTCAGAACGTAACCCAGCAGCGCCACCCGCAGAGCCCGGCCGCGCAGCCGGTGGACGTCGACCTCCAGTCCGGCCAGGAAGAGCAGGAACGCCAGCCCGAGCAGGGCCACGATCTGCACCGGCAGGTCGGCGTGGATCCAGCCGAGCCCGGACGGCCCGAGCGCGATCCCCGCCACGATCTCCAGCACCACGGCCGGCACGCGCAGCCGGGGCGCGAACCCGAGCAACAGCGGTGCGGTGAGGGCGATCGCCGCCACCGCGAACAGGTTGACGAAGCCGACGTCGGGCATGACGGGCTCAGCGGTATTCGGGGTTGGTGAAGTCGAACCGGCAGCCGGCGTCCCACTCGCTGCGCTGGTTGCCGTGCGCCGGGATGCCGCCCGCGTCCTTCAGCATCCGGGCCAGGTGCAGCAGGTTCCACGTCATGAACGTGGTGTTGCGGTTGGTGAAGTCGTTCTCCGGCCCGCCGGATCCCGGGTCCAGATAGGACGGTCCGGGGCCGGCCTCGCCGATCCAGCCCGAGTCCGCTTGGGGCGGGATGGTGTAACCGAGGTGCTGGAGGCTGTAGAGGACGTTCATCGCGCAGTGCTTGACGCCGTCTTCGTTGCCGGTGATCAGGCAGCCGCCGACCCGGCCGTAGTAGGCGTACTGCCCGGCTTCGTTGAGCAGGTGCGAGCAGGCGTAGAGGCGCTCGATGACCAGCTTGGTGACGGAACTGTTGTCCCCCAGCCAGATCGGCCCGGCGACCACGAGAATGTCCGCGGCCAGCACCTTCTCGTAGATCGACGGCCACTCGTCGCTCGCCCAGCCGTGCTCGGTCATGTCCGGCCAGACGCCGGTGGCGAGGTCGTGGTCGATCGCCCGCAGCACCTCGACCTCGACGCCGTTCTTCTCCATGATCCGGCGGCTGACGTCGATCAGGCCTTCGGTGTTGCTGCGCTCGGGCGAGCGCTTCAGCGTGCAGTTCACGAACAGGGCACGCAGGTCGTCGTAGCTCGGCATGGTCTTCGTTCCTTTCAGAGGAGTTCGGCGTCCTGTTCGACGCAGAGCAGGGTGGGACCTTCGGCGGCGAAGAGCGCGGTCATGGCCTCGTCGAGCTGCTCGCGCGCGGTGACCTGGATACCCGTCGCGCCGCAGAGTCGGGCGTAGGCGGCCCAGTCCGGGTTGACCAGGGACGTCTGCCACACCGGGTAGTCCCCGGCGAGCTGTTCCTTGCTGATCTTGCCGAGCGCGTTGTTGTTGAGCAGCACGTGCTTCACCGGGATGCCGTACTTGACCGCGGTGGTCAGCTCGGTGGCGTACTGCCCGAACCCGCCGTCGCCGGTGACGGCCACGATCGGCCGGCCGGGTGCCGCGGCCCAGGCGCCGAGGGCCGCCGGGTAGCCGAAGCCGATCGATCCGAGGTAGCCCGACATCAGCACCGGCTGCCCCTTCGACTCCAGGTACCGGCCCAGCGAGTACGCGTGGTTGCCGACGTCGACCGTCACCACGGCGTCCGCCGGCAGGTGCCGCGACAACGCGTCGAACACCGCCGCGGCCGACACGCCGCGGCCGCGGTCGTCGGCGACCCGGCGGGCCTTCTCGGCGCGCCAGATCGCCCAGCGGGCGGCGACGTCGGGACGCTGGTCCTCGGCCTTCGGCTCCCCCAGCTCCGCGGCGACCGCGGCGAGGGCGAGCCGGGCGTCGCCGAGCAGCGAGGTGGTGACCGCGTCGAACCGGCCGATCGCGCCCGGGTCGTCGTCGATCTGCAGGATCGACTTGTAGGCCGCGATCCCGGTGTGATCGCTGAACGACGCGCCGACGGCGACCAGCAGGTCGGCCTCGTTCATCAGCCAGCTGGCCACCGGCGTCCCGCTGCGGCCGAGCACCCCCGCGCCGAGCGGGTGGGTGTCGGGCACCAGGCCCTTGGCCTTGAACGTGGTGAGCACCGGCGCGCCGAGCCGTTCGGCCAGCGCGACGACCTCGGCGGCGGCATCCCGGGCGCCGTGGCCCACCACGAGCACCGGGCGCCGCGAGTCGCGCACGAGCGCGGCCGCCGCGGTGACGGCGGTGGCGTCCGGCCGCCCGGCCCGTCCCGCGCGCCGGCCGTCCGGAAGGGACGGTTCGGCGTCGCTCGGCTGCACCTGGACCTCGTCGGGCAGCACCAGGTGCGCGACGCCCCGCCGGTCGAGGGCGTGCTTGACCGCCAGCGCGGCCAGCTCGCCGTGGTCGCTTCCGCTGTGGACGGTCGTGGTCGACACGGCGACGTCACGGAAGACCGCCGAGAGGTCGACGTCCTGGAAGGCTCCCCGGCCCAGCACCTTCGACGGCACCTGACCGGAGATCGCGAGCACCGGCGCGCCGTCGAGCTTGGCGTCGTAGAGGCCGGTGAGCAGGTTCGTCGAGCCCGGCCCGGCGATCGCGAAGCACGCCGCGGGCCGTCCGGTGAGCTTGCCGTACGCGCTCGCCGCGAACGCCGCCGCGCCCTCGTGGCGGATGCCGAAGTAGGTCAGCTCACCACGGGTCTCGGCGCGTCGCAGCGCCTCGGCGAACCCGAGGTTCGAATGCCCCACCATCCCGAACACGTGCCGCACACCCCAGGCCACGAGCGTCTCGACCAGGACGTCGGCGACCGTGCGCACCGCGGGCGCCGGCTCGGGCAGGCGGACGAACACGCCGTCCGCGCGCTCCTCGACCGGATAGGTGGTGACGGCGTCCCCGAACCCCTCCGGCGGGCGCCCGGTGACCGGGTCGTAGTCGTAGCCGTGCCAAGGGCAGCGCAGCCAGCCCTTCTCGATCGAGCCCTCGCCGAGCGGCCCGCCCTGGTGCGGGCAGTGGTTCTCCAGCGCGCCCAGCCGGGCGCCGCACCGCGACAGCGCCACGCTGCGCCCGTCGACGGTGACACTGCGGACCCGCCCATCCGCGGGCACGTCGGCCGGATCGACCCGGTGCCAGCCGTTTTCCGCCATGTAACGCCTCCAGGGTTCGGGAACACTGCGGTGACGGCAGACTCAGTGCCCGGAACCCTCCCGGGCGTTACACGGGGAGTCCGGGATGACCGAAGTGGACCTGACGGCGACCAGGCATCGGCGGTCCTCGGCGTGGCGGCGGACGAGCTGCGCGACCGCCGGCTGTCGGCGGGTTCGCGGCGGTGGCGCTGCTGCGGCCGGCCGGCTCCTGGCCCGCCGCCCAAGACGATCTGGCGAACCGGGTCCGGCCACCGCGCTGACCCCGGCTCAGTCCTCCAGCCCGGCGTGTTCCAGGTCGAGCAGCCGCTGGATGCGCCGCCGGGTGCCGTCGGTGATCTCGCCCGCCTCGAACAGCCGCGTCAGCTCCGCCGCCTCCACGTCGATCAACTCCCGCCGCAGGGCCCGGTAGTCGATCCCGCGGACCGGGTCGGTGCCGCTCTCCTCGATGTCGGCGCGGACGCGGTCGAGCCGGGCCTGCCAGCCCGCGCGCAGCTGGTCGACCACGAACGCCGGCGCCGACTCCGTCTCGGCCAGGTGGTCCAGGTGGTCCAGCCCGGCTTCGGCGAGCCGCCGGCGCGCGGTGGCGTACTCCGTGCGCAGGTCGGCCGGGTCGAGCGCGATCCCCGCCCGCCGCACCAACGGCGCCAGCGTGAACCCCTGGACCACCAGCGTCAGCACGATCACCGCCGTCGTCAGCACCAGCACCAAGTCCCGCGCCGGCAGCGCCGAACCGTCCAAAGCAGACACCGGTAGCGACAGCGCCGCCGCCAGCGGCACCACCCCGCGCGCACCGGCCCACGACACCACCGCGGGCACCTGCCAGGAGATCCGGCCGTCCGCGCGCCGCTGGCGCAGCGCGGACAGGACGAACACCAGCAGCACCCGGGCCAGCACCAGCGTCGCCGCGATCGCCAGGGCCTGCAGCAGCCACCACGCGCCGCCACCCGCCACCCGCCGGACCAGCGTGGGCAGCTGCAGCCCGATCAGGCCGAACACGACGCTCTCCAGCAGGAACACCACGGTCTGGTACACCGCGCCGACCTGCAGCCGGATCCGCGCCGTCGTCAGCCGTTCGGCCTGGGTCCCGAGGATCACGCTCGCCACCACGACCGCGGTCACGCCCGACCCGCCGACCGACTCCGCCGCGACGTACGCCGCATACGGCGTCACCAGCGAGATCACCGTCTCCAGAACCGGGTCTTCGGTGCGCCGGCGGATGAGGAACGCCCCGAGCGCCGCCAGCACCCCGACCGCCACGCCGCCGCCGGCGAGCAGCCCGAACTCCCCCAGCGTCCGGCCCCAGGACGCGGCTCCGCCGGCGACCGCGAGGAACAACGCCACCCGGAACAGCAGCAGGCTGGTCGCGTCGTTGAACAGGCTTTCCGCCTGGATCAGCGCCTGCACCCGCGGCGGCAGCGCCAGCCGCCGCGCCAGCGCCGTCACCGCGACCGGGTCGGTGCTCGCCAGCACCGCGCCGAGCACGAACGCCATCCCGACCGGCAACGGCGTCACGGCCACCGCGATCCCGATCACCGCGGCCGCCGACAGCAGCACCAGCCCGACCGAAAGCACCGCCACCGGGCGGCCGACCGCGCGCAGGTCCCGCCACGGCAGCTCCTCCCCCGCGGCGAACAGCAACGGCGGAAGCACGACCAGGCTGATCACGTCCGGGGTCACCTGCACCGCCGGCACGCCGGGCAGCAACCCGACGACCACGCCGGCGACCACCAGCAGCGACGGCGCCGGAATGCGCAGCCGCCGCGCGAAGGTGGCCACGACGGTCGCCACGACCACCAGGAACAGTACGGTTTCGACTCCGCGCACAGCTGGTCCTCTCGATCCGGATCCCGGATGCCGACCAGACTTCCCGGCGCGCCGGGGTCAGCCTACGCGACGCGCCCACCCGTGCGGGTCGTTCCGTCGGCGCCGGCGTCCGTGACCAGGTAACGCGGGTGCGGTGCGTCGGAAGGGCGTACGCTGACCGCAGGAGTGCCGGGAAGCCTGGTCGGCGTCACGACAGTGCGCGCGAAACGAGGCTTCCCATGGTGATCGAGGCCGTCGGCCTGACCAAGACCTACCGCGACGTCCAAGCGGTGGACGAACTCGGCCTGCACGTCGAACCCGGCGAGATCTACGCCTTGCTCGGCCTCAACGGCGCCGGCAAGACGACCACCATCCGGATGCTGCTCGGCATGGTCCGGCCCACCCGCGGCCGGGTTTCCCTGCTGGGCCACCGGATCCACCCCGGCGAACACGCCGTCTGGTCCCGCGTCGGGTACCTCGTCGAGACCCCCGCCGCCTACCCTGATCTCACCGTCGCCGAGAACCTCGAGGTGATCGCCCGGCTCCGAGGGCTGCGCGACGCGAAAGCCGTTCCCGGCGTGATCGCCCGGCTCGGCCTGGAGCGCCACACCGGGCACCGCGCCCGCACGTTGTCGCTCGGCAACAAGCAGCGGCTCGGCCTGGCCAAAGCCCTCCTCCACCGGCCCGCCCTGCTGATCCTCGACGAACCCGCCAACGGCCTCGACCCCGCCGGCGTCGCCGAGATCCGGCAGCTGCTCCACGACCTCGCCCACGCCGACGGGGTGACCGTGCTGCTGTCCAGCCACCTGCTCACCGAGGTCGCCCGCCTGGCCACCCGCATCGGAGTCCTCCACCACGGACGGCTCGTCCGGGAGGGTTCCGCCGCCGACCTCGCCGGCGAGGTCCGCCCCCGCCTGGCCGTCACCGTTCACGACCCGGCCGCGGCCATCACCGCGCTGCGCGCCGCCGGCCACCCCGCCGACCCCGGAGAGGGGAGGGAACTCCTGCTCACGAGCGACCGCGCGGTGCGGAGTCCCGACGAGATCGCCACGCTTCTCGTCGCCGCCGGGTGTCCGCCCACCCGGCTCGTCGTCGAGCAGGACGACCTCGAAACCCGCTTCCTGCGCCTGGTGAGTGCGCGGTGAGGGCCGCCGCCTGGGCCGAACTGCTGAAGCTCCGCCGCTCCCGACTGCCGTGGATGACCGTGCCGGCCTTCACCGTGGCCGCCGCGTTCGGCGGGCTGGTCATGTTCATCCTGCAGGACCTGCGCCGGGCGCGCGCCCTCGGTCTGCTCGGCACCAAGGCCGCACTCACCGGCGGCACCGCCGACTGGCCCGCCTACTTCGCGCTGCTCGCCCAGATCATCGCCGTCGGCGGCGCGATGCTCTTCGGCCTGACCGTGGTGTGGGTGTTCGGCCGCGAGTTCGCCCAGGACACCGCGAAAGACCTGCTGGCCCTTCCGATCGCGCGGACCACGGTCGTCGGCGCCAAGTTCGCCGTCACCGCGATCTGGTGCCTGCTGATGACGCTGTACACCGCCGGGCTCGGCCTGGTGATCGGAACGGCGCTCGGCCTGCCCGGCTGGTCGGTCCCCGCCGTCCGCACCGGCCTGGTGACCCTGGTGCTCACCGCGGTCATGACGATCGCGCTCGTCACGCCGTTCGCGTGGGCGGCCAGCGCGGGACGGGGCTACCTGGCCGGGATCGCCGCCCTGTTCACCGCCACGTTCCTCGCCCAGGTCGTCGCCTTGCTCGGCTACGGCCCGGAATTCCCCTGGTCGGTCCCGGCTCTCTTCGCCGGCACCGCCGGCGACCCGCCCGGCCCGCTCGGCTACGCCCTCGTCGTCCTCGCCGGCGTCATCGGCATGGCCGGAACGGCCTCGTGGTGGAAGCGCGCCGACCAGGATCGCTGACGGCGATGGTGCCGAGGCCCGGGAGCGGCGCTTTCCCGGACGTGATCACGGCAGGCCCGCGGCCAGCGCCATGATCCGGCGGACGCGCTCGCGCAGCAGCGCGTGCGTGCGGTCGTGGTGGTTGCGGGGGTGCCAGGCCATGCCGAGCACCACTTCCGGGACCGGCACCGGAATCGGGATCGTGCGCAGTCCCAGCGTTTCCAGCATCGGCCGGCCCAGTCCGGCCGGGGTCACGCAGACGACGTCGGTTCCGCGGGCCACGTGCAGCGCGCCCGCGAAGCTCGGCAGTACGGCGACCACCCGGCGGCTCAGTCCCAGCTCGGCCAGCCGCTCGTCGATCGGGCCGTGCGCGCGGCCCCGGCGTGAGACGACGATGTGGTCGGCCGCGGCGAACCGCTTCGGGGTGACCGTCTTGACCTTCGCCAGCGGGTGTTCCGGGCGGATCGCGCCGACGAGTGTTTCGGTCACGAGTGTCTCCGAGTGGATTTCGGGATCGCCCGGGCGCGGTGTCCCGATTTCGAGGTCCACGAGCCCTTCGCGCAGCGCCGGGGTGTCCTGGAGGCTTTCCGGCCGCAACCGCAAGGAGATCCCCGGTGCCTGGCTCCGCAGGTCGTCGATGAGGGCCGGGATGAACGTCGTGGACAGCATGTCGGTCACCTGCAGGTCGAACACCCGCACCGCGGTACGCGGGTCGGTGGCGGCCGACGGGCCGAACAGCGCGCGGGCCCGGGCGGCGACCGCGTGCACCTCCCCGCGCAGTTCCAGCGCTCGCGGGGTCGGCACGAGATCGCGGCCGGCCCGGACGAGCAGCGGATCGTCGAACGCGCGCCGCAGCCGGGCGAGCGTGCGGCTCATCGCCGGTGCCGACGTGTGCAGGCGCGCCGCTGCCTTCGTCACGCTGCTTTCGGTGAGCAGGGCGTCCAGCGCCTCGATGAGGTTCAGGTCGTGGTCCACCGGCCGATTATCACAGGTGGAATGAGTCCGTACCAACGTTGCACTGGAGTTAACCGGCGGCCGTCCTTAACGTCGAGTTCAGACGACGAAGGAGGACGGCGATGCGAGCAGTGGTGATCGGCGGCGGGATCGTGGGCCTGGCGAGCGGTCTCGCCTTGCGCCGCAAGGGAATCGACGTGGTGGTCTACGAGCGGGCGCCGGAAATCCGCGCGGCCGGGGCCGGACTGGGGCTGTGGGCCAACGCGCTGGCCGTGTTCGACGACCTCGGCATCGGCGATCAGGTACGCGCCATCGGCCGACCCGGGGAGATGTACTTCCACGACACGGCCGGGCGGCTGCTCGAGACGCCGGAGTTCGGGATCGAGGACCACCGGTTCCTGCTGGTGCACCGGGCGAAGCTCACCGACCTGCTCGCCGACGCCGTCGGCCGCGACGACATCCACCTCGCCACCGGGTTCGCCGCGTACGACGAGCACGCGGACCGCGTCATCGTCCGGTTGACCGATGGCAGCGAGGAAACCGCCGACGTGCTCGTCGGGGCGGATGGCGCGTACTCCGCGGTGCGCGCGCAGCTGGTGCCGGGGACGCCGGCGCGGGAGCACCCCGGGCACCACGCGTGGCGCGCGGTGCTCCCGGATCCGGGGCTCGCCGTGACCGGGAACCGGCTGGTCCTGGGCCGCGAACGCTGCCGCGGCGGGTACGTCCGCACCTACGACGGCGGCGTCTACTGGCTGGTGAACCAGTTCGACACGCCGGAGCTGACCGGCACCCTCAAGGAGCAGGCCCTGGCCCGGGCCGCGCACCTGGACGACGGCGACGTGCTCACCGAGCTCATCCGCGCCACGCCCGAGGACCTGATCCTGCACAACCGGATCATGCTCGTGCCACCGTTGCCGCACTGGGCTTCCGGGCGCGTCGTGCTCGCCGGGGACGCGGCCCACGCGATGTCACCGCACATCACGGCCGGCGCGACGCTGGGCATCGAGGACGCCGCACTGCTCGGCCACCTCCTTTCCCCCACCGGCGACGTGCCCGCGGCGCTGGCCGCCTACGAAGCGGACCGCATCCCGCGGTACGCCCGTGCCGCGGAACTCTCGGCGGCCGTCGAGCATTCCCCCACGCCGCAGGAGTTCGCGCGGCACTACGCCGCGTTCAGCCACTGGATGCTCACCTCGTCCGCCGGGAACCCGGTGACGGCATGACGTTCACGGTGGAGGTGGACGTGCCGGTGCCGATGCGCGACGGCGTCGTGCTCGCCACCAACGTGTGGCTCCCGGACGGGCCCGGACCGTTCCCGGCGTTGCTGGTCCGCACTCCCTACGGCAAGGATGACGCCGGGCTGTACGGCAACCCGAAGCTCCCCGACGTGTTCGCCCTCGTCGGCGCCGGGTACGCCGTGGTGGCGCAGGACGTCCGGGGCACGTCCCGGTCCCCCGGGACGTTCGTGCCGCACACCTGCGAAGGCCCGGACAGCGTCGACACCCTCGCCTGGCTGACCGCCCAGCCGTGGTGCGACGGCGCGATCGGCATGTGGGGCGGGTCGTACATGGGGTTCAGCCAGTGGCAGGCCGCGGCGCACGACGTTCCGGCGCTGCGGGCGATCGCACCGGTGATGAGCTCGGCCGACCCGTACGCGGCGCCGTGGCGCTCCCCCGGCGGCGCGCTGTCCCAGGACGCGGTCCTGACCTGGGGCACGCTCTCGGCGTTGCGCAACAACCTGCGGCACGGGCTCGGCGACGCCGGAGCGCTGCTGTCCGGCTTGGCCGACCCGCGGTCGCTGCACGAGCCGTTGCCGATCGCCGAGCGCGCCGCGGTGACCCGCTCCCTGCCCTGGCTTGGCGACGTGCTCGACCACCCGGAGCGCGACGCCTTCTGGCGGGAGATCGCCGCGATCGACCACTGTGGACGGATCACCGTGCCGGCGCTCCACATCGGAGGGTAGTACGACGTGTTCGTCCGCGAAACCGTGCGGTCGTACACCACGATGCGCCGCGGCGGCGGCAGTGCCGCCGCCCGCGACGGTCAGCGGCTGGTCATCGGCCCCTGGTCCCACGCCGACGGGACCGACCTCGGCACGTACCCCGACCGGTCGTTCGGGCTCGCCGGCAGCATCAAGACCGCCGGCATCACCGAAGCGCACCTGCGGTTCTTCGACCGCTGGGTCCGCGGCCGGAGCGAGCCTCCCGACGACACCCACCGGGTCCGGATCTTCGTGATGGGGGCCGACGAGTGGCGCGACGAGCCGGACTGGCCGCTGCCGGACACCCGGTACACCGGCTTCTTCCTCGACGGCGGCGGGCGGGCCAACACCGCCGGCGGTGACGGCGTCCTGAACTCGGACGTCCCGGCCGAGGACGCGACGGACACGTTTCGCTACGACCCGCGTGATCCGGTGCCCAGCCTGGGCGGCACCGTGCTCGCCGCCGCGCCGGGTACCTACCCCGGACCGGCCGACCAGGCCGCGGTCGAAGCGCGCGAGGACGTCCTGTGCTTCACGAGTCCCGTCCTCGAGCGTCCCGTCGAGGTCACCGGGCACGTCTCGCTGGTGCTGCACATCCGATCGTCCACACCGGACACCGACTTCACCGGCAAGCTCGTCGACGTGCACCCCGACGGCCGGGCGATCCTGCTGTGCGAAGGCATCCAACGCGTCCGCTACCGCGATTCCCTCATCGAACCCGCGCTCCTGGCGCCGGGCACGGACGCCGAGCTCACCCTCGACCTGGGCGTCACCGCGAACGTCTTCCGGCCCGGGCACCGCATCCGGCTGGAAGTCTCCAGCAGCAACTTCCCCCGCTACGACCGCAACACCAACACCGGCGCGACGATCGCCACCGACGGCGCGGACGACGCGGTGGTCGCCGTCAACCACGTCCACCACGGACCCGCGCACCCCAGCCGGCTGTTCCTTCCGCTGATCGACCGGCCCACCCCCGAAGAGGATCGACCATGAGCGCACTACAGGATCTTCTCGATCGCGCGGCCATCGCCGACGTCGTCGCCGGTCTCGCCCACGCCCAGGACGACCGGGACTGGACGGCCCTGCAGCGGCTGTTCGCCGACGAGGTGGTGGTGGATCTGTCGACCCACCACCACGGCAGACCGCCGACGACGATGGCCGCCGCGGAGCTGGTCGAGCTGGCCCGCGCGACCCTGGAGGGTTTCGACAGCACCCACCACGTCGCCACGGACCTCGTCGTACGGCGGTCCGGCGACGACGCCACGTGCCGCGCGCAGGTGGTCGCCTACCACCACGTCCCCGCCGACCCCGGCGTCGTCGACCACTGCACGATGCGCGGCCGCTGGGAGCTGCGGCTGCGCGAGCGCGACGGGCAGTGGCTCATCCACCACTGGACCGTCCTGCGCACCGCACCGTGGGACGGCTCCCCGGACGTCTACGCACTCGCCGCCGCACGCCGCGCTTGACCGCCACCCGAGGAGTACCGCCGATGTTCTACGAGATCCGCACCGAGCACGCCCGCCCCGGCCGGGGCGCCGAACTGGCCCGCTACCTGGACGAGACCGTCATCCCGCTGCACCAGGAACACGAGATGAGCGTGGTGGGCTCGTTCACCGTGACCGGCGACGAGGAAGCTGTCGTCTGGATCAGGCGCTTCGAAGACGACGCCGACCGCGAACGCATCCTGAACGCCGTCCACCGCGATCCCCGGTGCGCGGCCCTGGCCGAGACCGTCGCCGCGCTGACGGGGGAACCCGCGTCGACGGTACGCCTGGCCCCGACGGCCGGATCCCTGCTCCGCTGACCGTCGGCGACGGCGAGTCCGCCTCAGCCGGGGCGCTTCCCGTAGTACGGCCGGACCACCTTCCCCAGCTTCCGCTGGACGCTCCGCAGCACACCGATCGTCGCCCCGTCGTCGAACCCGGTCGTCGTCGGCCACTCGAAGCCGGTGCCCGCCAGATCGCTGACGAAGACGATCTCCGTCGCGATCAGCACCCGTGCCCAGTCCGCCGGGGTCAGCGGGGTCCCCGCCCGCAGCGCGTCGCGCAGCCGCCGGCATTGGGCGACCAGGTCGGCGAAGCCCGCGAACCCCATGCCGACCGCCAGCTCGTCACTGCACCGGGCCGGGCCGCCCCACTCCAGCAGCGCCCGCTCCAGCAGCGCGATCTCGTCCGGGGCGAGCACGTCGCCCGCCGTCACCGGTGTCACGTCGATCCCTCCCCTTGGGTCGTCCTCCGGACAAGCCGACGACCGGCTGGCATCCTTGTCAGGGTGACCGACTTCGCGTTCCGTGCCGCTGCCGGCAGTGTCGTCGGCCGACGGTACTCGGACAATTTCGACGTCGTCCACCTGACACAGGAACCCTTGCTCGCGGTCGTGGCCGACGGCATGGGCGACGGGGAAGGCAGCCGCACTGCCGGCCGCACCACCGTCGGCGTCTTCATCGACCGAATCCGCACAGCCGGCGACACCCTCGACGCCGCGACACTCCGGGCCGCTGTCGCCGAAGCCCAAGTGCAGGTCGGCGCGGCCGGCCGGCGGATCGGCGAGCTGACCGGCTGCACCCTGACCGCGCTGGCAGCGTCCCCGGCCGGACTGTGGCTGGTGCAGATCGGCGACTCCCGCGGCTACCGCCTCCGAGACGGATTGCTGGAGCAACTGACCGTCGACCACACCATGGCCTGGCTCGGCGCCATCAACGGCTGGTACCCGTTCGACTCACCCGAAGCCCACTCCGCCCGCTACCAGCTGACCCGGTATATCGGGCACAGCGCGCACCCCGAACCGGACGTGCTCAACATCGCCCCGCGCCCCGGTGACGTCCTCCTGCTGTGCAGCGACGGCCTCACCGACCAGGTCCCGTACGCCCGGATCAGCGAAGTCCTCCAGTGGACGGCCACCCCGGACCGGCAGGTGCGCCAGCTGCTCGCCGACACCGAAAAGGCAGGTGGCGACGACAACGCCACCGCCGTGATCGTCCACGTGACCCCAGAGTGAGCGCACAACCGAAGACGACGCCGTAGCTGTGGATCGGCTTAAGGACCGCTCCGACCGGTCGCGTCGGTGCGCTCCCGCGTCCACCATCGAATGCATGGTGGTGCTTTCCGAACGAGCGGCCGTCCGGCGGCTGCACGACCGCCTCGGCTTCGGGCCGCGGCCCGGCGACCTCGACCGCGGGTTCGCCGAAACCCGTGACCGGCTGCTGGGTGCCGGGCCGGACGCCGGTGCGGCCGCGACGCCGATGCCCGATCCCGGTCCGCCGCCGGACAAACCCGGCAAGAACGCCGACCCGGCGGCGAAGCAGCAGGCCCGCAAGCAGACCCAGGCCCAGGCCACGCAGGCCGTGAGCTGGTGGCTGGACCGGATGGCGGCCACCGACCTCGCCTCCGTGGAACGGCTGACCTGGTTCTGGCACGGCCACTTCGCCACCAGCGAGCAGAAGGTCCGCAGCCCGCGGCTGATGCTCGCCCAGAACCGGACCCAGCGCGAACACGCCCTCGGCAGCTTCACCGACCTCGCTCGCGCCATGGTCGTCGACCCCGCGATGCTGCTGTGGCTGGACGGCAACAGCAACAAGGCGGGCAAACCCAACGAGAACCTCTCCCGCGAGTTCATGGAGCTGTTCACCCTCGGCGTCGGGCACTACACCGAAGACGACGTCCGCGAGGCCGCCCGCGCGCTCACCGGCTGGACCGCCAAGCGCGACGCCACCGGCGCGCAACTGGTCGCCAAGCGGCACGACGACGGTGTCAAGCACGTCCTCGGCACCGACGGTGACTACGACGCGGAGTCCTTTGTGGACCTGGTGTTGAGCCGGCCGGAATCGGCGCCGTTCGTCGCCGGCCGCGTCTGGTTCCGGCTGGTGTCCGCGACCCCGCCGCCGGCCGACGTGCTCAACCGCCTGGTCGCCGCCTACGGGAGCCGCCGCGACATCCGCGCGCTGCTGCACGCGATCACCGACGAAGCCGCTTTCCACGACAGCGCGACTTCGCTGGTCAAGCAGCCCGTCGAATGGCTGGCCGGGCTGCTGCGCGCTCTGGGGGTACGGCCGGCGAAGCTCGAGGACAAGACCCGGACCCAGCTGCTGGCGGCGTTGCGCGGAATGGGCCAGGTGCCGTTCCAGCCACCCAGTGTCGGCGGCTGGGCGGCCGGCGGGGCCTGGCTGACGACGTCGGCGGGCGTGGCCCGCCTGCACGCGGCCCAGCTGGTCGCCGAGCACGCCGACCTCGGCGCGGTGGCGAAGGCGCGGGACAAGACCGCGGCGATCGGCGACCTGCTCGGCGTCGACGCGTGGTCGGACCGGACCCGCACCGCGCTGGCCGGCGTCGGCGGCAACGTCCGTCAACTGTCCACAGTGGCCGCTTGCGCCCCCGAATACGTAGTGAGCGGGTGACGATCGTGCAGAAGGTGAACCGCCGCCGGTTCCTCACCGCGACCGGCGTGACGGCCGCCGCGGCCCTGGCCGCCGGCGCCACGCAGGTCGACTGGGGCCAGCTGCTGTCGGCCGCGCAGGAGAACCCGCTGGACCCGGACGCGGGCGTGCTCGTGGTCGTCACCCTCTACGGCGGCAACGACGGCCTCAACACCGTCGTCCCGGCGGGCGACCCGGCGTACCGGAACGCGCGCTCGGAACTGGCGTACAAGCCGGAAGAGGTGCT
Source organism: Amycolatopsis sp. NPDC114505 (assembly GCF_055633615.1). Taxonomy (NCBI): domain Bacteria; kingdom Bacillati; phylum Actinomycetota; class Actinomycetes; order Pseudonocardiales; family Pseudonocardiaceae; genus Amycolatopsis; species Amycolatopsis sp. NPDC114505. Next base: position 946,021 of record NZ_JBVKDV010000002.1, on the reverse strand, counting down.
CGACCTCGGCGAGGGCCTCGGGCTGAACCCGGGGATGAAGGGGTTCAAGGGCCTCTGGGACAGCCGGCAGCTCGCCGTGCTGCGCGGCGTCGGCTACCCGAAGCCCGACCACAGCCACTTCCGGTCGATGGCGATCTGGCAGACGGCGTCGCCGGAGACGTCCGTGCCGACCGGCTGGCTCGGCCGCTGGCTGGACGCCACCGGCGACGACCCGCTGCGCGCGGTGTCGGTCGACCCGGTGCTGCCGCCGTTGCTCGCCGGGGAGCGGACCGCGGCGGCGTCGCTGCCGGTGGGCGGGCTGAAGCTCCCGGAAGGCGCGCTGGGCAAGGCGTTCGCCGACCTCGGGGCCGCCCAGCCGGGCGAGGGGTTCTGGCAGGCGCGCGCGGCACGGTCGGTCACCGACCTGCACCGGGCCGTGCAGACCCTGGGCAAGCCCGGCGACGCCGGGAAGAAGGCGAAGGGCGAGCTGGCGGCCCAGCTGGACGTCGTCGCCGGGCTGATCGAGGCGGGCGTGCCGACGCGGGCGTATTCGGTGTCGCTGGGCGGTTTCGACACACACGCCGACGAGCGCGGCACCCAGCAGCGGCTGCTGACCGAGCTGGACGGCGCGCTGACGCCGTTCGTCCAGCGGCTGGCGAAGTCCGACCGCGGCAAGCAGGCCACGGTGCTGGTGTATTCGGAGTTCGGCAGGCGGGTCGCGGCGAACGCGAGCCAGGGCACCGACCACGGCACAGCGGGCCCGGTGTTCGTCCTCGGCCCCCGCGTGAAGGGCGGCTTCCACGGCGCCGAGCCGAGCTTGACCGACCTGGACGACGGCGACCTGAAGCTGTCGACGGACTTCCGCGACGTGTACGCGACCTTGGTGGAGGACGTCCTCGGCACCGACGCGGGCAAGGTGCTCCCCGGCCACAGTGGACGGATCGCCGGCCTGTTCGCCTAGGCGTTGTCGGGCGCTGCTGTCTCCTTCGCTGCCCGATCTCCGTCTTGCTGGTTCCAGGACGTGGAGCGCCTCTGCAGCGTTCGGCGCGCCGCACGAATAGACCTGGAATATTTGATGGGCCGATACCGACTGAGATCCAGCACCGCTTTCGCGACCAAAGCACTGGCAATGAGGTCCAGCGCGTACTTTTTGAACCCTGATACAACCGGTTCGAGCAGAGACGGCTCAAGATCGCGATGGCCGTCCTTCTCGAGATCCGCCCGGAACCCGTCGAGAATTTCGAGATGATCATCCATGCCGTCGAGTGCGCCGGCGATCAGGATGGCGGCCTCCTTCAAGACGGCAGCCTGTCGTTTCCGAGTTCCGGAGAAACTTACAATGACTGCGAGCGTGGCCGAGAGCTTGATCCTCTTTTTCGCCGCGGTGATGATGCGGTCTTTTCGTCTCTCGAGGTACGGCTTCGTAGACCTCCGCCGACACGGATGAACCGCTTGCGGAAACAATCCTAAGCCGGCTGCAGGCCGGTCAACCGGAACCGCGCTCCCCCGCCCGGCGCGGCCTCGCACCACAGGTCGCCGCCGTGGGCGCGGGCGAAGCCGCGGGCGATCGGCAACCCCAGGCCCGAGCCGCCCTGCTCGCGCGCCGCGTCCAGGCGGACCAGGCGGTCGAAGATGCGCTCGCGCTCCGGGCCCGGTACGCCCGGTCCCGTGTCGGTCACCGTGAACCCGTCGGCGGTGACCTCCACGGTGAGCGTGCCCCGGCCGGCCATCGCGCGGACCGCGTTGCCGGCCAGGTTGGCCAAGATCTGCGTCAGCCGCGCCCGGTCGCCCACCACGACCGTGTCCGGCCCGGTGATCTCGACCGTCACGTCCGGGGTGGTCAGCCGCAGCTGCTCGGCCTGCGCGGCCGCCAGCTCGCGCAGCGCGACCGGCGTCCGGTCGAGGTCGGCGCCCGCGTCCAGCCGCGCCAGGTCGAGCAGGTCGGCGACGAGCCGGCCGGCCCGCTGGGACTCGCGGACCACCAGCAGCTGCAGCCGTTCCCGCTGCTCCTGGGGCGTGTCCGGCGGCTGCTGCAGCAACGCCTCGGCCGCCGCCTGCACGCCGGCCAGCGGCGTGCGCAGCTCGTGGGCCGCGTCGGCGACGAACCGCCGGGTCCGCTCCTCCGACGCGCGCGCCGCCTGCTCCGCGCCCTCGAGGGCGTCCAGCGCGGAGTCGAACGCCGCCGCCGCGCGGCCCAGCTCGGTGCCGGGCTTCTCCGGGGCGAGCCGGCCGCCCCGGCCGCCGGAGACGATCGAGCGGGCCAGCCGCGTCATGGCGTCCAGCGGCGCGAGCGCGAACCGGACGGCCAGCAGCAGCGCGACCGCGGCGACGACCAGCGCGCCGACGCCGGTGGCCAGCAGCACCCACCTCAGGCTCTGCTCGGCCGCGGCGATCAGGGACTCGTCCGCGGTGAGCGTCAGCTTCGCGCCGTTGATCCGCGCCGGTCCGGACAACGTCGCCCGCACCTGGCGGATCCGGGCGTCCGCCGGCAGGCCGGGGCCGCCGAGGACCGTGCCGTCGGGCAGGGTCAGCGAGCCCTGGACCCCGCGCGTTTCGACGCGCCGCAGCAGGTTCTGCGGGGCCGTGTTCTGCTTGGCCAGCTGCTGCGCCAGCTGGACGCGGGCGGTGAGCACCGCGTTGACGTCCCGCTCCGCCTGCGCGCGGAACACCGTGTCCACGACCAGGCCGACGGCGACCAGCACCACCGCGAGCACCACCAGCACGGTGACGGTGACCCGACGGCGCAGCGACGCCGTCCGCAGCCCGCTCACGCCTCACCGCGCAGCACGTACCCCTGCCCGCGCACGGTGTGCAGCACGCGCGGGCCGTGCGCTTCGAGCTTGCGGCGCAGCGTGCTGACGTTGACCTCGACGAGGTTGGGCGCCAGTTCGCCGTAGCCCCAGACGGCCGTGAGCACCTGCGTCTTGGACACCACGCGGTCGCGGTGCCGGGCGAAGTACAGCAGCACCTTCCACTCGGTGGCGGTCAGCTCGACGTCGGTGCCGTCGTAGCGGGCGCGGCCGCCTTCGACGTCGATCACGAGGCCGCCGACCTCCACGGCCGGCCGGGTGCGCCCGGTCCGGCGCAGCACCGCCGTCACCCGCGCGACCAGTTCGGCGAGGACGAACGGCTTCACGACGTAGTCGTCGGCGCCCTCGCCGAGTCCGCGCAGCCGGTCCTCGACGCCGTCTCGCGCGGTCAGCATCACCACCCCGGCCGCCGACGCGCGCCGGATCACCCGCAGCAGCTCGAACCCGTCCCGGCCGGGCAGCATGACGTCCAGCACGACCAGGTCCGGGCGGGCGCGGGCGAACTCCGCCTCCAGCCCGGTGCCGTCGGGCAGCGAACGGACCGTGAACCCCGCGCCGGCCAAAGCGGACTCGACGGGCACCCGGATCGCTTCCGCGTCCTCGATCACCAGGATGCGCGGCGGGGTCGGGTCGTCCACCCGGCCAGCTTAGAGGCGGCCGGGGCGCCTCGCGGGACGTCTCGCTCAGGCGCGTCCGAGCAGCCGGTAGCCCGCCGCCGAGAACTCCGCGGTGAGCGCGAACCGGTCGCCGCGGACGAGGGTGTGGCGCCACTCCACCGGGCGGCCGCGGGCGTGGCTCAGCCGGTTGATCGCGAACGCCGCGACGTCGTGCGCGCACGCGAGCTGGACGCGTTCGGCCGCGGTCGGGATGACCGCGCGCACCTCTTCCCGGCCGTGGTCCAGCTTGACCCCGGTTCGGCGGGCCAGTTCGGCGTAGAGACCGGTGTGGGAGAAGTCCGCCCGCAGCAACGGTTTCGCCAGATCCGCCGGGAGCCAGACCCGGTCGAGGGCGAGCGGTTCGTCCCCGGCGAGGCGGAGCCGCTCGAGGTAGACCAGAGGGGTGGACGATTCCAGGTCGAGGCGTTCGGCCACGAGGGCGTCGGCGCGGACGTCGAAAGTGCGCACGACGCTGTGCTGCGGCAGGCCGGCGGCCTCCACCGACGCGAAGAGGCTGTAGAGCGCGCCCATCGGCTGGGCGATCTCGGCCGGCGGGGCCACGCGTGGCTGCCGGCCGCGCTCGGCCACGATCACGCCGTCCGCGCGCAGCTGCCGCAGGGCCTGCCGGACCGTGTGCCTGCTCACGCCGTACTCGTCGACCAGCGCGAGCTCGCCCGGGAACCGGTCGGCGAACTCGCCCGCGTCGAGCCTGGTCAGCAGCTCGCGCTGCAGCTGGCGCCAGAGCGGCTCGGTATCCGAGCGGCTGAGCGTCCGCGGCGGCATGGTCCCTCCCGGCTGTCGCGCCCGACCCTACCCATGGCCAAATGTCCGAACATCATCTACTTTGATTGTACGTACATTTACCCGTGGAGGAGCCGGTGACCACATTCCGGGACGCGCCCGCCGAGACGCCGGCGCCGCCGGCCCGCGGGACTCGGGCGCTGCCGGGCTTGCTGGTCGCCGTCGCCGTCGCGGCCGTCGCGACCGGGCTCGGCGAGCTGGTCCCGGTCGTCGGCGGCCCGGTGTTCGGCATCGTGCTCGGCGCTGTCGCCGGCGCCGTGGTCCCCGGCTTGCGGGGCGAGCGGTGGGCGCCGGGCTACGCCGTGGCGGCCAAACCCGTGCTCCAGGCGTCGATCGTGGTCCTCGGCACCGGCCTGTCCCTGACGCAGGTGCTGCGGGTCGGCGGGGAGTCGCTGCCGGTCATGCTCGGCACGCTGGCGGTCGCCCTCGGCGGCGCGTGGCTGCTGGGCCGGTGGCTCGGCGTCCGCGGCGACACGCAGACCCTGATCGGCGTCGGCACCGGGATCTGCGGCGCGTCCGCGATCGCGGCCACCACCGCGGTCATCAAGCCGCGGCAGGCGGAAGTCGCCTACGCCATCGGCACGATCTTCACCTTCAACATCGCCGCCGTGCTGCTCTTCCCGCCGCTCGGGCACCTGCTCGACCTGGACGCGCACGCGTTCGGCCTCTGGGCGGGCACGGCGATCAACGACACGTCGTCGGTGGTCGCGGCGTCCTACGCCTACGGCGGCGACGCGGGGTCCTACGGCCTGGTCGTCAAGCTGACCCGCACCCTGACGCTGATCCCGATCGTCATGGTCCTGGCCGTGCTGAAGGCCCGCCGCGAGGCGGGGCGGCCGGGTTCCGGCGTCCCCGCGCTGCCGTGGCGGAAGATCGTCCCGCTGTTCCTGCTGGGTTTCCTCGCCGCGGCCGCGCTGAACAGCCTCGGTGTCGTCCCCGCGTCGTGGCACCCCGCCCTGTCGGCGCTGGGCGCTTTCCTCATCACGACGGCGCTGGCCGGCATCGGGCTTTCGACGCGCCTGGCCGACATGCGCCGGGCGGGGCCCCGTCCCCTGCTGCTGGGCGGCCTGCTCTGGCTCGCCGTCGCGGCGGCGAGCCTCGGCCTCCAGGCGTTGACCGGGGCCCTCTGACCGGGACCCTCTGACCGGCAGCCCGCTCAGCGGCTCGTCGTCGCCGGTGGCGGCGACCCCGCTGATGGTCAGGTTCCTTGGCAGAGACAGGAATCAGACAGGTTGGGCGAAAAGTCTAGACCAAGGCGTGGGCCCTTCTCACACTGGTGGGTGAATATCTCCCTGTCCCCGGAGGTGTGGCGGCACGACGGGCGACCCGGTGACCGGCCGGTGCTGTTCGACCACGATCTCCTTCACCACCAAGAGATTCCGCAGGAGTACCGCCTGAAGCCGGTCACCTCCTGATCCGCGCGGGGCCACCGGCCCCGTGCGCTCCCTCGCGCGCGCCGGCGCCGGTCCGTGTCCCCGGCTCGCTTGAGCGAGCCCGGCAAACCCCGCTCACGCACCGGATCCGGAGCCTGGGCGATGCGGTCGCAGACAAGGAGTTCTGATGCGAAAAACCCTCATCGCACTCTCCACCGCGGTATTCCTCGGCGTACCGGCCACTTCGATCGCGGCGCCGGCCCCGATGACGACGGAGGGCACCACCGTGGTCGGGGCCGTCGACGGCACCACCCAGGTCGCCGCCGCCGACCGGTTCCGGGAGATCCGGACCGGGCAGGCCGGCCACCGCACCCCGGCCACCAGCATCCACGACGACTGGGGCGTCTACACCGGTGGCAGCGCGGTCACCGGGCAGGACGCCGTCCAGTCGGCCTACAACGACCTCACGGTCTCCGGCGACACCCTCTACGCCCCGACGATGAAGGCCCCGAGGTCCTGCGTGGAGCTGGTGACCGCCTACAACGGCGGCGCCAAGCAGGTCTGGGCGTGGGACTGGTGCGTCGGCGTGCACGTGGCCAAGTCGGTCAGCATCGATGCCACTTTCCGCACCAACTACGTGACTTCGGTCAACGGCCACGACTCCTACCACGGCAAGGTCGAGCAGACCGACGCGAGCAGGAACACCTGGACGGCGTCGCTGTTCAACTACCACGCCAACCGCTGGGACACGCTGTACACCCAGTCGGGCACCGACCAGTCCCAGGACAACCGCAGCTGGAACATCTTCGAGGTCTACGCCAGCGGCACCACCACCGCGGCCTACTGCACCGCACTGGGCACCCGCACGATCGAAAGCAGCAGCTACAAGATCAAGCTGAACGGTTCCTGGCAGGCCGCGACCACCGGCAACACCTCGGTGCTCTCCAACTCGTCGACCGCGAACTTCCTGTGCCCGAACCTGTCCCGCACCGTGGCGCACGCCAACGACCAGTGGCAGGTCCACCGCTGACCGTCCACTGTAGACCGGGCGCCGGTTCGAGCACGTCCGGGCCGGCGCCCATTCGAAACCATCCGGACGGACGACCATCGGCTCGGCCGCGCCCTGCCACTCGTCCCGTGATCACGATGGCCGACTCCCGTCGCCCCGCCCGCGACCGCCCAGTGCGGTCACCTTGAGCACACGCTGGAGACGGCTCGTCGGTTCAGGCGGGCGCCGTTGTCGCGGCGGTGCCGTGGTCCGGTTGTGAGCGGGTCATGTTGTGGCCAGCGGTGGGAAGCCCCCGCCGAAGGCCGTCCGGTACCAGCTCACGGGCCGCGGCGAAGCATCCTCCGCGGCGTAGTCGATGAACCGCACGCCGACGGCCTCGGCGTACTGGTGCTTGGCGGCGCTCCCGGTGCCGATCACCCGCAGTTCGCGCGCCGCGGCCGGCTGGGCGACAGCGAGGCCGAGCTGGTCGAGCGCGTCCACCGCGGTCGTCCCGGCGATCATGCCGGCGACGTCGACCCGGATCAGCACCTCCCCGCGACCGGGGGCCCGAATCGGGGCGTTCGAAGGGCTCCCGCACTTCCGGCCCGCCGGGCCGGCGCCCACTCGCAACCGAGCCAGGTCCGCGCGCGGCGCCACCTTTCTCAGGCGATCGATCGGTTGTTCACCCCTTGCGCGGGCAGGTCGACGACCGTCACCTTCACTCCCCCCGCCCGGATCGCCGCCACGCTGGCCGCGTCGGCCGATGAGTCCGTGATCAGCTCGTCGACCTCGGTGATGTCGCCGATCCGGGCCAGTGTTCGCTTGCCGAGCTTGCTGCCGTCCGCGATGACGACCACCCGTTGCGCGCGGCCGAGCATCGCGCGGTTCGTCCGCGCCTCGTTTTCGTCGTGGGTGGTGATGCCGCCCGCCGCGTCGATGCCGTCGACCCCGATGAAGGCCGTGCCGATGTTGATCGACGCCAGCACCTGCTCCGCCCACGGGCCCACGAGCTCGTAGGACCGCGGCCGGGAGACGCCGCCGACGACGACGAGCTTCACCCGGGGCCGCAGCACGATCTCCATGGCCGTGTTCAGCGCGTTGGTCACCACCGTGAGATCCGCACGGTCGGGCAGCCCCTTCGCCAGCTCGCCCGTGGTCGTACCGCCGGTCAGCGCGATCACGTGCGGACCGGTGGGCAGCGTGCGCACCGCCTGCCGGGCGATCGCCCGTTTCGCCTCCCTCGACCGGCCTTCCCGGTACCGGACCGGCAGCTCGGAGGCCACCCCCTGGGCCAGCGCGCCGCCGTGGGTCCGGGTCAGCAGCCGCTGCTCCTCCAGCGCGGTCAGGTCGCGTCGCAGCGTGGCCTCGGAGACGCCGAACCGGCGCGCGAGCTCACCGACGCGCAGGCGGCCCGTTTCGCCCAGTTCGCGCACCATCTCCGCCATCCGTTCGGACCGGGGCGCGCGCCCTCGGGGCCGCACATCGACAAGGCTCATACTTGCACACTATACGACACTTTCGAGCATTTTCACGCATCGATCTGACAAATCACCAGCGGTAACGCGGGGCAAACGAACATCCGCGATGCTCGTTTGCGCAGCAACTCTTGCTCACGGGACGCGGCACGACGTACCAAGAGCGGACCGCTTGGCCGAACCGGCCACGACCCGAAAGGTGATGTGGGTGTCAGTGCACGAAACGCAGCCGGGGCACCAGGAGCAGCCGGACGAAAGCCGCACCGCCGGCGAGATCCGGCAGCAACCCGGGACGTGGCCCGCGGTGGCGCGGACCGTCGCCGCCGCGCGGGCCGACATCGACCGCCTGCTCGACGACGCGCTCGTCGACCCGCGGACCCGGATCGTCCTGACCGGCGCGGGAACTTCGTCCTACATCGGCGAAGTCGTGGCCCCCGACCTCACCCGGCACCTCGCCCGGCCGATCGAGCCGATCGCGACGACCGACATCGTCGCCGACCCGCACTCCGTGGTCGTCGACGACCGGCCGGTGCTGCTGGTGTCGTTCGCCCGCAGCGGCGACAGCCCCGAGTCGATCGCCGCCGCCGAGCTGCTGCAGCGGCTCACTCCCGCGCTGCACCACATCGTCATCACCTGCAACCCCGCCGGCGCGCTCGCCCGCCGCTGGGCCGACGCCAAGAACGCCGTCGTCCTGACGCTTCCCGACCAGCTGAACGACCGCGGCTTCGCCATGACGTCGTCGTTCACCGGGATGACCTTGGCCGCCCTGCTCGCCCTGGGCCTCGAGGTTGACGTCGACGCCGCGGCCCGAGCAGCGGAAGACGTCCTGGTCACCGCGGCGAGCCGGGCGGAAGCGGTCGCCGCCGCCGATCCGGCCCGGCTGGTCTACCTCGGCTCCGGCGCCTTCAAGGGCCTGGCCCGCGAAGCCGCGCTGAAGTGCCTCGAACTCACCGCCGGCACGGTCGTCGCGGTCGCCGACACCCCGCTGGGCTTCCGGCACGGCCCCAAGTCGTTCCTCGACGACCGGACTCTCGCGATCGTCTTCCCGTCCGGCGATCCGTACACCCGCCGCTACGACGACGACATCACGCGCGAGCTGGTGGAGTCCCTGGGACCCGACCGGGTGCTGGTCATCGGCGGCGACGACGGTGCGTGGCCGATCCCGGGGATCACGCACCTGCCCGACGCGCTGCGGGCCATCGTGGCGGCCATCCCGGCGCAGTCGATCGCCCTGGCGTGCTCGCTCGCCCGGGGCCTGACCCCCGACAACCCGTTCCCCGGCGGTGAGGTCAACCGCGTGGTCCAGGGGGTCGTCATCCACGAGTTCCCGAATCCGGCGAAGGGCTGAGCCATGTTCCTCGGTGTGGACGGCGGCGGGACGAAAACCGCCTTCTGCCTGGTCGACGAGCGGGGCCGCGTCCTCGCGGAAGCCGCCACGGCCGGGATCTACTACCTGCAGCAGGGCATCGACATCGTCGAGCCGTTGCTGCGTCAGGGAATCGGCGAGGTGTGCGCCACCGCGGGTATCGACGTCGCCGCCCTCTCCTACGCCTTCTTCGGCATTCCTTGCTACGGCGAGATTTCCGCCGACGTGCCGGTGCTCGACGCGCTCCCCCGCCGGATCCTCGGCGAAGTCGGTTACGCGTGCGGCAACGACATGATCTGCGGCTGGGCGGCCTCCCTCGGCGGCGCGGACGGGATCAACGTCGTCGCGGGCACCGGGTCCATCGCCTACGGGGAGCACCGGGGACGGCAGTGGCGAGCCGGCGGCTGGAGCGAGCTCTTCGGCGACGAAGGGTCCGGCTACTGGGTCGCGGTCCAGGGGCTCGGCGCGTTCTCCCGGATGAGCGACGGGCGCCAGCCGGCGAGCGCGCTGGCCGAAGAGATGCGCCGGACGCTCGGGGTGAGCACCGACCTCGACGCCATCGACATCGTCATGAACCGGTGGCACGGCGACCGCGGGCGGATCGCGGACCTCAGCAAGGTCGTCACCCGCGCCGCGGAGGCGGGCGACCCCACCGCGGCCGTCATCCTCGGCCGCGCCGGGCGGGAGCTCGCCCTCCACGTCGAAGCCGGCGCCGCCGCGCTGGGGTTCGAGCCGGACCAGACCGTGCCGGTCTCCTACTCCGGCGGCATGTTCGGCTCGGCCCACCTCCTGGGTTCCTTCCGCGAAGCGCTCCAGCACGGCAGCCACGGCTACGAACTGCGCGAGCCCCTGCTGCCCCCGCACGTCGGCGCGGCGGTCTACGCCGCCCGGCTGGCGGGCCACTCCATCCCGCTCGACCGGATTTCCGCCGTCCCCACCCTGGAGGGGTTGTCATGACCGCATCGAAGCGCCGCGCCACCTGGATTCCCTACGCCGGCCTGCTGGTCCTGTTCTGGGGTGTCTGGGGCGCGTTCTCCAGCCTGCCGACCTCCCGCTACGGCTACCCCGACCCGATGGTCTACGTCATCTGGTCGATCACCATGCTCATCCCCGCGTACTTCTCGCTGCGCGGGCAGAGGATCGACCGCCGTCCCATCGCCGCGGTCTACGGCCTGCTGATCGGCCTGACCGGCGCCGGCGGGCAGCTGGTGCTGTTCAAGGCCCTCACCATCGGGCCGGCCTACATCATCTTCCCGATCGTGGCGCTCTCCCCGGCGATCACCGTCTTGATGGCCTTCGCGGCCCTGCGGGAACGGCTCACCGCGCTCAGCTGGATCGGCGTCGCCCTCGCCCTGGTCGCCATCGTCCTGTTCTCGGTGTCTTCGGGCGACTCGCAGGAAACCAGCGGGACCTACCTGTGGCTCGCGATCCTGGTCTGCATCGCCTGGGGCGTGCAGGCGTACTTCATGCGCAAAGCCGCCGTCGTCGGGGTCAACGACGCGACGACCTTCGGCTGGATGACCGTCAGCGGGCTCCTGCTGATCCCGGTCGCGATCATCATGATGGGCGGGCTCCCCCTGTCGTTCCCGTGGCAGGCGCCCGCGTTGACCGCGATCACGCAGCTGCTCAACGCCGTGGGCGCGCTGTTCCTCGTGATGGCCATGAGCCGGGGCAAGGCCACGATCGTCGCGCCGATCACCAACGCGCTGGCGCCGGTGCTGACCATCGTGCTCTCGCTGATCGTCTTCCAGACCCTGCCTACCGGTTTCCAGATCGGCGGCATCGTGCTCGCCCTCGTGGGCTCGTCGCTCATGGTCTACAGCACGGAAAAGAGCGGCGAAGAGCCGGCCGATGTCCCCGCGCGGGAAGCCGCGTCGTGACCAGGATCCTCACCGTCACCCTCAACCCGGCCATCGACGTCACCTACCGGGTGGCCGGGCTGGCGGTCGGGGAGACCGTCCGGGTGACGGAGGTGCGCAGCCGCGCGGGCGGCAAGGGCGTCAACGTCGCCGCGGTGGCCCGGCAGCTGGGCGGCGACAGCCTCGTCCTGGCACTGACCGGCCGGGAAGAGCCGGACGAGTTCCGGGCCGGTCTCGACCGGCTCGGGCTCCCCCACCGCCTGGTCCCGGCGCTGGCCGCGGTCCGCCGGACCGTGGCCGTGGTGGCGGACGACGGCGTCACGACGAGCCTGCAGGAACGCGGCAGCGCCGTGGCGACCGGAACCCGGGACGACGTCGTGGCGGCCTTCCGCGCCGAGCTGGCGGCCGGCGTGGGAGCCGTGGTCGTCTCCGGGAGCGTGCCGCCCGGGCTCGGCGAGGACGTGCCCGCCCGGCTGGCGGAGCTCGGCGCCGAAGCCGGCGTCCCGGTGATCGCCGACGTCTCCGGCGCCGCTTTGCGCGCCGCGGCGACGACGGGGAGTGTGCTCGTGCCGAACCGGGACGAACTGGCCGAACTGTTCGGCGCCCGCCTCGACGTCCTCGCGGCCGGCCGGCGGCTGGTCCGGGACGGCGCCGCCGCCGTGGTCGCCACGCTGGGCGAAGAGGGCGTGGTCGCGGTGACCGCCGACCGCGAGTTCGCCGTCCGGCCGGTCGAGCGGGTCGTCGGCAACCCCACCGGCGCCGGCGACGCGGCCGCCGCCGCGCTCGCCCGCCACCTCGCGGCCGGTGTGTCCACAGTGGACTGGCCCGCCGCGCTGGCCGACGTCGTCGCGACGTCGGCCGCCGCTGTCCTGTGCCCCGTCGCGGGCGAAGTCGATCTCGAGGCCCGGGCCGGCTGGCTCGACGCACTCGCCGTGAAGGAGACCGCGTGAACACCGACGCCCCCAGCATCTTCACCGGCCTGCGAGGGGCGGTCGGGGCCTTCAACGCGATCCTCCTGGAGCACGCGGAGGCCATCGTGGCCGGCGCCGAACAGGCCGGGCTCCCCGTCATCCTGCAGATCTCCCAGAACGCCGTCCGCTACCACGGCTCCCTCGACCCGTTCGGCGCCGCGTGCCTGAGCATGGCGAGCGCCGCCGCGGTGCCGGTCCTGGTGCACCTCGACCACGTCGAGGACGAAGCCCTGGTCGACCAGGGTCTCGCGCTGGGCATCCGGTCGATCATGTTCGACGCCGCGAGCTCGGCCTACGCGGAGAACATGACCCGGACCCGGGCGGTCGCCGACCGGTGCCACGCCGCGGGGTGCTGGGTGGAGGCCGAGCTCGGGGAGATCGGCGGCAAGGACGGCGCGCACGCACCGGGCGTCCGGACCGATCCGGCCGAAGCGGCCGCGTTCGTCGCCGCGACCGGCGTCGACTCCCTCGCGGTGGCCGTCGGGTCGTCGCACGCGATGGCCGGCCGCGACGCGGTCCTGGACGACGAGCTGATCAGCCGGCTCGCGGACGCCGTGCCCGTGCCGCTGGTCCTGCACGGCTCGTCCGGGGTCCCCGACGACGGCGTCCGGCGCGCGGTCGGGCGCGGCATCCGCAAGGTCAACGTCGGCACCCGGCTCAACCAGGTCCTGACCGGCGCGGTCCGCGCGACGCTCGCCGAGCGGGAGAGCCTGACCGACCCACGCCGGTACCTCTCCCCCGGACGCGACCGGATGCGCGACGAGGTCGCCCGGCTCCTGGAGCTGCTGGCCGGCGCCTGAGCGTCACAACCGCTCTCGCACGGTCCGGTGTTCGGCGGACCAGAACACGATCTTCCGGTTGCCCACCACCACGATCGCGTGCAGCACCAGCCCGATGACCGAAAGGATCACCAGCACGGCGAACGTGCGGGACACGTCGAGCGTGAAGTTGGTGGCCTGGATGACGTAGCCGAGGCCGGCGGTCGCTCCGACGAACTCGGCCACGATGGCACCGGTGACGGACAGGACCACCGCGACGTCGAGCCCGGCGAAGATGTGCGGCAGCGCCGACGGGAGCTGCAGGTGGCGCAGGACGTGCAGGCGGCTCGCACCGAACGAGCGCAGCATGTCGACCTGGTCGGGGTCGGCCGAGCGCAGCCCGAGGATCGCGTTGATCAGCAGCGGGAAGAACGCGATGAGGGCGGTGGTCAGCACCTTGGACGTCATCTCGGTGCCGAACCAGATGACGAGCAGCGGCGCCATCGCCACCTTCGGGATCGTCTGCGTCATGACGACCAGCGGGAACAGCGCCTTGTCCAGGAGACTTGACTGGGTCACGAGGAACGCGCACAGCAACGCGGCGGCGACCGCCAGGCCGAAGCCGATCAAGATCTCCTGCAGGGTCACCCACGAGTGCTCGATCAGGGAACCGTCACCCAGACCGTCCACCAGGGAGGCCAGCACGTCGGTCGGGGCCGGCACGAGCACCGCCGACACGTCGAAGGCCCGGACGACGACCTGCCAGGCGACGAGCACGACGAGGAACACGGCTCCGCTGAAGACGAAACCCGGAGCCTGCCGCCGGGCTCGCTCGGCCGGTGGCTCCCGTCGCGGCCCGGCTTCGACGGTCACGCTGGAACTGGTCACGAGTCCTCCCACCCAGCGCGGTTCAGTGAGCGCTGTTCTCGGAGTTGAGCAGGATCCGGATCCGGCGCACGATCGCACCGAACTCCGGGGTGTTGATGTTCTCCAGCCCACGCGGACGGGGCAGGTCGACGTCGATCACGTCGGCGATCCGGCCCGGCCGCGGCGTCATGACGACGACCCGGTCGGACAGCAGGACCGACTCCGGGATGCTGTGGGTCACGAACAGCACGGTCTTCCGGTCGCGTTCCCAGATGTTCAGCAGGTCCATGCCCATCTGGTCCCGCGTCATGGCGTCCAGCGCGCCGAAGGGCTCGTCCATGAGCAGGATGTCGGGGTCGTGCATGAGCGCGCGCCCGATCCCGACCCGCTGCTGCATGCCGCCCGACAGCTCACCGGGGTACCGGTCGGCGAACTCCGCCAGGCCGAGCATCGCCACCATGGCTTCGGCCCGTTCCCGCGCGTCCCGCTCGTCCAGCCGGTGGTTGATGTCCTGGGAGATCAGCAGGTTCTTGGTCACCGTCCGCCAGGGAAGCAGGAGTGGCTGCTGGAACACCATGCCGAGCCGGGTGTCTCCGGCGCCACCGAACTCGACCTCGCCCGCGGTGCGCCCGGTCAGGCCGAGCAGCACTTTCAGCAGCGTGCTCTTGCCGCATCCGCTCGGTCCGACGATGGAGACGAACTCCCCGCGGGCGACGGAAAGTTCGATGTCGTGCAACGCGTCGACGACCCGGGGCGCCCCACGCCTCGAGCGCCTGGTCGTGTACCGCTTGGACACGTGCCTCAGTTCCACGGCACGGTCCGCGGTGGCTGCGTCACCCATGATGTCCCTTCGTCGCGACGTCGGTGGCCCCGCCACCCATTTCCGCGGTCACCCGCGCGGCGGCCTCGGCGAGCAGCGCCTCCTCCCGCGTGCTCCCGCCGACGGGCAGCAGGTGCGCGGTCCCCACGAACGCGAGCGTGGCGCAGATCGACGACTTGTCGAAAACCGGCGCGGCGACAACGCTGATCCCCCGCGCGTTGAGCATCGGTCCGGTCATGCCGAGGTCCCGGATCCCGGCGATCCGCTCGCGCACCCGCAACCGCTGATCGGCGGGCAGGGTCCCCAGCAACCGGTCGGCGGCCAGCTGATCGGGCAGGAACGCCAGGAACACCTGAGCCTGCGCGGAGCTCAGCGGCAACTGCACGCCGACGCGCACGGTGACGATGGTGCCGTGGGACTCGTCGTCCTCGACGTGGGACACCACGGCCCCGGATGGTCCCCAGAGGCTCAGGACGGCGGTGAGCCCGGTGGCCCGCGTGAGGTCCTGCATGTGGGGCGTCGCCAGCTGGATGACCTTCCGCCGGCCGAGGGCGAACGCCCCGAGCTGCAGCAACACGCGTCCCGGCGCGAACACCGAGCTGCGCTCCTCGGTGCGTTCGAGGAGCTGGGCCGCTTCGAGGGAGGCGAAGTACCGGTGCAGGGTCGTGCGGTTGAGGCCGAGCCGTTCGGCCGCCTCCGCGACGGTGATCTCCGGCGTCTGAGGACCGAACATGGTCAGGATCTGCGCGGTCCTGGACACGGCTTGGATGTCGCCGTTCGCCACGGCTCCCGGGTCGGGCCCAGCTGACGCCATCGTCATCCTCACGCTCGGCGGTGTTCACTTCATGAACAGCGTGTGCGGAAATCTAGGACATGCATCAGGGCAAATGCAACAGCTTCGGCAAAACTCAGCCTTGACACACCTCATCGTGAACATGGAGTGTGCGATGTGAACACGCCGACGGACGCCGGGCGTTCGAGGAGGAACCCATGCGCAAGCTGCCAGCCAGAGTCCACGCCGGACTCGTCGCCCTGATCGCCGCCGTTCTCGTGACCGGTCTCGCCGCCTGCGGCAGCGGGAGCGGTCACTCGTCGCTGAAGGTGGCCGTCACCACGCCCAGCTGGAACGCCGGGTTCGCCACGTTCCTGCTCTCCCAGGCCGAAGGCTATTTCGCCGACGAAGGCATCGACGTCCAGTTCACCCTGCCCCCGTCCGGAACGCAGGCGGCGCAACAGGTCGTCGCGGGCGGCGCCGACATCGCCCTCGTCACCCCGGAACCGGTGATCATCGGCGCGACCAAGGGCACGGACCTCACCTACTTCGCTTCCTACTACGGGGACTGGATCTACGGGCTGGCCTCGGTCGACGGATCCGGCATCACCGACGTCGCCCAGCTCAAGGGCAAGCGCATCGGCGTGACCACCGTGAGCAGCTCCGGCACGACCTTCGCGCGGGTCGCGCTGGGGCTCGCGGGGATCGACCCGGACGACGCGAAGTACGTCCCGATCGGCGTGGGAGCCCAGCAGGTCAGCGCGGTCCGGGACCACCAGGTCGACGCGCTGGCGTTGTGGGACACGCAGTACCAGATCCTCCGGAACGCCGGGCTGCGGATCGCCGACCTGCCCGTCGACCAGATGCAGGACATGTTCGGCGGCGGGTTCGTCGCCCGGAAGAGCAAGCTCGACGCGGACCCCGACCTCTTCGTGAAGTTCGGGCGCGCCTTCGCCAAGGGTGTCGTCTACGCCCAAGCCAACCCCGAAGCCGCCATCAAGGCGATGTGGAAGACCCAGCCCGACACCGCACCCGGGGCGTCGACGCCGGAAGCCGAAGCGCTGGCGCAGCAGGTGAAGGTGCTCGAAGTGCGGCTCGCCGGGCTCGGCATCCCGAAGGGCGCCAAGGACTGGGGAACCATCGACACCGAGCGAGTGGAGCGGTCGATCGCGTTCGCCCGGAAAGCCGGCCTCATCACCCAGCCGGTGGAGGTCGCCAAGATCGTCGACACCGGTCTCCTCGGGAAGATCAACGACTTCTCCCGCGACGAGATCCTGAAGCAGGCGTCCGCGAAGAAGTGAGCACCCCCTCCCCCGTCGAGAAAGTGAGCCCCATGCCGTCCTCCTTCGTCTACGCCGCCGTGCGCACGCCGTTCGGCCGCTACGGTGGCGCGCTGTCCGGCGTGCGGACCGACGACCTCGCGACCACCGTCCTGTCCGAGCTGCTCGCCAGGACACCGGAACTGGATCCGGCCCGGATCTCCGAGGTCGTGTACGGCAACGCGAACGGCGCCGGGGAAGACAACCGCAACGTCGGCCGGATGGCGGTGCTGCTCTCGGGCCTGCCGGTCACCGTCCCCGCCACGACGGTGAACCGGCTGTGCGGATCCAGCCTCGACGCGGCGATGATCGCCTCCCGGGCGGTGGAGACCGGCGACGCGGAAGTCGTGGTGGCGGGCGGGGTCGAGTCGATGAGCCGCTCGCCGTGGGTGCTGGCCAAACCGGCGCGGGCCTTCCCCGCCGGGGACGCCGCCCTGGTGTCGACCGCCTTGGGCTGGCGCATGGTGAACCCGCGCATGCGTCCCGAGTGGACGGTGTCGAACGGGGAGGCGAACGAGCAGCTGGCCGAGAAGTTCGGCGTCACCCGCGAACAGCAGGACGAGTTCGCGCTGCGCTCGCACCGGCTGGCGGCCCAGGCCTGGTCCGACGGTTTCTACGACGACCTCGTGGTGCCGGTGGCGGGCACGGACCTCAAGCGGGACGAAGGGATCCGCGCCGGGACCACGATCGAGAAGCTCGCCGCGCTCAAGCCGTCGTTCCGGCCGGACGGGCGGATCACCGCGGGCAACGCGTCACCGTTGTCCGATGGCGCGTCCGCGGTGCTGATCGGGTCGGAGGCGGCGGCGGGCACCATCGGCACCGGCCCGATCGCCCGGATCGCCGGGCGCGGCGCGGTCGGCTCCGTCCCCCAGGAGTTCGGCTACGCGCCGGTCGCGGCGGCACAGCGGGCGCTCGACGCGGCCGGGATCACCTGGTCCGACGTCGGAGCGGTCGAGCTGAACGAGGCGTTCGCCGCACAGTCGCTCGCCTGCGTGCACGCCTGGCCGATCGATCCCGGCATCGTCAACACCAAGGGTGGCGCACTCGCGCTGGGCCACCCCCTCGGCGCGTCGGGCGGCCGGATCCTCGGCACGCTCACCGCCGTGCTGCGGGAGCGCCGGGCGCGCTGGGGTGTCGCGGCCATCTGCATCGGCGTCGGCCAGGGTCTCGCGGTCGTCCTCGAGAACGTGACGTGATGGCGGAGATCGTCCCGGACACCGATGCCGCGGTGCACGGCATCGCGGACGGCGCCACGGTGCTGATCGGCGGGTTCGGGCCGGCCGGGCAGCCCGTCGCCCTCATCGACGCGGTGCGCCGCGCCGGTCCGAAGGACCTCACGGTGGTGAACAACAACGCGGGCAACGGAACGACCGGGCTGGCGGCGTTGCTGGCCGCCGGTCAGGTGCGCAAGATCATCTGCTCGTTCCCCCGGCAAACGGACTCGTTCGTGTTCGAAGAGCTCTACGCGGCCGGCCGGATCGAGCTGGAGGTCGCGCCGCAAGGCACCCTCGCCGAGCGCATCCGCGCGGCCGGCGCCGGCATCGGGGCGTTCTACACCCCGACCGGCGCGGGCACGCTGCTCGCCGGGGGAAAGGAGACCCGGGTCATCGACGGACGCGAACAGGTTCTGGAGTACGCGATCCACGCCGACGTGGCACTGATCCGGGCCCACACCGCCGACGAGGCGGGAAATCTGGTCTACCGCAAGACCGGGCGGAACTTCGGCCCCGTCATGGCGACGGCGGCGAAGCTCACCGTCGCCGAGGTCGTGCGGACCGTCCCGAGCGGCGCGCTCGACCCGGAAACCGTGGTGACGCCGGGAATCTACGTCGACCGGATCGTGGTGACCGCGTGATCGAGCACCTCGACCGGGGCCCGCTGGACCGCACCGAGCTGGCCCGGCTGGTGGCCGCCGACATCCCGGCGGGCGCGTACGTCAACCTCGGTATCGGCCGGCCGACCGCGGTCGCGGACCACCTCGATCCGGCGAGCGGCGTCGTGCTCCACACCGAGAACGGCATGCTCGGCATGGGACCGCTGGCCCACGGCGAGGACATCGACCCCGACCTGGTGAACGCGGGCAAGGTCCCGGTCACCGAACGGCCCGGCGCGTCGTACTTCGACCACGCGCAGTCGTTCGCCATGATGCGCGGCGGCCACCTCGACGTGTGCGTACTCGGCGCGTTCCAGGTAGCAGCCGACGGCACCCTGGCCAACTGGCACACCGGCGCCCCGGGCGCGATCCCCGCCGTGGGCGGCGCGATGGACCTCGCGGCCGGAGCGAAGGACGTCTTCGTGACGATGACGCTGTTCGACAAGGGCGGGAGACCGAAGCTGGTGCGGGAGTGCACATACCCGATCACCGGGCGACGCTGCGTGAGCCGGGTCTACAGCGACTTGGCGGTATTCCACCTCAGCGGCGGCAGCGTGCTGGTGGACCGGACGTTCGGCACCAGCTTCGCCGAGCTGTCCGCACGTCTCGATCTTCCGCTGGCTCCGACGCACCATAAGTCACTGTCCGGATCACCGTGATCAACGAATGGCCCCGGGGCACCATGGCGACCGAGCTGACGGCCGCCCGCCGCTCGGGGAGAGGACGGACCGTCCTCTCCCCGCGGAGATCGCGCCGGTCCGGCCGGCCTACGCGGTCGCCGGCGCGGTCCACTGCTGGTTGGTCCCGCCGTTGCAGGTCCAGACGATCACGGCGGTGCCGTTGGCGGTCGCCGCGCCGGTCACGTCCAGGCACAGGCCCGACTGCCCGTTCGTGATGGTGCCGTTGGTGTTCGACGTCCACCTCTGGCCGTTCCCGCCCGTGCAGTTCGCGATCACCGTGGCGGTGCCGGCGGCCGTGCCGCCACCGGCGGTGTCCAGGCACCGCTGCGAGCCACCCGAGTAGACGGTCAGAGCCCCGGCGCTCGTCCGCGTCCACTGCTGGTTGGTTCCGCCGTGGCAGTCCCAGATCTGCAGAGCGGTGCCGGCCGTGGTCGACGAGCTCGGCACGTCCAGGCACCGGTTCGCGGCCACCGCACGCAGCGCGGCGTCACCTCCACCGCCGCCACCGCTGTTGAGCACGTCGAGGACCGCGCTGTAGGCCTGCTTCTTGCCGTAGTTGCCGTCGAACAGCAGCGGCGTGTCGCCCGAACGCCACGAGTACTTGTCCGTGACGCCCCAGACGGTGATGCCGGTGCAGCGCGACACCGCCAGGCACGCCTGGGCGACCTGCCGGTACACGTTCGCCTGGCCGGAACCCGAGCCGCCGACGTCCAGCTCGGTGATCTGCACGTCGACCCCGAGGTCGGCGAAGCGCTGCAGGTTCGCCTGGTAGCTGCTCAGGTTGGACGTCGAGCCGAGGTGGCTCTGGAAGCCCACGCAGTCGATCGGCACGCCGCGGCTCTTGAAGTCGCGGACCATGGTGTAGATCCCGGTGCTCTTCGCGTTGACGCCGTCGGTGTTGTAGTCGTTGTAGCAGAGCTTGGCGTTCGGGTCGGCCGACCTTGCCGCGCGGAACGCGTCCTCGATGTAGCCGTCACCGAGCTTCTGCTGGAACACCGACTGCCGGCGGGTGCCGTTCTCCTCGAACGCCTCGTTGACGACGTCCCACGCGTAGAGCTGGCCCTTCCAGTGCCCGGCCACCTGGCTGATGTGGTTCAGCATCGCCGAGCGCAGGTTGCCCGCGTCCAGGCCGCTGACCCACCCGGCCAGCTGCCCGTGCCACACCAGCGTGTGCCCGCGGATCTTCATGCCCTTGCTCCGGCCCTGGCTGACGATCTGTTCGCCCGGCCCGAAGTTGAACTGGTTGCGGTTGGGCTCGACCGTGGCCCACTTCATCTCGTTTTCCGGGGTGACGCCGTTGTGTTCCGACGTCCAGGTGTTCACGTAGGCCGCTTCGCCGAGGTGGCTCGTGGAGATCGCGGCGCCGAAGTACCTCCCGCTCTGCGCCGCCGCGGCGCCGAGCGTGCTCGCCGCGCCCGCGGTGCCGGGGACCAGCACCAGGGAAGCCGCTGTGAGGCCGGCGGCGAGTGCGGCCCGCCGCCGGGTCGGACTGGTGGTCATCACAACCTCGTTCCTTCCTCGAAGGTGCCTAACCGAGCGTCCACTGCTGGTTGCTGCCGCCGTTGCAAGTCCACAGCTCGACCAATGCGCCGTTGGCCGTGGACGCGCTCGTCACGTCCAGGCACAGCCCGGACTGCCCGCCGGTGACCGTGCCGTTGGAGTTGACGGTCCACTGCTGGTTGGCCCCGCCGTTGCAGGACCAGGTCACCACCTTCGTGCCGGCGCTCGTCCCGTTGCCCGAGGCGTCCAGGCAGAGCGTCTGCCCGCCGACGGTCGCCGTCAGCTGGTTCGACGACGTGCGCGTCCAGGTCTGGTTCGGCTGGCCGCTGCAGCTGTAGATCTGCAGCTGGGTACCGGGAGTGGTGCTGGAGCCCGGGACGTCGAGGCACTTGCCGGCGCCGACCGCGTGCAGCGGCCCGGTGGTGGTGCCACTGCCGCCGGTGCCGTACCCGGCCGCGGTGATGTTGGCCTGCACGGCGTTCTCGGTGGCGTCCGACGGGTAACCGGACGTCATCACGCCTTCGTAGAACGTCCCCGCGGAGCCGATGCTGTTGTCACCACCGGTGCCGAGGATGATCGCGCCTTCCTTGCGCATCGGGTTGTAGCCGGAGACGTTGGGACGGGCGCCGTCGTAGAAGGTCGACAGGCCGCCGGACTGCGCGTTGCCGCCGCGGATGGCCCAGTGGTTGGGCGCGCCCTTGATGATCGCGGTCAGGTAGCGGTGGCTGATGCTGGGGTCGTTGGCGTTGTAGCGCTGGTTGATCCCGGAGAACAGGCCGTTCTCGAGGTCGGCCATGATCCACGGGCCGTTCCCGGCGCCGTAGCCCCAGACCTTGATGTTGCCGAAGTAGATGGCCTCCATCGTGCCGTTGCCGTTGTCCCGGCTGTTGCGCTCGGCGTTGCCGTAGTCGAAGCAGCAGCCGCCGTTGTAGTGCGTGCCGTCGAAGATCGCGTACATGCCCTCGGACTGGTCACCGGTCGCCGTGCCGGTGGCGTTGTTGTTGCGGTACCCGGTGCCGGGCGCCACGAACACGCCGTAGGCCTTCTGACCGCCGACGGTGATCGGGGCGGCCGCCGCGTTGGCGAGGTTGTCGTACCCGCCGGCGGCCGGTCCCTGGAACCCGCCGGGTGGCGCCTGCGTGAGGTGGTTGCCGCGACCGGACTGGTCGTAGATGACGGTGATCAGGCACGTCGTGCCCGCGCAGAACGAATCCTGGGTCGCGGCGTTCGCGACACCGCCCGCGCTCAGGACGCCGACGTCCCGCGTCGCGTTGTCGGACGCCCGCCGGACCTGGTACAGGGCACCGTTGTACGAGCCGTACAACGCCCGGGTGGTCGAATGGGCTGCCACGCACGGCGTGCTGCCGGCGGCGTAGAGGTCACACGGCCCCTGGGTCGCGGCCTGCGCCGGTGCGGCCGGGCCGGCCAGCGCCCCCGCGGCGAGCGCGAGCGCGGCTCCCGTGGTCTGAAGCGACCTTCTCCATCGTGGTGTCATCGGCGAACTCCTTTGTCCGGACGAGATGCTGCTAGCTTCGTGTCCACTTCTGGGCGTCGCTGCCCGTGCAGGCCTGCAGGGTCACCGGCGCGCTGTTCGCGGCGCCGCTCGGGCCGAGGCAGAGTCCTGATGGGACACCGGTGATCGTGCCGTCGGTGTTGGCGTTCCACTGCTGGTTGGTGCCGCCCGTGCAGTCCCAGATGATCGCGCGGGTGCCGGCCGTGGTGCTCGTGCCTTCGGCGTCGAGGCACTTGGCGCCGTACACCAGGAGCTGCTTCCCGGAGGTGAGCGTCCACTGCTGGTTGCCGCCGCCGTTGCAGTCCCACAGCGCGACCTGGGTGCCGTTCGTCTGGGACACGTTGGGGACGTCGAGGCAGCGGCCGGAGCCCGTGTTGCGCAGCACCGACGTCGACCCGCCGCCCGTGCCGGTCACGGCGAGGTTGTCGAACTGGGCGGTCTCCCCCGTGCTCGTGCCGATCCCGGCCTGGCCGGCCGGGAAGGTGCCGTCGGTGACCGTGCCGAGCACGGCGCCGTCGAGCGAAGCGGTGATGGTGCTGCCGGAGAAGCCCAGGGACAGCTTGTGCCAGCGGTTGGTGCCCAGCGCGGTCGTCGTGCCGCTGCGCAGCGTCGTGACCTGCTGGCTGGTGTTGTTGCGCTGGATCGACCACGCGCCGGCGTCGCTGATCCGCAGGTAGTACGCGTTCACCGCGCCCTGGTTGCCCGTGTCCTGCGAGCCGACCCGGCCGAGCAGCTGGACCGACCCGGACTTCTCCAGCAGCACGTCCGCGTTGACCGTGTAGGTGCTCCAGGCGATGTTGCCCAGCAGCGCGTAGGGATCGACGAACTTCTTCCAGGGGATCGTCTTCTGCGGCGCGGCCTGGCGCACGCAGGTGCCGGAGCGGCCGGCACCGCAGGCGGATGTCTCGAAGGCACCCTCCATGTCCATCAGGTACTTGGCTTCCTTGCCGGTCGCGTACCCGTCGAAGTCGTCGCTGTAGGGCAGGTTCAGCGAACCCTGCGACGGGCCGGCCGCCGTGCCCTTGCCCTGTCCGGTGGTGGTCGTGATCGTGTAGAGGTACCCCGGCTGGGCGGTGAGCGAGAACGCGCCGCCGGACGGCGTGATGTCGGCCGTGTGCTTGAAGAAGTCCGCGGGGTTGTTGGAGTTCAGGTTGGTCGCCCACACGTGCACCTGGCCCGTGGACAGCCCGCCGGTGACGTTCAGGTTCAGCGTCTGGGCCGCAGTGGCGTCCATCGTCTCGATGACCGTGCTGTAGTCACCGGTGCTCGGGGACCTCAGCGAGACGTAGCTGCCGTTGGCGCGGTTGCCGCCGAGGTAGCCGCTGGCGGTGTCGAGGTACTTCCAGCCGGGTGCGGTGAACTGCGTGGTGTGCGCCAGCGCCCAGGCGTCCTTGCCGACCGAGTAGTACCCCGACCACGGCTGGTTGGCCAGGATCAGGCCCACGGTGGGCCAAGGGATGTTCGGCGTGGTGGCGGCGATGAGGTCCCAGTTGAGGTAGGCGGTCATCTTGCCGTCGAGGTAGACGCGGTTGATGCCGCGGGCCAGTGGCTTGGCGCCGTCGTTGTAGTCCTGGGAACCGTTTTCGCTCGACCACAGCGTCTTGCCGGTGCCGGTGACGCTCGAGGGGACGCTGCACGACGTCTGCGCGCTGAGGTAGCCGCACGTGTAATGGGCGCTGAGCACGTCGGTGGCGTTGCGGTAGGCCGTGTTCGTCGAGATCGCGCTCGCGGGTCCCCAGTCCCCCGGCCACGAGTCGCCGGAGATGACCTTGACCGCGCTGTACCCGTTGGCGTTGAGCGCATTGCGCAAGGTCACGGTCCAGTCCGCGCTCCACTGCTTCTCGTTCTGGACGCTGGTGAGGTAGTCGATCGTGAGCCCGTGCTGTTTGGCGCACCCGAGCCACGAAAGGTAGTAGCCGGTGAGGTCGTCGGAGAAGAACGTGCCGTTGCCGATCCAGCCCGGTGCGCCCCACGGCAGGCCGACCAGCTTGATACCGGGGTTGCGCGCCTTGGCCTGCTCCATGAGCCACCACTCGTACCCGCGGTTGCAGTCCAGGTCACCGCGGAAGTGCGCGTGGCTGGGTTCCGCGCCGCTGGTGGAGTTGGTGTCGCCGCCCATCTCCACCTTGAGGATCTGCAGCGCGGCGCCGTACCCCGGCTTGAAGAGGTAGTCGAGGATCTGGCCGCGCTGGGGCTCGGGGTAGTCGATCAGCAGACGGCTGTTGCCCCCGCCGCCGCTGACCGCGCCGACGCCGTCGAACGTGCGCCCGGCCGACCCGCCGTTGATCGTGATCGAGGTGGCGGCTTCGGCGGGCGCTGCGCCGGCCACCGCGCCGGCGGCCAGGACGACGGTGGCGACCACCGCGGCTCGCGCCCGCCGCAGCAGGGTTCGGGGCATGGCAGTTCTCTCTTCCGACGAAGGGGGATCAGACGGCTGTGAACGTCCACTGGTTGTTGGTGCTGCCGTTCGGGGCCCACAGGACGACCGGCGAGCCGGCCGTCGTGCTGCCCGCGCCGTCGAGCGCGGTGCCGGTGGCCCGGTTGACGATCTGGTAGCGGCCGTTGCCGAGCGCGGCCAGCCGCCACTGCTGGTTGTCGCTGCCGGTCCAGGCCGACTGCACGGCGTTGACGCCGTTGCCGGTCCGGCCGCCGCTGTCGGCGACCATGCCGTTGGTGCGGTTGACGATCCGGTGGTAGCCGGTGCCCAGGTCGACCAGCTGCCAGTGCAGGTTGGTGGAACCGTCGTAGGACCACTGCTTGAGCACCGACCCGGCCGCGACGGTCCCGCCGCTGTCGAGCACCAGGCCCGTCGTGACGTTGGCGATCCGCACCCAGCTCGTCGGGACCGGGCCCGAGCCCAGGGCCGGGATCTGGCCGGAGAACGTCAGCTTCACCACGTACGCCGGGGCGCTGAACGGCGCCGACGGCAGCCGGATGTGCAGCCCGGAGCCGTCCTGGGTGCGGTCGGGCAGGTCGGTGGAGGACCCGGCGGTGGCGCCGAGCAGCTGCACGGACTTCAGCGAGCCGAGGTTGATCCGGCCCGACCCGAGCGTCGTGATGTCCAGCGTGCCGCTCGGCCAGCCCAGGACCGTGGCGTACAGCACGGTGTTGTCCTTGCTGCGGGTGAAGCGGATGTCCCGGTTGGTGCCCTCGCGGGGTGTCGTGAAGGAACCGCCACCCATCTGCGTCGGGCCCTCGCCGTAGGCCGACCACGCGCGGGTGGCGTAGATCGACTCCCCGAAGCGGGCGAGGTAGTCGCCGATGCCGAGCAGGATGGTCCGCTGCCCGGACGGGATGGTGCCGTCGGCCATCGGCGCGATGTTCAGCAGCATGGTGCCGTTCTTGCTGACGCGGTCGATCAGCGAATGCAGCATCGCCTTCATCGAGTAGTAGCCGATGCCGGTCGTGTAGCACCAGCTGGAGCTGGAGATGCTGTCGTCGGTCAGCCAGTACGGGTTCTGGATGTCGCCCGGCCCGCCGCGCTCGAAGTCGAAGACCTCACCCCGGTTGTCGAACCCGTCCTTGTAGGTCGCGACGACGTCCTTGTTCCACGCGACGGCTTTGTTGTAGTAGTACGCAAGAAAGTTCAGCCGCCGAGACTCGTCGACGCGGGGCAGGTTGAAGTCCTGCCAGAGCAGATCCGGCTGGTAGCCGTCGATCACCTCGGCCAGCTTGTCGTACCAGAGCTGGTTCTCCGCCGCCGAGCCCAGCTGGCCGTACAGCTTGCGCAGACTGGAATCGGACTGCGTGGGCACGTGGTCGTAGTAGCCGGTGAAGTGGTAGGCGTGGTGCAGCGAAACCATGAACTTCAGGCCCCGGGCCCGGATCGCGTCGGCGTGCAGCCGCACCAGGTCCAGCCGCGGCCCCTTGGCCACCGAGTTCCACTCGTTGACGGCGCTGTTCCACATCGAGAAGCCGTCGTGGTGCTCGGCGACCGGCCCGGCGAACTTCGCGCCGGCGTCGGCGAACAGCTGCGCCCACTCCGCCGGGTCGAAGGTGCCGCCCGCGGACTTGAGCTTCGGCGCGAACTGCACCCAGTTGCCGGCCTTGTCGCGGGCCCCGTTGACGAAGTTGTGGTACGGCCACGCCGACGGATCGCCGTACACGGCCTTGTGGTGGTTGTTCTCGCTGGACCCGCTGACGTACATGTTCCGCGGGTACCACTCGTTGCCGAACGCGGGGACGCTGAACACACCCGAGTGGAAGTAGATGCCGAACTTGGCGTCCTGGAACCACTCCGCCGCGGGCGGGTGCTGGTCGACCGACGTCCAGGTGGGTGTGTAGCTGCTCGGCCCGGCGGTGGCCGAGGCGATCCCGCCGCGGAGGAGACCGGCCGCCGCCGCGCCGCCCACCGTGATCAGGCCCAGTGCTGTGCGACGGCTGAACTCGGGCATATCGGGAAGCCTCCTCGACGCCGATTAAGTTAGCGCTAACACGATCTGTTTAAGCTCCGGCGCTACCAGCGGTCAAGTTTTCCCCCCGCTCGAACCCGCGGACTGCCGCGAATTCCCAGCGTGCACCGCGCGGACGGCGTGTAACTTTCATGCGCTGCGACGAATGCTTGTGAGCGTGAACACCCGCGTGCCACACTGCTTTTCGCCTGGCCTCGGAGCGCGAGCAACGGTGACCTAAACCCGAAGGAGCACCCGTGAAAGTCGCTTCGACGACCGCCCGACGCCGGCGCACCCGCACCCTGGTCGTCGCGCTGCTGTGCGCGCTGGGCCTGGTCCCGGCCGTCGCCAGGGCCGACAACCCGATCGTCCAGACCATCTACACCGCCGATCCCGCGCCGCTGGTGTACAACGGCCGCGTCTACCTCTACACCGGCCACGACGAAGACGCCTCGACGTACTTCACCATGAAGGAATGGCGGGTGTGGTCGTCGGCGGACATGGTGAACTGGACCGACCACGGTTCGCCGTTGAACCTCGCGAGCTTCTCCTGGGCGAGCGCCAACGCCTGGGCGGGCCAAACCGTCTACCGCAACGGCAAGTTCTACTGGTACGTCCCGATGACGGTCCGGGCGACCGGCGCGATGGCCATCGGCGTGGCCGTGGCGGACAGCCCCACCGGGCCGTTCCACGACGCCCTCGGGCACCCGCTCGTCGCCAACGGTGAGTTCGACCCGACGGTGTTCATCGACGACGACGGGCAGGCGTACCTGTACTGGGGCAACCCGCACCTGTGGTACGTCAAGCTCAACGCCGACATGATCTCCTACTCCGGTGGGGTGAACCAGATCCCGCTCACGACCGCCGGGTTCGGCACGCGCACGGGGAACGCGAGCCGGCCGACGCTGTTCGAGGAAGGACCCTGGGTCTACAAGCGCAACGGCTTGTACTACAACGTGTTCGCGGCGAAGTGCTGTTCCGAGTTCATCGCCTACTCGACCGCGCCCGGCCCGACCGGGCCGTGGACCTACCGCGGGACGGTCATGCCCACCCAGGGCAGCAGCTTCACCAACCACCCAGGGGTCATCGACTTCGCCGGGAACTCCTACTTCTTCTACCACAACGGCGCTTTGCCTGGCGGCAGCGGCTACACGCGCTCAGTCGCCGTGGAGAAGTTCACCTACAACTCCGACGGCTCCATCCCCACGATCGGCATGAGCACCACGGGCGCGCCGCAGGTCGGCACGCTGAACCCGTACACGCGGCAGGAAGCCGAGACGATCGCCTGGGAGTCCGGCGTCGAGACCGAGCCGTCCACCGAGGGCGGGATGAACGTCGGCTACCTCGAGAACGGTGACTGGATCAAGGTCAAGGGCGCCGCTTTCGGTTCCGGCGCCCGGTCCTTCACGGCGCGAGTCGCTTCCGCGGCGGCCGGCGGGCGGATCGAGCTGCGGCTGGACAGCACCGCGGGCACCCTGGCCGGCAGCTGCACCGTCGGGGGCACCGGCGGCTGGCAGACCTGGACGAGCGTGTCCTGCCCGGTGAGCGGCGCCACCGGAACCCACGACCTGTACCTCCGGTTCACCGGCGGCAGCGGCTACCTGTTCAACCTGAACTGGTGGCAGTTCGCCGCCTGACGACTCCTGGAAAGGGGCGACGATGCCCGTTCGACCGCGTCACCTGCTCACCGCCGCGGCCACCGCACTGGCCGTGCTCACCGTGCCGACGTCCGCCACAGCCGCGCCCGGCAGCCCGGCGCTCACCCCGCCGCTGGGCTGGAACAGCTGGAACAGCTTCGGCTGCGGCGTCACCGAGACCGCCATCCGCCAGGCCGCCGACGCGATGGTCTCGTCCGGGATGAAGGACGCGGGTTACCAGTACGTCGTGGTCGACGACTGCTGGTTCGACCCGCAACGCGACGCCCAGGGCGCGCTGCGCGCCAACGCGTCGAAGTTCCCCAGCGGCATGAAGGCCCTGGGCGACTACATCCACGGCCGGGGCTTGAAGTTCGGCATCTACCAGGTGCCGACCGACCGCACCTGCGCCCAGCGCACCGGCACCTACCCCGGGTCGACCGGCAGCGCGGGGCACGAGGTCCAGGACGCGCGCACGTTCGCGTCCTGGGGCGTGGACTACCTGAAGTACGACTGGTGCTCCCCCGCCGGCACGCGGGACGAGCAGGTCGCCCGGTTCACGGTCATGCGTGACGCGGTGCGCACCACCGGGCGCCCGATCGTCTACAGCATCAACCCCAACAGCTACCACGCCATCACCGGCGACAAGTACGACTGGGGTCAGGTGGCGGACCTCTGGCGCACCACCGAGGACCTGCTGGACATCTGGCAGAACGGCAACACCAACAGCTACCCGATGGGCGTGGGCAACGTCCTCGACGTCACCGCCCCGCTGGCCGCCCAGGCCGGTCCGGGGCACTGGAACGACCCGGACATGCTGGTGGTCGGCCGGCCCGGGCTGTCCCTGACCGAATCCCGCACGCACTTCACGCTGTGGGCGCTCATGGCGGCGCCGCTGATGGCGGGCAACGACATCCGCACGATGTCGGCCGACATCGGCGCGGTGCTGCGGAACCCGCGGCTGCTGGCGGTCGACCAGGACCGGCTCGGCGCCGGGGGCCGCCGGGTGCGCGACGACGGCAACGTCGAGATCTTCGCCAAGGCGCTGGCCGACGGATCGGTGGCGGTCGGGCTGCTCAACCGCGGCAGTGCGACGGCCACCGTGAGCACGACCGCCGCGCAGGCCGGACTGTCCGGCACGGCGTTCACGCTGACCGACCTGTGGACCGGCGCGACGTCCTCGACGGGCGGGGCGATCACCGCGAGCGTCCCGGCGCACGGCGTCGTGGCGTACCGGGTTTCCGGCGGTTCCCCGCTCGCCACCACGACGTCACGGCTGCGGGGCGCGGGCTCGAGCCGGTGTCTCGACGTGGACAACGCCTCGACCGCGGCCGGGGCGGGCACGCTGCTCTGGGACTGCCAGACCGCGGCGAACCAGCTCTGGACCAGCTGGGAAAACGGCGAAGTCCGCGTCTTCGGCGACAAGTGCCTCGACGGCACGACCAGCGGCGCCCAGGTGACGAGCAGGCCGTGCACCGGGCAGGACAACCAGAAGTGGACGTTCGGTGCGGACGGCTCGGTGCGGAACGTCCATTCCGGACTGTGCCTGGACGCCGAGGGTGCGGCCACCGCCAACGGGACGCACGCGATCCTGTGGAGCTGCAACGGTCAGCCGAACCAGCGGTGGAGCCGCGTCTGACCACACGGAGGCCCGGGTCGTCCGAGGACGGCCCGGGCCTCCGTGTGGGTCAGCGGTAACCGGCGGCCACGATGTTCGCCTGCACCGCGTTCTCCGTCGCATCGGACGGATACCCGGCGACCATCGCCCCTTCGTAGAACGTCCCGGCGCTCAGGTTCGCGCCCCCGCCCGGCTTGCAGCAGTCACCGCCGCTGCCCAGCACGATCGCGCCCTGCTTCTTCATCGGGCTGTACCCGCTCGGGAGCCCGCCGTCCCACAGGGTCGTCAAGCTGCCGGACTGGGCGTCGCTGCCCTTGATCGCGAACCGCGACGTCCCGTTGTTCTTCAGCACCGCCGTGACGAACTTGCTGCCGAACGCCCGCTGGTTCGGGTTCCACGTCTGGCTGCCGCCGGGATAAAGCCCCCACTCGAGGTCGGCCTGCACCCACGGGCCGGTGCCGGAACAGCCGCCGAACCAGCACTGCTTGCCAAAGTTGAGGGCGTCCATCGCGCCGGCGGCGTCGGCCTTGCGGGTCGTTTCGCTGTTGCCGTAGTCGAAGCAGCAGCCGCTGTTGACGTGCGTCCCGCTGGTCACCATGTACATGCCCTCGGGCGCGCTGCCGGTGGGCACGCCGGTCGCGTGGCCGTCTCGCCAGTAGCTGTTACCGGGGTTGATGTACAGCGAATACGCCTTCCGGCCGCCGACCGTGAGCGACTCCGTGGTCGCCTTCGCCGGACTGCTCTGGCTGGACCCGGGCACCACGCTCGACCCTTGGTACCACAAGTCGTTCCCCCGGCCGGACTGGTCGTAGACCACCGTGGTGACGCAGGACGTGTTGGCACAGAAGGAGTCCTGGCCCGCGGCGTCGGCGGCCCCGCCCGCTGCCACGACGCCGACGTTGCGGGTCGTGTTGTCGGACGCGCGCCGGACCTGGTACAGATTTCCGCCGTAGGAGCCGTAAAGCGCGCGAACCGTGCTGTGCGCGGCGATGCACGGCGTACCGCCCGACGCGTAGATGTCGCACGGGCCCGCGCCGGTCGGCGGCGGGGTGCTCGTGCTCCACCGCTGGTTGCTCTGGCCGTGGCACGTCCAGAGGATGACCGCGGTGCCGTTGGCCGTCCCGGCCCCGTTCACGTCGAGGCACAGCCCCGACTGGACGCCGGTGACCGTCCCGTCGGAGTTCTGCCGCCACTGCTGGTTCGCCCCGCCGGTGCAGGTCCAGATGATCACCGCCGTCCCGGGCGCGGTCTGGTTGCCGTAGGCGTCCACGCACCGCGTCCCGCTCATCGCCCGCAGCTCCCCGGCGGAGCCGAACTCGAAGACCTGGCTCGCCTGGCCGGTGCAGTCCCGGATCTCCAGCGCCGTTCCCGCCGTGTCGACGCCACCCGGCACGTTCAGGCACCGCCCCGAGGCCGCGCTCGTGAGGGACGTCGACGCCGCGGACGCCGGTGCCGCGCCGGTCAGCGCGGCCGCCAGCACCGCGGCCGACACCAGGACGGCGCGCACCGGCTTGACTCGAATGGTCACGAATCCTCCTTCGCGCACTGCGGATCACCCGCAGGCGATTGTTAGCGCTAACAGTAAGAGCTAAGCTGTCGCCCGGAGGACGAGCTTGGTGTCCAGCACGGCACAGCGGGGCGCGGCCGAGCCGCCGAGCATCGCGAGCAGCTCCGCCGTCATCCGGGCCCCCATCTCCTCGATCGGCTGGCGGACGGTGGTGAGCGGCGGATCCGTCCGGCGGCCGATCGGCAGGTCGTCGAACCCGATGACGGCCACGTCGCCGGGTACCCGCCGTCCCGCGCGGCGCAGGGCCCGCATCGCGCCGACCGCCATCATGTCGGAGGCGGCGAAGATGGCATCGACGTGCGGCCGGCGATCCAGCAGGCGGACGGTGGCGTGCTCGCCGGAGGCCTGGCCGAAGTCGCCGAACACCACCAGGCCGCGGTCGGCGTGACCGGCGCCGACCACCGCCTGCCGGTAGCCGAGCAGCCGGTCCACGCCGGCGGTCATGTCCTGGGGGCCGGCGATGGTCGCCACCGTGCGCCGGCCCGCGTCGATCAGACGTTGGGTGGCCCGCCGCGCACCGCCCCGGTTGTCCACGTCGACGTACGAGGAGCAGTCCCCTTCGCGGACCGGGCGGCCGCCGAACACCACCGGGATGCCGAGCCAGTCCAGGTCGAGCGGACGGCGGCCGTGCATGCCGACGACGAGGGCGCCGTCGACGTGGCCGCCGTCGAGGTACCGCACCACCGGGGCCTGGTAGTCCTCGGTCGCGGGCACGGTGAGCAGGACGAGCTGCAGGCCCGCCTCGGTCAGCTCCTTCCCGGCGCCGGCCGAGATCCGGGCGAAGTAGGGATCGGCGAACAGCCGCAGCACCTCCTCGCACACGACCAGCGCGACCGATCCGGTGCGCCCCGCCGTCGCCCGCGCGGCTCTCTGCCGGGCGTAGCCGAGAGCCGACATCGCCGACTCCACCTGCTTGCGCGTTTTCGGCCGGACCCGCGGAAAACCGTTGAGCACGCGGGACGCGGTGGCGGTCGACACCCCGGCCGCCCGCGCGACGTCGGCCAGGGTCGGACGGAGCTGGGGCAACTCGACGGACGACACGTTCGCTCTCCCAAGACGTCTTTGTCTTTGCAGGGCCCGCTCGAGGATACCGCCGGGTAGCGGAGGCCTCAGGCGCGTTGGAGCCGGAACCGCTGGTTGGCCCCTCCGGTGGCCGTCCACTGGGAGATGCGCGCGCCGTCGGCGGTCGAGGCGCCCCACACGTCCATCGTCAGGCCGCTCAGGCGGTTGACCAGGCCGACGACACCGCCACCCTGGTCGGCCACGCGCCACTGCTGGGCGGCGGCCCCCGAGTCCGGCTGCTGGCTGATGTCCGCGCCGGTGCCCGAACCGGCCACCTGGAGCACCAGGCCGCTGTGGCGGGCCCGGACTCGGTAGTAGCCGTCGCCGGAGTCGAGGAAGTCGAACTGCTGGTTCTGCCCGCCGGTGGCCGGCCACTGCTGGAGCAGGGCGCCGGCCGCGGTGGAGACGCCGCTGACGTCCAGGAGCTTGCCGCTGTGCTCGGCCACCAGGGTGTAGTTCACCCCGACCTGCACCGGCGTCCCGGACGGCGGGGTCGACGAAGCGAACTGCGTGAAGAACTTCCACACCTCGCCGGAGGTCCAGGTCTGCCAGCCGCTGCAGGCGCACCCGTCGCGCGGGCCGGGGTCGTGGCCGCCGTCGAACGCGGCCCAGACCACCGGGTACCCGGCCCGGCAGCCGGAGTACGCGGTGACGATGTGGGTCCGGCTGCCGCTCGAGGGCTCCGGTGGGTTCTGCGCGGTGCAGCCGTTGTTCCGGACGAACTGGTCGCGCAACGACCGCCCGGACGCGATCGGCAGGACGTTGTCGCCGATGCCGTGCATGCCGATGTAGGCGACGGGCTGGGTGCCACCACTGCAGCCGCTGAGGTTCGCCCCGGAGTAGACGGCGACCGCGCGGAAGACCGCCGGCCGCGCGCAGGCGAGCGCGTAGCTCATGGCTCCGCCGTAGCTGAAGCCGCCCGCGAAAACCTGTGACGTGTCAACGCACAACGCCGCTTCGAGCTGCCTCAGCAGATCGTCGACGAACGTGACGTCCTGGCCACCGGGATTGGCCCAGCCGTTGCCGTTGCCCTGGGGCGCCACGAAGATCGTGGTGTCGCCCGCGGTGTCCGCGAGCCGCCGGAGCCCGTAGTACGACCAGTTGTAGCCGTCGGTCCCGCCGGAGTCGACGTCGTTGGCCGTGCCGCCGAGCCAGTGCAGCCCGACGAACAGCCGGTACGGATGGCTGCTGTCGTAGTTCGCCGGGATCCGCAGGATGTAGCTGCGGTTCTGGCCGCCACTGGAGATCGTGTGGGTGCCGCTCGCCAAGCCGGGAGCGGTCCCGCAGCCGGCGGCTGCCGACGTCTCACCGGCAGGGGCGGCCGCTTGCGCGGTACCGGCTGTCACCACCAGCGCCCCGATCGCGAAGGACGTGAGCAGGCTTCTGAACTTCACCATCGCGCGGCTCCCTCTGGTCGTCGAACCGGCTGGATCCACGATAGAAGTCGGCGTCGGCGAAGGTCAATGCGCGATGAAACTTACGCGGCGCAACGGATCGCGCCGGTCTGAACAGTCCACAAAGGAGGGATTGCTCACCGGGTGAAGAGCCGCCGCCGGATCTCACGCCGGTAGTCCTCCAGGGTGTTGTCGAGGTGGACGGCGGCCGCCTGGGCCGCTTCTTCCGGGTCGCCGTCACGGATCGCGCGGTAGATCGCCGCGTGCTCTTCGACCGCGTCCACGGCGTGTCCGCCGACCGCGCCGGACATCCCGATGATGTTCGTCTGGCGTTGCAGGCGGCGGGCTTCGCGCACGGCCGCGACGAGGAACTGGTTGTGGGACGCGGTGGCGATGGCGAGGTGGAAGTCGTCGTCGCCGCGGTCGAACACCACGCTCTGTCCGGTCAGGTGGCCCTGCCGGCAGGTCTCGGCGGCGGTCTCGATCGCACGCAGCTCGACCGGGGTGGCGTTCGTCGCCGCCAGCCGGGCGGCCGCCGTCTCCTGGACCCGGCGGAACTCGAAAAGCATGTACACGTGGTCGAGATCGGCGGGCAGGAAGAACCCGCCCCACCGGGAAGCGCCGAGCATGCCCTCGTCGTCGGAGACATACAGCCCACGTCCCTTGTGCGCGCGTACCCGGCCGATCGCCGAGAGGATCTTGACGGCCTCCCGCACCACGGTCCGGCTGGTTCCCATCCGCGCCGCCAGCTCGACCTCGGTCGGCATCCGGTCACCGGGCCTCAGTTCCAGCTCGGCGATCAGGTGCAGGATCTGCTCGGCCACCACTTCGTAGCCGGGCCGGTACGGGGCAGGCGGTGCGGTTTCCTCGCCACGAGTCACCCGATGAGTATGACTCAAGGGGCGCCGGCCAGTGACTGTACCTCGCGACCCGGTTACCGAGTCAACAGCAGCGGATCCGGGATGAAACTTACATGCGTTCCCGCAGGCGGAAAGTCGAGCGGCGCGAGGCCCGTGCTCATCCTCCGGCGCCCCGGGGACCATGGTCGGGCATGGGTCACACCCATCGCCGTCCCCAGGGAAGGTAGCCGCCATGCCGCCGCGCTCCGGTTCCGTGGCCGCCGCGCTCGTCACCGCCCTCGTGGTGACCGCGGTGGCCACGCCGCCCGCCCACGCCGCGACGGTCACCATCACCGTGGCACCCACCGGCGACGACGCCGACCCCGGCACCCCCGGCCGGCCGGTCGCCACCCCGGCGAAGGCCCAGCAGCTGGCCCGCGCCCGATCGGCGGCCGGTGACGTGGTCGTGCAGCTCGCCGGCGGCACCTACCGGCTCTCGGCCCCGCTGAAGCTCACCGGTGCCGACTCCGGGCAGGAGTCGGCCGTCCGCACGTTCAACTCCGCGATCCCCGGGATCGTCGCGAACAACCAGAACGCCGGGAAGCACGTGCACCTGGTGGACATGCACTCCGCGGTGACCACCGGCGACCTGATCGACGGCATCCACCCCACAGCCACCGGGTACGACAAAATGGCCGCCACCTGGTTCGGTGCGCTGCAGTCCGTGTCAGGGAGCATCGGCACCCCCGGGACCTCCTCGGCGCGGCAGATCGTCGGCGCGCAGTCGGGCCGGTGCGCGGACGCCGCGAGCGCCGCCAACGGAACCCAGGTGCGGCTGCAGGACTGCGGCGGGCAAGCCGGCCAAGCGTGGACTCCGCTGGGCCGGACGCTGACCGTCGGCGGGTCGAAGTGCCTCGACGCGTCCGGCCACGGGACGGCCAACGGCACCCCGGTGATCGTCTGGGACTGCCACGGGCAGGCCAACCAGCAGTGGACCGTGAACGCGAACGGCACGATCACCGGCGTCCAGTCGGGTCTCTGCCTCGACGCGTACGGGCAGGGCACCGCCAACGGCACCCAGCTGGTCCTGTGGACCTGCGGCGGGCAGGCCAACCAGCGGTGGACATTGCGCTAGGAGATCGTCACGCGCTTCTTCGACCGGGAGCTCCCGGACGTGGAGCAGGCGGGCACCGACGCGCCCGATGTCGTCGACGGCGCGATGGTGCCCTGCCGTGGCCGGCCCGGCTTGCCCGAGTGGTCCGGTGCTTTCCTTCGGGTGCTCGAGAAGGCGCTCGGTTCAGCGGCGCACGGAAGCCGAACTCCAAAGGCATCACATGTTTAAGCCTCCCCATAGCGCCTTTCTGGTCGAAATCGGCGAATAGCTCGACCTCAACTCGGAAATCATCATACGAATGATAGGATCTCGGCAGTCGACGCCCGAGGAGTGCCATGGCGAGGTCCCTGACCGACGAAGCGATCGACCGGATCCGGGAGTTCGTCCGGTCCGGGCGGTTCCCCGCCGGCGCCAAGCTCCCTCCCGAACACGAGCTCGCCACCGAGCTGGGCATTTCCCGCAGTCCCACCCGGGAAGCGGTGAAGGCGCTGGCATTGGCCCGGGTTCTCGAAGTCCGCCGCGGTGACGGCACCTACGTCACGAGCCTCGCGCCCAGTCTCCTGCTCGAAGGCCTCGGCAACGCGGTGGCGCTCATGCAGGGCGGCACCGTGCTCGAGCTGACCGAGGTTCGGCGGCTCCTGGAGCCCGCCGCCACCGGCCTCGCCGCGACCCGGATCACCGACGCCCAGCTCCGCACCGTGGCCGAGCTCCTCGACGCCATGCAAGAAGCCGTCGAGGACGTCGAACGCCTCACGGTGCTCGATGCCGCCTTCCACCGGGAAGTGGTCACCGCGGCGGGCAACGAAACCCTGACGGCTCTGCTGGACGGCATCTCCTCCCGGACGCTGCGGGCGAGGATCTGGCGGGGCACCATCGACCGGGGCGCGACGCACGAGACCCTGTCCCAGCACACGGCGATCCACGACGCACTGGCCGCCCGCG
This sequence comes from Amycolatopsis sp. NPDC114505, assembly GCF_055633615.1. Lineage (NCBI taxonomy): Bacteria > Bacillati > Actinomycetota > Actinomycetes > Pseudonocardiales > Pseudonocardiaceae > Amycolatopsis > Amycolatopsis sp. NPDC114505. The sequence continues at coordinate 909,080 of NZ_JBVKDV010000002.1, read as the reverse complement.
ATCCCGCCCTGGCCACCGCGGCCGCGCTGTTGCACGTGGACACCTCCGAGCGCTGGCTGCGAGCGCACCTGGCCGATTTCCCGAACCTGGAAGACGGGTGACCCTCAGTTCTGCCGCTTGCCGCTGGTGATGCGGGACATCACCAGCGCGACCAGGATGATCGTGCCGTTGAGCGCCCCGATCCACTGCGCCGGCACCCCGGCCAGCGTCAGCACGTTCTGGATCATGTACAGCAGCAGGATCCCGGTGAAGGCACCGAACACCGTGCCCCGGCCGCCGTTCAGGCTGACGCCGCCGATCACCGCCGCGGCGAACACGGTGAAGATGTAGCCGTTGCCCTGAGCCGCGGCCACCGAAGCCAGCCGGCCCGACAGCAGCAGCCCGCCGAGCGCGGCGAGCACGCTCGCTCCGATGAGGACGATCCACACGATGCGGTCGGTCCGGATCCCGGCGGCTTTCGCCGCGTCTTCGTTGCCGCCGATGGCGTAAAGGCTGCGGCCGAACCGGGTGTACCCGAGCAGGACGACACCGCCGGCGAACAGCAGCACGCAGATCCAGATGGACGCCGGGATCCCGGCCCACAGCGTGGTGCCGAGGTAGAGCATCGAATCGGGCATGCCGAAGAACGTCTGGCCACCGGAGATCCCGGTCAGCAGGCCGCGCAGCACGATCAGCATGCCGAGGGTGACCACGAACCCGCTCAGCCCGAACCGGACGATCAGCAGGGCGTTGAGCACCCCGACGAGCACCCCGACCGCGAGCACCACGGGCACCGCGGTCCACGCGGGCAGCAGCCCGAGGGAATGGCCGCCCTCGATCGTCAGCCAGGCCGCCACCCCGGGGGCCAGGCCGAACGTGGACTCCAGCGACAGGTCCATCTTGCCGACGACCAGGACCAGCGTCTGGGCGAGCACCAGCAACGCGATCTCCGACATGGTCTGCAGGATGTTGATCACGTTGTCGTACTGCAGGAACACCGGGTTCACCAGCTGGCCCACCACGGCGATCGCGATGATCCCGGGCACGAGCGCGAGGTCGCGCAGCCGGGCGAAGGCGATCCGCCGCGGCGGTCGCGCGGCGGCGGGTTCGGTCTGCGCCTCGGCACGCAGCGCGGTCGGGCTTTCAGGCATCGAGGTCGACTCCTTCCATTGCGGCTACGACCTCGCGGTCCGGCCAGCCGGCGGGTAGTTCGGCGGTCAGCCGTCCGTGCACCATGACGAGCACGCGGTCGCAGAGGCGCAGGTCGTCCAGCTCGTCCGAGGCGATCAGCACCGCCGTGCCCTCGGCCGCGGCTTCCGCCACCTTGCCGAGCAGGAACTCCTTCGACCGCACGTCCACCCCGGCGGTGGGAGCGATCAGCACGAGCACGCGGGGATCCCCGGCGAGCGCACGGGCCAGGACGACCTTCTGCTGGTTGCCGCCGGAAAGCGCCGACACCGCGAGCTCCGGGCCCGGCGTCTTCACTGCCAGCCGGGTGATCATCGTCCCGGCCAGCCGGTCGCGGAGGGCGGACCGGACGAAGATGCCCGGGCCCAGCCGGTCCATGACGGACAGGGTGGTGTTGTCCGCGACCGACATCTCCGGCACGAGTCCCTGGCGGTGCCGGTCTTCCGGGACGAAGCCGATCCCGGCGGCGAGTGCCGCCGGGACGTCGCCGGGACGAGGGCGGTGGTCCCCGACGAGGATGGTGCCCGAACCGGCCTCCCGCAGCCCGGTCAGCGTCTCGGCGACCTCGGTCTTGCCGCTGCCGCCGGCCCCGGCCAGGCCGACGATCTCCCCCGGCGCGACGTCGAAGGAAACGCCTTCGTAGCCGGGGACCAGGGTCAGGTCGCGGACCTGGAGCATCGCGGGCGCGCCCGGCCGGATCGTGGACGGGCGTTCGGCCGACAGGGTGGCGTCTTCCCCGGTCATCGCGGCGACGAGGTCGGGCTTCGGCAGCTCGGCGACCGGCGCGGTCAGGACGTGCCGGGCGTCGCGGAAGACCGTGACGGTGTCGCAGATCTCGTAGACCTCCTGCAGGTGGTGGCTGATGAACAGGAACGTCACACCCTGGCGCTGCAGGTCGGCGATGTGGCCGAACAGCCGGGTGATGGCGCCCCCGTCCAGCTGCGCGGTCGGTTCGTCGAGGATGACGAACCGGGCCCCGAAGGACAGCGCCCGCGCGATCTCGACGAACTGCCGCTGCTCGACGCCGAGCTCCCCCGCGGGCCGCAGGACGTCGACGTCCACCGACCAGCGTTCGAGCAGCCGGGTGGCCGCGCGGCGCACCGCGGACCAGCGGACGAAGCCGCGCCGGGTCTCCTGCCGGTTGAGGAACAGGTTCTCCGCCACCGACAGCTCGGGGATGATCGTCGACTTCTGGTACACGCAGGCGACCAGCGACCGCCACCTGTCCCGATCGGACAGTCCCGGTACCGGCTCGCCGTTGACCAGCAGGGAACCGGAGTCCGGCTCGGCCAGGCCGGTGAGGATGGACACGAGCGTCGACTTCCCCGCGCCGTTGCGGCCGACGAGGGCGTGCGTCTGTCCCGGTAGGACGGTGAGGTCGGCGTGGTCCAACGCGACCGTGGCGCCGTAGCGCTTCACCACCTGCCGCGCTTCGACGACCGGTACCGTACTCATGTCCACCTCCTCCGCGGCGCGAGCGGTCAGCTCTTGCTGTTGCCCCACAGGGACGGGTCGTCGACCTTGACGCTGGCGACCGGCCCGAAGGTCGCGCCGTCCGCGGTGACCAGCGGCGCGGCCAGCTGGTCCTCCATCAGGCCGTCGCGGACGGCCACGACGGTGCTGTCGTGGTCGGTCTTGCCCGGCACCGGCTTCTTGCCCGCGATCGCGTCCTTGAGGTACTGCAGCGCGTACTTGGCGAACAGGTCCGCGGGCTGGGAGACGGTCGCGTCCATCTCCCCCGCCCGGATCTTCGCGAGCTCTTCGGGGATGCCGTCGTTGGACACGATGAACACGTGCTTCGGGTCGGCCGCCGGGACGAGCAGGCCCCGCTGCTTCAGCAGCTGCAGCGTCCCGGAAAGGGCGAAGCTCGACTGCATGTAGACGCCCTTGATGTCCGGGTTCGCCGTCAGCCGGGTCTGCAGTTTCTGCGCCGCGGTGCCGGCGTCCCAGTTGGTGGCTTCGCCGAACACCGTGATGCCGGGGAAGTTCTGCTTCATGCAGTCGTTGAACGCCTCGGTGCGGTCGCGCCCGTTGATCGAGGCGAGGTCGCCCTGCAGCATCACGACCTTGCCATGGCCGCCGAGCTTCGTGCCGAGGAACCGGCAGGCCTTTTCGCCGTAGGCGCGGTTGTCCGCCCGGACGACCATGTAGACCTCGCCCTGGTCGGGCCGGGTGTCGACGGACACGACCGGGATCTTCTTCCCGGCCAGCTGCTGCAGCGTCGGGATGATCGCCGCGGTGTCCTGCGGCGCCATGACGACGCCCTTCACGCCCTGGCTGATCATCGTCTGCACGTTGGCCGTCAGCGTGGCGACGTCGTTCTGCGAGTTCGTGGTCTTGAGGTCGAACCCGTCCTCGCCGGCGAACCGGGGCACGTACTTGATGTAGGCGTTCCAGAAGTCGGTGTCCGAGCGGGGGTAGTCGACGCCGACGACGGTGCTGCCGGACGCGGCGGTGCCACCGCCGCCGCTGCTGCAGCCGGCGAGCACGCCGGCCGCGACGACCGCGGCCGAGCACAGGTAACGGATTTTCATGGCCTCTCCTCGTTGACAGGCTGCGGGGTGGTGCGCGGGCCGGTGGTCACGCGACCACCACGGTGTTTTCGTGCCAGGCCGGACCATCGGGGTACCGGTAACGCGCCAGGGACTCGGTGTGCAGGCGGGCGCCGAGGCCGGGCCGGACCGGCGCCCGGTACCTCCCCCGCTCGACCCGCACCGGGTCGACGAAGTGCTCGTGCAGGTGGTCGACGTACTCGATGACCCGGTCCTGGTGGGTCCCGCTCACCGCGACGAAGTCGAACATCGCCAGGTGCTGCACCATCTCGCAGAGCCCGACCCCACCGGCGTGCGGGCACACCGGCACGCCGAACTTCGCGGCCAGCAACAGGATCGCGATGTTCTCGGTGACGCCGGCGACCCGGCTCGCGTCGAGCTGGAGGATGTCGATCGCCTCCGCCTGCAGCAGCTGCTTGAACATCACCGCGTTGTGGGTGTGCTCCCCGGTGGCCACCTTGATCGGCGCGACCGCCCGGCGGATCGCGGCGTGGCCGAGCACGTCGTCGGGCGAGGTCGGCTCCTCGATCCAGTACGGGTCGAACTCCGCCAGCGGCCGCAGCCAGGCGATGGCCTGGGCGACTCCCCAGGCCTGGTTGGCGTCGATGGCGATCCGCACGTCCGGCCCGACGACCTCGCGCGCCAGCCGCAGGCGCCGGACGTCCTCGTCGAGATCGGCCCCGACCTTGAGCTTGATCTGGGTGAACCCGTCCCGGACCGCCTTCGACGCGAGCGTCGCCAGCTTCTCCGGCGAGTAGCCGAGCCAGCCGGGAGTCGTGGTGTAGGCGGGGAAGCCGGCCGCGAGTAGCTCGGCCTGGCGCGCGGCCCGGCCCGGCTCGGCGCGGCGGAGGATGTCCAGCGCGTCGCCGGGGGTAAGCGCTTCCTTGAGGTACCGGAAGTCGACCAGGTCGACGAGGTCCGCCGGGGACATCTCCGCGAGCACCCGCCAGACCGGCTTGCCTTCGCGGCGCGCGCGCAGGTCCCACGCGGCGTTGACGATCGCCGCCGCGGCCATGTGGATCGCGCCCTTGTCGGGACCCAGCCACCGGAGCTGGCTGTCACCGGTCAGCCGGCGGGAGAAGCCCCCGAGGTCGGCGAGCGCGTCGTCCACCGGCATGCCCACGACCAGGGGCACCAGGGCCCGGACGGCGGCGACCTGCACGTCGTTGCCGCGGCCGACGGTGAACGCGAGGCCGTAGCCCTCCTCGCCCGCGCTGGTCCGGATCGTGACGTACGCGGCGGAATAGTCGGGTTCCGGGTTCATCGCGTCCGACCCGTCCAGGCTCAGCGAAGTCGGGAAACGCACGTCCACGGCTTCGATCGCGCTGATCACCTCGGGCACCGGCGTCACCTCTCACTCATCGACGAGTCAGACAACATACGTATGGCTACGCTCCGATCGAGTAAATGTCCAGAACTCCGATAGTTTTGCGATAGTTTCGCGAAAGTTTGTTCGAGACATCATACGTCTGCTACGGTCATCGACGCTGGACCGTGAGAGACCCGTCGTAGCCGGAGCACAGCCGCTGAGACGATTGCGGGGTCACGATGACTGCTGGAACGAATGCCACTTCCCGGAGAACAGCACTGAAGTACCTGGGTGCGGGCGGGGCGACGGTGGCCGCGAGCGCGGTGCTGTCGGCGTGCACCGGCGTCCAGGAAGCCCAGAACGGGGGCAAGTCGGGCCCGTTCCCGAGCACGCCGGGGTGGCGGTTCGTGTTCGTCAACCACGTCACCACGAACTCGTTCTTCGTACCGACGCGGACCGGGCTCGCCGACGCCGCCGCGCTGCTCGGCGTGCCCGAACCCCAGTGGACCGGTTCGGAGAACGGCAACGTCGCCCAGATGGCGAGCGCCATGGAGACCGCGATCACCGGCAAGGCCGACGGGATCGCCGTCGCGCTGACCGACGACAACGCTTTCGTCGACCTCACCAAACGCGCGCTGGGCGCGGGCATCCCGGTCATCGCCTACAACGCGAGCGCGGCCGGCAACTACCCGCTCACCTACGTCGGCCAGGACCTGTACCTGTCCGGATTCCGGATGGGACAACGCATCGCGCAGAAGGTCACCTCCGGCGACATCCTGGTCGGCATCTCCCAGCCCGGCGGCAACAACGTCCAGCCGCGGCTCGACGGCATCACCGACGCGCTCAAGCAGGCCGCGCCGGGTGTGCGCGTCCAGTCGGTGAACACCGGGGCCGAGCAGGCGGGCGAACTCAACGCGATGACCGCCGCCTACACCGGAAACAGTGCAGTGAAAGGGATCTACGCGGTCGACGCCGGCAGCACCGCCGCGTGCGCGAAGCTGGTCGCCGACCGCAAGCTGTCCGGCAAGCTCGGCAGCGGCGGGTTCGACCTGCTCGACGACACCGTCACCGGGGTGAAGGACGGCGCGCTCGACTTCACCATCGACCAGTCCCCCTACCTGCAAGGTTTCCTGTCGGTGCTCTACCTCTACCTGTTCCGGCTGTCCGGCACGCTGGTCGCGCCACCGGTCACCGACACCGGCCTCACGTTCGTCACCAAGGAGAACGTCGGCCCCTACGCGACGGCCAAGAGCAGGTTCGAGGGCGGCGACAACAAGGACGTGCTCGCGATGCCGGCTTCGATCCCGTTGCCGCCCGCGTCGGTGCTGAGCCGGTAGGCGCCGGCGATGTCGTCGAAGCCCGTGCTGCTCGGCGTGATGCAGGTCAAGGAGCTGAGCATCCTGCTGGTCACGATCGCCGCGGGGATCTACTTCACGGTGACGAGCGGGGCGTTCAACTCCCTGGACAACTACCAGACGATCGCGCAGTACGTCGCACCGTGGTCGATCATCGCTGGGGGACAGGTGATGCTGCTGATCTGCGGCGAGATCGACCTGTCCGCCGGGTTCGTGTTCACCCTGGCGCCGTTCATGATGATGCAGTTCTTCGTCAACGGCTGGCCGCTGTGGCTCGCGCTGCTCGGCGCGGTCGTGGTGAGCACGCTGGTCGGCTTGGCGAACGGCCTGATCCGGACGGTGCTGGGGATCCCGTCGTTCATCACCACGCTGGGGATGGCGTTCCTGTTGCAGGGCCTGGTGTTGATCATCTCGAACGCCCGCCCGGTCGGCACGCCGAAGAACAGCGGCGTGCTCGACGTGTTCGGCGGCGCGCGCTGGACCGAGTTCCTGTGGGCCCTCGGCGCGGTCGTCGTCATGCAGGTGGTGCTCTCGGCGACCCGCTTCGGCATCCACACGCAGGCCACCGGCGGCAACCCGGTCGGCGCCGCGGAGTCCGGCATCCCGGTCAACCGGGTGAAGGTGGTCAACTTCGCGATCACCAGCACCCTGGCCGGCCTCGCCGGCATCCTGCAAGGAACTCGCGTCGGCTCCTACGACCCGACCAACGGCGGGTTCACCACGATGTTCTTCGCGGTGGCGTCGGCCGTGATCGGCGGCACGGCGCTGCTCGGCGGGTCCGGCACGGTGGTCGGCGCGTTCCTCGGCGCGCTGCTGCTGGGCATCGTGTTCGACGGCTTCAACCTGACCGGCGTCAGCGCGAACGCGTTCAACGTGGTGCTCGGCGCCGCCATCCTGGGCGCGATGGTGCTCAACGTGACGCTGATCGTGGTGCGCAAGCGCGTCGGATCCCGGGAGCGGACATGACCGGCGAACCCGTGACCGAGCCGGCCGGGGAGATCATCCGGGTCGAGGGCATCAGCAAGAAGTTCGGGCCCGTCACCGCGCTCGCCGACATCAACCTGCATGTGCGGCGGGGAGAGATCCTCGGGCTCATCGGGGACAACGGCGCCGGCAAGTCGACGCTGATCAAGATCCTCACCGGCTACCACCAGCCGGACGGGGGAAGCATCGCGTTCGAGGGCGAGCCGACCACGCTGAAGTCCGTGGTGCACGCGCGGTCGCTGGGCATCGAGACGGTGTTCCAGGACCTGGCGATGATCAACGACCTGCCGGTGTACCTGAACCTGCACCTCAACCGCGAGCTCACCCACCGCGGGCTGCCGTTCCTGCGGCGCTCCGAGATGAAGCGCCGCGCCCGCGAGGCACTGGACTCGATCGGCATCGACATCCCTTCGGTGACCGCCGAGGTCGGCATGCTGTCCGGCGGTCAACGGCAGGCGATCGCGGTGGCCCGTTCGGTGTACTCGAAAGCGAAGCTGCTGCTGCTCGACGAGCCGCTCGCCGCGATGGGCGCCAAGGAGAGCGCGGTGATCCTGCGCCTGTTGCGGGAGCTGAAGCAGCGCGGGGACATCGCGATCATCCTCATCGCCCACAACTACGGGCAGGTGACGGACGTGTGCGATCGCGTGAACCTGTTGCAGCACGGCGAGATCACCTTCGACCGCCGGTCGGAGGACACCTCGGTGGCCGAGCTCTTCGAGCTGGTGAACGCGGAATACCGTCTCAACGGCGGGAACTAGGCCGGCTTCACGGTCGCCTGACGGGTCATGCCGGGACGATGACCCGCCGTCGTCATCTCTTCGCAACCGGTTCAGTCGCCGGCGCGCAGTTCGGTGTTGAGCCGCTGGGCTTCGTGGAGCTGGTCTTCGAGAGCGCAGTCGCGTCGATGGCGGTGCCCTCGTCGACCAGCTCCCGCGCCCGAGCGGCCAAGCGCAGCTGCCGCCGGGAATAGCGGCGATGCCCGCCGGTGGAGCGTTGCGGCGTGATCAGCCCGGCTTCGCCGAGACTGCGCAGGAAACCCTGCGTCGTGCCGAGCATTTCCGCGGCCCGGCCCATCGTGTAGGCGGGATAGTCCTCGTCGTCGAACTTGTCGGCCCGGCTCGGCGTGTCCGGCCCTTCCTGGTCAGGGATCAAATGGGTTTCACCATTGTCAACCGGCGTCGCCGCCGGCTTCCTGCACCCGCGTCCGGCCGAAAGCCGGACTGAGCGGGGATCGCTGACTCGTGACCGAGCACCACCTCCGAACTCGATGGAACTGCGGCACCCGCGCGGCACTACCCGGCCGCTGCGGGCGATCCAATGATGGCTCCGTTCCCTTCTCTCCTGGTTGTTCCACTTACTCGGTACAGGACACGCCCTAGCCGCACGCCGCGTCCCTCGACCGGCGTGCGTTCCGTCCGGGCGATTCGCAGGTGCTCAGGTCCGGCGTTTCGGAGCCGCCGACGCCTCGATCCACCCGGTCAGGAACCGCAGTTCGTCGGGTCGCCTCCGGGGTGCCGGGTGGGTACCCGCAGGGTGGTGCCGGGCCTGACCTGGCGTACGTCACGGCTGCCGATACCGACGCGGACCGGGAGTGGCGGGCCGGCGCGCAGGAGCAGACTCGTCGTCTGGCGGCCGACCGACAGGTCGAACGTGCGGCCTTGCCACTTGACCCCAGTGACGTCGACGCCCGGCAGCTGCGGTGGCAGGAAGGGGTCGATGGTGACCGCGTCGGTTCCCCAGCGCAGGCCGGTGAACCCGTACAGGAACTCCTGCAGGTAGCCGCCCTGGCCGGTGGTGAAGTCGAACGCTCCCCCGGTGCGGGTCTCGTACCACTGGTCGAACGGCGCGGCCAGGTACGGGCCCGCGCTCTTGACCAGAGAGCTGTAGACGGCACACCCGGGCGATCCGAGGGCAGCGCCGGCGATGGTCGCGATCGCGTCCGTCATGGACGGACCGTTCAGGTCGGTGCGCGCCCCGTAGTAGTCGAGGTCGTTCTGGGCGAGTCCGGGCGGCATCGGCACCGCCCACGGGTACTGCAGCAGCGTGACGTCGGCCTGCTTGACGGTCTGCCCGGCGTACCCGTCGAACTCGGGATGGATGTTCGCGGCCGCGTCCACCGGGATCTTCAGGCCGTCGGCGACCTTGCCCCACGCCGGGTCGGCGGGCCGGCCCACGATCCCCGCGGCACGGATGGCGATGCGCAGCGAAGCCTGCGCCCCGGCGTTGGTGCTCGCGCTGTTGTCGACGTTGTCGTGGTACTCGTCGGCGCCCTTGACGTCCTTGATGGCGTACGTGCCGTCCGCGTCGGGCACGGCGCGCGTGGCCCAGTAGTCGGCGATGCCCCGCAGCACGGGCCACGCCTTGTCCCGCAGCCACGCCTTGTCGCCGCTCGCCTCGTAGTACTGCCACTGCGCCAGCGCGATGTCGGAGTCGATGTGGATTTCCTGCTTGCCGTCCGGGGACCAGTCCGGAGTCGTCTCCTTGCCGGTCAACGCGCTCTGCCACGGGAACTTCGCGCCCTTGATCAGGTGGTCCGGAGTGGACAGTGCCGCGGCCGCGGCCTGAGCCGCCGGCAGGCGCTGCTGCCGGTAGGTGTTCGCGTCGGCGGCGATGTCGGGGTACTGGGCGAGCAGCGCCGGGTACATCCACGTCTCCATGTCCCAGAACACGTGCCCGCTGTACCCGTCCGAGGACAACCCGCCCGGACTGGCACTCCAGGCGACCCCGGCGCGCACACTCGCGAGCAGGTAGAACATCGACGCGTGGATCTGCGCGGTCATAGTGGTGTCACCGGGGACCGAGATGCTCGACCGCCAGAGGCGCGACCAGGCGTCGTCGTTGCGGGCCAGCGCGCGCCCGTAGCCGTCCGCGGCGGCACGAGCCGCGGTCTTCGCGGCCGCCTGCCGCGGCGCCTCGGCCGCCAATGGCCGGTCGGTGTCGACGCTGGAGGCGACACCCACGTACTTGGTGACGGTCACCGGCACTCCGGCGCGGACCCGGAAGTCCGCGCGCTGACCGGCGCCACCGTCGCCCGGGTCGGCGATCGCCCGGGTCGGCACCGCCTTCTCGTCGACGCGCAGGACGGAGCTCATCGCGGCGGTGACCAGGTTCCCGTCGCTCACGACGGTCTGCGACAGCGTCGCGGACCGTCCATCCACCTTCGGGTCTTTCGTCGAAGCGTGGTCCAGGCCGCGGCCGTCGAACTCGTCGACCACGGTGGCCGTGCCGCTCCAGTGCGGGACGGCCCGCACGCTGACCGTGCCCAGGTGGCCGTCCGCGCGGTTGGCGTTGACCTCGTAGGCGAAGCTGGTCATGTCGCCCGCGGGCGAGGTCCAGTCGAACGAAGTGGTCAGCACTCCGGTACGCAGGTCGATCGACTGCCGGTAGCCGGTGGTGGTGCCGACCGTGGCGGCGGCGACCTGGGTCGGTGGCTGCGCGCCGTCCGGGTACAGCGCGAGGTAGTCGACGTTGACCCGCGCGGTGTCTCCGTCGGCCACGGTGACCTCGAGCGTGTTCGCGCCCGCCTTCAGCGTCACCGGCACGGTCACGACCGCCCAGTCGTCCCACCCGGCCAGGCTCGGCACGGACACCTGCCGCGACCCGCCGTTCACGCCGATGTGGAGGGTCTGCGGGCCGCCGCTGCCGTTGCCGTAGCGCACGGCCAGCGTCGCCGGACCGGCCGGCGCGTCCCGGATCGGGAGGACGTCGGTGCCACCGACCGTCGGGGTGTCGTTGGTGTTCAGCCCGGCCAGGTACGAGCCGGCGGTGGAGCCGGGGTGCGAGCTCTCGACGAACGCGCCCCCGGAAATCTTGCCGTACGCGGCGGGGCACAGCTGCCCGAACCCGCAGGACCACTCCCCCTGTCCGTAGACGTCGGCGCCGCGGCCGAACCCGAGCGTGGTCCAGGTCGGCAGGCCGGCTCGCTCCTCCTGCCCGGCCGAGGGAGCGCCGTAGAAGCCGGCGAGCTGGGACTGCGTGACGATGGGCTTGCTGCTGTACCCCTGCCCCGCCGCCGGTACGCGTGCGGCGAGGTAGCCGTTGCCGACGAACGTCGGCGAGTAGTTCGCCGACGGGTCGCTCGTGCTCAGCACCCACCCCTCGCCGGACCGGCCGGGCGCGGGTGTGGCCGCGGCCGGCACCGTCACCATGACCGCCAGGAGGCAGCCGACGACCACAGCCGATGCCGCGCGACTCCGGCCCGGCCTCGCGGCACCGGTCTCGCCGTGCTTCTTCATCGAAACGGCACCTCCACGCGGCACGACCTATATGTTGTGGGTGACAACATATAGGGCGACCCGGACCGGGTAAAGACGATCGCCACCGCCGCGTGGGCTAGGGCGTGTCCTGTAAGTGATCTAGCTGCGGTCCGGTTGGATTGCAGACGTGGTTGGTCGCGATGAGTTGACAGATAAGGCGTGGGCGGTGATCGAGCCGTTGCTGCCACCGCAGCAAGGCGGTGGTCGGCGGTGGCGTGATCACCGCCAGGTGATCAACGCGATCTTGTGGAAGCTGCGCACCGGTGCTCCGTGGCATGACCTGCCCGACCGCTATGGCCCGTGGAAGACCGCGCACGAACGGTTGCGGTTGTGGACCAAGGACGGCACCTGGGCGCGGATCCTGGACCGGGTGATCGTCAAAGATGACGCCATCGGCGACCTGGAGTGGATCATTTCGGTCGACTCGAGCGTGGTCCGGGCGCATCAGCATGCTGCTGGTGCGCGGAAAAAGGGGGATGCAGCGACGCCATCGAAGTCCTCGCCTGCGGCGGAGAAGGACTGGGGCGGTCCCGCGGCGGGCTGAGCACCAAGATCCACCTCGCGGTGGACGGGCGTGGTCTGCCGATGCGGTTCCTGCTCACGCCGGGCCAGGCCGGGGACAACCCGCAGCTGGTGCCGCTGCTGGACGGGATCAGCGTCGCCCGTCTCGGGCCGGGCAGGGCGCGGTGCCGGCCGGAGACGGTGATCGCGGACAAGGCCTATGCGCATCCCTCGACCCGGCAGGTGATGCGAGACCGGCGGATCACGTTCGTCAGCCCGGAACGTGACGACCAGATCGCCCGCCGCAAGAGCAAGGGCTCCCGCGGCGAGCGACCACCGGCCTTTGACGCGCAGGTCTACAAGCAGCGCAACGTGGTGGAACGGTGCTTCAATCGGCTCAAGCAGTTCCGTGATCTGGCCACTCGCTATGCCAAACGCGCCGCTTACTACCAGGCCGAACTCATCATCGCCGCTATCGTGCTCTGGCTCCGATGACTTACAGGACAGCTCCTAGTGCCCCGCCGGGGAGATGCCCGCCTCGCGCATCACCTCCTGCGCGGCGGACGGCCAGTTCGCGTCAGTGACCTTGACGTTGCCGTCCAGGACGTTGTTGTGCGGCGCGCCGGTCGCGACCTGTGTGACGCCCGTGTCGTACCAGTTGCCGGTGAAGGTGTTGTCGTCGGTGTTGTTGGTACCGCTCGCGTTCGTGAACGCCCAGACCCCGGCGTCCTGGATGACGTTGCTCGACAGGCTCACGTACCGCGAACCTTCGTCCAGGTACAGGCCCACGGTGTTGTGGTTGTCGTAGACGTAGTTCCGGTCGATGACCGCACCCGGGTCGGCCGACAGGTTGTAGATGCTGCCGCCGTCGTGGAAGACCTTCTTCGTCCCGTGCACGAGGTTGTAGCGGACCACGGTGTCCTTCAGCGTCGTCGGCGTGGTGTAGACGGGCTGGTAGGCGTACAGGCCGCGGTTGCGGTAGTCCTGGCTGCCACCGGGGTCGTTGGCGCCCCAGCCCCAGCCGACGTCGATGCCGTCGTAGGCCAGGTCGGACACCTCGTTGTGCTCGATCACGGCGTGGGTGACGTAGGTGCTCAGGATGCCGGCCATGTCCTTGTAGTCCCGCGCCACGTTCGTGACCAGGTTGTCGGTGATGGTGACGTTCTCGTTCGTCATCGCGGGGTTGCCCGGGTGGTGCGCGTCGGGCTGCACGCCGCCGACCACGACGGCGGAACCGGCGTCGTCGGTGAAGGTGTTGCGCCGCACCGTGATGCCGGACGCGCCGAGGCCGACGCCGCTCGCGTGCGCGTTGGCGTCGTTGCCGATGCCGAGGGCGACCTGGCCGAGGTGGGCGAACGTGTTGCCCTCGAACGAAATGCCGTCCGCCGCCGAGACCTGGACGGCGGCGGGAACCTGGTGCCAGCTGTTGCGCGCCGCCTCGAACAGGGGGCAGCCGATCTGGCAGGAGGTCAGGAAGTCGGCGGGCTGCGGGAAGGCGGACGCGATGAACGCGCCGCTCTGCTGGTCGGCGTAGCCGATCGACGTGCCGGGTTGCAGCCAGGTGGTGTGCTCGAAGCCGAGCCCGTGGAAGGCGAGGTTGCGGACCGGACGGTCGTAGGTCCCGCTCACCTGGACCAGCGACGTCAGGCGCGGCAGCTCGACGTCCTTGCCGGCCGGGGACTGTCCCGGCGCGGCCTTGTAGAACAGCTTCCCGGCCGCCGGGTCGAGGTACCACTGCCCGGTCTGCAGGAACGAGTACGAGTTCTCCAGCAGCAGCGTCCCGCCCGCGAAGGGGCGAGCGAGGGTGTCGTAGCCCCAGTTGTTGTTGTTCCACGCCGGTTGCTGCATGGTGATCGTCGTGCCCGCGATGCTCCGCACCGGCGCGTACCGGTCGGTGAAGGAGTTCTGGCTCTCCACCTCGATCCGGTTCTGGGCGGGCAGGGTGGCCAGGTAGCTCAACGCCGGGTTGACGATGGTCAGGCCGGTGGCGGTGACCTGGACGTCGGTCCGCGCGATGGTGATCGCCGCCCGGGGAGCCGAAGCGCCGTCGACGTAGAGCTGCCGCGAATCGGCGCCCTTCGGCACGTCGGCGACGAAGATGTTCGCCGCCGGATCCCGCAGCTTCCACCCGGTCACGGCTTGGCCGCCGGACAGCACCGGCTTCTGGCCGGGGCGGGCCTGCCAGGTGATGGTGTGGCCGCCCCGGCCGGAGTCCTCGCCGGTGAACTTCAGCGGGGCGTTCAGCCGGTACGTGCCGCCCGCGAGTTCGACGTGGACGTCCGCGAGCGCGGACAGCGTGCGGGCGAGCTTTTGGGCGTGCTGCAGGGTATCGCCGCCGTGGGGCGCCACGACGATCGTGAACGCGGGGAGCCCGGCCGCCTGGGCCGGGACGGCGGTCAGTGCCGCGGCGCCGGCGGTGACGGCCAGCGCGGCCAGCACTTTCTTGACGGGGTGACGCATGATCGTCCTCCTTGAGGATCGTGCGAGGGAACGGGGAGCGGGCTCAGCGGCCCAGCCAGCCGCCGTCGACGGGGACCAGTGCGCCGTGGACGTAGTCCGACGCCGCGGAGGCGAGGAAGACGGCGACGCCGCCGAAGTCCTCGGGGGTCGCCCAGCGGCCGGCCGGGATGCGGTCGAGGATCGCGGCGAAGCGGCCGGGATCGGCTCGCAACGCCTGGGTGTTGTCGGTTTCGACGTAGCCGGGGACGATCGCGTTGACGTTCACGCCGCGTCCCGCCCATTCGTTGGCCAGGGCGCGGGTGAGACCCGCGATCCCCGACTTCGCCGCGGCGTACCCGGGAACGTTGATGCCGCCTTGGAAACTCAGCAGCGACGCGGTGAACACGATCTTGCCGCGGCCGCGCTCGATCATGCGCCGGCCGACCTCCCGGGCGAGGGTGAACTGGCTCGTGAGGTCGACGGTCAGGACGCGGTCCCAGTCGGCGTCGGAGTGTTCGGCGGCCGGGGCCCTGGCGATGGTGCCGGCGTTGTTGACGAGGATGTCCACCGGTCGCCCGAGATCGGCGAGGACGTCCGCCAGCTCCGCGACGGCGGCCCGGTCGGCGAAGTCGGTGCTCAACGCGGTGCAGGTGCGGCCGAGCGCGGTGACGCGCTTCTCGACCTCGCTGCCCGACGGCTCCTGCTGCGCGCTGACGGCCACGATGTCCGCCCCGGCGGCGGCCAGCGCCTCGGCGATGCCGAGGCCGATCCCCCGGCGGGCGCCGGTGACCACCGCCAACCGGCCGGTGAGGTCGAACGGGGAAAGCGGAGTCATCCCGCCTCCCCGGAAGCGCCGCAGTCGATGAGGACCTTCATCACGCCCGCGCCGGATTCGAGGGCCGCGAAGGCCTCGCCGGCCCGCTCGAGGGGTTCGGTCCGCGAGATCAGGGCACCGGCCGGGATCGCCCCCTCGCCGAGGAGCCCGATCGCGGCGGTGAAGTCGTCGCGGTCGTAGAGGCGGGCGCCGACCAGCGTCAGTTCGCGCCAGAAGAACCGGTGGAGGTCCACCTGCCGGGGCGCCGGGTGGATGGCCACCTGGACCAGCCGGCCTCTCGTGGCCAGTGCCCCGACCGCCGTCGCCACACCCGCTTCGGCTCCGGACACCTCGAAGGCCACCGCGGCACCTTCCCCGCCGGTCCACCGGTCGACGGTTCCGGAGAAGCCTTCGGCACGCGGGTCGAGCGCGGTCAGGCCGAGTCCTTCCGCGACCGACCGGCGGAACGGGTCCGGCTCGGCCAGCAGGACGGCCGCCCCGGACCGGCGTGCGACGACGGCGATGAGCAGCCCGATCGGCCCGCCGCCGACCACCAGTGCCCGCTCCCCCGGCCGCAAGGCGGCCTGCCGGACGTCGTGCACGGCCACCGCGACGGGTTCGACCAGCGCGGCGTGGTCGAGCCGGAGGTCGTAGGGCAGGCGCACCAGGGTTTCGGCGGGGACCGTCCAGCTGCTCTGCATCGACCCGGGCGCGTCGATGCCGAGGAACACCAGGCGGTGGCAGACGTGGGAGTGACCGGCCCGGCAGGCCGGGCACTCGCCGCACCACCGCAGCGGCATGACCGTCACGGAATCGCCGGGCCGCCAGCCTTCGACACCGGCGCCGAGCTCCGCGACCCGCCCGGACATTTCGTGGCCGAGCACGCCGGGCGGATGGACGCGGCTGTCCATGTCCCCGTGGTAGATGTGCAGGTCGGTGCCACAGATCCCGGTGTAGGCCACGTCGATCCGGACGTGGCCGGGCGGCGGCGCCACGGGATCCACCGCCTCGACGACGAGGCTCCGGTGGCCGGAGTAGGCGACCCGCCGGGTGGGCGGGTCCTGCGGTGGAGCGTTCATTCCGGGTCCTTTCCTGCTGCTTGCCCGAGGGCTGCGCGGGCGAGGTAGGTCTGCTCGGCGTTGCGGCGGAGCACGGCTTCGGCGGGGTGGCCGTCGAGTGCGGCGTGGACGACGTCCAGCCACGCCTCGGGGTCGGTGGCCAGGGTCATGACGGGCCAGTCGCTGCCGTAGAGGCACCGGCCGGGCCCGAAACTGTCGAGGGCTTCCTTCAGGGTGTCGACCACCTGCGCGCGCGGGGTGCCCGGGGCGGTCTCCGTGGCCAGGCCGGACAGCTTGCACCGCACGTTGGCGTGCCGGGCGAGCCGGCGCAGGGCCCGGCGCCACCGCTCGTACCCGGGGCCGCCGGGCGATGGCTTGCCGAGGTGGTCCAGGACGATGGTGGTCCGCGGGCAGGCTTCGGCCAGCGCGGTCAGTTCGGGCAGCTGGTGCGCGCGGACGCAGGCGTCGAACGGCAGCCCCGCCTCCCCGAGCGAGCGGACGCCCGCGCGGAAGCCCGCACCTTCGAGGAAGCCGGGGGCCTCGTCCTGCACGTTGCGCCGGACGCCGACCACGAACGGGTCGCCGGCGAACCGGCCCGCTTCCTCAGGACGCTCGAGGTCGGCGTGCGCCACGATCCCGCGGATCCAGGGGTACCGCCGCGCTTCCCGTCGCAGCCAGGCGATCTCGGCCCCGGCGTCCCCGGGGATCCGCCCGGCCTCCACGACGATGACGTCGTGCCGGACGGGGAAGTGCTCCGGGGTGAACGGCCGGTTCAGCCGGGCGACGTCGTCGAGCCACGGGTAGCGCAGCCGCCGTGGGTCCCAGAAGTGGACGTGGGAGTCGAGGACCGCGGTCATGCCGCCACCTCCGGTTCCTGGTTTTCCGCGCGGCCGCTGGGCCACGAGCGGTCGCGGACCGGCTCGAGGCACTCCTCGACGGCGCGCAGCAGGTCGTCGTCCACCGGCTCGGTGATCCAGCGGACGTCCCGGCGCACCTCCTCCGGATCGGCCGCACCGACCAGCGTCGAAGCGAAGCCTCCGGTCCCCACCGCGAACCGGAGGGCGACGCGCGCGAGGTCTTCGCCCCGGTCCCGGCACAGCGCGGCGGCCTCCGCGCACCGCCGGAGGATGTCTTCCGGTGCGGGGTGCCAGGACGGTGCCCCGCGGTCGGTGAGCGCTCCCATCGACAGCGGCGACGCGGTGATGACGGCCGTTCCGTGGCGCGCGAACCATTCCCGCCACGCGGCGAGCCGCCGGTTCTGCAGCGTGTACTGGCAGTAGGAGATGACCGTGTCGACCCGGGTCCGCCCGACGACGTGGGCGAGCGCGGGCAGCGGGAAGCCGGTCACGCCGACGGCGCCGATCACACCGGTCTCCTGCAGGGCCCGCAGGGCGGGAATCGTCTCGTGCACGACCTGGTCGAGGTCGCCGAACTCGACGTCGTGGCACTGCACGAGGTCGAGGTGGCCGGTCCCCAGCCGGTCGAGGCTTTCCCGCACGCTCCGGGTGACCCGCTCGGCGCCGAAGTCGAACTCCGTCTCGCCGTACCGGCCGACTTTGGTGGCCAGCACGTAGTCCGAGCGTTCGACACCGCGCAACGCCTTGCCGAGCACGGTTTCCGCGTTCCCGTAGAACGGGGAGACGTCGAAGAAGGTGATGCCGAGCTCGAGTGCGGTGTGGACGGCGTCGATGCCGCGGTGTTCCCCGCCGCGGGGCAACCGGCCCAGCGGGGCGGCGCCGAAACCGAGTTCGGAGACCGTCAGCCCGGTGTCGCCGAGTGGCCGTCGGTTCACGCGGCACGCTCGTCGAACGGGGTGACGTAGGACGGCGTCCGGGCCCGCAGGGCGATCCGCAGCGTCAACCGGATCCGGCTGGACCGGGGCAGGTCCACCCGCAGCCACGGGCCGTCGAGCTCGATCGACGCGGTCGTCACGGCCGGTTCGCGGTGGCCGTAGTCGTAGAGATCGCCGATCCACGACGGGTCCTCGCACGCGTCGTACTCCACGCCGCGGATGTGGTGCTCGGCGAACGCGCCGGCCTGGACGACCACCGACCGCGGCTCCCGCGGGTCGAGGTTGACCAGCTCGACGACGGTCGCCTCGGGGTCGATGCCGGACACCAGCGCCGCCACGGACGGCGGCAGGCCCGGCCGTTCCGCCCGCGCGTCGTAGTAGCGGACGCGGGCCTGCTGCAGCCCGCCGTTGTAGACGACCTGCGGAGCGCCCCAGGTGAGCTGGACGAGGGCTTCGGTCACCACGGGGTTGGACTGCTGCCACAGGTGGATGTCGGCTTCGGTCACGGCCCGGCCGCGGTAGCGCTCCATGCGGGTCAGCCGGTGCCGTACCTGGGCCTGGGCGGCGGCCAGGATGCGCTCCGGGTAGTCCGGGTTGTCACCCGCGAGGTAGGCGAGCCACGGCTCCTCGTGCCCGGCTTCCTCCTTGCTGCGGAACGGCCGCACGGTTCGCCAGTCGTGGCCACCGGCCACCCGCAGCCGTTCGAGGCGTTCGCGGTCTTCCGGCGCGGCCGTGTGGTGCCACAGCGCGGCCGGGACGCCCATCAGCATCGGGTTGTAGTCGAACCAGCCCCGGTCGTCGTAGCGGAAGGGGACGTGCAGCGCCGGGGTGTCCACGTCTTCCCGCAGCTGCACCGACCACTTGGAGCCGAGGCTGGAATCCGCCTCGGTGAACGCCATGACCTTGCCGTGGGCGATGATCTCGTCCAGTGCCGGGCGCACCAGGTCGGTGAACGTCTCGTCGCCCGTGGCGAGCGCGGCCGCCAGGGCGGCGACGACGGCGGCGTGCCCGACGCTGTACCAGCCGTGCGGCCAGGACCACCCGTAGTGCCCGCCGTACCAGCGTCCGTCCAGCAACCCGCCCACCGTCCCGTCCGGGCCGACGTTGTCGGGGAGGATGCCGTTGTTGGCCGACGCGCGGTCCCGCCACGCGCCCACGTACTCCGCGAGCCAGTCTCGGTAGCGCGGGTCGCCGGAGAGCAGGAAGGCGTTGAAGACGAGCCCGGAGGCGGCCAGGTTGACCGCGGTGTCCCCCTCCCCCGTTCGCCGCCGCATCTGCTCGCCCAGCCGCGGGTCGCGATCCCGCGGGGGCTCCTCGGCGTCCGCGGGCAGCAGCCACTCCAGCGGAAAGCCGTACGTCGCGGCCTCTCGGGGCAGCCACGGGTACGAGCCACCGTCGAAGATCCCCTCGCGCGCCGGATCGCTGCCGTTGTGCGGCCGACGGATGATGCGGTGCACGGGGTCGTAGTTGCCGTGAGCCGGGTCGACGTAGAGCTCCGCGAACCGCAGCGCGCGCTCCCGCCACCGCTCGGGCGCCGCCATGCACAGGAAGTACAGCAGCAGCAGGCTTTCGCCCTGGTGGAACCAGTCGTAGCCGCGTTCGTACTCGTCCTTCAGCATGTCCAGTTCGGTCAGCTGCCGGGTGACACCCTCCCAGTGCAGCTCCGACTCGGCGAGCAGGTCGTCGGCGCCGCCCAGCAGGTAGAGCTGCGGCCAGTTGAAGAAGGTTTCGTAGAAGTCGTCGACGCCGTCGCGGGTGCTGAGCCCGTCGTCGTAGGCCAGCCGTCCGTCCGGGCCGGTGAAGTCGCGGGCGAACCGGCGCCAGGCCTGGTCGAGCAGGGCGAACAGCTCTCGCTGGGCGATCGCCCAGCCCGGTGGTTCGAGCAGGGGTACCGAAGCCGTGATGACGGGGTACATCGGCTACTCCTTGGTTGCGCCGGCCAGCATCCCCGTGACCAGGAAGCGCTGGGAGAAGAGGAAAACGACGAGGACGGGCGTGATCGCCAGCAGCGTGGCCAACGCCAGTTCGGGGCGCTGCACCGCCGCGGTACCGACCGTCGGGTTGAACTGGGGAACCGAGTTCAGCAGCGTGCCCAGGCCGACCTGGACCGGGAACTGGTCGCTTTGCGGCAACAGGACGTAAGGCAGGAAGTAGTTGGTCCAGTTGGCCACGAAGCTGAAGAAGCCGACGAGGGCCACGATCGGCGCGGCGAGCGGCAGGGCAATCCGGCGGAACACGCCGAACTGCGAGCAGCCGTCGAGCTTCGCCGCATCGATCAGGTCCCGCGGCACAGCGGTGGTGAAGTAGATGTAGGTCAGGTAGACGCCGAAGGGGTAGAACGCGTACGGCAGGATGATCGACCACATCGAGCCGATCAGTCCCACCGCGTTCACCTCGAGGAACAACGGCACCACGAGGGTGGCGTTCGGCATCAGCATCACCACGAGCGTCGCGACCAGCAACGTGCGCCGGCCGCGGAACTCGGTCATCGCGAGGGCGTAGCCGGCCGGGATCGCCACGCACAGCGTGATCGCCAGCGCCACGAACGAGTACACCGCGGAGTTGCCCAGCCACTGGAAGATCGCGTTGTCCTGGAAGGACGTGAGCGCGTTCCAGTTGTCCGCCAGCGCGTGCCACGACCCGAAGGACAGGGGGTTTCCGCGCACGAGCTGGTCGTCGGTCTTCGTGGCCGCCAGCAGGAGCCACAGCACCGGCAGGACGAAGAAGACGAGGAACAGCAC
The DNA here is from genome assembly GCF_055633615.1 of Amycolatopsis sp. NPDC114505. Taxonomy (NCBI): domain Bacteria; kingdom Bacillati; phylum Actinomycetota; class Actinomycetes; order Pseudonocardiales; family Pseudonocardiaceae; genus Amycolatopsis; species Amycolatopsis sp. NPDC114505. The sequence goes on along the minus strand of NZ_JBVKDV010000002.1, from coordinate 888,112 downwards.
GAGCACCAGGGCCGCGAGCGGGTTCGGCAGTTTCCGGGCGCGACGCCGCCGTGGAGCGGCCGCGGGGCGCACCGGCTCGTTCACGTGCGCGGGACGACGGGTGTCAGTCGGCATCGAAGAACCCCGATCGGGCGACGAACACGCCGGCGACGACGAGCCCGACCAGCAGCAGCTCCACCGAGATGGCCGCGGCGGTGTTCACGTTGTTGTTCTGGAAGGCGAAGTCGTAGGAGAGCTGGTTGAGCGAATAGTCGCGGCCGGCGACCCCGACGCTCGCCTGCGAGAGCAGCTGCGGTTCGACGAACAGCTGGGTTCCGCCGGCGAAGGCGAGGATGACCATGTAGACGATCCACTTGCGCAGCAACGGGATCTGGATGCGCCACGCCGTCTGCCACGCGCCCGCGCCGTCGATCCGGGCCGCCTCCAGCAGATCGGGCGAGATGTTGTTCAGTGCGCCGAACATCACCACGATCCAGCCACCCGCCCCGGTCCAGAAGGCGATCAGGGTGAACAGGACCGGGAGGTGGTCCGGCGCGACGACCTGGCCGAAGGTGTCGAACCCGGCCACGCGCAGCAGCGCGCTCACCGGGCTCACCGACGGGTCCAGCATGAACAGCCACACCATGACGCTCGCGGCCCCGGCGAGCGCGCCCGGGATGTAGTACAGGAAGCGCAGGGCCTTGCCGGTCCCGCTCGAGGTCAGGCGGTGCAGCAGCAGCGCGAGCCCGACGACGAACACGACCAGCGAAACGAGCCAGAACACCAGGTAGAGCGCCACGTGTCCGACGGCGGAGAAGTACCGGAAGTCACCGGCGGCTTCGACGAAGTTCGAGAAGCCGGCGAAGGTGTCGCCCGCGTCGGTGAAGGCGAAGTACACCGCGTAGACCGTGGGAACGACACCGAACGCGATCAGCAGCACCACGTAGGCGGCGACGAACAGGTGCCCGGCCCGGCCCGGCCGGAAGACCCGCCGCCGCGACGGGTTCCCGGCCGGGACGACACTGGTCACTGGCTGACCTCGTACCCGTTGGACCGCGCGTAGTTCGTGATCGCGGCCTGCCACTCGGGCAGCATCGAGACGATCGTCTTGCCCGCGGTCAGCGCCGGTGTCACGGTCGCCGCCCAGATCGCCTCCTGGCTGAACTGGCCGTAGCCCCACCCCGGCCACACCTGCGGGGCGGCGGCCTGCAGCGGCGCCGCGATGTCGTTGGCGTAGTACTTGCCCGAGGACTGCTTCGCCAGCCAGGTCTTCGCCGCCGCCGCGTAGGCGGGGTAACCCGGTGAGACGGTGCCCTGGTACTCGTCCGAGGTGGTGACCCAGGTGAGGAAGTCGGTGGCGGCCTTCAGGTTGGCGCTGTGGGCGGACAGCAGCCAGGTGCCGCCGCCGACGTTGCCGACCGACGGGGACGGGTCGCCGGCCCACTGCGGCAGCGGGGCGGCCGCGATCTGACCGGCCGGGGTCTTGAACGACTCCTGGAACACCGAGCCGCCGAACCACGACGGCCCGGGCATCATGAGGATCTTGTCCGCGGCGTTCTTGTCGAAGTCGGAGCTGAACACGCTGCTGGTGGACATCGTGCGGTTCTTGACGAGCGTGTCGAGCAGCGACGCCATCCGGGTGCAGTTCGGGCTCGTGGTGTTCACCTTGACCGACTTCGGGCCGGTGATCTCGTTGGCCCCGCACTTGGACGCCCAGAGGTAGATCTCCGGGGTGAAGTTGTCCCCGGCCGTGCCCACGAAGTAGCCGGGGTGCTCGGTGGCGACTCGCTGGCCCAGCGCCTGGTACTCCTCCCAGGTCTTGGGCACCTGGTAACCCCACGACTGCATCAGCGGGGCGTTGTACCAGAGGACGGTCTGGGCGAGGTCGTTGCGCAGGCAGTAGAGCGTGCCCTCGACCGTGCACGGGTCGTTGGCCCCGGCGGTCCAGCCGCTCAGGGTGGCGTCGGGGATCTGGCCCTTGTTCAGCGGAGCGGTGAACCCGGCCTGCACCGCCCAGCTGACCTCGTTGTTCTGCGAGCTGAACACCACGTCCGGCCAGCCGCTGCGGGTCCGGTTGAAGAGGCCGACCTTGGTCTGCAGGTAGTTCGAGCCGTTGGCGTCCCCGTCGTAGGTGACGATGTCCATCGGCACCTCGGGGTGCTGCTTCTGGTAGAGCTGGGCCGCGGGCAGCCGGGTGGAATCGACCCAGACGGCGATCTTCCCGCCCGTCTGCGGCACCGGCTGGAACCCGGCCTGGGCACCACCGCCGCTCCCGCCGTTGCCGCAGGCTGTGACCGCGGCGAGGAGGACCGCGACGCCGAAGGCCAGCACCGCGTACCGCCTTCCTCTGACTCCGGTGGCGCGCACATGAGCTGTCATGAGGAACTCCACTTCATCGTGGCACCCGCAGGTCGCACCTGACGAGGCGACGGCACGTCATATGTGTCGTACACATTGCTGCGAGCGGTCTCTAACGGGGACTATCACAGCTGGCCGAGGCATCTTCGTCAAGGGGTCTCGTCGGAGAAAATAAGTACTACACATTGTTGCCAGGGTGAGGCAGATGTAGGGTTCACGGCACCGAGCCGCGGACGAAGGAGACACCTGGGTGGACGACACGCGTGCAGCGGGCGAGCCGGTGCCCCGGGAAGCGGCCTACCGGCCCGGGTACGAGCGCGTCGCCGAGGAGATCCTCCGGCTCATCGCCGAACTGCGGCTGCGGGCCGGAGACCGCATGCCGACGGAGAACGACCTCGCCGCCCGGCTCGGCGCCTCGCGCACCGTGGTGCGCGAGGCGATCAAGATCCTCTCCGCCATCGGGCGGGTGCGCGCCCAGAAGGGGCGCGGTCTCTACGTGGCCGACGACGAGGGGATGCTCGGGTCGGCCCGCTGGTCGGGCTTCTTCCTGCCGACCGACCTGGACCACGTCTACATGCTGTTCGAATTCCGCCGCGTGCAGGAGATGACGGCCAGCAGACTGGCCGCCACCCGCGCCACCCCCGTCGAGCTCCGGGCGATCGAGGCGGCCGCGGAAACCTGCCGCCAGGGGTACCTGACCGGCGAAGCGCCGCTGTTCGATCGCGGCGACGAAGATTTCCACCTGGGCATCGCCGCCGCGTCCCACAACCAGTTCCTCCTGGCCGCCGTGCGCGAAGTCCGGCGGCTGCAGCACCAGTCCAGCACCATCGGTCTCCACGGCACGGTCGGCGGGCACGCCGCGGAGGCGGTCGAGGAGCACACCGCGATCTACACGGCCATCCGCGACGGCGACCCGGAAGCCGCCGCCCAAGCCGCCGCGGTGCACCTCGACAACACGCTCGAGGACTACCGCCGCGAGATCCAGCGACGCGTCTTCGGCCAAGTTCCCGCCCCGCACGTCGACAGAAGCCCCTGAACGCACCCTCGCTGATCACCCACGGCGCGACCATGGGCCTGCTGCGATCGTGTCGGCCGCCGTCTGTTACCGGCTCCTACCCGTTCGGTCGATTGCCGACGATCGGTCGACCGTCAAATAATTTTCGGCAGTCGACAATTTCAGTGAGGAGCAGCAGTGGAGCCGGCGTTGGGGCTCGACCCGGGCACGGCAGATCTTGTCCGCCCGTACTTCCGCACCCATGGACGTACGCGGCCCACGCGCACGCTCCCCCTCGAAACCCTCATCGCGGCAACCGAGCGAGGCCGTGCTCCAGAGCACGCGTGCTCACGGGAAGAGGCCGCGATCTGCCTCCTGTGCCGCTCGTCGCAGTCGGTGGCCGAAATCGCCGCATATCGACGAATTCCCCTGGGCGTCGCACGAGTCCTGGTTTCCGACCTCGCCGACCGTGGTCTGGTGACCGTCCAAGACACGCGGTCGACCCCCGGCGATCGTCACAGCATCGACTTCATGGAGCGGGTTCTCCGTGGTCTCCACGCGATGACGTAACCACTCGCCACCATTGAACCAGAACGCGGGCACCCGCTCCGTGACAGTCGGTGTCCGCCAAGCAGCGACTCGCCGCGGCTCGGGAGCTGTCGCCGGAACACCCCGCCCCGGCGGCGATCCGGCTTCCGTGGATCCGGCCGTGACGGCGGGGTCATCGGCACGCATCAGGCAACAGTTCGACTGAGCAAGTGATCGCCCGATCGCCCCAGCCGACACGTCCAGCAGGCCGAGGACCAGATCCTGGCCGCGTACCTCAACCTGGTCCAGTTCAGCCGGGCGGTCTACGGCGTCGCCGCCGCTGATCTCATTCCTCGTAGTAATGGCTGTACTGCATCATGACCATCGCCACGGGGGCAGAGCTGTGCGGGTGCTCCGGATGCTTCTCGTTCTGCTCGGCGGAGCCGGGATCACGGCTGCAATCAAGCTGCATCAGGTAGGACTGCTGCAGCGACAAGTCGACCCGCCAGGCCGAGGACCGCCAACTGGTGATCCTCGCGGGAAATCACACCTTTCGAGCCGATCCGCGACCTGACCGAACCGGCCACCTTCGGTCCGTTGCCCCTCCAGGCTGTCGTGCGGATCGCGGCGAAGCTCCGCCGGGTCGACGTCGGGCTGCGGCTGGTCGGCGGCTCGCCCTCGACCGTGGCCGGCGTGCGGTCTCTGGCCAGCCTGCACAGCACGGTCGGCGAGGCCCTCGGAGACCGCTCAGTATTCACCGCCGCTTTCGGTTTCCTCGGCGCGCTCGCGGTTGCGCTGCTGCCGCTCCCGTTCACGCCGGCTGTAGGTCGCCCGGCGGACGCGTTCCTCGTCTTCGAGGCTCGAGCCCATCGCCCCGGCGACGATGCCCACGGAGGTCGCGAGCCACACCAGCTTGAGGTACGAAGCCGGCCCGGCCGGATGACCGAGGACCTGCCCGAAGTAAGTGCCCTCGACCAGGACGATCGACGCCAGGAACGCCAGCGCGAACAGGATGGCGTACATGCAGGCCACCCCGATCGACAGCGTCAACGCGGTCGAGGCGTTGTACAGCAGGGCTTTCCGCCGGTCGAGGTGCCCCGACGGCGAGTCCCACAGGTGGTTGTGCACCATCAGCCAGCCCGCCATGACCACGACCGCCAGCACCGTGATCCCGGCCAGCCGCAACGCGGGCAAGGCTTCGGCCAGCTTCCAGAACGAGGTCGTGATGATGCCGTACGCGGCCGTGGCCGCCGCGGCCGCGGTGGCACCGGCGAGGTTGGGCACCAGCCGCCACGGACGGTTGTCCCGGATCATCCCGGCGAGCAGTCGCAGGCGGCCGCGCACCCCCACCAGGGCCAGGTGCTCGTCGGCGGCGCCGCGGCCACGGATGTGCCGCGTCGGCGCTACCAGCTCCCGCAGCCGGTCGAGGATCCCCCGCGGCGGATCGGCCTCCTTCGCCGCGCGGCGCGCCACCAGGTGCCGGACCAGGTGGACGATCAGCCGAGACACCCGGCCGCGCAGCCGCAGGGCCCCGAGCGCGGGCAACGACACCATCGCGACACCGTGGTCGGCGTTGTAGTCCGACGCGATCGGGACCGTGCCGGCCCGCCGCGGGAGGTCGGTGATCAGCACCAGCAGGTCCCAGCCGTGTTCCGACCTGCGCTCCTCCGCGAGGGCCAGCATGGGGATGTCACCCTCCTCGGTCAGCGGAAGGGACTGCGTCTCGTGCTCGACGCGCCAGGCCGTCTCCTCGCCGAGGTCACGGGTCAGGCGGGCGGGCAGACCGTCCGCGATTCTCCCGGCGACCTGCCTGGGCAACCCGTTATCGGTCAGCAGGCCCACCACCAGGGCCTCCGGCGCACATTCGGCGGTCATGCTCGAGCCTCTCCTCCCGCTCCGAAGGGAACTCCCCGGGTTCCCGGCTCGACCGACGGCAAACGGCCGGGCGGTCGCCGTCCGGGATCTCGCCACCACGCTGCGGCAACCCAGCGAGCAGGAACGGCTCATCGTGCTCGGCGACCTCAACGACGAAGCCGCGCGGCCACCACCCAGATCCTGCTCGGCCCGTCCGGCTCCGCTCTGAAGCCCCGCGTCGCTGATTACCGCCGACCAGCGAATCCCGGGTCGACAACGACGCACGCGAACTCATCGACCACATCCTCGGCGAACAGCTGCCCGCTGGTGCAGAAGCCGATCGCGCTGGGCCCTTGGTCCGCGAGCAGGTCCTTGCTGCGCTCGCCAACCGAGGACAGCGCCACCCGAACAGGTCTTTCGGATCCAGGCGACCCCGGTGGACGCGATCGTCGGCGCGGCCCCGCACGCCGACGATCGAGCCGTCCTTGACCGCCAGGTCAAGCCCGTCGCCGTTGGAGTGCAATACAGCGGCGGTGCGGACCCAGATGATCTGGGTGCACGTCGAGGACGGCGAGATCGTCCTCAACACTGAAGCGCACCGAACAGGATCCATACCGCTACGCCGAAGTACCCGGCAAGGTCACCGGTGTCGAAACCGGCGAGCGCGCCCGGCACAACGGCGCGGCCGACTGAGATAGCTCCGAACCACGACAAGAGGCACCATGTCGCACGACCGAGCCGACGTCGACGTTTTCCCTGGTGTTCTGGACTTTGATCGCCTCCGTGAGGCCCATCCGCGCGAGGACTTCGCGACCGGCGCCCCGGACGTCCACGTTCTGGTCGCCGTCGCGGAAGGCTTCGGCTCGCTGCAGCACGGTCACTTCCCAGCCGGTTCGCCGCAGCCGGAAGGCCGCCGAGAGGCCGGCGATGCTCGCCCCCGGAAATCACTGCGCGCCGTGTGGTCATCCGGCTCACGCCCTGTCCAGCCGGGGGTAGGCGACTTCGCGGAGGATGAGCAGGAGCGCGGCGGCGATCGGGATCGCGACCAGCGCGCCGACCACCCCGAGCAGGACCCCGCCGAGCAAGACCGCCACCACCGTGACCAGCGCCGGGACCTCGACCGCCTTCCCGATGATCCTCGGCACCAGCAGGTAGTCCTCCAGCAGCCGGTAGACCAGGAAGAACCCCGCCGTGGCCAGCGCGACCGGCCACGACACCGTCAGCGCCACCAGCGACACCCCGATCCCGGCGATGGCCGTCCCGAGCACCGGCACCAGGTCCAGCAACGCGACCAGGATCGCGAGCAGCAGCGCGTACGGCACGCTGAAGATCAGCAGCCACGCGAACGCGACGGCGCCGGCGATGAGCGAGATCAGCGCGTTGCCGAGCACGTACCCGCCGACCTTGGCGAAGATCTCGTCACCGATGAGGATCGTGCGGGGGCGGCGGGTGTGCGGGACCAGCCGGTAGAGCCCCGCGCGGATGCGGGGCAGGTCGGCCAGGAAGTAGATCGTCAGCACGACCACGATCAGCAGGTCGCCCACCGTTCCCAGCACGGCCTTGCCGGCGTTGAGCGCGCCTTCGAAGCTTCCGCCGTCGAGCAGCTGCTGCAGGTGCTGCTGGATCCCGAACCGGTCGTTGAGCTGTCCCAGCGGGGAATTGTGGTCCTTGAGGTCCTGCAGGTACTGCGGAACCTGGTGGGCGAACGCGGTGGCCTGCTCGACGAGGACCGGAATCGCCGCGGCCAGGAACCCGCCGCCGATCAGCACCAGCGCCAGCAGCACCGTGAGCACGGCCGCCCAGCGCGGGAACCGGTGCCGGGCCAGCCACGACACGGCGGGCTCCAGGCCGATCGCGATGAACAAGGACAGTCCGATCAGGACCAGGGTGTCCTGGGCCGTCACGATCAGCTCGGCCACCAGGTACGTCACCGCGACCCCGGCGGCGCCGAGCATCCCGATGAAGAACGGCGACTTCCGGTCCAGCTTCCGCCCTGGCTCGCCCAACGGGGCTTTCCCGGTGCTCAGCTCGGCCGCCTCGGCTTCCGCTTCGGCGACCGATCCCTCGTCTTCGGTGTGCGGCTGGGCGACGAGGTCGTGGTGGCCTTCTCGCGCTTCTTCGGGCTCGTTGCCGCCTTTGTCGATGTCCGAGGGTTCCGGCATGACCAGCCTTCCTTCCGCCACCGCGAGGTGGGTGGGCGCACAACTCGATCCCCGACCCGGCGGCTGAGGGCTTGACCCGGGTCACCGTGGCCCCAGCGCAGACCGACGCTCGGCGTAGGCGAGATCGAGTCCCGGCTACCCCGGCCACGCGGCGGCAAACACCTCGGTCGACGAACTGGGAACGCGGTCACCGAAGCGGGCGCTGTTCGGGAACGACGCCGCGATCCGGCTGACGTTGACCCCGCGGGGCCTGCGAAGGGGCCCGCCGAGCGCAGGTCGACACCACCCGCGCGAGTCGTCGGCGCCGGTGCCCTTCGTCACCGAGGTGCTTGCCGAGTCCGAAGTGGACGAACTGGGTACCGTGATGCTGATCGAGATCACCTCCGCCTCGCTGCGCGCCCTCGCGCTCTGGCGGCACGACCACACGGCGGTACCGCGCGTCAGGCTGGTGGACGCCCCGTGGCTGGTCACCGAACCACGGGTACCGCCCTCGTCCTGAGGGTCACCACGGGGAGATCCCCTTCGCGTCGAAAAAGCCGCCAGTCGGATCCGCCGGGCCGAACCGGGCGGCCCGCACGATCGGTGCCGCGCCGGACTCGACGGGCTGTACGCCGGGGAGTGAGTTCATGCCGGTTGCCGTGGGGCCCGGGTCGACGATGTTGATCCGGAGGCCCGGGTACGCCTTCGCGTACTGGACAGTCATCATCGACAGGGCCGCCTTTGACGCCATATAAGGGATTTCGACGAGGCGGGACTCCATCCGGGCCGGGTCGTGGACGCGGCCGAACGAACCGGTGCCGCTGCCGACGTTGACGACGACGCCGTGGCCTGCCTTCTCCACCAGCGGCAGGAACGCGTGCATCACCCGGACCACGCCGGTGACGTTGGTGTCGAAGACCCTCCGCGCGTAGGCAGCGGTCACCTCGGACACCGGCTTCAGCTCCGGCCGGATCGCGGCGTTGTTGACGAGCACGTCGAGGCGGCCCCGCTCGCGCTCGACGAGCGCGGCCGCCGCCGTCACGGAGTCGTCGTCGGTGACGTCGAGGGTGAGGGGCCGGACCCCCAGCTTCGCCGCCGCCTCGGCGGCTTTGTCTCCGTCACGAGCGGCGACGTAGAGGTCGAAGCCGGCGGCGGCGAGCTGCCTGGCCGTTTCGAAGCCGAGGCCGCGGTTGGCGCCGGTCACCAGTGCGATGGGCAACGGTCATCCCCTTTCGTTCGTAGTGCTTCCGGCTCAGAACGCGTACGGCCCGAACCGGCCCCACGCCACCACCGCCGCCAGGATGAGCAGCACCCCGCTCGGCACCAGCGCCGAGAGCTCCCCGCGCCGCAGGTGCAGCACGACCGCGCCGGCCATCACCAGGGCCAGGCCGGTCGCGGCGAACGGGACCAGGATCGGCGCCACACCGGCGGGCAGGATCAGGCCGAGGGCGCCGAGCACCTCCAGCACGCCGATCGTGCGAGGCGCCCAACTTGGCGCGTCCTCGGCCCAAGGCTGCGCCGCGACGTACTTCTCGTGCGGCAGAGCGAGCTTGAAGACGCCGGAGAACAGGAAGCCGGCGGCGACCAGCCCGGCGACGACCCAGAGAGCGGTATTCATGGCAGATAGTCTACTCAGTAGACGATCTACTCGAGAACCCATCTGTCTTGCAAGTCATCTCGGGGACCACCTACCATCACGGTGTGACACCCCGACCCTCCGAGCGCGACGAACCCCTCGGCCTGGACAGCGACCTGGGCTGGGCACTCCGGGTGGTGTCCGGCGAGTTCCGCCGGACCGCCACGAGCTCCGTCGCCGCGTTGCCCGGTGGCCCCCGGGGCTACCTGGTGCTGATGGCGGTCGTGTCCGGACCTCCGCGCTCGCAGCTCGCGCTCGCCCAGCAGCTGGCGCTCAACAAGACCGTGATGACCTATCTCCTCGACGACCTCGAAGCCGAAGGCCTGCTCACCCGGCAGCAGGACCCCGTCGACCGCCGGGCGCGCCAGGTGCTCATCACGGAAAAGGGCACCCAGGCCCTGAAACAGGCTCGCGAGCGCCTGGGCGAAGCCGAGTCAGCGCTGCTGTCCGATCTGGACTCCGCCGAGCAGCAGCAGCTGCGGACGTTGCTGGAGCGGGTCGCGCGGACCGCCCACCGCGAAGAGAACGACCCCGACGACTGCCGCCTGCAGGACTGAAGCCGACCGGTCCCGGGTACGGCGCGACGCCGGGGTGCCGGGCCGCACGTCGTGACGAGCACGACGACGAAGGCGCCGGCAGCAGCACCCGGGAACGGCCTCGATGCTCGTCGACACCAGAGGTGACACGCCCGCCTCCAAGGGTTATCGCCGACGCGTGACCTACCTGCTCATCGACCTGCTCACCGAACGAGGGCCGGCCGGACCCGGTCGCGCTCGGCCCAGCGCACGACAGCCGGCACCGCGAGGCCCGTCGCCGCGAAGATTCCGCCGACCACCAGCCAGCCCGGTGTGCCCCAGGTGATGCACAGCGCGATCAGCACCGCCGGCCCGAGCGTCACACCCAGGCCCAGCCCCATGCCGAACAACCCCTGGTACTGCCCGACCGCGTGCGGCGGGGCCAAGGTGAACGACAGCTCGAACCCGCCCGCGGCCTGCCAGATCTCGCCGACCGTGTGCACGACCACCGCGGCCAGCAGCAGGACCAGCGCCAGCCACGTCGGCGCGCCCGCCATCGCCGCGATCGCCACGCAGGCGGCGAAGAACGCGAACCCGGCGCGCCGGAACGCCACCGCGCCCGCCTTCGTCGTGTCAATCCGGCGGCTCGCCCGGACCTGGAAGAACACCACGATCACCGTGTTGACGACCATGACGCCGGAGACCGTCCAGTTCGGCGCCGTCGTCCGGGCGACCAGCCACAGCGGGACGGCCGCGGTCAGCACCCGGTACTGGATCGCCATGACGCCGTCGAGCAGCGTCAGCACCAGGTACGGCCGGTCCCGCAGCGCCACCCACCGCGGGCCCGCCCCGGCCGGTTTCGGAGGCACCGTCGGCAGGAACAACACGATGGCCGTGCTCGCCGCGTACGACACCGCGCTGCCCGCGATGAGCAGCAGGTACGCGTTGCGGGTGTCCGCCGCGACGCCCCAGCCGGCCAGCAGCGCGCCGAGCGCGATGCCCAAGTTCGTCACCGACCGGAGGTAGCCGCGGAACTCCGCCGGCCGGTCGCCGCCGTACTCCTGCACCAGCGGGCTGCGGGCGGCCGGCCCGGCCGTCTGGGCCGCGGCGCCGAGGCTCGCGAACACCACGAACGTCCAGAACCCTTGCGCCAGGCACAGTCCCGCCATCGAGACCGCGCCGAGCACGAGCGTGAGCGCGTAGACCGTGCGGGCGCCGTGGCGGTCGGCGAGGTGCCCGAGAGCGACACCGCGCCGCGATGGTCAGCCCGAGGCCGACCTGGCCGGCCGGCAGCTGGACGACGCGGGTGAAGTACAGGACTCCGGCGGTCAGGTACACGCCGTTGCAGAAGCCCTAAGCTGTCTGGGAACCGGCGGCGCACGGTCTCAGCGGAGCAGCATCCGGTCCCGCTCCGCCGGAGTCAGCTCGCGGAACACCCGGTCGTGCGCGAGCTCCAGAAGTGCTGCCGCATCAGGCAGAACCGGCCACACGCGGGCGGTGCCGTCGCCGGACGCCGTGACCACCGCCGTGCCGTCGGGCGACCACGCCACGCCCTCCGCCCAGGCGCGATGGCCCCGGTGGACCGCCAGCTCGACGGCCGCGACCAGGTCCCACACACGCAAGGAGCCGTCGTCGAGGACCACCGCGACCCGGTCACCCGCCGGGGCCCACGCGAGGTCGCGGACGACTTCTTCCTGCTCCCCCAGGTCGGCGGCGGGTCGTCCGGACTCCGCGTCCCACACCAGCAGCCGCCGGTCCTTGGCGCCGGTGGCGAGCCGGGTGCCGTCGGGTGACCACGCCACGCCGGTCACCGCGTCGGTGTGCTCGGTCAGCACCGCCTGCGCGGGGCCGCCGGTGGCGTGCCACAGCCGGACGGTGCCGTCGTTCGAGCCGCTCAGCAGCCGCGATCCGTCCGGGGACCAGGCCAGGCCGCGGACCGTCGCGCGGTGTCCGGAGAGGACGGCGAGCTCGGCGCCGGTCGCCGCGTCCCACACCCGGATGGTGTCGTCGCGCCCGCAGCTGGCGACGCGGGAGCCGGCCGGGTCGAAGATCGCGCGCCGCACGCCGTCTTCGTGGCCGGAGAGCAGCCGCGACTCCGTCCAGCCGCCGGCGTCCCACAGGCGGACGACGCGGTCGTAGGACGCGGTCGCGAGCGTCCGCCCGTCCGGGGCGAACGAGACTCCACGGACCTCGCCGCCGTGCGCGAGGCTCACCAGCGCCGCGCCCGTCACCGCGTCCCACACCCGGGCGGTCCCGTCGCGGGAGCCGGTCGCGACCAGGCGCCCGTCCGGCGACCACGCGACCGCCCGCACCCAGCCGGTGTGCCCGCGCAGCCCGAGCAGTTCCGGGGACGGCGCGGCATCCCAGATCCGGATCGTGCCGTCGCGCGACGCGCTCGCCACGCGCGTGCTGCCGGGCGCCCACGCGACTCCTTCGACCCAGTCGGCGTGCCCGCGGAGCACGGCGGTCTCCTCGCCTTCGCCGGCGTCCCACAGGCGGACGGTCGTGTCCCGCGAGGCGCTCGCGATGTGGAGCCCGTCCGGCGACCAGGCCAGGTCCTCCACCACGCCCTCGTGGCCACGGATCACCAGCCGCTGGTCGGCCCGCTCGGCGTGCCAGACCCGCACGGTCGTGTCGCGCGAGCCGCTCGCGAGGCGCTTGCCGTCCGGCGACCAGTCCACCGTCTCGACCCAGTCGCGGTGCCCGCGCAGGTGCACCAGCGCCGGATCGGCCAGCGGCCAGAGGCCGGCCGTGCCGTCTCCCGACGCGCTCGCCAGCGTCGCCGAGTCCGGGGCGAACGCGACGTCCTGGACCCAGTCCCCGTGTCCGGTGAGGACGGTGAGCTCGGTCCCGTCGGCGGCCGACCACAACCGGACGGTGTTGTCGCGGGCGCCGGTCGCGACCATCCGGCCGTCCGGGCTGAACACCGCCGCCTCGAGCCGTTGCTCGTGCCCCGTCAGCAGGAACAGCTCCGCGCCGGACGCGGTGTCCCACATCCGCGCGGTCTTGTCCTGCGCGGCGGACACCAGCCGGGTGCCGTCCGGCGAGAAGGCGACGGTCGCGACCTTGTCGGTGTGCGCGCGCAGCACGCGGAGTTCGGTGCCGTCCCGGGAATCCCACAGCCGGACGGTGTGGTCGTGCGACGCCGACGCGAGCGTCCGCCCGTCGGGAGACCAGGCGACACCCCAGACCCAGTCGTCGTGCCCGCGCAGCAGGACGCGCTGGCGGCTCGCCCGCAGCGCCCGGTGCAGGGCGCGGAACGCCAGCGGGCGCGGCGCGCACTCCTCGATCGCGGCGAGCACGGTGAGAATGGCCAGCTCGGGGTCGACCTCGGTGGTGAGCGTCGCCTACGCCGCGAGCGAGTCGGCCAGCCGCTCCCGCCACACCTGGTCGTCACCCCGGGAGGCGGCGAGGAACTCCGCGACCTCCGGCACGGCCTGCTCGGTGCTGTCGGCCATCCAGCGCATCGCGGTGTGCAGCCGCTCGCCGCGCAGCAGGAACGCCCGCAGCCGGCCCGACCGCAGCCACTCCCCGGCCCACCGTTCCAGCTGCGTGCGCCGGCGCAGCGCCTCGGCGTGCGACTCGACCTCCTGGCGCAGCGGCGCCCAGTACCGGAACAGCGCCTCGTGGGCGACGTCGAGGACCACGTGCCCGCTGCTGCTCCGGCTGATCAGCAGCCGGGCGTCGACGAAGGCGTCGGCGATCCGCCGCTCATCCTCGGTCAGGTCGGCGGCCCGCACCCGGCGCCGAGTCGGCTCCCGCCCCTCCCACGTGACGAACCTGCGCAGGAGCTGGAGCACCCGGTCCTCCGCGACTTCGCCGGACAGGTCGTGCAGCACGGCTTCCGCCTGAGTCGCGATCGCGCCGCGCACGCCGCCAAGCCGTTCGTAGTCCTCCACGGAGATCACGCCCCGGCCGCGGCTTCGCACGTAAAGCCGCTGCAGCACGTAGGCCAGCAGCGGCAGGGAATCGCCGCCGCCGGTGTCGGCGACCATGCGGCTCACCAGCCCCGACGCGAAGCTGACGCCGGCGAGCTCGGCGGGCCCCTCGATGACCTCGCTCAGCGCGTCCGCGTCGAGGGCGCCGACGGTCACCGGCTGCTGGGCCAGCGCGGCGAACCGGGACTCCAGCAGATCGGTCAGGAACTCCGAGCGCAGCGTGGCGACCACCCACAGGTTCGGGTTCGCCGCCAGCGCATCGCTCACCAGCGTGAGGAACTGGTCGCGTTCTCCGGCGCCGGCCAGAGTCGACAGTTCCTCGAACTGGTCGATGACCACGAGGTGCCGGTGCCGCCCCGACACCGCCTGGATCCGAGCGCCCAAGGTGGCCTGGTCGGCCAGGAGCCGGGCTTCGAGCTTGTCGGCGGGCACCTGGGGCGGCAACTCCGCCAGCGCCTGCGCGAGGGCGGCCACCGGCCTGGTGCCCGGCTGGAACGCCGGGCTGATCACCCAGCGGGTGCGCCGCTGTCGCAGCGCCGGGATCACCCCGCCCTGCACCAGCGACGACTTGCCGCTGCCCGAGGGCCCGATGACCGCGACGAACCGCCGCGAGTGCTCGCGGACCACCGGATTCAGCCGGTCGACCAGGTCCTGCGTGGGAACCGCCCGCCCGAAGAACACCGCGGCGTCCTCCGGGGCGAACGCCTCCAGCCCCGGGTAGGGCGGCCGGTCCGCGGACCAGAACCTGTGGGCGGTCCCGCCCTTGACCAGCTCCTGCGCGACGACACCGGCGAACGCCGTGGCGAACAGCGCCAGGGCGGCGAGCAGCGAGGTGCTGCTCCCGGTGACCACGGTGAGCGCGGTCGCCACCCCGAGCACGACCCCCGCGGCGAGCCACACCCGCAACCGGTAGCGGAACCGCTGGGACCAGACCCGCCTGCGCATACGGGAATGCTCGCCAAACCGCTCCCGCAAGCCAAGACCCGATCGGGTCGCATCCACCGCGCGTCAGCAGGGGGCCGGTGAGCCTCTCCGGTGTGGCCCACGACACAAGGCCGTGGTGTCACAGGGACGGGCCGCACCGGTGTCTGGTGGTCGTCCGCTACACGACACCACGTGAGGATGAAGTCATGGAAGCCCGATTCGCCATGTTGGACAACGCGTTCGCCGTCAAGGCCGGAAAGCGACTGGCCGGACTCGACGTGCTGCTCTCCCAGTCACCGCTCCCGAGGTCACTGCAGGAGCTGGTGAAGTTGCGCGCCAGCCAGATTAACGGCTGCGGCTTCTGCACCGACATGCACAGCAAGGACGCGGCGGCCGCCGGTGAGACCGCGGTTCGGCTCAACCTGGTCGCTGCCTGGCGCGAGGCCACGGTGTTCACCGAGCCCGAGCGGGCAGCATTGGCCCTCACCGAGGAGGCCACCCGGATCGCCGACAGCCACGGCGTGTCGGACGAGACCTGGAGCCAGGCACGGAAACACTTCGACGACGACCAACTAGCCGCGCTGGTCTTCGTCATCGGGCTGATCAACGCCGCCAACCGGATGAACGTTGTCGTCCGGACCCCGGCGGGAACCTACGAGCCCGGCATGTTCGCCGATTTCACGCACTGAGCGCTGGCGATGCCCGGCTCCCGCTTCGCACTGCCTGTCGGGTCGCCACATCAGTTGTGACCGTGAGAGTATAGCCACTATCGAAAAGTGACTCTGGCGGCGCAGGAGTTACCATCGACTCATGGTCGAGAGCACCGAAGCCGTACTGCGATTCGTGAACACGCACGCCGACGCCGGTGGGCGCAAGGAGCTGTTCGGCACCGCACAGGGCTTCGCGAGCTGGGCGGCCGGACACGAGCTGCTGCCCTCGGACGTCGCGGTCGCCGAATCCGACGCCGCCGCGGCGCGCGAGCTGCGCGACGCGCTCGTCACGGTGCTGCTCGCCCACTCGGGCGATCCCGCGCCGGGGCTCGCCGAAGCGGAGGAGTACCTGGCCCAGGCCGGCACTCGCTACCCGCTGACCGCCGTGGTCAGCCGGGAAGGCGCGCGGCTGCGGCCCGCCGTCGGCGGCGTGCCGGGCGTGCTGGCCGGCGTGCTCGGCGCGGTCACCGAAGCGACCCAGGGCGACACTTGGGGACGCCTGAAGGCGTGCTGCAATCCGCCGTGCCACTTCGGGTTCTTCGACCGCACCCGCAACCGCTCCGGGCGCTTCTGCAGCCCCGGGTGCAGCTCGCAGGTGTCCATGCGCGCGATGCGTCAGCGCCGCAAGGAGTCGGCGACACCCTGAGCCTTCAACCGACCCTAAGCCACAACTGTAACCGGCCTCACTCTTGTGTAGTTGCGATCTAAACGCTTATGGTCACAACCATGACGAACGCAGCGAACACCACCGACTCCACATCCACCCGCGTCTGGTTCATCACCGGCGCCTCTTCCGGCATCGGCCGCGAACTGGTCGGCCAGGCCCTCGAAGCCGGCGAGCGGGTCGTCGCGGTCGCCCGCGACGCCGCCGCGCTCACCGGCCTCGGCCCCGCCGAGCGACTGCTGACGATCAGCGCCGACGTCCGCGACGAGAAGGCCGTGCAGCAGGCGGTCGAGCAGGCCGTCACCCGGTTCGGGCGCATCGACGCCTTGGCCAACAACGCCGGCTACGGCGTCTTCGGCGCGGTCGAGGAAGCCACCGACACCCAGGCGCGCGCGCTCTTCGACACCAACGTCTTCGGCGTGCTCAACGTGCTGCGCGCGGCCCTGCCGGTCCTGCGCGCCCAGCGGTCCGGGCACATCCTGCAAGGCTCCTCGATCTTCGGCCAGACCGCCGCGCCGGGGTTCGGCATGCTCGCCGCGAGCAAGTACGCCGTCGAAGGGCTCTCCGACGCGCTCGCTCTCGAGGTCGCGCCGCTGGGCATCAAGGTGACCCTGGTCCAGCCGGGCCCGACTGCCACCGCCTTCGGCGCGAACGTCGACCCGGCCCAGGACGCGCACGCCGACTACGACGCCACCGTCCGGGCCCCGCAGGCCGAGACACCCGCGTCCAGTGCGGCGAAGGTCGCCGAAGGCATCCGCGCCGCCGTCGCCGACCCGAACCCCCCGCGACGACTCGCGCTCGGTGTCCTCAGCGCGACCGCGATGCGCGACGCCCTCACCGCACGGCTGGCCGACCTCGACACCTGGGCAGGCGTCAGCGAAAAGGTCGACGCCTGAACCACCGGGCACGGTGCCCGCGTTCATCACCGGAACGCTTCCGCACCAGGATCGCCAACCGAACAGCTGCACCACCTGCTCCGAGATCAGGCGGTTTTCACAGCACCGCCGTCGACCAGGTAGTCCTGCCCGGTGATGCTCGCGGCCCGCGGCGAGGCCAGGTAGGCAACCAACGACGCGACCTCGTCCGGCTCGACCATGCGGCCGGACCGGATCCCGGACGCCGCCGCCAGGCCGGCCAGCAGGTCGGCGTGCGCCACCCCCTGCGCCGCGGCGACAGCGCCACCGAAACCGTCGGGGTCGGTCCACAGCGACGTCCGCGTCGGCCCAGGCGACACCGTCACCACGCGCACGCCCTGCTCACCGACCTCCTCGGCCAGCGCCTTGCTGAACGCGGTCAGCGCGGCCTTCGCGGTGGTGTAGGGCACCGGCCCGTCGTGGGGCACCCGCGCCCCGATGGAGGAGATGTTCACGATCAACCCGCGACGGCGGGTCAGTCCGGCGATCGCGGCCCGGCAAGCGCGCACCGCCGAGAAGAAGTTCAGGTCGAACTGACGCTGCCACGCCGCGTCGTCGTAGCCGAAGAAGTCCCGCAGCTCCCGCTGGTCCTGCTCATTTCCCCCGCCGACATTGTTGACCAGGACGTCGAGGTCGCCGTGCTCGGCCACCACCGACGTCACGAGGTCGTCCGGGCCGGACGGCGTCGACAGGTCGGCCACCACCGGGTGGGCGCCGCTGGCGGCCAGCTCCTCGGACACCGTGCGCGCGGCGCCGATCACCGTCGCGCCTTCGGCCACCAAGGTCCGTGCGATGGCCAGCCCGATCCCCCGGCTCGCCCCCGTGACCAGCACGGTCTTCCCCTTCAACTGCAGGTCCACGACTGCTCCCTCTGCTCTGCACCGTTGATGACGCCATTGAAGCACAACTTGCGTCAGACGTGTCGCAAGTCGAGTCACGGGTAAGACCGTCACGTAGCCTGACGCCGTGACGAAGCAGGACCGGCCGCATCGAGCGGACTCCGCGAGAACGATGCGCACGATCCTCGAAGCCGCCGAGCAGGTCTACGGCGAGAACCCGGCGGCGACCATCGAGCAGGTCGCCGACGCCGCCGGCGTCGCCCGGTCCACGGTGCACCGCCGTTTCGCCACCCGCGAGGCCCTGCTCGACGCGTTGTCCACCTGGGCCGACGAGCAGTTCCACGCCGCGGTCGACGCGGCCCGTCCCGAGACGACCCCGCCCCTGGTCGCCCTGTACCAAGTGACGGCGAACGTGTTGCGGGTCAAGCGAAGCTGGGCGTTCGCGATGAACCAGAACGGCCACACCGACCCCGGCATGGCCGGCCTGCTGGCCCGCTGCGACGAACTGTTCCGCCGCGCCCAAGAGGCCGGCCTGCTCCGCGACGACGTGGACCCTCACTGGGCTACCCGCGTCTACCGCGCCCTCATCGACGAGGTCTGCCACACCGACACCGACGCCGAAGACCCCGACGTGCTCGCCACCGCGGTCGTGGACACGCTTCTCCGCGGTGTCGGCTCCCCGGCAGCTCGCCTCTGAACTTCACAGCGCCGCCGGAGCTCCGAAAGGGCTCTTGCGAAGCGCGGCTGAGTTGATCAGGCGTACGCCCGACGCGGGTACATCCGACCAGCCCGAGTAAGTCCGAGCCGGGCTCAGTCCCGCCCCGCGAACTCCGGGAGGGCCGCGAGCCCCGCTTCGACGAGCCGCGCCGCGCGGCCGACGTCGGCCGCGACCAAGTTCTCGACCTGCTCCGGCGTGCGGGTGACGTCGAGGTGCTTGGCCATCGACTGGAACTGGATCTGCCAGAGCGCGACGAGCGCGGCCGCCAGCACCCGCGGTTCCGGCTCGTCCGGCGTGGTCCCGGCCCGCTCGGCCAGCGCCTCGGCGGCGACCACGACCAGCTGTTCGGTCATCTCCAGGCGGTGCGCGCGCAGCGCCGGCGTGGTCGCGATCAGCAGGCCGAAGCGCCGGGACTTCGCGATCGCCTCGGCCTGGTCGTCCTGCTCGACCAGCCAGGACAGGACGGCGGCGCGCTCCTCCGCGAGGATCCGCAGCGTCGCTTCGACCGGGGACACACCGGGCTCGGCCAGGTCGGTCCGCAGCGCGATCAGCGCCGTGTCCGGGTGGTCGAGGATCAGCGCCTCCTTGGTCGGGAAGTAGTTGAAGACGGTCTTCTCCGACACCCCGCACGCCTCGGCGATCTCCGCCACGCGCACGGCGTCGAAGCCCCGCTCGACGAACATCTCGGTCGCCGTGTCCGAGAGCTGCTGGCGCATCAGCCGCTTCTTGCGCTCTCGAAGTCCCTCGACCTCGGACTCCCCGTCGCGCCGGGTGCGTGAGGCAGCCCAGTTCACCGTTCGCGGACTCATGTCACCAGCTTAGTGCACCGGCCGAATATTTTCTGCTACAGTAATTTTTCAGTGACAGAAACTTTACCGCTTCCTCCCGAAGTCCCCACGGAGAAACGAGTCTTGTGATGGACCCTGTCCACAACCCGATCAGCAGCGGCGCGCTCGTGCTGCTGCGGGCGAGCGCCGTCGTGGCGGCCGCGCTCGCCTGCCTGCAGCCGGTGCTGGCCGGCGCCTTCCTGCAGGGCCACTATTCGATGCTGTCCGCGCACCGCATGTCGGGCATGCTCTTCGCGGTAGCCCTGTTGCCCACGCTGCTGGCCGCACTGGTGGTGTGGCGCGGGGGCCGCGGTCCGGGCCGTCCCGCGCTGTTCGCCGCGCTGGCGCTCGTGCTCTGCGCCGCGCAGATCGTGCTGGGCTTCACCCGGGACCTGGTCGTGCACGTGCCGCTCGGGGCCGCGTTGCTCTACCTCGTCGTCCGGATCGTCATGCTCTCGTGGGCGAAGCAGCCGGTGTCGCGCTACGCCGGAGCCCCGGCGTGAGCCCCGCGATGAGCCGCCGCCGGTTCCTCGGCGTCAGCACCGTGGCCCTGGCCGGCGCCGGTGCGCTCGCTGTCGCCGGGACGCCGTTCCTGCGCGAGTTGTTCGCCGACGGCCAGCCCGGGCTGCTGCTGTCCAGCCGGGCACCCGTGCCGCCACCGTTCCGCGCCGAACTGCCGATCCCGCCGGTGCTCGCCCCGGTCCGCAGCGACGCGACCACGGACTTCTACGAGATCGTCCAGCGGCCGGCGGCTCTGGGCATCCTGCCCGGGCTCACCACCGAGGCGTGGACCTACCAGGGCAGTTTCCCCGGCCCCACCCTGCGGACGCCCGCCGGGCGCAAAGCCGTCGTGAAGCACACCAACCAGCTGCCGCACCCGACCGTGGTACACCTGCACGGCGGGCACACCCCAGCCGACAGCGACGGCTACCCCACCGAGCTCGTGCACCCCGTCGGCGGCGAGCAGGCGAACCCGGCGTCGGGGATGACCGGCATGGCGGCGATGTCCGGGATGGCGGGCATGGCGAAGCTCGACACCGGCGGCGGGCAGACCAGCCGCACCCACACGTATCCGTTGGACCAGCGCGCCGCGACGCTCTGGTACCACGACCACCGGATGGGCTTCACCGCCGCCAACGTCTGGCAGGGCCTGGCCGGCTTCCACCTCGTGACGGACGACGAAGAAGCGGGTTTGCCGCTGCCGCAAGGGAAACGGGACATCCCGCTGATGATCTGCGACCGGTCGTTCGGCGCGGACGGCAGCTTCACCTACCCCGCGCTCGCCGGGGGCCAGCAGCTGCCCGGCGTCTCGGCGGCCTACATGGACGGCGTGCTCGGTGACGTCATCCTCGTCAACGGCGCGCCGTGGCCGGTGTTGCGCGCCGACCGCGCCCGTTACCGCTTCCGGATTCTCAACGGCTCCAACGCCCGGCGGTATTCACTGGCGCTGAACCCGCAGCCTCCGGGCGGCGGCGCTCTGGTCCAGATCGGCGGCGACGGCGGCCTGCTGGCGAGCCCGCTCACCCACGACAGCATCGACGTCTCCCCCGCCGAACGCTTCGACGTCGTGATCGACTTCGCGCGCTACGAGCAGGGCACGCGCGTCCGGCTCGTCAACAAGCTCGGCTCGGGCGGGACGGCCGAGGTGATGTGCTTCGACGTCGGCACCGACGGCCGTGTCGCGGACGACAGCCACGTCCCGGCGAAGCTGTCGGAGATCGCGGTCCTGAACCGGGCCGGCGCGACGACGACGCGGGACTTCCTGTTCCAGAAGTCGTCGGGCTCCTGGACGATCAACGGCGCCCCTTACACCCCGGGCCGCGACCTGGCGCGCGCCAAACTCGGCACGACGGAGATCTGGCGCTTCACGAGCGACGTCCACCACCCGGTGCACCTGCACCTGAACCACTTCCAGGTGCTGAGCCGCAACGGCCACGCGCCGGGCCCGTACGACGCGGGCTGGAAGGACACGGTCGACGTCCGCCCGTCGGAAGCCGTGGAGGTGGCGGTGAAGTTCACGGACTACGCGGGCCGGTACATGCTGCACTGCCACAACCTCGAACACGAGGACATGGCGATGATGGCGGACTTCTCCACGGAGTAACACGCGCGACGACGGCCTGCCCGGGATTTCCGGGTAGGCCTTTCCGCCACTCCAGCCCAGCCGGGGTGTCCGATGTGGATGGTCAGCCGCCGAAGAAGTTCGGCTACCTCGACCTCGCGATCGATGTCCGGGAAGCGAAGTTGAAGGCCGGGCAGAAGTTCACCAGGTTTCAGCTGACCGCGCTCGACCGCTGCGCCCGATCCTGGCCCAACGGAACCCACCGCTGGTGTCCGATCTGGACAGCAAGTTCGCCGACCGAGCCGCCGAGCTGTCCCGGATGTCCTTCGGCCGCGGCATCCTCATCGGCACCGCGCAGGTGCTCGCCCTGCAGCCCGGGATCAGCCGCTCCGGGGTCACGATGACGGCCGGGCCGCTGCGCGGGCTGTCGCACGAGGACGCCGCCCGGTTCTCGTTCCTGCCGGCGACGCCGGTGATCCTGGCCGCCGGCGTGCTCGAGATCCCCGATCTGTTCGGCCCGCTCGGTACCGGCATCCACGGCCGGGTGCTCGCCGGGAGCGTGGCGTCGTTCGCCAGTGCGTACGTCACGCTCTACTGCGTGCTGGCGGGCGCCGGTGCGCCGGCCGCCACCCCAGCGCTCGCCGCACTGCGCGGCACCCGCACCCTGGCGGCTCCACTCGCGGTGTACCTCACGGATCCCGCCGTGCACCGGCTGTGCGTGCATCCGTCGGCCGATCTGCACCTGGCCCAGAACCGCTACGCCGCAAGCGAGGCCCGGGCGTTCGGCGCACCGGACGTGGCCGTGGCGGCACCCTTGGTCGGCAGGCGGTTCCGCCCGCCGATGGCGGCGGAACGAAGCGAGGCGCGGCGAGCCTTCGGCCTGCCCGAGCGAGGTCGCCTGGCCCTGGTCGTCGCCGGATCGTGGGGCGTGGGCGACGTCCGCGAGACGACCGCCGACGTCGCCGCGTCCGGCGCCGCGATCCCGGTCGTCGTCTGCGGCCGCAACGCCGCACTGCGCGAGCAGCTCACGGTCGCGGGTCACGGGCACGTTTTCGGGTGGGTCGAGGACATGCCACGGCTGCTGCACGCCGTCGACGTGGTGGTGCAGAACGCCGGCGGGCTGACCACGTCCGAAGCGCTGGCCGGTGGTTCATGGAATCCTTGGCCGGCTGGGGATATCTCGTCTTGGTCTCACACCCACCTAAAGCGCAAACCTGACCGTGCTCGACGGAGCCGCGGTGCCGGCCGCGGGCGATCGGCTGGTCGACGTCTGGGCCGACGACCCCGTTTCGCCGCGTCACAAGCGGCCCGGCTCGACGCACCCGCCCCCGATCGGTCACACACCCGCCGCCGCGTGGTCCGGACCGCCGGTGTCGCCGCGGCCTCGCTCGCCGCGGGCGTCGGAATCGATCGTCTCGTCCCAAGCGCCGACGCGCCCGCCTCGCCACCGCCGGTCGCGGGCGCCTGGCGCACGGTCGCGGCGAGCGCCGACCTGCCGGCCGGTGGCGTGCGCGAATTCGAGCTGGACACCTTGATCGGCTTCGTCCAGCGGACCCCGGACGGCCTGCGCGCGGTGTCTTCGACCTGCACCCACCGGGGCTGCCGCCTGCGGCTCGTCACCTCCACCAGCCGGCTGCGTTGCCCCTGCCACAACGCGATCTTCGCGCTGACCGGCGAGATCGTGCACTACGACCTCCGGGTGGACATCCCGCCACTGCCCCTGTTCGCGGTCCGGGAACAGGACGGAGACATCCAGGTCCACGCGCCCGCCGAACGCGCGTGAGCCGGCGGGCGAGGCCGTCTCCGCGTCGTACCGCGGTACTACGGGTTCGCGGGATTGCCACCCGCGGTACCACGGCCGCCCCGGTTTCCCTCCCTACCGTTGCGGGCAGGACGAGCCGGGACACCCGGCCCGCGTACCCAGGGGATGACCACGATGATCGAGGCACACCAGCTGACCAAGCGCTACGGGGAGAAGACCGCCGTCGACCGGCTCGACTTCACCGTCCGGCCGGGCGCCGTCACCGGCTTTCTCGGGCCGAACGGCGCGGGCAAGTCCACCACCATGCGGCTGATCGTCGGGCTGGACGCCCCCACCGGCGGCTCGGTCCGGGTCAACGGCCGCCACTACGCCCAGCACACCGCCCCGCTGCAGGAAGTCGGTGTCCTGCTCGAGGCGAAGTCCGTCCACCCGGGACGGTCGGCCTACCACCACCTGCTCGCCCAGGCCCAGACGCACGGCATCCCGCGACGGCGGGTGGACGAGGTCATCGAGCTGACCGGGCTGCAGTCGGTGGCGAAGAAACGCGTGGGCGGCTTCTCACTCGGCATGGGCCAGCGCCTGGGGATCGCCGCGGCCCTGCTCGGCGACCCGGCCACCGTCATGCTCGACGAACCGGTCAACGGGCTCGACCCCGAAGGCGTCCTGTGGATCCGGAACCTGCTCACCCGGCTCGCCGCCGACGGGCGCACCGTCTTCGTGTCCTCGCACCTGATGAGCGAGATGGCGCTGGTCGCCGAACACCTCATCGTCGTCGGCCGCGGCCGGCTGCTCGCCGACACCACGGTCGACGACCTCGTCCGGGAGGCGGGCGGCGACACCGTCCAGGTGGCCACCGCCGACCCGGCGCGGCTGCGCGAGATCCTCGCCGGGCCCGGCGTCGAGATCAGCGGCCACGCCGGTTCCGAGGAGCTGCAGGTCACCGGTCTGTCCGCCCGGGCGATCGGGCTCAAGGCGGCCGAGCACGGCATCGCGCTGTTCGAACTGACCGCGCGCTCGGTCTCCCTCGAAGAGGCGTTCATGGACCTGACCCGCGACGCCGTCGAGTACCACGGCGTCACCACCGGCACCGACGCGCTCGGGAGGGCGGCATGAGCACCATGACCACGAGCCCGGCCGCGACAGCGGCGCCCGCCCGGCCGGTCTACCGGGTGACCACGCGCAACGTCCTGCGCTCGGAGTGGACGAAGCTGTGGTCGCTGCGCTCCACCTGGATCACCCTGGGGCTCGGTCTGGTGTTCCTGCTGGCGTTCGGCTTGATCTCGGCCGCCCGCTACCGCTCGAACATCACTTCCGGCCAGCCGATCGACCCGGACTTCGCGGGCGCCACCGCGGTCGGTCTTTCTCTGTTCGGGACCAACTTCACCCAGCTGGCGCTCGGGGTTCTCGGTGTGCTGGTCGCCGCCGGCGAGTACTCGACCGGGATGGTCCGCTCGACGCTCGCGGCGGTTCCGCGCCGGCTGCCGGTGCTGTGGTCCAAGTCGGTGGTGTTCGGTCTCGTCGCGCTCCTGCTGGGCGTGGTCGGCGCGTTCGCCGCGTTCCTCTTCGGGAGCTCCATCGTCTCCGGCACCCCGGCGGCCATGACGCTGTCGGACCCGGGCGTCGTCCGCACTCTCCTGGGCGCCGGCCTCTACCTCGGGCTCGTCGGCGTGCTCGGCGTGGCGCTGGGCGCGCTCCTGCGTTCGGTCGCCGGCGGCATCTCGGTCCTCGTCGCCGCGCTCATGCTGGTCCCGGGCCTCATCTCGCTGCTCCCGAAGACCTGGCAGGCCGACATCGGCCCCTACCTGCCCAGCAACGCGGGCCAGTCGATGTTCGCCCTGACCCACGACAGCACCAGCCTCTCCCCCACCGCCGGGCTGCTCGTGTTCCTGGGCTGGACAGCGCTGGCGCTGGGTGGCGCCGCCGTCCGCCTGGTCCGGTCCGACGCCTGAGTTCCCGGTACCGGCGATCGTCGTCCACGATGACCACGTGAACCCCGTGAGCGGCAGCGACCCGGCCGGCGACGGAGTGTGGCCCGCCCACTCCGCCGTCGGCCGGCTGACGCGGGCCGGCCAGTGGCTCCGGCAGGCGGACCGGCGCCGGCCCTGGGTGCTGGACGTCGCCGTCATCGCCGTGATGTTCCTGATGTTCTGCCTGCCCGACCTGGTCCCGTACGAGGACGATCCCGGTCCGGAGCGGCTGCTGCAGACGTTCACCCAGCTGCCGGCGGGCGCCACCGTGGCACTGCAGGCCGGGCTCTTGCTCCCGCTCCTGCTGCGGCGGCGGGCTCCGGCGGTGGCGCTGGCCCTGGTGGCGGCGGCGTTCGTGGTCCAGTGGTCACTCGGGGTCTTCCTGCGCGCCGACATCGCCCTGCTCGTCGCGTTGTACAGCGTGGTGCTGCACGGGCGGCTCCGGCGCCTGCCGTGGGCCTGCGCGGCCGTGGTCACGCTGGTGTTCCCGGTGGCGGTCAGGGTTTCACGGACGTTCAGCGTGGTGTCCCTGTGGGAAGCGCTGTTCTTCCTGCTCAGCGCCGTGACCGCGGCGGTCGCGCTCGGGCTGACGGTGCGGATCCGCCGGGCCCAGCTCGCCGGCCTCCGCGATCGGGCGACCCGGCTGGAGGTCGAACGCGACCAGCGCAGCAAACTGGCCGCCGCCACCGAACGCGCCCGTGTCGCCCGCGAAATGCACGACATCATCGGCCACAACCTCTCGGTCATCATCACTCTCGCCGACGGCGGCGCGTACGCCGCGGACGGCAGCCCGGAACGGAGCAAGCAGGCCCTCCGGCTGGTCGGCGACGCCGGCCGCCAGGCCCTCGGCGAACTGCGGCGCATGGTGGGCGTGCTGCGTGACCGCGCGGACGCCCCCGACCTCAACCCCCAGCCGGGCATCGCCGACCTCGAGCAGCTCTGCACCCGGTTCCGCACCGCCGGACCGGACGTCGTGTACCGCTCCGCCGGCGAACTCGACACCCTCGACCACGGAGTGCAGCTGATGGCCTATCGCATCGTCCAGGAGGCGCTGACCAATACGCTCAAGCACGCCGGTCCGCGCACCCGGATCGACGTCTCGGTCGCCGCCGCGGACACGGAGCTGCGGGTCCGCGTCCACGACACCGGCCGGCCCGACGGCTCCGGCCGGCTCGAGCCACCCGCCGAGGAGGGACACGGCCTCGCCGGCATGCGCGAACGCGCCGCTCTGTACGGCGGCACCGTCGACGCGGGTCCCGCGCCGAGCGGCGGCTGGGCCGTGCAGGCCGTCCTGGACATCACCCCGCTCCCCGGCGGTACGGCGTGACCACCGTCCTCATCGTCGACGACCAGCCGCTGCAGCGCTTCGGCTTCCGGATGCTGCTGGAGGCCACCCCCGACACCGAGGTCGCCGGGGAGGCCGCCCACGGGACCGAAGCCGTGCGGCAGACGGCGGCCCTGCGGCCGGACGTCGTGCTCATGGACGTCCGGATGCCCGGGATGGACGGCATCGAGGCGACTCGCCGGATCGTCGCCGCCGGTGGCCGCTCCCGCGTCCTCGCGCTCACCACGTTCGACCTGGACGAGTACGCCTACGCCGCGCTGCGTGCCGGGGCCAGCGGCTTCCTGCTCAAGGACGCGCACCCGGAGGAACTGCTGGCCGGGATCCGCGCCGTCGCCGGCGGCGACGCCGTGATCGCTCCCGCGCTGACCAGGCGGCTGCTCGACACGTACGCCCACCGCCTGCCCGCCGGCGCGGGAGGCCCGCCGGAACGGACGGACGCCCGCTGGCGATCCCTGACGGAGCGCGAACAAGAGATCCTGGTCGCGATCGGCCGCGGGTGGACCAACGGCGAGATCGCCGAGCGCCTCGTCCTGTCGGAGTCGACGGTCAAGACCCACGTGGGCCGGGTGCTCTCGAAGGTCGGCGCCCGCGACCGCATCCAGGCAGTCATCCTCGCCTACGACCTCGGCCTGACCCGTCCCCACTCGTCCGGCTGACCGGGGTCCACCAAAATAGAGATCCGATGACCGGAACATAATAGTGCGAAAAAGCCCTATTCACACCATTGATCCGGATGAGTCATCCGATCAATCGTTGACAGTTCCTCGTTATGCCGGTCAAACTCTGAGCCGCCCAGAGCCTCCGACGAAGGACGGTCATCGGTGCGTACACGAGTCAAGGCGGCATTGTTCGCGACCGGCCTCGCGCTGGCGGGGACCGGGGCAATCGTGACCCCGGCGACGTCGGCGCCGCAGCAGGTCGTCCACGTCGCCCCGAACGGCGACGACACCCACGACGGCACGAGCGACGCCCAGGCCGTCCGGACGCTGCAACGCGCCCAGCAGCTCGTGCGCGGGCTGATCCCGGGCATGACCGGCGACGTCTCCGTCAGCCTCGCCGGTGGCACCTACGCGCTGAGCGCGCCGCTGCAGCTGACCGCCGCCGACTCCGGCGCCAACGGCCACCGCGTGCTCTGGACCGCCGCGCCCGGCGCCCGGCCGGTCCTCAGCGGCGGCGTCCCGATCACCGGCTGGAAAGTGGCCGACAGCGGCAAGAACATCTGGTCCGCGCCCGCCCCCGCGACGCTGCGGACGCGCCAGCTCTACGTCAACGGTGTCCGTGTCCCCCGCGCGACCGGCACCCTTCCGGTGACGCTGACCAGGATCACCGGCGGCTACACGACGTCGTCGGCCGCGATGGACAACTGGCGCAACCCCAAGGACATCGACTTCGTCTACACCGGTGGCCTCGGCGCGTGGACCCAGCCGCGGTGCCCGGTGAACACGATCTCGCCGACGACGATCAAGATGGCGCAACCGTGCTGGAACAACTCGACGAAACGCGTGATGCGCACCGACGACTCCGGTCGCACGGTCGAGCTGGTCGGCCGCCAGGCCATCACCGAACTGCCCACCGCGGTGGAAAACGCCTACGAGCTGCTTTCCGCCGGCGAGTGGTACCTCGACAACACCGCGCACACCGTCTTCTACGTGCCGAAGCCGGGTGAGGACATCACCAAGGAGACGGTGACCGCGCCCGCGCTGGAAACCCTGGTGTCCGGCATCGGGACGGCCTCGGCGCCGGTCCACGACATCACGTTCGCCGGCCTCCAGTTCTCCTACGCCACCTGGAACTTCCCGAGCACCCCCGAAGGATTCTCCGAGATCCAGGCGAACTACACGCTGACCGGTGCGCACGGCTTCGACCAGCAGGGGCTGTGCCAGTTCGTCGACAGCGGGAAGTGCCCGTACGGCAACTGGACCAAGGAACCGGGCAACGTCTCCTTCGCCTACGACAAGAACATCAGCTTCACGCGGGACGCGTTCACCCACCTGGGCGCGGCGGGGCTCGACCTCGGCACCGGTTCGCAGAACGACCTGGTGCAGGGCAGCGTGTTCACCGACATCTCCGGCAACGGGCTGGAGCTCGGCGGCGTCGACATCACCCTGCCCACCGCCGCGGCGCAGCACACCAGCGGCAACCGGCTGCTCGACAACCACGTGTTCACCACGTCGGTGGAGTACGCGGGCGGCATCGGGATGGACATCGGCTACACCGAGCACACCACGGTCTCGCACAACCAGATCGACCACGTGCCCTACAGCGGGATCTCGATCGGCTGGGGCGGCTGGCCGGACAAGGTGAAGATCAAGGCGGAACCCAACTACAGCAACAACAACACGCTGTCGAACAACCTGATCTTCGACCACATGCAGCTGCTCGCCGATGGCGCCGGGATCTACACCAACGGCAACACCGGACCGAACATGGCCGGCGGCGAGAAGGTCACCGGCAACGTGATCCACGACCAGAAGGGCGCGGGCAAGGCCGTCTACACCGACAACGGCGCGGGGAACATCACGATCACCGGCAACGGCCTGTACAACGCCGATCTCGCGTGGGGCTCGAAGCACACCGACTACACACTGAACAAGGGAACCTACGACCCGCTCGACATCGAGAACAACTACTGGGAGAACGGCAGCGCCGACTACAACCAGAAGTCCGTGGTGGTCAAGAACAACCACGCGATCACCGACGCCGGCGGCATCCCGGCGAGCATCCGCACCAACGCGGGCGTGGAAGCGGCGTACGCCGACATCCTCGACTGGACTCCGGCCGGCTGACGCGTCGCCCTCAGTTTCCCCCGAAGCCGCGCCGGAACTCCGCGGCCAGTGCATCACCCCCGCCGGCGACCAGGACCCGCAACCGGTCGAGCAGCGCGGCCGGCTCGGCCCGCTCCTCCGCCGTGACGGGAACGGCCGGCCATGCGACTTCCGGCGTACGCGCTACGCCGGAAGTCGCACGCCGAACGCCCGGAGATCGCCCGTCAGACCGTCGTCGCGCCACCCCGTCCGGTTCTAGGGTTCGGCCACTCCGGCCGAAAGGACCAGCACGCCCCATGATCGAAGCTCGCGCGGTAACCAAACGCTACGGTGACAGAACCGCCGTGGACGACCTCACGTTCACGGTGAAACCCGGTGTGGTGACCGGGTTCCTCGGCCCGAACGGCGCGGGCAAGTCCACGACCATCCGGATGATCATGGGTCTCGACGCGCCCACGTCCGGCTCGGTCACGGTCAACGGCAAGCTCTACCGCAAGCACGCGGCGCCGTTGCACGAGGTCGGCGCCTTGCTCGAGGCGAAAGCCGTCCACACCGGACGATCCGCCTACAACCACCTGCTGGCCCTCGCGTTGAGCACCGGCATCCCGCGCCGGCGCGTCGACGAGGTCATCGAGCTGGTCGGCCTCGGTGACGTCGCCCGCAAGCGCGTCGGCGGGTTCTCCCTCGGGATGGGCCAGCGCCTCGGCGTCGCCGCCGCGCTGCTCGGCGATCCCGCGACCCTCGTGCTCGACGAGCCGGTCAACGGGCTCGACCCGCAGGGCATCCTCTGGATCCGGAACCTGCTGCGCGGCTTGGCCGCCGAGGGCCGGACCGTCTTCGTCTCCTCGCACTTGATGAGCGAGATGGCTTTGACCGCCGAGCACCTGATCGTGATCGGCAAGGGCCGGCTCATCGCCGACACCTCGGTCGAAGAGTTCGTCCAGCGCGCGTCCAGCCGAGTCGTGCGGGTTCGTACGCCGGAAGCCGAGCGGCTGCGCGACCTGGTCGCCGGATCGGGGGTCAGCGTCACCGACCTGGCGCCCGGGCTGCTGGAAGTCAGCGGGCTCGACGGCGCGGAGATCGGCCGGATCGCCTGCCGCGAAGCTGTCCCGCTCGAGGAGCTCACGCCGGTTCAGGCGTCCCTGGAACAGGCGTTCATGGAGCTCACCGACGACGCTCTCGAATACCGGGTTACCCCCAGCGCCCAGGAAAGGTCCGCGTCATGACGACCACCGCCGCCCCGGCCACCAGCGACGGCGCGCGGGCGTCGCTGCCGGGTGACCTCGAGGTGACGCCCGTCCGGGTGCTGCGCTCGGAGTGGCTGAAGTTCCGCACGGTCCGCTCTTCGCCGCTGGCGGTCGCCGTGACCGTGGTCGGCATGATCGCCCTCGGCTGGATCTTCTCGGCCGCCGACGCGAGCCGCTGGCCGGTCATGCGTCCCCAGGCCAAAGCCCACTTCGACCCGACCGACGTCAGCATCCGCGGCTACGTCCTCGCGCAACTGGTCCTCGGCGTCCTCGGCGTGCTCGTCGTCTCCGGCGAGTACGGGACCGGGATGATCCGCGCGACCTTCTCCGCCGTGCCCACCCGGACACCGGTGCTGTGGGCGAAGCTCGCCATCTTCGCGGTCGTGTCGTTCGTGGTGGGCACGGTCAGCTCCTTCGCCGCGTTCCTCGGCGGGCAGGCGTTCCTCAGCTCCCAGCACATCGAGACGACCCTGTCGGCGCCCGGGGTGTTCCGCGCCGTGTTCGGCGTCGGCCTCTACCTGACCGTGGTGGGCATGCTCGGCGTCGCGCTCGGCTGGCTGATCCGGCACACGGCCGGCGCCATCGCCACCTTGTTCGGCCTGCTGCTCGTGCTGCCCGGGATCGCCGAGGCCCTGCCGGACAGCTGGGCCCCGCACATCGTTCCGTACCTGCCGAGCAACGCCGGTCAAGCTCTGCTGGCGGTGCGACCGGATCCGGTCATGCTCGCGCCGTGGACCGGTTTCGCGGTGTTCTGCGCCTACGTCGCGGTGGCGCTCGTGGCCGCGGTCGTGGTGCTCGAACGTCGCGACGCCTGACCGGTGGGGGATGATGGCGGGGTGAGCGACGCGGGTGCGGCGTGGCCGGTGTCCGAACACGGCCTGGTCAGCGGGTGGCCCGGAGCCGACCGGCTCCGGAACTGGACCCGCCGCCGTCCCCTGGCCACCGACGTGCTGCTGGCCGGTGCGCTGCTGCCGCTCGCGCTCGCCGTCGAGCACCGCGGGGTGGCGCCCGGCGCCCGTCCGGTCCTGTTCGGGCTCGGTGTCCTGCTGGTTTCGACGCTCGCGTTCCGCCGTCGCCTCCCGCTGACCACCTTGGCCGCGTCGAGCACCGTCGCGCTGGTCCAGGGGTTCATCGGCACGGCGTTCCCGCCGACCGTGATCGCGGTGCTCGTCGCCGTCTACACGGTCGGCGGGCACACCGGACGACGGCAGGCGCTCACCGCGCTGGCCGCGCTCGGAGTGGTGATCGCGGTCGTGGTCTTCCGGAACGACGAGTTCGCCGAGTCCGCCGCCCGGTTCGTGTTCGCCGTCGCCATGGTCGTCGCGGCGTTCGTGCTCGGCGTGAACGTCCGGATGCGCCGGGTCTACCTGGCGTCGCTGCGGGACCGGGCGTTGCGCGCCGAACGCGAACGCGACCAGCAGTCCCAGATCGCGGCCGCGCGCGAGCGGGCGACCATCGCCCGGGAGATGCACGACATCGTCGCGCACAACCTGTCGGTGATGATCGCCCTCGCCGACGGCGCCGCCTACGCCGCGCGAACCGACGCGGCCGCCGCCGAAACCGCGTCGCTGCACGTCTCCGCGACCGGACGCCAAGCACTCGACGAAATGCACCGGCTGCTCGGTGTGCTGCGCGGCACCGGCGGGGAAAGCCCTCGCACGCCGCAACCCGGGGTCGCCCAGATCGACGACCTCGTCACCCAGGTGCGCACGACCGGCCTGCCGACGTCGTGGACGATCACCGGCGAACGGTTCCCCCTCTCCCCCACCGCCGGGCTCGCCCTCTACCGCGTCGCCCAGGAAGCGCTGACCAACGTGCTCAAGCACGCCGTCCGGCCGTCGGCCGCGCACATCCGCCTGACCTACGCCGACCCGGTCGTCACGCTCGAAGTCGACGACGACGGCGCCGGCCGCGACACCGCGGCTCCCGCGGCCGGGCATGGGCTCAGCGGCATGCGGGAACGCGCCGCCGTCTTCGCCGGCGACGTCGCCGCCGGACCGCGGCCCGGCGGCGGCTGGCGGGTCGCGGCCCGGCTCGAACCCGGTCGCGTCCCCGGTGACACCGCGGCGGTGGCCGGCACATGATCAGCATCCTCCTAGTCGACGACGAACCGTTGCTGCGCCTGGGTTTCCGGTTGGTCCTGGAGTCCCGGCCGGACTTCACCGTCGTCGGTGAGGCCGCCGACGGCGCGGCCGCGGTCAGCCGCACCGCCGAACTCGACCCCGACGTCGTCGTGATGGACGTCCGCATGCCCGGGATGGACGGGATCGAAGCGACTCGCGAGATCGTGCGGACGCACCCCCGCTCCCGCGTGCTCATCCTGACCACGTTCGACGTCGACGAATACGCCTTTCCCGGCCTGAAAGCGGGCGCGAGCGGGTTCCTGCTGAAGAACGTCCCGCCCGAGGACCTCATCTCCGCGATCCGGGCGGTCGCCGGCGGCGACGCCGTCGTCGCCCCGAGCGTCACCCGGCGGCTCCTGGACGCGATGGCCGCCCGGCTCCCCGACCCGGCGGCGGCCGACGGAACCCCGGTCACCGAGCGCGGGCTCGACCGGCTGACCGACCGCGAGCTCGAAGTCCTCCGCAAGCTCGCCCGCGGTTTGTCCAACGCCGAGATCGCCGACGAGCTGGTGCTGTCGGAGGCGACGGTGAAGACCCACGTCGGGCGCATCCTCAACAAGCTCGAGCTGCGCGACCGGGTGCAGGCGGTCGTGCTCGCCTACGACGTCGGCCTGGTCCGGCCGGCTTGACCGCACCGAGCGGCGACAGCAATTCTTTCCGCTCTCGCTAACCTGACGCTAACCTTCGCACTGGTACATCGGAACGTTCGCGGATCTCCTTTTGTTTCAAGGACAATTGCGCTTTCTGTGAACCTCCTCTCATCGCCCGTCGTGTCCTGTGACGAGGTGGCGACCTGAGAGGAGGGGCTGATGCCCCACGTGCGCACGGCCGGACGGCACCGCAAACCGGCGACGATCGGACTCGTCGCCCTGCTGGGTGTCGCGGGCGCGACCGCGACCGCGATCGCCTTGAGCAGTCCGGCGAGCAATGCGGCGACGGCGAACTGTTCCAGCCTCGACACGGCATTGCAGAACAACCTCACCTACATCGCGAGCCAGCAGGTCGCACCGGACGCCCAGTCCGCGGCCCGGATCGCCGACGGCAAAGCGAAGGCCGGACAGATCCAGCAGAACCGGCAGAACGCCGGCTGCCAGGCGAAGGTCGCCGCGAACAAGGCGGCGGCCGACTGCGCGAAAGTCGCCGGGGCGGCTGACGCCGTCGCGGCGGCCGATCAGAGTGGCATGGCGAACCGGAAAGGGATGAAAAACGGGGCCGCCGCTCAGAACGACGTGAACCAGCAGGACATGGCCGGCGCGAACGGCATGGCCGGTGCGCAGGACATGGCCGGCGCCGCCGACCAGGGAACGGCCGGACAGCAAGCCTGCGCGGTCGTCCAGCAGTGCCTCGCCCAGCAGGCCGCCGCCACGGACACCAACGGCATGGCGACCACGAGCGCGACGGCGAGCCCGACCGCGGCGGCCAGCCAGAACGGCATGGCCGATCAGAACAGCGCGGGTAACCAGAACGGCGCCGCGGACCAAAACGGCATGGCCGGCCAGAACAGCGCTGCAGACTCGACTGCGGCGACGGCACCCCAGGACTCGACGGCCGGTCAGGACTGCGCCGCCATCCTGCAGTGCGTCGACCAGGCCGCCGGCACCGCCGCGGCCACGATGGGCCAGCAAGGCATGGCCATGGGCCATAACGGCGCCGCCGACCAGAAGGCGAAGAACAAGAACAAGGCCGACCAGCAAGCCGCCGACCAGGCAGCGACGGCCGCGGCCGACTGCGTCGCGGCGGCTTCCACCGGCGGCACCCAAGCCCCTGACACTCAGGCAGCCGACAGCCAGTCGGCCGGCTCTCAGGACGCGAGTTCCGCGGCTGCCTCCGGCGACGTCGTCTGCTCCGGATCGACCGTCACCCTCTCGGGCGACGCCGGATCTCCCGCCGCGTCCAGCAACCAGTTCCCGGTCGGCACCATGCTCAAGGTCACGAACCTGGACAACGCGAAGTCCGTCACCGTGCCGGTCACCTCGACGTCCGGCAGTTGTGTGCTGCTGAACAACTCGGCCTTCGCCAAGATCCACGAGGCGGGCAAGCAGGTCGTCCGGCACGCGAAGGTTCAGCGGGTCGGCTGACGAACCCGGTGGTGTGTGCGCCGCGGACGTCGGTGCGCACACCACCGGACTCAGCCGTTCTTGACCGCGGCGCCGGCCTTCGCCCAATTGGCCCGCAGGTTGTCCAGGTAGGTCCGTGCTTGCGTGCCCGGTGCGGTTCCCTTCGCGAACGCCTTCATGTTGCCGGGCCCGGCGTTGTAGCCCAGCGCCAGCAGCTCGTCGGTCGTGTACTGGCCGACGTGCTTCGCGGGCAGCTGGGCGGCCAGATC
Organism: Amycolatopsis sp. NPDC114505; assembly: GCF_055633615.1. Lineage (NCBI taxonomy): Bacteria > Bacillati > Actinomycetota > Actinomycetes > Pseudonocardiales > Pseudonocardiaceae > Amycolatopsis > Amycolatopsis sp. NPDC114505. The sequence goes on along the minus strand of NZ_JBVKDV010000002.1, from coordinate 852,976 downwards.
GTGCAAATACCAAGCCTCGGCCTCGATGGCCAGATCCGGGTCGTCGGGCAGCTCCTGCCAGTTCCGGCCGGCGAACGGCCGCCCGCGGCGGGTGTCGTCGAACGTGGCGCGGTGCATGTTCGCCACTCCGAACGCCGCGTCCGGCTTGAGCTGCTGCCACGAGCGCTCGAGCTGCGGATCGTGGGGCTTGTAATCCTCGTTGTAGAGGACGGCCAGCACGAGCTGCGGGTCGACGCCCGCCTCGCGCGAGCGTGCCACGACCTGCGGCACGAACTTGGCCGGATCGGGATTCACCCCGGTCGACTCGGTCGACTGGCTGGTGGTCGGCGAGGCCGACGGGACCGACGACGCGGGAGCGGTCACACCGGAGGGCGCGGCACACCCGCTCACCGCCGCGGCGACGACGCACCCGAGCACGAACCCGCGATACACCCGCACAGCTTCCCCTCTCGTAGGTCCCCAGCGAGATCACTTTCGCCTCCAGCTGCGCAGCACGACGCTCGCCACCAGGACTACCAGAGGCGCGAGCACCGACGTCGTGCACACGGCGATCAGCGGCAGGCCCGGGCGCGGCCGGCCGGTGACCCCCGGCGGCGGGTCGGGTGGGCGGAAACGCAGGCTCGTGGTCATGTGGTGCCAGACGAAGATCTCGCGGTAGATCGTGTACCAGCTGAACGCCCACACGAGCACAGCGCCTCGTCGCACCCATCGCAGCGACCGGTCGTGATCAGCCGGCATGGCGATCAGCTCCTCCTCCGGTGCTCGCAGGTTAACGCGCTTTAGCGCACCGGGAACCCGCTGCTGGCCATCGCCGCCATAGTTTCGAGTCTCGTGGCTTCGAAGTCGTCGCCGGCGCACCCTGCCGGCCTGAGTGTCCGGAAACCCTTCTGGGCGGCAGCCGTCGCGCTCGTGGTTTTCCTCGCGCTTCTCGCTTCGGCGAGTGACTTCCTGCCCTGGGCCACCGGCTTCGACCTCGACGCGCACGCCTGGTTCGTGGCACACCGCACGGCCGGCTGGACCACCGCGGCCGCCGTGATCACCTCGACGGCATCCTCGGCGTACACCGCTCCCTTGGTGTTCCTGGTCGCCGCCGCGCTCACGCGGGGCTCGGTCCGGGCGCGGCTGACCCGGGCCGTGCTGGTTCTGCTGCTGATGTTGTCCGCCGTCCTGGGCCGGTTCGCGATCTCCGAACTGATCGCGCGGCCGCGCCCTCCCACGGCGGACTGGGCCGTCTACGCCGGCGGCTTGTCCTTCCCCTCGGGCCACACCTCCGACGCCGCCTTGGCCGCCGGGCTCATCGCCTGGCTCGTCGTGCGCCGGTTCGACCGCGCTCCGCGGTGGCCGGTCTGGCTGCTCGCGGCCGGCTATGCCCTGCTGATCGCCTGGACGCGGGTCTACCTCGGCGTGCACTGGCCGACCGACGTGCTCGGCAGCCTCGCGTTCGTCACAGCCTGGCTGTCCGCCGCGCTGGTCTTCCAGCGGCTCGACGAGCGGGTCGCGACGTCGTCGTATCTCGCGTGACTTTGCCTTGCTCGAACCTTGCGCGAGCAGTTCCCTTCCGCGCCGGGTTCTAGCGTGCGGGAAATGGCAGCGCAGGGAGAACCCATGTCCACAGCCACCCCGGCCCGCATCGCCTCCGCGGCGGTCTTGATCTCGGTGCTCGCCGCCTGCAGCAGCGGCACTTCGGCGCCGGTCCCGAGCTCGTCGGCCCAGCCCTCGGGCGGCGCGCCGGCGAGCAGCAGCCCCGCCGAGACGGAAACCAACCCCGCCGGCGACATCCCCGACAACCAGGCCTACGTGCCCTTCACCCCGGCGGGCGGTGGCTTCACCGTCAAGATCCCGGAGGGCTGGGCGTCCTCGGCCGCGGGCTCGACGACGACCTTCACCGACAAGCTCAACCAGGTCCAGGTGACGTCGTCGCGCACCGGCGGGGCACCGACCGCGGCGTCGGTCACCACGTCCGATGTGCCGTCGGTGAAAGGGAAAACGCCGAACTTCGCGATGGGGCAGGTGTCGACGGTCGCCCGCACCGCCGGCCCGGTGGTGCTGCTGACCTACCAGGGCGACTCCGCGCCGAACGCCGTGACCGGGAAGGTCGTGCGCGACGCGTTCGAGCGCTACAGCTTCTTCCGGGCCGGGCTCCGGGTCGACCTGACGCTCTCCGGGCCCACCAACGCCGACAACGTCGATCCCTGGCGGACCGTCACCGACTCCCTGCGCTTCTCGTGATGTCCGCCGGCGCCCTCGACTGGTCGACTCCCGCGCTGCGGGCACGCGACCTCTACCGCTTCTTCCGCACCGGCGACGACGAGACCCTCGCCCTGCGCGGCGTGTCGCTGACCGTCGCCCGCGGCGAGATCGTCGCGGTCGTCGGCCCGTCGGGCTCGGGGAAGTCGACGCTGCTCGCTTGCCTGGCCGGATTGGACGAGCCGGCGGGCGGCAGCGTCGAGATCGTCGGCGAACGGATCAGCCACCGGCCGGAAGCGGTCCGCGCGAGGATCCGCGCGCACCGGATCGGGGTGCTCCTGCAGTCCCGCAACCTCCTCCCGCACCTCGACGTGCGCGGCAACATCGACCTGGCGCGCCGGGCCCTGCGGTACGGCAGCTTCCGCCCGTCGATCACCGAACTGCTCGACCAGGTCGGTCTCGCGCACCGCGCCAAGGCGACTCCCCCGCAGTTGTCCGGAGGAGAGCTCGCCCGGGCGGGCCTCGCCGTCGCGCTGGCCAACGAACCGGCCGTCCTGCTCGCCGACGAGCCGACCGGTGAGCTCGACGGCCACACCGAACAGGAGATCCTCGACTTGCTCCGCACGCACGCCGACCAGGGCACCGGACTGCTGATCGTGACCCACAGCACCGAAGTCGTCGCGATCGCCGACCGGGTGCTAACCATCGAGGACGGGGTGGTGGCCGCATGAGCGCCGGACCACTGGTCGTCTGCGACGACGTGGCTCGCACGTTCGGCACCGGCCCGTCCGCCGTCGTCGCCGTCCACGGGACCAGCTGCGGTGTCCACAGTGGAGACCGGATCGCCATCGCCGGGCCATCCGGCTCCGGCAAGTCGACCCTGCTGCACCTGCTGGCCGGGCTGGAGGTCCCGACCCGCGGCAGCGTCCGCTGGCCCGGTCTCGACGACGGGAAGCGCGCCCGGGACATCGGGGTCGTGTTCCAGAGCCCGAGCCTGATCCCGGCCCTGGACGTGCGCGAAAACGCCGAGCTGCCGCTGATCATCGCCGGGGTCGAGGAGCCCGCGCGCAGCGAACGCGTGGCCGAGGCCCTGGCCGTGGTCGGCGTCGAGGACCTCGCCGCCAAGCTGCCCGAGGAGATCTCCGGCGGCCAGACCCAGCGGGTCGCGGTCGCGCGGGTCCTGGCCCAGCGACCTCGCCTGCTGCTCGCCGACGAGCCCACCGGACAGCTCGACCACGGCGCGGGGCAACGGCTGGTGGACGCGCTGCTGGCCGCGACCGGCCACCTCGACGCCGCGCTCGTGGTGACCACGCACGACAACGCCGTCATCGAGCGCCTGGAGACCCGGTGGAGCATGCACGAAGGCCGGCTCCACACCACCGCGACCCCGGCGGTGCCGTCGTGATCCTCCTTTGGCTGGGCGGGTTGCTGCGACGGCGGGCGGGACGGCTCTTCGCGACAGCCGGCGGGATCGCGCTCGCCGTCGCGCTGATCGCCGCGCTCGGTTCGTTCCTCGCCGCGTCGCAGGCCACCATGACCGCCCGCGCCCTGCGGTCGGTGGCCGTGGCCTGGCAGGTCGAGGTCCAGCCCGGCGGCGATCCCAACATCGTGCAGAACGCCCTGCAGGCCCTCCCCGGGACGGGCGCGGTCCGGACCGTCCACGTCACGCGCACCAGCGGTCTGCTCGCCACCACCGGCGGCACCACCCAGACCACCGGACCCGGGGTCGTCCTCGGCCTGCCGCCCGGCTACGCGGCGGCGTTCCCGGAGCAGATCCGGCAGCTCAGCGGCTCCCCGGACGGGGTCCTCATCGCGCAGCAGACGGCGTCGAACCTCCACGTCCACCCGGGCGACCGGGTGGACGTCGGCGGCTCCGCCAAGCCGGTCACCATCGCCGGGGTCGTCGACCTGCCGCAGGCCGACACGCTCTTCCAGAAAGTCGGCACCCCACCGCAAACGCAACCCTCCGCCCCGCCGGACAACGTGCTCCTGCTCCCCGAGTCCGTCTTCGCCGACGTGATCACGGGGAACGTGGTCACCCAGTTCCACGTCGCCCGCGACGCGCCCGCCTCGCAGGATCCCGCGACCGCCTACGAAACCGAGATCGCCGCCGCGCACAACTTCGAGGCCCAGGTCTCCGGGGCTGCCCTGGTCGGCAACAACGTCGGTGCCGCCCTCGACGCCGCCCGCGGGGACGCCGCCTACGCGCAGATGCTGTTCCTCTTCCTCGGTCTCCCCGGGGTCGTTCTCGCCGCCCTCCTCACCAGCGCGCTCGTCAAAGCCGGCGGCGACCGGCGACAGGCCGAACAAGCGCTGCTGCGGACCCGCGGGCACACCTCGAGAGCCGTGGCCGGGATCGCGGTCACCGAAGCCGCGTTCGTCGCGGCGCTGGGCGGTGGGGCCGGGCTGGTCATCGCCGCAGTCGCCGGACGCCTCGCGTTCGGCCCCGCGCCGGAAGACCGGAGCACGACCGCGACCGCGTGGTGGTACGGGATCGCGGTCGTCGCCGGGCTGCTGATCACGACCGTCACCGTGCTGGTGCCGGCCATCGCCGGACTGCGTGGGCGCACGGTGACCCAGACGCGGCAGGCGATCGGCACGCGGCGCTCCCCGTGGTGGGCCAAGGCCGGGCTCGACGTCCTGCTCCTCGTCGCGGCTCTCGTCGTGTTCTGGGCGTCGAGCGGCAACGGCTACTCCCTCGTGCTGGCACCGGAAGGCGTGCCGGCGATCTCGGTGTCCTACTGGGCGTTCCTCGGCCCGGCCTTGCTGTGGCTCGGGGCCGCGGCGTTGCTGTGGCGGCTCACCACGCTCGGGCTCAAGCACGGCCGAGTCCCCCTTCGCCGCATTCTGCTTCCGCTGTCCGGCCGATTGGCTCAGCCCGGCGCTGCCGCGCTCGCCCGGCAAAGCCGTCCGGTGGCACGCGCGATCGTGCTGCTCGCTCTCGCGTTGTCGTTCGCGGCCTCGACGGCGGTGTTCAACAGCACCTACGAGCAGCAAGCCGAAGCCGACGCCCAGCTCACCAACGGCGCCGACGTCACCGTCACCGAACCGCCGGCCACCGAAGTAACGCCCGCCGCGGGAACCCAGCTGCAGAACGTCGCCGGCGTCCGGCACGTCGAACCGGTCCAGCACCGGTTCGCCTACGTCGGCGCCGACCTCCAAGACCTCTACGGCATCCGACCGGACAGCATCCGGCAGGTCACCGCCCTGCAGGACGCCTACTTCCAAGGCGGCACCGCCGCCGAACTGATGGCCACGCTCGCCCACCGGCCCGACGCCATTCTCGTCAGCGCCGAGACCGTCAAGGACTTCCAGCTCAGCCCGGGCGACTTGATCAACCTCCGCGTCCAGGACTCCCGGACCAAGGCGCTACGGACCGTGCCCTTCCACTACAGCGGCATCGTCAAGGAGTTCCCGACGGCCCCCAAGGACAGCTTCTTCGTCGCCAACGCCGCCTACCTCGCGCAGGCCACCGGGTCCGACGCGGTCGGCGCGTTCCTCGTCGACACCGGGGGCAGCGACCAGCCCGACGTGGCCGGCAGGCTGCGAGCACAGCTGGGCACGGCCGCGACCGTCACGGACATCACCGAGACGCGCGCGCACGTCGGCTCCAGCCTGACGTCGGTCAACCTGCACGGGCTCACCCGCCTGGAGCTGACGTTCGCCGTGCTGATCGCCGCCGGCGCCGGGGGCATCGTGCTGGCGGTCGGCTTGGCCGAACGCCGGCGCAGCCTGGCGATCATGGCCGTGCTCGGAGCCCGGCGACGGCAGCTGCGCGGCCTGGTGCTCGGTGAAGGCCTCGTCGTGATCGCCGGCGGCCTGATCGGCGGCGGCCTCATCGCGTGGGGACTTTCGCGCATGCTCGTGAAGGTCCTGACCGGGGTCTTCGACCCGCCGCCGGACACGATCGCGGTGCCGTGGACCTACCTGGCCGTCACGGTCGCGGCGGTCGCGGTCGCGCTGGTGGTCGCGGCGCTGGCCGGTGCCCGCGCGTCCACTCGCCCCGCCGTGGAGGAACTCCGCGAGCTGTGACTGTCCACTGAGTACATTGTGAGCCGGAATTGACTGGGAAGTAGGGCAGAATCGGCAGCGTGAACAACGGAGCGATCACCTTCGGGCCCGCCCTCGTCGCGGTACTGGCCCTGCTCACCGCCGCCGGGGCCGCCGTCGTCCGATGGGGAGAGATCGGTCAGGGCCGGGCTGTCGTGATCGCCGCGGTCCGGGCCGTCGCACAGCTCGCCCTGGTGTCGCTGGTGATCACCGCCGTCCTGCGGTCGGCCCCGCTCACCGGCCTGTTCGTGCTGCTGATGTTCACCATCGCCGCGGTGACGTCCGCCCGCCGCGTCGGAACCTGGGCGAACCTGCCGTGGACCGCGGCAGCCATCGCCGCCGGAGTGGCCCCGGTGCTCGGCCTGGTACTGGGCGCCGGTGTCGTCCCGCTCCGGCCGATCGCCGTCGTGCCGATCGCCGGCATCGTCATCGGCGGCGCGATGACCGCGACGTCACAGGCCGCCCGCCGCGCCCTCGACGAGCTGAAATCCCGCCACGGCGAATACGAAGCCGCACTCGCCCTCGGGTTCCTGCCGCGGCCGGCCGCACTGGAAATCTGCCGCCCCTCAGCCGGGCACGCACTGATCCCGGCGCTGGACCAGACCCGCACGGTCGGCCTGGTGACACTCCCCGGCGCTTACGTGGGCGTGCTGCTCGGCGGCGCCGGACCCATCCAAGCGGGCCTGACGCAGGTGCTGGTGCTGATCGGGCTGCTCGCCGCCGAAGCCGTGTCGATCCTGGTCACCGTGCAGCTGGTCGCGGCCGGCAAGCTCGCCAAGTGATTCACCCGGCCGTGTCCCTCGGTTTTGCCAATCGCTCACGTCGCATTGGCGGAGCGTGAACACGGTTCTCGTTACGGTCCGCCGATGACTTCCACTCGAGTCCACAGGTCCAATCGCACGCTGCTCAACAAAGTTCCGGAAGTCACCCTGTACTTCTGGCTCATCAAGGTGTTGTGCACGACCGTCGGCGAGACCGCCGCGGACTTCCTCAACGTCGACCTCGGCCTGGGGTTGTCCGGGGTTTCGGTGATCACCGGCGTGCTCCTGGCCGTCGCGCTGGTGTTCCAGTTCCGCGCCACCCGCTACGTCGCCGGGCTCTACTGGCTGACCGTGGCGATCGTGAGCGTGTTCGGCACGCTGGTCACCGACAACCTCACCGACAACGCCGGGTTCCCGCTCGAAGCCAGCACCATCCTGTTCGGCGTTCTCCTCGCCGTCACGTTCGTGGTCTGGTACGCGTCGGAGAAGACGCTGTCCATCCACTCGATCGTGACCCGCCGCCGGGAGACGTTCTACTGGCTGGCGATCCTGTTCACCTTCGCCCTCGGCACCGCGACCGGCGACCTCATGGCCGAGGTGCTCGGCCTGGGCTACCTCGTCACCGGCGCCATCGTCGCCGCGCTGATCGCCGTGACCGCCGCCGCCTGGCGGGCCGGGCTGCACCCGGTGCTCGCTTTCTGGTTCATCTACGTCCTGACCCGGCCGCTCGGCGCGTCGCTGGGCGACTACCTCTCCCAGCCGTCGGACCAGGGCGGGCTGGGCCTGGGTGCGACCGTGACGAGCCTGATCTTCGTCGCGGCGATCATCACCACCGTCGTGTACCTGTCGGTGACGAAGTCCGACGTCACCTCCGGCGGAGCGGTCGCGCGGGCCGAGGAGCCGGCGCGGGGCGGGCTGTGGCAGACAGTGGTGTTCCTCGCCGTGATCCTCGTCGCCGGCGGCGTGGGGTACACCCTCCGCACCGCGGCACTGCAGGACGACACCTCGATCCCGGTCGCGCTGCCCCCCGCCCCCGGCGAGCCCGCGCGACCGGCGCCGGCCCACGCGTCGCCGCTCGGGGACGTGTCGACCTTCCGCGGCATCACGCAGGACACCTTGAACCTGCTCGACGGCGGAAACCAAGCGGCCGCGACCAGCCGCGTCGACGACCTCGAAATCCAGTGGGACAACGCAGAAGCCCGGTTGAAGCCCAAAAACCGGACCGAGTGGACGCGGGTCGACGGAAAGATCGACAAGGTCCTGCGCGAGCTCCGAGCGACCAGCCCGGACCAGACCGGGGAAAAGGACGCCCTCGGGGCGCTGCTGACCGCACTCGGCTGACCTCGCCGGGGCGCGGTCAGCCGTGGCCGTGCTCGACCGCGCCCATCTCGTGGCCTTCGAAACCGTGCACGGCACCCACGACGATCGCCGCGGCGATCAGGAGTCCGATGAGGACAGTCAGGACGACCAGCAGCCGGCGACGGCCGGGCAGGACCGCGACGTCGGCTCTGAACGCGGCACCGGCAGCGGCCAGGGTCCGGCGCCACCCGTCGGCGGCAGCCTGCTCCGGCACGGGCAGGTCGGCGGTCATCGAGGCCAGCTCGTGCCGGTAGCGGATCTGCTCAAGGCGCCCCAGACGTTCTTCGACCTCGGCGATCGTCAGCCTGCCCTCACCGGCCGCCGCGCAGAGGGCGGCGCGGACCTCCTCGCGTTCCGCGTCCGAGCAGCGGATCCCTTCGGGCACAGTGGTACCGAGCTCGTGCACCACTACGCCGAGGCCGACGTCTTCTGCATGCCCGGCACGGCCGAGCTGCAGAGCCTCGCGACCATGGAGGCCATGGCGGCGGGCCCCCGGTCATCGCCGCCGACGCGCTCGCCCTGCCCCACCTGATCCACCCCGGCGAGAACGGCTACCTGTTCGAACCGGGCGCGTTGACCACCGCGGCATGGCACGCCGTGAACGCGCCGCATCGGGTCGTCGAACTGCTTCCGGAGTGAACCGCGCGGCCGGTCACGCGTTCAGCACACCGGTGCCCAGCAAGCCGAGCAGGGCGACACCGGCGATGATCCGGTACACGACGAAAGCCGTGAAGGTGTGACCCGCGACGAACTTCAGCAGCCACGCGATCGCCCCGTACGCCACGACGAACGACACGACCGTCCCGACCAGCAGCGGTACCACGTCGAGGCCGCCACCCAAGGCGTCCTTCAGCTCGTACAGCCCGGCTCCGGTCAGCGCCGGGATCGACAGGAAGAACGACAGCCGCGTCGCCGCGACCCGGTCCAGGCCGCGCAGCAAGCCGGTCGAGATCGTCGCGCCGGAACGCGAGAAGCCCGGGAACAGCAGCGCCAGGATCTGCGACGAGCCCACCAGCATCGCGTCGGTCAGCGTGCTGTCGGCCTCGGCGCGCTTGCCGGTGCCGAAGCGGTCGGCGGCCCACATGATCGCGCTGCCGACGATCAGCGAAGCCGCCACCACCCACAGCGAAGCCAGCGGCCCCTTGACCAGCGACTGGAACAGCAGGCCGGCGGCCACGATCGGCAGCGTCGCGAGGATGACCCACCAGGCGAACTTGTAGTCGAACTCCTGCCTGGCCTCGGCGTTCACGATGCCCCGGCCCCAGGCTCCGACGATCCGCACGATGTCGCGGAAGAAGTAGACGAGCACCGCCGCGATGGCGCCGACCTGGATCACCGCGGTGAAGCCGACGACGGACTGGTCGTCGACGGGGATGCCGAGCAGTCCCTCGGTGATCTTCAGGTGCCCGGTGGACGAGACGGGCAGGAATTCGGTGAGGCCCTCCACGATGCCGAGGAGCACGGACTGGCCGAGGTCGATCACGCTCAAGAAAGGTTCCTTCACAGGGAGGTGGCAGGCACCCGGAAGGGGTCGAGGGGGAACCTCGGGTGCCTGCCGAGATCGAGCTGGAATCCCTCGTGGTCGTGCTCAGCCCCGGTCGACTCCGTGGTGCTCGAAGCCGTCATCTCCGAAGCCGTGGAACGCGGCGACGACCGCCGCGGCGAACAGCAGAGCCACCGCCAGCACCGCGAGCAGGACGACCAGCCGGCGCCGCCTGCTCGCGACCTCCGCGCCACGCCCGAACAGCGCGGCGAGGTCCGCCCCGAGCTGGTTCCTGGCCGACGCCAGGACCGGTGACCAGCCTGCGGACGAGCTCGCCGCAGCCGCCTGTGGGGGCAGGTCCGCGGTGGCCTCGGCGAGCTCGTCCCGGTAGCGGGCCGCGGCGACCCGAGTCAGGCGTTCTTCTACTTCGTCGACCGTGAGCCTGCCTTCGCCTGCGGCTTCGGCCAGCTGCTGCCGGGTCCGCTCCCGCTCGGCGTCCGAGCAGCGGATCCCGCTCGGATCGGTCATCGTCCGCCCCGGATCGATCATGGTTGTCTGCTTTCCGCCGCCAAGCTATCGGGTTTCGCGTTCGCCACCGGCTAGGACCGGGTTAACGCCGGGCAAGAACGGCTCACGACGCAGGCACCTCGAGCCGATAGCCGTACCCGCGCACGGTGGTGATGGTGGGTGCGTTCCCGGCAGCCTCCGCGAGTTTCCGGCGCAGCGTCACGATGTGGACGTCCAGTGTCTTCGTCGAACCTCGCCAGTGGGTGTCCCACACGTCGGCCATGAGCGTGTCCCGGCTGATGGCCGCGCCGGGCTCCTGCGCCAGGCGCTGCAACAGATCGAACTCCTTCGGCCGCAACGCGAGCTCGTCCCCGGCCAGCATGACCCGGCGGGCGGCCACCTGGACGACCATGTCGCCCACCCGTAAGGGGAGCACGTTCGACGAAGTGCCGCGGCGGAGGTGCGCGTGCAACCGGGCCAGCAGTTCGCGCAGCCGGAGCGGTTTCGTCAGGTAGTCGTCCGCGCCGACTTCCAGCCCCACGACGACGTCCATCTCCTGCGTCCGTGCCGTGGTCATGATGATCAGGGCGGTGGGGGTGATGGTCCGCGCGCGGCGGCAGACCTCGATGCCGTCCAGGTCCGGCAGGCCGAGGTCGAGGAGGATGACGTCGTACTCGTCGAGCTGCATCCGGCGGAGTGCCTCGCCACCCGTACGGGACCACATCACGTCGTAGTCGTGCATGCGGAGGGCGGATTCGAGCAGGCTTCCGATGGTTTCATCGTCTTCGACCAGGAGAACTGCCGCCATGGGGAAATGCTAGCGAATGTCGGTTAAAGAACCATGAGAACCGGACGGTTAACCCCGATCGAGCACAACGCTAACCTCGCGCTAACCTTATTCCTCCGCGCTTTGACGACAATCGCCCCGCCGCGGGCAGACTGTCGCCATGCGCAGACGCATCATTCTGCTCGCCGTCGCGGCGGCCCTGCTGGCCACCACCCTTTTCGGGGCACCGCTGGCGGTCGGCGTCGCCAGCTACTTCGCCCAGGACGAGCGCACGGAACTGGAACGCGCCGCCGACGCGGCCGCGCTGTCGGTCGCCGACGACGTGCTCATGCACACCAGCCTGCCGCAGTTCCCCGGATCGGAAGAGGACACGACCGGGCTCTACACGTCCGACGGCGTGCTGCTGACCGGAAACGGCCCGGCGACCGGCGACGCGATCGTGCAGCAGGCCCGCGGCGGCGACGTCGCGACCGGCGACGTCGGCTCGGACCTCGTCGTCGCGGTGCCGATCCTGCACGACTCCGTCCTGCAGGGCATCGTGCGCGCGTCGACCCCGCACACCGAGTGGTACCAGAAGGTCGCGGTCTCCTGGCTGGCGATGGCCGGACTGGCGATCGCGGCGATCGCCTTGACCTGGTTGCTGGCCGCGCGGCTCGCCGCCCGGGTGGCCGGTCCCCTCGAACAGCTGTCCACCGCCGCCGCGCGGCTCGGCGGGGGCGACTTCACCGTCCGGGCCCCGGTGAGCGGCATCGGCGAGATCGACCAGCTCGCCGAAGCGCTGGACCGGGCGGCGGTCCGGATCGGCGATGCCCTGGACCGGCAGCGCGCGCTGGCCGCGGACGCTTCACACCAGCTGCGCACCCCGTTGGCCGGCCTGCGCCTGCAGCTCGAGTCCGCGCTCGATCCCCCCGGCCAGGATCTGCCGGCCGCGGTGGAAGCCGCGCTCACCACCATGGACCGGATGGAGACGACGATCGACGACCTGGTGAGCCTGGCCAGCCGGCCCCCGGCCGACCGCGGGGTGATCCAGCCCGACGGCCTGCTGCGCGACGTCGTGGCCGGCTGGCGCGGCCTGCTCGCCGGCCAGGGCCGCCGTCTCCGGATCGACCGTCAAGCGACTGGACGCCCGAAAGCCGCCGAGGCCGCCGTCCGCCAGATCCTCGGGGTCCTGCTCGACAACGCCGTGATCCACGGCCGGGGGACGGTGACCATCCGGACCCGGGACACCGGCGACGCCTTCGCGATCGACGTCGCCGACGAAGGCCACGACGTCACCGACGCGCCGCACGTGTTCACGCGCGGCCACAGCGGCGCGGGCGGTTCGGGCATCGGCCTCGCCTTGGCCCGGGACCTGGCCGAGGCCGAAGGGGGACGCCTGCAGCTGGCGAGCCCGGCGCCCACGACGTTCACCTTGCTGCTGCCGACGGCCCCCGCAGCGCACCGCTCCGGGCCGTGACCGCGAAGAAGTCCCGCTGGTCGGCCGACAGGTAGCGGTCCGCGGCGGTGGGCATGTCCGGCGTCAGCGTCGTCGGGGCCGAGCCGGCGAGGTCCGGCCGGAACAGGCTCGCCGAGACCATTCCGCCGTGGATGTCCAGCTCCATGCCGCGCACCGCGCCGGCCGTCGCCAGCGCGTTCGCGAGCGCGGTCAGGGTCAGCTGGTTGCCCGCGACGTAAAGCAGCCTGCCCTGCGCGTCGACGCCGGCCCCGGACCGCCAGGTGAACTGGAACTGGTTCTTCGCGCTGCCCCACTGCCCGGCCGGGTTGCCGGACAGCCCGGGCACCGGCCGGCCGCCGTCGACGACCAGCTCCAGGTTCTGGCGCACCGCCGCGATGTCCGGGGTCGGCTGGGCGTCCCGGCCCCACAACGCGACGTTCGCGACGCCGGACTTGTCGATGACCAGCGACGCCATCCCGTTCTTGAGCGGGATCCCGGTCTGACCGTCGGCGTAGAACCCGCCCGGGGTGTCGCGGAACTTGAAGCCGGAGTTGAAGGTGGCCAGCAACGACGGACGCAGGGCGTCGGGGACCTGGGCGCCCTCGGGCCAGTGACCGCCGGGCTCCTTGGTCCCGGCGATCAGGTGCAGGTCGGTCCACTTCTGGTCGAACGCCACCACCGCCGCCACCACGCTGGTGTGGTCGGGATCCGGCCGGAGGAACGTCGTGAAGTCGGCAGGCTGACCGCCGGCCATCCGGGCGCCGGGGAGCCACGTCCCCTCCCCCGCCAGCGCACCGGGCAGGGTGGGCAGCGGGGCCGGAGCGTTCGCCGTGTCCCCGGTCCGGGTGCGCGGCACCACCGGCACGGCATTCGCGTCGGGTGTGCTGTTGCCCGGCGGATGCCGGGTGTAGTACCAGTTCTCCAGTGCGTTGACGACCGGCCCGGCCCCCATCTGCCGGGCCCAGTCCGCGGTGCGCGCGGTGAACGTCGCCGCCCCGGGCGCGGTGAGCGCCTGGACGTAGGTGACGGCCGGGTAGACCATCAGCACCAGAAAGACGCACAGCACGCGCCGCAAACGCTTTCGGCGGCGCTTGACCGGCCGCGGCGGAGAAGACGGCCGCCCGGCGGAAGTGGCTGCATCGACCATATTTCACGGTAACGAGACCGTGGTTCGGGTCAGTCCATCGAATTGCTAGCGAACGGCTAAGCGCGATCGCGGGATTCGTCACGCTTGCGGCCGCGGAGCAGTTCCAACGCGAGCGGAATGAGCGAGACGATGACGACGAGCGCGATGATCGGCAAGAGGTACTGGTCGATTCCGGGAATGCTGGAACCCAGCAGGTAGCCCGCGACCGTGACACCGACCGACCACAGGAGACCGCCCAGGACCTGCCAGAGCGTGAACGTCCGCGCGGGCACCTCGAGGATCCCCGCGAGCGGGTTCAGCACCGTCCGCACGACCGGGACGAACCGCGCGAGAACGATGGCTTTCGCGTGGCCGTAGCGGCTGAAGAGCTCTTCGGCCCGGGCCATCCCGCGGTGCAGGTGCTCGTTCCGCGACTTGGCGAGCAGGGCGCGGCCGCCCCGGCGACCGAGGAAGAACCCGGTCTGGGCGCCCAAGAGCGCCCCGGCGGCCGACGCGATCAGCACGGCGGGCAGCGAAAGGTGGACGGTGGCGGTGGCACTGGTGGTGCAGAACAGGCCGGCGGTGAAGAGCAGGGAGTCGCCGGGCAGGAAGAACCCGATCAGCAAACCGGTCTCCGCGAACAGGACGAGGAAGACGCCCGCCGTCCCGAGGCTGGACAGCCAGGCCGTGGCGCTCAGGGGGTTCATCGGTCACCTCTCTTCGACAACTACGTAGTAGTTCTACACCGATGTCGTTTTTGACTGCCACCCGCCCCGCTCACGGAGTCGTGGCGCCGCCTCGCCGGCGCAGCCACTCGCGATCCCACAACCGGGCCCGGCGCTTGTCCAACCCGCGGCGGAGCAGCAGGTAGACACCACCGACCACGACGAGCACCAGGGATTCCCAGACGACTCCGCCGAGGATCGCCGTCGTGAACACTTCGGCGCCGCCGGGTGGTGGGGCCACCTGACCGCCCGCTTGGTCGACCCACACCTGGACGTGTTGCGGCAGCGCCGGCCCCGCGCCCACCCGGACGAGGCCCTGCCGGATCCGACCGTCCGGCGCGGTCCAGGTGGCGGTGATCGTGGCCGTTTCCCCGCCTGCGGACTCCGCGCCGGCCGGCACCGGAATGTCCGGCCGCAGGGTCGCGACCACCAGGTGCCGCGACCGGGCATCCGCCGCCGCCTCGGCCGTCAGCCGTTCGTAGTCGGCGACGACGTGCGCGCAGATGACCGCGACGGAGGCGACGACGAGCACGCCCAGCGCGAGGACAAGCAGTGCTTCGAGCCGGTCGGACGCCCGAGCGGATCCGAGGAAGACCGGCTTGAGCAGCCGCATGCGCCGCGACACCCCACTCGATCTCCTCATGCTCCCAGGGTGCGCCACCCGATCCGGCTGTCGCAGCGGCATTTACCGCACGCTTGCCTGGCGCTGGAAGATGCTTGCCCGGCCGGACTCCTTCGACGCCGCGACCAGGCACGTCGCAACCAGCGCCCGTTTTGTCTGTTCCTAAAGTTTCACTAACTCTCCCCTCTCGCCTGGATTTGGAGGTGAGCCTTACCTAATGCTGACGAGGTTCACCTCGTCACCGGACCGCCAGGGAGTCGCGCGTTGTTGTTCTCCAGCCTGCTGATCGGCCTGCGGGAGGGGCTCGAGGCCGCGCTTGTCGTGAGCATCCTCGTGGCCTTCCTCGTCAAGACCGACCGGCGATCGGCGCTGCGCTGGGTGTGGCCCGGCGTGGCCGCAGCCGTGCTGCTCTCGGTCGCCGTGGGCGCGATCCTCACCTACACCACCGCGCACCTGACCTTCGCGCACCAGGAACTGGTCGGCGGGACACTGTCCATTGTGGCCGTGGCGTTCGTCACCGCGATGATCTTCTGGATGCGCACCGCCGCCCGGCACATCTCCGCGGAGCTGCGCGGCAAGATGGAGACCGCGCTGAAGCTCGGCCCGCTGGCCATCGGCCTGGTGTCGTTCCTTTCGGTCGGCCGCGAAGGGCTGGAGACGTCGGTCTTCTTCTACGCGTCGGTGCAGACCGCCCAGGGCCAAACCGCCCTGCCACTACTCGGCTTCGCCATCGGCATCCTGATCGCGGTCGCGCTGACCTGGCTGCTCTACCGCGGCGCGTTGCGCTTCGACCTGGGCAAGTTCTTCAAGATCACCGGGGTGCTACTGGTGTTCGTCGCCGCCGGCGTGCTCGGCTACGGCCTGCACGACCTGCAGGAGGGCGGCTTCCTGCCCGGACTGTCCACTTTGGCCTTCGACGCGTCCGGCGTGCTGCCCGAAACCTCGTGGTACGGCACGGTGCTCAAGGGCATCTTCAACTACTCGCAGCAGACGACCCTGCTGCAGGGAATCGCCTGGGTGGCCTACGTCGCGATCGTGCTGCCGCTGTTCCTGCGTCCCGCGCGGGCCGAGTCCACCACCGGAGTGAATCAGTGATCAAGCGGACCGGAATCACGCTGACCGCGCTCGCTCTCGTCGCGGCGTGCGACGCTCAGCCACCGGCCGCCGCTCCCGGCGGCCCGATCACGGTGACCGCCACGGACACCGCGTGCCAGGTGTCGGCGACCACCGCACCGGCCGGGAACATCACGTTCCAGATCGCGAACCAAGGCAGCAAGGTCACCGAGTTCTACCTCTACGGCGAGGGCGATCGGATCATGGGCGAGGTCGAGAACATCGCACCCGGCCTGAACCGGCGGCTGATCGTCGAAGTCGCCGGCGGCGGCACGTACCAGACCGCGTGCAAGCCGGGCATGGCCGGCACCGGCATCCGCGGGACGTTCACCGTGACCGGCGGCGCGGCCAAGGGCACCGACGCGAACGCCGAACTGGCCGACGCCGCCCGCGGCTACGCCCGCTACGTCGCCAGTCAGACCACCGCGTTCGCCGACGAGACGAAGAAGTTCGCCGCAACCGTGAAGGCCGGCGACGTCGCCGGCGCCAAGGCCCAGTACGCCCGGACGCGTATCTACTACGAGCGGATCGAGCCGGTCGCGGCCAAGTTCGGCGACCTCGACCCGGCCATCGACGTCCGCGAAGCCGACCTCGAAGCCGGCCGGAAGTTCACCGGGTTCCACCGGCTGGAGAAGGACCTGTGGGTGACCGGCCTGCAGCAGGACTCGGGGGCGATCGCCGACCAGCTCGTGACCGACGTCACGACACTCGGCCAGAAGGCGGCGGCCCTGCAGCTGAGCGCGCTCGACCTGGCCAACGGCGCCAAGAGCCTGCTCGACGAGGTCGCGACCGGAAAGATCACCGGTGAGGAGGAAGCCTTTTCCCACACCGACCTCACCGACTTCCAGGCCAATGTGGACGGTTCGAAGGCGGCCATCCAGTCCCTGCGCCCGGTACTGGCCCAACGCGACCGCGCACTGGTGACCGCGATCGACAACCGGTTCGCCGACGTCCAGAAGCTCCTCGACGCCCAGCGCACCGGGGACACGTTCAAGCTCTACACCGACCTGTCGAAGGACCAGGTCAAGGAGTTCGCCGCCGCGGTCGACGCGTTGTCCGAGCCGCTGAGCAAGGTCGCGGAGGTCGTGGCCAAGTAGCGCTGGACCACCTCGCTGTCTCGACAGCGAGTAACCGCAGTGTGCGTAGTAGCCGGCGCCGGGCTCGGCGCGATTTCAGTCGACATTGCTGTCACAGTGCGTTGTGTACGCGCAATTCACGCAGCGTCCAGTCGGTGGCCGCCTGGGACGACGCCGGGTTCTGGCCGGTGAGCAGGTTGGCGTCCACCACGACGTGCCGCTCCCACGGCGCGCCCGTCTTGAAGTCCGCGCCCCGCTCCCGCAGCCGGTCCTCCAGCAGCCACGGCGCGCGGTCGGCGAGGCCGACCAGGCGCTCCTCCTCGTTGGTGTACCCCGTCATTCGCCTGCCCTCGAACAGCCAGTCGCCGTTGCGCCGGTTGGCCGGGAGCAGTGCCGCCGGACCGTGGCAGACCGCCGTGACGACGCGGCCCGTGTCGAAGAACTGGACGAGGAGCTCGCCGAGCGGCTGGAAGCCGGCCAGATCCTCCATCGGCCCGTGCCCGCCGGGGAGGTAGATGGCGTCGTAGTCGGCGACGTGCCCGATCGCGTGCTGCAGCACCATGGGCTGGGCCAGTTCGGTGGCGATCGCGTCGAGGTAGTCGCGGAACGCGGTGGCTTTCCTCTCGCCGCCCGCCATCTCCGGGTCCAGGCTCCGCTGGTCCACCGTCGGCGCCACCCCGCCCGGGGTGGCGACGACCACCTCGACACCCTGGGTGCGGAACCCGTTGTGCGGCACGACGAACTCCTCGGCCCAGTAACCGGTAGGGTGCCGGGTACCGTCCTTGAGCGTCCAGTGGTCGCTGCCGGAGAGCACCACCAGGATTCGGGTCATCGGTCAGCCACCGGTGACCTTGATCTTGTTGGGCTTGGCGGCGTCCACCTTCGGGACGCGTACGGTGAGCACGCCGCTGTCGAGTGATGCCTCGATGCCGTCGGCGCGGATGTCGCCGGGCAGCGTCACGCGGTACTCGAACTCACCGACCCTGCGGGTGCGGCGGCGGAGCAAACCCTTGCGCTCCCGCTCTTTCAGCTCACCGGTGATGACCAACTCATTGCCGTACAGCTCGACGTCGACGTCTTCCCGCCGGACGCCGGGCAGTTCGATCTCGACCAGGTAGGCGTCGTCGGTCTCCGAGAAGTCTCCGGCCGGCAGCCACGGCCCGCCGTCCCGTGCGGTGCCCAGCGCCGACTGCGCGAGCCGGTCCACCTGGTGATAGAAATCTTCGAATTCGCGCAAGGGGTTCCATCGATCCGTCTGGCCGACAGAACGCCTGACGGGCAGAGTCATGGTAGATCTCCTCCCGTTACTCGAACGTCACCGCTGATCGTGTCGCGCAGCGTGGCGAAGACCGCTGCCGTGCCGATGTCACGGGCCGAGCATGGCAGCCGCGGGCGGGTGGCGTCTCAGACGCCGGGGACGGATTTTGCCGGGCCGATTCACCCTGCCAGGCCGACCGGTGTGCCAGGTCAGTACCACTGTGGACGGCCTGCGCCACCACGACGACGTGGCAACACAGCTGCTGTTCGTGCTTGCGGAGGACGACAGTCCGACCTGGTCCGCGGCGCCGCCCGATGCGTCTGGCAGGCCCGTTCGCCGTGCTGGTTTCGACCTGCCAGGTCGATACGGCGCCGGTGCGATCCGATGCATTGTCGAGACAGGCCGGTGAGACCAGAAGGAGCGGACGGGACCCGCGGGGACGCCCGGCGGGGCCGGAACCGCTCCTCGTCCCCGGCCAGGCCCCCGGCGGCCGCTGCCGGCTGGAATTCACCGCGTCGAGGAGGAAAATCCGGGAGCCGTCCACACATCGTCCATAACGGACACCGTCCCGAACCTGGAAGGCCCATGACCGACCACGAGCAGCTGCCGAAACCGGGTTTCGTTCTCAACACGAAGCTGGTCAAGAGGTTCGTCGCCGACGAGTTGGACGAGGACGCCCAGGCCGAGCTGGCCGACCAGGTGGCCCTCATCGCCATGTTCCACGCCGAGCTGCCCACCGCGCTCGCCGCGCAGATGACCCGGATCGTGCAGTACCTCGGCGGCGACGCCGAGCTGGTGCGGTGGCTGGACCGCTTCCCCGGCCGACCGAAGATCGTGGCCAGGCTGTTCGCGCTGATCGACCTGCTGGACACGTTCAGCGCCGAGCCCTCGGTGGTGACCGCGCTGTCCGAACTGCGCGCCGACACCCGGTACCCGCCGGGACTGTCCGGCTACCTGTCCCCGGACGCCGACGACGAGACGCTCGCCGGGCTGGCCTGGCACATCGAGCAGCTGGCCGCGGACGACCGGATGGCCGACGCGGTGCGGCTGGCACAGAACTCGACGGCGCTGGTGGAGCGGCTCGCCGCCAGGGCCAGGGAGCTGAACCCGGACCTGCCCGACCTGGCCGACCTGGCCGCCAAAGCGGGCAAGGCAGTCGACGAAGCCGCCCATGAGGCGGCGGGCCTGACAGAGTGAATGGACAGTCTCCCTCGCGGTCCGCCGTGGCAGCGCCCGGACGCCGTCCATCGAGGTCGTCCGATCCGCGATCACGCAAGCGCTGGAACCAGGTACTGTTCGACAGATCTAAGTGTTAGTCGTCTTTCACTTATCTGGTAGCCTCGGAGTTGCCGCTGAAGATGCGGCGCGATGCGCGACCTGGAGGCCAGGTCGAGCAACGGTCCTCGAGGAGAACCATGCGCACATTCGTCATCACCGGAGGCACCGACGGCATGGGTCGCGGGCTGGGCCTGCACTACCTGGGGCGAGGTGACCGGGTGATCGCAGTGGGCAGCAGCGACGCCAAGGGCGCCCGGTTCCTCGCGGCAGCGGCCGACCTCGGCGCGGCCGAGCGCGCTTCCTTCGTCCGGGCCGATCTCAGCACGACGGCGGGCGTGCGCGAGGTCGTCGACCGGATGCCCGAGGTGATCGACGTTCTGGTCCTCGCCGCCCAGCGGTTCCGGAGCGAACGCGTGGAGACCACGGACGGGCTGGAGTCCACCTTCGCCCTCGGCTACCTCAGCCGCTACCTGCTCGGCCATGACCTGTTCGACCGGCTGGAGAGGGCGGAGGCGCCGCTGGCGCTGAACATCGCCGCCCCGGGCGCCCCCGGGAAGATGCGCTGGGACGACCTGCAAATGCACACGGGCTACAGCAGCATGCGCGCCGCGACGCAGACGGCGCGCCGCAACGACCTCCTGGGCAGGTCCTTCACCCAGGTCCACCCGGACGCCCGCACCCGCTACGTGGTCTACGGCCCGGGCTTCGTCGCCACCGGGATGGGCGAATCGATGACCCAGCCCATGCGCACCCTCTACAAGGGACTGACCCGGCTGTTCGCCGCTCCTGTCGCCAAGGCGATCGCCCCGATGATCAAGCTGATCGACGACCGTCCGGAGGCGGCCCTGACGGTGTTCGACCAGGGCAAGCCCCTGCCGGTCGACGGTCCTGCCTTCGATCCTGCGAACGCCGAGCGCCTGCACAAGGCAACCGCGGATGTGGTCGGCTCGATCGGCCGATGACCGCCCGACGTGGCTGAGCCTCCACAGCTGTGAAAACCTGGGAACAAGGGGCACAACCAGTCAAGCAAGAAGACAAGCCTCCTGCCCGATCGAGCCACCTGGTGAGAGGTCACAGTGCGAGCTGACGCCGCCCGCAACTACGAACGGATCGTCGGCGCCGCGGTCGAAGCGTTCGAGGAGATCGGGCCCGAGGTGACCCTCGAGGAGATCGCCGCGCGCGCGGATGTGAGCGCGATGACGCTCTACCGGCGTTTCCGCACCCGCGACCACCTCGTCCAGGCCGCCTTCGACCACGTCCTCGCCACCGAAATCGAACCCACGACAGCGGTCCACACCGATGATCCCTTCCGAGATCTCGCCGGCGTGCTCGAAGCCGTCATCGAGGTGATCGCCCGGCGGCAGGTGGTCAACTCCCTCGCCTTCGAGTTCACGGCGTTCGCCTCCGAAAGCGCGCAACGCTTCCTGAACTCCGTCGAGCCCGTGCTCCGCCGCGCCATCGACGCCGGCGTAGTCCGCCCCGAGCTGAAGGTCCGCGACGTGACCGCCGTGATCATCATGGCGATGGCCACCACACACCCGGCCGACCCCGACGGCGCGGACCGCCGCCGCTACCTCACCCTGCTCACCGACGGACTTCGCCCCGCACCGACCACCCTCCCGCCGCCCTCACCCCACGATTTCTCCCCGCCCGCCGCCCACCGGCTCTGACCCTGCGGACGGGGAGGACGCCCGACGAGGCCGGCGACGGCCCCGAGCGGTGTGGCGGCCCGGACAGCGGAGAACGGGTGTTCATGACGAGGTCGAGGCATCCGTGATGGAGCGGCCGAGAGTCACTCGCTGACCGGACCACGAAGGATTCCCATGACGACCTCCGCCCGACTGTCCGGGAGAGGCGCGCAAGCCGAGACGGGAGCGGATCTTGCCCGCCTCGACCAACCTCGCCATGGCCGCATCTGGGCACGGATCGAGAAGAGGCTGCCGTAGCCGGCGTGGATCTGGTGCAGGCCGACGGGGAAGGGGGCCAGGTTGGCGATCCGGTCGCCGATGGTGCGCTCGAGGTTCGGCCGAGCGGTGTCCACTTGGTGGAGACGGTGACCTCGTCCGGCGTCATTCCGGCGTAGCCATGAGATCAATGTACCTTATTATGAGACGCTGATGTCTCGTTGCGAGGCGTTAGTATGGTCGAATGGTGAAATCGGATGCCGGGATGCAGCGCACGCGGTCGGCGATCCTCGACGCCGCCGCCCGGGCCCTGCGCCGGCGGCCGGACGCGGGGATCGCGGAGATCGCGGACGAGGCCGGTGTGGGACGCGCGACGCTGTACCGCCACTTCCCCACCCGGGATTCGTTGCTGCGGAGTCTCGCCGAAGCCGGGATCGCCGAACTCGCGACGGCGTTCGAGGCCGCGAATCTCGACGAGCTTCCCGCGGATCGCGCGCTCGCCCGCGTCGTCGCCGTGTTCCTGCGCAACGGCAGTAGGTATGCAGCCGTGATCAGGCAGGCCGACGGATACCGCGACCCTGCCGACGTCGAGCGCACGACCAAGCCCGTCCGCGAGGTCCTCGCCCGCGGCGTCCGGGACCAGGTCCTTCGCAGCGATTTGGGCGAAGACACCCTGTTCGAGTTGTTCTCCGCGATCGTGGAGCGCGTCTTCCGGCTCACCGTCGATCAGGCCACGACACCGGAGGAAGCCACCGAGGCCGCCGTGAGCATCTTCCTCGACGGCGCCCGCAAATCCCGCTAGCCATGCCCCGTCCCCCGCACTACCAGGTCACGTGCAGCGAGCTCACTCCGTAGACGGGGTGGAAGATCCGGAAATCGGGCTCGGCGTCCGGATCCGCCAGCGCAAGCCCGGGGAACCTCTTGAACAGTGCCGGGAACGCGATGCGCATTTCCGTCCGCGCCAGGGGTGCCCCCAGGCAGTGGTGCACCCCGTGGCCGAAGGCGACATGACCGGCACCCCCACGGGTGACGTCGAGGACCTCGGGATTGTCGAGCAAGGCGCGGTCACGGTTGGCGGCCAGCGGCGAGGGTGCCACGAGCGAGCCTGCCGGGATGGTGTGCCCGGCGATCTCGACGTCGGCCTTGGCGGCGCGGATCAGCGACGGCACGATGGACAGCCAGCGCAACAGCTCTTCGACGGCCGGTTCGACGTGCGCCGGGTCGTCGCGGACCATCGCGAGCTGATCCGGATGGTTCAACAGGGCCAGGGTGCCCAGGCCGAGCATGTTCGACGTCGTCTCGTGCCCGGCGAGCAGAAGCAGGCTCGCGATGCCGATCAGCTCGTCGGTGGACAGGTCGTGGCCGTGGTCGCGCACCAGCATCCCGAGCATGTCTTCACCCGGGTCCGCCTGCGCCCGGGCGACCAGGGTGCTCATGTAGGCGCGGTCCTCCTGCCTCGCCGCGTTGCGGTCCGCAGCCGGGGCCGCGAGGTCCAACATGCGCGCGGAACGGTCCTGGAACTCGGCCCGGTCCGCATACGGCACGCCCAGCAGCTCGCAGATCACCAGCGAGGGCACCGGCAACGCGAAGTGCGCCACCAGATCGGCCGGCTTCCCCGCCTTCTCGAGATCGTCCAAAGCGGACTCGACGATTTCGGTGATCCGCGGCTCCAGCCGGCGCATCCGCCGGACCGTGAACTCCGGGGTCAGCATCCGCCGCAACCGCGTGTGCTCCGGCGGGTCGAACCCGATCAACTGCCCGGCCTGCAGCTTGGCCCGTTCCTCCGCCGCCAGGTGTTCGGTGTCGGGAGGCCCGTCGAAGGCGCTGCTGAACCGGCCGGCGTCCGAGAACACCTCCCGGACGTCCTCGTACCGCAGGATCAGGTAGGCGTACTCGCCGAACGGCGTCATCTGCCGCAGCACGCCTTGACCTTCCCGTACCCGGCCCAGCTCCTCGACCGGGTTCACCCCGTTGCGCCGCATCTCCAGCGGCAGTTCCAGTGCCTCTGTCATCTTCAGTCCGCCCCTTGTGTCTCGTAGTTCGCTCACACCAGCAGAAGCGTCTTGCCGATCGTGGCCCTGGCCTCGATGGCGGCGTGGGCGTCCTCGGCCCGCTCGAGCGGAAACGTCTGCCCGACCACCGGGCGCAGCCGGCCCGCCGCGGCCTCCGCGAGCGCGGCGATCCCCAGCTCACCCATGATCGGGCCGAGCTTGGCCACCATCTGCGGGATCCCGAGCACGGCGACACCCCGGGCTTCGAGGTCCGCGGTGTCGGTGTAGGCGCCGCTGGCCGCGCCGTGCACCACGAACCGCCCACCGGACTCGACCAGCGACGTCGCCGCCGCGCCGATCTCCCCGCCCACACCGTCGAACACCACGTCGACGGCCGCACCGCTCGTCAGGCCGCGGACCCGCTCGAGCCAGCCGGGCTGCCGGTCGTTCACCGCCTCCGCACCGGTCGCACGTACCGTGTCCAGCTTGGTATCGCTGCCGACGGCACCGATCACGCGTGCACCGGCGTTCACGGCGAGCTGCACCAGCAGGCTCCCGAGCCCACCGGCCGCGGCCTCGACGAGCACCCACTCCTGCGGCTTCGGTTCGACCAGCCGGAAGAAACCCATCGCCGTGCGGCCGTCGTCGATCAACGCCACCGCGTCGGTGGTGGACACCTCCGCCGGAATCGGGATCACACCGGTGGCACCGAGCACCGCCTTCTCCGCGTAGCCGCTCGAGCCGACCACTCGCTGTCCCAGCAGGCTCGGATCGACGTGCGGACCGATCGCGGTGACCACTCCGCCGACGCTGTTGCCGGGCACGAACGGCGGAGTCGGCAGTGGGAACGGGGCCATCGAGCGCCCGGCCCGCGCCTGCGTCTCCGCGAACAGCACGCTCGCCGCTTCCACGTCCACCAGCACCTGGTCCTCGCCGGGAACCGGATCAGGGGCATCCCCGGCGACCAGCACCGATGGGTCCCCGAATTCGGTCAACCAGATCGCTTTCATCGCCAGTCGGGGGCGCTACGCCCTCGCGGGCCGGCCCCCTCCTCCCTTCACGTCCACGCCTCCGGGCTCCCCGCCCATCGGACTATCCGTTAGTTGACTAACAGATAGCTGTCACCGTACACGGTTATCGAGCAGTGGACGACTCGTAATGAGATGTCAATGTCTCGCAAGAGATGAACTCCAACGCCCGCCTGACCGGCAAACCATCGGACCGTCGTCCTTCGCCGGCGCGGCCACGCAAGCGCGACCCCGGACGACGAGGACCTGGCCAACGGCGGTTCGAAGGACTGGCCCCGGCCGCCTACGACCGCGGAGACGGCGGCTGGGCCGCACTCGTGCTGCTGGTGGTGATCTTCGCTCGGCTGCTCGCCCGTGGTGTCGTCCGCCGGCTGCGGCGTCCGTAGCGAAGGTCGCGCCGCGGCATCGAGTAGAGCCGCATTGTCGTGTTCACCGTTCGTTCATCTGCCGGTTGTCTGATGGGGTACACCAGACTCGCCAGGACCGACACGCGGGGAGGCACCATGAGCACACCCACCCTGGACACCATGGCGTCCGAACAGCTGAACGCCCACTTCGAACAGCTCGAGGACCGCCTCGTGAACGACTACACCGGTGTCGAGGCCACGACGGTGCACGACCTCGTCGAGCACGAACGATCCCGCTTCGGCAGCGCCCGCATCCACGCCTTCGTGCCCATCCTGGTCGAACGCGCCGTCCGAGCCACCCTCGCGGCCCCACCGGCGAAACACCGCAAGGGGTAACCCGTTTGCCCGGGTGATCGATACACTGAGACCGTCTCGGCGAGCAGCGCAAGCTCCGCGCCCTGGGCGACCCGGCCCGGCAGCAGCCCGGGCCGTGGACGAGGTGACACACGCGGTCCAGGCGCCGATGGCCGGTGAGATCACACAGATCCGGCGTCAAGTGTCGAGCCTGGGCGAACAGCCCGACCGCCGGGCCCGCTCCGCCGCGGACGCGTTCGAACGGCACTACCAGTCCTACCTGGCCGGCTCCTACGCGACGTTCGAGCTGTTCCAGGTCGGCGCGGACCGCCGACCGGCACGTCCTGCTCGTCGGTGGAGCCGGCGCCGGGAAGACCACGCTCCTGCAGTGGCTCGCGCACAAGGAGGTCGCCCCATGTCCGAATGCGCGGCGACCACCCGAAGACCGTGCGAAACCATCGCCGACTCTGCTCGCGGCCGCGCCGACCGTCCCTATCGCCGATGAGCGCACATGGCGGATGAGCGAGCCCGTGAGGTCAATCCTGCCACCGCCCGACCGTAGCTCCAGCCGAACGCACTCTTCTGCCGCCCACGATCGCAGCCATCGCCCACCGGTGGGGCCCCACCGACCCCGCACACTTCAGCTCGGCGTTCGGTGCCCGCTGCGGCGTCCCGCCCAGCACCGTACGCCAGCGATCGACCGTTTCACTGCCGGCCGAGCTCGGCCATCTGTTACCTGGCTTCGCCCGGGGTCCGGAAGGTCACCTTGTCCAACCGGCCCGGCTCGGTCCGGTCGTAGCGGGTAGCCACCGCACTCTAGGCGACCTGCGGGTCTTCGCGGAGGATCCGCCAGCACAGGTAGAGGCAGGCGCCCGCCGAGGGCGCGCCTCCCAGCAGCGTGGCGGCGATGCCGAGTGCGGTGGTCTGCCCGGCCACGTACAGCGGCAACTGCACCGCCGTCGCGATCGCGCACTTCACCACGAACACCGCCGTGCACAACTGGTAGCGCCGCCGTGCCGCCGGATCGCGTCGCCAGCCGAACCGTTCGCGGCGCGCCACCCCCATGACCACCCCGACCATCGGCCACCGCACCAGCACGGACAGCAGGAAGACCGCCCCCTGAACGGCCTGGATGACCACGGCCGGAAGGTAGAAGTTGATCGCCTGCCCGGTGGCCCCGGCCAGCAAGGCCGAGCCGCCGACGATGGCCAGCCCGATCGCCGCCGACCAGTAGCGCCGGTCGGTCCACACGCGCACGACCGCGAGCGCCGCCACCCCGCCGACGGCGATCAGCGCGGCGGTCCACACCCGGCCGGTCAGCAGGTAGGCGACCAGGAACACCACCCGGGACGCGACACCCTCGGCGACCGTGCGCCACCCGCCCACCGCGTCGAACAACGACAGGGACTTCCGGGTCAGCACGTCGAGGCTCATGCGCTCGCCTTCGCCGCGACGGGCGTGAAGCTGGTGCGGCGCATGGTGTCCTCGTACGCGCCGATCGCGCCGGGCAGGTCGAGCCGGCCACCATCCGCCGCGGACAGCGCCTCGCCGAGGCGGTGCGCGTCCCGCATCGCGAGGTTGCCACCGAAACCCGGGGCCAGGTGGATGGCGTCGCCGAGGACCGTCACCGGACTGGCGGGCCAGGCGGGCATCGGCGGGATCGTTCCGATCCGGAGTGCGGCCGTGACGTCCGGCCAGGCCTCGGCGACGATCAGCCGCAACGTCGGATGCAAGTCCGCGGCCAGGTCCTGGGCCTGGTGCCACACCGAGACCGGTGAGCCGAGCCGCTCCCGTGTGCTGGGCAAGGCCCACATCACGTAATCCTCGGCGTCGACGACCGCGCGGGAGCTCAATGCGGGCAACAACTCCTGCCGCGCGGTCACCGGCCGCCGGGTGAACCGCAGCACGCCCAGCGCCATCATCGTGCCGCCCTCCCGCGCGGCGGCCGGGCTGTCGCCGACCAGCTCCGGCAACCCGGTGCCGGCCACCGCTCGCAGCGGCGTCGCGCCCATGATCATGCGCCGTCCCGTGTCGGCCACCCGCACGTCCGGCAAGTATCGGCGGCGAACCGCCGAACCGATCCCGTCCGCGCCGACCAGGACGTCCCCGGTGTCCGTGCTGCCGTCCGCAAAAAAGGCCCGGACCGTGCCATCGGCGCGCTGCTCGAACCGCGTGAACTCCGCGCCGAACCGGACCACGTCGTCCAGTCCCGTCAGCAGCACCGCCCGGAGCAACGGCCGGTGGACCTGCCGGCCAGGCCGCGGCCGGCCGGCCACACCGTCGGACGGGCGGGTGTCCACGACGGTCAGCTCTCCCTCCACATCGGACAGTGTCAGGGTCCGCTCGCGCAGCCCTCCCATGGTGGCTTCCGCCATCGCGGCGTGCGCCGGGGGCAGGCACGCCCGCAGCGCCGCCGCGCCCCGGTCGTCGACGTGCAGGCTCACGCCCTGCCGACGTCCCCGCGCGCCATCCCGCTCGTACACCGCGACGTCGATGCCCGCCCGGCGGAGCCCGTGGGCCAGCGTCAGCCCACCGAGACCGGCTCCGATCACGATCACTCTCATGTCAGCACCCTTTCTTCACCACCCGATGAAGAACACGCTACGACGAGTTCGGGCAAAACTCCACCGACTGATGAAGAAAGGGTGCTAGGCTTAGGTGGTCATGATGGAAGACGACACCCACAGCCGCCCCGGACGCTGGCGATCCGGCGCGGAGAGCAAGCAGCGGATCCTCGAGACCGCGCGCGAACTGTTCGGTGAGCACGGTTACCGCGCCACGACGGTGCGCGCGATCGCCACCGCGGCCGGAGTCGACCCGGCGATGGTGTTCTACTTCTTCGGCACCAAGCAGGGCTTGTTCGGCGCCGCTGTCGAGATGTCCGGCACCGTCCCGCCGGCCATCGAATCGATCTTCGCCGGCGGCCTCGACACCATCGGCGAGCGCATCGTCCGGACGCTGGTGGAGAACCTCGACAAGTCGGGCCGCACCCCGCTCGTGATGCTGACCAGATCGGCACCGACCGACGCCCAGTCCCAAGCGCTGCTGCGCGAGTTCATCGACCGCGAGATCACCGACCGGCTGGCGGCGCTGCTCGGCACACCGGACGCCGCACTGCGGGCAGCCATGGTCAACGTCCAGATCCTCGGTCTCACGGTGGCGCGGTACATCATGCGGATCGAACCGATCGCGTCCTCGACCGTCGACGAACTGGTGGACCGGTTCGGTCCCCTGGTGCAGCACTGCCTGACCGGACCCACGGCATCATCGTGAGCCGGTAGCGCGGCGGAAAGCTTTCTCACCGACTCTTTGCACGCTCGTCGTCTGCGGCCGGTCGGACGTCTCGGAAGTCCGGAACGGCCGCTCGGGAGATTCGGATCAGCCTCGCTGGTTCGCGCGGGCCGAAGCAGTCGTGCCACGCCATGTCCACCAGGTGCGGCAGATCGAGTGCCGCCTCGACCTGCGCGGACGAGAATCGAGCCTCGACCGAAGCGACATCGACGTCGTCGCGCATCGGCTGGTGCACGGCGGCCCGGACGTCGTCGAACCCGCCGTGGTCAACGGCAAAGTGCGCTCGGCCTATCCCCTGCCCGCGCGCTGGCGGGCCCGCTGGGACCTGCGGCGGTACGGCTTCCACGGGCTGTCGTTCAGCTGGGCGACCAAGCGGGCGGCCGAGCTCTTGCGTCGTCCGGTCAGTGAGCTGAACCTGCTGGTGGCGCACCTGTCCGGCGGCTGCTCGGTCGTCGGACGATAGCCGTGATGTCGCCCGCGACGGCGACGTCACGGCACGGTTCGCGCTGGCGGTCTTCGAGCACCGCACCCGCCGGGAACCGGCCGCGGTCACGGCAAGCCTCGACCAGGTCGACGCGCTCGTCTTCACCGGCGACATCGGCTGGGACCAGCCGAAAACCGCAGAGGCGATCGCCGGGGGCCCCGGGGTGCTCGGCATCACCGGAGGCCTCAGCCGTCTCCGCGAGCGGGATTCGGTGATCAACCCGCGAACGCGGCCGTCCCGGTGCTCGCCGTCCGCTCTCGGGAAGAGCTCGAGCTGGCGACGTCCGCCGTCTCAGGCGTTCCGGCGCCGCCGAATCCGGAACGCCGACCACGCGACCATCGCGAAGACCACCATCGTGATCAAGTGCAGGAGGACGTCGGCCCAGTTCAGGTTCAACCGGTCGCCGGTGCCGACGGTGATCACGAGGAGGCTGTAGGCGTTGAGGCCGGCGAACGCGACCGCCGCCGCGAGCGCGTAGATCCGCGTCCAGGAGGCACTGCGCGCCGCGACCACGCCCGCCACGCCGACGAGCGTGTGGAGCATGTTCAAAACCGGTCCCACACTGAAGATCAGCAGCGTGTATTGCGTGGCGTGCACTCCGAAGGGACCGGCGGTCGTCGAACCGGCGTTGCCGGGGACGAAGAATCCCACGACTCCCAGCACGAGGTAGACGACACCGATCGCCAGCACCGCGATGCGTAACGGGGTACCACGGGAAATGACGTCGCGTTCGGCGGCGATTCGCTCGGGCACGTCGGGCTCTCCGTTCACGGGCGCCGCGCTCATTTCCCGAGCGCGGTGCGGATGACGTCACGCGCCCGGTCCATGATCGCCGCCGGCGGGCCCAGCAGCAGATTGGCCTTGGCGCTCTCCACGCCCGGGTGCGGCCGCGTCGGCGCCACCGCCTCGGCCAGTCGCACCGTCGCCGCCATGGCCAGTAACCGCTCCGGCGTATGGTGCGCACGCAGGAACGGGAACTCTTCGCGCTCTTCGTGATCCGCGTGCGCGAGCACGTCCTCGCGCAGCTGGACCAGCAGCGTGTCGAACCCGTCGGCGTCAGGACCCATCTTCTGCAACGTGGTCAGCAGCTCCTTGGCCCGGTGCTCCTCGCCCAGCCGAGCCTCGACGACGGTCTCCGCCGCCGGTTCGAGATCGCGGATCTCGGGGTGCACGACCTCTTCTTCGGCGGTTTCATGCACGGCCAGCAGGCGTACCAGATCCCGGAAAACCTCTTTCCGCCGGTCGTTTGCCGCGGTTTCAAGCTCGGCGAACATCGCCCGGATCTCCCGGTGCTGCCGCTGCAGCAACGCGATGACGTCTTCGTCGTGGTCCTCCATGGGAACTCCTCATCAGAACGGGGTGAGTGCCGCACCACGGCGGGAAAGTGAGGCCGGGGTGGCTGCGGCGAGTGAACTCGAACTTTCCGGGCCACTATCTCCTTGCCCTGTACCCGCATACCTTCCCACCAAACGAACGGCGTCCCGTCAAGTGAGCGGCCGCTCGACACGAGCCGATTGCCGGTCGAGTAGCTATACGGCACTCATCGCACGGCGAACTTCCCCTTGCTCTTCGAGAACAAGGGCGCGCCCTGCAAGGACATCGGACGTGGCCTGGGCGACGCGATCCACGATTTCGCGGGCGGCATCAGGTTCCATCGTCAAATTGGACATCTGGTTTCGTCTACCGCTTCGGACGGGTCTACACCGCCTCACTGCCCCGGACCTCCGGTTCCGGGTATCTCCCCCGGCTCCGGTCGAAGGCCGTCGTGGCGATGCCGGCGGCGATCATCCGCCGATCATCAAATATGCCCGGGAGGTGCCGTTCGACCGGACCGCGAATACGCCGACCACCCCGACCACCAGGTGGATCAGGTTGTGCAGTACGGAAACGGTGAAGACTCCGAGCAGGCGGGCGCCCGAGTGCGGGCCGGCGAGCGGCACTTCTTGCCGCACTTCGTCGTGAGCGAACTCCTGTCATGACACCTCCGCGCCGGTTGACGAAAGCGCGGTTTCCCGCTTCGGAAGCCGGTAAACCCTAGCTTTCGCTGGTGGTCGAGGGCCCGGGCGGCCCCAGGCACCTCCGGCCGGCGGCGGGCGGCCTCGCCTCCGCCCACCGCCGGTCCGAGACTGCCGATCAGGTGAGCTTCTTCTTGGCCGCCTTGGCCTTGCCCTTCGCGGTGCCCTTGGCGTTCTGGAGCGGCGCGTAGGTGCCGTAGAGCGCGGGATCGGGCTTCGGCGCGGTGCCCGGGCCGCCGAGTGGTTCGGGTTCCATGAGGTGTTCGATGCCTGCGTCGGTGGTCCAGCCGCCCTTGGCGCCGGGCGGTCTGCACCGGCCCTGCGCCTCGGCCGCGACATTGGCGCGGAAGTCGGCCGGCAGGTTGCCGGAGGCGACGATGTACCGGCCGTCCCAGGGGTAGCCGTTGCTGTCGGCCGGCAGCGCCCCACCCCCGCCGACGATGGCCTGCTGGACGTCCATGCCCCCGAGCGTGGCGGCCATGACCGGGTCCTTGACGGCTTCGGCGGTCACGGAATCGAGGACCGCAACTGTCCGCGTCCGGCGGCAAGGTAGGCGACGTCAGCCCTACTACCAACGGAGAACCCCGATGAGCCGACACGTCCAGGTCACGTTCGACGCCCACGACCCGCGAGCGCTTTCGGCGTTCTGGCGCGAGGTGCTGGGCTACGTCCACCCGGCGCCACCCGGCGTCGAACTGCCCGAGGGCGCCGACCCGTTCGCCGCGTGGGACGAGTTCCTCGAGCGGGCCGGCGTGCCGGCAAACCAGCGCAACAGCAGCTCCGCGGTCGAAGACCCCGACGGTCAGGGACCCCGCCTGTTCTTCCAGCAGGTCCCGGAAGACAAGACCACGAAAAACCGAATCCACCTCGACGTCCGGGCCGCACCCGGCCTGCGGGGCGCCGAGCGGATGGCGGCGCTCGAAGCGGAGTGCAACCGGCTGATCGCCCTCGGCGCCACCCGGGTACGCCGCTTCGAGCCCGAACCGCCGCTCAGCGCCGGGTTCATCGTGATGACCGATCCCGAAGGCAACGAGTTCTGCCTGGATTGACGGTAAAGCATGTGACCGGCTTGGCCGTCGCCGCCCGATCAGCCGAGGACTTCGCCCGCGGCGTCGTCGGGCGGTGATCTCGTGGTGTTTGCCGAGCTGGGTGATCGCGGGGTTTTACCCGTTCCGGGTTCACCGGACACGATCGGGCCGCGCCGCGCCGAGGTCTGGTCGCGGTTGAGCAGAGTCAGGCGTCTCCCGGTGCGGGTGATGTCGCTGACCATGCCGCGAGTGCCGCTGCGGGGAGCGACAGTGGGTTCGGGCACCAGTGCGGCTCTCGGCGGTCGGGTCGAACACGCCGAATGGGATGACCTCGGCCAGCGGGCGCCGTTCCGGCTCGGGTTCCAGGGCCGGCTCGACGGGTCTGATCGAGATCAGCTCGGCCCCCGCAGATCCGATGGCGCTGAGCGGGTACGGGCGACCGCGCGCCGGATCCGGGCGGGTCCGGCGCCGACGTGTGTGAGCAGCCTCGAGCGCGGGCGACGTCGGCCTCGTTGGTGTCGCCGCCGCCGCGTTCAGCGACCAGGGCGCGGGCGGCTGGATTCGTCCGGGAACGCTCGCCGCTTCACCTCGGTTCCACCTCCGTTTTCCGTGCGCTGTGGCGGAGCGCGTCGAGCGCACCTCGCTGAGCATCCGGCGGCATGAACGAGAGGGATTCGTCTCATCGCGGCTCGGCGATCTGAAGGATGATCTTGCCGCCGGGGTGTTGTGACTGGCTCTGTTCGATGGCTTCGCGCCAGTCGGAGAGGGGGATGGTGCGGGCGATGGGGACGCCGAAGCGGCCCTGGGCTGCGAGCGCGGCGCACATTTCGACGATGTCGTAGCGGTGACCGAGCGGTCCTTGGGTGAACGCGTCGCGGGCGCCGGATTTCCGTGCCTGGGCGAGGTTGCTGATGGTCAGGACGTGCTGGGGGTCGGTGACCGTGTGGAGGAGTTGCGGGATGGTGCCGTCGGCGGGCGGTGAGACGTCGAGGACGACGTCGACGGGCCCGCCCGCCAGGTCGCGGATCCGTTCGGCCATGCCCTCGCCGTAGGGGGTGACCTCGGCTCCGCTGGCGCGCAGGGCTTTCGTGTGGGTGGGGCCGGCGGTGGTGAGCACCCGGGCCCCGATCCGGCGAGCGAGTTGCACGGCGGCGAAGCCGGTGGTGGTGCCGCCGCCGCTGACGAGCAGGGTTGTGCCGGGGGTGATGCGGAGCAGGTCCAGGCCGAGTTGCGCGGTGTCCACAGCCATGGGCAGTGCGGCGGCGGCCGCCGGGTGGAGGGCGGGTGGCCGCGGGAACCAGATGTCGAGCAGCGCGTGGTCGGCGGCGCCCGCGGTCGGTCCGGTGAACGGCGCGGGACCGAACACCGCGTCCCCGAGCCGGACGCCTGTGACGTCGTCGCCGACGGCATCGACAATGCCGGCCACTTCGAGCCCGACTCCGCGGGGCAGGTCGCCGGGGTAGAGGCCCCGGCACAGGGCCAGGTCGGCGGGGTTGATGGTGCAGACCTCCACGGCGACCCGGATCTGCCCCGGGGCCGGCCGGGGCGGCTCGGCCTCCTCAAGTCGCAGGACGTCGAGGGGCTCACCGGTGTAGTGGAAACGCAGAGTACGCATGGTGATCTCCTGGCTCGGCCAACGATGACAGCAGATGCTGTCGTCACTACGACGGTAGCACGGTGACGACAGCATCTGCTGTCGCTATGCTCGAGGCCATGGCTCGTTGGGAGGGCAACACCCGTGAGCGGCTCGAGCGCGCCGCGTTGGAGTTGTTCCGTGACCAGGGCTACGACCGCACGACGGTGGCCCAGATCGCCAAGCACGCCGGCTTGACCGAGCGATCGTTCTACCGCTGGTTCACCGACAAGCGCGAGGTCCTCTTCGCCGGCGACGAGCTGCAGGCCTGCTTGGAAGCGGGCATCGCCGAGGTGCCCGCGGGAACCGGTGCGCTCGCGACGCTGATGGCCGCGTTCACCGCCGTACCGGAGGTGCTGCGTCCGCGTGAACTGCTGATCGAGCTGCGCACGGTCATCGTGGCCAACCCGCCGTTGCGGGAACGCAGCCTGATCAAGGAAGCGATGCTGTCCGAAGTGACCGCGGCGGCCCTGCGTCGCAGGGGCCACGACGAGCAGACGGCCCGGCTGGCCACTGCCCTCGGGATGGCGATCCTGGGGGCGGCCACCAGACGCTGGGTGTCGGGTGACGAGGCCGGCTTCGCCACCCTGCTGGCCGACAGCGCCGGCGACCTCCTTGCCGTCGCCGCCGACCTGCCACCTGCCAACCCCGCGACCGGCCACGCGCCGCGCAAGGGGAAGTAGCGGGAGGCCAGGGGGCACCTCGAGTTCGGGCAAGCACGCCACGATCTTCGTCGGCGGCACCGCCGGTGACACCGACGACTACGACATGCCCTGCTCGAACTCGGTCGTAGGCACCCCGCGTACCGGGGTGTCGACGGCTTGTCGACCGCTTGTCGACGGCGCCTGCGAGCGTCGGACAGACGCCGAGCGGTTGGAGTACCGAGCGATG
This sequence comes from Amycolatopsis sp. NPDC114505, assembly GCF_055633615.1. Lineage (NCBI taxonomy): Bacteria > Bacillati > Actinomycetota > Actinomycetes > Pseudonocardiales > Pseudonocardiaceae > Amycolatopsis > Amycolatopsis sp. NPDC114505. The sequence goes on along the minus strand of NZ_JBVKDV010000002.1, from coordinate 818,243 downwards.
ACGACTGATCCCACCCCAGCGCCACCTTGCCTTCCCGAGCAGGGGAGGCCGGCCGATGTTTGACGTGTCGAAGGCGTCGCGCTACCTCGTGGTGGCCTCCGCCAGCCAGGAGATCATCGACGAGTGGAAGAAGAAGGACCCCAACCGCGTGTTCATCCCGGTCGTCCGGGACTACGCCCTGATGAAGGTCCTGCACAACATGCGCAAGAGCAGCAGGGCGTTCGGCATCCACGTCAACATCCTGCAGCACACCACACCGGTGTCCCCCTTGGACTTCTCCGGCCTCAGGGACTCGGACGTCATCTTCATCGCCGGCCACGGCAACCCCAAAGGGCTCTACGCCATGGGTCACGACGGGGACGAGGCGATGACCAGGATCGTCGACGCCCTGACGGCGGACGGCAACCTCGAGAAACGCCGTCGAGGCAAGAAGATCGTCATCGCCCTCCTGTCCTGCCGCTCGGGGCTCGGTTTTCACAAGGCACTGGCGCTCCAGCTTTCCGAAAGGCTGTCGATCGAGGTCACGGTGGGTGGCGCGGCGGGGTTCACCTTCGGGTCGATCCGGGCCCCGAGCAAGGCCTGCAACGAGGTCCTCGTCCGCGGCATCCCCTGGCACATGGAGTACCAAGGCAGTATCCCGCCGAAGGAAGCCGAGGCCGTGACCTCGGCCCGGGAGAAGAAAACCCTGACCATCGCCGGGAAACAGGCCGAGATCGACCGGTTCCTGGTCACCAAGACGGCTCAGGAAGACGCCATGCGCGCCATCGTCGAACAACTCGACGGCACCGAGGTCAACGCGGCGCTGACGGAGCTGGACCTCCGGTTCGGCTTCCGGCGCTGGGAGCCCTTGCTCCGGCAGCAGTTCGAGCTCTATTCCAAGGCGAAGGAGCCGAAGCCGAGCAACCTCGAGTTCGACATGTGGTTCAAAGAGATCACCGACGGATACCTGTGGACCGACGGGCAGACGGTCACCCACGCCGAGGTCGACGCCATTCTCGCCGGCGACCAGATCCCGGTCGGCGACGGATTCACCTCGACGAGGTGACCGGCCATGACCACACCAGACGACACCTTCCTGCAGTTCCTCCTCCGTGAGGTCCGCCTGCTGCTCGTGCCCTTCGAGGGCACCGTCGAGGGCGGGGTCACCGCGCAGCTGCTCTCCGACACCACCGGCTGGAGCCTGCAGGACGGCACGGACCCGGCGAACGACGTCCGCGTCCTCCAGCTCGCGACCGCCTACCGCGCGCTCGACGACCTCCTCGAAGACCCACCGCATTCGCTCGAGGACGTCGTCCGGGTGCTGAACCGCCTCGACGGCCTGTGGGCCGGCGCGCGCCAGGTCCCGGTCCAGCCCCTGCCCGGGGGCGAGGACGCCGGCGTCCTCGGCCGCAACCTCGTCGAGGGCCTCGTGCTCGACGGCCTGCGCACCCAGCATCCGGTCGTCCACGACGTCCTGGCCCTGCTGACGATCATCCGGCTGCCCGGCCGGCTCTCGCTCGACCGCGTGACCGGCCTCTTCACCCATCCGTTGACGCTGCTGCGCGAGGAGTACCTCGGGCCGGGCGGGCTCACGACCGCCGACGACGCACGCGCCACGGCGGACAAGCTCTTCCCCCGGGTCGCCGCGCTCCTCCAGAACCTCGGGCTGCACGCCGAGTACGGCGCCCAGTCGCTGGGCGGGCCGCTTCCGCCCGAGGCCGCCGCGCACGTCGCCGGAGGCCTGCTCTCGGTGTACCTCCAGCCCGACTTCGAGACCCCGGACCGGTACGGTGTCACGCTCGCCCTGTCCCCGCGGGACCTCGGCGGCCCGCAGCTGGTCGTCGTCCCCTTCGGCCGGGTCTCGCCGTTCTGGGACGCGGACGTCGACCTCCGGGCGGCGGCCGACGGCTTCGCCATCGGGCCCGACGGCGTCACGCTGTTCGGGACGTCCGGCCCCCTGCACAACGCGGTCACCCTCGCCGAGCCGGCCGGGCAGGTCGTCGGCGCGGTCGACGCGACGCGCCTCGAACTCGGGGCGATCACCGTCTCGGCCACCCTCGCCCTCGACGCCCGGAACCCCGAGTACGGGCTGGCCGTGGACCTGGGCACCTCATCGCTGGTGATCGCGGCCGGCGACGCCGACGGCTTCCTCGCGTCGATCCTGCCCGCCGACGGGCTGCGGACGAGCTTCGACCTCGGCGTCAGCTGGTCCAACACGAAGGGCCTGCACTTCAGCGGGACCGCCGGGCTCGACGTGTCCCTGCCGGGGTTCACGGTCGGCGGCGTGCTCCGCGTCCCGTCCGTCGACCTCTCGCTGCGCGCCGTCGACGACCACCTGTCCGCCCAGGCGTCGGCGGCCGTGTCCGTCGATCTCGGCCCGGTGCACGCAACGGTCGACGGTGTCGGGTTCGGCGGCAAGCTCACCTTCCCGGCCGACGGCGGCAACCTCGGCGCCGCCGACATCGACCTCGCTTTCGTGCCACCGACCGGGGTCGGCCTGACCATCGGCGCGAGCGGCGTGTCCGGCGGCGGGTTCCTCTCCTTCGACGCCGAACGCGGCGAGTACGCGGGCGCGGTGGAGCTGGAGCTGGCCGACTTCCTCGCGATCAAGGGCATCGGGCTGATCACCACCCGGCGGCCCGACGGCTCCCCCGGCTTCTCGCTGCTCGTCGTGCTCACCGCGGAGTTCCCCACCGGGATCCAGCTCGGCGCCGGGTTCACGCTGCTGGCCGTCGGCGGCCTGATCGGGCTGAACCGCGGGATGGACCTGCAGGCCCTCGTCCAGGGCGTGGCGAGCGGGGCCATCGAGTCGGTGGCGTTCCCGAAGGACGTCGTCGCGAACGCACCCCGGATCCTCTCCGACCTGAACCGGTTCTTCCCCGAGGAGGACGGCACGTTCCTCGTCGGGCCGATGGTGAAGATCGGCTGGGGCACGCCGACGCTGATCAGCGTCTCGCTCGGGGTGATCGCCGAGATCCCCGGCGACATCGCGGTGCTCGGCGTGGTGCGGGCCGCGCTGCCGACCGCGGACAAGCCGCTTCTGCTACTACAGGCGCAGTTCATCGGCGCGCTGGAGCTCTCCAAGTCGCGGGCGTGGTTCTTCGCCAAGCTCTTCCAGTCGCGGATCATGGGGATGACCGTCGAGGGCGGCATGGGCGTGCTCGCCGCGTGGGGCGGTGCCCGCGACCTGATCGTCACGGTCGGCGGCTTCCACCCGTCGTTCCGGCCGCCGCCGCTGCCCTTCCCGGTGCCCGACCGGCTGGCCGTGCCGCTGCTGAACCGCAGTGGCCAGCTCGTCCGGCTGACCGGCTACTTCGCGATCACCCCCAATACCGTCCAGCTGGGCGGCGACGTCGAGGTCCGGCTCGGGTTCAGCGCGTTCCGCGTCGAGGGCCACCTCGGGGTGGACGGCCTGATCCAGCGCTCGCCGTTCCGGTTCACCGCGCACACCGGCGGCGACGTTTCGCTGAAGGTGTTCGGCATCGGCGTATTCACCCTCGGCCTCGACTTCACCCTCGAAGGGCCGGCGCCGTGGCGGGCGCACGGGCGCGGATCGATCGGGTTCCTGTTCTTCTCCGTGTCCGCGGACTTCGACCTCACGTGGGGCGAGGTACTGGACTTCTTCCTGCCGCCGGTCGTGGTGCTGGACCTGCTCGCCGGCGAGCTGGCCAAGCCCGAGGGGTGGGAGACCCGGCTGCCCTCGGGCGGGACGCGGTCCCTGGTCAGCCTCCGGGTGCTGCCCGGCACGGACGACCTGGTGCTGCACCCGCTCGGCACGCTGGTGATCACCCAGCGGGCGCTGCCGCTGAACGTCCGGGTCGACCGGGTCGGCGGGCAGCGGGCCAGTGACGGGAAGCGGTTCAGCGTCGAGCCGGTGGACGGCACCGGGCTCGAGCGGCTCTCGATCACCGGTGACCGGTTCGCGATGGCGCAGTACCAGGACATGTCCGACGCCGCGAAGCTGTCCCGGCCCTCCTACGAGACCCAGGACGCCGGCTTGGAGCTCACCGCCGCCGGCGGTGCGCTGGCCACGGCGCGCGTGGTGCGCCGCGCGGCCCGCTACGAACTGCACGTCATCGGCGACGACGCGCCCGCCACCGCGACCGCGCTCGCGGCCACCACCCCGCCGGTGAAGCGCTTCCACAGCGTCACCGCGCCGGTGTTCGAGGAGCTGCGCAAGGGCGCCAGCACGAGCCGGGCGCCGCTATCCGCGCGGCAGGCGCGGCGCAAGCAGCCGTTCGCGGCGCAGGACACGGTCCGGATCGACGAGCAGCGTTTCGTCGTGGCCTACGTCAAGAGCAACCGGCAGGCGTTCCCGCGCAGCAAGCCGGGCCGCCCGAGCGTCGCGGCGACGTTCCGCAGCCGCGCGACGGCGGAGGACGCGCTGGCCGGCTTCGTCACCGACGATCCGGCGCTCGCCGGCCGGCTGCACGTGATCCCGGTGGCCGAGGCGGCCCTCACGCCGGGTGTGCCCGGCACGTGGTCGCCCGCCGGCACTCTGCCGACCACAGTGTCCACAGTGGACTTGGTGGCGCTGCCCAGCGACGCCGTGCTGATCGCCGGGGGCACCGGCGAATCGGGCGAGCCGGTCGCCGCGGCCGCGGTGTTCGACCCGACCGGGGACTCGTGGGCGGCCGGCCCCGCGCTGGGGACACCCCGGCAGCGCCACACCACCACGGCGCTGCTCGACGGCCGGGTGCTGGTCGCGGGCGGTGCGGACGCGGCGTCCGCGGAGCTGTTCGACCCGGCCGGCCGCCGCTGGATCCCGACGCCGTCGATGACCGCCGTCCGCCACGGGCACTCGGCGACCCGGCTGGCGGACGGCCGGGTGCTGGTGGCCGGCGGCCGCGGCGCACTGACCTCCGCCGAGGTGTACGACCCGAAGGGCGGGACGTGGACCGCGACCGGGCCGATGACCGACGCCCGCACGGACCACCAGGCCGTGCTGCTCGACGACGGCCGCGTCCTGGTCGTCGGCGGCGCGCTCCCCACCGGCGACGGCGGGGCGGCCCCGATCGCGTACTGCGAGGTCTACGACCCGAAGACGCGGGAGTGGACCCCGGCCGGCACGCTCCACCAGCCACGCTCGGGCCACCAGGCCGTGGTCCTGCCGGACCACCGCGTGCTGGTGACCGGCGGCGACCCGGTCCTCGCCCCCGATCGCACCCTGGACCCGCACAGCCTCGCGACCGCCGAGCTGTACGACCCCAAGACCGGGGTGTGGCAGGCCGCGCAGCCCATGCCGGGCGGCGGGCGCAGCGGGCACCGCGCGCTCGTGCTGCGCTCAGGCGCGGTGCTCGTGACCGGCGGCACCGGCGCGCCGGAACGCACCGCGGGCTACCGGTCGGTGCTCGCCTTCGACCCCGTCGCGGGCACGTGGTCCGCGCTCGGCGGCCTGATCACCGGCCGGAGCTCCCACGCGATGACCGAACTGCCCGACGACCGCGTGCTCCTCGCCGCGGGTGCCGGCACCGGCGAGGTGCTCATCCCTTGACCAGCAAAGGAAACCCAGCCATGGCCGCGCCAACCGTGACATCCGTCGGGACGTGGACGCCCGCCGGTACCCTCCCGACCCCGGCCGCCTGGTACGGCCAGCACGACGGGCCCGTTCTCCTCGACACCGGCGACGTCCTCGTGGCCGGCGGCGCGGACGCGGGCGGTTCCCCGGTCCCCGACACCGCTGTCTTCGACGCCGGGCACACCCAGTGGCACCCGGCGGCCGGCGGCCTCGGCACGCCGCGGCGGCTGCACACGCTCACCCGCCTGGCGAACGGCAAGGTCCTCGCCGTCGGCGGGCTCGACGGCTCGACCGGCCTCCCGTCGGCCGAGCTGTTCGACCCGAAGACGGGCCGGTGGACCCCGACCGCGTCGCTCGAGACGCCGCGCTGGGGCCACACCGCCACGCTGCTGCCGGACGAGACCGTCCTCGTCACCGGCGGCAGCACCGCCCGCCCTGGCGGAGGCACCACCGCGGTGCGGTCCGCGGAGCGGTTCGACCCCGACCCCGACCACCCCGTGTGGCACGCCGCCCAGGACATGACCGACGCGCGCACCGCCCACACGGCAGTGCTGCTCGCGAGCGGGTTCGTCCTGGTCGTCGGCGGCGTCGCCCCGGTCGGGGCCGTCGACGACCCCGCGCTCGCGTTCTGCGAGCTGTACGACCCCGGCCACGACAGGTGGACGACGACCGGCAGCCTCCTGCACGGCCGGCGGCACCACCGGGCGACCCTGCTGTCCGGCGGCGCGGTCCTGGTCACCGGCGGCACGGCGCCCGGCTCGCCGGGGACCACGCCGTTCGACCCGTTCAGCCAGCGGACCGTCGAGCGGTTCGACCCGGCCACCGGCACGTGGGCGGAGAAGGCACCCATGCCGTCGGGCCGGGCGTTCCACCGGGCCGTGGCGCTGCCGGACGACCAGCTCCTGGTGGTCGGCGGCGCGGCGAGCGACCGCGACGAGTCCGGCTTCCGCAGCGCGCTCGTCTACGACGCGGTCCGCAACGAGTGGGCCACGGCCCCCGGGCTCCGGGACGGGCGCTGGTCGTTCGGCGCGGTGGCGCTGGCGGACGGCCGGATCCTGGTCGCGGGCGGCGTCGCCCGCTCCGGTCTCGCCGCCGCCGACCCGGGCGTCACGGAGCTGATCGCCACCGCCGAGGTGTCCGGGGTAGCTCCATGACCGCCAACGCCTACACGTTCCTGCCGTGGCTGCGCGCCGGCATCACCGCCCGTGTCGACACCGACCCCGGCACCGCCCAGCGGGCGAGCGTTCCGGTGGAGCTGCTCGTGTCCGGCGACACGTCGTCCAAGCCCGTCTCGAAGAACGTCCAGCTGTACGGCCCGGGCGACGTCATCGGGGTGGACCCGCGGGCGATCTCCCGGCTCGAGCCGCGGCCCGGGGTGGCGGGCGTGGAGCCGAACTTCCTGGCCCACATAGAGTTCTCCGAGGAGGACTTCCCGTGGCGCTACAGCCCCGCGCCGTCCGGGCCGGCGACGCCGCGGCTCGCGCCGTGGCTCGCGCTGGTGGTCCTGGCGACCGGCACCGAGTTCACCGACGCGCCGGGCACCGACCCGCTCCCGGCCGTCGACGTCGAGGACCCGGCCGGCACGCTGCCGCCGCCGGAGCAGCTCGGCGCGTGGGTCCACGTCCACGTGGACGGCTCGCTCACCGGCCCGATCGCCACCGACCGCACCGACGACGCCCTCGCGACGCTGCAGGACGTGCTGGGTGCCGACCCGGACCGCGCCTGCTCCCGGCTCGTATGCCCGCGCCACCTCGGGCCGGACACCGCGTACGAGGCGTTCCTGGTGCCGGCGTTCGAGACCGGCAGGCTCGCCGGGCTCGGCCTCGACCCGGTGGTCTCGCCCGGCGCGCTGTACGCCGCGTGGGGCCCGCACTACCCGGGCCGCCCGGCCGAGAACCGGCTGCCGTACTACCACCGCTGGGCGTTCCGCACCGGCACGGCCGGTGACTTCGAGTTCCTCGTCCGCCTGCTCACCCCGCGCAAGCCCGACGCGTCGGTCGGCCACCGGCCGGTGGACACGCACCGCTCCCCCGGCTTCGGCGTCCGCGGTGTCGAGGAGCAGGGCGGGGTGCTGCCGCTGGGCGGCGCGCTGCGCGTCCCGAACGTCGCCGACCCGGCGGAGAACTGGGACAACTTCGCCGGCGACCCGGATCAGCCGCCCTACCCGCGCCCGTTCGAGGAGGACCTCGCCGGCCTCGTCGACCTGGCCGACGACTACCAGCGCCACGCCCCGGGCGAGGCGCACGCCGCCGCCGGCCTCACGGCGGCCGGCGACCCCGGCCCGGACCCGATCATCACGCCGCCGCTCTACGGACGCTGGCACTCGCTGACGTCCCGGCTGCTGACCGACGAGGACGGCGTCCCGCTCTCCCCCGAGCTGACCCACAACTGGGTGCACCGGCTGAACCTGGACCCGCGGTTTCGGATCGCGGCGAACCTCGGCGCCCAGGTCGTGCGAGACCATGAGGAGGAGCTGATGGCGGCCGCATGGGCCCAGGTCGGCGACGTCCTGGTGGCCAACGGCCGGATCCGCGCCGCCCAGCTGGCCCGCGAGGTCGGCCACGTGCTGCAGGCCAAGCACGTGGATCCGCCGGCCGGCACGGGCCTGGCCGCGGCTCCGGAGCGCTCCGGCCGGGCGCTCACCCTGACCGCGCCCGCCCACCCCCGCGTGACGACGACGTCGGCGGGCGGCGCGGCCGGGCTGGTCGCGGGCGACGCCGACACGGTCGCCGTCGGGTTCCGGGTCGCGTCGAGCCGGGTGGCCGCGGCGCCGGTGTCCCCGGAGATGCGCCGGATCATCCGGCCGGGTGCGCGCCTGGTGAAGACGCTGGAGTTCCCCGAAGGCCGCCGGCCGGACAGGCTGCTGTCCAGAATGGACGATCCGGTCGCCCCGGCGGTGGCCGCGCCGGTCAAGGTCACGCCGGGCGCGCTCGTCACGCCGAGGGACGTGACCACCGCGCTGCACCCCGAGCGGCCGCCGGACGCCGACCCGGTCGACGTCCTGGCGCACAGCCCGGACTTCGTCCTGCGGTCCCCCGGCGACCCCGTCGTCCCGCACCCCGGTGCCACCGACAGCGACGAGGCGCTCCGGTTCAAGGCCGCGCTTCGCGAGCTGCACCAAGGGTTCGACGCGGGCCGGGCCGTCGGCCGGGCACCCGAGCCGCCGGCCCTCGACCTGGCCGCCACGACCACCGACACCCTCGCCGGGCTGCGGTCCGACGACACCGTGCCGAGGGCGCTGCTCGACGGCTCGGTGAGCCTGCCCGAGCGGCTGCGCCCGTTCGCCGAGCAGTTCACCGAAGCCATGGCGTACCCGGTGTTCGACGTGCCGGTGTTCCGGTCGCTGCTGGACGTCTCGCTCGACTCGTTCGTGCCGAACCTCGGGCTGCTGCCGCCGAACTCGCTGACCCTGCTGGAGAACAACTACGAGTTCATCGAGTCCTACCTCGCCGGCCTCAACCACGAGATGGCCCGCGAGCTGCTGTGGCGGGAATTCCCGACCGACCAGCGCGGCACGCCGTTCCGCCAGTTCTGGGACGCGCTCTCGCCCGCCGGGGACATCCCGCCGATGCACGAGTGGTCGACGGCCACCCGGCTGGGCGACAACGCCCACCGCCGTGGTGACCTCGTCTTCGTCGTGCGCGGCGAGCTGCTGCGGAAGTACCCGACGACCGCCGTCTACGCGCAGCGGGCGGAGTGGCCGCCCGGCCGGGACGGGCTGCCCGACAAGACCAAGCCGCGCCGGCTGGTCGAACCGCCGTCGGCGGCGGACATCGAGCTGCCGCGCTACGAGGCCACCGTCGACCCGGACATCTACCTGCTGGGGTTCGACCTGACCGCGGAGCGGGCGGTCGGCGGGCCGGACGACGCCGGCTGGTTCTTCGTGCTGAAGGAGCGGCCGGGCGACCCGAGGTTCGGGGTCGACGACGGCCCCGCGGTGCCCGTCGAGGTGTGGAACGACCTCACCTGGTCCGATGTGGACCCGGCGGGCCGGGGCTTTCTCGTGCTCGACCCGGCCGTCACGGTGGCGCTCGCCGGCTTCGACGGATCCGACGACGACGCCGAAAAGGCCGACCAGCGCGCCGAAGACGAGAACGTGCCGCCGTGGTCCGCGGAGCTGTCCTCGGCCGACCTCGCCTACCTGCTGTTCCAGGTGCCGGTCATGGTCGCCGTGCACGCCAAGGAGATGGTGCCCCGATGACCGCGCTCAGTGACGACTTCCCGGTGCTGCTGGCCCCGGTCCGCGTCGAGACCCGGTTCACCCCGACGGAGCTGCTCGTCCGGGTGTTCCCGGACGAGTGGGCGATCGACAAGTCCGAGCCGAAGCCCGCCGACGCCGAGATCGCCGCCCTCGACGCGTACTGGACGGCCCGCTGGGCCGCCGGCGGCCGGGAGACGCCGCTGCGGGAGGCGTGGCGGGAGCTGGCGGCCCGGGTGCCCGCCGGCCGGGCGGACTGGCTGCTGCGCACCCGGGTCCCGGCCAACCCGGCCGAGGAGCCCGCCGGGGTGGCGCCCGGCGCCGTGGTGCTCGTCATCCGGACGGCCGCGGCGGTGGCCGCGAACGACCGGGCGCCGTCGATCGCGTACTGGACGGCGGTGTGGCGGGCGCACGGCGACCGCACGCTCCTGCGCCAGGCCGACACCGCGCTCGACAACGCCGTGAAGAACGCGGGCCGGGCCGCCGGGATCCGCGCCCGCCGGCCGGCCGGGGTGGACGCCGCGCTGACGACCGTGTCCCCGGCACCCCCGGCGACCGAGCTGGTGGTGGTGGCGTTCCTCGTCCTGCCGGCGCCCGCGGCGGGCACCGTCGCGACGGCCGCGTGGACGCAGGGGGCGCGGGCGCGGCTGCTGCCGGACAAGTTCCAGGTGCTCGGGTTCACCGGCGGCACGCAGGTGGTGTCGGTGACCGGCGCGACCGTGCCGGCGACGCTCGCGGTGAGCCCGGACCCGGCCGCGCCGGACCAGATCAGCGTCAACGAGCAGACCGGCGCGCTACACGTGCCCGACGACCTGCGCTGGCTCGTCGACTTCGACCGGGCCGTGCAGGTCGGCATGGGCGTGCGCATCCCGCTGACCGACCAGATCCGCGGCGGGCTCGAGCGGCTCGTCGTGCTCGGGTTGCGGGAGACGGCGACGCCGGCCCAGTCGGCGACGGCCCTCACCGACCTGATCACCCGCCAGCTGCGTGGCTCCGACGGCTTCTCCTTGCTGCCGCAGGGAACTCCGACGAACAACTCGGAGGCGGCCGACGCCGGTCAGGACGCCGGGGACGAGGCCGACAGCGTGCGGGCGAAGCTGTCCGCCACCGCCACCACCGACTGGACGACCCGGACCGACGGGCAGCGGTTCGCCGACCTGCTCGGCCTCGCCCCCGGGGTGCTGACCGGGATGCCCAACGCGAACAGCACCGACCACCGGGACGCGCGCGCCGCGAACACCGCGCTGTGGCCGGCGACCTGGGGCTACTTCCTGCAGACCGCGCTGCACCCGCTGCTCGGCCCGGACGCTGTCGCCGCGACGCGGGACTTCTTCCTCAAGTACGTGTCCGGCCGCGGGCCGCTGCCCGCGGTGAAGATCGGGCGGCAGCCGTACGGGATCCTGCCGACGACCGCGTTCTCCCGGCTGTCCTTTCCGGACAGTGCCACCCATCGCCGTGCGCTCGGCCGGGTGCTGACCGAGGCGGGCCGCGACTGGGCGACGGCCGCCGAGCACGTGCCGCACCTCGGTGGCGAGGCCGACGACGCGCACCAGCACCTGCTCGACCTCCTCGCCCTGCACCCGACCTCGGCCGAGTACCACCAGCGGTACGCCCAGAGCGTCGAGGACCTGTTCAACCGCGAGAACCTCGGCGGGCTCGGCGCCACGGTGGCGGCGCTGGGCCTGCCCGGCCCGGTGCGGGCGCTGCTCGACCGGTTCGGCACCGGCCAGGCCCCGGACCTGCTGCGCCGGCTGTTCACCGACTTCCAGCAACCCCTGCCGGGACCGCTGGTCGACGACCGCCCGCTGTCGGAGACCGACCTGATCCGGCCCTACACCACCGACGGCCGCGACTACCTGACCTGGCTGGCCGGCCTGGCCCGCACCGACCTGCACGGCATCCGGCTGGAGTCGGGCTTCGCCGCCGGCAGCCGCCCCGCGGCACTGCTGTACCTGTTGCTGCGGCACGCCTTGCTGCTCGGCTGGGACGACGCGGCCCGCGCGCTCGCGGCCGCGGCCGGCGTGCCGGCCGGGCCACCGGTCGACCCGGCGTTCATCCACGTCCACCTGCCCACCGGGGGCGAGGACCCGGCGAGCGAGAGCCGGTTCCGGCTGCTGTATTCGCCGAACCCGCCCGTCACCGGGCACGCCGACCAGCTGCTGGTGGACTTCATCCCGGGGGTGCTGGCTTCGTCGGGGCCGACCGCCGCGCTCGACGAGCAGGCGCGCTCGCTCGAGGTGCTCAGGCAGCTCCCGACCGCGAAGCTGGAGCGGGTGCTCGCCGAGCACCTCGACCTGGCCACCTACCGGCTCGACGCGTGGCGGCTCGGCCTGGCGACCGAGCGGCTCACCGAGCTGCGGTTCGCCCCCGACGGCACGGCCAAGCCCGGCCTGCACCTCGGCGCGTACGGGTTCCTCGAGGAGGTCCGGCCGCATGCGGCGAACCTCGAGCCGGTCACGCTGACCGGTCCGCTGGCGACGGTCTTCGCCGGTGCCAAGCCGCTGCTGCACGACCCGGGCAACCAGGGCTTCGTGCACGCGCCGTCCCTCGGTCACGCCCGCACGGCCGCGGTGCTGCGCGCCGGCCACGTCGCCAACGAGACGCCCGGGAACCCCGATCCCTTCGCGGTGAACCTCAGCTCCGCGCGGGTCCGGGTCGCACTGTCCATCCTGGACGGGATGCGCCAAGGCCAGTCGCTCGGCGCCCTGCTGGGCTACCGGTTCGAGCGCGGCCTGCACGACCGCGACGCCGAAGCCGAGGTGGACCGGTTCATCGCGGGGCTGCGCCTGAAGTTCCCGCTGCGGGCCGCCAAGATCCCGGAGACCGCCGGCACCGAGCCGGACGAGATCGGGCAGGTGGAGGCCCGCAACGTCATCGACGGTCTCGCGCTCGCGCGGCACCTGAGCCGCACCGAGGTGTCGCGGGTCTACCCGTTCGACCTCGACGGGCTCCCGGACGCCTCGCCGGCGCAGGCCCAGGCGATCGGCGAAGAGGCGGAACGGCTGCTCGACGCCAACGACGCCGTCGCCGATCTCGCGGTCGCCGAGGCGGCCCACCAGGCGCTCGGCGGCAACCCGGAACGCGCGTCCGCGACCCTCGACGCGTACGCCAAGGACGGTCTGCCGCCCGATCCGGCCGTCATCCGGACCCCGCGCGGCGGGACCACCCTCACGCACCGGTTCGGCCTGCGCCTGCGGACCGGCCTGCACTCGAGCGGCGGGGCGAGCCCGCGCGCCCAGGCCGAGCCCGCCGTCGACGACTGGCTGCCGTCGTTGTTACCGCCGGCCCGGTCGGTCGCCGCGGTCGTGCGGTGGACCGACCCGGTGGACGGGGACGAGCACCGGGAAGAGGTCACCCAGGACGACCTGGACCTCTCCCCTATCGACCTGCTGTGGCTGGTGCGGCCGGTCGGGGAGGCGGCGCGGACCGACCTCGACGACCGGATCATCGGCGAGGTGGTGGACCGGTTCCACCCGCGCCCGGACGCCGTGCCGACGATCCGCTACACCGAGCGCTCCGAGGACGACGACAAGATCACGTTCTTCGAGCTGTCCCCCTTGGTCGCCGCGCTGCGGACGCTGCTGACCACCGCCAGGCCGCTGACGCCGACGGATCTCGTGCCGCCGGCCGGGCCGGTCACCGTGGACCGGTCGCTCGACGACACGATCTCCGTGTCCCGGCAGCGTCCCGACGCGGTCCGCGACTCGCTCGACGACCTCGCCGACGACGTGGCCGGCTACCTCGACGACCTGGAACGGCTGTACCCACCGGCCCCCGCCGTCCCCCGGCGCAACGACATCGTGCGGGACATCGACTCCTTCCTCACCCGCTACGCCGGACTGGCGACCACGGCGGGCGGCTTCGGCATGCCGCGCAGCGGCTGGGGCGAGCTGACCGCGTGGCGGCGCGGGGTGTTCACCGGCGTGCTCGCCGAAGTCGCGGCGACCGCCGACCGGCTGGCACGGACGCTCGCCGAGGCCGACGCACTGCTCGTGGCGTACGACGCACTGCCGAACACGACGCCGGATGTCGAGCGCTTCCGGCAGCTGCGGGTCGTCGAGGGCCTGCTCACGACGACGCCGGATCCCGACCCGCCGCGCCGGGCGAGCGATTTCCGCGGCGACGTGCGCCACCTCCGCAACGACTTCGACGACCGGATCGACGACCTGCGAGAGATCGCCGGCACCGGCCGGACCACGCTCAGCGGCCTGCTGGCCGAGGTCGCCGACCAGCTCCCACTGTCCGATGTGGACCCGACGGGGCTCGAGCTGACCCCGGTGCTCGACCAGGTGGTCGCGTTCGGCGCCGAGCTGCTGTCGCGGGCCCGCGCGCTCGCGGCGGAGATCGACGTGCGGATGAGCGCGTCGGCCGCCGCGCTCGCGGAGGCGGACCTGGCCCGCACCGATCCGGAGAAGGCACGGGCGGTGCTCGGCGCGCTCCGGGCGCTGCTCGGGGAGGACGTCCTCGTGGTGCCCGAGTACACGGTCCCGGACGACCTGGGTGACAGCCTGCACGACGCGTTCGAGCACAGCGACGACCTGGTGCGGCACCTGACCCAGGCGCCCGCGCTCCGGGACTTCCCGGTGGACGACTGGCTGCACGGCGCCGCCAGGGTCCGCGAGATGCCGCGCCTGTGGGAGCGGGTCCTGCTGCTGAGCGACGCGCTCCGCGAGCGCGACGGCCTGCTCGGCGACGATCCCGACGACGACGGGCCGGTGCTCCACCCCGTCCAGCTGCCGTTCCGGGCGAACGACCACTGGCTGGCCATGGAGCTGGCCGCGGGCGCCACGATCGACGAGGACCGGCTCCTGTTCACCGCGCACTACGCCGACGAGCCGTCGAGCGGCGACGGGCCGTCGTGCGGGCTGCTGTTCGACGAGTGGACCGAGGTCCTGCCCACCGACCGGGAGACCACCGGGATCGCGGTGCACGCCGACAGCCCGGACTCCGAGCCCCCGCAGAGCATGCTGCTGGTTGTGCCCCCGGTCCGCACCGGGACGTGGCAGGTCGCCGACCTCGTCGCCGCGGTGCTCGAGACGGTCGACCTGGCCCGCACCCGGCTCGTCGAGCCGGCCCAGCTCGACGACACGGGGTACGCGCAACTGCTGCCGGCGACCGTGCTGTCCGCGACGGCGCGCCCCATCACGATCAGCACCGACCTGGCGACCGCCACCACGCGCTGGAAGGCAGACCATGACTGAGCCCATTACCGACCTCGCCGGGGCGCTGTCCCGTCGCGAGTTCCCCACCGTCGGGGTGTGGAACCGCCTCGAGGGCCGGCCCCGCACCACCGACTTCGCGCGGGCGCTGCGGGCCGAGGTGCGGGACCCGCTGTGGCTGCTGGCGAGGCAGTGGCAGCTCGGCGAGTTCCGCGCCACCGACGGCGGCTCACCGGTGACCGCGACGTACTCCGTGGTGGCGAGCCCCCTGACGCGGTTCCGGCCGGACCCCGGCGGCCCGCCCGGCCCGCTGCCCGCCGACCGTCCACTGGAGACGATCGTGGAGCGCCGTCCGCTGCCGTTCTCGTTCGGCACCGACCTGATCTCGTTCGACCTGCGGCTCGCGTTCGGCCGCCGCTGGCTGAAGCTCGTCGGCCGGACGTCGGTGCAGCACCGGCGAGACGTCCTGGCGCAGTACGTCGGCCGGTACCCGATCGCGCTACCCGACCCCGGCTCCGACGTCCAGCAGGTGGCGCATCCCGACGTCTGGGCCGGGATGCAGGCGGTCGCGGGCCGGCGGATGGACGGCTACCAGCTGTACCAGCACGTGAAAGGCGGCGGGAAGGCGTCCGACGGGATCACCGGCCTGTCCAAAAAGGATCGTGATGCGCTCGACGCACTCGGCCCCCGGCTCACCGGCTGGTTCGACCAGCTCATCGACCGGCCGGACGGCGCGGGAGCGTGGGATCCCCGCCGCCTCGAGCACCGGTTCTCGGTGGCGACGGCGACCCCCGGCGGCGAGCGGGTGCTGACGGCGCCCGAGTACCCGGGCGGCGAGCTCGACTGGCACGCGTTCTCCACCGGCGACGGCTCGCTCGGCGGCGCCGGCACCGCGCCGGCCGCGCTGAACCGCACGGTGTTCCCCGCACCGGTCCGGTTCTCCGGCATGCCGCTGCCGCGGTGGTGGGCGGTGGAGGACGGGAAGACCAACTTCGCCGCGGTGACACCGGACAGCACGGACCTGGCCCGGCTGATCTTCCTCGAGTTCGCGCTGGTGTACAGCAACGACTGGTACCTGCTGCCGTGCGACGTGCCGGCCGGCACGTTCGCGTCGATCCAGGGACTGGCGGTCACCGACGTCTTCGGCGAGCGCCGCTGGATCACCCCGACCGGCACACCGCAGTGGCAGATGTACACCCTCGGCGGCAACCCTGGCCTGCTCCTGCCGCCCGGCACGCCGAAGGTGGCCACCGGCCCGGCGCTGGAGGCGGTCGACCTCGTCCGTGACGAGAGCGCGAACATGGTGTGGGGCATCGAGCAAACCGTCCGCCTGGCCACCGGCGAGCCGCGTCCCGGCCCCGAAACGGCGGCCGAAACGCTGGCGTTCCGCCGCCGCGGGCACACCCCGCCGGCTCAGGACGATCCCCGGGCCCCCATCGCGTACGAGCTGATGACGTCGGTCCCGGAGAACTGGATCCCGTTCATCCCGGTCCACGTCCCCGGCGACAACCGCACCGTGCAGCTGCGCCGGGCCGCCATGCCGAGCGAGGTCGACGCGGCCGCGGTCCGCCCCCGGACCGCGATGCTGCGCGAAGGCTTCGACGCCGGTCAGGCGTACTACATCAACGAAGAGGAGGTCCCCCGCACCGGCACCCGCCTGACCGCCGCGTACAACCGCACGAGAACCCGCTCCGGCCGGGTGGCGGTCTGGCTCACCACCCGCCGCGACTCCGGGCGCGGCGAGCGCACCAGCGGCCTGGCCTTCGACACGCTGACCGACACCCCGTGAGCCACCGGCGCGGTCCCTCCTTCGCCGGCTCCAGCCGGATCCGGACGTCGAGGTTCCGTTCGACCTCGCTGCGGCTGTACAGCAAGGGGAACGAGCCGCCCGAGGACCAGCGCGCATTGAGGTCGCTATAACGCGGGCTGCGGGATTTCCGAGTCGGCGTGCGCACCAGCCAACGGCGAGCGGCCTCTCCGCTGCTTTCAGCACGCACCCGCTGGTGTTCGGAAACGCCTGCGAGTCAGGCCTGTTCACCCCGTCGTAGCAGTCTGGCTTCGTATCATCGCCCGCTCGGCTGGGGGTACTCCAGGCCAGCAGTGTTGTCGTAGCGGATCATCGCCGCACGGGTAGCCGCGACGTAACCCCAGGTAACCAATACGATCAGGACCGCAGCTATGGCGAGAGTGATCCACATCGCCGGCCGGCCCTTGTCCACGCCGAACGCGATCAGCACCACAATGCCGCCGGTGGCAAGCACAAAGACGAACAGCGACAACAGCGCCCAGAGCAACGCAACCGGCCAGGCCGCGCCGAAGCCAGTGGGATGGCCGCGGACAGCCAACTGGAACGCCCCTAGCCCCCACAGGCAACACAGGACGAGTGCGACGACCGTCAACCCGGCCCCGACCAGGATGTGCGTCCACACTCGCCGCCCCGACATGGTGCTCTGTCTAGCCGAGGCACCACACGATCACGTCCGGACTCCGCCTTTGTGATCGACCCGTGACGGACCCCATGTCCAACGGCAGCATCCTGCGGCGCTCAAGTCCGCGCGACGTGGTGTGCGTCTACATCCCCGAGTACGTCGTCGGCCGCTGGTGGGAAAATGCGCTCCACAACCAGAGTTCTCTGCGCTTGAAGGGGCGGCTGCTGTTCGAACCCGGGGTGATGGTGACCAGCGTCCCCCTGGCAGCTGCACTCGACGACTCGCCGGGACCTCCAGCGGGTCCGCCCGTTGCCCGGCGACCTCCGGCGCGGGGTCACCACGCAGCGCCAGGCGTCGCGGTGACGCCTGGCGCTGCCGCCGCCTGGCCGGCGCAGAATTCCTTTTGCAGGAGGGTTTGCACAGCCTTCTGGTACGCCGCCGTGGGAGCGACCCCGGTGTCCACATAGGTCACCGATGCCCGCAGCGTCTTGCTGCCGTTGTGCGTCATCAGCATCCGCCCACTGCAGTTAGCGTCCGCGTGCAGCTCGAAGATCCCGAGGCCGTAGTCGCTCGTCGGGGTCCGGGGTCGCGTGCGGCTTCAGCATCTCGGCCGGCTGCGGGGCCGGGAGACCGTCTTCTCCTGCCCGCCGTCGGGGTACCGGTAGTAGGCGTGGGCGTGCGGCCCCGGCCCCAACACCCGCCGCCGCATCTCATCGGCGCAGGAGTGACCGGTGACCTTCTCGATCAGCAGACGGGCGACGACGTAGTTGGTGTTGGCGTAGCTCCAGCCCGAGCCCGGCGCGAACCGCGCCGGCCTGGCCAGCGAAACCGGACGAGTTCCTGCGGCCGGTAGGTGTGGAACCGGTTGTCCACCCACCCCTTGCCCGACCACGTGCTGCAGCAGCATCCGCACCGTGATCCGCCGGTCGAAGGCGAATCAGGCCGGCACGAAGGTCCAGCGGGAGGCCTGGTTTCCGCATGGTCTAGGGACGACGCCGTCGCGTACGCCGCCGTCGGAGTGCATGCAGTCCTGGTAGTGGCTGTTCTTGATCCACTTCTTCGGGGTCGAGTCGGTCGTCCACCTTTGGAAGCCGACGGCAGGGTCGTCGTTGGCCAGGCAGGAGGAGGTGAAGATGTCCGTGCCGTAGGTGTCGAGGCAGTAGCCTGTCGCGCCCAGGCTCGTGAACTTGCCGCCGGCGATGTGCCACTTCTGGGAGGCCGCGTTGACGCAGGTGTTGGTGATGACGGAGTTGAGCTGTCCCAGCAGCTGGTTGGCGGTCAGGCACAGCCCGGTGTTCGCGTTCTTGACGTAGTAGTTCGACGCTGCCGAGGCGGTGCCCGATCCGGCGATCAAGGCTGTCGCCGCGATCGCGACCGCGGTACCCGCGTTGGCGAGTCGACGGAGTTTCCCTCGGGGCGCCAAGATCTTCTTGTTGATCGTCATGCTGGATGTCCTCCAGTGTCTCGTGATTCCGGCGGTTTCGAGTCGGCCGGCTCGTCATCCGAATGGACGAAGCGCTCGCGTCGTCGGGATGCTCCACCCTGTGTGCTCGGACGGTCACCCGTGGCTGCAGGCGTCACAGCGTCCCCGCTACACTTCGGGTACGTCATCCCCGAAAACGGGATGGTTCCCGCAGATCCTCAGGTTAGCGAGCGCTTAGACTGGACCTGATCGGAGCCGGCCATTCCGGGCGGTGCGGTCTGGGAGGATCACCGGATGACGATGTCGCTGTCGGCTGAACTTTGGCCTGATGTTCAGCCCGAGACCGCTCGACGGTTGATGCTTGCCGGGGTTGAGGCCTTTGCCAAGCGGGGGTATCACGCCACCACCACCCGGGACATCGCCGGGGCCGCCGGGATGAGCCCCGCCGCGCTCTACGTGCACTTTCCTTCCAAGGCCGCGCTGCTCTTCGCCATCAGCCGGTATGGGCACGAGCAGACCCTCGCGCTCGTCGAGAACGTTGTCGCCAAGGAGTCCGATCCCGTCGAGCGGATCCGGCTCATCGTCGAGGACTTCGTCGCCTGGCACGCTCGGCGGCACACCGTTGCCCGCGTCGTCCAGTACGAGCTGCAGGCCCTGCCCGAAGAGGAGTTCGCCGTGGTCGCCGAGCTGCGGCGGCGCATCGAACGGATCGTCCGCAAGGTCGTCGAGGACGGCGTCGGGACCGGTGTCTTCACCGTCTCCGATCCCCACACCTCGGCCCGCGCCGTGCTCTCCCTCGGCGTCGACGTCGCCCGCTGGTACACCGAGCGTGCCCGGCAGACGCCGACCGCTCTCGGCAAGGAGTACGGCGGGCTCGTACTGCGGATGCTCGGGGCGACTCAGCCTGAGACGCCGGTCACAGACTGAGCGGTCGGTCGGCCGCGGCGGCGTAGCGGCGGGCCAGCCGCGCGAACGCGTCCTTCAGCTCCGGCGGGCCGACGACCTCGACGTCCGCGTCGAACCGGCCGATCGACGCCGCCAGGCCCACCCACGACCACGCCCCCAGCACCAGCCGGCAGCGCGCGGGCCCCAGCTCCTCCACCACCCCGTCGCCGGCGTACTGCGACACCACCCCCGCCGGCAGGTCCAGGATCACCTCGCCGCGGCACTCGTCCCGGCCCGAGAACCGGTCCGCCACGAACGCCGCCACGTCTCCCCCGGGCACCTCCCGGGGGACGAACCGCGGGCCGGTCGGCACCCGCGGTGTCAGCCGGTCGACGCGGAACGTGCGCCAGTCCGCGCGGTCGAGGTCCCACGCCACCAGGTACCAGCGCCCGCCGCGCGTCACCAGGTGGTGCGGCTCCGCCCGGCGCGGCGAGCCCGAATAGTCGAACCGCAGCACCTCGCGGGCGTGCACAGCCGCGCTCAGCGCCGCCAGTGCCGACGGGTCCACCGGCGGCCCCGCCGGCGAGACCGCCGTGACGTGCAGCGCGTCGACGCGGTGCCGGAGCCGCGCCGGCATCACCTGCCGGACCGTCGTCAGGGCCCGCGCCGCCGCCTCCTCGATCCCGCCGCCGGCGACCGTCCGCAGCGCCACCGCCAGTGCGACCGCCTGCTCGTCGTCGAACAGCAGCGGCGGCAGGTCCGCGCCCGCGCCGAGCCGGTAGCCGCCGTCGGGACCCTTGGCCGTCGCGATCGGGTAGCCGAGCTCCCGCAGGCGGTCGACGTCGCGGCGGACCGTCCGCGAGCTGACCTCGAGCCGCTCGGCCAGCAGCGCCCCCGGCCAGTCGCGGCGCGCCTGCAGGAGCGAGAGCAGAGCCAGCAACCGCGCGGAAGTTTTCGGCATACCCCGATAGTGCCCGAAGTAGCGGACACATCCTGTCCGCTACCCCTGCCAGGGTGGTCCTATGACACACGGAACCGAACGCGACGACCTCATCGCCGAGCTGGCGGCCGCCCGAGCCGCCCTCGTCACCACCACGAACGGCCTCACCGACGAGCAGGCCGGCGAGCGGCCGACCGTCAGCGCACTGTGCCTCGGCGGGCTCGTCAAGCACGTCGCGTCCATGGAAGAGAACTGGCAGCGCTTCGCCGTCGACGGCCCGTCCGCCATGCGCTACGACCTGCCCGAGGGCGTGACCTGGGCGGACATGGCCGCCGGGACCGCCCGCGAGTACCCGCAGTGGGCGATCGACCACCAGAACGACTTCGCCATGCAGCCCGGCGAGACCCTGGCCGGCGTGCTCGCGCGCTACGAAGACGTCGCGAAGCGCAGCGAGGAGATCGTCGCGAAGGTCGACCTCTCCACGACGCACCCGCTGCCGGACGCGCCGTGGAACCGGCCGGGGACGACGTGGACCGCGCGGCGGGCGATCCTGCACATCATCTCCGAAACCGCCCAGCACGCCGGCCACGCCGACCTCCTGCGCGAGACGCTCGACGGCCAGAAGTCCACGTGACGGTCCTCGGCACCGAGGCGCTCAACCGCGCGACGCTCGCCCGGCAGCTGCTGCTCGACCGGGCGGCGCTGCCGGTGCACGACGCCGTCGCGCACCTCGGCGGCCTGCAGGCGCAGGAACCGCAGGAGCCGTTCACCGGCCTGTGGTCGCGGCTGCGCGCGTTCGACCCGGCGGCGTTGTCCGACCTGCTCGCCGGGCGGCGCGTGGTGCGGACGCACCTGATGCGCCGGACCGTCCACCTGCTCACCGCCGACGACGTCCTGGCGTGGCGGGCCCGCTTCGACGCCATGCTGCGCCAGCGCGTCCTCGGCACCTACCGCCGCGAGCTCACCGGGGTCGACCTCGGCGAGCTCGCGGCGGCGGGCCGGGCCGTCCTGGCCGACGGCGAGCCCCGCTCGATGGGCGAGCTGGCCCGGGCGGTCGCGGACCGGTGGCCGTCCGCCGGGCCGCGGCCGCTCGGCGAAATGCTCGTCGCCGCGCTGATCCCGGTGGCGCAGCTGCCGCCGCGCGGGCTGTGGCGCACCAAGGGCGGGGTGCGGAACCTGCCGCTCGCGGCGTGGCTCGGCCGGGAGATCGACCCGCTCGACCCGGCCGACGGCGTCGGGCAGGCGCTGGTCAAGCGCTACCTGGCCGCGTACGGCCCGGCGGCGACGGCGGACCTGCGCGCGTGGTCCGGCCTGGCCGGGCTGCCGGCGGCGGTGAAGGCGGTGCGCGAGGAGCTGGTGGCCTTCCGCGACGAGCGGGGCCGCGAGCTGCTCGACCTGCCGGACGCGCCGCGTCCCGACCCGGACACGCCGGCTCCGGTGCGGTTCCTGCCGGCGTTCGACAACGCGATCCTCGGCTACGACGACCGGAGCCGGATCATCGACGACGCCCACCGGGGCGTATCGGTCGCGGGCGAACGGGTGGTGCTGGTGGACGGCCGGGTCTCGGCGACCTGGACGGTGGACGACGGCACGGTGGCGGTGCGGCCGTTGCGGCGGCTGACCCGGGCCGAACGCTCGGCGGTGACCGGGGAAGGAAGCGAACTCGCGTCGTTCCTGACCGACGGCGAAAGTGACCGCATCCGCGTCGAAACGACCTAGCCCACCGCGCGGGCGAAGCGCTCGGCCACCTCCCGCAGCCGCTCCACCAGCCCCGGCGGGGCCTCCTCGACGACGAAGTCGTAGCCCCACTGGGCCAGGTAGTACGGCACCGTGTCCAGGGTGTTCGCGCCGGTCCGCACCCGGCAGCTGTGCTCGTCGACCTCCTCCACCGCGCCGCTCGTCGGCGGCACCCGGCGAGCCACCTCCGCCGCCGGGGCCGCCACCCGCAGCACCAGCTGGACCGGGTACGGCGCCGACGAAATCTGTCGCGACACGTACGCCGCCAGGTCCTCGGCCGGGGGCTCGCGCGGGGTGAACCGGAAGCTCGGGGCGGGCACGCCGGTGACGCGGTCGACGCGGAACGTGCGCCAGCCGTCGCGGTCCAGGTCGAACGCCACCAGGTACCAGCGGCGTCCGGTGTGGACCAGCCGCAGCGGCTCGACCGAGCGTTCGGTCTCCGTGCCCGCGCGGTCGCCGTAGCCGAATCGCAGCCGCTCGTGGTCGCGGCAGGCCGACGCGATCGCCGTCAGCACCGAAGCGTCGACCGTCGGGCCGCCGCCGGGCATCGACACCGTCGCCGCCTGCAGCGCGCCCACCCGCGGCCGCAGCCGCGCCGGCAGCACCTGCTCGAGCTTCGCCAGCGCGCGCACCGACGTCTCCTCGATGCCGCTGACCGTGCCGCTCGCCGCCGTGCGCAGGCCCACCGCCACCGCGACGGCCTCGTCGTCGTCCAGCAGCAGCGGCGGGAGCGCGGCGCCCGCGCCGAGCCGGTAGCCGCCCGCGACGCCGGGTGTCGCGTGCACCGGGTAGCCGAGGGACCGCAGCCGCTCGACGTCACGGCGGATCGTGCGGACGTCGACGTCGAGCCGTGACGCGAGGTCGGCGCCCGGCCAGTCGCGCCGGGCCTGCAGCAGCGACAGCAGCCTGAGCAGGCGTTCCGATGTCCCGTACATGAGACGCAGTGTGGCAGACATCGAGGACAGTTCCGGTCCGCGATCCGCCGGATGGTGCAGCCATGTGGTCAAACACTTGCCACGGACCGCGTCGGGCGGAAAGAGTGGCGCATGCCGATCGACCCCGCCGCCCTCCTCGCCGTCGCCCGTGAAGAAGCCGAGCTGGGCAAGGCCGAGGGTGGCGTGCCGATCGGGGCCGCGCTGTTCGACACCGCGGGCACGCTGCTGGGCCGCGGGCACAACCGGCGCGTGCAGGACGACGACCCCTCGATGCACGCCGAGACCTCGGCGTTCCGCGACGCCGGTCGCCGCCCGCACTACCGCGACACGATCATGGTCACGACGCTTTCGCCGTGCTGGTACTGCTCCGGGCTCGTCCGTCAGTTCGGGATCGGACGCGTCGTCATCGGCGAGGCCGAAACGTTCCACGGCGGGCACGACTGGCTGGCCGGGCTCGGCGTGGAGATCACCCTGCTCGACGACCCCGCGTGCACCGCGCTGATGACGGAGTTCATCGCCGCGCGCCCGGACCTGTGGTTCGAGGACATCGGGGTCGAGAAGTCCGAATAGGACAGAGTTTTCCGAGGAGCCGGTATGCCGTCAACCGTTCCGCTCGTGGACCTTTCGCCGTGGTTCGCGGGCACGTCAGAGGGCCGCGCCGAGGTGGCCGGGCAGATCGACCGCGCGCTGCGCGAGTCCGGGTTCCTGCTGGTCACCGGGCACGGCATCGCGGACGACCTGCGCCGCCGGACGCGGGAGCTGGCGCGGGAGTTCTTCGCGCTGCCCGAGGACGTCAAGCAGCGCTACGCCGTGACCGTCGGCGGCCGCGGCTGGCTGCCGCCGGGGGTCGAGGCCAACGGCTACGCCGAGGGCACCGAGACACCGCCGGACCTCAAGGAGTCGTACTCGGCCGGCGCCGACCTCGGCGTGGGCGTCGCCGAGGTCGACGGGTTCTGGTTCCAGGCCAACGTCTGGCCGGACGAGGTGCCGGGGCTCGCCGAAGCGGCCACGGAGTACATGCACCGGATGCGGGCGCTGTCGGACCACCTGCTGGAGATCTTCGCCGCGGCGCTCGGGCTGGCCGAGAGCCACTTCACGCGGCACACCGTGCACCCGACGTACACGTTCAACATCAACTGGTACCCGCCGATGACCCACGTCGGCGCGCCCGAGCCGGAGCAGTTCCGGATCGGCCCGCACACCGACTTCGGCACGGTGACGGTGCTCGACCGCCAGGCCGGGGTCGGCGGGCTGCAGGTCTACACGGCCGCCGGCGAGTGGGAGGACGCGCCGTTCCACCCGGACGCGTTCACGGTGAACATCGGCGACCTGATGGCCCGCTGGACCGGCGACCGGTGGCGGTCGACGCGGCACCGCGTCCTGCCCCCGGCCGCCGCGGCCCCCGACGAGGACCTGGTGTCGCTGATCTTCTTCTACGAGACCGACCACGACGCGCGGATCACGTCGCTGGCGCCGCCGCTGGGCAAGCGGACGTACCCGGAGGTCATCGCCGCGGACTACCTGCGGGAGAAGCTGAACGCGATCACGATGTCCTGACCCGCTAGCCCGGCTCCGCGCAGATCGTCCGGTTGCGGCCCGCCGCCTTGGCGCGCAGCACCGCCGCCTCCGCGACCCGGAGCGCCTCACCGAGGAGGCCGTCCGGGCAGCCCGCGACGCCGATCGACACCGTCACGCCGACGAACTGCGGCCCGTCACCCGAAGCCTTCAGCGCCACCAGCGTCGAGGCGACCTTCAGCCGGATGCGCTCGGCGATGGCCATCGCGTCGAAGCGGCCGGTGCCCGGCAGCAGCACCGCGAACTCCTCGCCGCCGGAGCGGCCCACGAGATCCGCCGCGCGGACCTCGTCGCGCAGGGTGTCGGCGACCGCGCGCAGGACGGCGTCGCCGATGCGGGCGCCGTAGCGGTCGTTGAGCTGGCGGAAGTGGTCGAGGTCGAGCAGCAGCACGGCCTGCCCGGGGCCGTGGCGGCCGAGCCGGTCCAGCTCGGCCTCGGCGGCACCGCGCCACGACGCCGCGGTCAGCACGCCGGTGCCGGGGTCGAGGGTGACGTGGTCGCGGCGGCCGCGGCCCAGTCCGCCGCGGTGCAGCACGACGGTGGCGCCGGCCAGCAGCGGGACCAGCAGCGGAGCGGCTCCGGCGGCCCAGGCGAGCGGCAGCGCGGACGCCGTCATCGCGGCGTCGAAGGCGTGTCCCGGAAGGGCTTCGCGGAGCGGGCGGGGACCGTCGGCGGCGGTCACGAGCGCGGCGTTCACCGCCAGGAACACCACGCCGGCGACGGTCAGCAGGAGGACGGTGTGGGTGTCGAGGACCGCGCCGAGTGGCTGCCCGCCGGTCGCGGTGCGGAACGCGCCGGCGACGAGGCCGGCCAGCGCCGTCGCGGCGGCGCCGAACACCTGCCGGTAGACGGGTCTTCTGCGGACCCGGAACCACTGGTGCAGCGCGGACAGCACGACCAGTGCGACGGCTAGGCCGGGCCGGAGCACCAGCACCCCGGCGAAGATCCACGGAGTGTCGATGCCGGGGCCGAGGAGGGTGTCCTCGCGGTGGCGCTCCACCGTCCTGGCGAGCTCGGCCGACACCACCATCCCGCCCAGGAGCAGCGCGAACGGCACCAGCATGGCGGCCAGCGGCGGGAACCGGAGGGCCGCGAGCGCGGTGGCGGCCACGGCGAGGACGTCGATCGCGACGAAGTAGAGGACCTGGCCGCGGCGCGGCAGGCGCCACAGTGCCCAACGTCGCAGCGCCCAGCGCTGCAGGACGACGGCGGGCAGGAACCGGCCCGGGCGGCGTCCCCCGCCGGCGGCGACCGTGGAATCCCCCACCATTTCGGCAAAGTAGCCGGAATGCGGGGCGCTGTCACTCCGCCTTCAGGGGAATCTCACGTCGCCGACGCTCGGGAGCCGTGCGCGCACGGTCAGTCATGTTTCCGACCCTCGAAGGGTTGACATACAACATTGGTCTAGTCCACTGTGTGGTGGCACACAGCGCTCCTCCCGGGTTGATCCCGCCGCCTCAAACCGGAGGTGCTCCATCCTGTTCGTTTGGAGGACCCCGATGAAATCAGTGCGCCGTCTGGTCACGCTCGCGGTCGCGGCCGGAGCCGCGATGGCCACCGCGGTCGGCCTCGCCCCGCAGGCCATGGCCGCGGTCGATCCGGTGCTCGCTTCCCCGTACCTGTACCAGTGGGGCGGCCAGACCAGCCCCACCGCGGCGATGTCCGCGACCGGGGTGAAAGCGTTTACCCTGGCGTTCGTCCTGTCCGACGGCACCTGCAACCCGAAGTGGGACGGCAGCCGCTCGCTGACCGGCTCGGACAAGACGATGATCCAGAACATCCGCAACGCGGGCGGGGACGTGATCCCCTCCTTCGGCGGCTGGTCCGGCACGAAGCTGGGCTCGAAGTGCACGTCGGCGTCGGCGCTGGCCGGCGCGTACCAGAAGGTGATCGACGCCTACGGCCTCAAGGCGATCGACCTCGACATCGAGAACACCGACGAGTTCCAGAACAACACGGTGCAGGACCGCATCCTCAACGCGGTCAAGCTGACCAAGCAGAAGAACCCGAACCTGAAGGTCGTCATCACCATCGGCACCACCACGACCGGTCCCGACTCGTGGGGCAAGCGCCTGATCAACCAGGCCAAGGCGATCGGCGCCCCGGTCGACGTCTGGTCGGTCATGCCGTTCGACTTCTCCAGCGGCGGCGACATGGCCGCGCACACGAAGTCCGCGGTCGACGGGCTGAAGAACCAGCTCAAGACCACGTTCGGCTGGAACGACGACACCGCCTACCGGCACAGCGGCCTCTCCTCGATGAACGGCAAGACCGACAACGCGGGCGAGACGGTCACGGTCGCGAACTTCAACTCCATCCGCGGCTACGCGACGAGCCACCACCTGGCCCGCTTCACGTTCTGGGCCACCAACCGCGACTGCAGCGGCGGCGGCGAGTGCAGCGGCATCACGCAGGACAAGTACGCGTTCACGAAGATCGTCGCCGGGTACGCCGGCTGACACCAGGCCCGTAGTGGGGCTGTCGAAGGCCCTCTCACCGGCATCGGGGCCGGTGAGGGGGTCTTCGCGGGTTTCGGAGACGGTGCCCGGTGAGCGGAAACCGTTCCGGTGACCGGGAACCGGATTCCGTCACACCGGCGCAATCTTCGTCGCCTACCGTCTTCGCATGGCGAGCATCGAGGAACCCGGCTACGGCGCCAAGCTGGCGGCCGTCGAACCCGGCGGGGTCGAACCCGTCGCCGACGCGGACCGCCACGGCGAGCCCCGGCAGCTGGCCTGGACGTGGGCCTCCCCCAACCTCGAGTTCGCGACGATCTTCGTCGGCGTCCTCGCCGTCACGGCGTTCGGGCTCTCCTTCACCCAGGCCGCGCTCGCGGCGATCGTCGGGAACGCGCTCGGCGCCGTCGCGCACGGCGTCCTGAGCGCCCGCGGGCCACGCTACGGCGTGCCGCAGATGGTGCTGGGGCGGGCCGCGTTCGGCTACCGCGGGAACCTGGTGCCCGCCGCGCTCATGTCGGTCATGGCGGGCATCGGCTGGTTCGCCGTCAACAGCGTCAGCGGGGCCTTCGCGCTCGCCAGCCTCACCGGGCTCCCCACCGTCGCCTGCCTCGTGCTCGTCGTCGTGCTGCAGATCGTCATCGCGTTCTTCGGGCACAATCTCGTCCAGGCGTACGAGAAGTACGTCTTCGCCGTCCTCGCCGTCGTGTTCGCCGTCGCGAGCGTCGTCATCTTCGGGAAGGCGGGCGCCACCACGAACTCCGGCAGCGTGGGCGGGTTCCTCCTCGCCGTCGGCACGGCGTTCGGCTACACCGCGGGCTGGAACCCCTACGCCGCCGACTACACGCGCTACCTGCCGAAGACCGCGTCACCACGCGCGATCGGCCTCTACGCCGGCGGCGGCCTGTTCCTTTCGACCACGATCCTGATGCTCGTCGGCGCCGCCTCGACCACCATCGCCGGCCCGGCCGACGACAACCCGGCGACGGCGTTCACCGGGCACCTGCCCGGCTTCCTCGCCGCCGCGACACTGCTGGCGATCACGCTCGGCGCGGTCGCGGCGAACGTCCTCAACGTCTATTCGGGCGCGCTCGCCTTCCTCGCGCTCGGGGTCCGGTTGCCGCTGGCCTGGCGCCGCGCCGCCGTGGCGCTCGCGTTCGGCGTCGTCGGGTTCGCGCTGGCCTGGCTGGGGCTGGCCGACGCCGGGCACGCGTACGAGAACTTCCTGCTGGTCATCGCCTACTGGATCGGCCCGTGGCTCGGCGTGCTGCTGGCCGACCACCACCTGCGCCGCGGCACGGAGTTCGGCGAGCTGCTCGCCGACCGGCACCACCGCAACGTCGCCGGGTTCACCGCGTTCCTGGTCGGGCTGGTCGTTTCCGTCGGGCTGTTCGCGAACCAGGCGCTCTACACCGCGCCGATCCCGAAAGCGGTTCCCGGCACCGGCGACCTGACGTTCGCCGCCGGGTTCGTGCTCGCCGCCGGTATCTACCTGCTGCTCCGGCGTCAGCGCACCGGCGTGCCGTCCCGGCGGCAGCCGTAGGGGTAGCACCGGTAGTCCGGGGTGAACGTCGGGAGGGTGACCGTCGTCGTCGGGGAGGGCGGGAGGTCGATCGTCACCGTCGGCGTGGGGGTCGGCGTCTGGCGCGCGTGCATGACCACCGGCGACGGCGTCGTCGTCTGCGTCGGCACGGCGATCGCGGTCGACGTCGGAACGGCGGTGGCCGGCTGCAGCTGCGGGAACTGCGTGGACCCCGGGACGGGGTCGGTCCGCGTCGCCAGGACGAGCACGAGCCCGCCGAGCACCACGATCACCGCCGACGCCAGCGCGATCCGGCCCGCCGCGCCGCGCGGCTCGGCGTCGGGATCACGCCGGGCGGCCACCTCGGCCGAGCGCGAACCGGGTTTGCGCGGCCGGGCCCCCGCCGCCCGCAGCAGTTCGTCGACCGTGACCCGGTCCCGCCGTCTGCGCGCCCTGCGCGTCATGCACGCCCTCCACCCCATCGCTGATCCGGATGGATCGTAGAAAGCCGCGCGGGAAATGTAAACGCGCTGATCGCAGCGGTCTCGTTACCGTTTCGAGACATCCGGATCACGTTCCCGGCCGTAGTCGTCAACGAGGGGCGAACCGCCGCAGGAGAGCGCCCGCGCTCCGGGTCACGGGCGTGAACTCCGGGAGCCTCAGCAGCGCCAGCAAACCGAACGGGACGGCCATCCCGAGCAAGGTCTGGACCGGCAGTTTCACCCAGGCGGACGGGATCGTGCCGAGGGAGCCGGGCACGGCGTAGCCGGCGAGCACCGCCGTCCCGACGCCGAGGGCGCTGGCGCAGAGGGTGATCAGCCCGACCCGCAGGGATCGCTTGCTGCGCAGGTGCCCGAGCCGGACCCACAGCCACACCTGGCCGAGGACGGCGCCGACGACGAACCCGGCGCCGTTCACCAGCATCACGCCGAGGACGATGTGCTCGCCGTCGAGCAGGCCGCGGCAGAGCAGCAGCAGCGGGATCTTCACGACGGTCATCACGAGCATGATCAGCGTCGGCGTCCGGGCGTCCTTCATCGCGTAGAACACCCGCAGCTGCAACATGACCAGCGCGAAGGGCAGCAGCCCGACGGCGGAGACGGCCAGGGTCTGGCCGAGGCGCTCGGCGTCGCCGAGGGTGCCGCGGCCCAGGGTGAAGATCGCGATGCCGACGGGCGTGCCGATCACGGCCAGCACCGCGGAGATCGGCACGAACAGCACCGTCGAGATGCGGGAAGCGAGCGAGAGGTCGCCGACGAGCGAGACCGTGTCGCCGTCCGCGGCCGCGCGGCTCATCCGCGGCATCAGCGCGGTCAGCAGCGAGACGCCGAGGATGCCGTACGGGAGCTGGAAGAGCAGGGACGCGTAGCTGTAGGCCGTGACGCCGCCGCTGGTCCCGTGCGTCAGCACGCGGGTGGTGACGACGAACCCGACGTGGCTGACCACGACGTAGCCGAGGATCCACGCGGCGAGCCCGCCGAACTCCTTGATCCGCGGGTCGAAGCCCCAGCGCCAGCGGAACCGGAACCCGGTGCGCAGCAACGCCGGGACCAGCACCACGGCCTGCACGACGATGCCGAGCGTGGTGCCGAGGCCGAGGACCAGCAGCTTCGGGTCGCCCATCCGGACCGGGTCGAGCGTCAGCTCCCCCGGCACGACGGCGAACAGGACGAGCGTGGCGGTGACGACGACGTTGTTCAGCACCGGCGCCCAGGCCGGCGGGCCGAAGACGTTCTGGGCGTTGAGGATCGCCGAGAGCAGCGCGAAGAGGCCGTAGAACAGGATCTGCGGCAGCAGCAGGTAGGCCAGGGCGGTGGTCAGCGCCGAGTTGGCCGTCGGAGACGATTTGTCGACGTAGAGCGCGGTGAACAGCGGCGCGATCGCCACCGCGACGACCGTGCCGACGACGAGCAGCACCAGCCCCATCGTGATGAGCCGCTGTGTGTAGGCGCGGCCGCCGTCCGGGTCGTCCTGGGAGCGGACGAGCAGCGGCACGACGACGCTGGCGAGCACGCCGCCGAAGAGCAGCTCGAAGACGATGTTGGGCAGGGTGTTCGCGACGGTGAAGGAGTCGTTGACGACCCCGGTGCCGACCACGGCGGCGAGCAGCAGCTTCGCGACGAACCCGGTGAGCCTGCTGACGGCCGAGGCGACGGCCATCCGGCCACTCGATCGGGCCAGCGACGAGCCGGCGCCGTCGCCGCGACCGGCGGAGACGGGCGAGGCGGGCGGGCGCGCGACGATCTGGGTGGCGAACTCGTCGTACGGCCGCCGGGAGACGTCGAGGTCGCGCGTCGGCCAGTGGGCGCCGCGCAGGTCACTGGGGAGGAAGACCGTCGCGTCGTCGTCCACCGGTGGTGGGGGTTCCGCCATGGCTCAAGCCTGCCAGGTCGGGATAACCGACGGTAGATCGAACACTTGTTCGAAGCTACGACACTGCGTTACCTGCTCAGGCGGCGGCGGTGATCTCCAGCGCGGCGCGGCCGGCCTCGGTCAGTTCGGCCGGAACGCGCCCGGCGGCGGCTTCGACGGCGGGGCGCAGGTAGCCGCCGTGGGCCAGCGCGTGGGCCGTCATCTGATCGCAACAGGCGAATCCGTCGATGAAGAGGTCGGGCTCGCAGCTGCACGACATCTGCGCACGGCCTGCTGCCACCGCCTTCAGCATCGCCATCGCGCGGTGGGTGAGCTCGACTCCTGAACCGGACACCGGACTGCCTTCCTCTGAGAACCGCTACTACCAGTCATTCGCCCATTGGGCCGATTGTGTTACTTACGGCACTATGACGCTTCGGACCCGGATGAGGTTCCGGATTGGTCCGGCGTGTCGCCGACCGGTTCAGGAGTCGCGGCAAGCGGCGGCTGAACCGCCGGATCGGCCCGGGCGTGGAGGCGGCGGCCCCGGCGGCACCACTCGCGGCCGTCGCGTCGCCGAAGTGCTCGGGCACGCTGTCGCACGGCAAGATCCGCTACCAGGTCTGCTTCCGCTGGAACTGCGACAGCACGGGCCCGCGGCCGGCCCACCTCCGCGCGCGGTCAGCGGCGCGCTTCGAGCTTCAGGTCCCCTCGCATCACCGCGCGGATGTGGTCACCAGCCAGCAGGTCGTGCGGGTAGCCCAGGTCGATCGCGCTCGCCTCGTCCAGCCGGGTCAGCTGGGCCGCGGTGAACTCGACCGCCAGCGCGCCGAGGTTGCCTTCCAGCTGCTCGGGCGTGCGGGCGCCGACGATCGGGGCCGTCACGCCCGGGTTGGCCAGCAGCCAGGCCAGCCCGACCTGCGCGGGAGTGTGGCCCAGCTCGGCCGCGACCTCCGTCACGACGTCGGCGATCGCGAGGTTCCGGTCGGTGACCATCCCCAGCCCGGCGTTGAAGCTCTCGCGGGCGCCCGAAGCAGCACCGGCACGGTACTTGCCGGTCAGCAGACCGCCCGCCAGCGGCGAAAACGGCGTCACCCCCAGCCCCATCGCCCGCGCCATCGGGATCAGGTCGCGTTCCGCGGCGCGGTTGATCAGGTTGTACTCGACCTGCAGCCCGACCAGCGGCGACCAGCCGCGCAGGTCGGCGATCGCCTGCATGCGCGAGATCTCCCAGGCCGGGACGTTGGACATCGCCACGTACAGCACCTTGCCCTGGCGGACCAGGTCGTCCAGGCCGCGCAGGATCTCCTCGACCGGCGTCGTGAAGTCCCACACGTGCAGGTAAAGCAGATCGAGGTAGTCCGTGCCCAGCCGCTCCAGGCTGGCTTCCACCGAGGCGAACAGGCTCTTGCGGTGCGAGCCCGCGGAGTTCGGGTCGCCGGGCCGGCGCAGCGTCGTGTACTTCGTGGCCAGCACGAGGCTCTCGCGGCGGTCGCGGGCGAACTCGCCCAGCTGGCGCTCGGCACTGCCGTCCGTGTACGTGTTCGCGGTGTCGATGAAGTTGCCGCCGCGCTCGACGTAGGTGTCGAACAGCTTGCGTGCCTCGGACTTCTCGGCGCCCCAGCCCCACTCGGTGCCGAAGGTCGCCGTGCCCAGCGCCAGCGGGGAGACCCGCAGCCCGGACCGGCCCAGCAGCCGGTAGCTGTCGAGGGTGAGCGTCATGGTGTCCTCCTTGAAACGGTGTCGGCAGCGAGTCTCCGGCCACCGCCCACCCGGGGTAAGGGAAGGAACTTCCTGGGAACACCGGTCCCACCCTGGCGGTTGCACCGATCATGACGACCCCCACCGTGGAGCTGGGCGCGTTCCTGCGGTCCCGGCGGGAACGCCTGGACCCGCGCGACTTCGGCCTGCCGCCGCGCCGGCGGACACCGGGGCTGCGCCGCGAAGACGTCGCCGAGCTGGCCGGCATCAGCATCGACTACGTCGTGCGGCTGGAGCAGGCGCGCGGGTTGCGGCCCTCGGCGGAGGTCGTGGAGGCGCTGGCCCGCGCGCTGCGCCTGGCTCCCGACGAACGCGCGTACCTCTTCGACCTGACCCGGCAGCGCCCGCGGGACGCCGACGAGCTCGTCACCACCCCGGCGCCGCCGCTGGCCCGGCTGGTCACCGACCTGTCCCCGCTGCCGGCCATGCTCCTGAACCACCGCTACGACGTCCTGGCGTGGAACCCCGAGATGGCGCGGCTGCTGGTGGATTTCGCCGCGCTGCCGCCGTCGCGGCGCAACGCCGTGTGGATCTGCCTCATGCACCCGGAGGTGCGCGAGTTCTACGTCGACCGGGAACGTGTGGTCCGCGACGGGGTCGCCCACCTGCGCACCGCGTGGGCCGCGCACCCGGACGACCGGGCGCTCACCGGCCTCATCGCCGAGCTGACCGCGGGCGACGCCGAGTTCGCGCGCTTGTGGGCCGAACAGGACGTCAAGGTCAACGCCCGCGGGCGCAAAGTCGTGCGGCACCCCGAGGCCGGCGTGCTCGCCGTGCAGTTCGAGACGCTCCGGCCGGTCCAGGACCCCGACCAGCTGCTGGTCATCCACCGCGCCGCCGACGAGGAGAGCCAGGCGGCGCTGGACCGGCTCACCCGAGCCGCAGCTCCAGCGTCCGCGCCCATTCCCGGACGATCTGACGCCGGCGGCGCGTGTCGTCCGTGAGCAGGTTCGCCAGGCCCAGCCCGCGCCCGAGGTCGAGGGTGGCCTGGACCAGCTCGCGCACCCCCGGCCGGGACTCGTCGACGCCGAGGAGCTCCACCGCCACCCGGTGCGCCTCGCGCCCGACCCGTGCCTCGAGGGGCACCAGCACGTCCCGCAGGGCGTCGTCGGTCGCCGCGACCGACCACAGCTGCAGGGCCGCGCGGAACAGCGGTCCGGTGTAGAGGTTCAGCACCATCTCGACGACGCCCTCGATGCGCGACGCCCCGCTCGGCAGGTCCGCGGCCTGGGCCCGCAGCTCGTCGATCTGCGACTGGCCGAGCAGGTCGACCGCCGCCACCACGAGGTCCTCCCGGGTCGGGAAGTGGTGCTGGGCCGCGCCGCGCGAGACGCCGGCGCGCTCGGCGATCGCGGCCACCGTCACGCCGTGCCAGCCGCGCTCGCCGAAGCCGTCGAGCGCGGCCTCGATCAGCCGCCGCCGCGTGGTGCGGCTGCGCTCCTGCTGGGGTTCGCGGACGCCGGTCAAGCCGGGTCGACCCAGAAGTCGAGCTGGAGGTCCTCCTCCGAACCCCCGATGCGGTACTTCGCGAAGTCCGTGACGCCGGCCGCGCGCAGCACCTCGTCGTCGAGGAAGAAGTTCCCGGTCGCCTCACCGCTCGGCTTGGTGAGGATCGCGTACGCCGCGTCGGCCATGATCTCCGGCGTCCGGCTGCGGTCGGCCAGCTCGGCGCCGACGACGTTGCGGATCGCCGCCGTGTCGATCGTGGTACGCGGCCAGAGCGAGTTGACCGCGACGCCGTCCTTCTTGAGTTCGGCGGCGAGGCCGACGGTCACGAGGCTCATCGAGTACTTCGCGATGCTGTACGCGAGGTGCCCGGCGGTGAACCACTTCTCGTCGAGGCTGATCGGCGGCGACAGCGTCAGGATGTGCGCGTTGGCCGACTTCTTCAGATGCGGAATGGCCAGTTTGGACAGCAGGAACGTGCCGCGCGCGTTGATGTCCTGCATCAGGTCGTAGCGCTTCATGCTGACCTGCTCGGTCGGCGTCAGGTCGATCGCGCTGGCGTTGTTCACGACGATGTCGATGCCGCCGAACTGTTCGACGGTCTTCGCCACGGCCGCCGCGACCCCGTCGTCGTCGCGGACGTCGCCGAGGATCGGTAGCGCGTGCCCGCCCGCCTTCTCGATGGCCTCAGCGGCGGTGTAGATCGTGCCGGGCAGCTTCGGGTGCGGCTCGGCGGTCTTGGCCAGCAGCGCGACGTTCGCGCCGTCTTTCGCGGCCCGGAGTGCGATCGCTTCGCCGATGCCGCGGCTGCCGCCGGACATGATGATCGTCTTGCCGTCCAATGTAGACATAGCGACCCTCCTAGTAGGACTTCGGGAGGCCGAGGCTGTGCTGGCCGACGAAGTTGAGCACCATCTCGCGGCTGACCGGGGCGATCCGGCCGAGCCGCACCGCCGTGACCAGCGTCCCGAGGCCGTACTCGGTGGCGAGACCGTTGCCGCCGTGGGTCTGCACGGCCTGGTCGGTCGCGCGGATGGCCACCTCGGCGGCGGCGTACTTGGCCATGTTGGCCGACTCCCCCGCCCCGAAGTCGTCGCCGGAGTCGTAGAGCGACGCCGCCTTCTGGGTCATCAGCTTCGCCAGCTCGAGCTCGATCTTGATCTCCGACAGCGGGTGCGCGAGGCCCTGGTGGGCGCCGATCGGGGTGCCCCAGACCTGCCGCTGGTTGGCGTAGGAGACGGCCTTGGCCAGCGCGTACCGGGCGATGCCGAGGGAGAACGACGCGCCCATGATGCGTTCCGGGTTGAGGCCGGCGAACAGCTGCGCGATCGCCGCGTCCTCCTCGCCGACCAGCGCCTCGGCCGGCAGCTTGACGTCGTCGAGGAACAGCGAGTACTGGTTCTCCGGCGCGACGATGTCCATCGGGATCTTCGTGTACTCGAAGCCCTCCGTGCCGGTCGGCAGGATGAACAGCGCCGGCTTGAGGCGGCCGGTCTTCGAGTCCTCCATGCGCCCGACGACGAGCACCGCGTCGGCCTCGTCGACGCCGGAGATGTAGACCTTGCGTCCACTGAGGACCCAGCCGTCGCCGTCGCGCTTGGCGGTGGTGGTGATCTTGTGCGAGTTCGACCCGGCGTCCGGCTCGGTGATGGCGAAGACCATCCGCTTGGTGCCGTCGGCGATGCCGGGCAGCCACTGCTTCTTCTGCTCTTCGGTGCCGAAGCGGGAGATCACCGTGCCGCAGATCGCCGGTGAGACGACCATCAGCAGCAGCGGCGAGCCCGCGGCGGCGAGCTCTTCGAGCACCGCGGCGAGGTCGGCGATGCCCGCGCCCCCGCCGCCGTACTCCTCGGGGATGTTGACGCCGAGGTAGCCCAGCCGGCCGGCCTCGTCCCACAGCTCGTGGGTCTTCTCGTCGGCGCGGGCCTTCTTGGCGTAGTACTCGTGCCCGTACTTGGCGCCGAGCTCGGCGACGGCCTTGCGGAGCGCGATCCGCTCCTCCGGCTCGATGAAGTTCATGGCGTTCATTCTTCTTCTCCCACCACAGCCAGAATTGTGCCGACTTCGACCTGCTGCCCGACGGTCACCGGCAGCTCGGTCACCACGCCGTCCGCGGGTGCCGCGATCCGGTGTTCCATCTTCATCGCCTCGAGCCACAGCAACGGATCACCCGCCTTGACCGGGTCCCCGGCCTGCACGGCCAGCCGGACGACGGTGCCCGGCATCGGCGCGACCAGCGACCCGGCGGCCAGCGCCGCGTCCGGGTCGGCGAACCGCGGCTCGGCCTTGAGCGCCACCGAGCCGAGCGCGGAGTCCACGTAGGACACCCCGTCGTGGCGGGCGACGTCGAAGGTGCGCCGCACGCCGGCGACGTCGAGGACGACCCGGCCGGGTTCGGCGGTGACCAGTTCGGCCTCGTACCCGTCGGCCTTCAGCCCGTCACGCGTCAGCGAATAGCCGACCTCGTACTCGCGGTCGGCGACGGTGAAGACCTTGCGCTGCCCGGCCGAGCGGACGTTGCGCCAGCCACTGGGCAGCCGGCGTTGCGTGGTCGCCGACGCGCGGTTGCCCGCCGCGTCCGCGAGTGCGGCGGCCAGCGCCGAGAGCCGCTCGGTGTCCACAGTGGCCAGCGGCGCGGCCAGGGTGTCGAGGCCGTGCCGGTCGAAGAACGCCGTGTCGGTCTCCCCCGCGAGGAAAGCGTCGTGGCGGAGGATGTTCACCAGGAGGTCGCGGTTGGTGACGACGCCGTGGATCTTCGACGCCGCCAGTGCCTTCGCGAGCCGGCGGGCGGCCTCGGCGCGGGTCGGGGCCCAGGTGATCACCTTGGCGAGCATCGGGTCGTAGTGGACGCCTACCACGGATCCGCTCTCGAACCCGGAGTCGAGCCGCAGCCCGGCGCCGTGGGTGAACGCACGGTCCACATCGGGCACGTCGAAGGTGTGCAGGGTGCCGCTCTGCGGCTGCCAGTTCTCCGCCGGGTCTTCGGCGTAGAGCCGGACCTCGATGGAGTGCCCGACCGTCGGCGGCGGGTCGGCGGGCAGCCGTTCGCCGTCGGCGACGCGCAGCTGCAGCGCGACCAGGT
Organism: Amycolatopsis sp. NPDC114505; assembly: GCF_055633615.1. Lineage (NCBI taxonomy): Bacteria > Bacillati > Actinomycetota > Actinomycetes > Pseudonocardiales > Pseudonocardiaceae > Amycolatopsis > Amycolatopsis sp. NPDC114505. The sequence continues at coordinate 780,846 of NZ_JBVKDV010000002.1, read as the reverse complement.
CGAGCCCCGTGACGTTCTCGGTCACCGGGTGCTCGACCTGCAGCCGGGTGTTCATCTCGAGGAAGTAGAACCGGCCGTCGGGCCCGGCGAGGAACTCGACCGTGCCCGCGCCGACGTAGTCGATCGCCTGGGCGGCCTTGCGCGCGGCGTCGAACAGCTCCTCGCGCATCGCTTCGTCGACAAACGGCGACGGCGCCTCCTCGACGACCTTCTGGTGCCGGCGCTGGATCGAGCACTCCCGCTCCCCCACCGCCCACACCGTGCCGTGCCGGTCGGCGAGCACCTGGACCTCGATGTGCCGCCCGGTCTCCAGGTACCGCTCGCAGAACACGGTCGGGTCGCCGAACGCCGACCCGGCCTCCGCACTGGCACCTTCCACGGCCTCGGCCAGCTCGTCGAGGGCGCGGACGACGCGCATCCCGCGCCCACCACCACCCGCGGAGGCCTTGACCAGCAACGGAAGATCGTCTTCGGTCACCGACGCGGGGTCCAGTTCGGACAGCACCGGGACTCCGGCGGCGGCCATCAGCCGTTTGGACTCCACTTTGGAGCCCATGGTCTCGATGGCCTCCGGCGGCGGCCCGACCCACGTCAGCCCGGCGTCGAGGACGGCGCGCGCGAACGCGGCGTTCTCGGACAGGAAGCCGTAGCCGGGGTGGACGGCGTCGGCGCCGGTGTCGGCCGCGGCCTTCACCAGCAGTTCGGCGCGCAGGTACGTCTCCGACGGCGCGTTGCCGGGCAACCGGACGGCCGCGTCGGCTTCGAGCGTGTGGGGCGCGGCGGCATCGGCGTCGGAGAACACGGCGACCGTGCCGATCCCGGCGTCGCGGCAGCTGCGGAAGACGCGGCGGGCGATCTCGCCGCGGTTGGCGACCAGCAGGTTCTGGATCATCGCTCACTCACATCCGGAAGACGCCGAAGCCCTCGGCGCCCTTCACTGGTCCATTGTGGATCGCCGACAGGCTCAGCCCGAGCGCGGTGCGGGTATCGCGCGGGTCGATGATGCCGTCGTCGTAGAGCATGCCGGAGAGGAACATCGGCATCGACTCGGCCTCGATCTGGCCTTCCACCATGGCGCGCATGGCCTTGTCGTGGTCTTCGTTGTAGTCCTGGCCGCGGCTTTCGGCCGCCGCGCGGGCCACGATGGACAGCACGCCGGCCAGCTGCGCCGGGCCCATCACCGCGGACTTCGCGCTCGGCCACGCGAACAGGAAGCGCGGATCGTAGGCGCGGCCGCACATCCCGTAGTGCCCGGCGCCGTAGGACGCTCCCATGAGGACGGACAGGTGCGGCACCTTCGAGTTCGACACGGCGTTGATCATCATCGCGCCGTGCTTGATGATGCCGCTCTGCTCGTACTCCTTGCCGACCATGTAGCCGGTCGTGTTGTGCAGGAAGACGAGCGGCGTGTGGATCTGGTTGGCCAGCTGGATGAACTGCGCGGCCTTCTGCGACTCCTCGCCGAACAGCACGCCCTGGGCGTTGGCAAGCACGCCGACCGGGTAGCCGTGGATGCTCGCCCACCCCGTCACGAGCGAAGACCCGTAGAGCGGCTTGAACTCGTCGAAGTCGGAGCCGTCGACGACGCGGGCGATCACCTCGCGCGGGTCGAACGGCACCTTGAGGTCGGGGGGCACGATGCCGAGCAGGTCCTCGGTGTCGTACAGCGGCTCGTCGTACTCCGGCTTCGGGGAAGGCCCCTGCTTCGTCCAGTTGAGCCGCTTGATGATGTTGCGGCCCAGGCGGATCGCGTCCTGCTCGTCGACGGCCAGGTAGTCGGCCAGGCCGGACGTGCGCGCGTGCATCTCGGCGCCGCCGAGCGACTCGTCGTCGGACTCCTCCCCGGTCGCCATCTTGACCAGCGGCGGCCCGCCGAGGAACACCTTGGCGCGTTCCTTGACCATCACGACGTAGTCCGACATGCCCGGCAGGTAGGCCCCACCGGCGGTCGAGTTGCCGAAGACCAGTGCGACCGTCGGGCAGCCCGCGGCCGAGGCGCGCGTGATGTCCCGGAAAATCCGGCCACCCGGGATGAAGATCTCCTTCTGCGTCGGCAGGTCCGCGCCGCCCGACTCGACGAGGTTGATCGACGGCAGCCGGTTCTGCGCGGCGATGTCCGCCGCCCGGAAGCTCTTCTTCGTCGTCCACGGGTTGCTCGCGCCGCCCTTGACCGTCGGGTCGCTGGCCGAGATCAGGCACTCGACGCCTTCGACGACCCCGATGCCGGTCACGAGGCTCGCGCCGACGCGGTAGTCGGTGCCCCACGCGGCCAGCGGCGAGAGCTCCAGGAACGGCGAGTCCTCGTCGAGCAGCAGCTCGACCCGTTCGCGGGCCAGGAGCTTGCCGCGCTTGCGGTGGCGTTCGACGTACTTCTCGCCACCGCCGGCCACGGCCTTGGCCTGCTCGGTGTCGATCTCGGCGAGCTTCTCCAGCATCGCCTCGCGGTTGGCGCCGAACTCGGCGGTTCGTGTGTCCACTGTGGACCTCAGAGTAGTCACGAGGTGTATCCCAATCGCTTCGCGGCCAGGCCGGTGAGGATCTCGGTGGTGCCGCCGCCGATGCCGAGGATCCGGACGTCGCGGTAGTGGCGCTCCACTTCGGACTCGCGCATGTAGCCGAGCCCGCCGTGCAGCTGGACGGCCTCGTTGACCACCCACTCGGCGGCCTCGACGGCGGTGTTCTTGGCGAAACAGGCCTCGGCGATGACCTCCTCGCCCGAGACGTGCCGGACCGCGGCCTGCCGGGCGTAGGTGCGGGCGACGTCGACCTTGCGGGCCATCTCGGTGAGCTTGTGCTGCACGACCTGCCGCGAGATGAGCGGCCGGCCGAAAGTCTCGCGCAGCCGGCACCAGTCCAGCGTCAGGTCGAGCGCGCGCTGGGCGTGGGAATACGCCTGCACGGCCAGCGAAAGCCGTTCGGTGACGAACTGGGTGGCCACCTGCGCGAACCCGCTGTTCTCCGCGCCGACGAGGTTCTCCGCCGGCACCCGGACGTCCACGTAGGACAGTTCGGCGGTGTCGGAGCAGAGCCAGCCCATCTTCTCGAGCTTGCGGGAGACGGTGAAGCCGGGCGTCCCGCGTTCGACGACGATCAGCGAGAGCCCGTGCGCGCCGTCGCCGCCGGTGCGCACGACCGTCGTGACGAAGTCCGCGCGGCAGCCCGAGGTGATGAACGTCTTGGCGCCGTTGATGACGTACTCGTCGCCTTCGCGCACGGCGGTGGTGCGGATCCCGGCGACGTCCGAACCGCCGTCCGGCTCGGTGACGGCCAGCGAGCCGATCTTGTCCCCGGCGAGGGTCGGGCGGACCCAGCGCTCGATCTGCACCGGGTCGTTCGCCTCGGCGATGTGCGGGACGGCGATGCCGCAGGTGAACAGCGACGCGAACAGCCCGCCGGACCCGCCGGCGTAGTGCATCTCCTCGGCGATCACCAGTGCGTCGAGGTAGTTGCCGTCTCCGCCGCCGACCTCTTCGGGGAAGCCGACGCCGAGCAGGCCGAGGTCGCCGGCCTTGCGGTGCAGGTCGCGCGGCAGTTCGCCGGCACGCTCCCAGTCGTCGAGGTGCGGCAGGACCTCCTGCTCGACGAACTTCCGCACGGTCTCGCGCAGCTCGGCCCGTTCGGGCGTCCGGAACGGATCGGTCACAGGAGCACCTCGGGGATGTCGATCTCACGGGACCGCAGCCATTCGCCGAGGGCCTTGGCCTGCGGGTCGAACCGCGCCTGCGACGCGACGCCCTCGCCGAGGATCCCTTCGACGACGAAGTTCATCGCCCGCAGGTTCGGCAGCAGGTAGCGCGTCACCGGCAGGCCGGCGGTTTCGGGCAGCAGCAGCTTGAACTCGGCGACGGTCAGCCGGTGCACCAGCCACCGCCAGGCCTCTTCGGACCGGACCCAGACGCCGAGGTTGGCGTTGCCGCCCTTGTCACCACTGCGGGCGCCCGCGATCGTGCCCAGCGGCACCCGGCGCACCGGGCCGTGGTCGAGGGGCTCGGGCAGCGCGGGCTCGTCCACATCGGACAGGTCCAGAGTGGACGTCGAAGGCGCTATGTCGACCCGCATGCCGTCCGGCAGCACGGCCACGTGCGGGACCTGCCCGGCGTCCACATAGGCCGCGGTGTAGACGCCGTAAGGCGAGGCGTCGGACGGCGGCGCGGTGACGTGGAACCCGGGGTAGCTGGCCAGCGCCAGCTCGACGGCCGCACCGGTGAACGCGCGCCCGGCGACCTTCGGGTCGGCGTCCTTGACGGCGACGTGCAGCAGGGCGCTCGCGGTCTGCTCGGTGTCGGCGTCCGCGTGGTCGGTGCGGGCCAGTGTCCACTTGACATCGGCGGGCGGGCGCTCCTTGAGCGCGCCTTCGAGCTGTTCCTTCACCAGCGCGGCTTTCGCCTCGATGTCGAGTCCGGTGAGGACGAACGTCGTCTCGTTGCGGAACCCGCCGAGCGTGTTCAGCGCGACCTTCAGCGTCGGCGGCGGGGCTTCCCCTCGGACACCCGAGATGCGGACGCGGTCGGGCCCGTCCTCGGCCAGCGACAGCGTGTCGAACCGGGTCGTGACGTCCGGCCCGGCGTAGCGCGCGCCGGTGATCTCGTACAGCAGCTGCGCGGTGACCGTGCCGGCGTTGACCACTCCCCCGGTGCCCGGGTGCTTGGTGATGACGCTGGAGCCGTCGGCCTCGATCTCGGCGATCGGGAAGCCCGGCACACCCAGCGAGTGCTCGGTGAAGAAGGCGTAGTTGCCGCCGGTGGCCTGGGCACCGCACTCGATGACGTGCCCGGCCGCGACCGCGCCGGCCAGGGCGTCGAAGTCGTCGCGGGCCCAGCCGTAGTGGGCGGCGGCCGGGCCGACGATCACCGAGGCGTCGGTGACGCGGCCGGTGACGACGACGTCCGCACCGGCGTTGAGGCACTCGACGATGCCCCAGGCGCCGAGGTAGGCGTTGGCGGTCAACGGTTTCCCGAGGCTCAGCTCGTCGGCGCGGGCGACCAGGTCGTCGCCTTCGACGTGCGCGATCTTGACGTCGAGGCCGAGCTTGGCCGCCAGTTCGCGCAGGGCGTCGGCGAGCCCGGCGGGGTTGAGCCCACCCGCGTTGGCGACGATCTTGACGCCCTTTTCCCTTGCCAGTCCGAGGTTTTCCTCCATCTGGCGCAGGAACGTCTTGGCGTAGCCGCGGTTCGCGTCCTTCATCCGGTCGCGGCCGAGGATGAGCATGGTCAGCTCGGCCAGGTAGTCGCCGGTCAGGACGTCGAGGGGGCCGCCGGTGAGCATCTCGCGGACGACGGAGAAGCGGTCACCATAGAAGCCCGATGCGTTGCCGATGCGGTACGTCATGAGAACTGCCCCGGCTTGCGGCCTTCTCCCGGCGGACCGGCGAAGGCCTGCGCGATGGTCAGCCATTCTTCGACTTCTGCGCCGTGCGCGACCAGGTCCGTGTCGGCCGGGTGCCGCCGCTGGGTGACGACGAGACAGAAGTCGACGGCGCTGCCGGTGAGCTTCTGCTCGGCGTCCTCGGGGCCGAACGCCCAGGTGGAGCCGTCGGGCGCGGTCAGCTCGACGCGGAACTCCGCGGCCGGCGGCGCGAGGGAGTTGAGCAGGTAGGCGAAGTCGCGGGTGCGGGTGCCGAAGCGGGCGATGTGCCACAGCCGCGCGGTCGGCTCGCGCGTCAGGCCGAGGGCGTCGAAGATGTCCTGGCCGTGGGCCCAGGTCTCCATCAGCCGCGCGGTGACCATGGAGGCCGCGCTCATCGGCGGGCCGTACCAGGGCAGCTTCTGCCCGTCCGGCACGGCGGCGAGCGCCGCGGCGAGCTGAGCGCGGCCGTCTCGCCAGTCTTCGAGGATCTCCCGCGGCGGGCGCTCGGCCCCGGCCGCGGCACCGTCGTCGACGTAGGTCTCCCCCACCTTGAGGAGCTCTTCGACCTCGGCCTGCCAGTCCTCCGGGTGGGCCGCGGCGATGAAGGCCTTGCGGTCGGTCCAGGCCAGGTGGGCGATCTGGTGCGCGATAGTCCACCCCTCGGCGGGCGTGGCCCGCGCCCAGTCCGACGCGGGCAGGTCCGCCACCACGTCGTCGATCGCCCGAGATTCCGCGTCGAGATCCCCGAGGATCACGCCGAGATCCGCCATCCGCCGCCTCCTTGCGTCCTGGGGGCCCAGGGTGGCACCGGCCGCCGGAAAAATCAAGCACGCCTGATTGTTTCGCCCCGGACGCTGCGGACCCACTATTGACATCTTGCCAGTAGTGGCGGACTGCAATACGTTCCTCACCATGGCCGAGACCACCTACGCCGTCGCGGAGCGGATCGCCACGGTGACGTTGAACCGCCCCGAGGCGCGCAACGGCTACACGATCCGGATGGCCGACGAGCTCGGCGAGGCGATGGACCGGGCGGACCGCGACGAGGACGTCCGTGTGGTTGTGCTGACCGGCGCGGGCAAGGACTTCTGCGTCGGCGCCGACCTGTCGCAGGGTGGCTTCGACTTCGACCCCGCGACGGGCCCGGACGCGGCGTGGCAGGAGCCCGCCGGGCGGTGCTCGAAGCGGATCTTCACGATGAACAAGCCGGTGATCGCGGCCCTGCAGGGCGCGGCCGTCGGCGCGGGCAGCACCATCACGCTCCCCTGCGACTACCGCCTCGCCTCCGAGGACTCCCGGTTCGGCTTCGTCTTCACCCGGCGCGGGATCTACCCCGAAGGCGCGTCGGCGTGGTTCCTCCCCCGGCTCGTCGGGATGGGCACCGCACTGGACTGGATGATCAGCGGCCGGGTCTTCCCCGCCGCCGAGGCCCTCGCAAAAGGCCTGGTGCACAAGGTGGTCCCGACCGGGACCGTGCTCGACGAGGCGTACGCGCTGGCCCGCGAGATCATCGCGAACACCGCGCCGGTGTCGGTCGCGGTCACCCGCCAGCTGCTCTACCGGATGGCGAGCGCCGATTCGCCGTTCCCGGTGCACGAGCTCGACTCCCGCCTGATCGGCGGCCTCGGCGCGAACCCGGACGCCGTCGAAGGAGTCATGTCCTTCCTGCAGAAGCGGCCGCCGTCGTGGAGCCAGCGCGTCGACAAGGACCTGCCTTCCTATCTCCCCTGGTTGGACGCATGAGCCTCTACCCGCCGCAGCCCTGGAACCTGACCGCCGACGCGCGGGTGTCGATCTGGCGCGTGCCGGTGGCGGATCTGCCGCCGGTCCCCGCGGAGCCCCTGGTGGTGGCCGGCCACGCCTCGGTGTTCACGGCGTGGATCGACTACACCCCGCCCGGACAGCTGGCGTACCACGAGCTACTGGCCGCCGTGTCGATCAAGGCCCGGCGCGTGTCCTGCTCGATCACGGAGATCTGGGTCGACAGCGAAGCGTCCCTGGCGGGCGGCCGCGAGCTGTGGGCGATCCCGAAGGACCTGGCCACGCTGAACTTCACCGGCGGCCGCACCTTCACGGCGACGGCGGCGACCTCCGACGACTGGATCGCCACGGCGGCCTTCAAGCGCCGCCCGGCCCTCCCCCTGCGGCTGCCGACGTCGTTCGAGGTGGTCCAGGAGCGCGACGGCCTGCTGCGCACCCCGGTCGGCGCGAAGATCCGCCCGCGCCCGGCGTCGGCCGACTGGAGCTTCAACCCCCGCGGGCCCTTGGCCTACCTGGACGGCCGACGGCCCGTGACGAGCCTCGAACTGCCCGCGTCGGAGCTTCGCTTCGGCGCCTGAAGACACCGCGAAACGGCCCGTTTCGCGGCCTGAGCAGCACCTCTCGGTGATCGCGTAACCCGCGAGGGTGAGACCGCGACACGCCACCCATTGGGGCACGTGCAGCCTCCAACCCCTACATGTAGTCTCTGGTGACCGGCAGGGCCCAGCGACGGGGAGACCGCTGCAGAGTACTGCCGGGCAGCTTTCACGAAACCGCAGCGCACGGCCTCATGACGCCGTGTGGCGATCGAACGCGCCCGAAAACTTGGAGACACGCATGTCAGTCGAAACCGGTCAGCGGCCGTCCGCTGCCGATACCCCCACCGCGATCCGGGTCATCCGGCGGGACGGCAGCGTGTCGCCGTTCGACGCCGGGAAGATCTCGGTCGCGCTCACCAAGGCGTTCCTCGCGGTCGAGGGCGGCGACGCCGCTGCGTCCTCCCGCGTGCACCACGTCGTCGCGGAGCTGACCCAGCAGGTCGAGACCACCCTGCTGCGCCACGCCGGCCCCGAGACCGCCCTGCACATCGAGCAGATCCAGGACATCGTCGAGCTCGCGCTGATGCGCGGCGAGCACCACAAGGTCGCCCGCGCGTACGTCCTCTACCGCGACGAGCGCACCAAGGCCCGCGAGGCCGTCAAGCCGGCCACCACCGAGGTCGCGCTGAACGTCAAGGGCACCGACGGCGTCCTGCGCCCGCTCGACTGGGCCCGCGTTTCCCACGTCGTGGGCGAGGCCGTCGCCGGCCTCGAGGACGTCACGGCCGAGCCGGTGCTCGCCGAGGCCAAGCGCAACCTCTACGACGGCATCAGCGCCGACGAGCTGGCGCTGGCCCAGGTCCTGGCCGCCCGCGTGCTGGTCGAGCAGGAGCCCAACTACTCCTACGTCTCCGCCCGGCTGCTGCTGGACAAGCTGCGCGGCGAGGCGCTGAGCTACCTCGCGAAGAAGCCGCGGCTGGCCAGCCAGGACGAGATGGCGGCCGAGTACCCCGCCTACTTCCGCGCCTACCTGCGCCGCGCGGTCGAGCTGGAGCTGGTCGACGGCGAGCTGCTGTCCTTCGACCTGGACAAGATCACCGCCGCGATCCACGCCGAGCGCGACCTCGACTTCGGCTTCCTCGGCCTGCAGACCCTGTACGACCGGTACTTCCAGCACCACGACGGCACCCGCTTCGAGCTGCCGCAGGCGTTCTTCATGCGCGTCGCCATGGGTCTCGCGATCCGCGAGGACGACCGCGAAGCCCGCGCCATCGAGTTCTACGAGCTGCTCTCGACGTTCCACTTCATGGCCTCGACGCCGACGCTGTTCAACTCGGGCACCACCCGCGCGCAGCTGTCGTCCTGCTTCCTGACCACGGTGGACGACGACCTGGACTCGATCTTCCAGGCCTACAAGAACAACGCCCTGCTGGCCAAGTACTCCGGCGGCCTCGGCAACGACTGGACCCCGGTCCGCGGCCTCGGCGCGCACATCAAGGGCACCAACGGCCAGTCGCAGGGCGTCGTGCCGTTCCTCAAGATCGCCAACGACACCGCCGTCGCGGTCAACCAGGGCGGCAAGCGCAAGGGCGCGGCCTGCGCGTATCTCGAGACGTGGCACGTGGACATCGAGGAGTTCCTCGACCTGCGCAAGAACACCGGTGACGACCGCCGCCGCACCCACGACATGAACACCGCGAACTGGGTGCCGGACGAGTTCCTCCGCCGCGTCGAGGCCAACGCCGAGTGGACGCTGTTCTCGCCGAACGAGACGCCGGACCTGCACGACCTCTACGGCAACGAGTTCGCCGCCCGCTACCGCGAGTACGAGGCGATGGCCGACCGCGGCGAGATCAAGGTGTTCCGCCGGCTCCGCGCCGTCGACCTGTGGCGCCGCATGCTGACCATGCTGTTCGAGACCGGCCACCCGTGGATCACGTTCAAGGACCCGTGCAACCTGCGCTCGCCGCAGCAGCACGTCGGCGTCGTGCACTCGTCCAACCTGTGCACCGAGATCACGCTGAACACCACCACCGACGAGGTCGCGGTCTGCAACCTCGGCTCGGTGAACCTGCTCAAGCACGTCACCCCCGAGGGCCTGGACACGAAGCGCCTCGAGAAGACCGTGCGCACGGCCGTCCGCATGCTGGACAACGTGATCGACATCAACTTCTACACGATCCCGGAGGCGCGCCGCTCCAACCTGCGCCACCGCCCGATCGGCCTGGGCATCATGGGCTTCCAGGACGCGCTGTTCGAGATCGGCGTCCCGTTCGCCTCCGACGACGCCGTGAAGTTCGCCGACGTCTCCATGGAGCACGTCTCCTACTACGCGATCTCGGCGTCGACCGACCTCGCCGAGGAGCGCGGCCAGTACCAGACGTTCGAGGGATCGCTCTGGAGCAAGGGCATCCTGCCGATCGACTCGATGCAGCTGCTCATCGACGCCCGCCGCGGTGACGGCCTCGACGTCGACACCTCGTCCACTTTGGACTGGGCGCCGCTGCGCGAGCGCGTCAAGACCGTCGGCATGCGCAACTCCAACGTGATGGCGATCGCGCCGACCGCGACGATCTCCAACATCTCCGGCGTCGGGCAGTCGATCGAGCCGCTGTTCCAGAACCTGTTCGTCAAGTCGAACATGTCCGGCGACTTCACCGTCGTCAACCCGCACCTGGTCAAGAGCCTCAAGGCCCGCGGCCTGTGGGACGAGGTCATGGTCAGCGACCTCAAGTACTTCGACGGCAGCCTCGGCCAGATCGACCGCGTCCCGGACGACCTGAAGGCGCTGTACGCGACCGCGTTCGAGATCGAGTCGAAGTGGATCGTCGACGCCGGTTCGGTGCGCCAGAAGTGGATCGACCAGGCGCAGTCGCTGAACCTGTACATCGCGGCGCCGAGCGGGCGCAAGCTCGACGAGCTGTACCGCTACGCGTGGCACAAGGGCCTCAAGACCACGTACTACCTGCGGGCGCAGTCCGCGACGCACGTGGAGAAGAGCACCCTGCGCGGCACCGACGGCAAGCTGAACGCCGTCTCGGCCACCCCGGCCCCGGCCGCTCCGGCCGCGGCTCCGGCCCCGGCTCCCGTGCCGACGCCCGCCCCGGCGCCGTCGCCGGCCCCCGCGCCCGACGTCGACTTCGTCGCCACCGACGGCGCCGCCTGCCGCATCGACGACCCCGACTGCGAAGCCTGCCAGTAAGGAACCCTGGAACATGACCAACGTGGAGACGACCGGCGCCACCGGCCTCGGTGAGATCGAGGTCGGGGCCGCCCGGATCAACGTCGACGACAAGCGCATGATCAACGCGCGCGCCGACGTCAACCAGCTGCTGCCGATGAAGTACACCTGGGCCTGGGAGAAGTACCTGGCTGGGTGCAACAACCACTGGATGCCGACCGAGGTCGCCATGCAGGCCGACATCGCGCTGTGGAAGTCGAAGGACGGCCTCACCGAGGACGAGCGCCAGATGTTGAAGCGCAACCTGGGCTTCTTCGCGACCGCGGAGTCCTTGGTGGCCAACAACATCGTGCTCGCGGTGTACCGGCAGATCACCAACCCCGAGTGCCGCCAGTACCTGCTGCGCCAGGCGTTCGAGGAGGCCGTGCACACGCACACCTTCCAGTACATCTGCGAGAGCCTCGGCCTGGTCGAGGGCGAGCTGTTCAACATGTACCGCGAAGTTCCGTCCATTTCGGACAAGGACGCGTGGGCGCTGAAGTACACGCAGCACCTGGAGGACCCGGACTTCGAGACCGGGACGCCGGAGGCCGACACGGCGTTCCTGCGTGACCTCGTCGCGTTCTACGTGATCTTCGAAGGCATGTGGTTCTACACCGGTTTCGCGCAGATCCTGTCGCTGGGCCGCCGGAACAAGATGGTCGGCATCGCCGAGCAGTACCAGTACATCCTGCGCGACGAGTCGATCCACCTGAACTTCGGCATCGACTGCATCAACCAGATCAAGATCGAGAACCCGCACCTGTGGACCCCCGAGTTCCAGGAAGAGGTCCGCGGGATGCTGAAGGAGGCGTGCGAGCTCGAGGTCAAGTACGCGCGCGACACCATGCCGCGCGGCATGCTCGGCCTGTCGGCGCAGCTGTGCGAGCAGTACATGCACTTCATCACCGACCGGCGCGCGCAGCAGATCGGCCTCCAGCCGATCTTCGGCGAGACCGAGAACCCGTTCCCGTGGATGTCCGAGGCGATGGACCTGAAGAAGGAGAAGAACTTCTTCGAGACCCGCGTCATCGAATACCAGTCGGGCGGCGCGCTCGACTGGGACTGATCTCCCGAACGCGGGTTCCTGCCTGGGAAGGATCCTTCCCAGGCAGGAACCCGCGGCTTTTCCCTGCTTCCTCCCGGGGCGAGGGTGGAGGCATGACCACCACCACCGTCACCTTCCCCAGCGCCGGCCTCGACATCGCCGCGCACCTCTACGTTCCCGACGGCGCCGACGCGCTGCTTCCGGCGCTCGTCGTCGGTCACCCCGGCACCGGCGTCAAGGAACAGACCTCCGGCACCTACACGCGGCTGATGGCCGAGCGGGGCTTCGTCACCCTCGCTTTCGACGCCGCCCACCAGGGCGAGTCCGGCGGCCTGCCACGGGGGCTGGAGGACCCCGCCCAGCGGATCGAAGACTTCAAGGCCGCCGTCTCGTATCTGACCACCCGGCCCGAGGTCGACGCCGGCCGCATCGGCCTGCTGGGCATCTGCGCCTCCGGCGGCTACTCGCTGGCCGCCGCCGCGGGCGATCATCGCGTCAAGGCCGTGGCGACCGTGAGCACCGCCGAACCGGCCCGCCAGTTCCGCTACGGCGCCGACGGCACCCAGGACCCGGCCGTCTTCCAGGGCCTGCTGGACGCCGCCGCCCAAGCCCGCACGGCCGCCGCCCGCGGTGACGACCCCGGCGTGCTCACCATGTTCCCTGAGACCGCCGAAGAAGCCGGTGCGCTCGGCGGTCAGCACGGCCGTGAGGGCTGGGAGTACTACTGCGGCGCCCGCGGCCGCCACGAGCGGTCGGCGAAGTTCCTCACCTGGGACAGCGTCGACAAGATGGCCGCGAGCGACGTCTTCCACGCCGTCCCGCTGATCGGTCCGCGCCCGATGCTGCAGGTCCTCGGCGAGCACGCCGTCACCGCGTGGATGGGCCTGGAAGCCCACCGGCGCGCCACCGGCCCCGCGGAGGTCCACTGGATCCCGGGCGCCAGCCACGTCGACCTCTACGACAAGCGGGAGTACATCGATCCCGCTGTCGGGAAGCTCACCGACTTCTTCGCCGTCACCCTCGACAAGTGACCTAGACTCGGGCTCGCCACTGGTTCCCCGGGACTCCGGTCCCGGGGAGGCAACAGGGAACCCGGTGCGAATCCGGGACTGCCCCGCAGCGGTGAGTGGGAACGAAAGCCGTCAAGAAGCACTGAGCGCGAGCTTGGGAAGCGACGGCCGGTAGGTCTGCGCAGTGCGCCCACGAGTCCGAAGACCTGCCCGTGGTGCGCGCGCCGACGGCGTGCGCGAGTCCGGGCCTCGCGGGATGGGCACGACCGAAACGCTCGCCTTCGCGCGCGTCCGGACTCTTCGGACCAGCTCGCGAGGAGAGAGCTTGTGACCATCGGCACCACTGTGCTGGGCTACCCCCGGATCGGCCCGGACCGCGAACTGAAGCGCGCGCTCGAGCGCTACTGGGCGGGCAAGATCGACGAAGCGGCGTTGCTGGCCGTCGGCCGTGAACTGCGCCGGCGGACCTGGCTCGAACTGCGGGACGCGGGGCTGGATTCGATCCCGTCGAACACGTTCTCGCACTACGACCAGGTGCTCGACACCGCCGAGCTGTTCGGCGCGCTGCCGTCCCGGCCGGGTCTTTCGCCGCTCGACACGTACTTCGCCGCCGCGCGGGGCGTGCAGGACGCGCCGGCGCTGGAGATGACGAAGTGGTTCGACACGAACTACCACTACATCGTCCCCGAACTGGGGCCGGACACCGAGTTCACGCTCGCCGGGACCAAACCCCTCGACGAGTACCGGGAAGCCCGCGCGCTGGGCATCGAGACGCGGCCGGTACTCGTCGGACCGGTGACGTTCCTGCTGCTGAGCAAGGCCGCCGGCGGCTTCGACCCGCTGGACCTGCTCGACACGCTCCTCCCCCGCTACGCCGACCTGCTGGCGCGGCTGCACGACGAGGGTGTCGAGTGGGTGCAGCTCGACGAACCCGCGTTCGCCGCCGACCGCACCGAGGCCGAGCTGAACGCGCTGATCCGCGCGTACCACCGGCTCGGCAAGGCGACCGCGCGACCGAAGCTGCTGGTCGCCGGGTACTTCGGCGGGCTGGGGCGCGGCCTCGGCGTGCTGGCGCGGTCGCCGATCGACGCGCTGGCCGTCGACCTGGTCACCGATGAGTCCTTTGTGGACGCGGTGGCGGCCGAGCCGGCGTTGCGGGACAAGGAGGTGCTGGCCGGGGTCGTCGACGGGCGCAACGTCTGGCGGACCGACCCGCGGCGCGCGCTGAGCAAGGCCGCGACCCTGCTCGGCGTCGCGAAGTCCGTCAGCGTGTCGACGTCGTGCTCGCTGCTGCACGTTCCTTACGACGTCACACGCGAAGACCTGCCGCTCACCGGCCGGCTCGCCTTCGCGCGGCAGAAGGTCGACGAGGTCGTCGCGCTCGGCCGTGCGCTGCGAGGCGAGGACGTCACCTGGCCCGCGATCCCGGACCCGGCGCCGGCGGACGAGGTCCTCCGCGCCCGGCTCGCGGCGCTCCCGGACGTCGCGCGGGCGCCTTACGAACAGCGGGCGGCGGCCCAGGCCGCGCTCGGGCTGCCGCCGCTGCCGACCACGACGATCGGGTCGTTCCCGCAGACCCTGGAGGTGCGTCGCGCCCGGGCCGCGCACCGCGCCGGCACGCTCGACGACGCCGGTTACGACGCCGCGATGCGCGCGGAGGTCGAGCGGGTCATCCGGCTGCAGGAGGACCTCGGGCTCGACGTCCTCGTGCACGGCGAGCCGGAGCGCAACGACATGGTGCAGTACTTCGCCGAGCAGCTGACCGGCTTCGCGGCGACGGCGCACGGCTGGGTGCAGTCGTACGGCTCCCGCTGCGTCCGCCCGCCGATCCTCTACGGCGACGTCTCGCGGCCGGCGCCGATGACCGTGTCGTGGGCGCGGTACGCCCAGAGCCTGACCGCGAAACCGGTGAAGGGGATGCTGACCGGCCCGGTGACGATCCTGGCGTGGTCGTTCGTCCGCGACGACCAGCCCCTCGGCGAGACGGCGCGGCAGGTGGCGCTGGCGATCCGCGACGAGGTGCACGACCTGGAGGCGGCGGGCATCCGCGTCGTCCAGGTCGACGAGCCGGCGCTGCGGGAACTGCTGCCGCTGCGGCGTTCCCGGCACCAGGAGTACTTCGGCTGGGCGGTGTCGGCGTTCCGGCTGGCGACGTCCGGGATCGCCGACGCGACGCAGATCCACACGCACATGTGCTACTCGGAGTTCGGCGAGGTGCTGCCGGCGATCGACGCGCTGGACGCGGACGTCACGTCGATCGAGGCGGCGCGCTCGAAGATGGAGGTGCTGACGGACCTCGACGCGGGCGGTTTCGGCCGCGGCGTCGGGCCGGGCGTGTACGACATCCACTCGCCTCGGGTGCCGTCGCCGGCCGAGGTGGCTTCGCTGCTGCGGACGGCGGTGGGGGCGGTGCCGGCGTCGCGGGTGTGGGTGAACCCGGACTGCGGGTTGAAGACGCGCGGGTACGCGGAGGTGGAGCCGGCGCTGCGCAACCTGGTGGCGGCGGCCCGGGAGGTGCGCGCGGAGCTGGCCTGACGGACGCTGCCGTGGAGGGCTCCGGGAGCCCTCCACGGCAGTTCAGTAGGCGTAGCGGTGCACGGTTTCCGGGTGGAGGACCAGGCGGACCTGGTCCGTGGCCAGGATGGCCGCGAGGTCGGCGGCGCGGACCGGGTCGTCGAGGTCCCAGTAGCGCGCGGCCAAGCGGGACGCGAGGTCGTGTGCGCCATCGGGTTCCACCGTGACGCGGCCCGCGACCGCAACCCACCGTTCGCGCTCCCCCACCGGCGCGGCGACCACGAGGGACGCGCGGGGGTCGCGGCGCAGGCGTCGCACCTTGGGCGCGTCCGGTTCCGTGAAGAGCTCGATGCCGTCGGCCGTGGCCTCGAACCACACCGGGCGCGGCTGGCCGCCGGCCACGGTCAGGAACCCGTGCAGCGGGCGTCCGAGGAACTCGGCGTCGTCGGGGGTGAGTGCGTTCATGGCGTCCAGTGAACTCGGTCCGCTCGGACGATCCCATGGGTGAGAAGCCGGAATGCCTGCGTGATCGTCTAATCTCGGGGACGTGGACGCCTTCGGTGACCTGCGGGCGCACGGCTCGCTCTTCGGCAGCTCGGCGCTGTCCGCGCCGTGGTCCCTGCGCTTCGTGGACGGCGCGCCGCTGACCCTGTGCACGGTCCTCGCCGGGGGCGGCTGGATCGTGCCCGAAACCGGGGAACCCGAGCCGCTGAACGCCTACGACACGGTCGTCGTGCGCGGGCCCGCGACCTTCAGCTTCGTCGACGAAGTCGGCACGCCGGCCGAACCGGTCGCGTGCGGCGAGGACTGCGCGGCGCCCGAGCAGGGCGGAACGCGCCACCGGCGCGGCTGGCACGACCCCGGCGACGGCGCGACGACGCTGATCGTCGGCGCCTACCCGGTGCGCGGCGAGATCGGGGCCCGCCTGCTGGACGCGCTGCCCGCCGTCCTGCGCGTCGCCGGCGGAGGTACCGGTGACGCGGTGCTGGACCACCTCGCCGCCGAGGTCGCCGTGGACGCGCCAGGTCAGCAGGTGGTGCTCGACCGGCTGCTGGACTGGATGCTGGTGTGCACGCTGCGCGAGTGGTTCGAGCGACCCGGCGGCGAGCCCCCGGCGTGGTGGACCGCCCAGCGCGACCCGGTGGTCGGCCAGGCGCTGCGCCTCCTGCACGCCGAACCGGCGGCGCCGTGGACGGTCGGGACGCTGGCCGGTCGCACGGGCGTGTCGCGCTCGACGCTGGCCAAGCGGTTCGCCGAGCTGGTCGGCGAACCGCCGTTGACGTACCTGACCCACCGCCGGATGGCGCTGGCCGCCGACCTGCTGGCCGAGCGGGCGGACAAGACGGTCGCGGAGGTGGCCCGCGCGGTGGGGTACTCGGACGCTTTCGGCTTCAGCGCGGCGTTCAAGCGGGTCCGGGGCACGAACCCGACCGAGTTCCGCCGCACTGCGGCCCGCTGAGGGAAGCCGCTCGGTCGGCCGCCGCCGGCCCAGTGCACGGCCGCCAGGTCGGGCACGCCGGCCGAGCGCACGGCCGCCCGTTCGCGCACGCCGACCCGTTCGGCACCCGCGCGGCGTTCGGCACCCGCGCGGCGTTCGCCGCAACCACTCCCGCCGGTCCGCCGCGCATCGGATACGCCGACCCGCACCCCCACCTTCCGCCGAGCGCCGGCGTCGGGTACGCCGACCGTTCGGCTCCAACGCGGCATGCACCCGCCTCCGCGCCCCCACGTTCGGCCGCACTGCAGTGCGCCGAGAAGCACCCGAAAGGACGGCCGCCCAGGTGTTGTCACATCGTCAACAAGGGTGCATCGTGGGGGGACAGCCGATCTCAGTGGGGAGATGGTCACTTTGCCGGGCACCGTGAGCCGAGCCGCCGAGGCACTGCGTGAACGCGTGCCGCCCCTGACCGCGCTTCCCCTCCCCCACCGGGTCGATGAACGGTGGCTGCAGTCGCGGTGGCCCGTCAAGGAGCTCGCCACTCCTCCCGCCGGCAGCGGGCTCAAGCCCGTGCTCGGCGATGAAGGCCCGCCCGTCGTCGGGCACATGCTCGAGATGATGCGCTTCGGCCCCGCCTTCGGGCTGCGCCGCTTCGAGCTCTACGGCCCCGTGTCGTGGACCGGTGGCTTCGGCCGGCGGATCGTCGCGCTGTCCGGGCCGGAGGCGACGCAGATCGCGCTCGTCAACAAGGACAAGGCCTTCTCGCAGGAAGGCTGGAAGTTCTTCATCGAGAAGTTCTTCGAGCGCGGCCTGATGCTGATGGACTTCGGCGAGCACCACCTGCACCGCCGGATCATGCAGGAGGCCTTCACCCGCCCGCGGCTCACCGGCTACGTCGGCGAAATGGGCCCGGCGCTGCGCGAAGGCGTCGCGAGCTGGGGTTCGGCCGAACGCCCGCGGCTGTACTGGGCGCTCAAGCAGCTGACCCTCGACGTCGCGACGCGCGTGTTCATGGGCATGCGCAGCGGCGCCGACTCCCACCGGATCAACCGCGCGTTCGTCAGCTCCGTGCGCGCCGGCACCGCGCTGGTGCGCTTCCCGGTGCCCGGCGGGCGCTGGTCGGCCGGGTTGCACGGGCGGAAGGTCCTCGAGCGCTACTTCAGCGAAAACCTGCCCGCGAAACGGAAGTCCGACGGTGACGACCTCTTCACCGCGCTCTGCCACGCCACCACCGAGGACGGCGACCGCTTCACCGACACCGACATCGTCAACCACATGATCTTCCTGATGATGGCCGCGCACGACACGACCACCATCACCAGCAGCGCGATGGCGTACTACCTCGCCAAGCACCCGGAATGGCAGGAACGCGCCCGCGAGGAGTCCCTCGCCCTCGGCGACGACATCCTCGACATCGACGCCATCGACGAGCTGAAGACCCTCGACCTCGTCATGAAGGAGGCGCTGCGGCTGGTCGCGCCGGTGCCGTCGCTGACCCGGCAGACCGTCAAGGACACCGAGGTGCTCGGCCACTACATCCCCGCGGGCACCCTGTGCGGCGTTTCGCCGACGGTGAACCACTTCTCGCCGGAGCACTGGACGAACCCCTTCGAGTTCGACCCCGAGCGGTTCGCCGAGCCGCGCCGCGAGGACAAGTCCCACCGGATGGCGTGGATGCCGTTCGGCGGCGGCGCGCACAAGTGCATCGGGCTCCACTTCGGCGGTCTCGAGGTGAAGTTGCTGATGCACGAAATGCTGCGGGCCCACCGCTGGTCGGTTCCGGAGAGTTACACGGCGAAGTGGGATTACGTGTCCCTGCCGGTGCCCGCGGACGGTCTTCCGGTGCGTCTGAGCCGTCGCTGACCCTCTCGCAGCCCAGGTCTGTCCACCACTGCATACGCCGTGTGACAAAAAGTTACCGCATGTGGAGATTCGTTCACTCGTTCAGCCGGTAGACACCCCGTTACGCGCATGATGGCGTGGCATCGGTCGCGGGCGAGGGGTACCTAGTGTGGCTTCATGATCCCCGGCACCGTGCCTGAACTGGCCTGACCTGTGCGTGAAGAGGTGGAGTGTGCCTGAGTCCGGTGCCGCGCCAGGACTGCTGGACGTGGCGCGCCGGTGGGCGGCGACGTTGGCCGACACCAAAGGAGTAACACTCCCGCTGGAGGAGCTGGAACCACTGCTGCTGGAGATCGCGCACGACGCGGTCGACCACGCCGGCTCGAGTCACGGCGGCGCCCTGCACCGGTTCACGGCGCTCTACGCCGCGTCGCCGATGGGGATCGCGCTGGCCGACCCGGACGGCGAGATCGTGGAGGCCAACCTCGCGCTCGGCCAGCTGCTCGGCTGCTCGCCGAACCGGTTGCGGGGCCGCCACATCACCGACCTCGGCTCGACCGACCACGACGTCTCGCGGCTCAAGGCCGGGCTCGAGCAGGTGCGCAACGGACGTGAGCGCTACCAGGAGCGGATGCTGCTCGACCACACCGAGGACGGGCAGCTCTGGACCGACGTCGCCCTCGCCCGGCTGCCCGGCGACCGGCCGGGCTCGGTCTACCCGGTGCTGATGGTCTCCGACGCGAACGAGCTGCACCTGCTGCAGGAACGGCTGCTGCACCAGAACGTGCACGACCCCCTGACCGGGCTGCCGAACGCGTCGTCGTTCGCCACCAAGCTCGAAGCGACCCTGGGGGCCGGCGCGCGCGACGACATCGCGCTGATCTACCTCGACGTCGACGGCTTCAAGGTCGTCAACGACGGTCTCGGCGCCGGCGTCGGCGACCAGGTGCTGCGCGGGGTCGCCAGCAAGCTGTCGGCGGTGTTCACCGGCCACCACGACGGGTTCGTCGCCCGGCTGTCCGGCGACGGCTTCGCGGTGCTGCTGCGGGGCCGGCTGACGGCCACCGAGGTCGTCGGGCTCGTCGAACGGGCGCTGGAGGACCTCAACGAGCCGATCTACCTCGGCGGGCACGGCATCGGCGTGAGCGCGAGCGCCGGCATCGTCGTGCGCGCGGCGGTCGAAGACGGCGGCGCGGAGCTGCTGCGGGCGGCGGAGATCGCGCTGCACCGGGCCAAGGAGGCCGGCAAGGCGCAGTGGATGCTGTTCGACCCCGAGCTGGACGCCCGCGACCGCGGCCGCTACCAGCTGGGCGCGGTGATCGCCGGGGCGCTGGAGAACGGCGAGTTCTCGCTCGTCTACCAGCCGACGGTGAAGCTCACCGACCCCGACCGCCTCGCCGCGGTCAACGCCGGCCTGCGCTGGAACCACCCGGAGAAGGGCGAGCTCGGCTCGGACGAGTTCTACCCGCTGGCCCAGACGACCGGCATGACGGTGCCGCTGGGCCGCTGGCTCCTGGCGGAGTCCCTGGCGGCGACGGCCCGCTGGCGGTCGCGCTTCGGCGCGGCGGCCCCGGACGTGTGCGTCCAGCTGCCGACGCGCCTGGCGATCGACCCGGACCTGGTGATGCTGGTGAAGGAGCAGCTCGACAAGCACGAGCTGCCGCCGAACGCGCTCCGGCTGTGCACGGACCGCGAATCGGTCCTCGACCCGCGCGGTGAGGTGCTGGACTCGTTCGCGGTGCTGTCCGACCTGGGCACCCAGCTGGTCCTGACGATCACGGGCTCGGCCGACCTGGAGCTGATCCCCCAGCGCCGGCTGCCGGTGCACCACGTGATTCTGTCGGGCGCGGTGGTCGACGCACTGGACTCGGACTCGCCGCCGGAGCCGGCCCTGCGGCACCTGACGCAGCTGGTGACGCGCGCCCGCGAGCTGAAGCTGCGGGTGGGCGCGGAGGGCGTCCGGACGCACGAGCAGGCGGCCCGGCTGCGCCAGCTGGGCGTCCTGGCGGCCCGTGGCCCGTTCGTGAGCGACTCGGCCACGGGAGACGAGGTCGACGAGCTGATCGCCCGGCACCCCACCCGCTGATCCGGAGGGTGACCAAGCCGGGTGCGCGGCGGCTCCGAAGACCCGGCAGGATGGGTTCTGCCGCCGACGAGAAGGGACCTCCATGGAAGCCGGAGACCTCGCCCCCGATTTCACGCTGCCCGATGACCAGGGCGCCGACCGCACGCTGTCGGACTTCCTGGCCACCGGCCCGGTGGTGCTGTTCTTCTACCCGGCCGCGATGACCGGCGGCTGCACCGCGGAGAGCTGCCACTTCCGCGACCTCGCCGCCGAGTTCGCCGAGGTCGGCGCGCACCGGATCGGCATCAGCCCGGACGGCGTCACCAAGCAGCGGCAGTTCTCGGAAGCCAACGGCTTCGACTACCCGCTGCTGTCCGATGTGGAGGGTGAGGTCGCCAAGCAGTTCGGCGTCTGGCGGAAGCTGCTGCCGCTGCACGCCAAGCGCGCCACGTTCGTGATCGGCGAGGACCGGAAGGTGCTCGAGAAGATCAAGAGCGAGCTGAACTTCACGGTCCACGCCGACCAGGCGCTCAAGGTCCTGCGGGAGCGGAACAAGGTTTCCTGAGCGGTCAGCGGCGGGGCGGCCAAGGCCGGGGCCGGCGCAGCTGCGCGCCGGCCACCCGCCAGCCTCTCGGCCGGTCGTGCCGGCGTCGCGGCCGGACCCCGTACTCGTGCGCTTCGGCGCGGTGCCCGCGCCGCTCGGCCCGATTGGTGCTCGATTTTCCCAAAGCGGACCGCGTGCACGGCCACGGATGACTTCCGACGTACCCCAGTATCACGGCTTCTCCTTACGCCACACGTGGTTCATCCCAGCGCACGCTGGGGCTAGCGGCTTCTCCGCCGGCTCCTCGCGCACCTTCGTGAAGCCGAGGCGCGCGGGCACCGCTCCACTTCGGACGTTTCGTTCGTCGTGCTTGATCTCGACGTACCCCGCGCCGAGCCGGAATGCTTCCGCGGTCAGCAGCTCGACGGCCCGGGTGATCAGGCCGCGGCCGGTGAAGTCCCGCGCGAGCCAGTAGCCGATCTCGACACCGCCCTCGCGCGCCATCGTGCCGACGCCGCCCGCGATCGCCCCGCCGGCCCGGATGGCGAAGTCGTGCGTCTCGCCGGTCTCCCAGTTCTTCCGGGTCCGTTCCAGGAACTCGGCGCTGTCTTCGGCGGTGTAGCCATCGGCGGCCCAGATCAGCCAGGCCCCGATGTGGTCGAGAGTCCCGGCGATCGTCGCGGTGAGGTCCACGGCGTCGGTGAGCTGCCAGCGAGTCAGCGTGAAGCCGTCCCCGGTGTACGTCTCTTTCACGGCTTCTCCTTCCGCCACACCTGCTTGACGCCGACGCACGCCGGTGGCCCGTCGTCGCCGGGTTCCTTGCGCACCACCGAAAACCCGAGCCGGGCCGGAACCGCTCCGCTGCGGACGTTCGCCTCGTCGTGCCGGATCTCGACGTACCCCGCGCCGCGGTGGAAGGCGTCCGAAACCAGCAGCGCGACCGCGCGGGTTACCACGCCGCGGCCGGTGAAGTCCCGCGCTAGCCAATAGCCGATCTCGACGCCGCCCTCGCGGGTCATCACGCCGACGGCGCCCGCGAGCACGCCGTCCACGCGGATCGCCCACTCGAACGCCCGGCCGGTTTCCCAGTTTTCGTGCGTCAGGAGCAAGAACGCCGCCGCGTCCTCGTCCGTGTAGCCGCCGGTCGCCCAGGGCACCCAGTCGGCCAGGTGCGCGCCGGATTCCGTGACCACCGTCGGCAGCCAGGCGCGATCGGAGAAGGACCAGCGACTCAGCGAAAACTCGTCGCGGGAAAAAGTCTCGGCCGGGGTCTCCATGGCTTCCATGGTGCCCCGGCCGAGTGCTGAAGCGCTCCCGATTTAATTCGTGATGGCGCTGTCGGGGATCTCCGTGTCGTTCTTCAGCGCGTCGAACAGCTGCTTCGACTTGGTCTTGTCCCAGTTCTCCGCGGACCCGCTGGTGACCGGGACCGTCGTCGTCACGACGCCGCCCGAGGAGATCCCGCGCATCGCGATCGCCAGGCCGGCCAGGTTGTGCACGTGGTCGCCGGAGTCCATCGTCAGCGCGTCCGGCCCGGAGCCCAGCAGCGGGAAGAAGTGGAACGGGTTGAGCAGCGTGCCGGGGCTGGCGATCTGGCTGACCAGCGCGCCGATGAACTTGCGCTGGTTGGCGACGCGGTCGAGGTCCGAGCGCGGCGTCGCGTCACTGTGGCGCATCCGGACGAAGCCGAGCGCGCCGCGGCCGTCGAGCGACTGGCAGCCCGCCTTGATGCTGATGCCGGTGACCGTGTCGTTCATGTCCTTGTCGATGCACATGTCGACGCCGCCGATCGCGTCGACGATCTTCGCGAACCCGCCGAAGCCGATCTCGGCGTAGTGGTCGATGTGCAGCCCGGTGGCGCCTTCGACGGTCTGCGCGAGCAGCTTCGGCCCGCCCAGCGAGAACGCCGCGTTGATCTTGTTCTTGCCGTGGCCGGGGATCGCCACCTGCGAGTCGCGCGGCAGCGACAGCAGCGTCGGCTTGGTGGAGTTGTCGGGGATGTGCGCGACCATGATCGTGTCGGTGCGCTGCCCGCCGCCCGCCGCCGCGACGTCGCCGGTGGCCAGGCGTTCCTCGTCCTCCGCGGTGAGGCCTTCGCGGCTGTCCGAGCCGACGATCAGCCAGTTGGTGCCGGACGCGGCGACCGGGCGGCCCGAGTAGTCGGCGAGCGCGTCGACGCGCTTGATGGAGAACTCCAGGTAGACCCAGATGCCGGCGACGAAGACGACGAACACCAGCAGCAGCGTCAGCAGGACCTTGCCGAAGCTCCAGCGGCGCCGGCGCGGCGGCCGGGACGGCGGGTAGTCGTCGTCCACCGGACGCCGGGGCGGGTCCTGCCGCGGGGCCGGCGCGTACTGCCGCTCGTCCTCGCGGGTGCCCATCGGGCGGGTGCGCTCGTCGTACGGGCTCTGGCCGCGCCCGGGCAGCGGCATCATCTGCGCGCGCTGGTGGTCCCGGGATCGGCCGTCGGGCCGGGGCGGCGGCATCCGGCGCCCGCCGTCGTCGCCACGGTACGTCATCACCATCACCCAATCCCGATCCGGACAAACGTGTCGCCGTCAGTACACCGCACGTCCTCGTAAGAGGGACGTCCGGCACCGGGGTCGGGTTGTCCGGCGGGGTTACTTGCCGGTCGCCTCGTAGCCGAACTGGTGGACCTTGAGGTATCCGGAGCGGAACCCGGCCTCGGAATAGGCCAGGTAGAACTCCCACATCCGGCGGAAGACGTCGTCGAACCCGAACCCGGCGATGTCGGCCCAGCGGTGCAGGAACCGTTCGCGCCACAACCGTAGCGTGTGCGCGTAGTCCTGGCCGAACTCGCGCATCCCGGCCAGCTTGAGGCGGGTGTTCGCCGCGAGGCCGTCCTCCACGGAACGCACCGACGGGATGATGCCGCCGGGGAAGATGTACTTGTGGATCCAGGTGTAGGCCCGCGAGGCCGCCATCATCCGGTCGTGGTCCATGGTGATGGCCTGCAGCCCGAACCGCCCGCCCGGGCGCAGCCGCTCGCCGATCGTCGCGTAGAACGTCGGCCAGTAGGACGCGCCGACGGCCTCGATCATCTCGACGCTGACCACGGCGTCGAACTGCCCGCTCGACTCGCGGTAGTCGCACAGCTTCACCTCGACGCGGTCGCTGAACCCGGCCGCGGCGATCCGCTCGGTGGCCAGCGCGCGCTGTTCCTCCGAAATGGTCAGTGACGTCACGTGGGCGCCGCGGGCCGCGGCGCGGATGGCGAGTTCACCCCATCCGGTGCCGATTTCGAGGACTTCGCTGCCTTCGCGGACGCCGGCGTAGTCGAGCACGCTGTCGATCTTGCGGTGCTGGGCGGCGGTGAGGTCCTCGCCGGGGCCGAACAGCGCCGAGGAGTACATCATCGACTCGTCGAGGAACGCCCCGAACAGGTCGTTGGACAGATCGTAGTGCCGGTGGATGTTGGCCCGCGCGCCCTCGAGGGTGTTCTCCTCGGCCGGCGGCTGCGTGCGCTCGGCGATCTTCCGGAACTTCTGCAGCACCGGCGGCACGAGGGTGGCCATCCGCGCGGCGAACGGCGTCAGCACCTCGGCCAGGTCGGACGCGGTCCAGTCGCCGGCCATGTAGGACTCGCCGAAGCCGATCTTGGCGTCCGCACCGAGGCGGTGGAAGAAGGACTCGGGGCGCAAAATACGCATTTCGGGTGATTCCGGACCACCGGCGCCGAGCACGGTGCCGTCGGGGAACGTCACCCGCAGGTCGAGCGGGCGGACCGCGCGGCGGAACAGCGCGGCGGCGATCCGGGCGCGCAGCGGAGAACGCGGCGGGCTGGCCAAGCCCGGCCAGCGGGACTCGTCGGGGATGTTCTGAGCGCGGTCAACACTCGAGGTGGTCACGGTTCTCCCTCCGCCCGGCCTGGTGCGCCGGTGATCGATCGTAGTCGCCGCACCCCCGCGGCGCGCTTCGCAAGATGCCCTGTCCGGGGCGGTCCTACACGGGTATTCGGAGCCGTTCGGGCCCCGGCGCGGCCCACGCGCCGCGCAGTTCGTCGGCAGTGTCCCCAGCGAGCACTTCCAGTGTGAAAGCAATCGTCAGCCGGGTCCAGACGGACGACCGGCGGAGCATCGCGTGACCCTCGTTGGCGATCTCGAAGCGGGCGACACGGGCGGCGACGCCCTCGGCGCGTTCGGCGAACGCGTGCGACTCCGCGGGGCTGGTCATCCGGTCGCGGGTGCCGTGCACGATGAGCACCGAGCGTCCGGCGACGGCGTCGACCGGCTCACCCCGCGGCGTCCACGGCGCGAGCGCGCAGACCCCGCGCACGGCCGCGTCGTCGGCCACGCGCAGCGCCACCCGGCCGCCCATCGAGTGCCCGACCAGTACGACCGGGAGACCCGGGTGGTCGGCGTGGATGCGGTCGAGGGCCCAGCGGGCGTCGTCGAGGGGGTCCATGGCGGGGGCGTTCCAGCCGTACCGGCGGTTGCGCAGCAGCCGCACCTCGACGCCGTCCTTGCGGCAGGCCCGGTGCAGGGCGCGCGCGATCGGGACCATCCGGAGGTAGGCCAGCTTCCAGGGCGGCACACTGCCCGTGCCGTGCTCGGCGCCGCCGTGGAGCACGAGCACGACCGCCTCGGTCCGCCCGCGTGCCGGCCACACCGACATCGCCGGTTCCGCCTCGCTCACCCGTGTCCTCCTGTCGCCCTGCATTCGGGTCAACCGCACCCGTCCACCAGGCTATTCCACCGTGCAGCACCATCTTCGCGGTAGATTCGGCGCCCGGTCCCCTACGGAAGGGTGGGTGTGGTGAGCGCCACGGACATCTCGGGCAGCGTCGCGAAGCAACTGGCGGACGTCGAACAGGCCAACGCCGAGGCGGTGCGCGAAGCGGCGGATCTGGTGCTGGGGGTGATCCGGGCCGACGCACTGGTCTATACCGCCGGCGCCGGGCACTCGCTGGCGGCCGTCGCCGAGACGTTCTACCGGGCGGGCGGCCTGGCGTGCGTCTACCCGCTGTACCACCCGGACCTGCTCCCGCTGCACGGCGCGGTGAGCAGCACGAAGACCGAGCGGCGCACCGGCCTGGCCGCCGAGGTGCTGGCCGAGCGCGCGCCGGGGGCGGACGACGTGCTGGTCGTGTTCTCCACGTCCGGGTCGAACCCGTACCCGGTCGAGCTGTGCATCGAGGCCCGCGAGCGCGGGGCGGCGGTCATCGCGATCACGTCGCGGGCGTGCGTGGCGGCGGCGCCGAAGCGGTCGTCGAGCACGCTGGTCGAGCAGGGCACCGTCGTGCTCGACTCGCTGGTCATCCCCGGCGACGCGAGCTACCCGCCGGACGCGCCGCACACCGCGCCGCTGTCCACTGTGGTCAACGCGTTCCTGTGGAACCTGGTCCTCGCGCAGGTGTACGACCGCGGGACGGCCGAGGGTCTCGACGTCCCGCTGTGGCGCAGCTCCAATGTGGAGGGCGGCGACCAGGCGAACGAGGCGCTGCTGGCTAAGTACGGCGCGATCGTGCCGCGGCTGAAGTAGCCGCCTTTTCCGTGAATAAGCACCGGCCGGGCATGCCTTGACGGGCGTGCCCGGCCCGCTTTAGCGTCTCCATACCGACTGGTCGGTGTGCTCAACGACGAGCTGAGGAGATCCCATGGACGGTGCCACGGCGACGGTGCACGGCGAGTGCGCTCCCGGGTTCGAGCCGGTGCGCGAGGCCTTCGAAGAGAACTTCCGCGAGCGCGGCGAGCTGGGTGCCGCGTTCACGGCCATCCGGCACGGCGAGGTCGTCGTGGACCTGTGGGGCGGCTGGTCCGGGCCGGACCGCGTGCGGGAGTGGCGGCCGGACACCCTCGCCAACGTCTGGTCGACGACCAAGGGCATGACCGCGATCTGCGCGCACAGGCTCGCCGACGCCGGCGAGCTGGACGTCGACGCGCCGGTCGCGAAGTACTGGCCCGAGTTCGCCGCCGCGGGCAAGGGCGAGATCCCGGTGCGGTGGCTGCTCACGCACCGCTCCGGCGTCCCCGGCATCGGCCTCGAGCGGCCGGTGGCCGTCGAGGAGCTGTACGACTGGGACCTGATGACGTCGCTGTTCGCGGCGCAGGAACCGTTGTACGAGCCCGGTTCCGCGGGCGGGTACCACGCGCTGGCGTACGGCTGGCTCGTCGGCGAGGTCGTCCGGCGGATCGCCGGGCAGGGCATCCGCGAGTTCTTCGCCGAGCAGGTCGCCGGGCCGCTCGGCGCGGACTTCTCGATCGGGCTGGGTCCCGACGCCGACCTGGACCGCTGCGCGACCCTCGTCGACCCGGTGATGACCGAGGAGATGGCGAACGCGCTGGCCACGGCGTTCGCGAGCGCCGGCCCGGTCGCGCAGGCGGCGTTGACCAACCCGCAGCTCGCCGGCCACCACGCGAACGAACCGGCCTTCCGCCACGCCGTCATGCCGGCGTTGAACGGCCACGGCACGGCCCGCGCGATCGCCACGATCTACAACGGGCTCGTCGACGGCACCCTGCTGTCGTCCTCGGCTTTGGCCCGGGCGCGCGAGAGCCAGGGCAAGGAGATCGACGCGGTGCTCGGCCTCCCGAACGAGTGGGGCCTGGGCTTCTACCTCGGCAGCGACGCCCGCGGCTTCGGCCCCAACCCCCAGGCCTTCGGCCACGACGGCCTGGGCGGCTCCACCGGCGCCGCCGACCCGGAGAACGGCCTCGCCTTCGGCTACACCCTCAACCAGCTGGGCCCCCTGATCCGCGACGACCCCCGCAAGATGGCCCTCGTCCAAGCCCTCTACAAGTCCCTCCCGAACACATAACCCCCGTACCTGGCCGGACGACACGCGTACCCAGCTGGACGACACGCGTACCCAGGCGGACGACACGGCGCAGGCCGGGCGGCTGAGCCGTGTCGTCCATCCAGGTACGCGTGTCGTCCGTGCAGGTACGCGTGTCGTCCGCCTGGGTCACGCGACGGCGGGTTCTTGTTCTGCGAACTGGGTTGCGTGGAGGGTTGCGTAGCGGCCGTTGGCGGCCAGGAGCTCTTCGTGCGTTCCGCGCTCGACGATTTCGCCGTGTTCCAGGACCAGGATCTGGTCGGCGGCGCGGACCGTCGAGAGGCGGTGGGCGATGACCAGGGCCGTGCGGCCGGCCAGTGCGTGGGTCAGTGCCTCGCCGACCGCCGCCTCGGACTCGGAGTCCAGGTGCGCGGTCGCCTCGTCCAGGATGACGACCTTGGGCTGCGCCAGCAGCAACCGCGCGATCGTCAGCCGCTGACGCTCGCCGCCGGAGAGGCGGTAGCCGCGCTCCCCCACCGTCGTGTCGAGGCCATCCGGCAGGGAGTGCACCAGCTCGCCGAGCCGGGCCCGCTCCAGGGCCGCCCAGATCTCGTCGTCGGTGACGCCCGGACGCGCGTACGCCAGGTTCGCGCGGATCGTCTCGTGGAACAGGTGCCCGTCCTGCGTCACGACGCCGACGGTCTCCCGCAGCGAAGCGAAAGTCAGGTCCCGGACGTCCACATCGGACAGTCGCACCGAGCCGGAGTCGACGTCGTAGAGCCGCGGCAGCAGCGACGCGATCGTCGACTTCCCCGCCCCCGACGACCCGACCAGCGCGACCATCTGCCCCGGCTCGGCGCGGAACGAGATCCCGTGCAGGACTTCGTCGCCGCCACGGTGGTCGAGCGTCGCGACGTCCTCCAGCGACGCCAGCGAGTACCGATCCGCCGCGGGGTAACCGAAGCGGACGTCGGAGAACTCGACGGCGACCCCGGAAGAAGCGGGCAGCGCACGCGCGGCCGGCTTCTCCTCGATCATCGGCTTCAGGTCGAGGACCTCGAAGACCCGCTCGAACGACACCAGCGCCGTCATGACGTCGACGCGGACGTTGGCCAGCGCGGTCAGCGGCGCGTAGAGCCGGGTCAGCAGCAGCGCCAGCGCGACGACGGTACCCGGCGCGAGCTTGCCGGTCAGCGCGAGGTACCCGCCGAGGCCGTAGACGAGTGCCTGCGCCAGCGCCGAAACCAGGGTCAGGCTCGTCATGAACCAGCGGGTCAGCATCGCGGTCCGCACGCCGATGTCGCGCACGCGCCCCGCGCGCACGCCGAAGTCGTCCGCCTCCTGGACCGGCCGGCCGAAGAGCTTCACCAGAGTGGCGCCCGGCGCGGAGAACCGCTCGGTCATCTGCGTGGTCATGCCGGCGTTGAGGTTCGCGGCTTCCCGCTGCAGCCCGGCCATCCGGCGGCCGAGCCGGCGCGCGGGCAGCACGAAGATCGGCAGCAGCACCAGCGCGAGCAGCGTGACCTGCCACGACAGCGTCAGCATCACCGCCAGCGAGAGCGCCAGCTGGATCGTGTTGGTCACCAGGCCGGACAGCGTCGCGGTGAACGTCCGCTGCGCGCCGATGACGTCGTTGTTCAGCCGCGAGACCAGCGCACCGGTGCGGGTGCGCGTGAAGAACGCGATCGGCATCCGCTGCACGTGCTCGAACACCGCGCGGCGCAGGTCGTAGATGATGCCTTCGCCGATGCGCGCGGACTGCCAGCGCTCGATGAGGCCGAACCCGGCGTCGGCGACCGCGAGCAGCGCGATGACGACCGCGAGCCAGACGACCAGCGGCAGGTCACGGCCGCCGACGATCGCGTCGACCACCTTGCCCGCCAGGACCGGCGTCGACACCGCGAGGACCGCCGAGATCACGGTCAGCACGAGGAAGGCCAGCAGCCGCCGCCAGTGCGGCCGGGCGAACCGCGCGACGCGTTTCAGCGTGCCGCGGGTCAGCCCCTTCGGTACGTCGTTGGCGCGCATCGCCGAGCTCAGCAGCGCCCAGGTGTTGTCCATGAGGAACCCCCAGTGCGTCAAAACCTCTACTATAGCTGAGGTTTTCTCCGGATATGACCTGGACAACGCCACCGTCGTCCATTTGCTTCCCGCCGCCGTTCACTCCGCGCGAACAACGCGGTGCAGCGCGGCGCGCAGCCGTTCCGCATCTCCTTCGCCGAGCGGCGCCAGCAGCGCGGCCTCCGCCTGCCGGGTGACTTCCTCGCCCGCCACCCGAACGCGCTCGCCCTCGGCGGTCAGCGTAACCAGGCGCTTGCGGCGGTCGCCCGGCGCGACCTCGCGCCGGACCAGTCCCTTGTCCTCCAGCTCGTCGACCAGGGCGACCATCGTCGTCCGGTCGATGCCGAGGCGCGCCGCACCCTCCTGCTGCGACAGCGCCTGCCCGTCGCCGAACAGCGTGAGCAAGGCGAGCTGACGGCCGGTGATCCCGAGCGGGGCGTACCGCGGCTCGGCCAGCTCGGCGAGCCGCAGCTGGGCGTGCTTGAGCAGATAGCCGAGCCGGCGGTGGACGGCGAGATCGCTGGACATGCGAGAACTCTACCCTTACGCTGATCGTCAGTTTTACTGATGATTTGTCACACTGATAATCAGGAGTGCATCATGGTCACCGTCGGACTCAAGCCACCCCAGCAGCACATCGGCATCGCCGCACTCCGCGAGATCTGGGCCATCGCCGACGACGCCGGCTTCGACGGCTGCTGGGTCTTCGACCACCTCGCCCCGATGGGCCCGGACCGCACCGGCGACGTCTTCGACGGCTGGTCACTCCTCGCAGCGATGGCCGAGGCGACGCAGCGGGTGCGCATCGGATGTCTGGTGTCCGGAAACACGAACCGCCACCCGGGCACGTTCGCGAAGATCGCCGCGACGGTCGACCACCTCTCCGGCGGCCGGCTCGACGTCGGCCTCGGCGCGGGCGGCGACGCCTTCACCGACGCGATGATGGGTACGCCGACGCCGCCACCGGTCGAACGCGTCGAAAGACTCGCCGAGACCTGCGAAATCCTCAGTCTGCTGTGGACTCGGGAAGAAACCGATTACCGCGGCCGCCACCACACCTTGACCGCCGCGCGCAGCGACCCGAAGCCCCGGCAGCCGAAACCGCCGCTGTGGCTGGGCAGCAGCGGCGAGAAGCGCGGCCTGCGGGTCGTCGCCGAGCACGCCGACGTCTGGCTGAACGCGGCGCTGCCGGGCACGGAAATCACCGAGCTGCAACGGCTTTCGCGCGTGCTGGACGAGCACTGCGAGGCGGTCGGCCGCGACCCGGCGACGGTCCGCCGCGCCGCGCAGTTCCGGCTGCCGTCCGATGCGGACAGTGCCATTCGGCTCGCGCGGAGCCACATCGAGGCCGGCTTCACCGAGCTGGTCCTGATGCCGACCGGTCACGACGACGTTGTCAAAGCCACCGAAGCCGCCGCCGACCTGCTCCCCCACCTGCGAGAGCTCGACTGAACCCTCGGTAGCCTGGCCGGGTGGGAACGGAGGTGGGCCGGGCGCCCGCATGGCGGCGCGCGGCACGGCTCTTCACGGCCCCCGCGGCCACGCTCGAGCGCGCCCCGCTGCGCTGGGACCTCGGCTTTTACCTCGCCTGCCTGGCCTTCGCCCTGCCCACCGCGCTCAAGTCCGAGTTCTACGGCTACCGCGTCTGGGGCAACTTCGCGACGGTCGCCTACGCCCTCGGCGCGCTGCACAGCGGCTGGCTGCTGCTGTCCGCGCGCACCGGGCGGACGCCACGCGGCGTGCTCGGCTCGCGCTGGTGCGGGATCGCCGCGGTCGCCCTGTTGGCAATGATCCTTCCGTTGCTGCTTCTGGTGATCCGGCGACTGACCGGTGTGGACTGGCTGATCACGCCGTTCTCGTGGGCCGCGCAGCCCGAGGTCTGGGTGATCGAGCGGTCCGCGGATCTGCTGCTGCACCACGGAACCCCGTACGTCGACGTCACCGCGCTCGGCCGGGCGCCGGTGGTCAACGACTACACGCCGTACGGCCCGGTGATGGCGATCTTCGGCTTGCCGCGCGCGGTGTTCGGCGGCACCCCGCTGGGCGACGCGCTCACCGACGCCCGCTGGATGTTCGCGCTGGCCGCCTGCGCGTGCGTGCTGGGCACGCTGAAACTGCTGAAGTGGCCGAAGGTCCCGGTCGGCGCCGCCCAGCTCGCGCTGGCCTGCCCGCTCACCGCGCTCACCTGGGCCGTCGCCGGGCCGGACCTGGCGATCGTCGGGCTGCTGGTGCTCGCGTGCGCACTCGCCGCCACCGGGCGGGCCGCCTGGTCGGGCCTGGTGCTGGCACTGGTCGTCAGCGCGAAGCTCATCGTCGCGCCCGCGGCCGCGGTCCTGGTGGTGTTCGTGCTGGTACGCCGGGGGAAGGGGCTCGACTGGCCCGCCGTGGGGCGGTTCGCGTCAGCGCTGGTGGCCGCCACGGCCGCGCTGCACCTGCCCGTGTACCTCGTGGACCCGGCGGCGTTCGTGGAGCACGTCTTCCGCTTTCCCCTCGGGATGGGCGCTGTGCGGTCGCCCGCGGCGAGCCCGTTGCCGGGTCACCTCATCGCCGAAACCGGTCCGGTGGGCCAGGTGGCGGCGTTCGCGCTCGTCGGCGCCGCGGCCGTGGCCATGGTGCTCTGGCTGGTGCGCCGGCCCCCCGCGAACGGCTCCGGCGCAGTCCTGCGCATCGCCGTCGGACTCGGCGCGTTGATCCTGCTCACCCCGGCCACTCGATACGGTTATCTGGTGTACCCGCTGGTCCTGCTCGGGGCGTACCTGACGTTCCGTGCGGCCGAAGCTTCCACTGCGCGCCCCCCGCGCAGCAGTTCCTGACTACTTCTTCTTGACCCGCGTGGCCCCGCCGCGCCCCCGCAGCTGGACCCCGGACTCCGACAGCACCCGGTGGACGAACCCGTAGGAACGCCCCGTCGACTCCGCGAGCGCCCGGATGCTCGAGCCCTTCTCGTATTTCTTCTTGAGGTCAGCGGCCAGCTTGTCGCGCGTGTTGCCGGTGATCCGCGCGCCTTTCTTGAGATCAGCCACGTCGATCGCCTTCCCGCCGAGAGTGTTCTGGGCCACATATCGACCCCTGCCGGGGCAATGATCGAACACTGAGCGCCGGAATGCCAGACGACAGACGTAAAACAGCCGAAACTGCGATCACATTGGGCCATTCCAGTGCCCGGCCGTAGCGATCTTGCACCCGAATGGACGCATAGAGTCACGCAAGCTGGACAAGTTCCAGATAGTCGGCCGACCAGTGATCCTCGGTGCCGTCGGGCAGCAGGATGACTCGCTCGGGCTCCAGCGCCTCGACCGCGCCGGGGTCGTGCGTGACCAGGACGACGGCACCGGCGAAGCTGCGCAATGCGTCCAGGACCTGGGCACGGCTGGCCGGGTCCAGGTTGTTCGTCGGCTCGTCGAGGAGCAAGACGTTGGCAGCACTGGAGACCAGGCTCGCGAGGGCGAGCCGGGTCTTCTCGCCACCGGAAAGCGTGCCGGCGGGCTGGTCGAGTTGTTCGCCGGTGAAGAGGAACGAGCCGAGCAGGTTCCGCAACTCCTGAGCACCGGTGTCCGGTGAGAGATGTCGGATGTTTTCCCACACCGACGCATCATGATCAAGAGTTTCGTGTTCCTGTGCGTAATAGCCCAAACGCATTCCGTGACCCGGCACGATCTCACCGGTGTCCGGAGTTTCCATTCCGCCGAGGAGCCGGAGCAAAGTAGTCTTTCCCGCACCGTTCAGCCCGAGTACGACCACCTTCGAACCGCGGTCGATCGCGAGATCGACGCCGGTGAAGATTTCCAGTGAGCCGTACGACTTCGAGAGGCCTTCGGCGGTGAGCGGGGTCCGGCCGCACGGGGCGGGCTCGGGGAACTTGATCCGGGCGACCTTGTCGGCCACCCGGGTCTCGTCGAGCGCGGACAGCATCTGCTCGGCGCGGCGCGCCATGTTCTTGGCCGCCACGGCCTTCGTCGCCTTCGCGCCGAGCTTCGCGGCCTGCTGCTGCAGTGCCGACGCCTTCTTCTCGGCGTTGGCGCGCTCACGGCGGCGGCGCTTCTCGTCGGTCGCGCGCGCGTCGAGGTAGCGCTGCCAGCCCATGTTGTACAGGTCGAGCTCGCCGCGGGTGGCGTCGAGGAACCACACCTTGTTGACGACGTCGGCCAGCAGCTCGACGTCGTGGCTGATCACG
This sequence comes from Amycolatopsis sp. NPDC114505, assembly GCF_055633615.1. NCBI lineage: Bacteria > Bacillati > Actinomycetota > Actinomycetes > Pseudonocardiales > Pseudonocardiaceae > Amycolatopsis > Amycolatopsis sp. NPDC114505. The sequence continues at coordinate 746,548 of NZ_JBVKDV010000002.1, read as the reverse complement.
ACCAGGCCACCGTCGTGCTGCTTGAGGAACCCGCGCAGCCAGTTGATGGAGTCGGCGTCGAGGTGGTTGGTCGGCTCGTCGAGCAGCAGGATCGTCTCGGACTTGCCGCCCGCGCCCGCTTCGGCCGCGGCGAACAGGATCCGCGCCAGCTCGACGCGGCGGCGCTGCCCACCGGACAGCGTCTGCAGCGTCTGCGCCAGGACCCGGTCGGCCAGGCCGAGGTTCGAGCAGATGCGCGCGGCTTCGCTCTCCGCGGCGTACCCGCCGAGCGAGGAGAACCGCTCTTCGAGCCGGGCGTAGCGGTTGATGGCCTTGTCGCGCGCGGCGTCGTCGACGAGCTCGGCCATCGAGGCCTGCGCCTTCTCCATGTCGCGCATCAGCTTGTCGAGGCCGCGCGCGGAGAGCACGCGGTCCTTCGCGGTGACCGAAAGATCACCTTCGCGCGGGTCCTGCGGCAGGTAGCCGAGCTCGCCGGTGCGGCGGACCTCGCCCGCGTGCGGCTCACCTTCGCCGGCGAGGACCTTCAGCGAGGTGGTCTTGCCCGCGCCGTTGCGGCCGACGAGGCCGATGCGGTCGCCGGACTGGATGCGGACGGTGACGCCGTTGAGCAGGATGCGCGAACCCGCGCGCAGCTCAAGGCCGGTGGCCGTGATCAAGGGAAACTCCCGTGGAAGGGGGGTGAACGGAGGACAGCGTCGAGCGGCCCGGGGGCCGCGGCGTCACTCCAGCTGGATATCCACGGAACCCAGTGTACGGGCCGCGGTCCACCGGATTTTCCGGACGTGTGCGGTCTCACCCGTCGCGCAGCGTGACCTGCACGGACAGCGCGCGCACGGCGGCTTCCTCGAGGACGGCCCGGCTCGGCTCGCCGACCTCCAGCACGCGCGGCTCCGCACGGGCGAACAGCCGGGCCAGCCGGCGGTCCTCGCGCAACGCGTCGAGTGCCCGGCGGTCGCCGCCGAGCACCACGGCGTCCACTTCGGACAGCCGCGGGACGAGCACCTCGAAGACGTCCTTGGCCGCGTCCTGGAGCGCGTGGCGCGCCTGCCCCGCGCGACGCCGGGCGAAGCGCTGCTGCGACCAGCCGCCCGCGGCCGAGCGGCCCTGCACGAGGTTCCGGCCGGTGCGCGAGACCTCGACCCGGCCCGCGCGCGCGATGCCGACGCTGTGCCCGCCCAGCCGCACCAGCACCAGCGCGATCCGGCGCGGCACCAGCGCGTGCGCCAGGAGCGCGTCGACGACCAGGCCGTCGAACGTCCCGGACGGCGCCGGCAGCGGTCCGAAAGGGACGGTCGCGGTCGCCGTCGCGCCGTCGGCGGCCAGCACCCGCACCGCGCGCGCCGCGACCTCCGTCGTCACGGTCCCTTCGTGGCGGGCGGAGAAGCGGTCGAACCAGCCGGCGAGACGATCGGGCGGCACCTCGACCGCGCGGCCGCCCCCGGCGACCTGCCGTGGCTTGGCCATGGGGGAAACGGTACGGGGCCGCCGCGTCGCCGCGACGGCCCCGTTCGGGTTGTTCAGTTCACGCGCTTCGTCACAGCGGGTGCACCGGCCCGTTGTTCGTGTATCCCCGCACGTTCGACGGCGCGCCGGCCGCCGGGGGCTGCACGAACCCGTTGATGTGCAGGGCGACCGAGCGGATCGAGCCGACGTCGCCGCCCGCCGCGTCGACCACGGCGAACGTCCACGTGCCGTCGACCGCCGCGGCGGTCAGGCCGCCGGTCAGCGACTGCGTCGGCCGCCACGTGCCGGTGAACGGCGCGTTGGCCGAAGTCACCGTGCTGAACGCGGTCGCGGCGGTGTCGGCGAAGACGACCTTGCACAGGTTCTTGCCGGAGCCGCCGTTGCGCTGGAACACCGTCGCCTTCGCCCCGGAGGGCGCGGTCAGCGTGCCGACCAGGTCACCGACGTAGGTGTGGTCCAGTCCGACGGTGGTCGAGGCGGTGTCGGTGTTGCAGGTGCTGCCGTCGATCGAGAAGCCCACCTTGGACGCGCGGCCGACCCCGGTGACCGGGATGGTCACCGACGCGCCGACCGGGCTGTTGTCCGGGATCGCCACCGGCGCGCCGGTGTAGGCGAAGTCCTGCGCGACCGGCGACGGGGTGCCGACCGGGAGCGAGAACGTCTGCGTCGTCGGCGAGTGCGCACCGGCGAAGCTGACGCGGGCGTTCAGGACGACCGGCGCGCCGAGCTGCTGCGTCGCCGGGACGGTGATGGTGAAGTCGTTGACGCCGGTCTGTCCCGGGCTGATGGTGCCGTAGGACTTGGACCGCGGCGCCACCGTGACACCCGGGGTCGGGCTGGTGAGCACGACGCTGGTGGACACGGCGGTGCCGTCACCGTCGTTGGTCACCGGCAGCGTCACCTTGGCCGTGTCGCCCGGGTCGAGCGCGGAGCCGCCGTCGGCCGGGGTGACCGTCGGCTGCTTCGCGACCGCGAGCGGCTGCGGGCTGGCACCGGTGTAGGCGAGCACCTTGTCCGCGAGGATGACGCCGGCACCGGTGAAGTTGTCGTTGCCCGGCTTTTCGATGTCGATCGCGGTGTTGATCAGTGCCTCGCGGACGTCCGACGGCGGCAGGCCGGGGTTGCCCGAAAGGACCAGCGCCGCGATGGCTCCGGCGTGCGGGGCGGCGGCCGAGGTGCCGAAGAACGGGCTGAAGCCGGTGACGCTGGTCTTCACGCCGTCGGCCGCGGTGATCTCCGGCTTGTTCCGGACCTCACCACCGGTCGAAGACACGTTGCCCGGGGTGATCGGGGTGCCGTCGGCTTCGTAGAACATGCGCCGCGGGCCGTCCGAGGTGAACCGCTCCGCCTTGGACGCGCCGCTGAACGCACCCGGGAACGGGCCGGTCGGGTTGGCCGGGTCGCCCGGCTCGAGGGGACGGCCGAACGCGGCGGCCGCCGGGGTCGCCGCGACGCTGAAGGCGTCCCGCGCGGCCGAGTGGCCGACCGTCACACCCGGGGTGTTGTAGGCCTTCAGGCCGTCCGCCGAGTCCTTGAACCGGCCGCGCAGCGCGGACAGCGACAGGTAGCGGGCCTGCCCGGAGAACTTCACGACGGCCAGGCGCAGCCCGGTGCCGCCGAAGATCGGCGTCTGCAGGATCTCGAACGGGTCCTGCGTGCCGTCCTGGACGTTCTGGCTGAAGCTGACCACGGCCCCCGCGGAGTTGAGCAGGTAGAGGTCGTAGTCGTTCGCCGACGCGCCGAGCGGGTCGGACCAGTGCAGCGTCACCGGGACCTGAGCCGACGAGGCGTCCGAAATGGGCTCGTAGATCTGGTTGCCCGCGGCGCCGGCGAAGTTGTGCGCGACGCCGGCGAACTTGCCGACCGACTTGCCGGAGTCGACGAAGTCGCCTTCCCAGTGCCCGGCGGTGCCGTCGGCGACGTTGCCCTCGTTGCCCGCCGACGAGAAGTACAGCGCGCCGTCCGCGGTCACGTCGTTCACGGCCTGGGCGATGATCCAGTCCTGGAACGGGGATTCCTTGAAGTAGATGACGTCGTCGACGATGACGTCGCAGTGCGACTCGAAGCGCAGCTTGCGGATGTTGTCCGCGAAGCTGGCGTCGGAGTTGAACGCCGAGGCGAAGCCGAGCGCGGCGTTGGGCGCGAGGTCGTGGATGATCTCGAGCATCGCGGTGCCCTCGTCGCCGTCGCCCTCCTGCCCGGCGATGACGTCGACGTTCGGCGGGAGCTCGCCCTTGGCCTGCGAGGCGGCCAGGGAGTCGACGCCGTCCGACAGCGCGCACGCCTTGACGCCGACGCCGGTGACGCCGAACTGCTGGCGGGCGATGTCGGCGTTGTGGGCGCGGTCGCCTTCACTGGTCAGCGTGGCGGCCGCGGCGGCGCTGCGCTGGGACTTGGCGGAGACGGCCTTCTGCAGCTCGCCGGCGATCCGGTCGGCCTTCTGCTGCTTGGTCTCGGTCTTGACCGGCGTCGTCGCCGGGGTGGCCAGTTCGCGGGCGGTCATGGCCTGGTCGGCCTGCTCGACGCGCTTGACGTCGCCGCGGGCGGCGATCTCGCCGACCTTGGCCAGCGGGACCTCGGCGCGGACGCTGCCGTACCGGTCGGACACCGCGCGGATGCCCGCGCCGGCCTTGGTCAGCGAGGAGATGAGGTCCGGGGAGACCTTGCTCGCGCGGATGTCGACCAGGACGGTCCCGGTCGAAGAAACCTGAGCCCCCGACTGCAGTGCATTGAGCTGCTTGGTGACGCCCTTCTCGGCGGCGAGCAGATTGCTGTCCACTTTGGACTCGGTGGCGGTGCGGCCCGCCTTGACCGCCTGCAGGGCGGCGATCTGCTGCTGTGCGACTTCGCTGAAGGTGTCCGGTGTGGATGCGGTGGCGGCGCCCGCGGCGGGCGGCGACACGAGGCCGAGGGCGGCGAGCAGCGCCGCGGCCCCGGCTGTGAGCACAGTGGATCTCGATCTCGTGGAACGGGTACGACGCACGTGCGCCCTCCGATTATCTCCAGGCGCGTGCCCCGACTCACGCTGACCGATCGCCGGTGATCACCGGCAGGATCAAGCTAAGTACTGTGAGTTCCCTGTGAGCAGCGGCCGTTCGAGTGACATCGGATGGAGAATTTCCTGAATGGACCGTAAGTCGTAGGCCGTTCAGCGGAACCGCACAACCGTTACAGGACGAACGAAACGGACCAGCGCGTCAAGCGGTACCACTGCACGGGATCGCCGGATCGGACAAGAACCGGACAACTCCTCGATCAGAGGACGAAGGAGTCCGACCACGGCTGGGCGGCCCGCCCGGACAGGGCGTCCAAGAGGGTCACCGCCTGCTTGTCCGTCAGCGAAGCCACGAAGTCCACCACCGCCCGGCCGCGCGCCAGCCCGCGCACGGCGTCCGGCCCGGATACCGGCTCCCCCGTCGCGCCGACGAGCAGCTCCGGTGCCGAGCGCGCCAGGCCCGTGTACTCCGCGTGCGCCAGCTCCACCAGGTCGTGCAACCGCCGCGGCAGCCGGGAAACCTCGTCGCGGTCGAGCAGCCACGCGTCGAGCGCGTCGACCAGGCTCGACACCACCCCGGCCTGCCCGCGCTGGTGCAGCGCCAAGTCGGGGCGCAGCAGCACGAACCGGCGGTGCACGAACTTCAGCACCTGGACCTCGTGCCACTGGGCGGGGCGCAGCGAGACGTGGCCGGTGCGGGTGGACGGGGACGCCAGCACGAAGACGCCGTCGACCAGGCGTGCCGTCCAGTTCGCCGAGAACGCCGCCGTCGCCTGCTCGGCCTCGATCGAGCCGTCGAACTCCGCGGCCAGCAGGCCGTCGACCAGCTCGGCGCGGACCCGGGCGACCGCCGCGGCGAACGCGTCGTCGTCGACGATCCACGCGTCCTTGACGTGCATCCGGCGGCGGACGCGCTCGAGCGACCGGCCCGGCCGGCGCAGCTCCGCGTGCAGCGTCTCGTCGTCCAGCGCGGCCAGTTCCGCCGCGTGCTCGAGCCACTCCCCCAGCTCCGCGGCGACCGGCGCGTGCTGCAGGACGCCGATGCGGTGGAAGTCCTGCAGGTCGTGGATGGCGTAGGCGATGTCGTCGGCGGTGTCCATCACGGACGCTTCGACGGTCTGCTGCCAGCCTTCGACGCGCCCCGCGAACGCCGCGCGCGCCTGCTCGAAGTCGTCGAGTTCGGTGGCGTAGGCGGAGAACTTGGCCGCGCCGGTGCCGGGCGACTGGTCGGGCTCGCCGGCCCCGCGCGGCGGCACGGCCATCGCGGACGGGTGCGGCGCCGGGTGGTGCAGCCGCAGCCACGGGTACTTCAGGACGGCCGCGCGCACCGCCGTGGTCAGGTCGAGCCCGATCGCCGACGGCCCGCGCACGTCGGTCGTGGTGATGATGCGGAAGGTCTGCGCGTTGCCCTCGAAGCCGTCGGCCAGGCCGAAGCGGTGGCGGGCGATGCGGTCGAGGGTCTGCTCGCCGAGGTGCCCGAACGGCGGGTGCCCGAGATCGTGGGCGAGCGCGGCGGCCTCGGCGACGTCGAGGTCACAGCCGCCCAGCTTGTCGACGAGGCCGGCGTCGTCCCCGGCGGTGATCCGCTCGGCGATGGCCCGCGCGACCTGCGCGACCTTCAGGCTGTGGGTGAGCCGGTTGTGCAGCAGCCCGGCGCCGCCGGCGCTGACCACCTGCGTGACCCCGCCGAGGCGGGCGAAGAACGGCGAGGCGGCGATGCGGTCGCGGTCGATCCGGAACGGGCTGGTCGCCAGGTCGGTGAACCCGCCGGCGCTCGCGGCGGGATCCCGCCGCACCGCCCGCGGGTCGGTCTGCTCGCTGCCCTGATCCATGCGCCCGACCCTATCCGGCGGGTTCCGGTTCACCCGATCGATGGGCAACATCGCGAGTTCACGGATCGATTGAGGGGGTATCCATCAACGGAGGAGCCGCCATGAACCGCCCGATTCGCCTCGCCGCCGCCCTGGTGCTCGGTGCCGGGCTCACCGCCTGTGGCGCCGGGCCGGCCGGCAGCCCCGCGTCGACCGGCACCTCGGCCACGACCGCCGCCGGAACGACTGCCGCGCCGTCCGCCACGACCGCCGCCGCGCTGATCAAGGTCCCGGACGTCTCGGGCATGAACCACCAGGACGCCCAGGACGCGATGCAGAAAGCCGGCCTCTACAACCTGCGCGAGGTCGACGGCACGGGCCAGGGCCGGATGCTGGTCCTCGACCGCAACTGGGTCCAGACGGGCCAGGACCCGGCCCCCGGCACCGAAGTCCCGGCCGACGCGGTGATCACCCTGACGGCGGTCAAGAAAACCGATCGCTGACCCGTGTCGTCCATTCCGGTACGCGTGTCGTCCATCGGCGTACGCGTGTCGGCTATCCCGGTACGCCCCGGGAACGGGACCCGGACGGACGACACGCGTACCCAGGCGGACGACACGCGTACCTGGACGGACGACACGGCGGGTCAGGCCTCCGGCGGGGTCGTGTACGCCTTCAGCGTGCGGTCCGCCGCCGCCCGTGCCTTCGCCGGGTCCGCGCCCGCGGCGACGTCGGCCTCGTACCAGGCCTCGTTCGACGCCGTCATGAACCGGATGCCCTCGGGCGACATCATCCAGGCCATCGCCGCCTCCGGGTCGACCGCCTCGCCCGAGGCCAGGTGCAGGACCAGGCCAACCAGGGCGCCGTCCCAGCCGATGCCGACCGCGCCCGGGCCGAACTCGTCCCAGCGCTCGTCGACGTGCGCGACGTGCTCCAGCTCGAAGCGGGTGCCGTCACCCTCGGGCGTGAGGCGGACCTCGACCCAGCTGACGTTGCCGCCGTACTCCCACGTCGCCGCGAAGCTCTTCGGCGGGTCGCAGCGCTCGACCGTGCCGCCCGCGTTGCCCTCGAACTGGTACTTCCCGCCGAGCTTCAGCTCGCCGCTGATCGGCAGGAACCAGCGCGGGATGCGCTCCGGGTTCGTGCAGGCGTCCCACAGGTCGTCGACGTCGGTGTCGTAGACCTGGCCGATGGTCAGGACGCGGGCCTCCTTGCCTTCGAGCACCCGGTCGCCGAGCGTCCTGCGGACGGCGCTGATCTGGTGGCTGACGTCGATCACGAACCTTCTCCTTCGGTGAGGCGCCGCGCGCGCTTGCCGCGGGCGATTTCGGTGGCCAGTGCGTCCAGCGGCGGGGTCCAGTACCGGCGGAACCGGTCGAGCCAGTCATCGATGTCCCGCAGCGGTGCGTGACCGACCGCGTACAGCCGCCGCGTCCCGTCCTGGCGGACGACGGCGAAACCGTTCTCGCGCAGCACTTTCAGGTGCTGGGACACCGCGGGCTGCGAGATGCCGAACTCGGTCCGGATCACCTCGGTCACCGCGCCGGCCGCCCGCTCGCCGTCGGCCAGCAGCTCGAGGATCCGGCGGCGGACCGGATCACCCAGGACGTCGAACGCGTGCACCCTGCCAAACTACAAGTAGCGACTTATATAAGTCAACTCTGAACTAGTGGCAGATGTCACCCTGCGTTACTCCGATTCGGGCATCGGTGGTGAACATCAGTCGACATCGGTTTCGTTTCGCGGCCCGACCGGCGACGATCGGGGCGTGAAGTCGCCACGCGCGGTCCGCTTCGCTTTCCAGCCGCTGTACAGCCTCCACACCGGAGGCGTCGTGGCTCACGAAGCGCTGGCCAGGCCGGGCCAGGGCACCGTCCCCGAACTGCTCACCCAGGCGCGCCGCGACGGCCGCCTCGCCGAGGTCGACCTCGGGCTCGCGATCGCCGCCGTCCGGCAGGACGAGTCGTCCCTCCCCCTGCACCTCAACCTCTCCGCCCGCACCCTCGCCGCGCCGCTGGCCATGTACGACGACCTCCTCAAGGAGCTCGTCGACGCGGGCCGCCGCACTCGCGACGTCGTCCTCGAGATCGGCCCGCCGTTCGCGCCGCTGCCCGCCGACCGCGCCCTCGCCGGGATGCGGACGCTCACCGAGCTCGGCTTCCGGCTCGCGCTCGACGGCCTCGGCCGCGGCGACCTGCCGCTCGGCCTGCTCGTCGAGGCCCCGGTCGACCTGGTCAAGCTCGACCGCACGGTGCTGCGCGGGCTGCCGGACGACCCCGCGTCGGCCGCCATCGTCGAGGCGCTGCTGCACTACACCAACCGGACCGACACCCGGCTCGTCGCGACCGGCGTGGAGACCGACGCCCAGCTCGACGCGGTCCGCGGCCTCGGCGTCCGGATCGCGCAGGGCAACCTGCTGGCCCCGCCCACCGCCGCGGGCCCCGCCCCGGCGCTGCTGACGCGGGACCGGACGACGCGCGCGGCGGGTCCGGCGCAGTGCGTCGGCGACTTCCTCCGCCCGGCCACGACGCTGCCGGAAACCGCGACCTGCGACGAGGTCCGCGAAGTGCTGGCGGCGGCGGACGCGCCGAGCGGCGTCATCGGGATCGACGAGCTGAACCGGCCGCGCTGGTCGGTCGACCGGACGCGGTTCCTGGTCGCGGTCACCGGCCCGTACGGGCACGCGCTGCACGCGAAGCGCCCGGCGGCCCGGCTCGCGGACACGCCGCACACGATCGAGGCCCGCGCGGGCGCGATGGAGTTCCTCGAGCTGGTCACCGACGCCGACTGGGGCCGCACCGGCGACGACGTCGTCGTGGTCGACGACGTCGGCCGCTGCCTGGGCGTGGTGCTCGTGACCGAGGTGGTGCGCGGGGTGGCCGAGGCGAAGGTCGAGGCCGCGGCGGCGTTGAACCCGCTCACGCGGCTGCCGGGCAGCGACACGGTGGCCCGCGACGTCGCCCGCCGGATCACGATCGGCGAGCCGTTCGTGGCCGCGTGGCTGGACATCGACGCGTTCAAGGCGGTCAACGACACGGCCGGGTTCGCCGCGGGCGACGACCTGATCCGCGAGCTGGGCGGCGCGCTCACCGGGCTGACCGGGCAGCTGCGCCGGATGCGGGTCAGCCACGTCGGCGGCGACGACTTCCTGGTGGTCTGCGACGTCGACGAGATCGCGACGGTGGCGGGCGCCCTGCTGGACCGTCATTGGACGGCCGACGGCATGCCGGTGACGGTTTCGCTGGCGACGCTGGTCTGCGCGAGCGGCTCGATCCGGTCGTACCAGGAGGTTTCCCGGTTGCTGGCGCCGTTGAAGAAGCGCGCGAAGGCGGTGCCCGGGTCGAGCTGGGTCCTCAGCCGGCCGGGTTCGGACCGGATCGAGGTGCTGCGCGGCATCGGCACGCGCGGTTTGCAGGCGGCCGCGGGTTAGTTCCGACCCTGTTTCCCACTCACGACCAGCTGAGCCTGGATCGACGCCGCGGCCCATGCGACGTAGTCCTCGTGCGGCCAGCCGCACACGGTCGTCAGGTGGTCGTACGCCTCGTGGGAGGTGAGCAGGCCGATCGCGTCCGCCAGCCGGCCGGAAGCCGGCATTCCCGCCGCCGCCAGCCGAGCGGTGATCTCTTCGCGGCGGGCCGCCGCCAGCTCCGCGCGAACCGCGGCCACCGCAGGGTCGGCCATCGCCGCCGTCGTGAAGGCACGCCAGATCGGCAGTGATCCGCGCACACCGGCGGCGACCCGCGCGACCACCGCCGGCAGGTCCGCCGGGTCGGGCGGGCCGGCTGGATCGGGCAGGCCGGCCGGGTCAGGCAGGTCGGCTGGATCGGGCAGGCCAGCTGGCTCGGCTGGGTCGGGCCGGCCGGCCGGGTCGGCTGGGCCGGCCAGGTCGGCTGGGTCGGGCGGGCCCGCCGGCGCGTCCAAGGCCGCCGCGTCCGGCGCGTCAGCCGAGCCCGCCGGACCGGCCAGCGCGGCCATGTCCGCCGCATCCGGCAGGTCTACCTGGCCGGCCGGACCGGCCAGCGCGTCCGGGTTCGCCGCGTCCGGCAGGTCAGCCGGGCCCGCCAGCGCGTCCGCCGCGTCAGCCGGGCCGGGCGGGCCAACCAGCGCGTCCAGGTTCACCGCGTCCGGGTTGCCCGCGAAGCCGTCGCGGAACGCCGCGAGCAGCAGGTCCGCCTTGCGCCCGGCCTGCGTCACGGTCTCCAGGCTCACGCCGGCCGCGGCGGCGATCTGTCGCACGCTCGTGCCCGCGTAGCCGCGTTCGGCGAACAGCCGCCCGGCCGTCTTCACCACGTGCTCCCGGGTGCGACGGGCGCGGGCCTCGCGCACCGGGGACTCGTAGCGGCGCCGCGCGCCCTCGGATTCCGGTATCGTCATCAATTGGATAGTACAGCGTATCGGTCAATCAAGGGGGACCCATGACCCGCGTGCTCGTCTGCGTGCACCCCGCTCGCGGCCACGTCGGCCCGACCAAGCCGATCGTCGAAGCCCTGCTCGCGGCCGGGCACGAGGTCACCGTCGTCACCGGCGCGCGCTACCGGGAAACCTTCGAAAAGCTCGGCGCCACAATCAAAGTCCTCCCGCCGGAGGCCGACTTCGACGAGACCGACCTCGACGGCTCCATCCCGGGCCGCGCCGGCCTGAAGGGACTCAAGCTCGCCCGCTTCGAGCTGACGAACTTCGTCCGCGCGATGCCGGCCCAGCTGAGCGTCCTGGACCTCGACGTCGACGTCGTCCTGTGCGACCCGCTCTTCATGGCGGGCCTTGCCCTGGTACGCCGCGAACACCGGCCACGCGTGCTCGTGCTGGGGTTCCTGCCGTTCCTGCCCCCGGTGCCGAGCGGCCCGAACAGCGCGATCCTGAAGATCCTCGCCCCCTGGGTCCTCCGGCCGGCGCAAAACCAGGCCCGCACCGCACTGGGCGAAGACCCCGGCATGCTGTTCACGGACTGGCCGCTGCACAGCGACGGCGTCCTGCAGATGACCTGCCCCGGCTTCGAATACCCGCGCCCCAACGCCCCGCTGCACTTCATCGGGCCGACGACCGTCAGCGCGGCGAGCGAGCACCCGCTGCCGCCGTGGTGGGCCGACCTCGACGGCTCGCGCCCGATCGTCCACGTCACCCAGGGAACCGTCGCCAACGACGACCTCGGCCGGCTCGTCGAACCCACGATCGCCGCCCTCGCCGGCGAGGACGTGCTGGTCGTCGCGACGACGTGCGGCGGCGAGCTGAGCCCGGGTCCGCTGCCGGCCAACGTCCGCGTCGCCGACTTCCTGCCCTACGACGACCTGCTCCCCCGCTGCGCCGCGATGGTCGGCAACGGCGGGTACGGCGGCGTCAACCACGCCCTCCGCCACGGCGTCCCGCTGGTCGTGATCGGGGCCAGCGAGGACAAGCGCGAGGTGGCCGCCCGCGTCAAGTGGTCCGGCGCCGGGATCGGCCGCGCCCGCGCCTCGGCGTCGCCGCGGACCATCCGGCGGGACGTCCGCGCCGTCCTGGACCAGCCGCGCTACCGGGACCGGGCGCGGGAGTTGGCCGCCGAGATGGCCGCCGGCCCTTCGATGGACGACGTCGTCAAGCTGATCACGGCGTAGGGTTCCGGCATGGACGCCGAGATCCGCGCCGCGATCGTCGAGCACTGGACCGCTTCGGAACAAGGCGACGTCGAACGCGAGCACGCGATCTACGCCGACGACGCGATCCTCGACTACCCACAGTCCGGAGAGCGCTTCCGCGGCCGCGCGAAGATCCAGGCCCAGCGCGGCGGGCACCCGGCCGAACGGCACTTCACGATCGGCCGCATCCAGGGCAGCGGTGCCCTCTGGGTCAGCGAGTGCGTGATCACCTACGACGGCGCGCCGACCCGCACCGTGAGCATCATGGAGTTCGCCGGCGGGCTCGTGACGCACGAGACGCAGTACTTCGCCGACCCGTTCCCGGCGGCACCCTCGCGGGCGGAGCTGGCCGAGCCGATGCCCGGCACTCAGGAGCCGTAGCCCGCGAAGCGCTCGTCGACCTCCTCGGGCGTCAGGCCGAAGTCCGCCAGGCTGTACTTGTGCACCGGCTTCGCCGACCCCGTGCGGCTTTCCTTGTGCACGGCGGTCATCGCCGCCCGCGCGTCCGGGGTGAGCGTCAGTCCGAAGTGGTCGTACACAGTGGACACCGTGCCGATCGGGTCGGCGACGAAGTCCTCGTACCGCACGTCGCAGAACTGCGCCGGGTCGTAGCGCGTCCGGGCCGTGCGGAACTCGTCGGCGCCGCGGGCCCACAGGTCCAGCTGGGACTTGCCGATCACCTCGCCGCGGAACTTCGTCGACCAGCCGTCCGCGGCCTTCTCGGCGAGGCTGCACATCGAGCCCATGATCGTGCGCGGCGCGCGGTGGGTCTGGATGACCAGCGCGTCCGGGTACGCCGCCATCAGCGCGTCCAGGGCGAAGAGGTGGCTCGGGTTCTTGAGCACCCACCGCTTGCCCGCGTCCGGCAGCCCGATCAGCTGCAGGTTGCGCCGGTGGCGGGCGTACGCGTCGGTCCAGTCCTGCTTCGCGAGCCACCGCGAGTAGCGCGGCACGTGCGCGAGGCATTCGAACGACAGCGAGCGCATCGACTGGCGCAGCAGCTGCCAGCACTCCTCCACCTGGTCCGCGGACATGTGGTGCACGCCCATGAACTCCGGGTGCTCGACGTGGTGCCGCTCGTAGCCCGCCTGGATCCCTTGGTACACGGGGTTGTCCGCCCACGTGTCCCGCGGCGGCCGCGGCTGCGGGACCTCGGCGAGCCAGACTTCGAGACCCTGGTGCCCCGGGTCCTCGGCGAGCAGCCGGTGCAGCGCGGTGGTGCCGGTGCGCGGCAGGCCGGTCACGAAGATCGGCCGCTCGATCGGCACCGAAGCCGACGCCGGGTGCTGCTTCCAGCCCGCTTCGCTGAGCAACCGGGCGACGAGCGCGCCGCGCAGCATCGCCCGGTGCACCTTGTTGCCGAACGGCGTCAGGTCCTCGTCGGCCTCGTACGACTCCAGCAGCACGCGCAGGCCTTCGACGTACTCGTCGCCGCCGAAGTCGTCGAGCCCGGTGAGCTTGGTGGCCGACGCGTGCAGGTCCTCGACGGTGCCGACGTCTTCGCGGCCGGGGAGCATGGATCCTCCTAGTGGTGGTACTCGCCGCCGTTGACGTCGAGGCACTGCCCGGTGATCGCGCGCGCCATCGGCGAGGCGAGGAACACCACGGCGTCGGCGATCTCGTCGGGTTCCGGCAGCTTCCGCAGGTCTATTGTGGACGCCGTTTCGGCGTAGACCTCTTCCGGCGTGATGCCGCGTTCCTTGGCCAGGTAGTTGAAGTACCACTTGAGGTTCGGCGCCCAGATGTACCCCGGCGCCACGGTGTTGACGCGGATCCCGTCCGGCCCGAGCTCGCTCGCGAGGCTCTGCGAGAGCGACAGCAGCGCCGACTTCGCCATCTTGTACGCGCCGAACGTGCGCCGCGAGTGCCGCAGCACCGCGGAGTTGATCATCACCAGCGAGCCCTTGCTCTCCTTGAGCGCGGGCAGGAACAGCCGCGTCAGCCGCAGCACCGAGATGCCGGCCGTTTCGAACCCGGCCCGGACGGCGTCGAGGTCCACAGTGGCCAGATCGGTGAGCGGCGGGACGGCGAAGGCGTTGTGCACCAACGCGTCCACCCGGCCGAACGCCTCGACCGCCTCGCGCACGAGGTTCGCGGCGGAGTCCTCGTCGTCGATGTCGGTGCGGACCGCGACGGCGCGCCGGCCGAGGTCGGTGACCTCCTTGGCGACCTCGGTGAGGCGCGACTCGGTGCGTGCGGCGAGCACGACGTCGGCGCCCGCCTCCGCGCTCCGGACGGCGATCGACCGGCCGAGCCCCGGCCCGATGCCGGAGACGACGACCACCTTGCCCCGCAACAGATCCGACACGCTCACCCCAGCATCCTGGCGGCGACGGCGTCCTGCCGGGCCGCGATCCGCGCCGACCACTCGGCCGGCGTCACGCGCGCTTCCGCGTAGTGGGGCAGCCGGTCCGGCAGCTCGTCCACCTTGACGACCTCGACGACCGGGCCGTCGTCCGGGCCGAGGTCCCGCGCGAGCCGCTGCCAGCGGATCTGCACGTACCCGCGCTCGTGCCCGGTGCGCTCCAGCCAGTTCGCGACGCCGGGGTCGCGCTCGCTGATGACGAACCGGATCTTGCCGTCCGGGTCGACGCGGGCCTGGTCGGCGGTGAGGCTCGTCTGGTGGTTGATGTAGTCGAGCGAGACGTACCAGAGGCTGCCCAGCTGGATGCCCTGGTACGGCGCGTCCGCGCAGCGCGGCACGGTGACGATCATCGCCTCTTCGTCGCCCAGCTCGTAGTGCCCGGCCGAGGAGAACTGCGTGGTCAGGCCGCCCGGCGTCGAGCGTGGCTCGGTCATCGTGTTCACCGGCAGGTTGTCGTAGAACCACTTCGGGAACGCGAGGAACGTCTTGAGCCGGCTCAGCAGCATCTTGCCGACGACGCCGTAGCGCTTGGCCATCACCGAGCGGTCGGGCACCGGGGGCGCCTGGCCCGCCGTGTCGACGCACCGGATGCGGATCTCACCGCGCTTCTCGGTCGCCCAGTCGCTGTGGACCTCGCGCACCACGAGCATCGACGAGCCCTCGCCGAGGACGAAGTAGTTCGGCCCCTGGTTCTCGCGAGCCGGGCCGAAGCGCAGCTCGAACCGGCCGTCTTCGCCGATTTCGATCGCACGGTCGTCGAACGCGGCGAGGCTGTCGGGCACCACGACCGGCGAGTAGTCGCCGTTGAGGATCTGGAAGCTCAGGTCGGCGGTGGTCCCGCGGACGCCGGTGACGACGTACTCGCGGTCGGCGCGGATGTTCGCGTTGAAGTACAGCGTGTCCGGGTTGTCCAGGCCCATCTTCGTGTACGGCCCGGTGGACGCGGTGAAGTACGGGAAGTCGCGCTGGTAGGCCCAGGCCATCTGCAGCGACGCGCGGATGCTCCCGGCGAGGTAGTCGTAGCCCTCCAGGAGACCCTGCTCGGTCTGCGCGGGCGGGGCTCCGGCGATCAGCTTCTCGGCTTCGGCGATCGCGTCGGCGAGCGACCCGGTCAACGAGAACTCGTTCTCGATCATGCCGGCACGGCCCAGCGGTTCGCGAGCAGCCGGAAGCCCGGGTTGTCCGCCCAGGAGAGCATCGACTCGTACGTCCTGACGTACCCGATGTGCGTCATCCGCCAGGCGCCGTCGGCCTCCCGGCGGTAGGTGTCCTCGTAGAACGCGGCCCCTTCGATGATCACCTTGTGCTCGGGCACGATGACCTTGTCGGTGAACGACCACCGCCCGGTCGCGGTGTCGCCGTCGATCTCGATCTCCGGCTGACCTGCGTGGTGCACGGTGATGATGCCGTTGCCGAGGCTCTCGGTGAGGAACGCGACGATGGCGTCACGGCCTTCGAAATGCTTGCCGTCCTCACCGGTCGCGCGGGTCCCGTAGTCGGCCGTGGCGTCGGCGGTGAAGGTGTCGGCCACCTCGTCCCACTGCTTCAGGTCGACCGCGCGGAGGTAGCGGTACTTCAGCCGGCGGATCTCTTCGAGTACGACCAGGTCCATCGTCCCAGGATCGCGCACCGCTTGACCGATGACAAGAACATGTTCTACTTTTTTCCGGTGTCCGTGACCTCGTACGAGCTCTCGCACCTGGCCGCGCTCGAAGCGGAGGCCGTGCACGTCTTCCGCGAGGTCGCGGCGACGTTCGAGCGTCCCGTCCTGCTCTTCTCCGGTGGCAAGGACTCGGTGGTGATGCTCCACGCCGCCGCGAAGGCGTTCTGGCCGGCGCCGCTGCCCTTCCCCGTGCTGCACGTCGACACCGGCCACAACTTCGACGAGGTGCTGCGGTTCCGCGACGAGACCGTCGCCGCGTTGAACCTGCGGCTGGAGGTGGCGAGCGTGCAGGACGACCTCGACGCCGGCCGCGTCGTCGAGGAGACCGGTCCGGGAGCCAGCCGCAACCGGCTGCAGACGGTCACGCTGCTGCGGGCGATCCGCGAAGGCGGCTTCGACGCCGTGTTCGGCGGCGCCCGCCGCGACGAGGAGAAGGCCCGCGCGAAGGAGCGCGTGTTCAGCTTCCGCGACGAGCACGGCCAGTGGGACCCGCGGGCGCAGCGCCCGGAGCTGTGGAACCTCTACAACGGGCGGCACCGGCGCGGCGAGCACATCCGCGTCTTCCCGCTGTCGAACTGGACCGAGCTCGACATCTGGCAGTACATCCGCGACGAGCGGATCGCGCTGCCGCCGCTGTACTACGCGCATCGCCGCGAAGTCGTCCAGCGCGACGGCATGCTGCTGGCGGCGACCCGTTTTCTGTCCCTTGTGGACGGCGAGACGCCCTACGAGGCGACCGTGCGCTTCCGGACCGTCGGCGACGCGACGTGCACCGGCTGCGTCGAATCGTCGGCGGCGACACCGTCCGAAGTGGTCACCGAGGTGGCCGCCACCCGCGTCACCGAACGCGGGGCGACGCGCGCCGACGACCGGATTTCCGAGGCAGGCATGGAAGACCGCAAGAGGGAAGGCTACTTCTGATGCAGCTGCTGCGGATCGCCACGGCGGGCAGCGTGGACGACGGCAAGTCCACGCTGATCGGGCGGCTGCTGTTCGACTCGAAGGCGATCTTCACCGACCAGCTCGCCGCCGTCGAGCGTGCCAGCCGGGAGCGCGGCGAGGACTACCCGGACCTCGCGCTGCTCACCGACGGCCTGCGCGCCGAGCGCGAGCAGGGCATCACCATCGACGTCGCGCACCGCTACTTCGCCACGCCCAAGCGGAAGTTCATCATCGCGGACACGCCGGGGCACCTGCAGTACACGCGGAACATGGTGACCGGCGCGTCGACGGCCGACCTGGCGCTGGTCCTCGTCGACGCGCGCAAGGGCGTGCTCGAACAGTCGCGGCGGCACGCGTTCCTCGCGTCGCTGCTCGGGATCGGGCACCTCGTGGTGTGCGTCAACAAGATGGACCTCGTCGGGTGGTCGCAGGAGCGGTTCGAGGAGATCCGCGAGGAGTTCCGGCGGTTCGCGATGAAGCTGGACGTCGCCGACCTGACGTTCGTGCCGGTGTCGGCGCTGCACGGCGACAACGTCGTCCACCGCAGTGCCAGCATGCCTTGGTACGAAGGGACTTCGCTGCTGCACCAGCTGGAGGAGGTGCACGTCGCGTCCGACCGCAACCTGATCGACGCGCGGTTCCCGGTGCAGTACGTGATCCGCCGGCCGGACTTCCGCGGTTACGCGGGCACCATCGCCGGCGGCGTGTTCAAGCCGGGTGACGAGGTCGTGGCGCTGCCGTCGGGGTTCACCTCCCGGGTGCGCGCGGTGTGGGGCCCGGGCGGGAAACCGCTTTCGGAAGCCTTCACCGGCCAGGCGGTCACCATCGAGCTGGCCGACGACCTCGATCTGGGCCGCGGCGCGATGCTGTGCCGCCCGGGCAACCGCGCCGAGTCGGCCCGCGAGGTCGACGCGCTGGTGTGCTGGTTCTCCCCCCGGTCGTCCTTGACGCCGGGCAGCTCGTTCGTCGTCCGGCACACGACGACCGAGACGCGCGGCTCGGTGGAGAAGCTGGAGTACCGCCTCGACGTGACGACGCTGCACCGGGACGCCGCGGAGTCGTTGTCCCTGAACGACATCGGCCGCATCCGGCTGCGCACGCGCGCGCCGCTGCTGTTCGACCCGTACCGCCGCAACCGCGCCACGGGCGGGTTCCTGCTGGTGGACGAGCACACGGGTGACACGGTCGCGGCGGGCATGATCACCGGCGCTCCGCTGTCCCCGGTCGTCTGGCACACGGCGGCGGTCCGCCGCGAGGACCGCCCGACCCGCGGCGCGACGGTGTGGCTGACCGGGCTGTCGGCGTCGGGCAAGTCGTCGGTGGCGGTGGAGCTGGAGCGCCGTCTCGTGGCGGCGGGCCGCCCGGCCTACCTCCTGGACGGCGACAACCTGCGCCACGGGCTGAACAAGGGTCTCGGCTTCAGCCCTTCGGACCGCGCCGAGAACGTGCGGCGGGTGGCGGAGGTGGCCCGCCTGTTCGCGGACGCGGGCGTGGTGGCGATCGCGTCGCTGATCAGCCCGTATGCGTCGGATCGCGCTTCGGCCCGGGAGATTTCCGGGGATCTGCCGTTCGTGGAGGTCTTCGTGGACACGCCGCTGGAGGTGTGCGAGGCCCGCGACCCGAAGGGGATGTACGCGAAGGCGCGGGCGGGTGAGATCCGGGGGTTCACGGGGATCGACGCGCCTTACGAGCGGCCGGAGTCGCCGGACCTGGTGCTGCGCCCCGGAGACGGCGACCCGGCCGCGATGGCGGCGGCGATCCAGGCGCTCCTGGACAACGTCACTTAGAGCGCGCCCTTTTTGGCCACGGAGTTACGCCGGAAGCGTGTGCGTCACAGATCGTTTTGTGGTCTGATACCCCCGTTAGCCCGTTTGGCGTAGAGGGGGATTCAGTGAGAAGCGTGGTCTGGTGGTCCGTCGGCCTGCTGATCGGACTGGGGTTCATGGCGCTCGGCCTGTTCGGTTCCGGGGAGCCGAGCGGCAAGGTGCTGTGCGGCAGCGAAGAGATGCGACCGGGGCAGACCTGCGACCGGACCCAGTACGGCCAGACGACCAGCGAGACCTACGAAGAGAAGCGCCAGGAGTCGATCGACGACGCGGCCACCTTCAAGAACGGCGGCCGCTGGGTCACGTTCGGGATCGGCGCGGCCATCGCGGGCGCGTGCGGCTGGCGACTGGTCATCGCGATCCGGCGGCGCGCCGGCCAGGGATCCGGCCCGGCTGGGCCCGTCCCGGCCGGGTCCGTCCCGGCTGGGTTCGTCGCCGGGCAGCAGGTCGGCTTCGCGCCGCAGCAGGGGTTTCCGCAGCAAGGGTTTCCCGCGCCACAGGGATTCCAGCAGCAGTCGGGATTCCAGCCGCCGCAGGGCTTTCCGCCGCCGCCGGGCGTTCAGCAACCGCAGGGCTTTCCCCCGCCGCCTGGCATTCAGCAACCGCAGGGATTCCAGCAGCCGCAAGGCTTTCAGCAGCATCCAGGATTCCAGCCGCCGCAGGGCTTTTCCCCGCCGCAGGGATTTCAGCAACCGCCGCCGGGGTACCAGCCGCGTCAGCAGTAGCTCAGCCGGCCGGGGTGACGAAGCCCGAGTCGTACGCCCGGATCACCGCCTGGGTCCGGTCCCGCGCCCCCAGTTTCGCCAGCACGTTGCCCACGTGCGTCTTCACCGTCTGGATCCCCAGGTACAGCTCGCCCGCTATCTCCACATTGGACAGTCCGCCCGCCATCAGCCGCAGGACCTCGCGCTCCCGCTCGGTCAGGCTCGCGCTCGCCAACCCGTCGCCGGTCGGGGCGTGGTGGGCCGCAAGGCGGCGGATCGCCGCCGGGAACAGCAGGGACTCGCCCGTCACCACCGTCCGGATCGCCGCCACGATCTCCTCCGGCCGCGCCCGCTTGAGCAAGAAGCCGCTGGCGCCCGCGAGCAGCGCGTCGTACACATAGTCGTCGTTCTCGAACGTCGTCACCACGATCACCTTCGGCGGACTGTCCATCGTGGACATCAGGTGCGTGGTGGCCCGGATCCCGTCCACCGCGGGCATCCGGACGTCCATCAGCACGACGTCCGGGCGCAGCCGGGCCACCAGCCCGGGCACCTCGGCGCCGTCCGCGGCCTCGCCGAGCACAGTCAGGTCCGGCTCGCTGTCGATGATCGCCCGCAGCCCGGCGCGGATCAGCGGCTCGTCGTCGACCAGCAGCACGCCCGCGCTCATCGCCCGCTCCCCCACGGCACCCGCACCACGACCTCCCACCGCTCGTCCACCCGTCCGGCCGACAGCGCGCCGCCGAGCACCCCGACCCGCTCGGTCATCCCGCGCAGGCCGCGGCCACCGCCGGTGCCGGAGCCCGTCCCCAGCGGGTTGGCGACCCGGGCGACCAGGCCGTGCGCGGCGACGTCGACGACCACCGTCACCGGGACCCTACCGGCGTGGCGCACCGCGTTGGTCAGGCATTCCTGCAGGATCCGGTACACCTCGCGCGACACCACCGCGGGCACCGCGGCCAGGTCGCCACCGATCTCGGCGACGACCTCGGTGCCGGCCAGCCGCGTCGTTTCGAGCAGGGTCGCTAGCTCGGTGAGCGCCGGCTGCGGCGTCCGGCCGGCCGCCTCGTCGCGCAGCAGCCCGAGGACGTGGTCGAGGTCGTCGAGGGCCGTGCGGGCGGACTCCTCGATCGCGCCGAGCGCGCGTTCGGTGAAGTCCGGGTCGGTGCGCAGGGTCCGCCGGGCGGCACCGGCCTGGATGGTGACGACGCTCAGCGCGTGCCCGACCGAGTCGTGCAGCTCCCGGGCCAGGCGGTTGCGCTCGGCGAGCTGCCCGGTCCGCCGCTCCAGCTGGGCGATCCGGTCGGCGGCGGTCATCCCGAGCAGCCGCCCCGCGACCCGGCGCAGCACGGCGCCGGTCGCCCAGACGGCGTAGATCAGCACGACCACGCCCACGGTGAACACGACCGGCAGCCACACCGACGGCCAGCCGGTCGGCACGGTGACCTCGTCGCCCCCGGCGGTCTGGACGAGATGCCCGGTGAACACGGCGCTGATCGAGACACCGATGGCGACGGGCGCGGCGAGGCTGAAGAAGCTGACGACGAACCCGGCGACGACGTGCAGCACGAACATCCCCGCGGCCCGCCGCCGGCCGGGCCGGGTCCGGGGTTTCGCGGGGGCGTCGGGCACGGGGTCGTCGAGCAGTTCGCGCACGGCGGTGGACTCGAGAACGTGCACGGCGGGCAGGAAGGCGGTCGCGGCGAGCACGAGCAGGGTGAGCAGGCCGCCGACGAGGGTCGCGCGCTCGACGGTGGTGACGAACGGCAGCAGCGACGGCACGGCGACGGCGGAGAAGAGCAGGTAGGGCACGCTGATGGCCCCGCCGAGCACGAGGTACACCCAGCGGCGGTAGGTCGCCTTGCTCAGCAGCGGGCGGAGTACGCGCACCGGTCGATCTTCGCAGGCGGCTCCGGTGCGCGCCTCCCCCTCGCGATGGAGCGCGGGTCGTGAGTGGGAAACAGTGTTCTAACCCTGTTTCCCACTCACGACCGGCACCGGGCGGCTAGGCGACGTTCCGGGACGCAGCCTCCGAAGCAGCGAAGCCGTTCACCCACAAGGACTGCACCTTCGCCGCCTCCGCCGCGGACGGCTTCGCGTTCTTGCACGCCGTCCCCGGGCCGTGGCCGGACATCAGCTCCGTGCACGGGCCCGTGTAGTGGTCCGGCAGGCCCAGGTTGTGGCCCAGCTCGTGCGCCGCGATGCGGGTCGGGTCGAAGCCCTCCGCCACCTGGCTCGTGTCCAGGTAGATGTCGCCGCGGCCGTGGCCGTTCGTGTTCGTGTACGACCCGCCGCTGTGGATCTCGTGGAACTTGATCGTCGCGCCCGAAGTGCGCTTGACCAGCTTCACGTCGGTGACCGCGGCGTTCCAGTTGGCCGCGCCCTGGTCGATCTGGGCGAGGTAGTCCGGCGCGCCCGACGAGCTGTAGTACAACGTCGTGACCGCGGCCGCCGAGGCGGCGGGAGCGACCGCGAGCCCCAGGCCCAGCGGGGCCGCGAGTGCCGTGGCCACCGCCACGATCCGGCCGATCGCGCGTCCGTTCATCGTGTCTCCTTCGTCCGGTTTAGAGAACACTTCACCGTGGTTCGCGCGGTCAGGTTAGAAGTCCACGGACGAACGGGGCCACGGCCGAAAGTAGTTCCCTCGCGGGAGGGAGCCGCATCCCGCCGCCGCAGGAGCCGTCCGGCCCGGCCCGCGTGGTCTGCTCGGCGGCATGGACGTCTTGCTGGGCCTGCTGACCCTCCCCCTGTACGCGCTCGTGTTGTGGCCGCTGGTGGTCGCGTCGCGGCGGGTGCTCGGCGTCCGGATCGGCGTCGTCCGCGCGCTGTGCGGCGCCGGGTTCGGCTGGCTCGTCGCGGGCGGCATCGGCCAGGCGTTCCCGGTTTCCCTGCTGCACCACGGCGGCGCGGCCATCGGCTTGCTGATCCCGTTGGCGGGCAGCGCTTTCCTCGCGACGCTGATCTTCCTCCTGGTCGCCGAAATGGCCTTCCCGGGCGGGTTCCGGCCGCGCTCGCTGCTCACCAAGGTCCGGCGCGCCCGCCGGTACTCGCGGATCAGCCGGATCGCCATCAAGCACGGCCTCGGCCGCTACCTCGCCGGCCGCCGCGACCCCGATCTCGCGCCCGGGCGCCACGCCAAGCTCGCCCGCTCGCTGCGCCAGGCGCTCGAAGAGGGCGGCGTGACGTTCGTGAAGCTCGGCCAGCTGCTTTCGACGCGCGCGGACCTGCTGCCTCCGGTGTTCGTCGACGAGCTCGGCAAGCTGCAGGACCGGGTCGCGCCCGCGAAAGCCGACGCCGTGTGGGCCGTGCTGACCGAGGAGCTCGGCGGCTCGCCCGACGACGTCTTCGCCGAGTTCGACCCGGAACCCCTGGCCACCGCGTCGGTCGCGCAGGTCTACCGGGCGAAGCTGCGCGGCGGCGAGGACGTCGTCGTCAAGGTCCAGCGCCCGGGCGTGCGGGAGCAGGCCGAACGCGACATCGACATCGTCCGGCGCGTCGCCGCGGCACTGGAGGAACGCGCAGACTGGGCCCGCTCGCTCGGGGTCGCCGAGCTCGCCGACGGGTTCGCCGAAGCGCTCACCGAGGAGCTCGACTTCACCATCGAAGCCCGCAACATCACCGCCGTGACCGCGACTTCGTGCCCGGACGTCGTCCTGCCCACCGTCCACAAAGCACTGTCCACGGAGCGCGTCCTCGTCATGTCCCGGTTGGACGGCAAGCCGCTGGAGACCGCACCGGCGGCCGACCGCAAGCGGCTCGCGCGGTCACTCCTGCGCTGCCTGCTCGACCAGGTGATGATCGGCGGTGTCTTCCACGCCGACCCGCACCCGGGCAACCTCATGGTGCTCGCCGACGGCCGCCTGGGGCTGCTGGACTTCGGCTCGGTCGGCCGGCTCGACGCCGGACTGCGCGGCGGCCTGCAGAACCTGGTCCTGGCACTGGACCGCGGCGACCCGGCCGCCCTGCGCGACGGCCTCCTGGAGATCGTCGACCGCACAGCCGACATCGACGAGCAGCGCCTCGAACGCGCCCTCGGCGCCCTGGTCGCCCGGCACTTCGGACCCGGCCGCGCCGCCGGCCTCGACCTGTTCACCGGGCTGTTCCGGGTGGTCGCGGACTTCCGGCTGAGCGTGCCGCCGCCGGTCGCCGCGGTGTTCCGGGCGCTCGCGACGGTGGAGGGCACCCTGGCCGCGCTGGATCCCGCGTTCGACGTCGTGGCCGAGTCGCGCGCGTTCACCGTCGAGCAGGTCGGCGCCCGGCTGCGGCCGGACTCACTGCGCCACACCGCGCTCACCGAGGTCGTGGCGCTGCTGCCGGTGCTGCGCCGCATCCCCCGCCGCGTCGACCGCATCGGCGCGGCCCTGGAGGAGGGCCGGCTGTCGGTGAACGTCCGGCTGTTCTCCGACGAGCGCGACCGCGACGTCGTCACGAGCCTGGTGCACGAGGTCCTGCTGGCCTTCGTCGGCGCGGCGACCGGGCTCATGGCCGTGCTCCTGCTGACCGGCACGGGCGGCCCGCGCATCGCCGCGGACCTGACCCTGCACCAGGTGTTCGGCTACAACCTGCTGGTGGTCAGCGCACTGGTGGGGCTGCGGCTGCTCTTCGTCGTCTTCCGGCGCTCCGGACGACGGTCACGAACAGCCCGATGACCCCGGCGATGAAGAGCACCACGCCGCCGGCGATCCACCACCGCAGCGTGCCCAGCGTCGAGTCGCCCAGGGGCGCGCCCGGCAGGCCCGCGTCGGTGAACGCCGTGACGGCCGGCAGCGGCTTCGGCGTGACCAAGGTGCCGGTCGCGACCACGAACCCGCTGACCCCGGACAGCTGGACGACGCCGCGGAACCGGGAGTCGTCGGCGTTGCCCCGGTTGTCCCCGGAGACGAAGACCGCGCCCGGCGGCACCCGCACGGAGAAGGTGGTCGTCGCCACCGGGTCCTGCGCGTCCGGGCCGGTGCTGAGGTAGGTCTCCGCGATCGCCTTGTCGTTGACGGTCAGCTTGCCGTCGGTGCAGCACGCGACCGCGTCGCCGGCCACCCCGACGACCCGGAAGACGCTCCCGCCCGGCTCGTCGCCCCGCTCGAAAGCCAGCCGGTCGAACAGGATCACGTCCCCGCGGTGCACCTCCTCGCCGTCCCGGTCGCGGACCACGACGCGGCCACCGGACTGCAGCGTGGGACTCATCGCCCCACCCGGCGTCACGTACGACCGGTAGCCGAGCAGCATCGTGCCCACGCCGTAGGCGCCGGCCCCGATGCCGAGCAGCATGACGGCCGCCATCGCCAGGACCAGCGGCAGCGCCCGGCGCCGGGACGCGGCGGGCGGCGCGGACACCTCGGTCACGACGACGAACCTTCCTTCACGAAGAACGAGTAGGAGCGCTGGGTGTTGTACCCGCCGTCGCGGTAGCGGTGGGAGACGGTCAGCGAGTAGTAGCCCGGCTGCTTCGGCGTCCACGTCAGCGTCGCCCGGCCGTCCGGACCCGCCGCGACCGTCCCGCTCTCGTTCTCGGAGTGGCCCGAGAAGGTGTAGCTGTAGCTCGACACCGTGTCCGACGCCGACGAGAACCGGAACGTCCCCGGCACCCCCGGCCCCCCGCTGAACTTCCCTTCGGGGTAGTCGTCGGAGGCGATGACCGCTTGGCTGAACACCGAGAACGAGTAGCTCGACTCCGTCGAAAGCGTCCCCGCGGCATCCCGGGTCCGGACGGAGAGCTGGTAGCTGTCGTAGCCCGGCGGGGTCCAGTCGAAGGACGCCCGGCCGTCCGGGCCGACCGGGACGGTCACCTCCTGGCCCGCCAGGTAGTAGACGAAGTCGACCGCACCCGGCTGGTGGGCCACCAGGGCGAACCGGCCGGGGTGACCGGCGGTGGTGCCGTCCCGCGGGAAGTCCGCCGAGGTGATCTCCGGCTCGTCGTGGACGAAGACGGAGCCGTAGCCCGGGTCGGTGGTGATCCCGCTCGCCGTGACCGCCTGGGCCCGGACGGTCTGCCAGCCGCCGGTGGCCGGCACCCAGGTGATCGCGGCGGTGCCGTCGGCGCGAGCCGCGATGGTGCGCGGAAGTTCGGATCCGATCGAATACTCGTACTTCGCGACGCCCGGCACCTTGCTGCTGAACACCGCCTCGGCGGCCTCGCCCGGGTGCGCGCCTCCGGTGATCGTCACCTTCGGCGCGGCGCCGTCGACGGTCAGGTACACGGACCGTTCGAGGGTCTGCGCGGCCGGCCCGCTGTGGCTGCGGATCCGCAGCAGGATGTAGTCGGTGCGATCGGGCGTCCACGTGATGGTGGCCGTGCCGTCCGGACCGGCGGGCACCGACCGGTACTCCCCCGGCGAACCGCCGTTGAGGATGAACGCGTAGTCGTACGACGTGACGCCGGCCGCGCGCGGCGCGAAGGTCATGGTCCGCGGCGCGCCGAGCGGGATCACGCCGTCCGCGCCGGTGACCGTCGGCATGTCGTCGACCTGGAACCGGTAACCCCGCTCCGCCGACACGCGCCCCGACGCGCCCTTGCTCCGCACGAACACGTCGTGGAACCCGCCGCTCGGCGGGGTGATGGTCGCGGCGCCCTTGCCGTCGGCACCCGCGGGCACGGTCAGGGTCGGGCCGTCGTCGAGCCGGTACTGGTACTCGACGACGTTTTCCAGCTGCATCGGCGAGAACGTGAAGACACCCGGGATCCCTACGCCGCCGTCGAGGGTGGTCCAGCCCTGCGGGTACCGCACCGACCAGACGTCGGGCCGCGACTCGCGGACGTAGAAGCCCGTCGACAGCGTCTGCGAGCGGTTGCCCGCACGGTCGATCGCGTAGGCGTAGATGTAGGTCCAGCCCGAGTCCGTGGGGGCCCAGGTGACCGTCACCGGGCCGCCCGGGTGCTCCGGCGCGACGGTCTTCGGGTCGGTCCAGCCGCCGGTCGCGATCGAGTACTCGTAGCCGACGACGTCGTCGGAACCGCTGGTGCTGAAGGTGAAGTGCCCCGGCACGCCGACGTCACCCTGCGCGCCGGACACGTCGGTGCGGTAGACGTCGGAGGTGACGGTGGGCGCGTTCGGCACGACGCGGTCGACGGTGAAGTAGCAGGTGGTGCTCCACGGCGAGACGTCCGTGCCGTCGTCACCCCGGACGCGCCAGCCGTACGTGGTGCCTTCGGTGAGCTCCTCGCTCTTCACCAGCACCGAGCCCGATCCGCCTTCGTAGACCGGAGCTTCGAGCTCTCGCCGCGCCGACGGCTGGTCGACCGGCCACAGCTCGTAACGCGCGGTCAGCCCGTCGCCCTCGTCGGGGTCGGTGAAGTGCCCGCTCATGACGACCGACGGGGTGAAGTCGCGGTAGTTCGGGTTGAGGTAGCGGCCGGGCGCCTCGGGAGTGCAGGCCGCGTCGTTGTTCTCGAGTGCCGTGGGCGCGGCAGGCGCGCCGTTGTAGCCGACCTGCAGCGCGACGTCGCCGGCGAAGTCCCGGGCGTAGCGCGGGTCGAACTCCTGCACGGCCGGGACCCGCAGCTCGAGCGTCAGCGTCGAGTCGCCCCGCGCGGTCGCCGCCGAGAGGGCGGCGGTGACGTCGAACCGGGCGTCCGCGACGACACAGCCCGATGCCGGTTTCCCCGCGGTGGCAAGACGTTCCAGCTCCGCGGGCGGCTTCAGCCACGACGAGCGCGAGGTGAAGGGCGCGGTGCGCCACAGCTCGAGCGAGCGCTTACCGCAGTCCGCGGCACGCGTCTCCTTCGCCGCGACCGCGGCCGAGACGACGTGCGTTCCCTTGAACCGGGCGACGTCGAAGGTGAAGAACGACCGGGCGGCCGTCGCTCCGCGCAGCGTGGTGCCGACCGGGGCGGCGCCCGTGCCACCCGGGTGCGAGACGGTCGGCGTCGCGGCTTCGACGTACCCCCAGGAAGCCCGCGCGACGGTGGCGGACGGCACGAACCCGTCCGCGGCCGAAGCCGCCGGAGCCGCGAGGACGGAGATGGACCCGGCTATCAGGACAGCCGGAAGCAGGACAAGCTGGCGCATACGTTCCCCCCATGACGAGTGCACCGGTGTATCGACCGCGGCGGGAGAACGTTACGGATCACCCGGAGCGGGGTGCGTACATGATCACCGCGACACCGCCCAGGCACAGCACCGCGCCGAGCACGTCGTAGCGGTCCGGGCGGTAACCGTCCGCGACCACGCCCCAGGCCAGCGAGCCCGCCACGAACACGCCGCCGTACGCGGCGAGGATGCGGCCGAAGTGGGCGTCCGGCTGGAGCGTCGCCACGAAGCCGTACAGGCCCAGCGCCACCAGGCCACCGCCGATCCAGAGCCAGCCGCGGTTTTCGCGGACGCCCTGCCAGATCAGCCACGCGCCGCCGATCTCGCAGACGGCCGCGGCCAGGAACAGGAGGATCGACCGCAGGACCACCCCGGGATACTAGCCCGGTGCCGTTCACGCTGAGTCATCCCGCCGCCGTGCTGCCGCTGGCGAGACGACCGCTGGTGCCGTCCGCGCTCGTCGCCGGTTCGGTGGCTCCGGACGTCTTCTGGTTCGTGCCGCGGCTGCCCGGCGTCGGCCTGACCAAGACCCACGAACTCGTCTCGGTGCTCTGGCTCGACCCGCTGATCGCCCTGGTCCTGCTGGCCGTCTTCCACGTCGTGCTGAAGCGGCCGCTCCTGGCACTCGCGCCCCGGCCACTGGCCGAACGGCTCCCCCGCGCCTTCGGCTGGAAGCGGCCGGGCTGGATCGCGCTGTCGCTGGTCATCGGCGCCGCCACGCACGTCGGCTGGGACGCCTTCACCCACGAGAACGACGGGTTCGCGTTCCTGCGGACCCCGCTCGTCACCGGCGTCGACGTCGGACGCCTGATCCAGCTGGTCAGCACGATCGCCGGGGCCGCGGTCCTCGTCTGGTGGCTCGTGCGCTGGTACCGCACCGCGCCCACCCGCCCGGCGCCGGAAGCCAGCCGCCACCGCAAGTCCGTGGTCACGGTCCTGGCCGCGGGCGCCCTGGCCGGCGTCCTGGCGGAAGTGCTGCCGTTCCTCGCCCACCACGACGCGATGACGCGCGCGGGGGTGGCCGGCAACGCGACCTACCTGGCGGTCACCGGCGCCGGCAGCGGTTTCCTCACCGCGC
This sequence comes from Amycolatopsis sp. NPDC114505, assembly GCF_055633615.1. Classification (NCBI taxonomy): domain Bacteria; kingdom Bacillati; phylum Actinomycetota; class Actinomycetes; order Pseudonocardiales; family Pseudonocardiaceae; genus Amycolatopsis; species Amycolatopsis sp. NPDC114505. The sequence goes on along the minus strand of NZ_JBVKDV010000002.1, from coordinate 718,064 downwards.
TCGTCCTGTACGCGCTGGCCTGGCACGCGCCGTATAGGTCGTTATACACAAAGCGGGCCACCCCGGAGGGTGACCCGCTCGATGAAAGAAACGTCAGACGGTGAAGCCGAGGGCGCGCAGCTGCTCGCGGCCGTCCTCGGTGATCTTCTCCGGGCCCCACGGCGGCATCCAGACCCAGTTGATCCGGAAGTCCTTGACCAGCCCCCCGGACGTCAGCGCGGCCGACGTCTGGTCCTCGATGACGTCGGTCAGCGGGCAGGCCGCCGACGTGAGCGTCATGTCGATCGTGGCCGTGTTGTCCTGCTCGACGCGGATGTCGTAGACCAGCCCGAGGTCGACGACGTTGATGCCGAGCTCCGGGTCGACGACGTCGCGCATGGCTTCCTCGACGTCCTCGAGCTTGGCGAGGTCGAGGTCCTGCGTGGCCGTGGTCTCGGCGTCGAGGTCGGCGGCGGTCCGGCCCTCACGAGCGTCGGTGGCGGTGTCTTCGGTCATGCTTTCTCAGCTCCACTGGTGGTCCGGGCGACGGCGTCCTTGAAAGCCATCCAGCCGAGGAGGGCGCACTTGACGCGGGCCGGGTACTTGGCAACGCCCGCGAAGGCGATCCCGTCCTCCAGCACGTCCTCGTCCGGCTCGATCTTTCCCTTGCCCTGCATCAGTTCCACGAAGGCGTCCATGGTGGTGAACGCCTCCTCAAGGGTGTGGCCGACGACGAGATCCGTCAAGACCGACGTCGAGGCCTGGCTGATGGAGCAGCCCTGGCCGTCGTAGGAGACGTCGGCGACCTTCCCGTCGTCCACCTTGACCCGCAGCGTCACCTCGTCGCCGCAGGTCGGGTTGACCTGGAACGACTCGGCGTCGAACGGGTCGCGCAGGCCGCGCCCGTGCGGGTTCTTGTAGTGGTCCAGGATGATCTCCTGGTACATGCTCTCCAGGTTCACTGGGCCACCCCGAAGAACTTCTGGGCCTCACGGACCCCCGCGACCAGGGCGTCGACTTCGGACAGCGTGTTGTAGAGGTAGAACGACGCGCGCACGGTCGCCTGGGCGCCGCACGCGCGGTGCAGCGGCCACGCGCAGTGGTGGCCGACGCGGACGGCGATGCCGAGGCTGTCGAGCACCTGGCCGGCGTCGTGCGGGTGCACGCCGTCGATCACGAACGACACCGTGGCGCCGCGGTCCTTGAGGTCCGTCGGCCCGACGATCCGGACGCCCGGGATGGCGCCGACGCCTTCGAGCGCGGCCGCGGCCAGCTCGTGTTCGTGGGCCGCGATGCGGTCCATGCCGATGGCCGAGAGGTAGTCGACGGCCGCGCCGAGGCCGATGGCCTGCGACGTCATCGGCACGCCGGCCTCGAACCGCTGCGGCGGCGGCGCGAAAGTCGAGCCCTCCATGCGGACCATCTCGATCATCGACCCGCCGGTGAGGAACGGCGGCATGGCCGACAGCAGCTCGGTGCGTCCGTAGAGGACACCGATGCCGGACGGGCCGAGCATCTTGTGGCCGGAGAACACCGCGAAGTCGACGCCGAGAGCGTGGAAGTCGACCGGGAAGTGCGGCACCGACTGGCAGGCGTCGAGCACGGTCAGCGCGCCGACGGCCTTGGCTTTCTCGACGAGCAGCGACACGGGGTTGACCGTGCCGAGCACGTTCGACTGGTGCGCGAACGCCACGACCTTGGTGCGCTCGGTGATGAGCTCGTCCACATCGGACAGATCGAGACGACCGTCGGACGTCACCTTGAACCACTTCAGCGTCGCCCCGGTGCGCTGGCACAACTGCTGCCACGGCACGAGGTTCGCGTGGTGCTCCATCTCGGTGATGACGATCTCGTCGCCCGGGCCCACGACGAAGCGCGCGGCTTCTGGACCGGCGGTCGCGGCGTTGCTCATCGAGTACGCGACGAGGTTGATGCCCTCGGTCGCGTTCTTGGTGAACACCAGCTCTTCGGGGTCGGCGCCGACGAACTCCGCGATCTTCGCGCGTGCGGACTCGTAGGCGTCGGTGGCCTCTTCGGACAGCTGGTGCGCGCCGCGGTGGACGGCGGCGTTCGACGTGAAGACGTAGTCACGTTCGGCGTCGAACACCTGCTGCGGACGTTGGGACGTCGCCCCGGAGTCCAGGTACACCAAGGGTTTCCCGTCGCGGACGGTGCGCGACAGGATGGGGAAGTCGGCCCTCAGGGCCGCCACGTCCAGTGGCAAAGAGCTGGCCGAGGTGGTGGTCATCGGGCCGACTCCTCTCATTCTCGGTGTGTACTGGCGGAAGTCAGAGCGCGGCGGGCTCGGGCTTGCCGACGTACTTGACGTAGCCGTTCTCCTCCAGCTCGTCGGCCAGCTCCTTGCCGCCCGACTCGACGATCTTGCCGCCGGCGAAGACGTGCACGAAGTCCGGCGTGATGTGCCGCAGGATCCGGGTGTAGTGCGTGATCAGCATGACGCCGACCTCGCTCGAAGCCTTGTACGCGTTCACGCCGTCGGACACGACGCGCAGGGCGTCGACGTCGAGGCCGGAGTCGGTCTCGTCGAGGATGGCGAACTTCGGCTTGAGCAGCGCCAGCTGCAGGATCTCGTGGCGCTTCTTCTCGCCGCCGGAGAAGCCCTCGTTGACCGAGCGCTCGGCGAACTCCTGCGAGATCTCGAGCTTGCCCATCTCCTCCTTGACCTCCTTGACCCAGTGGCGCAGCTTGGGGGCCTCGCCACGGACCGCGGTGGCCGCGGTGCGGAGGAAGTTGGACATGGAGACGCCGGGGACCTCGACCGGGTACTGCATGGCCAGGAACAGGCCGGCGCGGGCGCGCTCGTCGACGCTCATCTCGAGCACGTTCTCGCCGTCGAGGAGCACCTCGCCGGAGGTCACCTGGTACTTCGGGTGGCCGGCGATCGCGTAGGACAGGGTGGACTTGCCGGAGCCGTTCGGGCCCATGATCGCGTGGGTCTCGCCCGACTTGATCGTCAGGTTCACGCCCTTGAGGATCTCCTTGGCGCCTTCGTCGGTGTCGACCGAGGCGTGCAGGTCCTTGATTTCCAGGGTAGCCATTCTTCGTTTCCTAAAGTCTGCGGTGGACGGCGTCAGGCGCCAACGGCTTCGAGCTCGGCCTCGATCGCGGCTTCGAGGCGCTCGCGCACCTCGGGGACGTCGATCTTCACCAGGATCTCGTGGAAGAACCCGCGCACGACCAAGCGTCGAGCGGCTTCTTCGGCGATCCCGCGCGACTGGAGGTAGAACAACTGCTCGTCGTCGAACCTTCCCGTCGCGCTCGCGTGGCCGGCGCCTTCGATCTCACCGGTCTCGATCTCGAGGTTCGGCACGGAGTCCGCGCGGGCCCCGGGCGTGAGCACGAGGTTGCGGTTGAACTCGTAGGTGTCGGTCGACTCGGCCGCGGCGCGGATCAGCACGTCGCCGATCCAGACCGTGTGCGCGCCCTCGCCCTGCAGCGCGCCCTTGTAGCCCACGCGGGACTTGCAGTTGGGCACCGCGTGGTCGACGAAGAGGCGGTGCTCCTGGTGCTGGCCGCCGTCGGCGAAGTAGACGCCGAGCATGTCGACGTCGCCGCCCTTGTCGGTGAAGGTCGCCGTCGGCGAGACGCGGACCAGGTCACCGCCCAGGGTGATCACGGTGTGCCGCAGCGCGGCGTCGCGGCCCAGCTTCAGGTGCTGCTCGGAGACGTGCACCGCGTCGTCGGCCCAGTCCTGGACGCTGACCACGGTGACCTTGGCGCCGTCGCCGATGACGAACTCGACGTTGTCGGCGTAGGTGCCGGAGCCGACGTGGTCGAGCACGACCACGGCTTCGGCGAACGCCTCGGCGCGGACCTGCAGGTGCCCGTAGGCGACCTTGTCGACACCGGGGCCGTGGATGCGCAGGACCGACGGCTTGGACGCCTTCGTCTCCTTGGGCACCGTCACGACGGTGGCCTGGGTGAACGAGGAGTACGCCTGGGCGGCGATCCGGTCGCTCGGGACACCGGCCTGGCCGAGGCGCGAGTCGTCGCGGCCGACGGTCTCGATGGTGAGTTCGGGGGCGGCGTCGGCTTCCAGCGTGATCTCGCCGGTGGCGGGCGCGCTGCCGTCGTGCAGGCCGCGCAGCCGCTTCATCGGCGTGAAGCGCCAGTTCTCCTCACGGCCGCCCGGGACCTCGAAGGCCTCGACGTCGTAGGAGGTGAAGCGCTCCGCGCGGGAGGCCGCCGGGATGACGGCCCCCTCGCGGATGGCTTCCGAAACGTTGTTCTCGGTAACCGACATGACTAGCCGACGGACCCTTCCATCTGGAGCTCGATCAGGCGGTTCAGCTCGAGCGCGTACTCCATCGGCAGCTCACGCGCGATGGGCTCGACGAACCCGCGCACGATCATCGCCATCGCCTCGGCCTCGTCGAGACCGCGCGACATCAGGTAGAACAGCTGCTCTTCACTGACCTTCGACACCGTGGCCTCGTGGCCCATGGACACCTCGTCGTTGCGGATGTCCACGTACGGGTACGTGTCCGAGCGCGAGATCGTGTCCACCAGCAGCGCGTCGCAGACGACGCTGGAGCGCGAGTGGTGCGCGCGCTTCGCCACGCGGACCAGGCCGCGGTACGAGGTGCGGCCGCCGCCGCGCGCCACCGACTTCGACACGATCGTCGAGGAGGTGTACGGCGCGAGGTGCTCCATCTTGGCGCCCGCGTCCTGGTGCTGGCCCTCGCCCGCGAACGCGACCGAGAGGACCTCACCCTTGGCGTGCTCGCCCATGAGGAAGACCGACGGGTACTTCATGGTCACCTTGGAACCGATGTTGCCGTCGATCCATTCCATGGTCGCGCCCTCTTCGCACTTGGCGCGCTTGGTGACCAGGTTGTAGACGTTGTTCGACCAGTTCTGGATGGTCGTGTAGCGGCAGCGGGCGCCCTTCTTGACGATGATCTCCACGACCGCCGAGTGCAGCGAGTCGGACTGGTAGATCGGCGCCGTGCAGCCCTCGACGTAGTGCACGTAAGCACCTTCGTCGACGATGATCAGGGTGCGCTCGAACTGGCCCATGTTCTCGGTGTTGATCCGGAAGTAGGCCTGCAGCGGGATGTCCACGTGCACGCCCTTCGGCACGTAGATGAACGAGCCGCCGGACCAGACCGCCGTGTTCAGCGCGGAGAACTTGTTGTCGCCGGCCGGGATGACCGAGCCGAAGTACTCCTCGAACAGCTCCGGCTGCTCCTTGAGCGCCGTGTCGGTGTCCAGGAAGAGCACGCCCTGGGCCTCGAGGTCCTCGCGGATCGAGTGGTAGACGACCTCGGACTCGTACTGCGCCGCGACACCGGCGACGAGGCGCTGCTTCTCCGCCTCGGGGATGCCGAGCTTGTCGTACGTGTTCTTGATGTCTTCGGGAAGGTCTTCCCAGCTCGCAGCCTGCTTCTCGCTGGAGCGGACGAAGTACTTGATGTTGTCGAAGTCGATCCCGGAGAGGTCGGCCCCCCAGTTGGGCATGGGCTTCTTCTCGAAGAGCTTGAGCGCCTTCAGTCGCGCTTCGCGCATCCACTCCGGCTCGGACTTCTTCCCGGAGATGTCGGTGACGACATCTTCGTTCAGCCCGCGACGGGCGCTGGCGCCCGCTTCGTCGGAGTCGGCCCAGCCGAACGCGTACTTGCCAAGGGACTCGATGGTCTCTTCCTGGCTCAGTGGCGCGGTGGTGGGAGTGCGCTGCTCGGCAGCGGCAGTCATGCGGGTTTCCCTCCATTCGGGATCCGTGCTGTGCGCCCTGAGGGCACCGTTCTGACCGGCTCGGGATGGGCCGGCGGACCCGCCGTGGCGGGTACGTGGGTGGTGCACGCGGAGTCACCGCGTGCGATGGTCGCCAGCCGCTGGACGTGGGTGCCCAGCAGCGCGGCGAACGCCTCCGTCTCGGCCTCGCAGAGCTGCGGGAACTCCGCGGCCACGTGGGCGACCGGACAGTGGTGCTGGCAGAGCTGCGCGCCGACGTTCTGGCCCGGTGCCGGGGCTCCGACCTGACGGGTCGACGCAGCGTAGCCCTCCCTGGTCAGCGCGGTCGCCAAGGCCTCCGCGCGCGCCGCCGGATCACTCGATCCGGTGATCGCGGAGCGGTGCGGCCCGACGAGCTTCTCGATGCGCTGCTCGGCGAAGGCGCGTACGGCGTCCTCACCCGCGTGCTCGGCGAGGAAGCGGATGGCGGAGACGGCCAGGTCGTCGTAGGCGTGCCCGAACCGGGCGCGGCCGGCCTCGGTCAGCAGGAAGAGCTTGGCCGGACGGCCCCGGCCCCGGGGTCCGCGCCGCGACGCGTCCCGGGTCTCGGCTTCGCCGTCCGCGAGAAGCGCGTCCAGGTGCCGGCGGACGGCCGTCGGGCTGATCCCGAGCTGCTCGGCGACCACGACGGCGGTCATGGGACCCTGTTCCAGGAGCACCCGGGCGACCTCGTGCCGGGTCTTGCCCTCGGCGCTGACCTGCGACGGGACGACGGGGAGCCCGGCGCGCGCCAGGTCGCCGCCCGCCTCGTCACCCGCCTCCGTCTTTTTCACAACACAAGTGTGTCTTATTTCCGGATGACCCGCAAAGGCGGGGTGTCCGGCAGTGACCCGACTCACTCGCCGGTGGCCCCGATACCCTGCACCCGTGGCAGTGGGTGAACAGGACCAGCAGGCGACGGTGCTCGCGACCGAGGACGCCCACCCCGTGACGCTCTCACCCGTCCGGCCCCTCGAACCCCTCCCCCTCGAAGCCGACGAGCAGCGCGGGCTCAACGTCGTGCGCCGCTTCGGCACGATCGGGTCGCTCTTCCTCGCCCTCGGCTCCCTCGGCGCCGGCGCCGCCCCGGTGATCAACCCGGTGCAGGAGATCCCGGTGCTGCGGCTGTTCACCCGGATCCCGACGGTGTCGCTGGCCATCGCGATCTCCGGGATGGGCATCCTCGTGCTCAGCTGGCTGATGCTCGGGAAGTTCGCCCGGCCCGACCGCGCCCGGCTCGCGTCGCAGGGCCAGCTCGCGCGCACGATCGCGCTGTGGGTGCTGCCGCTGCTGGTCATCCCGCCGCTGTTCTCCCGCGACGTCTACAGCTACCTCGCGCAGAGCGAGATCGTGCACCGCGGCATGGACCCCTACGTCCTCGGCCCGGCGCAGGCCCTCGGCGTCGCCGACCCGTTCACCGCGGGCGTGTCGAACATGTGGCGCGAGACGCCGGCCCCGTACGGGCCGCTGGTGCTGCGCCTCGGCGGCTGGCTCGCGCCGCTGTCCGGCAACAGCATCGCCATGGGCGTGCTCCTGCAGCGCGTGCTCGCCCTGGCCGGCGTGGTCCTCATCGTCTGGGCGCTGCCCCGGCTGGCCCGCCGCTTCGGCGTCCAGCCCGCGACCGCGCTGTGGCTCGGCGCCCTGAACCCGCTGCTGATCTTCCACTTCGTCGCCGGCGCCCACAACGACGCGCTCGCCATCGGCCTGATGCTGGCCGGGCTGGAGGTCGGCATCCGCAAGCTGCCGATCCGGGTGAAGGGCGACACGCCACCACCGCTGGCCCGCGGCGAGCTGCTCTACATCGGGCTCGGCGTGGCGATCATCACGCTCGGCGTCGCGGTGAAGGTCCCCGCGGTGTTCGCGCTGCCGTTCTTCGCGGTGATGGTCGCGCGCCGCTGGCACGGCCGGCTGAAGGACCTGTTCCTGGCCGGGGCGCCGATGGCGGCGTGGTTCGGCGTGGTGCTGACCGCCGTGTGCTTCGGCAGCGGGCTCGGGTTCGGCTGGGTGGGTGCGACGTTCAACACGCCGGGTCTCGTCCGGTCGTGGATCTCCCCCACCGCCGAGCTGGCCAACCTCTCCGGTGTCCTCGGCATCGCCCTCGGCCTGGGCAACCACACCAACGGGCTGGTGCCGATCCTCGGCGCGCTCGGCTACCTGGTCGCGGTCGCCATCACGGTCAAGTTCCTGTGGGACAGCTTCAAGTGGCGCTACCGGCCGATCATCGGCCTCGGCGTCTCCCTCGGCGCGGTGATGATCCTGCAGATCAACCTGCAGCCCTGGTACCTGCTGTGGGCGGTGATCCCGCTGGCGGCCGCGGCCGGGACGTCCCGGTTCCGGGTGGCCGCGGCGGTCGTGTCCGCCGCCCTGCCGTTCCTGCTGCCGCCCACCGGCAGCACGTTCGACGGCCGCCCGTACGTGCTCCCGTTCGCCTACGTCGCGGCGATCGTGGTGTGCGGCGGCGGGATGCTGATCGTGCGGCGGCTCGCGCCCGTCCTGCTCTCCAGGCCGTCCCCGCGGGTGCCCGCGCGGGCCGACGCCGTATCGTGACCCGATGTGAGTGCCCCCGCCGTCGAGATCACCGGGCTGGTCAAAAGCTACGGCTCCACCCGCGCGGTCGACGGTCTCGACCTGCGGATGGAGCGCGGCAGCCTGCTCGCCCTGCTCGGCCCGAACGGGGCCGGCAAGACCACCACCGTCGAGGTCTGCGAAGGCTTCATCAAGCCTGACGCGGGTTCTGTCCGGGTTTTGGGACTCGATCCGGTCCGTGAATCGGCCGCGCTGCGCCCCCGCGTCGGGATCATGCCCCAGGGCGGCGGCGCCTACCCCGGCGTCCGCGCCGACGAGATGCTCGGGCTCGTGGCGTCCTGCGCGGCCTCCCCGCTGGACCCGGCCTGGCTGCTGGACATCCTCGGGCTGACGACGGTCCGGCGGACGCCGTTCAAGCGCCTGTCCGGCGGGCAGCAGCAGCGGCTTTCCCTGGCGTGCGCGCTGGTCGGGCGCCCGGAGCTGGTGTTCCTCGACGAGCCGACCGCGGGCATGGATCCCCAGGCCCGGCGCCTGGTGTGGGACCTCCTGGGCGCGTTGCGCCGCGACGGCGTCTCGGTGCTGCTGACCACGCACCTGATGGAGGAGGCCGAGGCACTGGCCGACACGGTGGTGATCGTGGACCACGGCAAGGTGGTCGTCTCCGGAGCGCCCCAGTCCTTGACGATCGACGAGAGCGGCAACGCGGGCCTCCGGTTCAAGGCCCGCACGCGGTTGGACACGGCGTTGCTGACGGCGGCGCTCCCGGAGGGGTACGCGGTGCGCGAGTCGGCACCGGGCACGTATGTCGTGGTGGGGTCGGTCGACCCGCAGGTCGTGTCGACGGTCACGGCGTGGTGCGCACAGCAGGGCGTGCTGCCGGAGGAGCTGCAGGTCGGCAAGCGAACGCTCGAGGAAGTCTTCCTGGAGCTGACCGGGCGGGAGCTGCGGGCATGAGCGTGTTCGAGCCCGGTGTGTTCGTCCCGGCACCCGGACGGGGGTCGCTGGGCCGGATGCTGCGCACGCACGCGCGGGTCGAGGCGAGCCTGACGTTGCGCCACGGCGAGCAGGTGCTGTTGACGCTGCTCATCCCGCTGGCGTTGCTGATCGGGTTGTCACTGCTGGACATCCTGCCGGCCTCCCAGCTCGGCTCGACGTCCAAAGTGGACTGGATCACGCCCCGCATCCTGGCACTGGCGGTGATGTCCTCGGCATTCACCGGCCAGGCGATCGCCCTGGGGTTTGATCGGCGTTACGGGGTACTGAAGCGCCTGTCGGCGACGGCGTTGCCGCGGTGGCTGCTGGTGGCCGGGCGTCTGATGGCCGCGCTGGTGGTGGTCGTGCTGCAGTCGGTGATCATCGGTGTGGTGGCGGCGTTCCTGGGGTGGTCGCCATCTCCTGCCGGACTCGCTTCGGCGGTGCTGCTGCTGGTGTTGGGGACGCTGGCGTTCGGGGCGCTGGGCGTGCTTTTGGGCGGGGCTTTGCGCGCCGAGGCCGTGCTGGCGCTGGCGAACATCGTGTGGTTCGTGTTGTTGCTGGCGGGCGGGATCCTGCTGGCGCCGTCCGCGTTGCCGTCGGGGCTGGCTCGCGTGGTGGAGCTGCTGCCGTCGGGTGCGTTGGCGGAGGGGATGCGTGCGGCGCTGGTGGACGGGGCTTTCGCTCCCGGGCCGATGGCGGTGCTGGCGGTGTGGGCGGTGCTCGCGGGGGCACTGGCTTCCCGCACGACCAAGCTCACCTGAGTCCGATCAAGACGGGTAGAAGTGACCTCACGGACCGCGCGCCGTCCTGAAAAGGTCATCCGGATTCGCATCCGGACCCCAGGGGGCTGCTTCACATGGTTTCGAAAACCCGCGTCTTCTTGATCATGCTGCTCCTGCTCGTGGTGGCGATCGGTGCAATCATCCTCCTGGTGAAGGTGGACGCGGGAGCGTTCTGGATCCGGACGGTTCCCCTGGCCGTGCTGGGCTTCGGGGCGGTCATCGCACAGTCGATGGGCCTCTTCCAGAAGAAGGCGAAGAAAACCGAGTGACCTAGGTCCCTTGCGCACTTCCGGTCACTCTGGGCGCCGGGACCTGCCGAAAGCCGTATTTCCGCGCGCTCTACCATCGATGGGTGCCGTTCACCAGCCTTGTCGCCCGCCTGCCGTACCCCTCCGCCGCCGTGCAGCGGGCCGTCGGGATCGCCGCGGTCCTCGCGCAGGCGCTGATCGGCGTCACCGGCTCCATCGTGCGCGTCACCGGCTCCGGCCTCGGCTGCCCGACCTGGCCGCAGTGCGTCGCCGGCAGCCTGGTCCCGGTCGACCACCCGGGCATCCACGCGCTCAACCAGTGGATCGAATTCAGCAACCGGATGCTCACCGGTGTCGTCATCGCCGTCGCCGCGGTCGCCGTCATCACGGCGTGGCGCGTGCAGATCGACCACCCGGGCCGCACCCGCCTGGTCAAGCTGGCCTGGACGATGCCCGGCGGCGTCGTGCTGCAGGCCGTCGTCGGCGGGATGACCGTGCTCGCCAAGCTCGAGTGGTGGACCGTCGCGATCCACTTCCTCGCCACCACTCCCCTCGTCTGGCTCGCGGTCCTGCTGCTGCGCGCGTTCCGCGAAGGCGACGAACCCGCGCGCTCGCTGGTCCCCCACCGTTCGATCCTGGTCGCGCTGGCCGTGGTGATGTGGCTGGTGCTCGCGGCGGGCACGACGGTCACCGGCGCCGGCCCGCACAGCGGCGACATCAACACGCACCGCCTGGCCGTCCCGGTCGAGACGCTCGCCCAGGTCCACGGCGGACTGCTGGTGCTCTACATGCTGCTGCTCGCGGTGTTCGGCCTCCAGCTGATGCGCATCGGCGCGCCGAAGGGGCTGTGGCAGCGCTACATCTGGGTCTGGGTGATCGCGCTGGCGCAGGGCGGGCTCGGCTCGCTGCAGTACGCGCTGGGCGTGCCGGAGGCGATGGTGTCGTTCCACGTCCTCGGCGCGATGGCGGTGATCATCGCGACGGCGTCCCTGTGGATCGGCAGCCGCGACCGCGGCCCGGTCGTCTCGCTGACGGCGGCCCCTAAGGAACTCGCCACCGCCTGAGCAACCGCCGGTCACACCGCCTTAACTCGCACCGCATAGGGTCTGCGCATGACGACGCGCTCCGCGCCCAAGCCGATCATCTCCCACCGCCGGGGGACCGGCGAGATGCTCGTGCTGAAGACGTTCCTGCTGGTGCCGTTCGCGGCACTCCTCGTCGCGGTCCCGCTGGTGTGGGGCTGGGGCATGAGCTGGATCGACCTGATCCTCGCGGCGGTGTTCTACGTGTTCGCGACCCTCGGCGTGACGGTCGGCTTCCACCGCTACTTCACGCACGGCGCGTTCAAGGCGTCGCGTCCCCTGCGGGTGGTGCTGGCGATCGCGGGCAGCATGGCGGTGCAGGGCTCGGTGATCTTCTGGGTGGCGAGCCACCGCAGGCACCACGCGTTCGCCGACCGCGAGGGCGACCCGCACTCGCCATGGCTGTTCGGCACATCACCATCGGCCCTGCTGCGCGGCTTCTGGCACGCGCACATGGGCTGGATGTTTTCCCGCGAGGTGACCAACGCGGACCGCTTCGCCCCGGACCTGGTGGCGGACGACGATCTGCGGGTGGTCAACCGGTACTTCTGGCTGTGGATCACGCTGAGCCTGGCCCTGCCGGCCGCGCTGGGCGGGCTGCTGTCGTGGTCGTGGTGGGGCGTCGTGACGGCGTTCTTCTGGGCCGGGCTGGTGCGGATCGCGTTCCTGCACCACGTGTCGTGGTCGGTGAACTCGATCTGCCACCTGATCGGGGAAAGGCCGTTCGCTTCACGCGACAAGGCGGCCAACTTTTGGCCGCTGGCGATCCTGTCGATGGGCGAGAGTTGGCACAACTCGCATCACGCTGATCCGACTTGCGCGCGTCACGGGGTGTTGCGGGGACAGGTCGACGTTTCGGCTCGGGTGATCCGGACCTTTGAGCAACTCGGCTGGGCGACTGATGTCAGGTGGCCGAGGGCCGAGCGGTTAGCCGCCAAGCGGGCGTAGCGGGTGCCGATGCGAGGCCACGCCGAAGCGTGGCGCTCTTCCTGCTTTGGAGCCGCGGGGCCGGCTAATTGCCCGTGTTCCCCCCGCCGTTGCCACTGCCGTTGCCGCCGCCACCGTTGTGCCTCACGCAGAACTTCCCTTCACTCATGGTGAAGAGAAACTACCTTTAGTAGCAGATGTTGCTGAGAGCATCCCCTCGTAAGCACTCCGGAGTCAGGCAGTACCCTAAGGTTTGGCCGGGCAGCTACGGCTGAGGCCACCGGAAAACGATCCCGTACTCCTCCCGTGGATGACACGGATCGACGAACGTGTGCTCTACGAAACCGTCTTCGATCGTCAACAAGCGCGGGTCACCCGCCGGCGGCCGGCGGAGGCGTTCGTGATCGGTTTGCTCCGCATACCACCAGCAAGCCTCCGGCAGGCACTGCTCGTCGAAACTGATCTGGATCATCAGCCCGGCGATCGGCTCGCCATAGCGATCGGTCTCCGCCGGCGCGACACCGTGGTGGTCGACATCGACGTTGACCCACTCGCGTTCCTGGTCGAGACGATTGTCGGTCGCTTCGGAAACGAAGCTGTAGCGCTGCCCACGACGCAGCTTCGTCCGGAAGCGCAGCCTGGCCAGGAGCGGGTCGCCGGGATGCACACCGGGCACGGTGACCAGCCGGCAGTTCCAGATCGCCCGGACGGGGATGTCGGCGAGGTCGCCGGTCCACCCGGTCAACGCGTGCACGTCGTAACCGTCAACACCGTCCGCACAAGCGGTGACGACACGCTTGGTGGTCCGGCTCAGCGCAGTTCTCCGGCGCATGACCACCCGGACGAGCATGCGTTCCATGAACACCGGTTGCGCACCCTGAGACGGAGCCCGCTGATGGGGAATCCGAGCCAGCCGACCGCCTGGCTGTTCCGGCAAACCGTCCTTTGCTGCCTTGCCGATCTCTACCCGCTCTTGCCAGTCCCGGCCGTCGAATCCGAGCAACACCAGCTGTTGCTCGAGCGAAGAGGCGAGACGCTCGATCGCGCGTTTCCAAGCTTTGTGCATCGGCGCTGTCGTCGTGGGCGAGGGATCGCCGAAGACCTTCGGAAGCGCCAGCAACTGCTTGAAGCGATCTTCGAGGGTAGCCTTCCATTCCGTGTCGGACCCGGGAGGCGGCGGCAGCCGGAACGCCGCTTTCAACGAGTTTCGCCGCCTCGAGTCGTTCCCGGACCCCACTTTTCCGAGTTCTTCGACAATGAGGCCCCAGACCGCCAGCGCCCGCGTTTCCGGCGTACCGGCGGGCAGCGAGGCGCTCGACTCGGTCAAGACGCCGAGCGCGACCGCGGACCCGCTCTCCGGGTCGTCGATCGCGTGACGCAGGAACTGCAGAGGCTCCCCCTTCGTCCGGGTGGCCAGCCACCGCAGAGCCGAAACCACCGCCGAGACGGCTTCCCCGTCCGCGACGGACACACAGTCCAGCTGCCCGGTCAAGACGGCCCTCCATCCGTTGCATGGTCCGGCAATGATCGAAAACCCGGGACAACGGCAAGGCGAGCGGAGAGCACCACCCGGCACCGAAAAACCACCACCGGAAACAAAAGATCATTCCCGGCCACCAGCGCCTGGGTCACCATTGACCTCAAGGTGTACTAGTACACGATACGGAGGGGTAGAACAATGGCGAAGAGGCCTGGTGGCAGACCAGACAACCCGGTCAGCCGAAACGACGCGCGAAGCCTCCAGGAATTGATCAAGGTCGGCTTGAGCGGAATCGGCGGGCTCTACCTGATCACGGGCTCGCTGGCCGTGACCACGATCGGCGCGATCGTCGCCTTGGCGCTGGCGGCCGTGCGAACGTCCCGGTGACTACGCCAGCTGCTGCCGCACCGCCGAGGCGAACCGCAGCGCCGCCGACGGATCCGTCTGGCGGAACCCCAACGACGGCTCCGTCAGCTCCAGCTCCAGCAACAACGGCTTCCCATCCGAACCCCGCACCACATCCACCCGCGCGTACAACAGCTCGGCCCGCAGGATCCCCAGCAACGCCGAAGCCGCGTCCAGCACGTCCTCCGCCAAAGCCACAGCATCAGCAGGCGGGGAGGCCGCGGCCAACGATTCGGAAAGGTACAGCCCCGACGAATCCATTTCGGACCCCAGCATCGCACCCTTGGTGAACGCGTGCGAGTAGAACCCGCCCAGGTAAACCAAAGCCAGCTCACCAGAAGTGTCCACACTGGACTGATACGGCTGGATCAGCGCCGTGTGGCCGTCGGCGTGCAAAGAAGCCACGTGCGCCGAAGCGTCCGCTCCGGCCGCGAACCGGGCCGCCCCACGGGAACCCGCGCCCACCGAGGGCTTCACCACGAAGTCCGACGATGGAAAACGAGCCGTGTCGCCCGGAGAAACCAGCGTTGTCGGGACCACCGCGACACCCGCGTCGAGCAGCTCCGCGAGGTACGACTTGTCCGTGTTCCACCGGACCACCGCCGCCGGGTTGTACAGCGATGGGACCGACTCGCACCACGCGAGGAACTCCGGACGCCGCGAAGGATAATCCCACGTCGCGCGGAGGATCACCGCGTCCGCCGAGGAGAAATCGGCCGGAGAGTCCCATGCCGCCCACGACACCGAGAATCCCAGTGACTCCAGGGCCGGCACCACCGCGTCGTCGTCGCCGTCGCCCGAGGGGAGCTCTGCGCAGCCGACCAGGATTGCTGTGCGCTTCACCGGCCCGCCATCTTGCGGCGGTGCTCCGGGCCGATCTTCGTGGCCTTCACCGTCTCCGCGTCCCACGTTGCCGGTGCGAGGTCCTCGACCGCCTCGATCAGGGCCGAGCCCGTCTCGACGCTGGGGACCACGACGTCACCGAGCGCGCCGTCGGCTCCGATCAGCACCACGCGGGCGCCCGCGCGGCCGATGTTCTCCACCACCGCGCGGGACGGCTTGCCGTGCGCCTTCACGAACTTGCGGGCCGCGCCCAGCTGCGCGCTGGTGGGCGAAACAGTCTCTTCCACGTCCCGAACCGTACCCAACCGGCCGCCGGAACGCGGAACAGCGTGGCGTCGGCCATAGTTGTGCCTGGGAGGAACCCGACCCCAGGAGGACGCATGCCCACCGCAGTGCAGGTGACGAAGACCGGCGGCCCGGAAGTGCTCGAAGCGGCCGAAGTGGACGTCCGCGCCCCGGAGGCCGGCGAACTGCTGGTCGACGTCGCCGCGGCCGGCGTCAACTACATCGACACCTACCAGCGCCAGGGCATCTACCCGATCGACCTGCCGTTCGTGCTCGGCCTCGAGGGCGCGGGCACGGTCGTCGAGGCCGCGCCCGGCACCGGGTTCGAGGCCGGTGACCGCGTCGCCTGGCAGGGCTCCCTCGGCAGCTACGCCGCGCGCAAGATCGTGCCGGCGGAGATCGCCGTGAAGGTACCCGAAGGTGTCTCTCTCGAGACGGCCGCCGCGACCATGCTGCAGGGCATGACGGCGCACTACCTGGTCGCCTCGACGTTCGAGGTCAAGGCGGGCCACGACGTGCTGGTGCACGCGGCCGCGGGTGGCGTCGGCCTGCTGCTGGTGCAGCTGGCGAAGGCGCGCGGCGCGCGCGTCATCGGCACGGTGTCGACCGAGGAGAAGGAGAAGCTCGCCCGCGAAGCCGGCGCCGACGAGGTGATCCGCTACGACCGCGACGACTTCGCGAAGATCACCCGCGAGCTGACCGGCGGCGACGGCGTCGACGTCGTGTACGACGGCGTCGGCAAGGACACGTTCGACGGCAGCCTGGCCAGCCTCAAGGTCCGCGGCCTGCTGGCGCTGTTCGGCGCGTCCAGCGGCCCGGTCCCGCCGATCGACCCGCAGCGCCTCAACTCCGGCGGCTCGCTGTACCTGACCCGCCCGACGTCGGCGCACTACACGCGCAGCCGCGAGGAGATCGACTGGCGGTCGAAGGAGCTGTTCGACGCGATCCTCGCGGGCGACCTCACCGTCCGCATCGGCGGAAAGTACCCCCTGGCCGACGCCCGGAAGGCGCACGAGGACCTTCAGGGCCGACGGACCACCGGCAAGCTGCTGCTCATTCCTTGACCCACACCGCGCGCCAGTGGAAGCCGTCCTGCTCGGCGCGCTCGGCGGTGAACTCGACGTCGGCGCCCACGGTCAGCTGCCGGAACGCGTGCGGCGGGGCCTCGACCATCGAGTAGTGCACCCAGACGGGGTCGTCGAAGCCCGGTGCTTCGACGACCCCCCAGCCGTCTTCGACGTGCCATTCGCGGACGCGGCCGCGGTGGGTGTCCAGGAGACTCAGCCCTGGTTGCCCGGCACCGTCACCGCGTCGGTGACGAAGACCAGCGTCTCGTTCGGCTTGATGCCGCGGCCGCCCTCGCCGTACGCGAGGTCCGGCGGGATGATCAGCAGGCGGCGGCCGCCCTGCTTGATGCCCTCCAGGCCCTTGTCCCAGCCCGGGATGACCTCGCCCGCGCCGAGGGTCAGGTCGAACGGCTTCTGGCCGAACGAGCTGTCCAGCACCTGCTTGTCCGACCACGTCACCAGGTGGTAGTTCATCTGGAGCTGCTGGCCGGCCTTCGCGCCGGTGCCGGTGCCCTCGGACAGGTCCTTGGTGATCAGCTTCTTCGGCGGGTCGCAGTCGTCCGGGATGGTGATCTCCGGCTTCTCGCCGAACTTCCCCGTCGTCTTGATGTCGTCCGCGGTGCACTCGCGGCCCTTGCTCTGGGTCGCCTGCGCGGCGTCCGACGACGGGACGGACGGGCCCGCCGGGGCCGCCGTCTGGGTCTTGGCGTCCTGGCCGCACGCGGCCAGCGACAGCGCCGCCGCGGCGGCGACCACGATCTTCCCGATCTTCTGCATGCCGGGCACCCTAGCCAAGCACGGAGAGTGCCGGGACGTCGTCACCCGTGGCGACCACGCCGAGCCGCCGGGTAGCGCGCGTCAGGGCCACGTACAGGTCGTTGAGCCCCCGCGGCGAGCCCGCCACGACCTCGTCGGGCGCGACCAGCACCACCGAGTCGAACTCCAGGCCCTTCGCCCGCTCGACCGTCAGCACGCTCAGCCGCTCGTCGTGCTCCGAAAGCCACGACGACACCTCGTCGAACCGGGCCGCGGGCACCAGGACCGCGACCGTGCCACCGTCCACTTCGGACAGTTCACGCTCGACCAGCCCGGGCAGCTCCGAGGCCAAGGACGAAGGCCGCACCGACCACGGCGCCACCCCGGTCTCCCGCACCGAAGACGGCGCCGACAACGCCGGGTCGACCTCCGCGAGCACGCGGGCCGCGACCGCCATGATCTCCGCGGGCGTGCGGTAGTTCACGGTCAGCTGCTCGAGCCGCCACCGGTCCGCGACGTACGGCGACAGCGCCTCGCCCCACGACCGCGCGCCGCCGGCCGCGCCGGTCTGCGCGACGTCGCCGACCAGCGTCATCGAGCGGTTCGGCGAGCGGCGCATGAGCAGCCGCCAGTCCATCGCCGAGAGCTCCTGGGCCTCGTCGACGATCACGTGCCCGAACGTCCAGGTCCGGTCCTGCGCGGCGCGCTGGGCGGCGGTCAGCTCGCTGCGCTCCACCTGGCGCTCGGCGAACAGCTCGGCGTCGAGGACGTCGGAGACGCGCAGCATCTCCTCGTCGATGATCTCCTCGTCCTGTTCGAGGATGTCGAGCACGCCCTCGGCGTAAGCGCGGTCCTCGCGCTCACGGCGTTTGCGCTCGACGCGGGCCTCGGTGTCGTCGACGCCGATCAGCTCGGCCAGCTCGTCGAGCAGCGGCACGTCGGCCGGCGTCCACTTTGCCTCCCGGCCGCTCTCCAGCAGCGCCCGGTCCTCGTCCGACAGCAGCTTCCGCGCCGCGCTGGAGAGGCGTTCGCGGTCGGCGAACAGGTCGTCGAGCACGCCTTCCGGAGACAGGACCGGCCAGAGGGAGTTCAGGGCCGCGGCGATGTTTTCGTCCGCGGCCAGCTCGGCGCGGATGTCCTGGAGGTCCTGCCCGTCGAGGAGGTCGTCCCCCAGCTTGCGGGCGGCCTGGCGGGTCAGCGCGTCGAGGACGTCGGAGACGAACAGGCGCCGCGCCGGGTTGTGCGGACGCCGCGAGCGGCGGGCGCGGGTGCGGGCGTCGGTGCAGGTCTTGCGGTCCAGCCGCAGCACGTCGTGCTCGTACTCGATCTCCATGACCGGTTCGGGCACGCGCTGGCGGTCGCGCACGGCGTTGGCGAGCACCTCGGCCATGACCAGCCGGCCCTTGACCTCGGTCGTTTCGCGCGCCTCGACGCCGTCGGCGTCCAGGCCCGGGTAGAGCTGCCCGACGGTGGCGAGCAGCACGCCGGTCTCGCCGAGCGACGGCAGCACCTGGCCGATGTAGCGCAGGAACGTGCTGTTCGGCCCGACGACGAGCACGCCGCGGGTGGTGAGCTGCTGGCGGTGCGTGTAGAGGAGGTAGGCCGCGCGGTGCAGCGCGACGGCGGTCTTGCCGGTGCCGGGGCCGCCCTGCACGACCATGACACCGCCCAGCGGGGCGCGGATGATGCGGTCCTGCTCGGCCTGGATGGTGGCGACGATGTCGCTCATCTCACCGGTGCGCCGCTGCTCGAGCGCGGCGAGCAGCGCGGCCTCGCCGGCCAGGCCGAGGTCCTGGCCCTGGTCGGCGGCGGTGAGGTCGAGGATCTCGTCGTCGAAGCCGGTGACCTTGCGGGTCAGCGACCGCAGGTGCCGGCGCCGCCGCACGCCGTCGGGCGACGCGGCGGTGGCGAGGTAGAAGGGCCGCGCGACGGGCGCCCGCCAGTCGACGAGCAGCGGCCGGTAGTCGTCGTCTTCGTCGAACAGCCCGAGCCGGCCGATGTAGGTGGTCTCCTCGGCGTTGCTGGGGACGAAGTCGAGCCGCCCGAAGGCCAGCCCCTGCTCGACGGAGCCGAGCTGGGCGAGCCGGTCGGTGTAGAGGGTGGTGGCGACGTCGCGTTCGGTGCGGGCCTGCGGGGTGCCGCCGGTCTGGCGGAGGGTCTCGTCGAGGCGCCGCTGGGCCTCGACGCGTTCGGCGTCGAGCTTCGCGTAGAGGGTGGTGACGTAGGCCTGCTCGCGGGCGAGCTCGGCGGTGAAGCCGTCCGAGGACACGGACAAGAGGATCCTGCTTTCGCCTCAAGGAAAAGAGCCGGTCAAGTCTAACGACCCCGGCGGCGCGATCATTCCGGCCCGAGGGCGCAGTACGGGTAGACCTCGCTGCCTGCAGCGACGACGACCGGCAGCACCTTCTCCCCCACCGCGCACGACACGCTCGCCGCCGGCAGTGACTCCGCTCCGGTGAGCCGGCCGGCCGGGTCGCGGTGGAGGACCGCCGCGCCTTGGCTGGTCAGCGCTCGGCAGTTCGCCGAGTGGTAGCGGACTCCGCCTGGGACGACCGTCGCCGTCACCGGGGTGAAGCCGCCGAGGGACTCCGGGGGCAGCCACGTCGCCGGGCCCGGCTCGGGCCGGTCCAGGGCGATGCCGATCCGCTCCCCCGGCAGCAGCAGCGGCACTTCCACCGTCCGGGAGCCCGACGTCACCGGGATCCGGTAAGCAGCCAAGGTGCTCGTGTTCTCCACCACAGCCGCGTCCGGTCCCTGTTCGGCGACCCGCACTACGCCGCCGTCCGGGGCCGGGCCGGGAACTGCCGTGATCCGCGACGGAATCGCGCAGGCGGTGCCCAGGAGCGAGTTCGTGTCGAGCGACACCTTCCCGCGGCCGAGGAACGCCAGGAGGCCGAGGACCACGACCGCCGCCAGCACGGCCACGACCCGGTCCTTGCCGAGGCGCGGCATCACGGCTTGCTCGAGCTCGAGACGCTGTAGAGGTCGCCGGCCTGCCCGTAGTACGAGCCCGCGACCACGAAGACCAGGATCCCCGCGTCCGGCTGCCGGTACGTGCGCAGCTCGTCCGGGTCCGACGGGTACGGCACCTCGTCCAGCCGCACGCCGCGCTCGGCGAGCAGCGCGCTGACTTCGGCGAACGGCACCGGGCCGGCGAACGGGCCGTAGCGATCGCGGACCAGGCGGTTGATCATCTCGGGGTCGCGGTACCGGAGCCGGTGGGCCTGGACCGAGAAGTGGGTCCCCACCCACGGGTGCCCGGGACCGGGACGCTGCCAGAAGAACTCGGCCAGGCCGTGGTCGCGCCCCAGCGTGTGCTTCGAAGGGTTGTCGCCGTAGTCGTCGCCCAGCAGCGAAGCCACCCGCTCGGGTGACCACGTGTGGTCGGCCCCGAGGACGGTGCCCGACTCGATGATGTCGGCGAAGAACTCCGCCGGGCTCAGAACGGCAGGCCGAGGGTGGGCAGGCCGATGGCCGAGTCGACCGCCAGCGCCACGAACACGATCATCAGGTACGTGTTCGACCGGTGGAACAGCGACATCGGCTTCGTCTCTTCACCACGCCGCACCGCGGCTTGCAGGCTGTGCGCGTAGAAGAGGAACCAGCCGCCCGCGAGGATCGCGAACGAGCCGTACAGCCACGACGTCACCGGGAGCAGCAGCAGCGTCCAGCCCACCATCACCCACGAATAGATGACGATCTGCTTGGCGACGTGCTCGGCCGTGGCCACGACCGGGAGCATCGGGACGCCCGCGCGCTCGTAGTCGTCGCGGTACTTCATGCCCAGCGCCCACGTGTGCGGCGGTGTCCAGAAGAAGATGACGCCGAACATCACGAACGCCGGCCACTGCACGGTGCCGGTGACGGCCGCCCAGCCGATGACGACCGGCATGCAGCCCGCCGCGCCGCCCCAGACCACGTTCTGCGACGTGCGCCGCTTCAGCCCGAGCGTGTAGACGAAGATGTAGAAGAGGATCGTCGCGACGGCGAGGATCGCCGACAGCATGTTGACCGTGAAGTAGAGCACCACGGCCGAGGCGACGCCCATGACCAGGCCGAAGATCAGCGCGCCGCGCCGCGGCACCGAGTCCTTCACCAGCGGACGGCGCTTCGTGCGGTTCATCACCTTGTCGATGTCCGCGTCGATCACGCAGTTGAGCGCGTTCGCGCTGCCCGCGGCCATCGTCCCGCCGACCAGCGTGGCCAGTACCAGCCACGGCGAGGGGATCTGACGGCCGGCGAGGAACATCGCCGGGATGGTGGTCACCAGGAGGAGCTCGATCACCCGCGGCTTCGCGAGCGCGGCGTAGGCGCCGACGACCTGGCGCACGCTTCGCCGGTCACCGTGCGGTCGCTCACCGGTCGGGTGCACGGCGCTGGTGTCGTCACTGCGTCCGTGCGCAGCGTTCACCAACGACATTTCACTCCCTGTGTCAGGTTCGGGGCGGGCCCGAGGACCGGAGGCGTGTGGTGCCGCTGAAAACCGCCGGTCTGAACCCTCGAACGATGTTAGACGTGGTGAATCCCGTGGGTGATCGCGGGTCTGGAACGGGTCCAAGCACTAGGCTGGCCGGGTCGGGCCGCGATTGCCCCTGCGCACGGCCGCGAGCAGGAATATCGTCCCTTCGGGATCGATTGAGATAGATGTCCGTGCGCACGGGTAACCGGAACGAGGAAGACCAGCCGCAACCATCATGACCGGGAGTTGGAGTTCAGTGTCCGAAACCGCCCCTACCAGCGAGAACAACCCACTCCTCCGGCGTAACGTCCCCGCCGACTGGACCGACACCGACACCCGCGCCGTGGACACCGTCCGGGTGCTCGCCGCGGACGCGGTCGAGAACTGTGGCAGCGGCCACCCCGGTACCGCGATGAGCCTGGCCCCGCTCGCCTACACGCTGTTCCAGCGCACGCTGCGGCACGACCCGAACGACCAGAACTGGCCGGGCCGCGACCGCTTCGTGCTGTCGGCCGGGCACTCGAGCCTGACGCTCTACATCCAGCTGTACCTCGCCGGCTACGGCCTCGAGCTCGAGGACCTCAAGCAGCTGCGCAAGTGGGGCTCGAAGACCCCGGGGCACCCGGAGTACCGCCACACCGACGGCGTCGAGACCACCACCGGCCCGCTCGGGCAGGGCCTGGCGAACGCCGTGGGCATGGCGATGGCCGCCCGCCGCGAGCGCGGCCTGCTGGACCCGGACACCGCGCCCGGCGAGAGCATCTTCGACCACTTCGTCTACGCCATCGCCTCCGACGGCGACATCGAAGAGGGCGTCACGGCCGAGGCGTCGTCGATCGCCGGCCGCCAGGAGCTGGGGAACCTGATCGTCTTCTGGGACGACAACAAGATCTCCATCGAGGACGACACGAACATCGCCCTTTCGGAGGACACGGTCGCGCGCTACGAGGCCTACGGGTGGCACACCCAGGTCGTCGAGGGTGGCGAGGACGTCGTCGCGATCGAAGAGGCCATCAAGAACGCGAAGGCCGAGACCGGCCGCCCGTCGTTCATCGCGGTGAAGACCGTGATCGGCTACCCGGCCCCGAAAAAGATGGGCACCGGCAAGGCGCACGGCGCCGCGCTGGGCGCCGAAGAGGTCGCCGCGGTCAAGAAGATCCTCGGCTTCGACCCGGAGCAGTCGTTCCAGGTCGAGGACGACGTGATCAAGCACACCCGCCAGGCGCTCGACCGCGGCAAGGCCGCGCACGCCGAGTGGGCCGAGAAGTTCGAGGCGTGGGGCAAGGCCAACCCGGAGCGCAAGAAGCTCGCGGACCGGATGTCCACCCGCACCCTGCCCGAGGGCTTCGCCGACAACCTCCCGAAGTGGGAGCCGGACGCCAAGGGCGTCGCCACCCGCAAGGCCTCCGGTGAGGTGCTCAACGCGCTCGCCGAGCCGCTGCCGGAGCTGTGGGGCGGCTCGGCCGACCTGGCCGAGAGCAACAACACCACGATGAAGGGCGCCGACTCGTTCGGCCCGGAGAAGGCTTCCACGGACATGTGGAAGACCAGCCCGTACGGCCGGACGCTGCACTTCGGCATCCGCGAGCACGCCATGGGCTCGATCCTCAACGGGATCGCGCTGCACGGCGGCACCCGCCCGTACGGCGCGACGTTCCTGATCTTCTCCGACTACATGCGCCCGCCGGTCCGGCTGGCCGCGCTGATGAAGGCGCCGGTCACCTACGTCTGGACGCACGACTCGATCGGCCTCGGCGAGGACGGGCCGACGCACCAGCCGATCGAGCAGCTCTCTGCGCTGCGCGCGATCCCGGGCCTCAACGTCGTCCGCCCGGCCGACGCCAACGAGACCGCGTACGCGTGGAAGGCCGTGCTGGAGGACATCCACCACCCGTCCGGCCTGGCGCTCACCCGCCAGAACGTGCCGGTGCTCGAGGGCACCAGCGCCGAAGGCGTCGCCAAGGGCGGGTACGTGCTCGCTGATTCGGACGGCACGCCGGACGTCGTGCTGATCGGCACCGGCTCCGAGGTCCAGCTCGCCGTCGAGGCGAAGAAGGTCCTCGAGGCCGACGGCGTCAAGGCGCGCGTCGTCTCGATGCCGTGCGTCGAGTGGTTCGACGCGCAGGACGCGGCCTACCGCGAATCCGTCATCCCGGCCGGTGTGAAGGCGCGCGTGTCCGTCGAGGCGGGCATCGCCCAGTCGTGGCACCGCTTCACCGGTGACGCCGGGGTGAACGTTTCGATCGAGCACTTCGGCGCCTCCGCCGATGCCGCCACACTGTTCCGTGAGTTCGGTTTCACCACGGAGGCAGTCGTCGACGCGGCCCGCCGCTCGATCGCCAACACCAAGAACTGAGAGGGACATAGATGAGCAACGACAAGCTCGCGCAGCTGTCCGCGGCCGGTGTTTCGATCTGGCTGGACGACCTCTCGCGCGAACGCCTGACCACCGGCAACCTCGCGAGCCTGATCCGCGACAAGCACGTCGTCGGCGTGACGACCAACCCGACGATCTTCGCCAACGCGATGTCCAAGGGTGACGCCTACGACGAGCGGACGAAGGAGCTCGCCGCCCAGGGCGCCGACGTCGAGGCGACCATCCGCGACCTGACCACGACCGACGTGCGCAACGCCGCGGACCTGTTCCGCGACGTCTACACCGCCACGAACGGCGTCGACGGCCGCGTGTCGATCGAGGTCGACCCGCGCCTGGCCAAGGACACCGACAAGACGGTGGCCGAGGCCCAGGACCTGTGGAAGACCGTCGACCGGCCGAACACGCTGATCAAGATCCCGGCCACCGAAGAGGGCCTGCCGGCGATCACCCGCACGCTCGCCGAGGGCATCAGCGTCAACGTCACGCTGATCTTCTCCGTCGAGCGCTACAAGAAGGTCATCGAGGCCTACTTCGCCGGTCTGGAGCAGGCGAAGGCCAACGGCCACGACCTGCGCGGCATCCACTCGGTGGCGTCGTTCTTCGTGTCCCGTGTGGACACCGAGATCGACAAGCGCCTGGAGGCCATCGGCTCGGACGAGGCGCTGGCCCTGCGCGGCAAGGCGGCCGTCGCCAATGCCCGGCTCGCCTACGCGGCCTTCGAGGAGCTGTCGGCCACGGACCGCTGGAAGGCCCTCGCGGCCGACGGCGCGAACGCGCAGCGCCCCCTCTGGGCCTCCACCGGCGTCAAGAACCCGGACTACTCCCCCACGCTCTACGTCGACCAGCTCGTGGTGAAGGACACCGTCAACACGATGCCGGAGAAGACCATGGACGCGGTCGCCGAGCACGCCGAGATCACCGGTGACCAGGTCTCCGGCCGCGGCGCCGAGGCGCAGGAGGTCTTCGACAAGCTCTCCGCCGTGGGCATCGACATCCCGGACGTGTTCGTCGTCCTGGAGAACGAGGGCGTCGAGAAGTTCGAGAAGTCCTGGACGGAACTGCTCGAGACCGTGAACGGCCAGCTCGAAAAGGCGAAGGGCTGAAGCACGAATGACGACAGGCGAAAAGACCGGCGTCGAGATCGTGGACGCCGAACTGGCGGAGCGCGCCGCGCCGCTGGCCGAGCGACTGGTCGCCGACCAGGCCGCGTCGAAGCTGGCGGCCAAGGACGCCACGCTGTGGGGGCCGGACGCCGAATCCGAGGCGTCGATCCGGCTGTCGTGGACGACGCTGCACAAGTCGTCCCGGCCGCTGATCGGCGAGATCGAGGCGCTGCGGACCGAACTGCGGTCCGAGGGCGTCGACCGCGTGGTGCTGGCCGGCATGGGCGGCTCGTCGCTGGCGCCGGAGGTGATCACCGCCACCGACGGCGTCGCGCTGACCGTGCTCGACACCACCGATCCCGGCCAGGTCGCCGACGCGCTGGCCGGTGACCTCGAGCGCACGGTGATCGTGGTGTCGTCGAAGTCGGGCGGCACCGTCGAGACCGACAGCCACCGGCGGATCTTCGCGAAGGCGTTCACCGACGCGGGGATCGACGCGGCCCGGCGGATCGTGGTCGTCACCGACCCGGGCTCGCCGTTCCAGGAACTGTCCGAAAAGGAGGGTTACCGCAAGACCTTCCTCGCCGACCCGCACGTCGGCGGCCGCTACTCGGCGCTGACCGCGTTCGGGCTCGTCCCGGCCGGCCTCGCCGGCGCGGACGTCGCCCGGCTGCTCGACCAGGCCGCTTCGGTGGCCGAAGAGCTCGGCGCCGACGACGCGGCCAACCCGGCGGTCAAGCTGGCCGCCGCGTGGGCCGCCGCGCACGAAGCGGGCGCGGAGAAGCTCGTGCTGGCCGACTCCGGCTCCGGCATCAAGGGCTTCCCCGACTGGGCCGAGCAGCTGATCGCGGAGTCCACCGGCAAGCAGGGCACCGGGTTGCTGCCGGTCGCCGTCGAAGGCACCGAGGCGCCCGGCTTCGCCGACGCGAAGTCCGACGCCACCCCGGTCGCCATCGGCAGCCCGAAGGGGGCGGCGAAGATCGCCGTCACCGGCTCGCTCGGCGCGCAGATGCTGCTCTGGGAGTTCGCGACGGCGCTCGCCGGCCGGCTGCTCGGGATCAACCCGTTCGACCAGCCCGACGTCGAAGCCGCGAAGAAGGCGGCGCGCGCGCTGCTGGACGACCCGGAGAAGCTGAAGGGCGGCGAAACGGCGTCCAATGTGGACGGACCGGTCGAGATCTTCGGCAGCGACGGGGTGTCCACCGACGGCAGCCTGACCGACGTGCTCCGCGCGTTCTTCGCTTCGGCGCCGGACAAGGGTTACATCGCGGTGCAGGCTTACCTGGACCGCCTCGAAGACGCGTCGACCGAGCTGCTGCGCGGGGAAATCGCGAAGCGGACCGGCCTGCAGACGACGTTCGGCTGGGGACCGCGGTTCCTGCACTCCACCGGCCAGTACCACAAGGGCGGGCACCAGAACGGCGTGTTCCTGCAGCTCACCGGCGCCGTCGAGCAGGACCTCGACGTGCCGGACCGGCCCTACACCCTGGGGCAGCTGCAGCACGCGCAGGCACTGGGCGACGGGCAGGTGCTCGCCGAGCACGGCCGCCCGGTGCTGCGCCTGCACCTGACCGACCGGGCCGCGGGCCTCGCGGCCGTCGTCCGCGCGGTACAGGAGGTCGGCGCATGACCTGGACCAATCCCCTTCGCGATCCGCGGGACAAGCGGCTCCCGCGCATCGCCGGGCCGTCCAGCCTGGTGATCTTCGGGGTCACCGGCGACCTGGCCCGCAAGAAGCTGATGCCCGCCATCTACGACCTGGCCAACCGCGGGCTGCTGCCCGCCGGCTTCTCGCTCGTCGGGTTCGCCCGGCGCGACTGGGAGCACCAGGACTTCGGCGAGCTCGTGCACGACTCGGTCAAGGCGCACGCACGGACGCCGTTCAAGGAGTCGGTGTGGAACCGGCTCGCCGAAGGCATCCGGTTCGTGCAGGGCACCTTCGACGACGACGACGCCTTCGACCGGCTCGCGCAGACGGTCAAGGACCTCGACAAGGAACGCGGCACCGGCGGCAACACGGCGTTCTACCTGTCGATCCCGCCCGGCGCGTTCCCGGTGGTGACCAAGCAGCTGGCCCGTTCCGGGCTGGCCAACGCGGACGAGAACACCTGGCGCCGCGTCGTCATCGAGAAGCCGTTCGGCCACGACCTCAAGAGCGCCGAAGAGCTGAACGCGATCGTCAACGACGTCTTCCCCGAGGAGTCGGTGTTCCGCATCGACCACTACCTCGGCAAGGAGACGGTGCAGAACATCCTGGCGCTGCGCTTCGCGAACCAGCTGTTCGAGCCGATCTGGAACGCCAACTACGTCGACCACGTGCAGATCACCATGGCCGAGGACATCGGCCTCGGCGGCCGCGCGGGGTACTACGACGGCATCGGCGCCGCTCGCGACGTCATCCAGAACCACCTGCTGCAGCTGCTGGCCTTCACCGCGATGGAGGAGCCGCTGTCGTTCGACCCGCGGGCCCTGCGCGCGGAGAAGATCAAGGTGCTCTCGGGCACCAAGCCCCTGGAGCCGCTGGACAAGACGACCGCGCGCGGCCAGTACGCGGGCGGCTGGCAGGGCGGTACGAAGGTGCCCGGCCTGCTGCAGGAAGAGGGCTTCGCGAAGGACTCGAAGACCGAAACCTACGCGGCCGTGACGCTCGAAGTGCAGAGCCGCCGCTGGGCCGGGGTGCCGTTCTACCTGCGCACCGGCAAGCGGCTCGGCCGCCGCGTCACCGAGATCGCCGTCGTGTTCAAGCGGGCGCCGCACTTGCCGTTCGACTCGACGTCGACCGAGGAGCTGGGGCAGAACGCCCTGGTCATCCGCGTGCAGCCGGACGAGGGCATCACGCTGCGGTTCGGCTCGAAGGTGCCGGGGACCACGATGGAGGTCCGCGACGTCACGATGGACTTCGGCTACGGGCACGCGTTCACCGAGTCCTCCCCCGAGGCCTACGAACGCCTGATCCTCGACGTCCTGCTCGGCGAGCCGTCGCTGTTCCCGGTGAACGAAGAGGTCGAGCTCTCCTGGAAGATCCTCGACCCGATCCTGGAGAACTGGGCCAAGGAAGGGTCGCCGGAGCAGTACCCGCCGGGCACCTGGGGCCCGCCGTCCGCCGACGAAATGCTGGAGCGCACCGGCCGCAAATGGAGGCGCCCGTGATCATCGACCTGCCGTCCACCACGACTTCGGCGTTGAACAAGAAGCTGGTGGAGATCCGCGAACAGGGCGGGCAAGTCGCGCTCGGCCGGGTACTGACGCTGGTGATCGTCGCCGACGACGACTCCAAGCTCGAGGAGGCGATCGAGGCGGCCAACGGCGCGAGCCGCGAGCACCCGTCGCGGGTGATCGTGGTCGCCAAGGGCGCCCGCACGGCGGCTCCGCGCATCGACGGCCAGATCCGGGTCGGCGGCGACGCCGGCGCGAGCGAGGTCATCGTGCTGCGCCTGTACGGCCCGCTGGCCGCGCAGGGCCAGAGCGCGGTCGTGCCGCTGCTGCTGCCGGACGCGCCGATCGTCACCTGGTGGCCCAGCGCCGGCCCGAAGGACCCGGACAAGGACCCGCTCGGTGAGCTGGCCCAGCGCCGGATCACCGACTCGGCCGCGGAGAAGAGCCCGGTCAAGGCGCTGACCACGCGGGCCAAGGCCTACACGGCCGGCGACACCGACCTGGCCTGGACGCGGCTGACGCACTGGCGAGCCCAGCTCGTCTCCGCGCTGGACCTGCCGCCGTACGAGAAGATCAGCGGCGCGACGGTGACCGGCGAGGCCGACTCGCCGTCGACCGAGCTGCTGGCCGCGTGGCTGGCCGAGTACCTGAAGGTGCCGGTCAAGCGGGTCAAGAGCTCGGGTGCGGCCGGGATCATCTCGGTGACGCTGGACCGGCGTTCGGGCGCGGTGGAGCTGCACCGGCCGGACGGCCGCGTCGGCACGCTGACCCAGCCGGGCCAGCCGACCCGGCGGATCGCCCTGCAGCGGCGCAGCACCCAGGACTGCCTGATCGAGGAGCTGCGGCGGCTCGACCCGGACGAGGTCTACGAGGCGGCGCTGCACGGCCTGGGCAAGATCACGTCCGGCACCAACGGCAAGACGGGGGCGCCGGCGAAGGCCGATGTCACGTCTCCGGCCGCGGCGGCCGCTTCGGCACCTTCGAAGGCGCCGGCTTCGGCGAAGGCCAAGAAATGAGCAAGACCGAGGTCGTCGTCTACGCGAACCAGGACCTGCTGGCGGCCGCGGCGGCCGCCCGGCTGGTCACGCGGCTGGTGGACGTCCAGGCGGCCAAGGGCTCGGCGTCGCTGGTGCTCACCGGCGGCGGCACCGGGATCGCGGTGCTGTCGGAGCTGCGGGCGTCGTCGGCCCGGGACGCGATCGACTGGTCCCGCTTGGACATCTACTGGGGCGACGAGCGGTTCGTCCCGGCGGACTCGGACGAGCGGAACGAGAAGCAGGCCCGCGAAGCGCTGCTGGACCACGTGCCGCTGGACCCGAAGCGGATCTACGCGATGGCGCCGTCGGACGGCGAGTTCGGCGACGACGTGGACGCGGCCGCCGCGGCGTACGCGGACGTGCTGGCGTCGAACGCGGGGCCGGAGGACCACGGCGACGTGCCGTCGTTCGACATCATGCTGCTGGGTCTCGGCGGCGAAGGGCACACCGCGTCGGTGTTCCCGGAGTCGCCGGCGGTGTACGAGACCGAGCGTTCGGTGGTGGCGGTGCGCAACTGCCCCAAGCCCCCGCCGACGCGGATTTCGCTGACACTGCCGGCGATCCGCCAGGCTCGCGACATCTGGCTGATGACCGCCGGCGAGGCGAAGGCGGACGCGGTGGCGCTGGCGTTGTCCGGCGCCGGCGAGGTCCAGCTGCCGGTGGCCGGAGCCCGCGGGCACCGGCGGACGTTGTGGCTGCTGGACCGCGCGGCCGCTGGGAAGCTGACGAAGGTGTACCAGCCGCCCACGGCTTGAGCCGGTTTTTGGAGGCCCCCTGCTCCGGCAGGGGGCCTCCGTCGTTTTCGGGCTACTTCACCCGCCAGCCGCGGCCCAGGTTGCCGAAGATCTCCTCCGCGGCCCTTCTCGGGTTCTCCGCGCCCACGATCAGCTCTCGCGACGCCAGCGCGAACCGCGCCAGGGACGCGCACGAGACGTCACCCTCGGGTGCGTTCATCTCCTCGGCGATCGCTCGGGCCAGCGCCGTCTCGTGGCGCATCCACATGCGGCGGCCGTAGTCGCGCAGCACCGGGGTGCTCTCGATCAGCCGGAAGAATTCGGGGCTCGGGCCGCCGTCGGCGCTGTCGCGCAGCATGTGCTCGCGCAGGGCGTCCACGATCGTGTGGCCCGGTGGGCGGCCGCGCACCGCTTCGACCAGGGCCGCCTCGATGTCGTCGTCCTGGTCGAACAGCAGCGCTTCCTTGCTGGGGAAGTACTTGAACAGCGTCGTCACCGAGACGTCGGCGGCGTCCGCGACGTCCTTGACCCCGACCTCGTCGTAACCGCGTTCGAGGAACAGCTCCAGCGCGGCGTCGGCCAGCGCCTGGCGGGTCTGCGCCTTCTTGCGCTCGCGGCGCCCGATCACTTCGGTCATGCCCGCAGCCTACGTGATGGTGGACTCACTTCAAAAGTTTAGTCGTTGCACTTTTTGTGTCACTGTGCTTTTCTGGCTTCAGGCCGCCGGACGAACCGGGGGCACCGAACTTCCAGGGGGAAGTCATGAACTCCATCGCCATCGTCGGCGCCGGCCTGGGCGGACTCGCCTGTGCCCGCGTCCTCCAGCTCCACGGCCTCGACGTCACCGTCTTCGAACAGGAGGCCTCGGCTGGCGCCCGGGCCCAGGGCGGCACGCTCGACCTGCACGGCGACACCGGCCAGGTCGCCCTCCGCACCGCCGGCCTGCACGACGGGTTCCGCCGGCTCGCCCGTCCCGAAGGCCAGCAGATGCGCGCGCTCGACCCGCTGAGCGCCGAAGTCGTCATGGACGAGGTCCCCGATGAGGGCGACGACTTCCGTCCCGAGATCGACCGCGGCCAGCTCCGCGGGCTCCTCCTCGAGTCACTCTCCCCCGGCACCGTCCGCTGGGGGCGCCCGATCACCGAGGTCGCCCCCGGCCGCATGACGTTCGGCGACGGCAGCGCGGCGGACTTCGACCTGGTCGTCGGCGCGGACGGCGCGTGGTCCCGCGTCCGCCGGACCCTCACCGGCGTCCGGCCCGAGTACAGCGGCGTGACGTTCGTCGAGCTCGGCCTCGACGACGCCGACCGCCGTCACCCGGCACTGGCGGCGCTGACCGGCCAGGGCACGATGATGACGAAGATCGACGGGAAGGCGCTCGTCGCCCAGCGCAACAGCAACGGCCACATCCGCTGCTACGCGATGTTCTACGCGCCCGAAGACTGGGCGGCCGGCCTCGACTTCGCCGACACCTCGGCGGTGCGCGCGCACCTGCTGGAGCGCTTCGCCGGTTGGCACCCGAGCCTGCTCCGGTTCCTGCACGACGTCGACGGCGGGTTCACGCACCGCCCGCTGCACGTCCTCCCGGTGCCGCACGCCTGGACCCACACGCCCGGGCTCACGCTGCTCGGCGACGCCGCGCACCTGATGCCACCGCTGGGCGTCGGCGCGAACCTGGCCCTGCTGGACGGCACCGAGCTCGCCACCGCGCTGGCGACCGCGGCGAGCGTCGACGAAGCCGTCCGGACGTACGAGGCCGGGATGCTGCCGCGGTCGATCGAGACGGCGAAGGCGTGCGCCACCGGCCTGCACGACCTGCTCAGCGACGACCTCAGGTCGATGGCGGCGTGACGGCCTACCGCCGGGCGGCCACACGTGGGTAACATGATTCCCACGATGTGGTCGTCCCGGTACACAATGGGGAGCAGGTCTCCCACTCTCGGTAGCGCCCCTCCGCGGCTTTCGCCCGGACGGAGCAGCCGACTGCGGAATTCGGACGCCGGAACTCCGGCAACGGGTGAAACTTACCGTCTTTCTACGCGACCTCGTTAGCATCCGCACATTTGTCCGTTGCTGCGCGTCCCGATCGGGCCCTGAGCGCCTCTCACCATCAAGTCCACAAGACGAATGGGGTCGCCAGCGATGAGTACAGAGGGACTCTCGATTCCAGGCATCTCGATCGCCGGCTCGGGGCCATCGGCCGCCGAGCGGGTGCGCAAGCGCGGACTGAGCCTGTTCGGCTCGGTGCCCCGGCCCGCCGTGGTCACGTTCGCCATCGAGGCGGCCGCGGTCATCCTGGCCGTGCTCGACGTCTGGCTGGTGATCCCCGAGAAGGCCCAGCCCTACTCGATCTGGCTGTCCGGCGCCGCGTGCCTCGCGGTGGTGTTCCGCCGGAAGTTCCCGTTCCTCGCCGTGCTCGTCGCGGTCCCCGGCTTCCTGGCCGGCTGGGCGCAGCTCGCGTCGATGATCACGCTCGGCATGCTCGCCACCCGCCGCCAGCTGCACTGGCAGGTGTGGGTCGGCGCGGCGCTGGTGTGGTGCTGCCGGTTCGTGCAGTGGCCGCTGGAGGACTTCGCCGAGCTCAGCTGGCGCGAGCACATCCTCGACGGCATCTACGGCGTGCTCGTCGCGGGCATGCCGATCGCGATCGGCCTGCTCATCGGAGCGCGGGCCGAGGTTTCGAACAAGCTCGCCGAGCTGGCCACGAGCCGCGACCGCGAGCGCCGCTTCCACGCCGACGCCGTCCGCGCCGAGGAGCGCGCGAGGCTGGCGCGCGAGATGCACGACGTCGTCTCGCACCAGATCACGCTGATCGCGATGCAGGCCGGAGCGCTGCAGGCCCAGACGGCCGACAACCACGCGCAGGAGACCGCGCAGGTCATCCGCACGCTGTCGAAGCGAACGCTGGAGGAGCTGCGGTCGTTGCTGAGCGTGCTGCGAGCGGGCGCGGACGACGACGGCCCCCGCCCCGGCATCAACGACCTCGACCGGCTGATCCGGACGTCGGAGGTCCCGGTGCACCTGTCGGTGGAGCACCTGCCGGAGGCCCTGCCGAACCAGGTGTCGGCGGCGGCGTACCGCACGGTCCAGGAGTGCCTGACGAACGTCCACAAACACGCCCCGGGCGCGACGGCGACGATCCGCATCCAGGGTGAGCACGGAGCACTCAAGATCGAGGTCCGCAACGAGCGCGCCCGCCGGGCGGGCGAGGTGCTGCCCTCGGGCGGGCACGGGCTGACGGGGCTGGCGGAGCGTGCTCGCCTGCTGGGCGGGAGCTTCGAGACGTCCGGCATGGAGGACGGCGGGTTCCGGGTGCGGGCCCGGTACCCGCTGGATCGCTGAGGGCGGCCTTCCGGCCCCCGGTATCCATTTTACCGGCGGGGGCTGACGATTTCGGATTTGTAGGAGCCGCGAACGGCGGTTTCCGGGCCGTAGCGGTCTGGAAACAGCCGTTCGCGGCTTTCTTGGCGCTGAATTGTCGGTGCCCGCCGGTAGCGTGGAAATCGGGGGCGGCCGCCGCCCGGGCGCGCGAAAAGCCACCCCGAGGGCTCCCGGGGTGGCTTTTGGCCTACTTCGCCTAGATGATCTCCCGGCGCTGGCGCAGGCGCTCGAGGGCTTCGGCCAGGATGGCCTCGCCGTCGGCGTCGCTGCGTCGCTCCTTCACGTACGCCAGGTGGGTCTTGTAGGGCTCGGTCCGCGGTGCGGCCGGCGGGTTCTTCTCGTCCTGCCCGCCCGGGAGTCCGCAGCGGGGGCAGTCCCACTCGTCGGGGATCTCCGCGTCGAGCGCGAACGACGGCCGGGCTTCGTGGCCGTTGGCGCACCAGTAGCCGACCCGGCGCCGCGGCGCCGATTCACCTCGCTCGGATTCGCCCGTAGGACCGGCACCCACCCGGGTGCCTCGAATCGCGTTACCGCCAACCATGAATCCTCACACCTAGGAATCGGCGGCGCGCCCCCCAATAGGCACGCCGAATCGCTGCGCCCTGCCGTCGTGACCCGGTCGCGATCGACGGCGAGGCGCCGGACGCCTCACACCTTGAGCAGCAGACCCAGGCCCACGATGCTGATCAGCCACACCGCGCCCAGGAGCAGGGTGATCCGGTCGAGGTTCTTCTCGGCCACGCTCGACCCGGCCAGGCTGGACTGCATCCCGCCGCCGAACAGCGACGACAGGCCACCGCCCCGGCCCCGGTGCAGCAGCACCGCGACCACCAGGAAGACGCTGGTGACGATCAACAGGATTTGCAGGAACAGCTTCATGTCATCCTCTGGGCTCTAGGAGAATGCAGGGGTACGGCATGGTCGTTTCCGACCTCCACCGTACCCCTGGACTCGTCCACTGCTGTGTGACGGACCGGATACACAGGTTACCCGGTCGTGGCCTCGATCAGGGCAGCGGCCCGCCTGCGGCGAGTGCACAGAGTTTCGTGAACTCCTCGCCGTCGAGGCTCGCTCCGCCGACCAGGGCACCGTCGATGTTCTCGCAGCCCACCAGCTCGCTGATGTTGCCCGACTTCACCGATCCCCCGTAGAGCACCCGGACGGACGAAGCGACGTCGTCGCCGTACTTCTCCAGGAGGGTGGCCCGGATGGCCTTGCAGACCTCTTCGGCGTCGGCCGAGGAGGCGACCTTGCCGGTGCCGATCGCCCAGACCGGCTCGTACGCGACCACCACGTCCTTGACCTGCTCGGCCTTGAGGCCCTTCAGGCCGTCGATCAGCTGCGTCGTGGTGTGGTGGATGTGCTCGCCGGCCTCGCGGACCTCGAGCTTCTCCCCGATGCAGAGGATCGGCGTGATGCCGTGCTTGAGCGCGGCCTTGACCTTCTTGTTGACCAGCTCGTCGGTCTCGGCGTGGTACTCGCGCCGCTCCGAGTGCCCGACGGCGACGAACTTGCAGCCCAGCTTCGCCAGCATCAGGCCCGAGATGTCCCCGGTGTAGGCGCCGGAGTCGTGCGGCGAGAGGTCTTGCGCGCCGTAGGTGAGCGACAGCTTGTCGCCGTCGACCAGAGTCTGCACGCTGCGGATGTCGGTGAACGGCGGCAGCACCGCCACGTCGACCTTCGCGTAGTACTTCTCCGGCAGCGCGAAGGCGATCTTCTGGACGAGCGCGATCGCCTCGAGGTGGTTCAGGTTCATCTTCCAGTTGCCGGCGATGAACGGCTTGCGTGCCACTAGTTCTTCTCCTCCAGGGCCACGACGCCCGGCAGTTCCTTGCCTTCGAGGTACTCCAGCGAGGCACCGCCGCCGGTGGAGATGTGCGAGAAGCCGTCTTCGGGCAGGCCGAGCTGACGAACGGCCGCCGCGGAGTCGCCGCCGCCGACGACGGTGAACGCGTCGCTCTTGACCAGGGCTTCGGCGACGGCACGGGTGCCACCGGAGAACGCCTCGAACTCGAACACGCCCATCGGGCCGTTCCAGAACACGGTCTTGGCGTCGGCCAGCTTGCTCGCGAACAGCTCGCGCGAGCGCGGGCCGATGTCGAGACCCTGGCGGTCGGCCGGGATGGCGGTGGCGTCGACGACCTCGTGCTCGGCGTCGGCCGCGAACTCGGTGGCGGCCAGGACGTCGACCGGCAGGACCAGTTCGACGCCGCGCTTCTCCGCCTCGGCGAGGAAGCCCTTCACCTGGTCGAGCTGGTCGGCCTGCAGCAGCGACTGGCCGACCTCGTGGCCCTGGGCCTTGAGGAAGGTGTACGCCATGCCGCCGCCGACGAGCAGCCGGTCGACCTTGGTCAGCAGGTTCGCGATGACGCCGAGCTTGTCGGACACCTTCGCGCCGCCGAGCACGACCACGTAGGGCCGCTGCACGTCGTCGGTCAGCTTCTTCAGCACGTCCAGCTCGGCCAGCACCAGGCCGCCCGCGTACGCCGGGAGCACCGAAGCCACTTCGTAGACCGAGGCCTGCTTGCGGTGGACGACGCCGAAGCCGTCGGAGACGAACGCGCCGCCCGGGACGAGCGCGCCCAGCTCGGCGGCCAGCTCGGAGCGGTCCACGGCGTCCTTGCTGGTCTCGCGCGCGTCGAAACGCACGTTCTCCAGCAGGACGACACCGCCGTCGGCGAGGCCGGCGGTCAGTGCCTTCGCGGACTCGCCGACCAGGTCACCGGCCAGCGCGACCTCGGCGCCGAGCAGCTCGGAAAGCCGCTTGGCGACGGGCGCGAGGCTGTACTTCGGGTCCGGCTCGCCCTTGGGGCGGCCGAGGTGCGCGGTGACGACGACCTTCGCGCCCGCGCCGGCGAGCTTCTTGATCGTCGGCAGCGCGGCGCGGACCCGGCCGTCGTCGGTGATGCGGTCCCCGTCGAGCGGGACGTTCAGGTCGGAACGCACGAGTACGTACCGGCCCTGAACGCCCTCGCCCAGCAGGTCGTCGAGGTTCTTGACGCTCATCGGGTCAGGAGAGCTTCGAACCGATGAGCTTGGCCAGGTCGGCGAGGCGGTTGGAGTAGCCCCACTCGTTGTCGTACCAGCCGACGACCTTGACCTGGTTGCCGATGACCTTGGTCAGCGGCGCGTCGTAGATGCAGGACGCCGGGTCGGTGACGATGTCCGAGGAGACGATCGGGTCGTCGCTGTAGCGCAGGATGCCGGCCAGCGGGCCGTCGGCGGCGGCCTTGTAGGCGGCGTTGATCTCCTCGACCGTGGCGGCCTTGGAGAGCGTCACGGTGAGGTCGGTGGCCGAGCCGGTCGGGATCGGGACCCGCAGCGCGTAGCCGTCCAGCTTGCCCTGCAGCTCCGGCAGGACGAGGCCGATGGCCTTGGCGGCGCCGGTCGAGGTCGGGACGACGTTCACGGCGGCGGCCCGGGCGCGGCGCAGGTCCTTGTGCGGGGCGTCCTGCAGGTTCTGGTCCTGCGTGTAGGCGTGGACCGTGGTCATCAGGCCCTGCTCGATGCCGAAGGCGTCGTGGAGGACCTTGGCCAGCGGGCCGAGGCAGTTGGTGGTGCAGGAGGCGTTCGAGATGATGACCTGCGAGCCGTCGTACTTGTCGTCGTTGACGCCGAGGACGACGGTCAGGTCCTCGCCCTTGGCGGGCGCGGAGATGATGACCTTCTTCGCCCCGCCGGCGATGTGCGCCTTGGCGGCGTCGGCGTTGGTGAAGAAGCCGGTCGACTCGAGGACGACGTCCACGCCCAGGTCGCCCCAGGGCAGGTTGGCCGGGTCGCGCTCGGCGAGGGCCTTGATGGTCTTGCCGTCCACGACGATGCCCTCGTCGCTGACGCTGACCTCACCCGGGAACCGGCCCAGGATGGAGTCGTACTTCAGCAGGTGGGCCATGGTGGCGACGTCGCCGAGGTCGTTGAAGGCGACGACCTCGATGTCGTGGCCGCTGGCCTGCACGGCGCGGAAGAAGTTGCGGCCGATGCGGCCGAAGCCGTTGACACCTACGCGAACGGTCACTGCTGCCACTCCTCTGAGGATCGGCCGGGAGTCCCGGCCGTGACTTGCGGGCTCGCGGCAACCCTAGCGTGCGGGCATGCGCGTCCCTGACTGCCCTGACGAGACTTCCACCACTTGGCGAACGGGTCAAGAATCGATTAAGAAGCCGGGGTGGGCGAGCTGGGGTTTCCGGGGCGGACCACGGCGGACCAGTCCGGGTCGGCGGTCCGGCGAGTGGAACCGGTTCCGGCTGGCCGCACGGGGTGCGAGGACTCGGGCCGGAGCATGGACCACAGGAGCCTTGACCGGTTCAGATGGCGACTCGCCGAAAGACGGGAAATGGCGAATCCGGAGCGGGCCCGGCCCGGCTCCGGGACGGGCGTGAGGTCGATGACTCGACCGATCCAGCTCTCGCCGCTTCACCCGGTCAGCTCCCGCTCCAGCGGCGTCCGGAACCGCGGCACCGCCCGGACCTCGCCGTACCACCCGGCGCAGCGGTCCGCCGCCGCCTCGACCAGGCCCGAAGCCTCGCTCCCCACGTCCTCCAGCAGCCGGAACGCGATCTCGCCCGACGCGCGCTGCGCCCAGCCGCCCACGACGCGACCGTCCAGCCAGACCGTCGGGCCGATGTTGCCGCTGCGGTCGAACAGCGCCGGCCGGTGCGGGCCGAGGAACCAGTCGCGGTCCTGCCAGCCCATCGGGGTCGGGTCGAGCGCCGGCAGGAACGCCACCCACGGCGGCGGCTCCGGCACCGGCTCGAGGTCGTCCGGCAACGCCACGCCCGCGACGCCGTCGAGGTCGACCTCCACCGGGTCCAGGACCGCCAGCGCCTTCTTCGTCTGGCCCGCGGTCCAGCCCGTCCACCAGCGCAGGTCCGTGACCGGCGCCGGGCCGTACGCGCGCAGCCAGCGCCGCGCCAGTTCCACCCGCGCCGCCTCCGCGTCC
The DNA here is from genome assembly GCF_055633615.1 of Amycolatopsis sp. NPDC114505. Lineage (NCBI taxonomy): Bacteria > Bacillati > Actinomycetota > Actinomycetes > Pseudonocardiales > Pseudonocardiaceae > Amycolatopsis > Amycolatopsis sp. NPDC114505. The sequence continues at coordinate 679,790 of NZ_JBVKDV010000002.1, read as the reverse complement.
CAGACCGGCAGCCCCGGCACCCACTCGTCCAGGGGGTGCCAGACGTACTGGGTGCTGATCCAGCTCCCCCGCGGCCGACCGCGCGCGATCCGGCCGCCGGCCGCCAGCAGGAACAACACCCGGCTGGTGACGTTCCCGATCGCCTCGTACGGCTTCCCCGCCGCCATCAGCAGCTGCTGCCGCAACCGCGGCTCGTCCTCGCTGAGCTGTTGCGCCGTCGCCGAGCCGCGGGCCCGCAGCGCCGCCTCGACCGACGCTTCGACGTCCGCCAGCCACTTCCCCGGCTCCGGCACGTTCTCCGGGTGGCCCTGCCGCCCCAGGTGCTGCTCCAGCAGCTTCCGCTGCTTGACCTCGATGTCCGCGGAACAGCCGGCCTGCACGAGCGCCGCGGTGTCCAGTCCGGTGACGAATACCGTGCGGCGCATCCCGAGCAGCCGTAGCAGGGTGCGGTCTTCGTACAACGCCCGTTCCACGGCGGCGATCCCCGGTGACGCGAGCCGCGCGCACGCCGAAAGGTGGACCGTCGCCGGGTCGGTGGCGTGCAGGGCGACCACCCCCGCCACGACGTCGGAAACCGTGGCCGCGGGCGCGGCCAGGTGGTGCCGGACCGCGAGGCGGGCCCGGCGCTGCTGGGTGCTGATGTCGAGAGGCACCCGGCTTTGATACCACCGGGCACCGACAAAAACGCCTGGTCGCCAGGCCGGGGCCCGTTTACGCTCGCGGCATGGTCTCCGGTGCCCACTTCGCGGCCTTCGCCGCTCTGACGTTCCTCATGGTCGTCGTCCCCGGCCCGAGCGTGCTCTTCACCATCAGCCGCGCGCTCACAGTCGGCCGCCGCGACGCGCTGCTCACCGTCGCGGGCAACTCCGTGGGCGTCTACACGCAGGTCGTCGCGGTCGCGTTCGGCCTCGGCGCGCTCGTGACGACGTCGGCCGCGGTGTTCACCGCGATCAAGATCGCCGGCGCGATCTACCTCGTGTACCTGGGCATCCAGGCGTTCCGGCACCGGCGGAAGCTGTCCGACGCCATGGCCGCGAAGGTGCCGACCACGCCCGGTCGCGTCCTGACCGTGCTGCGCGACGGGTTCGTCGTCGGCTTCGCGAACCCGAAGTCGATCGTGTTCCTCGCCGCGCTGCTCCCCCAGTTCGTCGACCCGGCAGCCGGGTCCGTGCCGGTCCAGATGCTGCTGCTGGGCCTGTGCCTGCCGGCGATCGCGCTGGCCACCGACACCGCGTGGGCGCTGGTGGCGGGCACCGCCCGGGCGTGGTTCGCCCGCTCGCCGAAGCGCCTCGAAATGGTCGGCGGTACCGGCGGCCTGGTCATGATCGGCCTCGGCACCACGCTGGCCTTCACCGGCCGGGGTGACTGAACACCAGGTCCAGCAACCCCGGGAAGGCCGCGTCGAACTCCGGGCGCCGCAAGCGGTTCAGCCGCCGCGGGCCCGCGTCGCGCTGCTCGATCAGGCCCGCCGCGCGCAGCACCCCGAAGTGGTGGCTGAGCGTCGCCTTCGCCACCGGCAGGTCGAACGTGCCGCACGCCTTCGTCCACTCCGGCACCTCGGCGAGCTCACGCAGGATGCTGCGGCGCACGGGATCGGCGACCGCGGCGAGGGCGTCCTGCAGGGACACCTCCGCCGGGACGCCGTGCGTGAGCCCGCGCGCCCGCGCCGTGGTCACCGCAGGGCCTCCGCCAGCGCCGGCCACCACTCGCGGGGCAGGTCACCGGCCGGGACGACGACCTGGTCCGCGCCCGCCGCCCGGTACTCGCGCAGCCGGGCCACGACCGCGTCGAGGTCGCCGCGCACGGTGAGCCCGTCGACGAGCCGGTCGGAGAGCTCCGTGATGTCGGCGTCGGTGAAGCCCATCCGGCGGAAGTTGTTCGCGTAGCCCGGCATCCCGGCCAGGAACCGCAGCGAACCCTCGCGGGCGCGGTCGCGGGTCGCGGCGGCGTCGGTACCCGGGACGACGCTCAGCAGCACCACGAGCTGCTTGCCGGCGCCGAGGATCTCGCGCGCCGAAGCGACGTAGTCCGTCGTAACCAGGAACGGGTACGCCCCGGACGCGCGGTCCCGCGAGAGTTCCAGCATCTTCGGGCCCAGCGCCGAAAGGATGCGGTCGGCCGCGGGGACGGTGTCGTCCAGCTCGTCGAGGTAGTCGTTCAGCGTGGCCAGCGGACGCGGGCCGTGCGCGCCGCCGAGGCCGACGACGAACCGCCCGGCCGGCAGGTCCGCGTACGCACGGGCGACGTCGGCGGCGGGTACCCGGTCGACCGGCAGGATGCCGCTCGCGACCGGGATCTTCGCCGTCCCGTGGATCACGTCGGCGATCAGCGGCAGGTTGCTGCCCTGCCCGCCCGGCAGCCACAGCGTGGCGTACCCCAGCTCCTCCAGCTCGGCGGCGACCGTGACGGTCTCCGGCCCGGTCGTGCCCACCGTGGCGCCCAGCGCCCCCAGGTTCGTCATGCGCCCGGCAACCACGGAACCGCGGAAGTTGTTCCCGTCACGCCGTTTGTTCGTCCTCAGCGGAATCGTCCTCGGCCGGCTTGCTGAACATCCGCGTCGCCGACAGCCGCGCGACGCCGTCCGGGTCGCCCAGGTCGTCGAGGGAGTTGCGGATCGTCGAGTCCACCGAGAGGTACTTGCGGCCGGCCCGCAGGTCGGCGTCGTTGCGCAGCCGCACGATCAGCGGGAACTCCGACAGCGCGCCCGCGTCGAACAGGCCCGTCGTGTAGATGAGCTGCACGCCCAGCGCCTCGGCCACCGCCCGCTGCAGCTCCAGCAGGTACCCGGCGGACGCGCGGCCGATCGGGTTGTCCAGGAACAGCACGCCGGAGTGCCGGTTGCGGGCCTTGCCGCGGTTGTTGGCGCGCAGCGCGGCCAGCGTGCAGTAGAGGATGATCGCCGCGGTCAGCTGCTGGCCGCCGGAGAACACGTCCCGGATCTCCGAGACGCGCTGGCGTTCGGTCCGCAGCACCGAGTCCGGCTTGAGCATGTCGACGCGGAACCCCTTGGGCGCCGCGGCCCGGACTCCGCGCAGCACCAGGGAAAGCCCGTCGCGCTTGACGTCCCGGCCGTCGGCGGTCTTGCCGACGGCGGCCTCGTCGACGACCTCGCCGAGCTTCTCGACGAGCGCGTTGTCCTCCAGCTCGGTGAAGCGGATGCGGAGGAACTCCTGCCCGGACCAGTCGCCGAGGCCGTCGGGCAGCCGGGACACGCGCTGGGCCGAGCGCAACGTCCGGAGCGCGCCGTCGACCATGCCCTGCAGGCGCGTGATGATGCCGCCGCGGTGCCGGTCGATCTGCGCGAGGTCGTCGGTGAGCGACCGCAGCCGCGGCCGCAGCGCTTCGGCCCACTCGGCGGCGTGCGCGGGCAGCTGGTCGCGCTTGACCGAGATGACCTGCTGACGCACCGGCGTGCTCAGCTTCTCGAACCGCTTCTCCGTCGCGTACTGCGCGAGCTGGTCGGCGGCCGCGCGCACGCGCCGGTCCCCCACGTCGGCGGCCTCCTGGGCCTCGGCGAAGGTGGCGTTGAGGCGGCCGTGCTGGGCACGGGCGGTCTCGACGTCGCCGTCGTACGCCGCCGCGTTCGTGTCGGTGACCAGGTGGGCCATCGACTCCGCGAGCAGGGAGAAGCCCGACGCGGAACTGCGGGCCGACTCCAGCGTCGCTTCGGCCGCCGCCCGGCGTTCCTGCAGCTCTTCCCACTTCCGCGCGGCCACGGACACCTCCAGGCCGGCCGCGTCGATCAGCTCCAGGCCGTGCTCGATGTCGCGCGGCTTCTCGCCGGTGACGCCGTTCTGCAGCGGCAGCACGTCCAGCTCGGCTCGCCGCGTCGAGACGAGCCCGATGGCCTCGGTCCGCTCGTCCTCCAGCCCGTCGACGACGCGGCGGGCGCGGGCCAACGCGGCCGCGCGGGCCGAAGCGTCGGAGCCGTCCGGCGTCTCCAGCAGCTCGGCGGCACGGACGCGGACGGCCTCGTCGAGGGACTCGACGGCCGACCCCGCGGCGGCTTCGGCCGACTCGGCCTGCTCCAGCTCGGCCCGCAGGTCGCTGCCGACCTCGACCTTCGCGTACGACTCGGACGCCGACAGGTAGGTCCGGCGCAGGGCGTCGACCGGCTCGGCCGGCACCGGGCCGTCGGCCGCTTCGGCCGCGCCCGGGACCTCGGCCAGCTCAGCACGGGCGGTCGTCGCGGTGCGGCGGTGGCCGTCGGCGGTGCGCTGCTCCTCCCCCGCCTGCTCACGCAGCCGCGCGGCCTTGCCCGCGGCGTCGGCGGCCTGCAGGTCGGCGCGCTCGGCGACCTCGGTGGCGCGCTCGACGTCTTCGGACCATTCGGCGATCCGCGCGCTGCGGGTGCCCAGCTCCCCGAGCCGTCGCGCCTTCTCCTCGGCCTCGGCCGCGGCGGCCCGCAGCTCCGGGACGCGCTCCCGCAGCGACGCGGCTTTTTCGCTCAGCCGCGCGAACTCCGCGTCGGCCTGCTCGAGCGCGGTGCGCGCGGTCTCGCGGGCGGTCCGGGCCGCCTGGGCCTGCTCGGCCAGGGTCGCGACGGCGCCGGGCGGGTAGTCCTCGCGCCAGGTGGTGAGCTTCCACGTCAAGGCGCCGTCCGCCGACAGCTTGGCGGAGAGGGCTTCCAGGCGCCGTTGCCGCTCGGTGTGCCGCCGCGCCACGGCTTCCCGCTCGGCGTCGGCGGCTTCTTCGTCGTACATCGCGGGGTTCGGCGGCACGAGGAACTCGACGCCGGGCGCGGCGGGCACCTCGGCGAGCAGTGCCTCGGTGGTGCCGACGGCGATGATCGCGCTCGGCAGCAGCCGCCGCGTCGTCAGGACCTCACGGGCCCGGTCCGCGTGCGCGGCGTCGTTCAGGAGCACGCCGGACACCAGCTGCGGCAGGCTTTCCAGAACTTCGGAGCGCCGGGCAGCGTCCAGTTTGGACAGATAGCGCCAGCCGGACCACGCGGTGATCCCGGCTTCTTCCAGGGCGTCCAGGGCGGCCTGGACGTCCTCCGGCGGCGGCAGCAGCCCGCCGGACCCCAGCGCGGCGAGGGCCCGCTCGTCGGCGGACTCCTCCATCCGCAGCGCGGTCTGCTCCTTCTCGACGGACGCGCTCGCCTCGCGCAGCCGTTCCAGCAGCACCGGCAGATCGCTCTCCAACGCGACGTCGTCGGCGCCGAGCAGCTCGACCAGCCGGCCCTCGGCGGCGAGCGCGTCGGTGCGACGGTGGGCGCGGTCGAGGTCCTCGGTGGCGCGCTCGAAGCGATCCTGGGTGGTGCCGGCCAGCTGGTGCGCCTCGTTGACGGCCCGTTGCGCCGCTTGGAGATCCGTCGCGACGCGGTCCAGCTCCTGCTCGCGCCGGGTCAGCTCGGCGGACGTCGATTCGGCGGCGCTCCGGGCGGCTCGTGCGGCCTCGGCGACGTCGGCGCCCGACGGCAGCAGCCCGGCGCGGACGGCGTTCTGGACCTCTTCGCGCAGCTCGGTGATCCGCGCGGTCAGCCCGCGGGCCTCGGCCCGCCGTCCGGCCGCGAGGTTGGCGGCCTCGTCGCGTTCGGTCTGGGCCTTCTCCGCCTCGGCGCGCAACGCGCCCGCGTGCGCCTCGGCCTTGTCGGCCTGGCGCTGGGCGTCCTGCGCCAGCGAGTGCAACCCGCGAGCCAGTGCGGACGCCGCGTCGTTGCGCGCCTGCAGGGCCGGACGCGCCTTCTCTTCCCGGCTGCCGACGAGCTCACGCAGGTCCTTCGCCTTGCGCGCCGAGTTCAGCTGGTCGAGGACCCGCGCGGTCTCACGCCAGGCCTCCGCCTCGGTCTTCGCCGAAGCGAGTTCGGCGTCGACGCGCTTGCGGGCCTCCTGGGCCTCGTCCAGGCGCAGCACGGCGACGAGCCGGCGCAGCTCCGTGACGCCCGCGGCGAGCCGCCGGTGGTCGCCCTCGGCGAGCTTCTCCGCGGACTTGACCTCGGTGACGTGCTCCTCGAGCCCGGACAGCCGCGCGTTTTCCAGCTCGTTGCGCGCGACCACCCGGCCGGCGAGCGACGCCATGTCGGCCTTGGCGGACTCGGCGATCTTCCGCGACTCCGCGGCGACACCTTCTTCGGCGGCCAGCGGGCCCAGCAGGTCCAGGGCACCGGCGACGAAATCGCGCTCGGACAACAGATCCCCGCGCTGCGCCAGGTTGTGCGAGTACGTCGAGACGACTTCGGCGAGGTCCTTCGGCTCGTCCTCGGAGATCACCGCGCGCAGCAGGAAGTCGACGAACGCGTCGTCGGTGCCGAAGGCGAACGCGTCCGCCGCTTCCCCTTCGCCGGCGTTCATCGCACGCTGGTAGCGGAACAGCTCGGTGTCGAGACCGAGGCTGTCGAGCCGGCCGGTCCACTCGTGGTGGCGGCGCGTCCAGGACAGTTCCAGCTCGGGCTCGGCCAGCTGGGCGCCGGCGAGCTTGTCGTGGAAGCCGGACATGGTGAGCAGCCGGCCGTCCTGGGTCATCGGCAGGGAGTCGAGCCCCAGCGCGGCGGTCGGGCGGAAGCAGTACCAGGAGTCGGCGAGGTTCTCGGAGTCGGCGGACACGACGTGCCCGCGCCATTCGGAGACCTTGCCGGTGATGATCCGGTGACCGCTCTCGACGTGCAGCCACTCCAGCACGACGTGCGAGACGTCCTTGGCGGCGACGAACTTCTCGAGCACCTTGGTGCTGGTGGTGCCGACGACCTGGCGGCGGCCGGGCAGCATGACCGAGAAGATCAGCTTGATGAGGACGGACTTGCCGCCGCCGTTCTCGAGGAACAGCACGCTGGCCGGCGAGGGGCGGCGCAGCTCGGCCGGGCCGGTCGCGTGGATGCCGGCGCTGAACAGCGCGTCCTGCTGGGGCGCGGTGATCTTGGCGCCGACGCCGCTGAAGTCGAGGACGACGTCCTGGTAGCGGGCACCCGACGGGCCCACCGAGTGCAGGCGGACCCGCGAAAGCTCGTACATCGATTCCCCTCTAGAGCGTGTCGGAGGACGCCGCGCGCAGCGTGCCCCCGGCGTTCGCGACGGCCACGACGTCCAGGGACAGGAGGTCGTCGAAGGCGGCGTCGGCGGCGAGTTCGCGGACCTGGATCTGGTAGCGCGGGGTGGTCCGGTAGGTGCCGCCCTGTTCGTCGCTCACCGGGACCAGGAAGCCCTGCTCGGCCAGGAACCGCAGGGCGCGCGACACCATGCCGCGGGTGGTGTCGGCGGCGAGGCGGCCGTCCTTGGTGGCCGCCGCCGCGGGACGGCGGGTGTAGGCGCGCCAGGCCTGTTCGAGCTCGGGCGCGTCGGCCAGCGGGTCGTTGTTGGCCTCGGCCGCCGCGGCGCGTTCGTCGAGCATGCGGGCGGCTTCGCGGACCATCGCGTCGACCTGCTCGACGCTGACGCGGCCGATGTAGGTGTCGTTGGCGAGGTCGTCCGGGCGCGGGTAGCCGAGCGCGGCGGTGGCGAGGTGGATCAGGCCGTGCAGCACCTTCTCCGTCTCGCGGCGCTCGCGGATCTTGGCCTGGCGGGCGTAGGAGTCCATCTTGATCTCGAAGACGGACTCGTCGGTGGCCGCGAGGACCGCGCCGGCCTGCTGGTTGACCTCCAGGACCATCAGGCCGAGCCCGGCCGCGACGGCGTGGGTGAGCGCCTTGAACGCGTTGTCCTCGCCGTAGCGGCGCACGAGGTCGCCGTAGACGACGTCACGCGCGGGAAGCTGCTTCGGCCGCATGCCGAAGGCGACCAGCCGGGCCGCGGCCTCGGCGTCCACGCTGCTGTGGGACAGCGCCATTACGCGACTTCCTCTTCTTCGTCTGCACGCTCTACGGCGGCGGTGGACAGGAGCAGGTCGGCGCCGCCGAAGTCCGGGTCGTCGAGCAGGGTGCCGTCGTCGACGGCCAGCAGGACCTGCCGGTCGCCCTGGCGCCGGGCCGCGCCGACCCCGGGACTGTAGGCGTGCACCGCGCGCAGCGCGACCAGGGCGGCGAGCCCGGGCTGGCGGCTGCGGCGGGCCTCGTCGAGCAGGCCGGACAGGCGCCGCGGCACCTCGGGCAGGTCGAGCAGCTCGTCGGCCCGGCGCCAGACGTCGTCGCCGAACTTGTCGGTGATGTCGGCGGGCATGAGTTCGGGCTCGGGGATCTCGCCGACGAGCTGGTCGCGTTCGGGCGCGGGACGCAGGAGCAGCGAAACCAGGGACGACAGCGACGGCACGACCGGCGGGGAAATGCCCGCGACGGCGTGGAAGAAGTGCTCGACCGGCGCGACGGCGTCGGCCAGCGGCAGCCCGAGCGTCGGCACCAGGAGCTGGCCGAACAGGTCGAGCGTCGCGCGCTGGGGCGGGCCGGAGAACTGCTGGCGGTCCTGCTCGGCGCGGAACACCGCGCCCGCGTCGGCCAGCCGGGACTGCAGCCGGGTGTGCCGGCGGATGCAGTCGCCGACGATGTCGACGAGCTCGGCCGCGCGGCGCTTGCGGTCGAGGTCCTCGGTCTCGTCGCGGGCGGTGGTGATGTTCTTGAGGATGGCGTTCTCGGCGCGGAAGCGGGCCTCGATGTGCGACAGCGCGCTGTCGAGCAGCTCCGGGACCTCGCGCTCCCAGTCGACCGACCGGACGTCGCGGCGGGTCGCGTCGAGCTTCGCGCGCAGCGTCTCGCCGTACTGGACGGTCCGGTAGCGGGCCTGCTCGGCGGCCAGCTTGGCGTCGGCGAGGCGACCGCGCGCGATGAGGTTCTCGAGCTTGACCTCGGCGGCGATCTGCGCCGACTCGACGTCGGTGTCCAGCGCCCCGACCAGGACGTTGATGGCCTCGTCGGTGGCACGCAGGTAGACCTCGCCGTCGCGGGCGGCCAGCTCGACGAGCAGCTTGAAGTCGAACTGGCGCCGCTGGTAGCCGCCCGGGCCCATCGAGCCGTAGACGCGCCGGAAGCCGCGGTCGGTGGTGCCGACGTTGATCAGGTTGTCGAGGACCCACTTGGCCACGCGGACGTGCTCCTCGGGCATCCGCGACGGCGCCTGGGCCGCGATGAACGGCAGCAGCCGGTCGATGACCTCGTCGTGGCCGGCGCCGGTGTCGAAGTCCATCGCGATGGTGACCTGGTCGATCGTGTGCAGCGCGATCTCGGCCATCTGGTAGATCGTGGCGTCGGCCCAGTCGAGCTTCGCCTTCCGCGCGTCCAGGTCGTGCAACGGCGCGGTGCAGGCCAGCGCCTTGAGGCGGCGCGTCAGCCCCTCGTCGGCCAGACCCATCGCGGCCCTGTCGTCGTCTCGCACAGCAGGCCAGGCTAGTCGGCCACCCTCTGCACACGCGCGGGTGACGGGCTAACGTCCCTCTCATGCGTGAGATGAGCCGTTCAGAGTGGTGGAAGTTCGCGTCCGAAGGCACCCGGACGGGCAAGCTCGGCCTGGTCCGGGCCAACGGTGCCGCGATCGTCACCCCGATCTGGTTCCTGCTGGACGAGACCCCCGACGGCGACGAGCTGGTCTTCACCACCGGCACCGACACCCTCAAGGGCAAGGCGATCGCCCGCGACCCGCGGATCTCCCTGGTCGTCGACGACCAGGAACCGCCGTACTCCTACATCCAGTTCACCGCCGAGGCGCGCCTGACCCACGACTACGACGAGATGCTCGACTGGGCGACCAGGCTGGGTGGCCGGTACATGGGCGCCGAGCGGGCCGAGGAGTACGGCAAGCGCAACGCCGTTCCCGAGGAGTCGCTGGTCCGGGCGAAGATCACCAAGGTGATCGCGCGGGCCGAGATCGCCGGCTGACCTCGTTTTCGCGGTATCCTCGCCCGCGGGGGTGGGGGTCATGCTTTCGGGTGAGGACAGCAGACGCGACGCCGTCAAGGCGATCATGAGCTCCGGCCGGCGCGAGCTGGTCGCGGAGCTGGAACGCCTCGACGGCGGGGCGCGGTTCGGCCGGGGCCGGACGGGCCTGCTGGAAGACGGGGACGTCTTCGAGCGCGCCGGGATCTGCGTGACGACCGCCGACGACGGCGGGTTCTTCACCAGCGGGCTGTCGGTGGTGATCCACCCGCGCAACCCGTACGTCCCCGCGTTCCAGGCGCACTTCCGGTACTGCGAGTCCGGGGACACCTGGTGGTTCGGCGGCACCGTGGAGCTCCTTCCCTGCTACGGCTACGCCGAGGACGCGGCGCACTTCCACCGCGTGCTCCGGCAGCACTGCGACTCGCTCGACCCGGCGTTCCACGCGCAGGCGAAGCGCACCGCCGACGACCGGTTCCGGCTGCCGCACCGCGACGAGCCGCACGGGCTCGGCGGCATCGCGTTCGACCACCTGCGCCCGTCCGGCCCGCACGGCTGGCGGCGGGCGGCCGCGTTCACGGCGGCGGGCATCGCGACGATCGCGCCCGCGTACCTCCCGATCGTGCGACGGCGACGGGACCTGCCGCACGGGGCGCGTGAGCGGCAGTGGCAGCTCCACCGGCGTGGCCGGTACGTCGAAGCCGCGCTCTTCCGCGCCGCGTCCGCCGCGCGGGCCGACGCCGAGGCGATCCTGCTGGCGCTGCCGCCGCTGGCGCGGTGGGAGTCGGGGTTCACGCCGGAACCGGGGAGCGCCGAGGCCGAACTGGCCTCCTTCCTCGAACCGCGCGACTGGGCGGGCGAGAACGCCGCGGTCGCGAGCTGACGGCACTCCGCTGTCCGGGCACGCGCACCGCTGAGCGGGAAACCCTTCTTCACCAAGGGTGAGCGCCCATGTCGAGTATTGACACGGCCCGCTCGGAGGGTGTGAGATCTGCCCTATAGATAGGAAACTTTCCTAACTATTAGGTCCAGTTCCGGTGGTCCGCCGACCAGTTCCGCCCCGGTCACCCCCTCCCCCGACCCACGCAGGAGGCTCCCAGTGGCACCCCGTCCACCGTGGCGCGTGGTACTGGCCGGTACCGCCGTCGCGGCGCTCGGCCTCACCGCGCTCAGTCCGGTAAGCGCTTTCGCAGCCGCCGCAACGGACTACGAGTCCGAGAACGCCGTCATCTCCCAAGGCGTCGTCGAGTCGAACCACGCCGGCTACTCCGGCACCGGGTTCGTCAACTTCGACAACGTCGTCGGCAGTTATGTCGAATACTCCGTGAACGCCGCGCAGGCGGGCACGCACACCCTGACCTTCCGCTACGCCAACGGAACCGCCGACAACCGGCCGGTGAAGCTGATCGTCGACGGCGGCGACAAGGGCACCGTCGACTTCCCCGGCACCGGCGCGTGGACGACGTGGAAGACCGTCACCGCGAGCGTCCAGCTGACCGCGGGTGTCAACAAGATCCGCACCACCGCGACCACCGCCAACGGCGGCCCGAACGCGGACAAGCTCACCGACACGTTCACCGCGCCGAGCGACGGCGAACCGCCGTCGCCGCCGTCCAACCTGCAGGCGAGCAACGTCCTGCCCACCGCGGCGACGTTCTCCTGGACCGCCGCGACCGACAACGTCGGCGTCGTGCGGTACGAGATCAACCGCGGCGGCAACATCCTCAAGACCGTCGACGGCACCACGACGTCGGCGACGGTCACCAACCTGACCCCGAACACCGCCTACGACATCTCGGTCGGCGCGTTCGACGCCGCGGGCAACCCGTCGCAGCAGAGCAACGTGGTCACCTTCACCACGCCGCCGAGCGACGACACCACCCCGCCGACCGTGCCGGGCAACCTGCGCTCCACCGGCGTCACCGCGAACAGCGTTTCCCTGGCGTGGAACGCTTCCACCGACAACGGCGGCACGGTCGCCGGCTACGACGTCTTCCAGGGCGCCACGAAGGTCGCGACCACGACGTCGCTCGGGACGACCGTGACGAACCTGAACCCGAGCACCTCCTACACCTTCACGGTCAAGGCGCGCGACCCCGACGGCAACAGCTCCGCGGCGAGCAACGCGGTCACCGCCAAGACGAGCGCGCCGGGCGGCGCCGGGGGCATCCCGGAGTACGACAAGGACATCGCGAAGGTCGACCTCGGCTGGGCGGTGGACTTCCTGCCGAACGGCAACGCGCTGGTGACCGAGCGGGACCGGTTCGAGATCCTGCTGGTGACGCCGTCCGGCCAGAAGACGACGCTGGGCAAGGTGCCGGGCGCGGTCGGGACCAACGGCGAAGGCGGCCTGCTGGGCCTGGCGATCTCGCCGAACTGGGCGAGCGACCACGCGGTCTACGTCTACCACACGGCGTCCGGGGACAACCGGATCGTGAAGATGACCTACGACGGCACCACGCTGTCCTCGACGTCGACGCCGGTGCTGACCGGGATCGCGAAGAACCGCTACCACAACGGCGGCCGCATCAAGTTCGGCCCGGACGGCAAGCTGTACGCCACCGTGGGCGACGCGAAGAACAGTGACAACGCGCAGAACAAGAGCTCGCTCAACGGCAAGATCCTCCGGATGAACCCGGACGGCTCGGCGCCGAGCGACAACCCGTTCTACGCCACCGGCGGCAACGCGCGGTACGTCTGGAGCTACGGCCACCGCAACCCGCAGGGCCTGGCCTGGGACTCCCGCGGCCAGCTGTGGGCGGCGGAGTTCGGCGAGAGCAGCCTGGACGAGCTCAACCTGATCCAGAAGGGCGGCAACTTCGGCTGGCCGAGCTGCGAAGGCACGCAGGGCAGCTGCAGCGGTTTCATCGCCCCGAAGAAGACCTGGCCGACGTCCCAGGCCGGGCCGAGCGGGATCGAGATCGTCAACGACTGGATCTACATCGCCGGCGTCACCGGCGAGCAGATGTTCGCCACGCAGATCAACGCGGCGGGCACGGGCATCGGCACGGTGTCGACGCTGTTCTCCGGCCGCTGGGGCCGGCTACGCTCGGTAACCAAGACGCCGGACGGCGGGCTGTGGCTGACGTCGACGAACAACGACAAGAACGGCGGCACGCCGTCGGTGCTGGACAACGTGATCGTGCGGCTGAAGTTCCCGGGCGGCTCGACGCCGGGTGACTTCAAGCTGACCAGCTCGGCGTTCGCCGATAACGCCACGATCCCGGACAAGTACACCTGCGCCGGCGACGGCACGGCGGGCCAGGACCCGTCGCCGCCGCTCGCGTGGGGCGCGTCCACCGGCGCGAAGGCCTACGCCGTCGTGTTCGCCGACGTCGCCAACAGCGGCAACAAGCTGCACTGGGCGATCTGGGACATCCCGGCGTCGGCTCGCGCACTGCCGGAGGGTCTCGGCGCGGGCTACACCGTGCCGGACCAGGGTGGCGCGAAGCAGAAGGCCATGGGCAGCGGGGCGAACGCGCAGAAGTTCTTCGGCCCCTGCCCGGGCGGGTCCAGTCATCCGTACACGTTCACGCTCTACGCCCTGAACACCGCGACCGTCCCCGGCCTGAGCTCGTCTTCGACGATGGCCCAGGTCGAGACGGCGGTCAAGGGCGCCTCGACCGGCAGCGTCGTCCTGCGCGGCAAGTCCAGCGCGGCTGCCTGAAAGCCGCGGCAGGGGTGACCGGAGCGGCGCCGGTCACCCCTGCCGCGCTCACCCCTACCCCTGCTCGGCGAGGCTCCGCAGGTGGGCGTCGACGTCGAAGCCATGCTCCTCCAGCCGCCGCCGGGCCAGCAGGAGCTCGTCGGGCGTGAACAGGTCGGCGTACTCCCCGCGGAGCATCGTCGCCTCGGAGCTGCGGCCGAGCTGGTTCTTCTCCCAGAGCACGGTGAACCCGCCCGCGGTCCCGGCGCCGCGCAGCAGCAGCCGGGCCGCTTCGACACCGCCGTGCTCGCGCACCATCCGCTCGAACTGGGCCGGCCGGTACCCGTAATCCTTCGCCAGGACGCGGCAGCCGTCGAGCAGGTCCTCGGTGAACCGCGCGGCGAGGCGGGGATCGTCCGGGACGGAAGCGGCTGGTTCGGGCATGGGACACCTCTCGACGGGATGGCTTCCCTGATTAATCGCGAACGGGAGCGGTTTCGCTACGCCGTTCGGGAAGCCAATCTTCGAATGCCACGCTCCGTGTCCTGATTAACGGACAAAGAAGACGTATCAGGCTACCATCGAAGTGTGCGCTGTCCTTTGTGGACAGATTTCACCAGCCGAACAACCCTTCCATGATTCGCGCGCAGCGGGCCGTCATCGCCGCCGAATCTTCGTCCGGGCGGTCGATCCACCAGCTGATCAGCGAATCGACCACGCCCGTCCACACCTGTGCGATCGCCTCGATGTCGACCGGGTCGGCCAGCCCGCGCGACGTCATCAGCTGCGTCGCGCCGAGCAGGGCGAACGCGTCCAGGCGGCGCCGGTAGTCCGCCGCCGCGGTCGCGATGCCGCCCGTCGCCGGGACGGTCGCGTCGCGCAGGAGGCGCCACGCGTAGCGGTCGTGGTCGAACGTCGTGAAGATCGCCGAGAGCACCTTCAACGGCATCCGCTCCGGGTCGCCGCCGGCCGCCATGGTCGTCGCGACGCCCTCGGTCAGCCGGTCGCCCGCGCGGTGCAGGCAGGCCAGGTAGAGCCCGTCCTTCGAGCCGAAGTACTGGTACAGCAACGGCTTCGTGACCCCGACCCGGCGCGCGATCTCGACCATCGACGCGCCCGCGTAGCCCGCGCGGCCGAACTCCTCGGTGCCGGCCACGACGAGCTGGGCCTCGCGCTCTTCGCGGGGCATCCCCTTGGTCCCGACCGCCCTTGACTCCGTCACGCCGGAGAGCCTACCGTGCGTAAAGTGACTTCAGGGTAAGTTACCGTCAGGTCAGATCAAAGGAGGCGACGTGGCCGAGTTCCTGGCGCACCTGCGCGACCCCGTGCTGTTCGCGACCCCGGTGTTCCTGCTGTTCGTGGCGATCGAAGTCGTCGCGGTGCACGTGCTCGGCCACGACGACAACGTCATCGGCTACAGCCCGGCCGACACCCGCACGAGCATGCTGATGGGCACCGTCGCGGTCGGCGTCAACGCGCTGTTCCGGCTGGTGATGCTCTTCGTGTTCGCCGCGCTGTTCGAGCTCGCGCCGGTCCAGTTCGACCCGCGCGACTGGTGGACGTGGGTGCTCATGCTGCTCGGCCAGGAGCTGGTCTTCTACGCCTACCACCGCGCCAGCCACCGCGTGCGGCTGCTGTGGGCCGGGCACCAGGTGCACCACTCGAGCGAGCACTACAACTTCTCGACGGCGCTGCGCCAGAAGTGGACGCCGTACTTCCAGCTGCCGTTCTGGTCGGTGCTGGCGCTGTGCGGGATCCCGCCGTGGATGATCCTGACCGGCCTGTCGATCGACCTCGTCTACCAGTTCTTCGTGCACACCGAGAAGGTCGAGAAGCTGCCGCGCTGGTTCGAGTACGTCTTCAACACGCCGTCACACCACCGCGTCCACCACGGCAGCGACGCCGAGTACCTGGACGCCAACTACGGCGGCATCCTCATCATCTGGGACCGGCTGTTCCGCAGTTTTGTGCCCGAGGGTAAGCGGCCGACCTACGGGCTGACGAAGAACATCGACACGTACAACCTGCTCAAGGTCGGCTTCCACGAGTACGGCTCGATCCTGCGCGACCTCCGCGGGGCCCGGACGTGGCGCGAGCGCGCCGGCTACGTGCTCGGCCCGCCCGGGTGGCAACCCGCGCGCGTGCCCGCCTGACCTACGCCGTCTCCCGCAGCGCGTGCGCCGGCAGGCTGTCGAGCGGCGGCCGCTGCGGGGACGTCAGGTCGGTCAGGACGAGCTCACGCTCGACGCCATCGGCCGACGTCCCGCGCCGGAACTGCGCGAGCAGCGTCGCCGGCGGGACCGCCGTGACCAGGCGGTCGTAGCGTTCCAGGCGGTCGAAGAGCGTCTGCATGATCTGCCCGGACATCCGGCCCAGCGCCTGCGTGCTCTGGTGCCGGTGCACGCGGTGGCCGAGGTCGACCTGGGCGAGCGCGTCGAGGCCGCGCAGCTCCAGCAGGTCGATGAGGTGCCCGATCTCGACACCGTAGTTGACGACGAACGGGATGCTCTCGAGGACCTCGCGGCGGCCCGCGTACTCACCGGCGAGGGGCTGCACGAACCCGGCCAGCTCCGGCCAGAACATGTTGAGCAGCGGCCGGGCGACGAGCTCGGTGACGCGGCCGCCGCCTTCCGGTTCGCTGCCCGCCGCGCCGTTCAGCGGGCGGTGGTAGAAGCCCTTGACGTAGGCCACCGACGGGTCGGTCAGCAGCGGGCCGAGCAGGCCGGTGACGTAGTCGGTCGTGAAGTCGTAGAGGTCGCCGTCGACGAAGACGACGAGATCGCCGGTCGTCGCGGCGACGCCCTTCCAGAGCGCTTCACCCTTGCCCGGCAGGCCGTCCAGCTCCGGGAAGACGTCGTCCTGCGCGACGACGCGGGCCCCGGCCGCGGCGGCGACTTCGGCGGTGGCGTCGGTGGAGTGGCTGTCGACGACGAGGATCTCGTCGACGAGCACGCCGTGGAGCTCTTCGCGGATGGCGGTGACGATCGCCCCGACGGTGGCTTCCTCGTCCCGGGCCGGGATGACCACGGAGACGGTGGTACCGCGCTTGGCCGCGGCCAGCTCGGCGATCGTCCAGTCGGCCACCTTGCTGCTGCGCCGGGCGAGCCAGGTGCCGACCTCCGGCGTCACCTGCAGCCGCGCGTTGCTCTTGCGCATGCTTTCCCCTTCCCTCGTTCGGCCTATCCCTCCCCGAGGTTCGAGGTCCCGCGTTTCGGCGGTCGCGCCGTGGTGCTACCGGGATGTTACGAAGTGGCGGGTCCGGTTAACCCCGCGCGCCGACGAGGACCGCGGTTCCGCGTGGACGTCCTCGCCACCGAGCGGCGCCGCAGGCGGCCTGGCGGGCGCGGCACGAGGCCGGCTGCCCGAACCACGACCGCGGACCGGTCAGGCCTCGTCGTCTTCTTCCAGCATCTCCGGCGTGACCGCCGACTCCGTGTCCGGGATGTTCAGGTCCTTCGCGCGCTTGTCCGCCATCGCCAGCAGGCGGCGGATGCGGCCCGCCACCGCGTCCTTCGTCATCTGGGGGTCCGACAGCTGGCCCAGCTCCTCCAGGGACGCCTGCCGGTTGGACAGCCGGAGCTTGCCCGCCGCCAGCAGGTGATCGGGCGCCGTGTCGCCGAGGATCTCCAGTGCCCGCTCCACGCGGGCCGCCGCCGCCACCGCCGCGCGGGCCGAACGGCGCAGGTTCGCGTCGTCGAAGTTCGCCAGGCGGTTGGCCGTCGCGCGCACCTCGCGGCGCATGCGGCGCTCCTCCCACTGCAGGACGCTCGTGTGCGCGCCCAGGCGGGTCAGGAGCGCGCCGATCGCGTCGCCGTCGCGGACCACCACGCGGTCCGCGCCGCGGACCTCGCGGGACTTCGCCTGGATGCCCATCCGGCGCGCCGCGCCGACGAGCGCCAGCGCCGCCTCCGGGCCCGGGCACGTCACCTCGAGGGACGACGAGCGGCCCGGTTCCGTCAGCGAACCGTGGGCGAGGAACGCGCCTCGCCATGCCGCTTCCGCGTCGGCCACTCCCCCGGACACCACGGCCGCGGGCAGTCCGCGCACCGGGCGGCCGCGCTGGTCGATCAGCCCGGTCTGCCGGGCCAGGCCCTCACCGTCCTTGACCACGCGCACGACGTACCGGGTGCCCTTGCGCAGCCCGCCGCTGGCGGTGATGACGTGGACGTCGGAATGGTGGCCGTACAGCTCGTGGATCTCCTTGCGCAGCCGTCGCGCGACCGAGCCCGTGTCCAGCTCCGCCTCCACGACCACCCGGCCGGCCACGATGTGCAGCCCGCCGGCGAAGCGAAGCAGCGACGCGACCTCCGCCCGGCGCGGCCCGACCTTCGTGATCTCCAGCCGGCTCAGCTCGTCCTTCACCGCGGCGGTCATCGCCATTACTGCCCCTCCCTGCCTTTCGCTCCTCCCCCGTGCTCCCCGCCGAGACCGAGAGCCTCCCGCATGCACAACGCGAGCGCATCAGGATCATGCCGTCCCGCCACTTCCGGGTCGCCCACCGCCCCCAGGTGCGCGCGCCCGCCGAGCCGTTCCGCCGCGCGCCGGAGATTCGCCGGGTCGGGCACGGAATCGCGGTCCGCGATCACGGCGTCGACCCGCAGATCGGGCGCGTGCTCGAAGAGTACGTCCAGGTGCCGCTCCGGCGAGAACCCCGCGGTTTCCCCCGGCTGGGGGACAAGGTTGAGCACGAGGACCTTCGTCGCGGTGGTTTTCACGAGCGCGTCGTGCAGGCCCGGCACGAGCAGGTGAGGGAGAACACTGGTGAACCAGGAGCCCGGCCCGAGGAAGACGACGTCGGCGCTCAGCACCGCCTCCACCGCTTCCTCGCACGCCTGCGGCGGCCGCCCCGAGCGGCCGGGCGAGTGCAGGCTGACGCGCTGCACCTGCCCCGGCGTCGAGGCCACCGCGACCTGCCCGCGGATCGTGCGCAACGCCTCCGGGTCCTCGCTGTCGAGCCCGCTGACCTGGCCCACGATCTCCAGCGGCTCCGGCGACATCGGCAGGACCCGGCCCGAGACGCCCATCAGCCGGCAGGCCTCGTCGAGCGCCGCGACCGGGTCGCCGAGCACCTCGAACAGCCCGGCCAGCAGCAGGTTCCCCACCGCGTGCCCGGCCAGTGCGCCGTCACCGCCGAAGCGGTGCTGGAACACCTCGGCCCAGAGCGTGCCGCCGTCTTCGGCGGCGAACGCGGCGAAGGCCTGCCGGAGGTCGCCCGGCGGCAGCAGCCCGAGCTCGCGCCGCAGCCGGCCGGACGATCCGCCGTCGTCGGCCACGGTCACGATCGCGGTCACGTCGGGGGTCACCCGCCGCACCGCGGACAACGTGGCGTGCAGTCCGTGGCCGCCCCCGAGGGCGACCGCCCGCACGTTATTCACGACCAAGGTCGCGGTGCACCACCTTCACGGCCATGCCGTCCTCTTTGGACAGACGCTGGGCGAGCTCCACGGACAGCGCGACGCTGCGGTGCTTGCCGCCGGTGCAGCCGACGGCGAGCGTCAGGTACCGCTTGCCCTCGCGCTTGTACCCGGCACCGATCAGCCGCAGCAGCTGGTGGTAGCGGTCGAGGAACTCCTCGGCGCCCTCCTGCGAGAGGACGTAGTTGCGGACCTCGCCGTCGAGGCCCGTGTGTTCGCGCAGCTCCGGGATCCAGAACGGGTTCGGCAGGAACCGGACGTCCATCACCAGGTCGGCGTCCATCGGCAGGCCGTACTTGTAGCCGAAGGACAGCACGGTGACCCGGGTCTGGGTGCTCGCCTCGGAGCCGAACGCGTCCTCGATCTTGGCGCGCAGGTCGTGCACCGACAGCGAAGACGTGTCGAGCACCAGGTCGGCCTCTTCGCGCAGCGGCTCCAGCAGCGTCCGCTCCGCGGTGATGCCGTCGGCGAGCCGGCCGTCACCCTGCATCGGGTGCCCGCGGCGGACCGCCTCGAAGCGCCGCACCAGCACCGCGTCGGTCGCCTCCAGGAACAGCACGCGCGGCTTGTAGCCCCGCGCGTCCAGGTCCTTGATGACCGAGGCCAGGTCGTCGGTGAACGCGCGCGAGCGCACGTCCATGACGACCGCCACCTTCGTGATCGCGCCGCGCGCCTGCGCGCCCAGCTCGACCATGGTGGCGATCAGCTCCGGGGGGAGGTTGTCGACGACGAACCAGCCCAGGTCCTCCAGGCACTTGGCCGCCGTGCTGCGGCCCGCCCCGGACAACCCGGACACGACCGCGACCTCCATACCGGAACCGCGGATCTCCTCTTGCGCACTCACTGTGTTTCCCTACTCCCCTGCTTGCGTGCCGTTGCTCGCGCCGGACTCCCCGGCCAGCGCGGCGACCACGGCCTCCGCGGTGCGCCTGCCGAAGCCGGGCACCGCCTCGATCTCTTCGATCCTGGCCTGCTTGAGCTTCTTCACCGAGCCGAAGTGCTTGATCAGGGCGGTACGGCGAGCCTGCCCCAGCCCGGGCACACTGTCCAATTCGGACGTCTGCAGCCGCTTGGAGCGCTTCTCGCGGTGGTAGGTGATGGCGAACCGGTGGGCCTCGTCACGCAGCCGCTGGAGCAGGTACAGCCCCTCCGACGTCCGCGGCAGGATGACCGGGTCGGGGTCGGCGGGCAGCCACACCTCTTCGAGCCGCTTCGCCAGCCCCACCACGGAGATGTCGGTGATGCCGAGCTCGGCCAGCACGTCCGCGGCCGCGGTGGCCTGCGGGCCCGCGCCGTCGACGACCAGCAGGTTCGGCGGGTAGGCGAACTTCTTCGGCCGGCCGGTCTCGGGGTCGAGGCCCGGCTTCGACGAGTCCGTCTCCTCCGCGGTTTCCTTCAGGTAGCGGTAGAACCGGCGGCGCACGACCTCGGCGATCGACGCGACGTCACCCTCTTCGGCCGCTTCGCGCAGCGCGAAGCGCCGGTACTCGGACTTGCGCGCGAGCCCGTCCTCGAAGACGACGAGCGACGCCACGACGTCGCTGCCCTGGATGTGGCTGATGTCGATGCACTCGATGCGCAGCGGCGCGGAGTCGAGGGCCAGGAACTCCTGCAGCTCGGTGAGCGCCGCCGAGCGCGCCGTGAGGTCGCCGGCGCGGCGCAGCTTGTGCTGGGTGAACGCCTCCCCCGCGTTGCGCTGCACGGTCTCGGCGAGGGCCTTCTTGTCGCCGCGCTGCGGCACCCGCAGCTGGACCCGCGAGCCCCGCAGCCCGGTCAGCCACTCCGCGACCGCGTCGGCGTCCGCGGGCAGCTCCGGCACCAGCACCTCGCGCGGGACGACCGGCCCGGCGTCGACGTCGTCGCGGGCGTCCAGGTCGGCCTCGTCGCCGTAGAACTGCGTGAGGAAGTGGTCGACCAGCGCCGGGACGTCCATCTCCTCGGCCTTGTCGATCACCCAGCCGCGCTGGCCGCGGACCCGGCCGCCGCGCACGTGGAAGACCTGGACCGCGGCTTCGAGGTCGTCGTGGGCGAACGCCACGACGTCGGCGTCCGTGCCGTCGCCGAGCACCACGGCCTGCTTCTCCATGGCCCGCCGGAGCGCGCCGAGGTCGTCGCGCAGGCGGGCAGCGCGCTCGAACTCGAGCTCCTCGGAGGCCGCGGCCATCTCGGCTTCCAGGCGCTTGATCATGACGTCGGTCTTGCCGGCCAGGAAGTCGCAGAAGTCCTCGACGATGTCGCGGTGCTCGACGGCCGAGACCCGGCCGACGCACGGCGCCGAGCACTTGTCGATGTAGCCGAGCAGGCACGGGCGGCCGATCTGGCCGTGCCGCCGGAACACCCCGGCCGAGCAGGTGCGGGCCGGGAAGACGCGCAGCAGCAGGTCGAGGGTCTCGCGGATGGCCCACGCGTGCGCGTACGGCCCGAAGTACCGGACGCCCTTCTTGCGCGCCCCGCGGTAGACGTGCAGGCGGGGGAACTCCTCGGCCAGCGTCACCGCGAGCATCGGGTAGCTCTTGTCGTCGCGGTAGCGGACGTTGAACCGCGGGTCGAACTCCTTGATCCAGTTGTACTCGAGCTGCAGCGCCTCGACCTCGGTGCCGACGACGGTCCACTCGACGCTCGCGGCGGTCGTGACCATCTGCCGCGTGCGCGGGTGCAGGCCGGAGAGGTCGGCGAAGTAGGAGTTCAGCCTGCTGCGCAGGCTTTTCGCCTTGCCGACGTAGATGACCCGCTTGGTCGCGTCGCGGAACTTGTACACGCCAGGGGCCTCCGGGATGCTTCCCGGAGCGGGTCGGTAGGTGGTCGGGTCAGCCACACGTCACAGAGTATTTGGCGGCACCGACAGTTCTCGCACGCCCCCGGCCCGCCCGCCGGAAGTAGGGTGTTCGTCCGGTTCAGACTTTGGTGGGTGTCCCCCTCGGTGACGCGGTGGTTACTTTCCGACCGGCCCGATCGGGGCCCCGTCCGAAAGGATCACCTCCGTGAGCTCTCTTCGTTTCCTCGGCGCCGCGTGCACGGCCGCCGTCGCGCTGACCCTCGCGGGTGGCGCCGTCGCTTCCGCCGGCGTCCAGCCGAACATCGTCGGCGGCACCACCGCCCCCACTGTGTCGTGGGGCGCCCAGGTGTACGTGAACACCCCCGGCCGTGACTTCCAGGGCTTCAACTGCTCGGGCACGGTGATCGCCGCCCGCTGGGTCATGACGGCGGTGCACTGCCTCGACCAGGACGGCTCGGGCATGCACGTCAAGGTCGGCAGCAACACGCTGTTCTCCGGCACGCAGATCGCGGTCGACGGCGAGTACGAGTCCCCCAACGGCGACATCGCGCTGCTGCACCTCGCGTCGGCCACCAGCGCCGGGCCGATCTCGCTGGGCAGCGCGGACCCGTCGACGGGCAGCACCAACCAGCTCTACGGCTGGGGCCGCACGACCCCGACCGGCCCGCCGGCGTCGGCGCTGAAGACGGCGAACGTCCAGGTCACCGGCCGGTCGTCGGACGCGTACGGCGGCCGCGCGATCCAGAGCGTCGGGATCAACGGCTCGGCGTGGAAGGGCGACTCGGGCGGCCCCCAGCTGTCGGGCGGCGTCCAGGTCGGCGTCGCGTCGACGGTCCAGAACCAGAGCGGCACGAACACGCGCGGCACGAACAACTACGCGAGCGTGGCGTCGAGCCGCTCCTGGATCCGGACGACCGCCGGGGTCTGATCTCTCTTGTTCCGGGGCGGCGCTTCGGCTCCGCCCCGGAACTGTCGGTGGGGTGTGCGAAACTCGCGGACATGCGGATCGCCACCTGGAACGTGAACTCCATCCTCCCCCGCCTGCCGCGCGTGCTGGAGTTCCTGGAGCAGTCGGCGCCGGACGTGCTGTGCCTGCAGGAGCTGAAAAGGCCGACGGACAAGTTCCCTTTTGCCGAGGTCGAGGCGCTGGGGTACGAGGTGGCGGCGTACGGGCTCGGGCAGTGGAACGGCGTCGGGATCGTGTCCCGGGTGGGGTTGTCGGACGTGGTCCGCGGGCTGCCGGGCGAGCCCCAGTTCGAGGGAGCGTCGGAGGCGCGCGCCATCGGGGCGAGTTGTGGCGGCGTCCGGGTGTGGTCGGTGTACGTGCCGAACGGGCGCGAGCCGGACAACCCGCACTACGCGTACAAGCTGGAGTGGCTGGAGGCCTTGCGGGCACTGGTGGCCACGGAGGTGTCTGCCGGGCCGTTCGCGGTGCTCGGGGACTTCAACGTGGCGCCCACGGACGCCGATGTGTGGGACATCGCGGTGTTCGCGGAGTCGACACACGTGACTCCCCCGGAACGCGAGGCCCTGGCGCACCTGCGGAAGCTGGGGCTGTCGGACGTGTTCCCGCGGCCGTTGAAGTACGACCATCCCTTCACGTACTGGGACTACCGGGCGGGGAACTTCCCGAACAACAAGGGGATGCGGATCGATCTCGTTTACGGGAACGAGGGGTTCACGTCGGCGGTGACGGATTCCTATGTGGACCGGAACATGCGGAAGGGGAAGGGGCCTTCGGACCACGCCCCGATCGTGGTGGACCTGGACCTCTGAGGCCCAGGCCCGTCAGCCGCCCGTCGCGGCGCGGTGCAGTTTCCTCAACGCCCGCACCGCTTCCACCGCTCGGTCCCGATCCACCGCCTGGACCGCCATCACCGCGTGGTACTCGTCATCCGGCAGCTCCAACCGCGCCCACGACGCGCCATCCGGGAAACTCACCGAAAGCACCTCGCTCCAAGCGAACCGCCTGGTGATCACCACGTTCCGGACCTCGATGCCCTCTTCGTCCGCGCGCACCCGGGCGATCGCGAACAGCATCACGCCGCACGCCAACAGGATGCCGATGCCGATCATCGCCGCCTGGTCGGAGCGCTGGAAGTGGACTCCCGTGTTGCCGTTGCGCAGCAACACCGCCACCACCACGAACACCGCCAGCAGCGCCACCGCCAGCACGCTGCACACGATCAGCGCGCGCCGGGGGCGGACCACCAGGAGAGTCTTCACGCTCACACGAAACCCCGCTCGGTCCACGGCTGGCGGAGGCTCCGCAGCACGTGGGCCGTGTCCAGGGCCGCCACCGTCGCCTCGTAGCCCTTGTCTTCCTTCGCGCCCGGGCGCCCCGACCGGTCGACCGCCTGCTCGTGCGTGTCGCACGTCAGGACGCCGTTGCCCACCGGGGTGCTCTCGTCCAGGGCCACCCGGGTCAGGCCCGCCGTCACCGCGTCGCACACGTACTCGAAGTGCGGGGTGCCGCCGCGGATGACCACGCCCAGCGCGACCACCGCGTCGTGGTTGCGGGCCAGCGCCTGCACCACCACCGGGAGCTCGACCGCGCCCGCGACGTGGACCACCGTCGGCTCGTCCTCCAGCTCCGCCTCGCGGGCCGCCGCCAGCGCGCGCTCCAGCAGGACGTCGGTGATGTCCGCGTTCCACTTCGTCGCCACGATGCCGAGCTTCAAGGACTTGCAGCCGGTCAGGTCCAGCGAAACCTCGGGACGGCCTTCGCCGCTCACAGCGTTCCTCCGTCGGGGTGCTCGGGGCCCGCGCCCACCTGGTCGTAGTGCTCCAGCTGGGCCAGGTCGTGGCCCATCCGGTCGCGCTTGGTCCGCAGGTAGCGCAGGTTCTCCGGGTTCGGCGAGATCGGCAGCGGCACCCGCCCGGTGACGCGCAGGCCGTAGCCCTCGAGGCCGATCCGCTTGGCCGGGTTGTTCGAAAGCAGCCGCATCGTGCGGACACCGAGGTCGCAGAGGATCTGCGCGCCGGTGCCGTAGTCGCGGGCGTCGGCCGGGACGCCGAGCGCGAGGTTCGCGTCCACCGTGTCGGCGCCGTCGTCCTGCAGCTGGTAGGCCTGCAGCTTGTGCAGCAGGCCGATGCCGCGACCCTCGTGGCCGCGGATGTAGAGCACGACGCCGCGGCCTTCGGCGGCCACCGCTTCCAGTGCCGCCTCCAGCTGCGGGCCGCAGTCGCAGCGCAGCGAGCCGAAGACGTCGCCGGTCAGGCACTCGGAGTGGACGCGCACCAGGATGTCCTGGCCGTCGCCGATCTCGCCGTAGACGAACGCGACGTGCTCGATGCCGTCCAGGAGGCTGTCATATCCGACCGCGCGGAACGTGCCCGCGGCCAGCGGGATGCGCGCCTCGGCGACGCGCTCGACCTGCTTCTCGGTGCGACGGCGGTAGGCGATCAGGTCGGCGATGGTGATGATCGCCAGGTCGTGGTCGGCGGCGAACACCTCGAGCTCGTCGCGGCGCGCCATGTCGCCTTCGTCCTTCTGCGACACGATTTCGCACAGCACACCGGCCGGCGCGAGCCCGGCCATCCGGGCCAGGTCGACCGACGCCTCGGTGTGCCCGGGGCGCCGCAGCACGCCACCGCTCTTGGCCCGCAGCGGCACGACGTGCCCGGGGCGGCGGAAGTCCTTCGCCGTCGACTTCGGGTCGCCCAGCAGGCGGATCGTGTGCGCGCGGTCGGCGGCCGAGATGCCGGTGCTGATGCCCTCGGCGGCGTCGACCGTGACGCTGTACGCGGTGCCCCGCGCGTCCTGGTTCGTGTGGTACATCGGCGGCAGGTCCAGCCGGTCGGCCTCGGCCTCGGTCAGCGCCACGCAGACGTAGCCCGAGGTGTAGCGGACCATGAACGCCAGCAGCTCCGGCGTCGCCTTTTCCGCCGCGAAGATGAGGTCACCCTCGTTCTCGCGGTCCTCGTCGTCGACCACGACGACCGGACGGCCCGCCGCGATGTCGGAAATCGCCCGCTCGATGGCGTCGGCGTCGAACACCGCCCCCGTGCCGCAGGGCGTCCAGCCCGCCTCGGGCTCCGCCGCACTCGATTCACTCATGACCGCTCCTCCGTGCCGCCGTCCCGATTCTGCACCTGGTCGCGGATGTGTGCCTCGGCCAGCTTTTCCACGTACTTCGCGACCACGTCGACCTCGAGGTTCACCAGGTCGCCGGCCTCCCGGCCGCCGAGGGTGGTCACCTCGAGGGTGGTCGGGATCAGCGCGACCTTGAACTGCTCGTCGGTGACCGCCGCGACGGTCAGGGAGATCCCGTCGACCGCGATCGACCCCTTTTCGACGACGTACCGGGCCAGGTGCCCCGGCAGGGCGAAGGTCGTGACGCCGGTTTCGTCGCGGGAGAGGAACACGCCCGTCCCGTCGACGTGCCCCTGCATGATGTGCCCGCCGAGCCGGCCGCCGGCCGGGGTGGCGCGTTCCAGGTTGACCCGGTCGCCGGTCGCGACCTTGGCCAGGCTCGAGCGCTGCAGCGTCTCGTTCACGACGTCGACGGTGAACTCGCCGTCGCTCACCTCGACGACCGTCAGGCACACGCCGCTGACCGCGATCGAGTCGCCGTGCCCGGCATCGCTGGTGACCAGCGGGCCGCGCACGCGCAGCCGTGCCGCGTTGGTCAGCTGCTCGACCGCGGTGACCTCGCCGATCTCCTCGACTATGCCGGTGAACACGTCCGCTGCCTCCTAGTGAGCCGGTTCTCCCATCCAACACCCGACGCGGCCCCGGGGCTTCCCCGGTGCCACCCCTGGATCAGCCGGCCCGGCCGCGCGCCGCCTGCTCGCGCAGCGCGGCGACCGCTTTGCCCGGATCACCGGCGTCGTAGACGGCGGACCCGGCGACGAAGCAGTCGACGCCCGCCTCGGCGGCCTGCTCGATGGTCTCGGCGTTGATCCCGCCGTCGATCTCGACGACGAGCTTCAGGTGCCCGGTGTCGACGAGCCGCCGCGCGGTGCGCACCTTCTCCAGGACGTCGGCGATGAACGACTGCCCGCCGAAGCCCGGCTCGACCGACATGACCAGCAGCGTGTCGTAGTGCTTGAGCACGTCGAGCCACGGTTCGAGCGCGGTGCCCGGCTTGACCGACAGGCCGGCCCTGGCACCGGCGGCGCGCAGGTTCTTGGCCAGCGCGACGGGGTCCTTCGCGGCTTCGGCGTGCACGGTGACGTTGTAGGCGCCGGCCTCGGCGTACCCGGTCGCCCAGCGGTCCGGGTCGTCGATCATCAGGTGGCAGTCGATCGGCAGGTCGGTGCTCTTGAGCAGCGCCTTGACCACGGGCAGGCCGAGGGTCAGGTTGGGCACGAAGTGCGCGTCCATGACGTCGACGTGGACCCAGTCGGCGCGGGCCTCGCCGGTGCCGGCGACGGCGGCGATCTCCTCGCCGAGCCGGGCGAAGTCCGCGGACAGGATGCTGGGGGCGATCAGGGGTCGGTCAGCCACGTCCCGAGTGTAGGAGGCCGGTGCTAACGGTCGCTAACCGGTTGTGACCAGAATCTGGCTCCGGAGAGGGAGGTCACGGCCATCCCGGCCGCCCTACGCTCGCCGCATGCCCGGATTCCTCCTGTCCCTGACGCGGATCGGCAGCTACCGCAGCCTGCTCCACGCCGCCGCGGGCGCCGCCATCGCGGCGCCGGTGTCCCCCTTCGCCCTGGCCGTGGCGGTGTCCGTCGAAGCCGACTCCCGGGTCCGCGCGCTCGTCGCCCTGCTCGCCCTCACCGTGCTGATGGGGCTGCTGGGCCTGCTGGGACCGGTGCGACGCCTCGGCATCGGCCTGGCGAACACCCTGCTCGGCACCCACGTCCCCGCGCCCGAGGGCCGGCCGGACGCGGCGTCGCGGCTGCGGTCCGGGCTGTGGCTCGCGCTGCACACCGCGGCCAGCGGCGTCCTGTTCACCGTGCTGGCCTTCCTGGGCCTCGGGCTGCTCGTGCCCGCGATCTGGCTGGCGGGCGGGCAGGACACGATCTCGCTGTACCGGTCCGGAGTCCCGCTCGGGGCGTGGACGATCCCGTTCGGGCTGGTGGTGGCGTTTGCGGCACTGGCGCTGACGGCGGCCGCCACCTTCGGCCTCCGGGCGGGCGCGACCGCGCTGCTGGGCCCGTCCACAGCCGAACGCGCGGCCCTGGCCGAACGCCGCGCCGCCGTGCTCGCCCAGCGCAACCGGCTCGCCCGCGAGCTGCACGACTCGATCGGGCACACGTTGACGACGTCGACCATCCAGGCGGCGGCCGCGGCCGAGCTGGTCGAGGCCGACCCGGCTCAGGTGCGGCGCGCACTGGGCACGATCGAAGAAGCGTCTCGAAGCGCCCTCGAGGACCTCGACCACGTTCTCGGCCTGCTGCGCGAGGAACCCGCGGCCAAGGAACCGATGCGCACGCTCGCCGAGGTCGACGTCCTCGCCGTGCGCGCCCGCGACGCCGGGCTCGACGTCCGGCTGACCGTCAGCGGACCGGTCGCCACGCTGCCCGCCGCCGTGTCGCGCGAGGGCTACCGGATCGTCCAGGAGGGCCTGACCAACGCGCTGCGCCACGCCGGCCCGGGCGGGGTCGACGTCCGCGTCGAGGCCGGGCCCGAGCGCCTGGCGATCGCCGTGGTCAACGCCCTGCCCGGCGTGGGTCCGCGGCCCGGGCGGCGCGGGCTGACCGGGCTCGCCGAGCGCGTCGAAGCCCTGCGCGGCGAGCTCGACGCCGGTCCGGACGGAGAGCGGTGGCGGCTGCGCGCGACCATCCCGCTGCGGACGGGCGCATGACGCCCACCGTCCTCCTGGCCGACGACGAGCCGCTGGTGCGCACCGGCCTGCGGGCGCTGCTGGAGCAGCAGGGCCTGACTGTGATCGGCGAAGCGGCCGACGGCTCGGAGGTGCTGCCCGCGGTCCGCCGCGCCCGGCCCGACGTCGTGCTGATGGACGTCCGGATGCCCGGGATGGACGGCATCGAGGCGACCCGGCAGCTGCTCGCCGAGCCGGCCGAGCCGCCGAAGGTCCTCGTCGTCACGACGTTCGACAACGACGACTACGTGCACGAGGCGCTGCTGGCCGGGGCGAGCGGGTTCCTGCTCAAACGGGCGCGCAAGGAGGAGATCGCGCACGCCGTCCGGACCGTCGCCACCGGCGAGTCGCTGCTGTTCCCGGAAGCGATCCGGCGGCTGGTGAGCGCCCGGCTGCCGGACGGGCGGTACGCGCGGGCCGCGAAAGCGCTCACCCGGCGCGAAGCCGAGGTGCTCCGGCTGGTCGCGACCGGACTGTCCAACCAGGACATCGCGGCCGCGCTCGTGATCAGCCTCGAGACCGTGAAGACGCACGTGGGCAACGTCTTCGCGAAGCTCGGCGCGGGCAACCGCGCCCAGGCGGTGGTCATAGCGTACGAATCGGGCATCGTCGCGCCGGGCCACCTCGCCGGTCAATAACCGACGTGCTCCCGGTCACCTCCGTGAAGCCATGAGTTCCCCCAGCGGTCACCTGGCGCTCACCCGCCGTCCCTCCTCGGCACACATGCAGACGGACTAATAGCCCGTGTCCGGAATCCGGGCTCTTACCTCCCGAAGTCCCCGAAGAGGAGAAACATGGCTTCGCTGCTCACCGGCCGCCGCCGGTGGCTGGTCGCGGGCGCGCTCGGCGCCGCACTGGTCGCCGCCGCCCCGGTCGCCATCGCCGCCAACGGCTCCGACAGCGACAACGCGCGTTCGTCGGCCGGCACCGGTGACCGCACCAACGACGTCCGCTCCGCGATCCAGGGCGGCAGTGCCCGCAACGTCATCCTGTTCCTGGGTGACGGCATGGGCCAGTCGGAGATCACGTCCGCGCGCAACTACGAGCGCGGCGCCGCCGGCCGGCTCGCGATGGACGAGCTGCCGCTGACCGGTGACTACACCACCTACGCGGTCGAGCAGAACAACCCCGGCAAGCCGAACTACGTGACCGACTCGGCCGCGTCCGGCACCGGCTGGGCCACCGGCGTCAAGACCTACAACGGCGCCATCTCGGTCGACGCGTACGGCAACCCCGTGCCGACGATCCTCGAGCTGGCCAAGCGCGGCGGCCTGCGCACCGGCGACGTCACCACCGCCGAGGTCCAGGACGCCACGCCGGCCGTGCTCGGCTCGCACGTCGTGAGCCGCGACTGCAAGGGCCCGGTCGAGACGACCGCCAAGTGCGCGGTCAACGCCAAGGAGAAGGGCGGCGCCGGCTCGATCTCCGAGCAGCTCGTCCAGACCCGCCCCGACGTCCTGCTGGGCGGCGGCGCGACGTACTTCGACCAGACGGTCACCGCCGGCAAGTTCAAGGGCAAGACCGTCCTCGACCAGGCCAAGGCGGCCGGCTACAACGTCGTGAACACCGCGGCGGACCTGGCGGCGGCCAAGAAGGGCAAGCCGGTCCTCGGCCTGTTCGCCAAGAACAACATGCCGGTGAACTGGACCGGCCCGGCGGCCGTCCACGGCGGCACCGCGCCGTCGCGCTGCACCGCCAACCCGGCGCTGCCGAAGACGCAGCCGAAGCTGGCCGACCAGACCCGCAAGGCGCTGGAGCTGCTCGACGACCGTCACTCGGACAAGGGCTTCTTCCTGCAGGTCGAGGGCGCGAGCATCGACAAGCAGGACCACGCCGCCGACCCGTGCGGCCAGATCGGCGAGACGATCGACTTCGACGCGGCGATCGCGGCGGGCACGGCGTTCGCCCGCAGCCACCCCGACACGCTGGTGCTGGTGACGGCCGACCACGGCCACAGCAGCCAGATCGTCGAGCCGACGGCCACCCCGGGCCTGACCGCGACGCTGGTCACCAACGAGGGTGCGAACATGACCCTCGCGTACGGCACCGCCGAGACCGGCGGCTCGCAGTCGCACACGGGCACCCAGGTCCGCATCGCGGCCATGGGCCCGCAGGCGGCCAACATCGTCGGCCTGACCAACCAGACCGACCTGTTCGGCACGCTGAAGCGCGCGCTGCGCCTGCGCTGACGTGGTGGGGCAGGCCCCCGGATCGTTCGGGCGGCCTGCCCCATGCCCCCTGGTGCCGTGGCTCCCTAGGTTGGGAGTACCACGACACCAGGGGGTTCTTTCATGCGGAAGTCATTGCGCGGCAAGCGGATCATCGCTTGCGGCACCCTCGTCGCACTCCTCGCTGCGACCACGGCGGCGCCGGCGCTCGCCACCACCAGCCCACTCCAGGGCGCGCTCGACACGTTGACCGCCCAGGACGGCGTCCCGGGCGCCGAGGCGGTCGTCCAGGACGGCTCCCGGACGCGGGTCACGCGCAGCGGCACGGGGGACGTGACGACCGGGAAACCGTTCCCGCGCAACGGGTCCTTCCGCGCGGGCAGCGTCACGAAGTCGTTCGTCGCGACGGTCGTGCTGCAGCTGGTCGGCGAGGGCCGGGTGAAGCTGGACGCGCCGGTCGAGCGGTACCTGCCCGGCCTGCTACCCGACCGGCGGATCACCGTGCGGCAGCTGCTCCAGCACACCAGCGGGCTGTACAACTACACCGACGACCTCGCGTTGAGCGACCCGGAGTCGCTGCGCCACCGCGGCGCGGAGCCGGCCGAGCTGGTGGCGATGGCGCTGAAGCACCCGGCGCTGTTCCCGCCCGGCACGAGCTGGTCGTACTCGAACACCAACTACATCGTCGCCGGGATGCTCGTCTCGCAGGTCACGGGGCGTTCCGTGGGCGACGAGATCGCGCGGCGGATCACCCGGCCGTTGGGCCTGCACGACACGTACCTCCCCCGCCGCGGCGACGAGAAGCTGCCGGACCCGCACGCCGTCGGTTACGTGCCGTTTGGTGGGAAGCTGGTGGACTTCAGCGACTACGACGCGACGATCGCCGGGGCGGCGGGCGGGCTCATCTCGACCCCGGCCGACCTCGATCGGTTCTACGGCGCCCTGCTCGGCGGGCGGTTGCTGCGTCCGGCCGAGCTGGCCGAGATGAAGCGCACGGTCCCGGCGGATCTCGGCATCCCGGGGGCGGGTTACGGCTTGGGGCTGGGCAGTGTTCCGCTGTCGTGCGGGGAGTTTTGGGGTCATGAAGGCGGAATCCTCGGCTTCACGAACCTGGCCGGCGTCGGCCCGGGTGGTCGCCGGGTGACGGTGGTGCTGAACGAGAACCCGACTCCGGCCGAAACGAGCGGGCACCTGCTGGCCGCCACCGACGCGGCGGCCTGCTGATCAGGGAAGCAGGTCCAAGACCTCGGTCCAATGCCGCCCGACGTCCAGCCGGTGCAGCGTCACCCCTACTCCCGCGAGGGTGTCGAGGTGGCGCTGCCATGCCGGGTGGTGCACTCGGGTGTCCTGGATCTGGTACGCCACCACGATCGTGATCCCCGGGGCGCCGAGGACGTCGCCGAGGACCGTCAGTGCCTGGTTGTCCGCGATGCCCAGCGCCAGCTTCGCGACCGAATTGGCCGATGCCGGCGCGAACAGGAACACCGAAGGGTCCGGGTGCGGCCGCGGCTCCCCCGGCAGCCGGGACACGCTGCGCACCGGCAGGTCGGTCGACAAAGCAACCTCGGCGAGCGCGCCCGTCGACTCCAGCCAACGATGAGCCGTCGGCGTCAAGGTGATCGCCGGGCGCCAGCCGCGCTCGGCGGCGGGCCGGACCAGCTCGGCGGCGAACCGGGTGTCCAGCCCGCCGCACGAGCCGGCGATCAGCCCGAGGTCTCTCACGGTTTGCGCAGCACGGCGCAGAACATCGCGTCCGTGCCGTGGCGGTGCGGCCAGAGCTGCACGTACGGCCCGTCGCCGAGCTCGGGGACACCGGGGAAGAACTCCCGTGAGTCCAGCACTTCGGCCTTCAGCCGCCGGGCCGTCTCGCCCAGCACGCCTTCGGTCTCCGCCAGGTGCGGCGAGCAGACGACGTACGTGAGCGCGCCGCCCGGTCGCAGCAGTGCGTACGCCGCGGTGATCAGCTCACCCTGCAGCTTCGTCAGGTCCGCGACGTCCGACGGCTGCCGGCGCCAGCGTGCCTCCGGCCGCCGACGCAGTGCGCCGAGACCGCTGCACGGCGCGTCGACCAGGATGCGGTCGTAGCCCGGCTCCAGACCCGACTCGCGGCCGTCGGCGACGTGCACCTTCACCGGCAGGCCGGTCGTGGCCTTCTCGACGAGCTTCGCGCGGTGCGGCGCCTTCTCGACGGCGTCCACCGTCGCCCCGCTCAACGCCGCCAGCGCGCCGAGCAGCGTCGCCTTGCCGCCGGGACCGGCGCAGAGGTCGAGCCAGCGCTCGTCGGAGCCCTCGACCGGCACCTTCGTCGCGGCGATCGCGCACAGCTGGCTGCCCTCGTCCTGCACCGCGGCCAGCCGCTCGCGGATCGGCTCCGCGTCGGCCGGGTCACCGGCGCCGGAGGGCAGGCGGACGCCGTAGGGCGAGTACGGCGCGGGGTCGCCGCCGGTGATCGCCGCCAGCTCGTCGGCGGTGATCTCGCCGGGCCGGGCGACCAGGTGCACCTCGGGCCGCGCGTCGTCGGCCTCCAGGGCCGCCTTCAGCCCCGCGCCCTTGTCCCCCAGCGCTTCGGCGAACGAGCGGGCGATCCAGCGCGGGTGCGCGGTGCGCAGCGCGAACGCCCCGATCGGATCCTTGGCCTCGTCCGGCGCGACCTCGTCCAGCCAGGCCGCTTCGTCCTTTTCGGACACCTTGCGCATGATGGCGTTCGCGAAACCCGTTGCCCACGAACCAGCTTCGGCGCGCACGAGGTCCACAGTGGACGTCACGGCGGCGTGCTCCGGGATGCGCGTGCGCAGCAGCTGGTAGACGCCGAGCCGCAGCGCGTCCAGCACCACCGGGTCGGTCTTGGCCAGCGGCCGCTCGGCGTTGGCCTCGATGACGGCGTCGAGCAGGCCCTGGGCCCGCGACGTGCCGTACGCCAGCTCGGTCGCCAGCGCCGCGTCCCGGCCGCCGATCCGCCGCTCGCGCAGCAGGTCCGGCAGGACGAGGTTGGCGTAGGCGTCCTTCTCCCGGACCGCGCGCAGGACGTCGAACGCGGCCTGCCGGGCCGGGTCCACCTCCGGCGGGCGGCGCGGGCCTTCCTTGCGCGGAGCCGGGCGGCCCCGGTCCGGCCGTGACGGACGTCGTTCCCTGTGGTCGTTCACCGGAGGCGTTCTCCCTGGTCGATCCTCGTACCTCGCGCCCAGTCGGTGGCCGCCATCCGTTTCTTGCCGGGTGCCTGGACCTCGCCGAGCCGCAACGGCTTGGTCGCCGTCCCGACCAGCACCCGCTTGCGTTCGACCACGATCTCCCCCGGCGGCGGGCCGGGCTCGTCGACCACCGTCACCGGGCCGAGCTTGAACCGCTCGCCGCGGAACTCCGCCCACGCACCCGGGTCCGGGGTGACCGACCGGATCTGGCGGTCGACCGCCGCGGCCGGGTCGGCGAAGGACACCCGGGCGTCCTCGACGGTCACCTTCGGCGCGTAGCTCATCCCCTCGGCGGGCTGCTCGCGCGCGACGAGGCTGCCGTCGGCCAGACCGTCCATGGTGGACAGCAGCAGCTTGGCGCCGGACTCCGACAGGCGCCCGAGCAGGCCGCCCGCCGTGTCGGTCCCGCCGATCGCCTCGGTGACGAAGCCGAAGACCGGGCCCGCGTCCAGCTCCTTGACGATCCGGAAGGTCGACGCGCCGGTGATCTCGTCGCCGGCGCGGATCGCGGCCTGCACCGGCGCGGCGCCGCGCCACGCGGGCAGCAGCGAGAAGTGCAGGTTCACCCAGCCGAGGCGCGGGATGTCGAGGGCGGCCTGCGGCAGCAACGCACCGTAGGCGACGACCGGGCAGGCGTCCGGCGCGAGCTCGGTCAGCCGGGCGAGGAAGGCCGGGTCGCCGGCGCGCGCGGGCGTCAGGACCTCGATGCCGTGCTCGTCGGCGAGGGCGCCGATCGGCGAGCGGACGACCCGGCGGCCGCGGCCGGCCTGGGCGTCGGGCCGGGTGACGACGGCGACGATCTCGTGCCGGCCGGAGTCGAGCAGGGCGCGCAGCGCCGGGACCGCCGGTTCGGGGGTGCCGGCGAAGACGAGCTTCATCGGCGCACCCCCGGCGGGAGCGGGGAGGATTCACATGGCTGGAACATCGGAGCCGAGTCTAGAAGGCCCCCGTGATCGGGGCGCGCCCGCCTGACCGCCGGTAATCGGCACGACAGGCCCGGCTCCCGGGCGTTAGCGTCGCCGGTATGCACGGACTGACGTGGCGGCCGCTCACCCGCGAGGACGCCCAGGCCTCGGCCGACCTCCTCAACGCCATGGAATCCGTGGACGCGATCGGCGAGCACTACACCGCCGAGGACACCCTCCAAGAGCTGGTCGACCCCTACGCCGACCTCGAACGCGGCAGCCTCGCGGCCTTCGGCGGCGACACGATGATCGGCTATGTGAAGATCCGGTTCAAGCCGTCCGCCGGCGAGGTCCACCGGGTCTTCCTGGACGGCGGGGTGCACCCGGCGCACCGGCGCCGCGGGGTCGGGACCCGGCTCGTCGAAGCCGGGGTCGCCGCGGCGAAGGTGCTGCACGCCCGGCACCACCCGGACGCGAAGCTCGTGGTCGACGTCCACCGGCCCGGGCACATCGCCGGCCTCGCCGAGCTGATGCGCTCCCGGGGCTTCGCGCCGGTCCGGTACTTCCGGCGGATGGAGCACCCCCTCGGGGACGTCGCGCCGGGGGAAGCCCGGATCGAGCCGTGGTCGGAGCAGACCGACGAAGACTTCCGGCGTGTCCGGAACGCGGCGTTCGAGGACGCCTGGGGCGCGGTCCCGATGCCGCCGGACATGTGGCGGAACAAGATCGTCAACCAGACGTTCCGGCCCGAGGTCAGCTTCCTGGCCCGCGACGCGACCGGAGCACCGGCGGGCTTGCTGGTGACCCTGTCCTGGGACGCCGACACCGCGGCGACCGGGATCCGCGACGCGCACTTCATGGTCGTCGGGACGCTCCCGGAGCACCGGAAGCGCGGCGTCGCGACGGCCCTGCTGGCCCACGCGTTGCAGGCCGCGAAGGACCACGGTTACGACCAGGCGAGCCTGGTGGTGGACTCGGCGAGCCCGTCCGGCGCCTCCGGGGTGTTCGAACGGGCGGGGTTCGTCCCGAAGACGCCGTACATCCGCTGGGCTCTCGAAGCCTGACCTACCAGCGCGCCGGCCACACCACCTGCGCCGCGCCCTGACCGCGTCGGACCGGTTCCGCCGCCGCCAGCCAGCGGCCGTCACGCAGGCGCTCCACGCCCGTCGCCGCGCCGATCTCCGCCGGTGCCGTCGAGAAGCCCTGGCCGCGGGCCCTCAGGTCCGCCGTCTCCGGCTGGTCCAGGAACGCCTGCTCGACCTGCGCGGCCGCCGAGTTGCGCTGCGATGCCCGCGGCGCCGCGATGGCGTCCTCCAGCGACAGCCCGCGGTCGAGCCGGCCGAGGATCACCTGCAGGACGGTGGTGATGATCGACGCGCCGCCCGGCGAACCCGTCGCGAAGAACGGGCGGCCGTGGTCGAGCACGATCGTCGGCGCCATCGACGAGCGCGGACGCTTGCCGGGGCCGGGCAGGTTCGGGTCGGGCACGCCCGGCGTCACCGGCGTGAACGAGAAGTCGGTCAGCTCGTTGTTGAGCAGGAACCCGCGGCCCGGCACGACGATCCCGCTGCCGCCCTCCTGCTCGATCGTCAGCGTGTAGGCGACGACGTTGCCCCACTTGTCGGCGACCGTGAGGTGCGTGGTGTTCTCGCCCTCGTACGGCGTCGGCGCGGCGGTGGTCCCGGCCGCGCACGGTGTCGGATGGCGAGGGTCGGCCGGCGCGACCGGGCTGGTCGCGGCCTTGTCCTTCGAGATCAGGCACGCCCGCGAGTCGGCGAAGCGCTGGCTCAGCAGCTCCTTGGCCGGGACGTCGATGACGGCGGGGTCGCCGATCCAGCGGTTGCGGTCGGCGAAGGCGAACCGCGTCGACTCCAGGAAGTACTGCAGGTAGTCGGCCTTGCTCGCGTGCTTGAGGTCGAAGTTCTCGAGGATGTTGAGCGCCTCGGCCACCGTGAGCCCGCCGGACGACGGCGCGGGCATGCCGTAGACGTCGAGGCCGTGGTAGCTCGTGCGGGTCGGGTCGCGCTCGATCGCGCGGTAGGCCGCGAGGTCGGCCGTGCTGAGCTTGCCGGGACGCACGTTCAGCGTCGAGGCCGGGTCCTTCGGCGGCTGCTGCACGGTCTTGGCGATGTCCGCGCCGATCTGGCCCTGGTACAGCGCGTCGACGCCGCGGCGTTCGAGCTGCGCGTAGGTGTCCGCGAGGTCGGGGTTCCGGAAGACCGTCCCGGGCGACGGCGGGGCGCCGCCGGGCAGGTACAGCGACCGCGTCGAGGGGAACGCGGAGAACCGCGCGGCGTTGTTCGCGATCTGCGTCTGGAACGTCGAGTCGACGACGAATCCCTTGCGCGCCAGGTCTTCGGCGGGCTTCAGGGACTTCGCCAGCGAGCGCGTCCCCCACTTGCGCAGCGCCTCGGACCACGTCGCGGGCGTGCCGGGGACGCCGACGCTGAGCCCGCTCGTGACGGCGTCGTTGAACGGCAGCGGCTGGCCGTTCTCGACGAAGAGGTTCGCGTCAGCGGTCTTCGGCGCCGTCTCGCGGCCGTCGAGGGCGTGGACGCGGTGGGTCTTCGCGTCGTAGAAGACGAAGAACCCGCCCCCGCCGACGCCGGCGGAGAACGGGTCGGTGACGCCGAGCGCGGCGGCGACCGCGACGGCCGCGTCGACGGCGTTGCCGCCGTCGCGCAGGACCTGGGTGCCGATCGCGGTGGCGTCGGCGTCGATGCTGGCCACCGCGCCCCCGAAGCCGACGGCGACCGGGGACTTCGGCGTGGGGGTGGCGGCGGTGGCGGGTCCGGCGGCGACGGTCGTGAGGAGCGCGGCCGTGGCGGCGATGACGAGGGTGCGACTCCGGTGCGCGGGCATGCGGGCGAGTCTGCCCTTCGGACCAGGCACGTTCAAGACGCCAAAAGGCGCCGCACCCCGCTCGTCAGAATTTTACGAGTTTCCCCAGACTTCGAAATTGGATCACATGGCGGAGTGACGCCGCCCACATCGCTGTCACAGAATCGTCCGGCGTGGCCCTGCACAGCCGCGCACAGCGAGGGCAACCGAAAGGACAACTGAAGATGACCGCACCACGCAGATGGCGCCGCATGCTCGGCGCCGCTGTTGCCGTCTCGACCTCCCTGCTGGTCGTGACCGCCCCCGGCGCGTCGGCGTCACCGGGCCTGCCGGACCAGGACGCGTCGGACAACCACGAGATGGGCGCGGCGATCCGCGCCCACGACGGCGTGGCCCCGGCGGGGCTCGCGCCGGCCTCGGTGGACGCCAGCGTCCCGGGCATCGACGTCAGCTCCTACCAGGGCAACGTCAACTGGGCGTCGTACTGGAGCGCGGGCAAGAAGTTCGCCTACGTCAAGGCGACCGAGGGCACCAGCTACCAGAACGCGTACTTCAGCCAGCAGTACACGGGGTCGTACAACGTCGGCATGATCCGCGGGGCCTACCACTACGGCCGCCCGGACGGGGCCGGCGGCGCCGCGCAGGCCGACTACTTCGTCGCCCACGGCGGCGGCTGGTCGAAGGACGGCAAGACGCTCCCGGGCACGCTCGACATCGAGTGGGGCCCGAACAACGCGTGCTACGGCAAGACGCCGGCCCAGATGGTGGCGTGGATCAAGGCGTTCAGCGACGAGTACCACGCGAAGACGACCCGCTGGCCGGTGATCTACACGGCGACGAGCTGGTGGAGCCAGTGCACCGGCAACACGGGCGACTTCAGCTCGACGAACCCCCTGTGGGTGGCGCGTTATGCGTCGTCGGCGGGGACGTTGCCGTACAACTGGGGCTTCTACACGTTCTGGCAGTACAGCTCTTCGCCCATTGACCAGGACCAGTTCAGCGCGGACATTTCGCGCTTGAAGGTCCTCGCCACGGGCTGATCCCGACTTCCGCGGGTTACGCGGGTGGCGCGGTCGGCGGAAGACTCGGCCGCGTCACCCACGCCGTGGAGGGAAATCCGTGCGCCTGACCGCTCTGCTCCCCCTGCTCGCCGCCGTTCCGCTCTTCGCCTTCCCCACCGTCGCCACGGCCGCGCCCGGCTGTTTCGACGCCGGTGTTCCGCTGACCGTCGAGGAACAGCGTCTGACCGCCTCCCTGCCCGCGGGTGGTCCCGCCGTCGGGCCCGAGCTCGTGCGGCTGGCGGGGTTCGATCCGCTCGTCGCCGAGGTGAAGCACGACCTCTGCGCGGCGCGGACCCCGCGTCGCGCCGAGCACGTCGTCACCCAGGCCGGTGAGCGGCTGTGGCGGACCGCCGTCGACCGCGCGCAGGGCCGCCGTCCCGATCTCGGCACGCTCGACCGGTTCGACGACCGGCCGCTGTACTGGGCGCGGCTGCAGCTCAGCAGCGCGATCCGGCAGTGGAAGTCGTTCCCCTCGCAGCGGGACGCGCTGCTGACGGCGTTCGATCGCGGCGCGCGTGGCCTCGACGACGTCCGGTTCCCGCTCGGGAAGGCGCGGCGGGTGATGGTGAGCGGCTTCGACCCGTTCCAGCTGGACGGCGCGGGCATCACCATCTCGAACCCGGCGGGCGCGTCGGCACTGCAGCTCGACGGGCGGGTGCTCGACACGCCGGCCGGCCCGGCCGTGGTGCAGGCGGTGAGCTTCCCGGTGGTGTGGGGCTACTTCGACCAGGGCATCGTGGAAGCGGCGTACGGCACGGCGTTGCGCGACCGCGCGCGGCGGCCGGACGTGGTGCTGACGATCAGCCAGGGCCGCCCGGGCCGCTTCGACGTCGAACGCTGGGCCGGCGCCTGGCGCGGCGGTTTCCCGGACAACAACAACGTGTCCGTGACGGGCGGGGTCCCGCCGGCCGCGGGCTGGCCCCAGCCGGACGTCCAGTTCATCGAGACGACGCTGCCGTACACGCGGATGCTCGAGGTGACCGGCGCTTATCCGGTCAACTTCAACCAGGCGTTCTGCGTGTGGCCGGACTCTTCACACCCGGGTGCGGGGACGCCGGTGTGCCGCTCGGACGCCCCGGTACCGGGCGAAATCGCGGCTTCGGGCGGGGGCGGAAACTATCTGTCGAACGAGTCGATGTTCCGCGCGAACCGAGTGCGGCTGGGCCTGGGGCTGACTTCGGTGTCGGGCGGGCATTTGCACACGCCGGTGCTGGGCCAGCCGACGGGCTTGACGGACCCGGCTTTCGAGGCTCGTCGCCAGGCGATCGCGGCCGAGGTGGTCGACCTGACGTCCGCCGCGGCCGGCGGTGCGGGTTCGACGGTTCCGTTGCCGCAGAAGGAATCCCCGCGGGTGGCGCTGGATTCGTTGCCGGGCACGGTTCTCGGCCACTGATCCGGCGGAATTCGCGCGCACGCCGGGGAATCCTGGCGTGCGCGCGGATCAGATGAGCTCCAGCGGGTCCAGCTGGACGCGGATCGGTTCCGTGGCCTTCTTCGCGTCCCGGCGGGCCGCCGCCGCGTGGATCGACGCCGACAACGCCTTTCCCTCCGCTCGGGACACCCGCACCAAAGCCCGCTCCCGCTCGGCATTGCCGTCCTCGTCGATCTCCCCGAGCGGCACCGGGCCCAGCACCTCACCCGACGGCGGCAACGGCAAGTCCGACAGGAACCCCGCCACCGCGTCCGGGCTTCCCTCCACGCTCGCCATCCGCATCGCCGGGGGGAAGCCCAGCTCGCGGCGCTCCGACAGCTCCTGGCCCGCGTGCCATGCCGGGTCCCAGCGGACCAGTGCCTGGACCACCGGCATCCCCGCCTCCGCCCCGACGATCACGCGGCCACCCGACGACGCCGGGCGCACCAGCGCCGCCGCCGCCATCCAGCGGCGCAACGCCTCCTCGCTCGCGCGCAGGTCCTGGCGGCCCAGCAATGCCCAGCCGTCCAGCAACAACGCCGCGCCGTAGCCGCCCTCGGCCACCGGTTCCGCTCCCGGGGTGCACACCACCAGCGCCGGCTTGCCCGGGACCGATGACAGCACCTCCGCCGCCCCCGACGTGCGGACCGGGATGCCCGGGAACGCCCGCCCCAACTCCTCCGCCGTCCGCTTCGCGCCGACGATCACCGCGCGCAGCCTCACCGAGCCGCATGCCGTGCAGCGGAACGCCGTCTCCGGGACGCCGCACCAGCGGCACGCCGGGGGCTTCGGCTGCCCGTCCACCGAACCGCCCGGCAACGACAGGGGTCCCGCGCAACGACGGCAGTGGGCCGGGGTCCGGCAGTTTCCGCAGGCCAGACCGGGGACGTACCCGCGCCTCGGCACCTGGACCAGCGTCGGCAGGCCCGCCGCGAACGCCTGCCTCGCCGCTTCGAACGCCACCGCCGGCAGGCGGGCGACGCGGGCCGCTTCGTCGCGGGCGACGTCGAAGTCCTCACCGACCGGCGTCACGCGGGGCGCCGCGGACCGCAGCACCGTGCGGTCGGCCAGGACCGGCGCGGCCCAGCCCGACTCGACCAGCAGCTGGGCCTCCGCCGTCCGGGCGAAGCCGCCGACCAGCAGGGACGCCTTCGCCGCGTGCGCGCGGTCCATCAGCACGTCCCGGACGTGCGGGTACGGCGCGTGCTGGTCGAGGTGCAGGTCGTCGCCGTCGTCCCAGACGACGAACAGCCCGGGGTCGTGGACCGGCGCGAACATCGCCGCCCGCGTGCCGACCACCACCCGCACCGAGCCGCGCAGCACCGCCAGCCAGCGCCGGTACCGCTCCGCGGGCCCGAGGCCGGCGATCAGCGCCACCACGGCCTCTTCGCCGACGATCGCGGCGCACGCCTCGTACACCCGCGTCAGGTCGCGGTGGTCCGGCACCACCAGCACCGCGCCGCGCCCGGCCGCCGCCACCGAACCGGCGGCTTCGGCGAGCCGGCGTGGCCAGTCCTCGCCCGGCAGGGCCTGCCAGACGGCGTTCGCGGGCTTGCCCTCGGTCAGCGCCTCCAGGAACGCCGGGCCGCGCTGGTAGCGCGCCCAGGCCGTGCTGTCCGGCAGCTCCGGCGGCGCGGCGGGCGCGAGCGGCGGCTCGCCCTCGACCTTCGCGTGGCGCGGCGGGATCGCCAGGCGCAGGACGTCCGACAGCGTGCCGCCGTAGCGGTCGGCGACCGCCCGGCACAGCGCGTGCAACGACGGCGCCAGCACCGGCTCGGCCGACGTCACGCGGTCGAGGAACGCCAGCTTGCTGCCGTAGTCGCTGGTCTCGCCGCGCTCGATGAGGTAGCCGTCGACGAGCTGCCCGGCGAACCGGACGCGGACGCGGCACCCGGGCACCGCGCTCTCGTGCAGCTTCTCCGGCACGAGGTAGTCGAAGGTGCGGTCGAGGTGGGCCAGCGGGATGTCGACGACGATCCGCGCGACCGGCCGCTCGGGCGCGGGCGACTGCGCGCCCTTGGCCTTCTGACCCGGCTTCGGCTTCGGTTTCCGGGCACGCGACGGCGCCGCCGGAGCGGCGGTCGGCTTCTCCGGGAGGTCCCAGAGGGCTGCGGGCTCGGAGCTACTCACGCCGTGATCTCTACCAGACCCCTCCGACACCCCGGACGCCAGGAAGGCCACCTCGAAGGGTTTCCGAGGTGGCCTTCACCGGATCGTGCGTCAGGCTCCCGCGGCCGACTTCAGCGCCTCGGCGCGGGCCGTGCTCTCCCAGGGGAGGTCCAGCTCGGGCCGGCCGAAGTGGCCGTACGCCGACGTCGGCGCGTAGATCGGGCGCAGCAGGTCGAGGTCGCGGATGATCGCGGCGGGCCGCAGGTCGAAGACCTCGGTGATGGCCTGCTGGATCTTCGACGGGTCGACCGTCTCGGTCCCGAACGTCTCCACGAACAGGCCGACCGGGGCCGCCTTGCCGATCGCGTACGCGACCTGCACCTCGGTCCGCGACGCCAGGCCCGCGGCGACGACGTTCTTGGCCACCCAGCGCATCGCGTACGCGGCGGAGCGGTCGACCTTGGACGGGTCCTTGCCGGAGAACGCGCCGCCACCGTGGCGGGCCATGCCGCCGTAGGTGTCGACGATGATCTTGCGCCCGGTCAGGCCGGCGTCACCCATCGGGCCGCCGATGACGAACCGGCCGGTCGGGTTGACCAGCAGCCGCGCGCTGGAGGTGTCGATGCCCAGTGCCTCGATCTCGGGCCCGACCACGTGCTCCTTGACGTCGACGCTGAGCATGCGCTCGAGGTCGATGCCGTCGGCGTGCTGCGAGGACACGACGACCGTGTCGAGGCGCACCGGCTGGTCACCGGCGTACTCGATGGTCACCTGGGTCTTGCCGTCCGGGCGCAGGTACGGCAGCACGCCGTCCTTGCGGACCGCGGTCAGCCGCTTCGAGAGCCGGTGGGCCAGCGCGATCGGCAGCGGCATCAGCTCGGGGGTGTCCGAGCAGGCGTAGCCGAACATCAGGCCCTGGTCGCCGGCACCCTGGCGGTTGATCTCGTCTTCGTCGGACTCGACCCGCGACTCGTACGCGGTGTCGACGCCCTGGGCGATGTCCGGGGACTGGGACCCGATCGCGACGTTGACGCCGCAGGAGTTGCCGTCGAAGCCCTTGGCCGAGGAGTCGTACCCGATCTTCAGGATGACGTCGCGGACGATCGTGGGGATGTCGGCGTAGGCCTCGGTCGTCACCTCACCGGCGACGTGCACCTGGCCGGTGGTGATCAGGGTCTCGACCGCGACGCGGCTGCGCGGGTCCTTCGACAGCAGACCGTCGAGGATCGAGTCACTGATGGCATCGCAAATCTTGTCGGGGTGCCCTTCGGTCACCGACTCCGAGGTGAACAATCTGCTGCTAGACGCGGTCACGGTGGCCGTCACTTCCTCACCTTGTCGTCGGATGCCCCGTAACTTAGGCACCCCTTACCTGTGCAAGCGTACTGACTATCGCTCGGAGGCCGGTCAACGCTTCATGAAGCTCACAACAGCGTCCCACAGTGTGGACGCCAGCTCGGCTTTCGCGCCCAGAGGTATGGGGATTTCCGTGCCGTCGGAGCCGAGCAGCCAGCCCGAATTGTCCTCCGTGCCGAACGCCTTGCCGTCGCCGACGGCGTTCACGACCAGCAGGTCGGCACCCTTGCGCTTGAGCTTCACACGGGCGTGGTCGAGGACGTCGCCGTGCTCGTCGCCGGTCTCCGCGGCGAACCCCACGACGACCTGTCCGGGACGCCGGTTTCGCACCAGTTCCGCGAGAATGTCGGCGTTGCGATCGAGCGTGATGACCGGGTCCGGCTGGTCGTCGGACTTCTTGATCTTGTGGTCGGCGCGGTTCGCGGGCCGGAAGTCGGCGACGGCGGCGGCCATCACGACGACGTCGGCCGCTTCGGCGGCCGCGTGCACCGCCTGCCGCAGCTCTTCCGCCGTCGAGACGTGCGAGACGGTCGCGCCCGCCGGATCCGGCAGCGCG
The DNA here is from genome assembly GCF_055633615.1 of Amycolatopsis sp. NPDC114505. Classification (NCBI taxonomy): domain Bacteria; kingdom Bacillati; phylum Actinomycetota; class Actinomycetes; order Pseudonocardiales; family Pseudonocardiaceae; genus Amycolatopsis; species Amycolatopsis sp. NPDC114505. The sequence goes on along the minus strand of NZ_JBVKDV010000002.1, from coordinate 635,847 downwards.
ACGGTGTGGGCGGTGACCAGGGTGACCTCGGCGCCGCGCTGGGCGGCGACGCGGGCCAGCGCGTAGCCCTGCTTGCCGGACGAGCGGTTGCCCAGGTAGCGGACCGGGTCGAGCGGCTCGCGGGTGCCGCCCGCGGACACGACCACGCGGACCCCTTCGAGGTCGCGCGGGAGGGCGTCCGGGCGGGCCAGCAGCAGCCGGGCGAGGTCGACGATCTCGGCGGGGTTCGCCAGGCGGCCCTTGCCGGTGTCGACGCCGGTCAACCGGCCCGCGTCGGGCTCGGTGACGATCGCGCCGCGCGAGCGCAGCAGGGCCACGTTGGCGCGGGTCGCGGGGTGCTCCCACATCTCCGTGTGCATCGCCGGGAAGAAGGCGACCGGGCACCGGGCGGTGAGCAGGGTGTTCGTCAGCAGGTCGTCCGCCAGGCCGTGGGCGGCCTTGGCGAGGAGGTTCGCGGTGGCCGGGACGACCAGGACGAGGTCGGCCTCCTTGCCGACGCGGACGTGCTGCACCTCGGGCACCTCGGTGAACACGCCGGTGTGCACCGGGCGCCCCGAGAGAGCCTCGAAGGTGGCCGCGCCGACGAAGTTCAGCGCGGCTTCGGTGGGTACCACGCGGACGTCGTGACCGGACTCGGTCAGTCCCCGCAGGACCTCACAGGCCTTGTAGGCGGCGATGCCGCCGCCCACGCCCAGGACGACCTTGGGTTTACTCACCCTCGGTGTGCTCGAGCAGGCCACCGTGGATCTCGCGCAGCGCGATCGAGAGCGGCTTCTCGCGCGGGCCCGGCTCGACGAGCGGGCCGACGTACTCGAGCAGGCCCTCGCCCAGCTGGGCGTAGTAGTCGTTGATCTGGCGGGCACGCTTGGCCGAGTAGATCACCAGCGCGTACTTCGAGCTGACCTTCTCGAGCAGGTCGTCGATCGGCGGGTTGGTGATGCCCTCGAGCTCTTCGTGCAGCGTCGCCTGAGTCGTCACTCTTGGTGCTCCGAATCTGTGGGACTACCGGCGGCAAACTGCTCGCCGGTAATCAAGTTTAGCAAGTGCTCAGCGGCCTCCCGCACGTCGGCGTTGACGACGCGGTGGTCGAACTCGCCGGCGGCGGCCAGTTCACGCTCCGCTTCCGCCAGCCGGGCCTGCACGGCGGCCTCGTTCTCGGTGCCGCGCCCGGTGAGCCTGCCGACCAGTTCCTCCCAGGACGGCGGCATCAGCATCACCAGCCGGGCCTCCGGCATCGCCTTGCGGACCTGCCGGGCGCCCTGCAGCTCGATCTCCAGGATCGCGGGCCGTCCTTCGGCGAGGGCCTTCTCGACCGGTTCGCGCGGGGTGCCGTAGCGGTTGCCGGTGAACTCGGCCCATTCCAGGAGCCGCTCTTCGGCGACCATCGCGTCGAACTCGGCGCGGTCGACGAAGTGGTAGTGCGCGCCCTCGATCTCGCCGGGGCGGGGTTTGCGCGTGGTGACCGAGACGCTGAAGTAGATGTCGGGCTCCAGCTTCCGCAGCTCGCCCACCACGCTCGACTTCCCGACCCCCGAAGGCCCCGATACGACGGTGAGCCGGTGCCGGGGGATGTCCCCCGCCACCGGCTCACTGCCGCGGTCGGCGCCCGGGGTCACCGGGTAGTCACGACCGGCGCCGTTCACTCGCCGCTGAACTCGGCCAGCAGCGCCTTGCGCTGCCGGTCGCCGAGGCCGCGGAGGCGACGGCTGGGGGCGATCTCCAGTCGTTCCATGGTCTGCTGCGCGCGGACCTTGCCGACGCCCGGAAGGGCCTCGAGCAGAGCCGAAACCTTCATCTTGCCGAGGACTTCGTTCTCCTCGGCCTGCTTCAGCACGTCGACCAGAGTGGTACCGCCCCGCTTCAGCCGCTCCTTCAGCTCAGCACGGATCTTGCGAGCGGCGGCGGCCTTCTCCAGCGCCGCAGCGCGCTGTTCCTCTGTCAGCTGGGGAAGTGCCACGTTTTCCTCCGGTAGTTCTCAAATCTGGGTGGGTGACGCGACGGTACCCACCCGTGAGCACCGGCCACAATGCGGGGGTGCCTGGTGGGACCCGGTTCCGGGCCCTGCTATTGGTCGTTTTCCTGCGGGTCGGCCAGCACTTCGGCGACCCGTTCGACCGCTTGGCGCAAAGCCGCTTGCTCCGGACCGTGCTTCAGGATGTCGCGGGACGACGCGGGCAGCACCCCGGGCAGCGAAGTGCCGAAAAGTGCCCGTAAATCGGCCGCAGTGGCCCCCTGGGCCCCGAAACCGGGCGCCAGCACCGGACCGTTCAGCCCGGAAAGATCCAGGTCTCCCGGCGAGATGGTGGCGCCGACCACGACACCCACATCGCCGAGCGGTGCGGCGGATGCGTTGAGCGCCGCCGCGGAATCGACGATCGACTGCGCCACGGTGCGCCCGTCCGGCAGCCGGGCGTTCTGCACCGCGGCCGCTTCGGGGTTGGAAGTTCGCGCAAGCACGAAGATGCCGTTCCCCGCGGCGACCGCCGTTTCGGCGCATTGGGCCAAAGAGCCGAACCCGAGGTACGGCGAAACGGTGATCGCGTCGGCCGCGATCGCGGCGCCGTCGGCCACGTACGCGGCCGTGTACGCCGCCATCGTGGAGCCGATGTCGCCGCGCTTGACGTCCAGCAGCACCAGTGCGCCGGCTTCGCGCGCCGTTTCCACCACCCGTTCCAGCACCCGGACGCCCGCCGCTCCGAAACTTTCGAAGAACGCCGACTGCGGCTTCACGATCGCCGTGCGCGCCGCCAGGACCTCCGTGGCGGACAGCGCGAAGCGCTCCAGGCCCGACGCGTCCACCGGGAGCCCCCAGGCCTCGATGAGGCCCGGGTGGGGGTCGATCCCGGCGCACAGCGGGCCCCGGGCCGCGACGGCCTTCGCCAGCCGCGCCCCGAACCGCTCCCCCGTGCTCACGACTTCGCCTTGAGCGCCGCCTGCAGCTCCTGCAGGGACTTGACCCCGATGTCGCCCCGGATGAGCGCCTCGATGCCGTGCACGGCCGCCGCGGCGCCCTGCACGGTCGTCACGCACGGGATGTCGCGCGACACCGCGGCGGTGCGGATTTCGTAGCCGTCGACGCGCGGACCGCTGTTGCCGTAAGGGGTGTTGATCACCATGTCGACGTCGCCGTTGAGGATCACGTCCACGATGTTCGGCTCGGCTTCGGTCGAGCCCTCGTAGTGCTTGCGCACCACCGAGCACGCGACTCCGTTGCGCCGCAGCACTTCCGCGGTGCCGGACGTGGCGAGGATCTCGAACCCGAGGTCCGCCAGGCGCTTCACCGGGAAGACCATCGAGCGTTTGTCGCGGTTGGCGACCGAGACGAACGCGCGCCCGGACGTCGGCAGCGAGCCGTAGGCCGCGCTCTGCGACTTGGCGAACGCCTTGCCGAAGTCGACGTCGACACCCATCACCTCGCCGGTGGACTTCATCTCCGGGCCCAGCAGCGAGTCGACGCCGTGTCCTTCGGGCGTGCGGAAGCGGTGGAAGGGCAGCACGGCTTCCTTCACCGCGACCGGCGAGTCGGCCGGCATCTGCCCGCCGTCGCCGTCGGCCGGCAGGACGCCGCTCTCGCGCAGGTCCTTGATCGTCGAGCCGGTCATGATCAGCGCGGCGGCCTTGGCCAGCGGCACCGCGGTCGCCTTGGACACGAACGGCACCGTCCGCGACGCGCGCGGGTTGGCCTCCAGGACGTACAGGACGTCGTCCTTGAGCGCGTACTGGACGTTCAGGAGCCCGCGCACGCCCACGCCCCGCGCGATGGCCTCGGTGGAGCGGCGGACGGCCTGCAGGTCGGTGTGCCCGAGCGTGATCGGCGGCAGCGCGCACGACGAGTCGCCGGAGTGGATGCCGGCTTCCTCGATGTGTTCCATGACACCGCCGAGGTACAGCTCTTCGCCGTCGAACAGCGCGTCGACGTCGATTTCGATGGCGTCGTCGAGGAAGCGGTCGACGAGCACCGGGTGCTCGGGGTTGATCTCGGTGGCGCGGCTGATGTACCCGGCGAGGGTCTGCTCGTCGTAGACGATCTCCATGCCGCGCCCGCCGAGCACGTAGGACGGCCGGACGAGCACCGGGTAGCCGATCTCGTCGGCGATCCGCTTGGCGCCCTCGAACGACGTCGCCGTGCCGTAGCGCGGCGCGGGCAGCCCGGCGTCGGTGAGCACCTCGCCGAACGCGCCGCGGTCCTCGGCCAGGTGGATGGCCTCCGGCGGCGTCCCGACCACCGGGACACCGGCGTCGGCGAGCCGCTTGGCCAGTCCCAGCGGGGTCTGGCCGCCGAGCTGGACGATGACGCCGGCGACCGTGCCGGACGCCTGCTCGGCGTGCACGACCTCGAGGACGTCCTCGAAGGACAGCGGCTCGAAGTACAGCCGGTCGGACGTGTCGTAGTCGGTGGACACGGTTTCCGGGTTGCAGTTGACCATGACGGCCTCGAACCCGGCCTCCCGCAACGCGATCGCCGCGTGGACGCAGGAGTAGTCGAACTCGATGCCCTGGCCGATCCGGTTCGGGCCCGAGCCGAGGATGAGCACCTTCGGCTTGTCGGTCTGCGCGGCCACTTCGGACTGCGCTTCGGGGTCGGACTCGTAAGCCGAGTAGTGGTACGGCGTCTTGGCCGCGAACTCGGCCGCGCAGGTGTCGACGGTCTTGAACACCGGCCGCACGCCGAGGCGGTGGCGCAGCGCGCGGACGCCGTCCTCGCCGGCCAGCTCCGGGCGCAGCGCGGCGACCTGGCGGTCGGACAGGCCGGTGCGCTTGGCGCGGCGCAGCAGGTCGCCGTCGAGCACCGGCGCGTCGCGGACCTCGGCCCCGACCTCGCCGATGAGCGCGATCTGGTCGATGAACCACGGGTCGATCCCGGACGCCTCGTGGACTTCCTGCACCGACGCGCCCAGACGCAGCGCGCGTTCCACTTCGTACAGCCGGCCCTCGTGCGGCACGCGCAGCGAGTCCAAAGTGGACTCACGCGTGACACCGTCGGGGTCGGGCAGGGTCCAGAACCCGGTCGCCTTCGTCTCGATCGAGCGCATCGCCTTGCCGAGCGCCTCGGGGAAGCTGCGGCCGAACGACATCGCCTCGCCGACGCTCTTCATCGTCGTGGTCAGCGTCGGGTCGGCGCCCGGGAACTTCTCGAAGGCGAACCGCGGCATCTTGACGACGACGTAGTCCAGCGTCGGCTCGAAGGCCGCCGGGGTCTCACCGGTGATGTCGTTCTGGATCTCGTCCAGGGTGTAGCCGATGGCGAGCTTCGCGGCGATCTTGGCGATCGGGAAGCCGGTGGCCTTCGACGCGAGTGCGGAAGACCTCGACACCCGCGGGTTCATCTCGATGACGACCATCCGGCCGTCTTCGGGGTTGATCGCGAACTGGATGTTGCAGCCGCCGGTGTCGACGCCGACCGCGCGCAGCACGTCGATGCCGACGTCGCGCATCACCTGGTACTCGCGGTCGGTGAGCGTCATGGTCGGCGCCACGGTGACCGAGTCGCCGGTGTGCACGCCCATCGCGTCGACGTTTTCGATCGAGCAGACGACCACGACGTTGTCGCTGCGGTCGCGCATCAGCTCGAGCTCGTACTCCTTCCAGCCGAGCACGCTCTCCTCGATGAGCACCTCGGTGACCGGCGACTCGTCGAGGCCGGTGGAGGCGAGCCGCTCCAGGTCCTCCGGCGTGTGCGCCATGCCGGAGCCGAGCCCGCCCATGGTGAAGGAGGGCCGGATGACGACCGGCAGGCCGAGTTCCTTCACCGTGTCCCGGACCTCGTCCATGGTGTTGCAGACGCGGCTTCGCGGGGTCTCGGCGCCGACCTCGGCGACGATGTTCTTGAACTTCTGCCGGTCCTCACCGCGCTGGATGGCGTCGATGTCGGCCCCGATCAGCTCGACGCCGTACTTGGCGAGCACGCCGCGCTCGTGCAGCGCGACGGCGCAGTTGAGCGCCGTCTGCCCGCCGAGGGTGGCCAGGATGGCGTCCGGCCGCTCCACCGCGATGACCTTCTCGACGAAGTCCGGCGTCACCGGCTCGATGTAGGTCGCGTCGGCGAACTCGGGGTCGGTCATGATGGTGGCCGGGTTCGAGTTCACCAGGGACACGCGCAGGCCTTCGCTGCGCAGCACCCGGCAGGCCTGGGTGCCGGAGTAGTCGAACTCCGCGGCCTGCCCGATCACGATCGGCCCGGAGCCGATCACCAGCACGTGCTGGATGTCCGTCCTCTTCGGCATCAGGCCTTCTTCTCCATGAGCGTCACGAAATCGTCGAACAGGGGGGCCGCGTCGTGCGGGCCGGCCGCGGCTTCGGGGTGGTACTGCACCGAGAACGCCGGGACTTCGAGCGCGCGCACGCCCTCGACCGTGTCGTCGTTGGGGCAGTAGTGGCTGATCTCGGCCGCACCGAAGGGCGACTCGAAACGCTGGCCGGGCTCGCCTTCGAGGGCGAAGCCGTGGTTCTGCGCGGTGATCGCCACCCGCTTGGTGGCGACGTCGATCACCGGGATGTTGATGCCGCGGTGGCCGTAGCGCATCTTGTACGTCCCGAGGCCGAGCGCGCGGCCGAGGACCTGGTTGCCGAAGCAGATGCCGAACAGCGGGATCTCGCGGCCGAGGACCTGCTTGGTCAGCTCGGTGGCGTGCACCGTGGTGGCCGGGTCGCCGGGGCCGTTGGAGAGGAACACGCCGTGCGGCTCGATCGCCAGCAGCTCGTCCAAGGTCGACGTCGAGGGCAGCACGTGCACCTCGATGCCGCGCTTGACCATCTGGCGCGGGGTGTTGGACTTGATGCCCAGGTCGAGCGCGACGACGCGGAAGCGCGTCTCACCGGAGGGCGAGACCACGTACGGCTTCGGCGTGGTGACCTGGCCGGCCAGGTCGGCGCCCTCCATCTTCGGGCTCGCCAGCACCTCGGCGACCATCTCGTCGACGGTGCCCAGCGCGTCGCCGGAGAACACCCCGGCGCGCATCGCGCCGAGCTCGCGCAGGTGGCGGGTCAGCGAGCGGGTGTCGACCTCGGCGATGCCGACGATGCCCTGGTTCACCAGCTCGTCGTCCAGCGTGCGCTTCGAGCGCCAGTTGGACGGCGTGCGGGCGGGGTCGCGCACCACGTAGCCGTTTACCCAGATCTTCGACGACTCGTCGTCCTCGTCGTTCCAGCCGGTGTTGCCGATCTGCGGCGCGGTCTGCACCACGATCTGCCCGTGGTAGGACGGGTCGGTCAGCGTCTCCTGGTAGCCGGTCATGCCGGTGCAGAACACCGCCTCGCCGAGGGACCGTCCCTGCGCGCCGTAGGCGGCGCCGCGGAACACCCGGCCGTCTTCGAGTACCAGTGCGGCCTGAGCGCGCGCGTTCACTGGGCACCTCCCTTGATCTTGAGCTGTTCGATCCACTGTGGATAGTCGTCGAGGTCGTCGCCGCGGAAGCCGGTGTCGAGCTCGGTGTCGCCGGCCCGCCAGGTGAGCACCAGCAGCGCGTCGGTGCCCATCACCTTCCCGGCGATCTTGTTGTCGCGCCGGACGCCGGTGACGGCGTCGCGCGGGATCCAGAAGTCGGGCGCCCCGCCGCGTTCGACGGCGATCCCGCCGTCGTGCAGCCGCAGGACCGCCCCGGTGCGCAGCCCCGCGCCGCGGGTGACGACCCGGTTCTGCCACTCCCCCGCGAACGTCGTCGCGACGTAGACGCCGGTGGACTCCAGCCGCGTCTCGCCCGCGTCTTCGGGGACGGCGGGGAACGGCGGCACCTGCACGCTCTGCGAGCGCGCCTTGCGGCGCCAGCCGACGTACATGCCCCACAGGCAGAGCAGGAAGAAGGCGACGATCGCCAGCACCAGCCACAGGCGTTCCATCAGCAGACCTTCCCGTCCCGCGCGGTGAGCCGCCCGCGCAGCAGCGTCGCGGTCACCACACCGGGGAGCCGCATTCCCTCGTACGGGGTGTTGGCGGCGATGCTGGCGAGCTCCGCGCCCCGGACCGTCCACTCGGCGTCCGGGTCGACCAGCGTCAGGTTCGCCGGCTCGCCGACCTCGATCGGCCGGCCCTGGTCGGCCAGGTTCCCGATCTCCGCCGGGCGCTCGCTCATCACGCGGGCGACGCCGCGCCAGTCGAGCAGCCCGGTGCGGACCATGGTCTCGGCCACGATCGACAGCGCCGTCTGCAGCCCGAGCATGCCGGGCCGGGCGGCGGTCCACTCGGTGTCCTTGTCCTGCACCGCGTGCGGCGCGTGGTCGGTGGCGACGCAGTCGATGACACCCTCCGCCAGCGCGGTCCGGAGCTTTTCGGCGTCGGACTCCGTGCGCAGCGGCGGGTTCACCTTGTTCACCGGGTCGTAGGTGGCCAGGCGTTCGTCGGTGAGCAGCAGGTGGTGCGGGGTGACCTCGGCCGACACCTTCGTGCCGCGGTCCTTCGCCCAGGCCAGCACGTCCGCGGTGCCCGACGTCGAGACGTGGCAGACGTGCAGCCGCGCGTTCGCGTGCAGGGCCAGGAGGCAGTCGCGCGCCACGATGGACTCTTCCGCGGCGGCCGGCCAGCCGGTGTAGCCGAGCCGCGCGGCGCGTTCGCCCTCGTGCGCCTGGGCGCCGACGGTCAGCCGCGGCTCCTCCGCGTGCTGCGCGATGACGACGTCGAGCGCGGTCGAGTACTCCAGCGCGCGGCGCATGAGCAGCGGGTCGGCGACGCAGAGGCCGTCATCGGAGAACACCTTGACCCGCGCCTGCGACGCCGCCATCGTGCCCAGCTCGGCGAGCTTCTCGCCCTTGAGCCCGACGGTGACCGCGCCGACCGGGTGGACGTCGACCAGGCCGACCTCCTGCCCGCGCCGCCACACGTGCTCGACGATGACGGCGTTGTCGGCGACCGGGTCGGTGTTGGCCATGGCGAACACCGCGGTGTAGCCGCCGAGCGCCGCCGCGGCCGAACCCGAGTCGATGGTCTCGGTGTCCTCGCGGCCGGGTTCGCGCAGGTGGGTGTGCAGGTCCACGAAGCCCGGCAGCAGCACCTGACCGGCGGCTTCGACGATTTCGGCGTCCTCCGGGACGTCGACGGCGCCGATCGCGGTGATCACGCCGTCCTCCACCAGGACGTCGACCGGGTCACCCTCGCCATAGGGGCGGGCGCCCTTGATCACGGTGCTCACGCGGCAGCTCCTTCACTGGCCAAGAGGTGGTAGAGGACCGCCATGCGGACGTGGACGCCGTTGCGGACCTGTTCGGTGATGGCCGAGGCCGGGGAGTCGGCGACCGCGCTCGCGATCTCCATCCCGCGCAGCATCGGGCCGGGGTGCAGCACGACCGCGTGCTCGGGCAGCAGCTTCTGCCGCTTTTCCGAGAGGCCGTAAGCGATCGAGTACTCGCGGGCGCTAGGAAAGAACCCGCCGTGCATGCGTTCCGCCTGGACTCGCAGCATCATGACCGCGTCGACCGCGGGCAGTTCGGCGTCGAGGTCGTGGGAAACGGTCACCGGCAGGCTTTCGACGCCGTAGGGCAGCAGCGTCGGCGGCGCGACGAGGACCACCTCGGCGCCGAGAGCCGAGAGCAGGTGGATGTTCGAGCGCGCGACGCGGCTGTGCAGCACGTCGCCGACGATCGCGATGCGACGGTCCTTCAAGGACCCGAGCCGTTCCCGCAGCGTCGCCGCGTCGAGCAGCGCCTGCGTCGGGTGCTCGTGGGTGCCGTCGCCGGCGTTGACCACCGACGTGCCGGGCTCGGCCAGCCACTCCGAGAGCCGCTGGGCGGCGCCGCTGGCCGGGTGCCGGACGATCACGCAGTCGGCGCCCGCGGCGGCCAGCGTCAGCGCGGTGTCGCGCAGGGACTCCCCCTTGTTCACCGAGGAGCTGGAGGCGGAGACGTTGATCACGTCGGCGCTCATCCACTTCCCGGCGATCTCGAATGACACCCGCGTGCGCGTCGAGTTCTCGTAGAACAGGGTGATCACCGTGCGGCCGCGCAGCGTCGGCAGCTTCTTGACCTCGCGGCCGAGCAGGGTGTGCTTCAGCTCGTCGGCGGTGTCGAGCACGGCCGTGGCCAGCTCGGGGTCCAGCCCGTCGGTGGCGAGCAGGTGCTTCACGAATCTTCTCCAGGTGCTTCCGAGGCTTGCGCGGCTTCCGGGGCCCGGAGCAGCACCGAGTCGCGGCCGTCGATCTCCGCGAGCAGCACGGACACCCCCTCGGTGCGGGCGGTCGGCACGTTCTTGCCCACGTAGTCGGCGCGGATCGGCAGCTCACGGTGACCTCGGTCGACGAGGACGGCCAGCTGCACCGCGCGGGGGCGGCCATGATCACGGAGGGCATCGAGCGCGGCCCGGATCGTGCGGCCGGAGAAGAGCACGTCGTCGACCAGGATCACCACGCGGTCGTCGATGCCGTCCGGGGGGAGCTGCGTCTGTTCGAGCGCGCGCGGCGGGCGGCGGCGGAGGTCGTCCCGGTAGAGGGTGACGTCGAGGGCGCCGGTCGGCGGGCGGACTCCGGAGAACTCACCGATCTTCTCGGCGAGACGGGCCGCGAGCGGAGTGCCGCGGCTGGGGATCCCGAGCAACACGGGCGGGGTAGTGCTCTCCGCACCGTTCGCGGTCTTTTCGATGACCTGATGGGCCATTCGAGCGATCGTGCGCGCGACATCGCCGGCCGACAGGAGCTCGCGCTCCCCGGCCGAACCAGCCGCGCCACGCGGACGTGACGACACTTCGGACTCCTTCCCCGCCTCACCGGACGGGTCCTTAAAGGACGTCTGTTCCCCTGCTGGTCGGGGCTTTCCCACCGACAGTAGCAGGCACTTTGCTCAGTCTTACGGGTGGTGTGGCGTGATTCGCGGCAAGCTCCTGCTTGACCTGGTGACAACAATGCGTAACCATTACTCTGAGTATTCGACTCGAAGAGTCCCCTGGACCGGTCACCCCGACCGGGAGGGGGTGGAGAACGGAGAACGACCAGATGGGCGATTACGCCAAGGCGCTCGGGGCCAAGCTCCGCGGGATCCGCCAGCAGCAGGGCCTGTCCCTGCACGGGGTCGAGCAGAAGTCCGGTGGGCGCTGGAAGGCCGTCGTCGTCGGCTCGTACGAGCGTGGCGACCGTGCCGTCACCGTGCAGAAGCTGGCCGAGCTGGCCGACTTCTACGGCGTGCCGGTGGTCGAGCTGCTGCCCGAGGGCCGGGTCCCCTCCGGTGCGGAGCCCGCCACCAAGATCGTGATCAACCTCGAGCGCCTGCAGCAGCTGCCTGCCGAAAAGGTGGGTCCGCTGGCCCGCTACGCGGCGACGATCCAGAGCCAGCGCGGCGACTACAACGGCAAGGTGCTCTCGATCCGCACCGAAGACCTGCGGTCCCTGGCGATCATCTACGACATGACGCCGGGCGAGCTCACCGAGCAGCTCATCGACTGGGGTGTGCTCCCGCCGGAGGCGCGTCCTTCCAAGGAGGACTGATTCGGGGTGTTGCTGTGCCGACGGGGCTCGTTCGGGGACGAGCTCTGCTCGCGGACAGCGCGAGCCACGCCCTCGCTCGCCGTGCTTTGCGGGGGCCCAGCCCCCGGACCCCCGGTCGTGGTCACCGCTGACCGGAACCGCCTGACCGGGGGGCCAGGCGGGCTCTAGAGAACGGCGCGGAGGCGGTCGGCGATCGTGCCGATCCGGCCCAGCACGCCGTTGACGAACCGCGGCGAATCGTCCGTGGACAGTTCCTTCGCGAGGCCCACGGCCTCGTCGATCGCGACCGGGTCCGGCACGTCCTCGGCCCAGAGCAGCTCGTAGACCCCGACCCGCAGCACCGCGAGGTCGACCTTCGGCATCCGCTCCAGGGTCCAGCCCTGCGCGTGCTCCGCCAGCAGCTCGTCGATCTGCGCTTTCCGGCCGGTCACGCCCTCGACCAGGCTGATCGTGTAGTCCGCGATCGGGTCGACCTCGGTCGCGCCGACCCGGTCGGCCAGCAGCGTCACCGCGTCGGCGTCCCGCTGCGCGGCCTCGTACAGCATTTCCACCGCGCGACGACGCGCCTGCCGCCGGCTGATCGCGCCGCCGCGGTTGGGGTGGGGCTTCGACGTCGGCATCAGTTGGAGACGCGGCCCAGGTAACGGCCGTCGCGGGTGTCGACCTTGATCTTCTCGCCGGTGGACAGGAACAGCGGGACCTGGATCTCCGCGCCGGTCTCCAGCGTCGCCGGCTTGGTGCCGCCGGTGGAGCGGTCGCCCTGCAGGCCCGGGTCGGTGTGCTGGATGACGATCTCGACCGAGGTCGGGAGCTCGATGTAGAGCGCCTCGTTCTCGTGCACCGCGACCTGGACCTCGGTGTTCTCCAGCATGTAGTTGGCGTTGTCGCCGACGACCGCGGGCAGCACGGTGATCTGGTCGTAGGTGTCGCCGTCCATGAACACGAAGTCCTGGCCGTCCTTGTACAGGTAGGTCATGTTCCGGCGGTCCACCGTGGCCGTCTCGACCTTCGTGCCCGCGTTGAACGTCTTGTCGACCACCTTGCCGGTGAGCACGTGCTTGAGCGTCGTGCGCACGAAGGCACCGCCCTTGCCCGGCTTGACGTGCTGGAACGCGGTGACGGTCCACAGCTGGCCCTCGAGGTTGAGGACGAGCCCGTTCTTCAGGTCGTTGGTCGTGGCCACGAGCTTGCAGTCTCCTGTGTCGAATCTACGGTTCGGGGCCGCCGTCAGACGACCACGAGGTTCTTGGTGCTCAGGGTGAGGAGTTCGGGCTCCCCAGCCCGCACGACGAGCGTGTCCTCGATGCGCACGCCACCGCGCCCCGCGAGGTAGACGCCGGGCTCGACGGTGACCGCCATACCGGCGGACAGTGTACCGACGCCTGTCGCGGCGAAGCTGGGCGCCTCGTGGATCTGCAGGCCGACGCCGTGGCCGAGACCGTGCGCGAAGTGCTCGCCGTGCCCGGCGTCCGCGATCACGGTCCGCGCGGCGGCGTCCACATGGGACACCTCGGCGCCGGGCACGACGGCGTCGACGCCCGCCGCCTGGGCCGTGTGCACGAGGTCGTACACCTCGCGCTGCCAGTCCGCGGGTGCACCGAGGACGAACGTGCGGGTCATGTCGGAGTGGTAGCCGTCGACGGTGGCGCCGAAGTCCATCTTCACGAAGTCACCGCGCTCGAGCTCGGCGTGCGTCGGCCGGTGGTGCGGGATGGCCGAGTGCGCGCCGGCGGCGATGATGGAGGCGAAGCTGAGCGCCTCCGAGCCGTGCTCCAGCATCCGGTTCTCCAGGTCACGGGCGACTTCCAGCTCGGTCCGCCCGGGCCGCAGGCCCCCGGCGGCGACGAGGTCGTCCAGCGCCCGGTCGGCGGCGGCGCAGGCCTGGCGCAGCGCCTCGATCTCGGCTTCGTCCTTGACCAGGCGCAGCTGCTCGATGAGCCCGGGGGTGCGCTGGAGTTTTATGTGCGTCTGGAGCGCTTCGTACTCTTCGACGCTGACGTGCTGGCTCTCGAACCCGACCCGTCCGTAGGTCTTGGCGTCCTTCGCGGCTTTCGCGACGAGGGCGGCGGCGCTGGCCCGGTCGACGACCTTGTCCAGGTCGGGCACCTCGGCGGCCGACTGGGTCGTGTAGCGGCCGTCGGTGCAGAAGAGCGTCTTCGCGTCGCCCTCGGCGTGCAGCAGCACGGCGGCGTTCGAGCCGGTGAACCCGGTCAGGTAGCGGATGTTGAGCAGATCGGTGACCAGCAGCGCGTCGACACCGGCTTCGGTCAGCAGCCCGCGCAGCGCCGCCCGGCGTCGTCCATGGGTTTCAGGCACGTCCCCAGCCTAGTGGGCGCTGACTAAGCAACTCGCCAGTAACCTGGCCTACACTGCGCAGGATGAGCGCTTGGGTGATCCGCGGACTCGGGATGGCGGTGCTCCACGGCGTCGCGCTGACGCTGCTGGCCAAGTACGCGGTGTACCACCCGACGGACCAGACGCTGGTGACTTCCGTGGCCTTGGCGGTCCTGGTCGGCGCGGCAGCACTGTGGAGCGCCCTGGACGCGTGGCGCGGCCTGGCGGATCGCGGCCGGGCGTGGTTCATCGCGGCCCTGGTGGCGGGGGTCGTATCGGGCATCCTGTACGTGATCGGGCGCGCGGTGTTCGTCGACCAGACGGGCGTGTCGGAGCTGGGTGGGGCGCTCACCGGAGGGGCCGCGTTCTCGGCGTTGCTGGTGCTGGTGCCGGCCGGGCTCGGGCTGTTCGTGGGCGGGCGGATCGGACGTTCGAAGCCGGACGACGTTCTTCCGGAGGAGGAGGCTCCTTCGCCCCGGCCGCGGCGCCGGGATCGGGCGTCGGAGCCGGAGTCGGAGTCAGAGGCCTTGACCCGGCCTCAGCGCCGGATCCGGGCGGACGAGCCCTCGCCCCAGCCTCGCCGCCGCGACCGGGCGGCCGAGGAGGAACCCGCGCCGCGACCGTCTCCGCGGATCCGGCCGCGCAGCCGGGAACCTCGGGCCTAGCTCACCCGGCCGCGCGCGGACGTCCAGCCTCGGCTTCGACCTGCCGGCGAACAGCACGCGCCCGCTCCGGCGTCAGCCGACCAGCGAGGTGCCCTGGGGGAAGCCGTCCCACTGGGCGTCTGTCACCGGGTGGGCCGCTGAGCCGTTGCCGGCCACGATTGCCGCGTCCGGGACTCCCCACAGGCGGCGGTCGTCGAGGACCAGTGCCAGCCCGCGGCCCGGCGCCCAGACCGCCTCCGCGCCCGAGCGCAGACGCGTTGCCACCGGCAGCGCCGCCACCTCGGGCGGTTCCTTCTCCAGCAGCTCGCCGGCCAGGGCCGCGGCGACTCCGCGGCGGTCGACTCGCACCCGCTGCCCGGCGCGGACCAGGTCCATCGTGCGGTCCGGCGACGGCATCGTCACGCCGTCGAACGTCGCGGCCACCCGGCGCGGGTTCGCGCACGCCTGGCTGCCGCGCAGGTCGAGCCCGAAGTGCCGCAGGTCGGTCGGGGCGGCGGCCCCGCCGATCACGGTCGCGCGCACGACGTCGAACGGCACCCGGTCGCACGGCGCGGCCGACGACAGCGGCGCGTGCCCGTCCGCGCGGCGCACCAGCCCCGGCCCTTCCTTCCACGGACCCGGGATGACCACCGGCCGGTACGGGTTCTCGGTGAAGTCCGCGGTCCAGAACGTCAGCGTCGTCCCGGTGTCGGTCTCGTGCGCGATGACGAACGCGTCGAGCGCGCCCACCCACATCAGGTCGGCGCTGAACCCCTCGACCACCGACCGGCCGCGCGGCGTGGCGGTCGTGGGCACCGGCACGAACCCGCCGACGTCGAGCGCCTGCACCCCGGACCCGAACGCGGGGTCGTGCGACCGGAGCACGAACTGCCCGGCGCCGTTCCACGCCGCGGCGCGGCCGGTGGTGTCGGTGAACATCAGGTAGAACCAGCCGTCGAGGTAGACGGCCGAGGGCTGGCCGGCGCCGTAGACGTTGGCGCGGTGCACGTCGTGCGACGGCCCGAGGATCGGCTTCCCGCCCGCCGCGCGGGTCCAGTGCACACCGTCGGTGCTGGTCGCGAGCCCGACGGCGTTGCCGAGCGCGTGGTCGCCGGCCGCGCCGGTGTAGTAGAGGTAGTAGGTCGTGCCGACGCGCAGGACCGACGGGTCGCAGGTGTGCATGCCGTCGAACTGCCCGGGCGCGCCGGAGAACACGGCGGCCGGGATCCCGCCGTCGGGCCCGGCGAACGGCCCGTCGATCGACTGGGCCTGGGCGTAGAGGATGTCGTCGCCGGCGGGTCCGGCGCCGCCGTACTGGCTGCACCACCACATCCGTGTCTGCCCCCGGTCGAGCATGACCGACGGCCCGTAGTTGTAGACGGCATCCGCCCCACCGGCGGCGATCACACCACCACTCTCCCGGGGGTCACCCGAAGCGAGCTTGACATCGACCGGCCGCGGCGGCACACCGGTCTGCCCGCCCGCGATGGCCGGCTTGTCCCCCGCCGCTTGAGGCTGGCCGTAACCCTCGGTGCACCCCGCGACGAGGAGCCCCGCCAGAACACTGGCGACCAGGGCACGAGCGGGTCGCCGACCCCCACGACGAAACGGGCTCACGACATCGGAGTGTAGCGAGACCCGACCCGTCCGAGTGACGGCATGCCTGGTCGACGGTCCTCCGATCGCGCGCAAGATCGCGGGCGGACAAGGGTTTCCGGAGTGTGGGCCGGTCAGACCCGGTGGCGAGCCCGACCGGCGGCTGGGGGTTCGCGCCGACGAGCGCTGGATTCGCGCTGGCGGGAGTCGGGCTCGCTCCGCGGAGAGTGGGGTTCGTGCCGGCGGGGCTACGGTGTCGAGCGGCCACCGAGGGTTGCGGTGTCGGCAACCACCGGGAATCGCAGTGATGCGCATGCTCGCCCGAAAGCCCGGCGATCGGCCTTCGATGATCGAAGCGCAGGAAATGTCGAGCAGCCTCTGGTTGTTCCACGGCGCGAGCCGCGCGCGCCAGCGAGACCGGATCGCGGACTTCGCGCCCGGGCTCGGATGCTCAGCTCCCGGATCGCCGGAAATGCGCGAGCTTCGGCAGACCGCCGAGAGCGCGCGTCCGGCGCCGGAGTCAGCCGGCGGCGAAGCGTTCAGGCGCCGCTATGCCCCTGCGCGAAAACGCTTCCCGATTCGAGACGCTCGAGTCACGTCCCGGCCGGTGGGCCTTCCAGCGCGACCAGTTCGACCTCGAAACCGGCGTCGTTCTCGAGATAAGCCGCGTAGTGCGCTTCGCCGCCCGCGTACGGGTAACGGTCGGCGAACAGGGGGCGCCAGCCGTGTTCCGCCGCGCGCTCGACCAAAGCGTCGATCTGGGCTCGGGTTCCCACGTGCAGCGCCAGGTGGTTCAGACCCGGCCGGGTGCGCTCGTGCTCCGGGGCGCTCATCGCCGGGGATTCCTCCACCACGACGTACGTTCCGGCGCGCCGCCAGCTGATGCCCGCGGGCCAGCGCTGGAACTCCCGCCACCCCAGCTCGCCGAGCAGCCAGCCCCAGCTCCGCTCGGCTTCCGCGAGGTCCGGCACCCACAGCTCGATGTGGTGCGGCCGCCCGTGCACCGGCGCCAACGAGACAAGCACCCGATGCAGATCGCCGTAGTGGATGCCGCTGCCTACGTCGAGGAAACCCAGCCTGGCCGCCACCTTGCGGCTCGCCGCGTTGTTCTCGTGCACCAGTGCCCAGATCGCCGGGAGCCCGAGCGCGTCGAGGCCGTGGGCGAGCACCGCCTGGGCCGCCTCGGTCGCCAACCCCTGCCCCGCGTGCGCGCTCGCGATGTAGTAACCCAGCTCCGCCACCCCGCCGGGCAGTTCCGGCGACGGGCGCAGGTGCGCGACGCCGATCACCTCGCCGTCGCGCTCGATCACCCAGTGGCCCTGGCCGGCCGGGCCGCGATAGGCCAGCCGGCGGTCGACCATCGCGCTCGCCGCGGCCGGGTCGGAGAAGTCCGCGGCGAAGAACCGGCTCATCTCCGGGTCGGAGAACACCTTCACGACGGCTTCGCGGTCGGCCTCGACCAGCTGACGCAGCCGCAGCCGCGCCGTGGTCAGCGTCGGCAGCGTCATGCCGGGTGCGCGGCGAGCCACCGCAGCGCGAGCGGGTAGCCGTCGACGCCGAGGCCGGCGATCACCGCGGTCGCGATGTCCGACAGCACGCTGTGGTGCCGGAACGCCTCCCGCTTGTGCACGTTCGAGATGTGCAGCTCGATCAGCGGTGCGGACAGCTGCGCCGCCGCGTCACGCACCGCGATCGAATAGTGCGTCCACGCTCCGGCGTTGAGCACCACCGGGTTCCCGCCGTCGGCGGCTTCGTGCAGCCAGCCGACCATTTCGCCTTCGTGGTCGGTCTGCCGGACCTCGACCTCGATGCCCAGTTCCTCGCCCGCCTTGACGCACAGCGCCGCGAGGTCGTCGTGGGTGGTCGAGCCGTAGACCGACGGCTCGCGCTTGCCGAGCCGGCCCAGGTTGGGACCGTTGAACACGAACGCCTTCACAGCAGGATGCTCCCGCCACTCGAAGGGGCGTCGGCGGCGATCGCCGAGTACGCGGCCGCGAGCAGCGACGGGTCCGGGCCCTCGAGCCGGCCCGGCTTGCCGAGGGCGTCGAGGACGACGAACCGCAGCACGCCCGAGCGGGTCTTCTTGTCGCCCTTCATGGTTTCCAGCAGCTGGGGCAGCGCGTCGGCGTCGTACGTCGTCGGCAGGCCGAGCAGCTTCAGCACGGCGGCGTGACGCTCGGCCGTGGCGTCGTCGAGCCGCCCGGCCAGCCGCGCGAGCTCGGCGGCGAACACCAGCCCGACGCTCACCGCGGCGCCGTGACGCCACCGGTACCGCTCGCGGCGTTCGATGGCGTGGCCGAGGGTGTGGCCGTAGTTGAGGATCTCCCGTAGGTCGGACTCGCGCAGGTCGGCGGCCACGACGTCGGCCTTCACCTGGATCGACCGGCGGACCAGCTCGGCCAGCACGTCGCCGCTCGCGTCGAGCGCGGCGGCCGGGTCGGCCTCGATCAGCTCGAGGATCCGCGGGTCGGCGATGAAGCCCGTCTTCACGACCTCGGCCATCCCGGCGACGAGCTCGTTCGGCGGCAGCGTCTCGAGCGTCGCGAGGTCGACGAACACCGCGCTCGGCTCGTGGAACACCCCGACGAGGTTCTTGCCCGCCTCGGTGTTGATGCCGGTCTTGCCGCCGACCGCGGCGTCGACCATGCCGAGCAGCGTCGTCGGGACGTTGACCAGGCGGACCCCGCGCATCCACGTGCCCGCGACGAACCCGGCGAGGTCGGTGACGGCGCCGCCGCCCAGGCCGACCACGACACCGCGGCGGTCCAGCCCGATCCGGCCGAGCACCTCCCAGCAGAAGCTCGCGACGGTGAGCGCCTTGCCGTCTTCGGCGTCGGGGATCTCGACGCGGTGCGCGTCGAGCCCGGCGGCGATCAGCTCCTCGCGGATGGCCTCGGCCGTGGTGGTCAGCGTGGGCGGGTGGATCAGCGCGATCTTCGAAGCGTCGGCCAGCTGCGTGGCGAGGTCGCCGAGCAGGCCGCGGCCGACCACGACGTCGTACGGATGGGCGGTGGCGACGGGGATGCGCACCGGATCGGACACGGGGTGACTCACTCCTTGGCTTCGGCGGGGACGGCGAGCTCGGCCGCCAGGCCCGCGACGATGTCGGCGGGCGTCCGGTCGTCGGTCACGACCTCGACGGTGGCGACCTCGCGGTAGACGGGCACCCGCTCGTCGAGCAGTTTCTTGAACGTGGCGCGGGGGTTCACCCCGGCCAGCAGCGGCCGCGCCGACGACAGTCCGGTGCGCTGCACCCCGGCGGCGAGGCCGACGTTGAGGAACACGACGGTGTGCTCGGCCAGCCGCGCCCGGGTGCCCGGGGTGAGCGGGGCGCCGCCGCCGAGGGAGAGCACGCCGTCGTGCTCCGCCAAGCCCGTGGCGACCGCTTCCTCTTCCAGCGCGCGGAAAGCGGCTTCGCCGTCTTCCGCGAAGATGTCGGAGATGCTGCGCCCGGTGAGCGCGACGATGTCGTCGTCGCTGTCGCGGAACTCGACGCCGAGCGCGGCCGCCAGCAGCGGGCCGACCGTGCTCTTGCCCGAGCCGGGCGGGCCGACGACCACCGCGCGAGGGCTCACCAGCGCTCCTCGAGGGCCTTCAGGTACGCCTCGGCGTTGCGCTTGCTTTCGACGAGGGAGTCGCCGCCGAACTTCTCGAGCGCGGCGTCGGCGAGGATGAGCGCCACGACCGATTCGAGCACGACGCCGGCGCGCGGCACCGCGCAGACGTCGGACCGCTGGTGGATGGCGACGGCGGGTTCGCCGGTCTTGACGTCCACTGTGGACAGTGCTTTGGGGACGGTCGAGATCGGCTTCATCGCGACGCGCACCCGCAGCGGTTCGCCGTTGGTGATGCCGCCTTCGAGCCCGCCCGCGCGGTTGGACCGGCGGGTGACGCCGACCGGGCCGGTGCCGCGGTCGATCTCGTCGTGCGCCTGGCTGCCCCAGCGGCGGGCGGTGGTGAAGCCGTCACCGACCTCGACGCCCTTCATCGCCTGGACGCCCATCAGCGCGCCGGCGAGCCGGGCGTCGAGCCGGCGGTCCCAGTGGACGTGGGAGCCGAGGCCCGGCGGGAGGCCGTAGGCGATGACCTCGATCACGCCGCCGACGGTGTCGCCCGCCTTCCGCACGGCGTCGACCTCGGCGACCATCGCGTCGGTGCCCTCCTGGCCGAAGGCGCGCACCGGGCTCTCGTCGATGGCGGCGAGGTCCTCCGGCTTCGGGAGGGGCCCCTGGGGAGCGTCGGCCTCCCCGATCGAGACGACGTGGCTGAGGATCTCGACGCCGAGCAGCTGCTTCAGGAAGTTCCGCGCGACGGTGCCGAGCGCGGTCCGCGACGCGGTTTCGCGCGCGCTGGCCCGCTCGAGGACGGGACGCGCCTCGTCGAAGCCGTACTTCTGCATGCCGGGCAGGTCGGCGTGGCCCGGGCGGGGCCGGGTGAGCGGTTCGTTGCGTGCGAGGCCGTCGAGGATCTGCGGGTCGACCGGGTCGGCCGCCATGACCTGCTCCCACTTGGGCCACTCGGCGTTCTCGATCTGGATCGCGACCGGGCCGCCCTGGGTGAGGCCGTGGCGGACGCCGCCGAGGAAGTCGATGTGGTCGGTCTCGAAGCCCATCCGCGGGCTGCGCCCGAAGCCGAGGCGGCGCCGGGCGAGCTGCTCGGTGACGTCGGCGGTGGTGACGCCGACGCCGGCGGGCATGCCTTCGAGCACGGCGGCCAGCGCGGGTCCGTGCGATTCACCTGCGGTGATCCAGCGCAACATGGGCTCAATCCTGTCACGGGGGCCGGGCGGGCCCGAAGAGTGTTCCGGTCATGGCGCACCAGGGAAGAGGGCACACAGCCAGGTGGCGGCGAGGAGGGCGGGACCGTGGGGCACGCGACGGCCGTTCCGCACGATCGCGACGACCAGGCTGACGAGCGCCGCCAGCACGGCCGCGACGGCGAGGGCGGCCCAGCCGACCGCGCCCAGCACCGCGCCGAGACTGCCGGAAAGCTTCACGTCACCGGCGCCGAGGCTGGGTGGCGCGGCTCTCCGGACCACCACGTGGGCGCCGCCGAACAGGAGCGCGCCGAGGGCCGCTCGTACGGCGAGCGACGGGCCGCCGCCGCCCAGCGCGGCAGCCCCGATCGCGGCGCCGAAGAGGGGGTACGCGGGCAGGGTGAGCACGTCCGGCAGCCGGAGGTGCCGCAGGTCGGCGAGGGCGAGCGGAACGGCGACGACGGTGAGCACCAGCGGGACGGGCAGCCACCAGACGGGCCAGCCGCCGGCTCGCCAGCACGCGGCGACGACGGCGGCACCCGCGGCGGCCAGGACGGCGGCGAGGGGCATCGGGATGGGGGCGGTGGCGCGACGGAGCAGCCGCGCGGCCGGTGGCGCGGTGACGGCTCCGGCGGCCGCCGCGGTGGTGAGGACGAAGATCGTCGGGGGCATGGGTCCAGGGTGCGGCGGGCGGGTTGAGCTGGGCAAATGGCGGGCGTCGCGAACGGTCCGTTCGCTACGTTCCGGGCCGGGTTTCACTCCTGTGGGGGACGGCTGGGGGCTCGGGAGCGCGTGTTTTGGGGCCTGGGGACGCGTGCCGCGAGGGCGGGTTCGGGTGGGTGGAGGCGCGGCTCGCGTGATCGGAGGGTCGGCTCACGTGCCGGGGCGGTCGGCTCACGTCCTTGGGCGGACAAATCGCGTGCCTAGGCGGACGACACGCGTGCCTGGGCAGACGACACGCGTACCCAGATGGACGACACGCGTACCTGGGCGGACGACTCGCGTGCTTGGACAGTCGACACGCGTGATCAGAGGGGCGACACGCGTGATTGCAGGGTCGACACGCGTGACTGGAGGTCGGTTCGCGCGCCTGGGGCCGGGCGTGTGCCGGGAGTCGGGGCGCGTGGCCAAGCCGGGGCTGGCGGGCGGGGCGGGGTCGTGTAGCGAAGCGGGAGGGGCGGGAGCGGGCGAGTCGCGGGGCGGGCGGGGGAGGGAAGTCAGGTGGCTCGTCCGGGACCCCCTGCGGCCCGGACGAGCCACCACCCCTTCGCGAAGTCCCGTCAGAGAGTCCCGTCAGAGGGTCAGCCGGAGGAGGGCTCGGCCGCTGCCTCCGCGTACCTCCAGCGCCGCCAGGTCGGTGCGCTTCAGGGCCGTGCCGATCACGATGCGGGCCGTGTTGTCCGGAACCGCCTTCCACGTCGCCAGCTGGGTCTCGGCCCCCGAGCGGGAGATCGCCACCAGGATGTACTCGCCGCTGCTGCGCTCGCCCGTGTAGCTGCACGACATGTCGACCTGGGTTCCCCAGTCGAAGGCCGCCAGGCTGGCGTCGGCGCGGACCGGGAACTCGCCCAGCGCCGTCATCGCGGAGTAAGGCGGTGGCGCGGGCGAAGGCACTGAGGCCACCACCGCCAGCGCCACGCACGACGACACCGCCAGCGCGGCCGACACCGACGTCACCGCCAGCCGGATCCGGCGGCCCCGGCGGACGCGGCGCAGCACCGCCGGCAGCAGGTCCGGCGGGGGCGGGCCCGCGTCCGGCAGCAAGGCCGGCGCCGGCGCGTCCACCCTGGCCAGCAGACCCGGCAGCCCCGCCAGGTCGCGGACCGAGGACGCGCACCGGTCGCACGTCCGCAGGTGCTGCTCGAAGCGCTGGCGGTCCTCGGGGGAAAGCGCCCCGAGCACGTAGGCCGCGTCGAACGTCGCGAACGGGTCCTCGCTCACTGGGTCACCCCCCTCTCCTCGAGCACCAGGCGCAGCGCGCGCAACGCGTAGTGCGTGCGGGACTTGACCGTCCCCTCGGCCACACCCAGCGTGGTGGCCGCGTCCGCTACGGAATAGCCCTGGAAGTAACACAGCACGAGCACCTCGCGGTGCCGTTCCGACAGCTCGGCCAGCGCCTCGGCGACCAGCCAGCCCTGCACCGCGCGGTCGGTCCCGTCGCCGACCGCCCGCTCCGGTGGCCGGTCGGTCATCACCTCCGACCGGGCCGACGCCGAGCGCCAGCCGTCGATCGCGATGCGCCGCGCCACCGTGAACAGCCACGCCCGCGCCGAACCCTGCGACTGGTCCAGCACCGCCGTCGACCGCCAGGCCCGCAGCAGCGTCTCCTGGACGACGTCCTCGGCCCGGATCCGGTCGCCGGAGGTCAGGTGGAGCGCGTACGACCACAGCGCGCCCGCGTGTTCCTCGTGCAAGGCGCGCATCAGCGCGTCTTCGGCGACTTCCCCCACGAACTCAGGCCGCGACTCGGCGCCGGTCCTTCACGAACATCAGGGCCAGGCCGCCGACGATGCAGACCGCCTCGGTGATGACGCCCCAGTACTCCGGCTGGCTGTTGAACTGGTCGTGGTTCCCGGCGAACCCGACGGTCGCGGCCAGCACGTACGCGCCGAGCGTCAGCACGCCGAACCCGACCGCGCCCAGCGCCGGCAGCCAGTGCCGCCAGGCCAGCACCGCGATCGCGAGGACCAGGCCGCCGATCGCGTCGAGCAGGAACAACGGCCCGACGATGCCCGGGTAGTCCTCGGTCCACAGGAAGTAGTGCACGCCCGCCGAACCCAGCAGCGCGGCCGCCACGACGATGCGCAGAACCCAACTCACCATGATCGATCCTCCACTCCACACCCACTCGGCTACATACACGGAACAGGGGCCGATCCGGTTCACCGCGAATTGAACCGATGCGGTGTCGATCTCGTTTAGAGGGGCATGACTGCCGAAACCCACTCCCGCCGCACCGTCCTCACCACCGGTGCCGCCGTCGCCGGTGTCGCCGTCGGCGCCGTCGCGCTCACCGCCTGCGGTTCCTCGGACGACGCCAAGTCGGGCACCGCGCAGGCACCGATCGCCGCCGGCACGCCGCTGGTCGCCCTCGCCGACGTCCCGGTCGGGGAGGCGAAGGCCGCGAAGGCGCCGGACGGTTCCGACGTGATCGTCGCCCGGACGTCCGAATCCGCCTGCGCCGCGTTCAGCGCGATCTGCACCCACCAGGGCTGCACGGTCGCCCCGAAGGGCGCCGACCTCGTCTGCCCGTGCCACGGCTCGGTCTTCAACGCGCTCACCGGGGAGGTCAAGCAGGGCCCGGCGAACAAGCCGCTGCCGTCGGTGCCGGTCAAGGTCGAAAACGGCAAGGTCGTGACCGGCTGACGGGCCGGGAACACGCGAAGGGCCCTTGTGGACAGTCGTCCCCAAGGGCCCTTCGTGTGACAGGAAGACCTCAGGCGTCCCAGCCGAAGAGCTTCTCGCCGGCGGCGACGTCCCGCTCGGCGTCCAAACCGGACAGCACGTCTGCCGAGGCGTCCAGCGCGACCACCGGGACGATCGCCGAGTAGCCCGCCGCGGTCACCGCCTCCGGGTCCCAGCTGACGATCGGCTGGCCGGCCCGCACCTGCTCGCCCTTGACGACGTGCAGTGTGAAGCCCTCACCCTTCTCCTTGACCGTGTCGATGCCCAGGTGCACCAGCACGGCCTTGCCGTCCTCGGTCGCGACGACGTAGGCATGCGGGTGCAGCGTCGCGACCGTGCCGTCGACCGGCGCGACCGCGTCCGTCCGGCCGCCCGACGGCTGCACCGCGACGCCCGGACCCACCATGGCCTCGGCGAACACCGGGTCGGGGACCTCGGTGATCGGCACCACCCGCCCGGCGACCGGACTGAGGATCTCCAGGCTCACAGCAGGTCCTCGATGTCGCTGGCGATCGTGTCCGCCTCCGGCCCGACGATCACCTGCAGCGCCGACGACCCCATCTTGACCACGCCCATCGCACCGGCCTTCTTCAGCGCCGCTTCGTCGACGAGGCTCATGTCCTCGACCTCGCAGCGCAGCCGCGTGATGCAGCCCTCGATCTCGGTGAGGTTCTCCGTGCCGCCGAGTGCGGCGAGGATCTTTTCGGGCCTGTCATCCGCCATCGCGGTCTCCTTGATCACTGTTTGTTCCCAACCTGACGCGCACCGCGTGTCCACCTGTACTACGCCGTTCGTCGGCATGCACCCCGCCGCGGGCCACGAACGGATAACGGTGGTTGACACCCGTCCGCGCGGCGGAGCATCCTGCCCCATCAGATCATTGGTCTAGACCGGAACGTACCAATGTTCCGGGCCGGACGCGAGCACCGGTCCCCCGGTGACGCGAGAACGAGGAGGGTGACGCCGATGAGCGCGGCAGCGCACGTCCCGCCACCCGACCGGGTCGTCAACGGGCCCACGCCCAAGCACGCCCAGCTGCGGGAGATCCTCCGCCGCACGGTGGAACGGGAACTCCCGCCGGGTGCGCCGATCCCGTCGGAACGTGAGTTGGCCCAGCGCTACGGCGTGTCGCGGCTCACGGTCAGATCGGCGATCGGCAAGCTCGTCGAGGAAGGTCTGCTCGCCCGCGTCCGCGGCAAGGGCACGTTCACCGCGGCCCGGCGGATGGAGCTGCAGCTCTACCTCATGTCGTTCACCGACGACATGCGGAGGCGGGGGCTGACGCCGACGACCGAGGTGGTCTCGGCGGCCACCGAGGTCCCGCCGACCGCCTCGGCGCACGCCCTCGGGCTGTCCGAGGGCACCCCCGCACACCACCTCGTGCGGTTGCGCCACGCCGACGGCGTGCCCCTGGCCGTCGAACGCGGCTGGTACCACGCGGGCCGGGCTCCCGGCCTGCTCGAGCTCGACCTGACCCAGTCCATCTACGCGCAGCTGGCCGAGACGTACGACGTGCGTCCCGACCAGGCGTGGCAGACGGTCTGGGCCGAAGGCGCGGACCGCGAGACGGCCCGGCTGCTCGGCATGCGTGCCGGCAGTCCCCTGCTCGTGTTCCGCCGGGTCTCCAGCGCCAACGGCGACCCGATCGAAGACATCACGTCCTGGTACCGGGGAGATCATTACCAGGTGACCATGCAGTTGGACCGGAACACCCCGGAACCCGGTCAACCACCCCACTATGGAGGATCCAGATGAGCTCCACCACCGCGGAGGGGGCGAAGAAGAGCGGCAGCGGTCTCGCCGGTCTTCAGCGCTTCGGCCGTAGCCTCATGCTCCCCATCGCCGTGCTCCCGGCGGCGGGCATCCTGTTGCGGTTCGGACAGGACGACATGCTCGGCAAGGACGGCCTCGGCTGGAACAAGGTCGCCTCGGTGCTGGGCGCCGCGGGCGGCACGCTGTTCAACTGGCTGCCGCTGCTGTTCGCGGTCGGCATCGCGGTCGGCTTCGCCAAGAAGGGCGACGGCTCGACCGCCGTCGCGGCGGTCGTCGGCTTCTTCGTCTTCAGTGCCGTCATCCAGGTGTTCGCTCCGCTGACCGACCTGCCCGGCTACAAGGCGGGCGCGACCGAGCTCGCGCCGATCAAGTGGCCGTACTCCGTGCTCGCGGGTGTCGTGGTCGGCATCGTGGCCGCGTTGCTGTGGCAGAAGTACCATCGCATCAAGCTGCCCGCCTACCTGGCGTTCTTCGGTGGCCGCCGGTTCGTCCCGATCATCACCGCGCTCGTCATGGTGATCCTCGGCGTGATCTTCGGCCTCGTCTTCCACTGGGTCGACCAGGGCATCCAGGCCGCCGGTGACGCGGTCACCTCGTCCCCGATCGTCGGTGGCGGCATCTACGGCGCACTGAACCGCCTGCTCATCCCGGTCGGTCTGCACCAGCTGCTGAACGTCCCGGTCTGGTTCATCTTCGACGGCGGTGACATCAACAACTTCGTCGCGGGCAAGCTGTCGGCGGGTGCGTTCACCACCGGCTTCTTCCCGATCTTCATGTTCGCGCTCCCCGCGGCCGCCCTCGCCATCTGGCAGACGGCCCGCCCGGCGCAGAAGAAGGTCGTCGGCGGTGTGATGATCGCCGGCGCGCTGACCTCGTTCCTGACCGGTGTCACCGAGCCGATCGAGTTCTCGTTCATGTTCGTCGCGTGGCCGCTGTACCTCTTCCACGCGATCATGACCGGCACCTCGCTGGCGATCTGCAACGCGCTGGGCATCCACCAGAGCTTCAACTTCTCGGCCGGCGCGATCGACTACCTGCTCAACTTCGGGGCCCCGGCCGCGCAGAAGCCGTGGCTGCTGATCCCGATCGGCCTCGTCTACGCGGTGATCTACTACTTCGTGTTCCGCTTCGCGATCACCAAGTGGAACCTGCGCACGCCGGGCCGTGAGGACGACTCGATCGAGGCCGACCTCGACCGCACGGCCGCCGCGTAACATCCCGACCGACGTAGAACCCCTTCAGGAAGAGGACGAGAACATGCCGGAGAAACGCGTCGCCGTGGCGAGCAAGGTGGGCCTGCACGCCAGGCCGGCCGCGCTGGTGGCGAAGGCGGCCGCGGCGCAACCCGTCGCGGTGCAGATCGCCAAGGCCGGCGGGAGCCCGGTGGCCGCCGGCAGCGTGCTCAACCTGATGACCCTCGCCGCCGGGTACGGCGACGAGGTCGTCATCAGCGCCGAGGGCGAAGGCGCCGAGGAGGCCGTGGAAGCGGTCGCCCAGCTGGTCGCCACCGACCTCGACGCCTGAGTAACACCACGCGAAGGCCTTCGCACCGGTCCCCGACACCGGTGCGGAGGCCTTCGTGGCGTTTCGTAGGGTGGACGCATGGAGAGCGTGCGCCTGATCGACGAGTGGCCGGTGGACAACGCCGCGACGGCCGTGGTGTCCGCCGGCGGGACTGTCGTGGGCCGCCACGGCGACACCGCGCGGACGTTCCGGCTGGCCTCGGTCAGCAAGCCGCTGACCGCCTACGCCGCGCTCATCGCGGTCGAAGAGGGCGTCGTCGAGCTGGACACGCCGGCCGGCCCCGAGGGCTCGACCGTGCGGCACCTGCTCGCCCACACCTCGGGCCTCGCCTTCGACGCGCACAAGGCCATGGCCGCGCCCGGCACGCGGCGGCTCTACTCCAACGCCGGGTTCGAGCAGCTGGCCGACGCGCTGGCCGAGCACTCCGGCATCCCCTTCGCCCAGTACCAGGCCGAAGCGCTGTTCGCCCCGCTCGGCATGACTTCGACCACCTTGACGGGTTCGCCCGCCTCCGGCGCGGAGTCCACTGTGGACGACCTGGTGGCCTTCGCCGCCGAGCTGCAGGCCCCCAAGCTGCTCGACCCCGCGACCGTGGCCGAGGCCACGAACGTCGTCTTCCCCGGCCTGTCCGGCGTGCTGCCCGGGTTCGGGCACCAGAAGCCCAACGACTGGGGCCTCGGCTTCGAGATCCGCGACCACAAGAGCCCGCACTGGACCGGCTCGGCCAGCTCGCCGCGCACCTTCGGGCACTTCGGCCAGTCCGGCACGTTCCTCTGGGTCGACCCGGACGCGGGCGCGGCCTGCGTCGCGCTGACCGACCGCGCGTTCGGCCCGTGGGCCGCCGAGGTGTGGCCGCGCTACACCGACGCCGTCCTGGCGGAATTGAGCGCGTGAAGGCCCTGCTCGCCGCGCTGCTGCTCCTGCTCGCCGCCTGCAGCGCGCCCGAGGCCGCCACCCCTCCCCCGGCGACGCGGTCCGAAAGCCCGCCGGCCCCGCCCGCGCTGGGCACGAACGGTGCCGCCGTGCCGGCGCTGAGCTGGACGCCGTGTCACGGGAAGTTCCAGTGCGCGGCCGCGTCCGTCCCGCTGAGCTACCGCGAGCCGAA
The DNA here is from genome assembly GCF_055633615.1 of Amycolatopsis sp. NPDC114505. NCBI lineage: Bacteria > Bacillati > Actinomycetota > Actinomycetes > Pseudonocardiales > Pseudonocardiaceae > Amycolatopsis > Amycolatopsis sp. NPDC114505. Next base: position 607,308 of record NZ_JBVKDV010000002.1, on the reverse strand, counting down.
GGGCACCGCCATCACGCTCTCGGTGATCCGGCTGCCGGCGAGCGACCCCGGCCGGCGGCTCGGCTCGCTGTTCTTCAACTTCGGCGGCCCGGGCACGGACGGCGTCGGCGAGCTGACGCGGTTCGCCGACCGCTATCCCGACGAGCTGCGCGCCCGCTTCGACCTGGTGAGCTTCGACCCGCGCGGGATCGGCGGGTCCGCGCCGATCAGCTGTCCCGGCGCCGACCACGCGCCGGGGCCGGGTTCGCCGCTGCGGCAGCCGGACGCGTTCTTCGCGGCGAGCGCGGCCCCGGGCAAGGCGTGCGCGGCCGGGTCGGGTGCGCTGCTGAGCCACCTGTCGACGGCGAACGTGGCACGCGACCTGGACCTGCTGCGCCAGGCCGTCGGCGACCCCACGCTGAACTTCTACGGCTACTCCTACGGCACCTACCTGGGCGGCACGTACGCGAACCTGTTCCCGGACAAGGTCCGCGCGATGACCCTCGACGGCACGCTCGACCTGGTCGCGAACGCCACCGGCAAGCCCGGCCAGGAGAAGCAGCCGGTCGACGTCCGCGCCGACGTCGCCGGGGCGCAGCAGCAGGAGCTGGACCAGTTCTTCGCGGTGTGCGCCGCGGCCGGGCCGAAGTGCGCGTTTTCCGGCGGCGACCCGAAGGCGAAGTTCGCCGGGGTCTTCGCGCGGGCGTCGCGCGGCCCGGGCGTCGGCTCGCTGATGAGGACCGTGGACAGCGCGCTGTACCAGTCGGGCCGGTGGAAGCGGCTCGCGCAGACCCTGGCCGCGATGCCGGTGGGCTCCGGTCCGGCCGCGCCGGTGCTCGACCCGTACGTGCCGGCGCACTCCCCCGGGTTCCTGGCCGTCCAGTGCGTCGACAGCGACAACCCGTCCTCGGCGGCGGATTACGCGGCACTGGCGCCCCGGGAAAGCGCGCGTCAGCCGTATTTCGGGCTGGGCTCGGTGTTTTCGATGGCCCAGTGCGTCGGCTGGCCCGCGCACGACCCCGATCGCTACACCGGGCCGTGGAACCGGCCGCGGAAGAACCCGGTGCTGGTGCTGAACAACCGCTTCGACCCGGCGACGCCGCTGCACAACGCCCAGGCGACGGCGGCCGAACTGGGCGACGGCCGGGTGCTGGTCGTCGACGGGTACGGCCACACGTCACTGGACGCCCCGAGCGCGTGCGCCTCGGCGGCCGTGGTGAAGTACCTGACCGACCTGAGCGCCCCGGCCGAGGGCACGACCTGCGCGCCGGACGCGGTGCCGTTCTCGTGAGTGAGAAACAGGGTTAGAACACTGTTTCTCACTCACGACCCGCCGGGACCCGCTGTTCAGCCGAACGGCCGACGGCGGCAGGGTCTTTGGACCCTGCCCACCGTGATGTGCGGGTGGTGTCATGGTTCTCGTGCGGGCCCGCCGCCGGGCCGGTGCGGGGACCTCGGGCCCCGGCGGGCCGCACGCCTCACTCCATGAGCCGGATCGGCTCCCCCGCCCGGAACGCCGCGATGTCCTCGACGGCGTCGCCGTAGAAGATCTCGTAGGTCTCGCGGGCGACGAACCCGAGGTGCGGCGTCAGCACCGCGTTGTCCATCGTCCTCAGTGGATGGTCGGCCGGGAACGGCTCGGTGTCGTAGACGTCCAGCGCGGCCGCCCGGATCTCCTTGCGCCGCAACGCGTCCACCAGCGCGGCCTCGTCGACGATCGGGCCGCGCGAGGTGTTCACCAGCAACGCGCTCGGCTTCATCGCGGCGAGCTCGGCCGCGCCGACCAGGCCGCGGGTGCGCTTGCTGAGCACGAGGTGGATCGAGAGCACGTCCGAACGCGCGAACAGCTCCTCTTTGGACACCGCGGTGACGCCGTGCGGATCGGCCTTCTCCTGGGTCAGGTTCTGGCTCCAGGCGATGGTCTCCATCCCGAAGACCTGCCCGATCTTCGCCGCGCCCGCCCCGAGCCGGCCGAGGCCGAGCAGGCCCAGCGTCTTGCCGTGCAGCATGGTGCCGACGGTCGTCTGCCAGCCGCCTTCGCGCATGTTCCGGAACTCCTGCGGCAGGTTCCGTGACGCGGCGAGGATCAGCGCCCAGGTGTGCTCGGCGGTCGGCTGCCCGAGGTACCCGGTCCGGGAGACGACCACGCCGTTGCGCTTTGCGGCCGGGACGTCGATGGCGGCGTTGCGCGGACCGGTGCTGACCAGCAGCTTCAGGTCCGGCAGCCGGTCGAGCACCTCGGCCGGGAAGCGGGTGCGCTCCCGCATCGCGACGATCGCGTCGAAGCCCTGGAGCTGCGCCACGACGTCGGTGAGGGGCTCGGTGAAGACGGTGATGTCCGCCTTGAGCGAGTCCCAGTCACCGAAGGTCAGGGCGACGTCCTGGTAGTCGTCGAGAATCGCGATCCGCATGATCTCACCGTAGTGGCACGAACACGTCCACGCGGACCAGGTGGTGGTCGGAGGCGTCGTTCAGCCGGGCCAGCGCATCGGACGGGACCGGCCAGAACACCTCCGCGTGCCACGGCACCAGCCCCTTCGACGGCAGCACGTAGTCCGTCCGCAGGTTGCCCGGCGCGACGTCGTTGAAGTCGCCCGTGTCGTAGAACGGGTCGCTCTGCTGGCCGACGTTCGCGCCGCCCTGGGTCTGCGCCGCCAGCACCGCGCCGCGGCTGCCCGGGTGCGTCTGGATGACGCGCCGCGCGTTCAGCAGCTGCTCGATCGCGCCCGGGACGCTGTCGCCGTCGAGCGGGTCCGAGTTGTTGTCGCCCGCCACCACGAAACGCTCAGAAGCGCCCAGACCGCCGCGGTGACCGCGGTCGTCGTGGATGTAGCCGCCCTTCCCCGGCGTCACGTAGTCGGCCCAGAAGCGGATCTCGTCGTTGTTGCGGGTGCCGTTGCGGTCCTCCGGCCCGTCGAAGCTCGGCGGCGTCGGGTGCGAGACGAGGAAGTGCACCGTCGAGCGGCCGATCTTCAGCGGCAGGTCCCAGTGCGACTTCGACGACAGCCGCAGCACGTTCAGCTCCGCGGGGCTGTACCAGTCGTGCGGCGCCGGCGTGGCCGGGTCGTCCGGCAGCAGCGCGCCCGGCATGTCCTTCCACAGGAACTTCTGGAACGTTCGCACGTGCGCCAGGTCGATCGGGTACTTCGACAGCACGAGCAGCCCGTACTGGCCTTCGAACGTGCCGAAGCCCTGGGCGTCGTTGCCGAGGCCGATCGTGCCGTCGCGGTCGAGGTCGAAGCCCGTCGGCACGCCCGTGTTGACCGGCGCGGTGTAGGCGTACGGGTAGTCGATCGGCTTCGCGCCGTTCTGCCCCACCGCCAGGTAGTTCTTCCGGAACAGGTCCGCGGCCCGGTTGCCGGGCACGTAGTCGAACTCGTTGATCAGCTGGACGTCGGCGCGGTTGCGCTGCACGACCTCGGCGACCTTCTGCGCCTGGGCGTTGCCCGGCGTCGAGAGGTCGGTCACCAGCTGCCCGGCGGCCGCCCGGTTCAGCGAGGCGTTGAAGGTCGCGAAGCGCACATTGGTCCCGAAGCTCGCGGAAGCGGTGGCGGGCACGAAGAGCGCGACGAGCGCGGCGGCCGTCAACCCGGCGGCGATGCGTTTCACGGTGATACCTCCCAGTCGGTGTGACCCTACCCTCTTGAACACGTTCAAAAAGAGCGCTACCGTCCTTCTTGAACACGTTCAAAACAAGGAGGAACCATGGACCGCATAGTGCTGGCGTACGCCCTCTACCTGCTGATCAGCATCCCGTTGACGGTGCTCGTGGCCCGGACGCTGAGCCGGCACGGCCGCACCTTCCTCACCGAGGTCTTCGCCGACAGCCCCGGCCTGGCCAACGCCGTCAACCAGCTGCTGGTCGTCGGCTTCTACCTGGTCAGCCTCGGGTTCGTGACGCTCTTCCTGACCAGCCACGCCGAGGTGCCCACCGCGCGCGAGGTGTTCGAGCTGCTCTCGGTGAAGGTCGGCGTGGTCGCGCTGATCCTCGGCGTGATGCACCTGACGAACGTGCTGGTCTTCAACGGCATCCGGCGCCACCACCTGGCCGCCAAGCAGGCACCGCAGCCGGCGCCACTGCCCTACGGCATGCCGCAGGCCCCGCCCTTCCCCGCGCCCTGACGTGCCCGGCGCTAACGTGCCGCACGTGGCCAAGAGCGAGGAAACGCGGTCCCTGATCGTCACGACCGCGATGCGGCTGTTCACCGAGAACGGCTACGACCGCACGACGATGCGGGCGATCGCCGCCGGGGCGGGTGTCTCCGTCGGGAACGCCTACTACTACTTCTCGTCGAAGGAACAGCTGATCCAGGGCTTCTACGACGAGATCGCGAAGCAGCACCTCGACGAGGCCCGCGCCCGGATCGGCGGCGAGACCGCCTTCGCCGCCCGCCTGAAGACCGTGCTGCTGTGCTGGCTGGACATCGCCGAGCCCTACCAGCGCTTCGGCACGCAGTTCTTCGTCAACGCGGCCGACCCGGAGTCGCCGCTGAGCCCGTTCAGCGACGACTCCTCGGCCGCCCGCGAAGCGTCGATCGGCCTCATGCGCGAGGTCGTCGACGGCTCCGACGTCAAGCTCGACCCGGAGCTGCGCGGCCAGCTGCCCGAGCTGCTCTGGCTCTACCAGATGGGCGTGGTGCTGTTCTGGGTCCACGACCGCTCGGCCGGCCAGAAGCGCAGCCGGATGCTGGTGGAGCGCAGCGTCCCGCTGATCGCCCGGCTGGCCGCGCTCTCCCGGCTGCGGGTGTTCCGCCCGGTCAGCCGGGAGATCGTCGACCTCATCCAGGACCTGGCTAAGAAGGACTGACCGCCCGGAAGTAGAGGAACCGAGGCTGCGTCCGCAGCTTCTCCGCCCACTTCGGGTCGGCCTCGTCCGCCGCCGGGACCGGCATCGGCTCCACCAGCCGGTCGACGGCGAACCCGGCGTCGCGCACCGCCTGGAACGTCCAGCTCAGCGGGCGCCGGTAGAACCGGACCGGGTGCGGCTTCCCGTCGAGGCCGAAGTCGTCTTCGAGCAGCTCGAGCTGGAAGTAGTCGTCCTTGTCGAACCAGTGCCAGTCCTCGCCCGGGTGGTGCACCGAGAACACGAGCGCCCCGCCCGGCTTGAGGACCCGGCGGAACTCGGCCAGGGTGGCGCCCCAGTCCTTCAGGTAGTGCAGCACGAGCGACGCCGTGACGACGTCGATCGAGCCGTCCGGCAGCGGCAGCGGCCCGCTGACGTCCACGACCTCGAAGCGGGCGACGCCGCCGAACTTCCGGCGGGCGACCTCGACCATGCCCGCGCTGGCGTCGACGCCGAGGACGTCCGCGCCCCGCTCGGCCAGCAACGCGCTGAGGTGCCCGGCCGCGCAGCCGACGTCGAGGACGCTCAGACCGGCGACGTCGCCGGCCAGGTCCACGATCGCCGGCCGGTCGTAGAGGGCGTTGGTGACGGACTTCTCCGCGTGCGACGCGTAGGCCTCGCTGTAGCCGTCGTACTGCTCGGCCCGCGCGCGGGCGAGGATCTCCTCGACCACCGCCGTCTTGGCGTCGGCGTACTGCTGGACGTACTTCCACTCCTTCGCACCCAGCTCACGCTTCGTCGTCGCGTAGAGCTCCAGCTCCTCCGGGTGCGACCGCAGGCGGTCGCGGAAGAGCCGGTAGCGCGGCGTCTGGCCGTTGCCCGGCGAGTAGACGTGCAGGTTGATGTTCGTGTCCGGGCCCTTGAAGCAGCGGTGCTTCTCCCAGTCCGGCTCGCGGATCACGAGCCGGTAGCCCGCGGCCTCCAGCGCCGGCAGGTAGGCGTCCTCATCGTCGGAGTCCGGCACCTCCAACAGGATGTCGACGCAGGGCTTGGCGCACAGGCCCGGCACCGACGTCGAGCCGACGTGCTCGAGGACGAGCACCCGCTCCCCCAGCGCGCCCCGGATCCGCGCGGCCTCACGCCCGAACCGCGCCGGCCACTCCGGGTCATAGTCGACGAGGGTGACCGTGGTGTTGAGCTGCGGCGCCTCGCCGCCGACCCAACCCGACTCGATCTCGTCCTCGCTCAACGCTTCTTGGCTGGTCATTCCGGTAGACCCCCTTCTTCAAGGCAGTCGACCAGATTATCAACCCGCGCAAGCGGATTTACGAGATCGGCAGCGGCAGCAGGTTCCCGGTGGCTTCGCGCAGGGCGTCGCGCATCGCCGCGCGCGGGGCCGGGCGGCCGGTGAAGTGCTCGGCCTGGCCGAACGCCTGGTGCAGCAGCATGTCCAGCCCGGTCGCGAGCCGTCCCCCGCGGGCGGCGACGGCTTCGGCGAGCGGCGTCGGCCACGGGTGGTAGATGACGTCGAGGACGTGCTCGACCGCCGCGAGGTCGTCCGCCAGGGACGCGACCGCGTCCGGCGGCACGGTGTTCACCAGCACCGCCGCGGACCCCAGGGCCGCGAAGTCCGTCTCGGACCAGCGAAGCACGTCGACATCGAGCGAAGCCCGCTTCGCCGCGTCGAGGGTTTCGCCGGCCCGCGCGGGATCCCGCACGACCAGGCGCACCTGCCGCACGCCCAGCGCCGCGAGCCCGACGACCGCCGCGGCCGCCGTGCCGCCCGCGCCGAGGACGACGCCGGTGTCCCCGGGCGACGGCTCGTAGCCGCCCGCGGCCCGCAGTGCCCCGGTGACGCCGTCGACGTCGGTGCAGTCCGCGAGCCAGCCCTTCGCCGTGCGGACCAGGGTGTTGGCCGCGCCGACGGCGGCCGCGCGCGGCGTCACCTCGTCGGCGTGGTCCAGCGCCGCGCGCTTGCCCGGCATGGTGACCGAGAGCCCGGCCCACTCGGGGCCGAGGCCGGCGACCAGGCCGGGGAGCTCCTCGGCGCCCGTCTCGATGCGCTCGTACGTCCAGCCGGTCAGGCCGAGCGCGGCGAACGCGGCGCCGTGCAGCACCGGCGACAGCGAATGGGCCACCGGCTTGCCCAGGACAGCCGCCCGGCGCGGCTCAGATGACACCGCGATCCCTGGCCAGATCCCGGTTCTTGTTGTGCTCGTCGTTGGTGACCGCGAAACAGGACAGGCCGTTCTTCTCGCACTTGACGAAGTAGACCCAGTCCCCCGCCACCGGGTGCACCGCCGCCTGGACGGCTTCGGGGCTCGGCACCGAGATCGGCGTCGGCGGCAGTCCGTTGATCTTGTAGGTGTTGTACGCCCCGGACTTCACGCGGTCGGCCTCGTCGGTCAGCAGCGTCGGGCGGTCCAGGATGTAGTTGACCGTGGAGTCCATCTGCAGCCGCATGTTGATCCCGAGCCGGTTGTAGATCACCCGCGAGAGCTTGCCGAAGTCGGCCTTCACAGCCTCGCGTTCGATGATCGAGGCGATGATCAGCGTCTGGTACGGCGTCATCCCCGGGCCGGTCGACTGCGGGCTCAGCCCGGCGCTCTGGATCGCCTCGGTCGAGGAGCGCACCAGCTGCCCGACGATCTCCTGCGGAGTCGCCCCGGGCCGGACGTCGTAGAGGCCCGGCGCGATCAGGCCCTCGAGCCTGCGGTCCTTGCGGTCGGCCTTGTTCGCGGGCTCGATCGCCCAGTCCGGCACCCCGAGCGTCTTGAGGTCGGCGCCGTCGACGAACTTGCGCAGGGCGTCGGCCGTGACGCAGGTGCTCTTGCCGTCGATCTGCGCGCACGACGCCTTCGCCATCAGGCTGTACACGCCGGGCGTCACCTTGCCGTCGGGCTGGGTGATGTCGTCGAACTGCGTGTACGGCCGGATCTCCAGCTGGCCGACCCGCGAGCCGGTGTCGAGGATCCGGTCGACCGCGCTGGCCCCGGACATGTGCGACTTCATCACGTAGAAGCCGTGCTGGATCCGCGACAGCTTCGGGTTGTCCTCGCCGGCCTTGACGAACGCCTTGCCGCTGGCGACCACGCCCGCCGTGGCGAGCTTCGCGCCGATCGCCGACGTCGAGTCGCCGTCGTCGACCTGGAACAGGACGTCCCCGTCGCCGGAGCCCTCGAAGTCCTCGTAGCCGAAGATCTTGTTGAAGCCGTAGTAGGCGCCGCCCGCGAGCAGCACGATCACCACGAGCGCGGCGACCCAGCCGAGGGCGCGCTTGCCCTTCTTCTTGCGCGGCTTGGCCGGTTCGTCCTCGTAGTCGTCTTCGTACTCGGCGTCGTCGTAGTCCTCGTACTCGCCCTCGTCGTACTCGTCGTAGTCCTCGTCGTACTGCGCGTACTCGTCGTCCTCGGCGAAGAACTCCTCGGGCTCCTCGTGCGCCGGCTCGGCCGGAGGCGGCGGAGCGGTCTGCGCGGGGATGATGTCGGTGACCGGTTCCTCGCGCACCGGCGGGGGCGGCGGGCGACGACGCCGGGGCGGCTCCAGGCCGCTTTCGGGCACGCCGACAGAGCGGTCACCCGGCTGGACGGGCCGCCGCGGGGAGTCCGGGGTCGCCCGACGCGGGTCGGCCGCGTCCGGGTCGAGCACCGCGCGACGCCGGCGCGAATCGCCGGTCTCGTCGGGATCGGGCGCCCGGCGCCGCCGCGGCTCGGCGGCTTCGACCGGGTCGGGAGCGGCGCGACGCCGGCCGGACGGCGGCTCGGCGCCTTCGGAGGCGGCCCGGAAGCGGGCCAGGTCGGCCACCTCGTCCGAGGCGCCCCGGGGGCGGCGCGGGGCCTGTCCTTCGTCCGGCGCGCCGCGCAGCCGCGCGGCCTGGGCCTCGGCGGCCTCTTCCAGGTCGAGCATGGCCTGGTGCCTGCGCGCGGCTTCGGCCTCGGCCAGCTCTTCGGGGGACGGCCGGCGACGGCTCGGCTCCTCGGGGACCGGCGCGGGACGGCGGCGGCGCGGGGCCGCCTCCTCCGCGGCCGGGGGCGGAGCCGGGCGGCGGCGCCGGGGTTCGGCGGGCTCGCCGGGGTCCGTGCGGCGGCGGCGCGGGGGCTGGGCGTCGGCACCGTCGTCGAGGCCGTGGCGGGCCCGGACCGGGGCCGACCGCTCGGCGTCGCGGGGGTCGAAGTCTTCGTCGGCCGGGGGCAGCGTGCCCGGCGGCTCGAGGCGGCGACGACGGCCGGCCTGCGCGTCGCGGCGCGGGTCGTGGCCCGGTTCGGGCCGCGCCCGGCGGGACGGCTGGGGCAGCTCCTGGGAGCCACTGTTTTGGGAGCCACCGCGGCGCGAAGGCTGCGGAAGCTCCTGGTACCCACTGGCGTGGGGGTCGTGCGGGTCCGCACGACGCGGTGCGGGCCGGGACGGCGGCGGTGTGGCCGGTCCCGGCTCGCGGAGTCGCCTGCGCCCGCGTGAGGACTCAGGTGGCTGCTCGTTCATCGGTCTCCCTCCCGGGCGCGGTGCGCAGCTGCGGCGTCGATCCAGGCCTGCAGGATCTCCACGGCGGCGGCCTGATCGACCACCGCGCGTTGCTTGCGGCCCTTGACCCCGCGCTGGGAGAGGATGCGGGATGCGGTGACCGTGGTCAGCCGCTCGTCGCCCAGCCGGACCGGCACGGGCGCGACGCGCCCGGCCAGAAGGTCAGCGTACGCGATCGCGGACTCGGCCGCCGGTCCCTGGCGGTTGGCGAGCGTTCGCGGGAGGCCCACGATCACTTCGACCACCTCGTGCTCGGTGACGAGGGCGGCCAGCTGGTCCAGATCACTGTCGTCGGTCGCATCGCGGGAGAGGGTAACCAATGGCGACGCGAGCACCGGTGCCGGATCGCTCAGCGCGACCCCGACCCGGACGGATCCGACATCGACGCCGAGCCGGCGCCCGCGGCCCGGATCGCCTTCCCCAGGCCGGTCCGGGCCGCGGTTCCCGCGGTTAACCAATGCCGGCAATCGCCGAGCGCAGGGCCGTGACCGCGTCGTTCGCGCCGGCCGGGTTCGTGCCACCGCCCTGGGCCATGTCGGGCTTGCCGCCGCCGCGGCCGCCGATCTTCTCCGCGAACGACGGCACGAGCTTGCCCGCCGCGATGCCCTTGTCCTGAGCCGCCTTCGTCGTCGCGACGACGAAGCTCAGCTTCTCGCCGGCCGGCGAGAACAGCGCCACCACGCCGGGCCGCGCGCCGAGCCGGCCGCGGATGTCGGAGGCGAGCGCACGCAGGCCGTTGCCGTCGACGTCCGGGACGACCTCCGCCACCACGGTGACGCCGCCGATCTCCTGCGCCTTGTCGAGCAGCGCGCCCGCCGAGCCCAGCACCTGCTGGGTCTTGAGCTGCGTGATCTCCTTCTCGGCGTTCTTCAGCCGGGTCAGGACGTCCTCGATGCGGCCCGGCAGCTCGTCCGACGGCACCTTGAAGGTGTTCGCCAGCTGCGAGACCAGCAGCTGCTCCTTGCGGACGTACTTCAGCGCGTCCGAACCGACCAGCGCCTCGACGCGGTGCACGCCCGAGCCGATGGAGGCGTCCGAGACCAGCTTGACCAGGCCGAGCTGGCCGATCCGGTCGACGTGCGTGCCGCCGCAGAGCTCGCGGGAGTACTCGCCCATGTCGACCACGCGGACGTCGTTGCCGTACTTCTCGCCGAACAGCGCGACCGCGCCCAGCTCGAGGGCCTTGTCCTTGGTCGTGGTGAAGCTCCGCACCTCGACGTTGGTCTGCAGGTAGTCGTTGACCTCCTGCTCGACCTCGGTCAGCACGTCGGCCGACACCGAGCCCGGCGTGGTGAAGTCGAACCGCATGCGGCCCGGCGAGTTCAGCGAACCCGCCTGCGCCGCGCGCTTGCCGTACGCGCCGCGGACGGCCGCGTGCACCAGGTGCGTCGCGGAGTGCGAGCGCTCGATGGAGAGGCGCCGGTGCGCGTCGACCGAACCCGTGAGCTTCGTGTCCAGGCCGACCTCGCCGTCGGTGACCTCGACGCGGTGCACGAACAGGCCCGGGACGATCTTCTGCACGTCGAGGACCTTCAGCTCGACGCCGTCGCCGAGCAGCACGCCGGTGTCGGCGACCTGGCCACCGCTCTCGGCGTAGAACGGCGTGCGGTCGAGGACCAGCTCCGCCTTCTTGCCCGCCGAGACGCTGCGGACCGGCTGCCCGTCTTCGAGCAGCGCGACGACCTTCGCCTCGGCCTGCAGGTCGGTGTAGCCGAGGAACTCGGTCTCGCCGTGCTGCTCCAGGACCTTCCGGTACTCCGAGAGGTCGCCGTGGCCGGTCTTGCGCGCCGCCGCGTCCGCCTTCGCGCGGGTGCGCTGCTCGTTCATGAGCGTGCGGAAGCCGTCTTCGTCGACGGACAGGCCCTGCTCCGACGCCATCTCGAGGGTCAGGTCGATCGGGAAGCCGTAGGTGTCGTGCAGCTGGAAGGCCTTGTCGCCGGCCAGCACGTCGCCGCCGCCGCGCTTGGTCTCCTCGGCGGCCAGGTCGAAGATGCGCGAACCGCTCGTCAGGGTCGAGAGGAAGGCCTCCTCCTCGATCCGGACGACCTCGTTGATCCGGTCGAACCCGGCGACCAGCTCGGGGTAGGTCGGGCCCATGGTGTCGCGCACGACCTTCGCGAACTCCTGCAGCACCGGCTCCTGCACGCCCAGCAGGCGCGTGGAGCGGACGATGCGGCGCAGCAGCCGGCGCAGCACGTAGCCGCGGCCGTCGTTGCCCGGGGTGACGCCGTCGCCGATCAGCATGACGCCGGTGCGCGCGTGGTCGGCGATCACGCGGAACCGGACGTCGTCGGCGTGGTTGCTGCCGTAGCGGCGGCCGGAGAACTCCTCCGCGCGGCCGATGACCGGGCGCACGAGGTCGGTCTCGTAGACGTTCTCGACGCCCTGCAGGATCGTCGCGACGCGCTCGACGCCCATGCCGGTGTCGATGTTCTTCTTCGGCAGCTCGCCGATCGGCTTGTGCCCGAGCTTGGGGCTCAGGTCGCCGCGGACGTCCTGCATGAAGACGAGGTTCCAGATCTCGATGTAGCGGTCCTCGTCGGCGACCGGGCCGCCCTCGCGGCCGTACGCCGGGCCGCGGTCGTAGTAGATCTCCGAGCAGGGACCGCCGGGACCGGGCACCCCCATGTCCCAGTAGTTGTCCTTGCCGTCGCGCTCCTGGATGCGCTCGCCCGGCAGCCCGGTGAGCTTGCGCCACAGGCCGGCCGCCTCGGCGTCGTCGTTGTAGACGGTCGCCCAGATCCGGTTCGGGTCGAGGCCGAAGCCGCCGTCGCTCTGGGGCTTGGTGATCAGCTCCCAGGCGTTCTCGATGGCGCCTTCCTTGAAGTAGTCGCCGAAGGAGAAGTTGCCGGCCATCTGGAAGAACGTGTTGTGCCGGGTGGTCTTGCCGACCTCGTCGATGTCCGGCGTGCGCACGCACTTCTGCACGGAGGTCGCGCGCGGGTACGGCGGCGGCGCCTCACCGAGGAAGTACGGCTTGAACTGCACCATGCCGGCGTTGACGAACAGCAGGTTCGGGTCGTCGAGGATCAGCGGCGCGCTGGGCACGCGCGTGTGGCCCTTGCTCTCGAAATGGCGCAGGAAACGATCGGTGATTTCGTGTGTGTCCACGGGTCAGTCCTTGTGCTGTGGTGCCGGAGTGGGAGGACGTCGGCGGCGGAGCGGCCCCGGGTCGCGCGGGCGCGACCGGTCAGCGCTCCGCCCGGCGAGCTCGCCGGACGGGGCGGCGGTCGGCGGCGTGCCGGCCGGACGCCTGCGGCGTCACCACGCCCGTCCGCTCCTCGACCATGTCGTGCAACTCCTGCTCCCGCTCGCTCATGCCCGCGCGCACCTCGGCGCCGAACGAACCGACGGCGCCGGCCAGCTCGCGCACGGCCTCGCCCAGGTTCGATGCTAACCCGGCCGGAGTGGCCTGACGAGCGGTTTCGGCGGCCTTGCGGGACAGGGCGACGCCGGCGACCACGCCGACACCGAGCCAGAACAGCCGCTTCACTTGCCGGCCTTCTTCGCTGCCTTCAGCGCGCTCTTCTTCTTGCGCGCCCGGATCGCCTTGCTGAGCCCGTAGGACAGCGCCGCGGTCTTGACCAGCGGACCACCCAGGGTCGCGGTGAACACCGACGTCAGCGCGGAGACGTTGCCGGTGACGGCCTGCGCGTTCGACGTGATCCCGTCGACCCGCTCGAGCTGGGCGTTGACGTGGGTGATCGTCTGGTTCGCGCCGACCAGCAGCGGGTCGGTGTTGCTGTTGGTGCGCTCGATCGCCTCGGTGGCCGCGTCCAGCGTCTTGCCGAGCTTGATCAGCGGGATCGCCAGCAGGACGACCAGCACCACGAATGCTCCTGCGGCGATCAACGCGGCGATCTGCCCTGCCGACACGGGCCCTCCTCGGTTCACTGTGTGACTTGGCGTCTTGGGTGCAGGTGAGGTTACCGCCTGGCCGGGTCCCCGACCGTGTCACCCCGCGCGGGCCGGAAAACGCCTCGCTCCGGCGGTCGCGGGGCGGTACACCTGGGCGATGGGACACGACGACGGGCCCGGTCGCCGGGTGCTCGCCGGCCCGGCCGGAGCCGCGGCCGACGTGCTGGCCGCGTTGCCGGGCGCCGACCTGACGACGGTCCAGCTGGAGATCGCGCGGCGGCGCGCGGCCCGGCTGGCTCCCGCCGACGTGCTCCGCCGGCACCGGGACGACCGGTTCGTCGCGGCGAGCCCGCTGCCGTTCGCGTCGGTGCGGCGGGTCGAGGACGTGGTGCTGGCCGCGGCGTCGTCGTCGTTCGACCTGGTGACGCTCGCGCCGCTGGTCCCGCTGGGCACGCAGTCGGCGGTGACGGGACTGGCCCAGCACCGGGTGGTGCCGACCGGCCGCGGCACCGAGGTCGCGGCGGACCCCACGACGGGACTGGCCCTGGAGGCGGCGGTCCGGCGCCCGGCCGGGGATGTCGTCCGGTTGGCGACCGTCCAGCGCGTGGTGCGCGCCCAGCGCGTGCCGGCCGGGCTGTTCGCGCACTTCTCGCTGTTCGGCGCGGTCACGGCGGGCCGCGACACCGGCGGCCTGGAGTTCGAGCGGACGGCGGCGGCCGAGCACGCGCGCCTCATGGCGGCGGGCTGCTTCGCGCTCGGGGCCACCGCGGTCTCGCTCGGGGTGACGGTGCTGGACCCGCGGTTCGAGGACCTGCTCGACGGGGTCCCGGTGCCGGTCCACGCGTTCCCGGACCGCGAAGGCGGCCGAGGCGGGTACTACGAGGGGCTGTGCTTCAAGGTCTACGCGGCCTTCGGCGGCGAGCCGGCCGAAGTCGGCGACGGCGGCTTCACGCCGTGGACGCGCCGGCTGCTGGGGAACGCGAAGGAGCGCTTGATGACGAGCGGGCTGGGCATCGACCGCCTCGCCACGCTCCTCCCGGGCTGACCCGAGCGGGTCAGGCGTCCTTCACCACCGCGAGGTACAGCGCCGCCATGTCCTCTTCGCCGTGGCCCGCCTCCACCGTCGCCTCCAGGTGGGCCAGCGCCGCGCGAGCGCCCGCCACGTCGACGTCGGTGCCCGCGGCCTCCACCACCAGCCGGGCGTCCTTCGCCGCCAAGCCCGCCGGGAACGCCGGCGGGTACTCGCCGGCCAGCATCGCCGCGCCCTTCACGTGCGCGTAGCCGACGTCGAGGCCGCCGCCCTTGATCGTCTCCAGGAACAGCGACGGGTCCAGGCCCAGGCCGTGGGCCAGGCCGAGGCTCTCGGCCGTGGCGTTGGTCAGCGCGAGCACCCACGCGTTCACCACCAGCTTCAGCCGGCTCCCCTGCCCGGCCGGGCCGAGCCACCGCGTCTTCACGGCGACCGCGTCGAACACCGGCGTCGCCGCGGGGCGGGCCTCGTCCGGCCCGGATGCCAGCACCTGCAGCTGCGCCTGCTCCGCCGGGGTGCGCGTACCGAGCACGGGCGCGTCGACGAACACCACGCCCGCCTTCTCCGCCGCCGCGGCGAGGCGGTCGGTCCAGTCGAGGCCGACCGTGCTCATCTGCAGCCACAACGTGCCCGAAGCGGGCGAAGCGGCTTCGAACGCCGAAGCGACCGCGGGTCCGTCCGCGAGCATGGTCACCAGGATGTCCGCGCCCTCGGCCGCGGCGGCCGCCGAATCGGCGACGGTGGCGACGTCGGCGAGGCGCTCGGCCTTCGCCGGGGTCCGGTTCCAGACCCGGACGTCGAGGCCCGCCTTCGCGATGTTGGCCGCCATCGGCGCACCCATGATCCCGGTTCCCAGAAACGCGACGCTCATGTGCCCATCGTGCCGAACGCGCGGCGGTCCCGCAGTCCGGTCAGTAGTCGCCGAGGAGGCAGAACGGGTGCCCGGCCGGGTCGGCGTAGACGCGCCAGCCGCGGCCGCCGAGGTCGGGGTCGAGGAGCCGGCCGCCGTTCGCCAGCACCTGGTGGTGGGACTCGCGGAAGTCGTCGACCTCGAAGTCGAGGTGGAACTGCTGCGGGAACGACGGGTCCGGCCAGCGCGGCGGCCGGTAGTCGAACGACCGCTGGAAACCCAGGACGATCCCGTTGACGTGCACGGTGGACCAGTCCTCGTCGACCCGCCACCGCGGGTCCGGCCGGTCCACCTCGCCGCCGAGCAGGGCTTGGTAGAAACGGGCGAGCACCACCGGTTCCGGACAATCCAGGACGATGCACTGCAGTGTCGCGGGCACGGGAGCGCCTCCTGCGGTCACGGCGACCCCGGTTTTCGGGCCACCTCAAGGCGCGAAGCTTACGTAACCCGATGATCTTGACTTCCGCGGGCCACGCCGGTGATCAGGTTCCCGACGATTCGTGCGCCGGGTTCACTTCTCCCCGCGGATCGTCCGGCGCAGCTTCGGGACGCGCTCGGCGAGCGTGCGCTCCGCGCCGCGCTGGGTCGGCTCGTAGTAGTCCTTGCCGACCAGCTCGTCCGGCGGGTACTGCTGGGCCAGCACGCCTTCCGGGACGTTGTGCGGGTAGCGGTAGCCCTGCGCGTTGCCGAGCTTCTTCGCGCCCGCGTAGTGCCCGTCGCGCAGGTGCGGCGGGACAGTGCCGGCGAGCCCGCCGCGGACGTCGGCCAGCGCGGCGTCGATGCCGGTGACGACCGCGTTCGACTTCGGCGCCGTGGCCAGGTGGATCGTCGCCTGCGCGAGCGCCAGCCTGCCCTCGGGCATGCCGATGAACTGGACGGCGTGCGAGGCCGCGACCGCCGACTGCAGGGCCGTCGGGTCGGCCATCCCGATGTCCTCGCTGGCGTGCACGACCAGCCGCCGCGCGAGGAACCGCGGGTCCTCCCCCGCTTCGATCATCCGGGCCAGGTAGTGCAGCGCGGCGTCCACATCGGACCCGCGGATCGACTTGATGAACGCGCTGATGACGTCGTAGTGCTGGTCGCCGTCGCGGTCGTAGCGCACCGCGGCCTTGTCCACAGTGGACTCGACGATGGGCAGGTCGATCGTCTTCGCCTCGGTGGCCGACGCCGCGTCGGCCGCCGCCTCCAGCGCCGTCAGCGCGCGGCGCGCGTCACCCTCGGCGAGCCGGACGAGGTGGGCGCGCGCGTCGTCGGTCAGCGTCAGCTCACCGCCGAGACCGCGTTCGTCGGCCAGCGCGCGCTCGATCAGCCGCGTGATGTCGTCGTCGGTCAGCGGGCGCAGCTGCAGCACCAGCGAGCGCGACAGCAGCGGCGAGACGACGGAGAACGACGGGTTCTCGGTGGTCGCCGCGACCAGCAGGACCGTGCGGTCCTCGACCGCGCCGAGCAGCGCGTCCTGCTGGGTCTTGGAGAACCGGTGCACCTCGTCGATGAACAGCACGGTGTTCTCGGTGTTGTACTGCCGGCGCCGCCGCGCCTCCTCGATGACGCCGCGCACCTCCTTGACGCCCGCCGAAAGCGCCGACATCGCGACGAACCGGCGTCCGGTGGCGATCGAGACCAGGTTCGCCAACGTCGTCTTGCCCGTGCCGGGCGGGCCGTAGAGCAGCACCGACGCCGGCGCGGCCCCCTCGACCAGCCGCCGCAGCGGAGCGCCTTCGCGCAGCAGGTGCTGCTGGCCGACGACCTCGTCGAGCGAACGCGGCCGCATCCGCACGGCCAGCGGGGAGCTCGCCGGGTCGGCCTGCGTGTCGCTCGCGTTCGACGTCGTGCGCTCCGGCGGCGGGGCCACGTCGGCGTTCACGGTGAAGAGCTCGTCCTGTGCCACACCGATGACGTTAACCGACGGCACCGACAGAACCCTTGCCGTGGTCGGCGCATCGGCGCTACCGTCGTGATGACTGGTTGACCGAAAGTGCGAATCCGGTCAACAAGTCAAATGCTCAACGAACAAGCAGGTGGAGACCATGAGCCATCCCAACCGCGAGCGCGCCGACCGCATCCTGGACGCGGCGGGCGAGCTGCTGCTGCGCATGGGCTACCGGAAGGTGGCGGTCGACGACATCGCGCGCGCGGTCGGCATCGGCAAGGGCACCGTCTACCTGCACTGGCGCAACAAGGAGCTGCTGTTCCAGGCGCTGATGATGCGCGAGTCGGCCGACCTGACCGACGAGATCCTGGGCCGGATCCGGGACGACCCGGCGATGATCCTCCCGCACCGGATGATCTCGTCCTCGTTCCTCGTCACCCACCGGCGGCCGCTGGTGATGGCGATGCTGCGCGGCAACGCCGACATGTTCGGCTCGCTCGGCGACCTAGCCCTGCGCAAGCAGCAGGACGCGCTGCGCTCGCAGTTCGAGGAGGCGATGCTCCGGCGCGGGCTGATCCGCTCGGACGTCCCGAACCTGACCTACGCGCTCAACGCCGCGACGCTCGGCTTCTACCTGGGCGACACGCTTTCCGACGAATTCGACGGCATCCCGCTCGAAGAGAAGGCGACGGTGCTCGCCCACCTGATCCGCACGGCGTTCGAGCCGGCCGGGGAACCCGACCCCGCGGCGGTCGCGGACGTGGCGGCGGAGCTCGGTTCGGCGCTCGAGGAGCTCGTCTCGGGCTACCGGCAAGGGATCTACGCACACGATCCCACCAGGGCGCCCGGCTGATCCCGGGGCCACAAGGGGAAAGAAGGGGCGGACATGACCACCACACAAGCGGACACCTGGGGTCTCCACGAATCCCAGTTCTGGCTGCGGGGGAAACAGCCCGAGGAGCGCGTGCACCACGCGGCCGAGCTCGGGTTCTGGAACGTCTACGGGCACCCGGAGGCCGAAGAGGTCCTGCGCGACCCGGCGACGTACTCCTCGGACACCACCCGGCTGGTGCCGAAGGAGATGATGGAGGGGCAGGACCTCGACGTCGACTTCGCGGAGATGCAGGCGGGCAACCTGCTGCAGCTGGACCCGCCGCTGCACAACAAGATGCGCAAGCTGGTCAGCCGGGCGTTCACGCCGAAGGTCGTCGCGGACCTGGAGCCGCGCATCGCCGCGGTGACGCACGAGATGCTCGACGCGGCGGGCTCGTCCGGCCGGCTCGAGCTGGTCGAGGACCTGGCCTACCCGTTGCCGGTGATCGTCATCGCGGAGCTGCTGGGGGTCCCCGCGAGCGACCGGCACCTGTTCAAGGGCTGGGTGGACAAGCTGTTCGACTCCTCGGAGCAGTTCTCGCTCAAGGAGCAGACCGAGGGGCGGCAGGAGGCGGTCAAGAAGTCCCTGGAGGGGCAGAAGGCGCTCGTCGAGTACCTCGGCGTGCACGTCGACGAACGGCGGAAGCAGCCCCGCGAGGACCTGCTGACCAAGCTCGTCGAAGCCGAGGTCGACGGCGAGAAGCTGACGCGCAACGAGGTCGTCAACTTCGCCAACGTCCTGCTGCTGGCCGGGCACATCACCACCACGATGCTGCTCGGCAACGCCGTGCTGTGCCTGGACACGCACCGGGAGTGGGACGAGCGCGTGCGCGCCGACCGGTCCCTGGTGCCGCCGGCGATCGAAGAGTCGTTGCGGTACCTCTCGCCATTCGCGGTGGTGGCCCGTTCGACCACGCGCGAGGTGGAGCTGGGCGGGGCGACCGTGCCCGCGGACGAGATGCTGCTGGTCTGGGTGGCTGCGGCCAACCGCGACGAGCGGGTGTTCGCCGACCCGGACACCTTCAACCCACTGCGCGATCCCAACCCGCACCTCGCATTCGGCCGCGGGATCCACTTCTGCATCGGGGCGCCGCTCGCCCGGCTCGAAGGCCGGGTGGCGCTGAACATCCTGTTCGACCGCTACCCGGCGCTGCGCACGATCCCGGGTGAGCCGCCGAAGTTCCAGGTGAACCCGAACATGACGGGCGTGCGGGAGCTGCCGCTCACGACGGCGTGAACCGGTTGCGCCCTGGGCGAAATCGCTCGCCCGGGGCGCCGCCGTGCCCGAGGGTGGACCGATGAACGTGGCGGTGCTGTCGGACATCCACGGCGTCCTGCCCGCGCTGGAGGCCGTGCTCGCCGAGCCGGACGTCGAGGCGGCGGACCGGATCGTGCTGCTGGGCGACATGCTCGCCGGACCGATGCCGGTGGAGACCCTGGACCGGTTGCGGGCGCTGGGCTCGCGGGCGATCTGGGTGCGGGGCAACGCCGACCGGGAGCTGGCGGCGTCGGCGCGCGGCGCCGGGAAGTTCGTCCCGGACCCGATCTTCCCGTGGGCGGCGCGGCAGCTGCGTCTCGAGGACCTGCCGGTGCTCGACGCGCTTCCGCTGACGGTGTCGCTCGACGGCGTGCTGTTCTGCCACGCGACCCCGCGTGACGACACGGAGATCGTGCTCGTCGACAGCCCGCTGCAGCGGTGGGCGGAGGTCTTTTCCGGAGTGGCCGAGCGAACGGTCGTGCTGGGCCACACGCACATGCCGTTCGTGCGGCTCGCGGACCGGCGGCTGGTCGTCAACCCCGGGAGCGTCGGAATGCCTTACGGCGCAAGCGGTGCGCACTGGGCCCTGCTCGGTGACGGCGTCCAGCTGCGGCGCACGGCGTACGACGTCGAGCCGGCGTGCCGGTTCCTGGCTTCGCGGTCGGGCTACCCCGACATCGAGGCGTGGGCGGACTACTTCGTCCGCAGCCCGGCTTCCGACGCGGAGGCGCTGCGGGTGTTCAGCGGGTCCGGAACGACTTCCACATGATGACCGCGGCGTAGGGCAGGAACTCGCGGCCGCGGCGCCAGAGCCACGGGATTCCCTTGAGCACCAGCCACCCCACGTGTCCCGAGGCGCTCGGCTCGACGCCCCCGCCGCAGGTGAGGCTCACGGGCTCGGGGACGTCGAAGCCGGCTTCGGCGAGGAGGCCGGTGAAGCCGTCCGCGAGCAGGCGGTGCCCGAACTCCGAGGGGTGCAGCCGGTCGACGCTCCAGACGGCCAAGTCGTAGGCGCCCGGGAGGCGGTCGAGGTCGAGGCAGGGCACGCCTTCGCGGGCGACGACGTCGTCGATGGCGGCGTTCAGCTCGGCGACGCGGGCACTGAGGGCGCGCTTGAGCGACGGCGGGAGGCGGAAGACCTTGCTGTGGTCGTGGAACCGGACCGGGACGACGGTGGTGTTCACCTCGCGGAGCCGGTGGATGATGCCGGTGAGGTCGGCGGCGATGCGGGCGGCGTCGAAGTCCGGCCTCAGGGTGTCGTTCATCCCGGCCACGAGCAGCGCGACATCCGGCCGGTGCGCGACGGCGGCGGGCACCTGGTCGGTGAGCACGCACCGCATCCGCGCACCGGTGAAGGCGGGGTTCAGGTAGCCACCATCGTCGACCCCGAGCGCGGCGGCGACGAGCGGGCCGACGCCCCGCCAGCCCCCGCGCCGGGGAAGCGGATCGCCCAGCCCGACAGCGGTGGAGTCACCGAGCACGACGAGCCGCCGGGCTTGCTTCAGCGGCTCGAGCGACGGCACGGCGGCGAGCGCGGGGCGGCTCGGACGGGAGGGTTCGGGGGTGACTTCGACACTCATCACGGTCACGCCCACGACCATCGGCCACGGAAGCTCACTTGCGGTGAGGACGAGGTAACACGCCCGCGACCGGGCGCCTAATTCTTGACGCTCACCTCACAGGAGGGCGAAATGTCCTGTTCGTGGGCGGCCCAGAGGTCTTGCCGAGAGGCAGTTGCGGCGGGCCGGCGGCTGGCGGCTGGCGGCTGGCGGCTGGCGGCTGGCGGCTGAACACGCAAGGCCCGAGACGCCCTCTCCCGCAGAAGCCCGGCAATGTCGGGTCCGCGCGGCCGGCCAGCGCCGCCGCGGTGTCATGAACGACCCGTTCACCTAACCCGACGCCATGAACAAAAGTCATTCACGTCGTTGAGCCAGCCGCACACGTCGACTTTGCAGGGCCCCAGCCCTCCCGCAAGCAACCCCCGCCCATCCCTGGGGGACCGCCCGCCTCCAGCGTATCGGCGCCGCCCGACGGTAAGCCGGAACCGGCCGCGAAACGGCCGCCCGATCCACATCACGGCCGGCCTGTGGACAACCAGCCGGCGTCAGCGGAAAGCCGGGTAGAACGCCAGGTCGGCGTGCGGGCCCAGCCGGGCCGCCAACGCCGCCGCCACCCGGGTCGCGAACTCCGAAACCGCCGTCATCCGGACATATCCCGCGTGCTTGGCCAAGTCTCGCCACCACGTCACCAGCGCCGCCTCGCGGCTCACCGGGGCCGCGTGGCGGGAGAGGTCCAGCGATCCCAGCTCCTCGCCCGTGATCAGCCACACCCGCAGCAGCTCGCTGGTCGTCAGATGCTCGGCCAGTGCCTCGTCGTCGGCCAGGGCCGGCCAGACCCCGACCACCTCCGCGCGCCACGCCGCGACCATCGCCTCGCTCATGCCCGCCGGCAAGGCCAGCGCGTCCGGCCAGCTCGCAAACGGGAGCCTCAAGTGCGCCGCGTCGACCAGGGCCGAGCGGACGCAGCCGTACTCGAAGTCGAGGAAGCGGACGCTCTCGCCCGTCACGAGGTTGTTGTCCGGGCTCAGCTCCACCGGGCTGAACGCGCGGAAGCCCGCCGACCGCGACTGCTCCAGTGCCGCCGCCACCTGCGCGAGGACCTCGTCCGGCGCCGGGATGCCCAGGCGCTCCTGGATCACCGCCGGCACGCGCTCGTGCAGCTCGTCGCCCGCGGCGGAGTCCGTCTTCGACGGGCCGCCGAGCCGGCGCAGCAGCGCGTTGAAGTCCGCTTCGCGCCCCGCCGTGCTCGCGTGCAGCCGGCCCAGCGAGCGGGCCCACGACAGCAGCGCGCGCTCGGCCGCGCGGGAGTCGCGGGCGTAGAGCTTGTCCTCCAGCGTCGGCGTGCGGCCGAGGTCCTCCAGCACCAGCACGCGGTCGCGGCCGTCGTGGGCCAGCAGCTCCGGGCACATCCGCTCGTCCGGCGCCAGCGCGGTGAACAGCTGGTAGCTGACCGCCTCGTGGGCGAACGGGTCGGCGCCCGAGGACGGCTGGTCCGGGTAGTGCTTGATGACCAGCGTGCGCGGCAGCGCGAACGACGACGACACCACTCTCGCCCGGACGACCGTGGCCGGCCCGCTCCCCGCCAGGTCTTCGGGCGCGACCAGCGTGATCGCGCTGCCGAACCGGCGGGAAAGAACGGACTCGCCCGCCGCGACCGCAGCGGCGACGGCGAGCTGCTCGGCTCCTGCCCCGACCCCAGCATCGCCGGTGGAGGAGGTGTCGACTGTCATTGTCACCGACCCTACTCGTGACTGAGCAACCATGACTACTGACATCCGGACAAGAAGGATCCCCCGGCCCGGGCGGGGTCATCCCCGTGAAAGCGGACGCTGCCCCACCGGTAAACGTTGCCCATTCCGGCGCAGGATCAACACAATGGCCGCTGCTGCAACGATTCCGAGAAGGTTGACGAGCAGCTGTCCCACCGATTGGACGCATCGGCCCCACTCCCCCGCCACGGCGGCCACGACCGCGTAGCCCGCGGCCGGCACCGTCGTCACGGAGATGAAGACGCCCACGAGCGCCGCCGACTTCGCCGAGGTCATGGCGAGCATCCCGGCCGCGCCGGCGAGCATCGCCACGACCAGTGACGGCATGCCCACCGAAAAGACGAAGTCGACCTCGTTGTGCTGCTTCAGCTCGAACGCCTGCGCGCCGAACACGTCCGTGACGCGCACGAGCAGCGAGCCGCCGAGTGTCACGACCATGGCCAGCGGGAAGCCGATCCCCAGCGCCGCGCCCGCCAGCCGGACGAGGTCCCACCGGCGCAGCACCACGCCCACCGCCAGGGCGGCGAGCGGCCCGAACTCCGGGCCGACGACCATCGCGCCGACGATCGTCACCGCCGAGTCCGTCAGCACGCCGACCGCGGCCAGCAGGCAGGCGATGGTGAGGAACGCCAGGAACGTCACGTTGAGCCGCGACTCCTCGCCCGTGCGGGCCAGCAGCTCCTGCCAGACGACGGCGTCCGCGCCTTCGCCCGGCGCCGCCTCCTCCGCCTCGTCGGCGGCGTCGGACAGCGCCGTGTCGATCGCTTCGAGCGTGATCCCGCCGGTGCGGTCGAGCTCGAGCACGCACAGCGCGTCCACGATCTCGTCCGCCGCCTCGCGCGCGATATCGGCCTCGACCAGGTCCCCTTCCGGGGACACGGCGACGCCGCGGTGCACGATCAGGTGCGCCGTCCCGGCGTGTGCCCGCAGGATGTCGAGCGCCTGGGCGGTCTTCTCCGGCGGGCACACGGCCCTGAGGTGCAGCACTAGTTCTGCGGCGGGGTGGCCGGCTTCGCGTCGATGCCGGCCTCCTTGCGCTGCTGCGCCGTGATCGGCGCGGGCGCCGCGGTCAGCGGGTCGTAGCCGCCGCCGGTCTTCGGGAACGCGATCACGTCACGCAGCGAGTCGGCCTTGGCCAGCAGCATGACGATGCGGTCCCAGCCGAACGCGATGCCGCCGTGCGGCGGCGGGCCGAACGCGAAGGCGTCGAGCAGGAAGCCGAACTTCTCCTGCGCCTCCTCCTCACCGAGGCCCATCAGCGCGAAGACGCGCTTCTGGACGTCGCCGCGGTGGATACGGATCGACCCGCCGCCGATCTCGTTGCCGTTGCAGACGATGTCGTAGGCGTAGGCCAGCGCGTTGCCCGGGTCCTGCTCGAACTTGTCGATCCACTCCGGGGTCGGCGAGGTGAACGCGTGGTGCACCGCGGTCCACTTGCCGGCGCCGACAGCGACGTCGTCGCCGATGTCCTCGACCGGCGCGAACAGCGGCGCGTCGACGACCCACACGAACGACCAGGCGTCCTCGTCGATCAGGCCGAGGCGCTTGCCGATCTCGTCGCGCGCGGCGCCGAGCAGCGGCTGCGTGCTCGAGGCCTTGCCCGCGGAGAAGAAGACGCAGTCGCCCGGCTTGGCGCCCGCGGCGGCGGCGACGTTCTCGCGTTCGGTCTCGGACAGGTTCTTGGCGACCGGGCCGCCGAGCGTGCCGTCCTCGTTCACGAGGATGTACGCGAGGCCGCGCGCGCCGCGCTGCTTCGCCCACTCCTGCCACGCGTCGAGCTGGCGGCGCGGCTGGCTCGCCCCGCCGGCCATCACGACCGCGCCGACGTAGGGCGCCTGGAACACGCGGAACGGCGTGTCGGCGAAGAACTCCGTCATGTCGGTGATCTCGAGGTCGAAGCGCAGGTCCGGCTTGTCCGAGCCGTACTTGGCCATCGCCTCGTGGTAGGTGATGCGCGGGATCGGCCGCGGGATCTCGTGCCCGACCAGCTTCCACAGCGCGGTGACGATGTCCTCGCCGACCTTGATGACGTCGTCCTGCTCGACGAAGCTCATCTCGATGTCGAGCTGGGTGAACTCCGGCTGGCGGTCGGCGCGGAAGTCTTCGTCCCGGTAGCAGCGCGCGATCTGGTAGTACCGCTCCATGCCGCCGACCATGAGCAGCTGCTTGAACAGCTGCGGCGACTGCGGCAGGGCGTACCAGGAGCCGGGCTTGAGCCGGGCCGGGACGAGGAAGTCGCGGGCGCCTTCCGGGGTGGAGCGGGTCAGCGTCGGGGTCTCGATCTCGACGAAGTCCTGGTTGTGCAGCACCTCGCGGGCGGCGCGGCTGACCTCGCTGCGCAGCCGCATGGCCGCGGCCGGGCCGCTGCGGCGCAGGTCCAGGTAGCGGTGCTTGAGGCGGATCTCCTCGCCGACGTCGACCCGGTCGTCGATCGGGAACGGCAGCGGCGCGGCCTCGGACAGCACCTCGAGCTGGGTCGCGAGGACCTCGATCTCGCCGGTGGGGATCTCGGCGTTCGCGTTGCCCTCGGGGCGCTTCGCGACCTCGCCGACGATCTTGACGCAGAACTCCGAGCGCAGCGCGTGCGCGCGCTCGGCCATCTCGCCCTCGCGGAAGACGACCTGGGCGACGCCGCTGGCATCACGCAGGTCGATGAAGATGACGCCGCCGTGATCGCGCCGCCGGGCCACCCATCCGGTGAGGGTGACGGTCTGTCCGGCCTGTCCGGCACGCAGGGTGCCGGCGTTGTGAGTGCGGAGCACTGCGACTGCTCTCCTTCGACATGGGGTGTTCTCGCTGCCCGGAAAGGCTAACGAACAGCCCAGCGTACGACGTCGGCAGGCTTGGCTTGCGCGGTGGTCAGAGCACGTACTTCGGCCGGGCCTCCAGCGCGGCGACCAGCCGGTGGGCCTGGGCCAGGTAGGCGCCGACCGGGTAGATACCGCCGCCGGGGTGGGCGACCAGCCAGCTGGCCGCCGCCGGCGGCGACGCGAAGAACGGCTGGCCCGCGCAGGCCATCGCGTCGACGTGGTCGAGCCCGAAGCCCAGGTCGACCGCGGCGACGACCGCCGACGGCGGGTCGGCCTGGATGATCCCCCGGTCGGTGAGGTCGATGCGGATGCGCGTCCGGGTCACCGGGCAGATCGCCTCGGCGTGCACGCGCTCGCCGGTGGCGATGGCCAGCAGGAACATGTCGACGGTGCCGTCCGGGCCGGCACCGAGGGTGCCTTCGGCGGGTTGGAGGCGGTGGTGGGCGCCGCGCGGCGCGGGGCCGGTGCTGACGAGGTCGCGGTGCAGGGTGAAGCCGATCAGCTCGACGAGCCGGCGGACCTCGGCCGGGGCGACGCCGACGATGGCGGCCAGCCGTTCGACGCCCACCGGGTGCCGGCCGGCCCGGGTCAGCTTCAGAGCGGCCCACGCGAGCCGGGCGGCCGCGACCCGGTCGGTCTGCGAGGTCGTCATCACCGCTCTCCTTCCGCTTCGATCCCTTCGACGTTAGGCGTCGGTGAGGTGGGGCGACAACGACACGATCGGACATTTTTCCGCAAGGCCGCGACACGGTGGCGCAATCGTGTCCGGACTACGGCGAACGGGGGAGTTCACCGGTAGCCGGCGGCGTTCCGGGTGACGGCCTCACCCACACGGCGGCCCGGCGGATGATCACGGACCGGCGGACGGTGTTGTCCACAAAGGACCGATCACGCGATGATGTTCGCGCTCCCACCGCTTCGCGCCGGAAGAGCTGTGACTATTCGGCCACCGGTGTCTCGGCTCGCGGCCTCACAACAGGCGCGGCTGCTCCGCCGCCGGCCCCGCCACCCGCAGCTCTGACGCCCGGACAGGAGGCTCGACCACCGCGGGGATCCAGCACGCTTCCGCACAACAGACGCAGCTGACCCACGACCAGTTCCCCCGCCCGCACTCAGGTGCCCGGACCGGGCGCTCGGCCACCGGTGTCTCGGCTCGCGGCCTCACAACAACCGCAGCTGCTCCACGACCGGTGCTTCCGGCGGCGGTTCGGGCAGCTTCTCCGGTCGCCGCGCCTCGTACCCCGTCTTCGGGGCCAGCCCATGCCTCCGCAGCAACGGCGCCACCCGCTCCCCCAGCCGCTCCCGGTACGCCTTCTGCACGTAGCTCCCCCGCGCGTACAGCTCCCGGTACCGCGGCACCAGCGCCGGGTACGCGCCCGCCAGCCAGCGCCCGAACCACTCGCGCGCGCCCGGGCGCAGGTGCAGCGGGATCACCGTCGCGCTCGTCGCGCCCACCTCGGCCAGCTTCGCGAACAGCGCGTCCAGCGCCTCCGGCGAATCCGTCAGCCACGGCAGCACCGGCGCCACCAGCACCGAGCACGGCAGCCCCGCGTCACGGGCCTTGCGGACCAGCTCCAGCCGGGCCTGCGGGCTCGGCGTGCCCGGTTCGAGGCGGTGCTGCAGCTCGCGGTCGAGCAGGGCGATCGACACCGCGAGCGAGACCGGCACGTCGGCGGAGACCTGCTGCAGCAGCGGCAGGTCCCGCGCCAGCACGGTGCCCTTCGTCAGCACCGACAACGGCGTCCCGGAGCGGGCCAGCGCCGTGATGATCCCCGGCATCAGCCGGTAGCGGCCCTCCGCGCGCTGGTA
Source organism: Amycolatopsis sp. NPDC114505 (assembly GCF_055633615.1). Classification (NCBI taxonomy): domain Bacteria; kingdom Bacillati; phylum Actinomycetota; class Actinomycetes; order Pseudonocardiales; family Pseudonocardiaceae; genus Amycolatopsis; species Amycolatopsis sp. NPDC114505. The sequence goes on along the minus strand of NZ_JBVKDV010000002.1, from coordinate 580,282 downwards.
CGGGTCCGTGTTCGTGCCCATCGCGACGGGCTCGCACCGCCACGACGGCCGTTTCAGCTGCGCCGTCAGCACCTCCGGGGCGTTGACCTTCACCACGACCTGCGTGTCGAAGTCGTGGCCGGCGTCGAAGTCCAGGTACGTGTGGGTGTTCCGGGCGAAGCAGTTGTGGGACACCATGCCGTCGGCGATGAAGTCGCCGGTGCCGGTGGTGATGTCGAACAGCGGCAGCTGCAGGCCCAGCGGCTCGATCGCCTCGACGCGGCGGCGGCTCGCGCCGATCACCGCGCCGTCCAGCGACCGCTTCCACCCCACCGCCGGGTTGCTCACGTGCAGGAACCGCAGCACCTCGGCCGTCCCGCCCAGCAACCGGACCTCCTGCCGGGCGGGGAACTTCGGCACCTCGTCGATCTGGTGCGCGAAGCCGAAGCGGGTGAGCGCGCCGGCGAAGGCGTCGGTGATCTCGGGTTCGTCGTGCGCGACGGCGAGGACGCCGCGGCCGTAGTCGCCCGCGATGTCGAAGATGCCGGCCAGGAAGCCGCGCTGCCAGTGCGCGTCCGGCTCGGCCGGGACCTTCAGGAACCCGACGGACGAGCCGAAGTCGGGCAGGTACTCGAGCGCGCGCGTGGCGGCGTCCGGTTCGGCGGCGAACCCGCCGGAGCGCAGCATCCCGCAGAGGTAGCCGGCCCGGTAGCCGAGCGTCTCGTCCGGCGTGGGCTCGAACCGGCCGACGCCGATCAGCTCGGTGCCGGGCTCCAGGTGCGGGCGCTGCGCGGCGCCGAACTTGGTGCCGGTGACGTGCTTCCAGCCCTTGCTCGTGAGGAACCGGTGGTCGCCGCCCGCGACGAGCCGGGTGCCGTCCTCCAGGGTCACCCGGTAGGCGGCCCGCAGGGTCGTCCAGTGCGCTTCGACCCGGGTCGGCACCAGCCGCCGGGACGCGCCGTGGCCGCGGGTGCCGTAGAGGGCGTCGCCGACCTCCAGTTCGGACAGGGCCTTGGTGCGGCCGTCCGCCATCAGGATCTTGGTGCCGCCTTCGAGGCAGTAGGTGCAGGCGTGGGAGCAGCCGCGGTACGGGTTGACGGTCCAGCTGAACGGCACACCGGACCCGGTGGGCACCTTGTTCAGCACGGAGCGGGCGTGCACCTCGTGAAAGGTGACGCCGTCGAACTCCGGTGACCGCACGGACCGCACCAGGCCCTCCAGCCCGGGCAGTGCCGGCTCACCCTCCCCCGCTCGCTGCCGATCCCATCGCACAGCGCCAGTCGAACATATGTTCTAGACGAGTGTCAAACGCGTTCGCCGGGAGCGGATTCCGCCGATCAGGGGCAGCGGGTCAGGGTGGCCACCGGGCCCGGTCGGCCGGGAACAGCGCGGGCAAGTTGCAGCAGGAACTGCCCCGGCAGCGCGCCCACGCCGCGCTCGCCCGGGGTGCGCGGCACCGTCGGCAACGTCGCCTGGACCGGGCCGAACTCGCTGACGCGCACCTGGGCCGCCGGACTCAGGAGGAGAAGCGGTCCAACGCGCGGATCTTGTTGGTCGCGTCCAGGGCCGCCACCTTGTACGCCTCCGACAGCGTCGGGTAGTTGAACACCGCGTCGACCAGGTAGTCGACCGTGCCGCCGCAGCCCATCACCGCCTGTCCGATGTGGACGAGGTCCGTCGCGCCCGTGCCGAACACGTGCACCCCGAGCAGCTTGCGGTCCTTTGTGGACACCAGCAGCTTCAGCATGCCGTAGCTGTCGCCGGTGATCTGGCCGCGCGCCAGCTCGCGGTAGCGCGCGATACCGACCTCGTACGGCACCGCCGACGACGTCAGCTGGGCCTCCGTCGCGCCGACGTAGGAGATCTCCGGGATCGTGTAGATGCCGATCGGCTGCAGCGCGCCCAGGCCGTTCGCCGGCTCGCCGAACGCGTGGTACGCCGCGAGCCTGCCCTGGTCCATCGACGTCGCCGCCAAGGCCGGGAAGCCGATCACGTCGCCCACCGCATACACGTGCGGGACCTCGGTGCGGTAGCTCTCGTCGACCACGAGGCGGCCGCGCTCGTCCGCCTGCAGGCCCGCCGCCTCCAGGGCCAGCTCGCCCGTCATCCCCTGACGGCCCGCGGAGTACATGACGCCGTCGGCCGGGATGCGCTTGCCGCTCACCAGCGTCGTGATCGTCGCGTCGTCGGACACCGCGACGTCCGCGACCTTCTCGCCGAAGCGGAACGTGACGCCCAGGTCGCGCAGCTGGAACTTCAGCGACTCCACGATCTCCGGATCACAGAAGTCGAGCATCTGGTCGCGTTGCTCCACGACGGTGACGCGCGAGCCGAGCGCCGCGAACATCGACGCGTACTCGATCCCGATCACGCCGGCCCCGACCACGACGAGCGACGACGGGATCTGCTCGAGCCGCAGGATCTCGTCCGAGTCGAGCACGCGCGCGGCGTCGAAGTCGACGTGCGCCGGGCGCGCGGGCCGGGTCCCGGTGGCGATCACGACGTAGTCCGCGCTCAGCGTCCGCCGGTCGCCGGCGTGCTTGCCGTCGACGACGATCGTGTGCGGGTCGGCGAACGAGCCGGTGCCGGCGACCAGGTCGACGTGGTTGCGCATCAGCTGCGCGCGCACCACCTGGACCTCGCGCCCGACCACGTGCTGGGTGCGCGCCAGCAGGTCGGCGATCGTGATGTCCTGCTTGACGCGGTAGCTCGCGCCGTACAGCTCGCGCTGGTTCATGCCGGTCAGGTAGAGCACCGCTTCGCGCAGCGTCTTGGACGGGATCGTGCCGGTGTTGACGCACACCCCGCCGACCATGTCGTGCCGGTCCACGACCGCCACCCGCTTGCCCAGTTTCGCCGCGGCGATCGCGGCCTTCTGGCCGCCGGGGCCCGAACCGATGACGATGAGGTCGTACTCGTGCTCGCTCACGACGTCGAGCCTGCGCACCCGGGCGCCCCGGCGCAACCCCTCGCCGGTGAAGATCCGCGCGCGATGCCGTCTCGGCGCTAGCGTGACCGGGTGCTGCGGGTGTCGCTGCTGGGCGAGCAGGTGATCGCCGACGACGAGACCGGGGCCGTGCTGACGCGGTCACCGCGCTCGGTCGCGCTCGTCGGTCACCTCGTCGTGCACGCCGGCCTGGCGCAGCCGCGGCGGCTGATCGCCGGGCTGTTCTGGCCGGACTCCACCGACGCGCAGGCCCTGACCAACCTCCGCCGCGAGCTGCACCAGCTGCGCCGCGTGCTCGGCGACCCGCCCTCGCTGGCCGTCACCGGGCGCGACCTGTCCTGGCGGGACACGCCGTCGAGCCGCGTGGACGTGCGGGAGTTCGACGTCGCCCGCCGGGCCGCGCTGGCCGCGACCGACCCCGGTGACGTCGTCGCCCACGCCCAGGCCGCCCTCGCGACCTACCGCGGCGAGCTGCTGCCGGGCCTGGCCGACGACTGGGTCCTGGCGGCCCGCGCCGAGCTCGACCGCCAGTGCGTCGAGCTGTGCGACCTGCTCTGCCGGACCCCGGCGGGCGACCCGGCCGTCGCGCTCGCCGCGGCCCGGCGCCGGATCCGGCTGCGCCCGCTGGAGGAGACCGGCTACCGGACGCTGATGGGGCTGCAGGCCGACGCGGGCGACCGGGCGGGCGCGGTGAGCACGTACCACCGGTGTGCGTCGGTCCTCGAACGCGAGCTCGGCGTCGTCCCGGCCGAGCCGACCCGCGCGGCGCTGCGCCGGCTGCTCGCCCGGCCGGACCCCGAACCCCGGCGGGCGGCGGCGCCGGGGCTCGTGGGCCGGGCCGCCGAGCTGGCCCGGCTCGCCGACGCCTGGCGCGGCGCCGCGGCGGGACGCGCCGGGGTCGTCCTCGTCCGGGGTGACGCCGGGGTCGGCAAGACCCGGCTCGTCGCCGAGCTGGCCGGGCAGGCCCGCGCGGAGGGCGCCGTCGTCGCGGTCGGCCGCTGTTTCGGCACGGCGGGCCGGGTCGCGCTGGCACCGGTGGCCGACTGGCTGCGCGCGCCCGCGGTGCAGCGGGCGGCGACGGCGCTGGATCCGGTCTGGCGGACCGAGGTCGACCGGCTGCTGCCGGCCGCGCGCCGGAGCACGGGCGGGCACCCGAGGGTCGACGCGTGGCAGCGCCTGCGGTTCTTCGAAGGGCTGGCCCGCGCGCTCACCGCGGGCGGGCGGCCCGTCCTGCTGGTGCTCGACAACCTGCAGTGGTGCGACGAAGAGACACGCGCGTTCCTCGCCTTCTGCCTCGGTCTCCTGCCGGACGCGCCGCTGCTGGTCGCCGGGACGCTGCGCGACGGCGACCAGGACCCCGGCGTCGCGGCCTGGACCGCCCAGCTGCGCGACGACGGCAAGCTCACCGAGCTGCCGCTGCTCCCGTTCGACGCCGACGGCACCGCACGCCTCGGCGAAGTGGTGGCCGGGCGCCCGCTGTCCGCGTCCGACCGCGCCGTGCTGCACGCGGCGACCGGCGGCTTCCCGCTGTACGTCGTGGAAGCGTTGCGCACCAACGACTCCCCGCCGTCCGGCCGGCTCACCGGCGTGCTGCGGGCGCGGCTCGAGCAGCCCGGCCCGGCCGCCCGCGAGATCGCCGGGCTCGCCGCCGCGGCCGGCCGCGACTTCACCCTGGAGCTGCTCACCGAGGCGAGCGACCTCGACGCGGACACCGTCGTCGACGCGGTCGACGAGCTGTGGCGCCGCCGGATCGTGCGCGAGTTCGGCGGCAGCTACGACTTCGCCCACGACCTCCTGCGCGAAGCCGCCTACCAGCAGGTCAGCCCGCCGCGACGGTGGCTGCTGCACCGGCGGCTGGCCCAGGGCATGGAGCTGCTGCACGCCGACGACACCGACGCCGTGGCGGCGCAGCTGGCCGAGCAGTACGCACGCGGCGGGCGGCCCGACCGCGCCGTCGCCCACTACCGGCGGGCCGCGGCCGTCGCCGCCCGGACGTTCGCCCACGCCGAGGCGATCCGGCTGCTCAAGGCGGCCCTCGAACTCGTCCGCGCGCGCCCGGCGAGCGGCAACCGCGACCGCGCCGAGCTCGAGGTCCTCGAAGCGCTCGCCGGCCCGCTCAACGCCCACCACGGGTACTCCTCCCCCGAGCTGCAGCACGTCCTGGAACGGTCGCTCGCGCTCGCGGAGTCCGCCGGCGGCAAGGAGTCCGCGCTGACGGCGCTGCTGGAACTGTGGTCGTCCCGGTTCGTCCAGGGCCGGACGGCGGAGGCGCACGAAGCGGCCGAACGCGCCCTCTCGCTGCTCGTCCCCGGGACCAGTGCCGCACAGGGCGGCTCGGCGCACTTCATCGTCGGGGGCTCGTCGCTGAGCCTCGGGCACGACCCGGCCGAGGCGCTGCGGCACTTCGAGCTGGGCGCCGAACGCACGCGCGGCGCGTCGTCGTGGCCGATCGGCACCCGGCCGGACGTCCACGGGCCGGCGTGGGCGGCGCACGCGCACTGGCTGCTGGGCCACGACGACGAAGCCGTGGCCAGCAGCAACGCCGCGATCGACCTCGCGCGGGCGATCGAGCAGCCGTACAGCCTGGCCATCGCGCTGGCGTACGCCGGGATCACCCACCAGATGCGCCACGACCGGCGGGCGCTGTGGGCGGCCGTCACCGAGCTGCACGCGCTGTGCGACCGGTACGGCTTCGCGTACTACCGGGAGTGGGCGCTGGTGCTGGGCGGCTGGTCCCGCGGTGGCGCGGCCGGGCTCGCCGCCGCGCAGGAGGGCGTCGCGCACCTGAAGGCCGAAGGGGCGTTCGCGCGGATGCCGTACTGGCTGACACTGGTCGCCGACGTGTCGGCGCCGGAGGCGGCCCGCGCGACGCTGGACGCCGCGCTCGCCGCCGGGGAGGCCCGCGACGACCGCTGGTGGCTGCCGGAGGTGCTGCGGCTGCGGGCGGCCCACGACGCCGACCCGGCGCCCCGCCTGCGGGCCGCCGCGAAGCTCGCCCGCGCCCAGGGCAGCGTCGCCCTGCGGCGGCGCGCCGAGGCCGACCTCGGCGTTTTAGGGGGCCCGGGTGGCGGAGCCCCCGGCTCGGGGCGAAGCCCCGGATTGCGCAGCGTTCGGCCGGTGCCCTGACCTGCGGCGAACGGACCGAACGCTGCGCGAACGCCGCGTGCCTACGTTCTCCTCGGGTAAGGGAAATCCGAGAGGGGCACCATGACCACCACCGCTCTGCCGCACGAGGAACTGGCCGCCGCGCTGCGCGGCGACCTGATCACGCCGGCCGACCCGGGCTACGACGAAGCCCGCGCCGTCTACAACGCCATGATCGACAAGCGACCGGCGGCGATCGCCTACTGCCGCGACACCGCCGACGTCGTCGCCTGCGTCCGCTACGGCCGCGCGCGGGGCCTGGACATCGCCGTGCGCGGTGGCGGCCACAACGCGGGCGGCCTCGGCGTCGCCGACGGCGCGCTCGTCATCGACCTGTCCGGGCTGCGCAGCACCACCGTCGACCCGGTGAACCACACCGTCCGCGCCGACGCCGGCTGCACCTGGGGCGACGTCGACCACGCGACGGTCGCGTTCGGCATGGCGACGCCGTCGGGCATCGTCGGGTCGACCGGCGTCGCGGGCCTGACGCTCGGCGGCGGCATCGGCTACCTGGCCCGGCGGTTCGGCCTGACGATCGACAACCTGCTCGGCGCGGACGTCGTCCTCGCGGACGGGTCGTTCGTGCACGCTTCCGAGTCGTCGCACACCGACCTGTTCTGGGCGCTGCGCGGCGGCGGCGGCAACTTCGGCGTCGTCACGTCGTTCACGTTCCGCTGCCACGACATCGGCGAGAACGGCACGATCATCGGCGGCCCCGTGCTGTACGACCTGGGCGACACCCCGGACGTGCTGCGCTGGTACCGCGAGCTGCTGCCGTCCCTGCCCGAGGAGCTCAACGGCTGGTTCGGGTTGCTGACGATCCCGCCGGCACCGCCGTTCCCGGAGGAGCTGTGGGGGCGCAAGGCGTGCGGCATCATCTGGTGCTACACGGGTTCGCACGACAAAGCGGACGAGATCCTGGCCCCGGCACGCGAGTTCGGGTCACCGCTGCTGGTCGGCCTGCAGGAGATGCCGTACACGGCGCTGCAGGGCGCGTTCGACGCGCTGTACCCGCCGGGGCTGCAGTGGTACTGGCGCGCGGACGTGTTCCACGAGATCTCCGACGCGGCGATCGACATCCACGTCAAGTACGGCGAACGCCTGCCGAGCATGCACTCGTCGATGCACCTGTACCCGATCGACGGAGCGGCGAGCCGGGTGGCTCCGGACGCGACGGCATTCCCGCACCGGTCCGGCGGCTGGTCGGGCGTGATCGTGGGGGTGGACCCGTCGCCTGCGAACGCTTCGGAAATCTCCCAATGGACACGGGACTACTGGGAAGAACTGCACCCGACCTCGGCGGGCGGGGCGTACGTCAACTTCATGATGGAGGAGGGCCAGGACCGGGTGAAGGCTTCGTACGGCGCCAACTACGAGCGGCTGGCCCAGGTCAAGCGCCGGTACGACCCGGAGAACGTGTTCCACGTCAACCAGAACATCCGCCCGGCGTGACGGCTCACCGCCCGGCCGGGAGCCTGCTGGAGTAGGTTCCCGGTCGGGAGGTGATCGGCATTTCCGCGGTTCCGGCGACCCGGTGGGACGTCCTGCTCGCGATCGGCGCCGGCGGCGCGCTGGGCAGTCTCGCCCGCTACGGCCTGTCGGTGGCGATCCCGCACGCGCGCGGCGAGTTCGCTGTCGCCACGCTGCTCACCAACGTGCTCGGGTGCCTGCTCATCGGCGTCCTGATGGCGTTCCTGACGACCACCGCGCGTCCCCACCACCTGCTCCGGCCGTTCCTCGGCGTCGGGATCCTCGGCGGCTTCACGACGTTCTCCACGTTCGTGACCGACACCCTCGACGCCGCGACGACCGGGCGGATACTGGGCTCGCTGCTGTACACGGCAGCGTCGCTGGTGCTGTGCCTGGCCGCGGTGACGGCCGGCCTGACGGCGACCCGCGCGGTCCGGAAGGGACGCTGATGGAAGGGCCGGCCACCCGCCTGACGATCTACCTCGGCGAAGACGACCACTGGCACCACAAGCCGCTCTACCACGAGATCGTCCGCCGGGCGCGCGACGCCGGGCTGGCGGGCGCTTCGGTGCTTCGCGGCGTCGAGGGCTACGGCGCGTCGTCGCTGATCCACACGACGCGGATCCTGTCGCTGTCGGAGGACCTGCCGATGGTCATCGTGATCATCGACGCGGAGGACAAGCTGCGCGCGTTCCTGCCCCAGCTGGACGAGCTGATCGGCGAGGGCCTGGTGACGCTCGACCAGGTCGAGGTGGTCCGCTACGTGGGGCGGACGGAGTGACGCTGGTCCTGGTGGCCCTCGGCGGGGCGGCGGGCTCGATCCTGCGCTACCTGACCGACCGCCGCGTACAGGCGTGGCGGGACTCGCCGTTCCCGTTCGGGACGCTGACGGTGAACGTCGTGGGCTCGTTCATCCTGGGCTTCCTCAGCGGCTGGCTGCTGCACGGCGCGGAGCCGTCGTCGGTGCGGGCTCTCGTGGCGGTGGGGTTTTGCGGCGGCCTGACGACGTTCTCGACGTTCGGCTACGAGACCGTCCGGCTGTTCCTGGAGAAGACACGGCTGTACGCGGTGCTCAACGTCGTGGTGACGGTGGTCGCGGGCCTCACCTCGGGCGCGCTCGGCCTGCTGCTCGCCACCGCACTTTGGTCGTGAGTGAGAAACAGTGTTCTAACCCTGTTTCTCACTCACGACCCCTCAGCGCGGCGCGAGGCCCCGCACCTGCTCGAACGGATCCCCGCCCGTGGGCAGCAGCGCGATGATCGGCGTCGTCAGCCCGTTGTCCACATAGGACTGCACCTGCTCGCGGCACGACTCCACGCTCCCGTGGATCACCAGCTCGTCGACGACCGCGTCCGGGATCACCTGGTTCGCCTTCTGCCGGTCCCCCGCCGCCCACGCCTCGTGCATCGGGGCCAGTGCGTCGCCCCGGCCGAGCCAGTCGTGGAACGCCGCGTACACCGGGACCGTCAGGTAGCTCGAGATCAGCATGCGGCCCAGACCACGCGCCGCTTCCGCGTCCTCCGTCGGGCAGACGAAGATCCGGGCCGCCAGCTCGACGTCCGGGCCGATCACCGAGCGCACCTGGGGCACGTCCGATGCCGCCAGCCAGTTGGTGATCGCGCCGTCCGCTTCGCGGGCCGCCAGCTTCAGCATGCCCGGGCGCAGGGCCGCCAGCATGATCGACGGCGGCGGGTCGGCCGGGCGCTCCAGCCGGAACTTCGAGACGGCGAACGTCTCGTACTTCTCGCTGACCTTCTCCCCCGCCAGCGCCGAACGCAGGAACCGCAGCGTGTCCCGGGACCGCGCGAAGGGCTCCTCGAAGGCCGCCGCGTTCCAGTTCGAGACGATCACCGGGGACGACGCGCCGATGCCGAGGACGAACCGGCCGGGTGCCAGCTCCGCGACCGTCGCCGCCTGCATCGCCAGCAGGCCCGGCCCGCGGGTGTACACCGGGACGATCGCGGTGCCCAGCCGCAGCTGCGGTGCCCACTGCGACGCGAGCACGAGCGGCGTGAACGCGTCCGTGCCCGCCGTCTCCGCCGTCCACGCGTCGGTGTAGCCCAGGTCCGGCAGCTGCTCGACCAGCTCCCGGTGCGCCGTCAGCGGCACTCCGGTCAGCGGAATCGTGAGACCCCAACGGCTCATGAATTCTCCTTGTCCACGGCGGAAAGCTCGCGCAGCAGCCAGTCCACCTGCGTGCGCATCAGGTTCTCCGCGACCTCTTCGGCCTGCGGCGTCATGTGGGTGGCGCCGGCCAGCGGCAGGAAGACGTGCGGCCGCCCCTTCGCCAGCAGCGCCGACGACAGCCGCAGCGAGTGCGCGACGAACACGTTGTCGTCGGCCAGCCCGTGCACGATCAGCAGGGCCCGGCTCAGCTCCGCGGCGCTCTCGATCAGCGAGTTGTGCGCGTAGCTTTCGACCTCGTCCTGGGGCTTGCCCAGGTACCGCTCGGTGTAGTGCGTGTCGTACAGCGACCAGTCGGTGACCGGCGCGCCCGCGACCGCCGCGTGGAAGACGTCCGGCCGGCGCAGCACCGCCAGCGCCGAGAGGTACCCGCCGTAGGACCAGCCGCGGATCCCGACGCGCTCGACGTCCAGCTCGGGGAACTGCGCAGCCGCCGCCTCCAGCGCGTCGACCTGGTCCTGCAGGGTGACGTCGGCGAGCCGGCCGTGGACCTCGCGCTCCCACACCGCGCCGCGGCCCGGGGTGCCGCGGCCGTCCGCGACGAGCACCGCGAAACCCTGGTCGGCGAGCCACTGCGACGTCAGGAACGCGTTGCGGCTCTGCAGCACGCGCTGGGCGTGCGGGCCGCCGTACGGGTCGAGCAGCACCGGCAGCTTGCCTTCGCTCGGCTCGTAGCCGCGCGGCAGGAGCAGCGCCGCGCGCAGGCCGCGCTCCCCCAGCGTCAGCCAGGTCAGGTTGGGCACGATGTCCGGGTCCACAGTGGACACTGCGATCGACGCGACCGGCGCGCCGTCCCGCAGCACCGAGACGTGCGGGCCGCTGTGTTCGAGGCTCCACGAGGAAAGGACGGTGACCGCCGCGGACCCGGCGCCGACGTGGACGCCGTCCTCAGTGGACAGCCGGCGGACGGACGAGCCTTCGGTGCGGAACACGTGGATCTGCGTCGGGTCCTCTTCGGACGCGCTGAAGAGGATTTCGTCGCCGACGTCGAGCACCGCGCGCAGCTGCAGCCCGGCCGGGGTGACGGCCTCGCCGCCGACGAACAGGCGGTGGTCGCCGTCGACCATCTCCTCGGTGACGAGCCGCCCGTCGGGGGTCCACGCCGGGACGCCGCCGACGATGTCGATCCAGTGCTGGTCGGCCGCGGTGTGCACGACCGAGGTCGAGCCGTCGGCGACGTCGAGGGCGAGGACGTCCATCCGCTTCTGGTCGCGTGGCTCCACCGCCAGCAGCGGCGGGCCGCCCGCCGACCAGTGCACCGACGCCAGGTACTCCCACTCACCCGGGGCGACGTCCACGCGGGAGCCGTCCAGGCCGAGCACCGACAGCGACACGAGCGCGTTCGTGGTGCCCGCGGCCGGGTAGGCGACGACGTTCGCCGGGTGCTGCGGGTTGGCCGGGTCGGCGATCGTCCAGCGCGGCACCGGGCCGCGGTCGGAGCGCTCGGCCAGGATCCTCGCGCCGTCCGGGGACCACCAGTAGCCGCGGCTGCGGTCCATCTCCTCGGCCGCGATGAACTCGGCGAGACCCCAGGCGATGTCCTCGCCGTCTTCCTCGACGAGCACGCGGTCGTCGCCGGTGGCCAGCTCCAGCACGTGCAGCCGCCGGTCCTGCACGTACGCGACGTGCGTGCCGGCCGGGTTCGGCCGCGGGTCGATCACCGAGCCGTCGACGCGCAGCGTCACCTCGCCGGAAGCGAGATCCAGGGTGTGGAGCTTGCCCGACAGCGAGAACGCGGCGACCGTGAACGCCGCGTCGACGCTGTAGTGGACGACCCCGCCGCCGGTCTCGCGGGCGCGTTCACGCCGCGCCCGCTCCTCGGCCGGCAGCTCCTCCTCGCCGGGCAGCAGCTCGACGGCGTCGACGAGCTTCGCCTCGGCGCCGGTCGCCAGGTCGGCCGACCACAGGCTGTGCCGGGGGTCGGTGCCCGACTCCGCGCGCAGGAACAGCACGCGCGAGGCGTCCGGGGCGACCCGGAACTCCTTCGGCGCGCCGAGGGTGAAGCGCTGGGTCTGGGCCTGCTTGCGGAGGAACGGGAGGTCGTCGACATCGGTCACGTCCGCACTCTTTCAGACGATCACGACGGGACGCCAACACCCTTCAGCTTCGCCAGCTCCTCGGCGACGTCGTAGTCCGGCTCCGGGAACTCCGGCTTCAGCTCCGTGAGGGTCTCGATCAGCAGTTCGGCCACCGCCCAGTTCCGGTACCACTTGTGGTCGGCGGGCACGACGTACCAGGGGGCGTGGGCGGTCGACGTCTTCTTGAAGATGTCGGCGTAGGCCTCCTGGTAGGCCGGCCAGTGCGAGCGGGCTTCGAGGTCGCCCGGGTTGTACTTCCAGCGCTTCTCGGGTGTCTCCAGCCGGGCCTTCAGCCGGTTCAGCTGCTCCTCCGGCGAGATGTGCAGGAAGACCTTGACGACGGTCGTGCCCGTATCCGTCAGCTCCTGCTCGAAGGCGTTGATCTCGCCGTAGCGGCGGCGGCGCTCGGCCGCGGTCAGCAGCCCGGTCACGCGCGGGACCAGGATGTCCTCGTAGTGCGAGCGGTCGAAGACGCCGATCTGGCCGGGCGTGGGCAGCTGCTTGCGGATCCGCCACAGGTAGTGGTGGCGCCGCTCGGCCGCGGTGGGCTTCTTGAACGCGGCGTAGTGCACGCCCATCGGGTTCACCAGGCCGAGCACGTGCGAGACCGTGCCGCCCTTGCCCGAGGTGTCCATGCCCTGCAGCACGAGCAGGACGCTGCGCCGTCCGCCGCCGACGCCCTCGGCGTAGAGCGCCTCCTGCAGCCCGGACAGCCGCTCGCCGGCGCCTTCGAACTTGGCGAGCGCCTTGGCTTTCTTGCCGGGCCCCACCGGGGTCGAGCCCGGGTCCGGCAGCTCCGCGCCGACGCGCAGCGTGTTCCGGACCCGGCTTCCGTCGTCCTTCTTGGCCATCTCGTGAAGTTACCCGCTCAGGCGGCGGCTTTCTCGGCGAAGAGTTTCAGCAGACCACCGTGTCCGCCCTCGGTGGAGACGCCGTCACGGACCTTCTGCGCGGTTTCGCCGTGCCGCTCGAAGTTCCGGTGCTCCAGCTCGACTCGCGTGCTGCGCGGCCCCTCCTCGACGAATCTCACCTCGATCTCGCTGGCGTGCGCGGGATCGGGGTCGACCTTCCAGTCGCCGTCGATCCGCCACGACAGGACCACCCGGGCGGGTGGCTCCCAGACGAGCACCTCGCCCCACTGGCACTCGGCGCCGTCGACGGTCTTCTCGTACCAGCGTCCGCCCGGCTTCGGCTCGATGACGGCCTCGGCGAGGTCGGCTTCGCCCAGGTGGTGCTCGCGCGGCCACCAGCTGTCGAAGGCCTCGGTGTAGGTCTTGAACGCGTGCTCGCGCGAGCACGCGACGGTGATCGTCTTGCGGATCGGCTCCAGGGTCATGACTGCTCCTCTTCGGTGGATTCGGCGTACTCGGCGAACGAGCGCAGCGCGTCCGACCACATCCGGTCGAGGTAGGCGCGCACCGCGGCGATGCCGTCGGGCTCGAGGCGGTACAGCCGCTTCGTGCCCTCGGCCCGGTCCGCGACCAGGCCGGCCTCCTTGAGCACCTTGAGGTGCTGGGAGACGGCCGGGCGGCTGATCGGCAGGTCCGCGGCCAGCTCACCGACCGCGCGCGGCCCGGCACGGAGCGCTTCGACGATCGCGCGCCGCGACGGGTCGGCCAGCGCGGCCAGCTGGTCGCTTCCGTAAGTCGCCACGAACGGTAAGTTACGGCTTACCAATGGCCTCGTCAACCGGCGCGCACTGTTTCGAGGGTGTTACACACGGATTGCGCAACGAACAACGGGTGAAAGCAACGATTCCCGGCTGAACTCTGCGTGTTCTGCCTCTAATCTGAACAGATGACGACGTTCGCCGGCCGGGAGACCGCCGCCCCCTCCGCCGCGAGCTTCATCGAGCTCGACGAGCGGTGGAGCACGCACAACTACCACCCCCTGCCCGTCGTGATCGCCGAAGCTTCCGGGGCTTCGGTGACCGACGTCGAAGGCCGGTCCTACCTGGACTTCCTCTCCGGGTACTCGGCCCTGAACTTCGGCCACCGCCACCCGGACCTGATCGCCGCCGCGGTCGAGCAGCTCGGCCGCGTCACGCTGACGTCGCGGGCGTTCCACCACGACCAGCTGGGCCTGTTCTGCCGCGAGCTGGCCGAGCTGACCGGCACCGAGCTCGTCCTGCCGATGAACTCCGGCGCCGAGGCCGTCGAATCGGCGGTCAAGATCGCCCGCAAGTGGGCGCACCGGGTCAAGGGCGTGCCCGACGGCACCGCCGAAATCATCGTCGCCGACTCGAACTTCCACGGCCGGACCACCACGATCGTGTCGTTCTCGACCGACGAGACCGCCCGCGCCGACTTCGGCCCGTTCACGCCGGGCTTCGTCACGGTGAAGTACGGCGACGCGGCCGCGCTGCGCGACGCGATCACCCCGCGCACGGCCGCCGTGCTGCTGGAGCCGGTGCAGGGCGAGGCCGGCGTCATCGTCCCGCCGGAGGGCTACTTCGCCGACGTGCGCGCCGCCTGTGACGAGCACGGCGTGCTGCTGATCGCCGACGAGATCCAGTCCGGGCTGGCCCGCACCGGCACGGTGCTGGCACTGGACCACGAGGGCGTCCGCGCGGACGTGTACACGCTGGGCAAGGCCCTCGGCGGTGGCATCATGCCGGTGTCCGCGGTGGTCGGCCGCCGCGACGTCCTGGGAGTACTGAAGCCGGGCGAGCACGGCTCGACGTTCGGCGGCAACCCCCTGGCGTGCGCGGTCGGGCGCGCGGTGGTCCGCCTGCTGGCGACGGGCGAGTTCCAGCAGCGATCGACGGAACTGGGCGCCCACCTGCAGACGCGGCTGGGTTCGCTGATCGGGTCCGGGCTGTCCGAGGTCCGCGGCCGCGGCCTGTGGGCGGGCATCGACATCGCCCCTGGCGGACCGTCCGGGCGCGAGGCGTCCGAGGCACTGGCCGGCCGAGGTGTGCTGTGCAAGGAGACGCACGAGCGCACGCTGCGGGTGGCACCGCCGCTGGTGATCACCCGCGAGGAGCTGGACCGCGGCATCGACGCGATCGCCGAGGTCATCCGCCCCTGAACCCCCGGATGCCGCCGGGTGAGCCTCCCGCCCCGGCGGCATCCGGAGCACAACGCGGCTTTGGTGCGCGGCCCTGGTGCACGCTGCGGCCGGCCCGCGGGCGGCGGCAGTCCACAGCGCAGACCCGGTCCCGGCGAGCACCCCGGCGAGGCATGCTCGGCCCCGGCCGGGCGGAGCCGCCTCCCTCGGGCGGCGGCAGACCCCGGCCCAGGCGAGCACCCGGCACGGCTTTGCACGGCCCGGCCTGGCGGATCTACCTCCCGCAGGCGGCGGCAGTCCACAACACCCCCCCGGGCCCAGGCGAGAACCCCGCCGCGGCATGCGCGGCCCCGGCCCGGCGGCGCGTCCCCCGACCCGGCCTTCGGGTCATGAGCGCGGCCGGGTGACACCTGGCGGCTCGGGAGCAGATCGTCCCCTTCGGACGTTGTGCCCGATATGGGATCAGGGGAATGGGTGGAGCGGCCGCTCGTCGGCGCCGACAGCGTCACGCCGGCCGAACTCTACGAACAGGGCAAGCGGCTCCGGGACAAGACGCCCGCCGGCGTGCACGACCACGAAGCCGCCGCGAAGGACCGGCCGAGTGCGAAGCAGTACTTCGACGCCAGCAACGCCGGGCGCCTCCCCGAACTGGTCGAGCTCCGCCGGGAACGCATGCTCGCCTCACCGTTCACCTTCTTCCGCGGCGCCGCCGGGCTGATGGGCGCCGACCTCGCCGGGACGCCGTCGTCCGGGGTCATCGCGCAGCTCTGCGGCGATGCCCACGCCGCCAACTTCGGGCTCTACGGCACGCCCGAAGGCAAGATCGTGATGGACATCAACGACTTCGACGAGACCGTCCCAGGCCCGTGGGAGTGGGACCTCAAGCGGCTCGCGGCCAGCCTCGTGCTCGCCGGCCGCGAGGGCGGCATCGGCGAGTCCGGCTGCCGCGAAGCCGCCGAAGACGCCGTGAAGTCCTACCGCCGCACCATCCGCGCGCTCGCCGACCTGCCGTTCCTGCGCAGCTGGAACGCCCTGCCGGACTCCTCGGTGCTGTCCAAGGCGCGCGCGGACGAGCTGATCGACGACTTCGCCGACGCCGCCGAGAAGGCCCGCAAGAACGACAGCGCGAAGGTCGCCGCGAAGTGGACCGAGCGCGTCGACGACCACGAGACCGGCCTGGCGCGCCACCGGTTCGTCGAGGACCCGCCGGTGCTCACGCACGTCGACGAGAAGACGGCCGAGGCGGTCGCCGCCGGCCTGGTGTCCTATGTGGACACCCTGCGCGAGTCACGGCGGACGCTCATCGCGCGGTACCGGATCGCCGACGTCGCGTTCCGCGTGGTCGGCACCGGCAGCGTGGGCTTGCGCAGCTACGTCGCCCTGCTGCACGGCAACGACGACGAAGACCTGGTGCTGCAGGTGAAACAGGCGCAACCGCCGGCGCTCGCGCCGTACCTCGACCTGCCGGAAGCGGAGCACGAAGGCCGCCGGATCGTCGACGGCGCCCGCCTGGTCCAGGCCGAAACGGACGTCCTGCTCGGCTGGACCACGATCGACGGCGTCCCGTTCATCGTCCGCCAGTTCCGCAACCTCAAGGGCGACATCGACCCGTCGGAGCTGGAGAAGGACCACCTCGACGACTACGGCAGGCTGGCGGGCGCACTGCTCGCCCGCGCCCACACGCGCTCGCTGCACCCGAAGGTCCTCGCGGGCTACTTCGCCGAGGACTCCGAACTGGACGAAGCGATGGGCGCGTACGCGGTGCGGTACGCCGACCGGACGGAGGCCGACCACGCCGCCTTCTCGGCACCTTAGGTCGCGAACAACTCGGTGACGTCCGCCGCGCAGCCCCAGGCCAGGGTGATCCCCGAGCCGCCGTGGCCGTAACAGTGCACGACCTCGCCCTTCCGCTCCAGCCGCACCACCGGCCGGTACGGGCGCAGGCCCACCGCCGACCGCAGGACCTCCGACCCCGCCAGCGCCGGAACCAGCTCGCGGCAGCGGCGCACGATGTCCGCCGTCACGGCCGGGTCCGGTTCGACGTCTCCCCGGCCGGGCTCCTCCGTGCCGCCGCACACGACGTGGCCGCCGTGCGGGATGACGTACGTGACGCCCGGGCCGCTCTCGTCGACCACGAACTCCGGCAAACCCGGGTCGCTCAGGTGCACGACCTGCCCGCCGATCGGGACCATCGAGCCGTCGCCCGCCAGCGCCCCCGCGCCCAGGCCCGTCGCGTTGACCACCGGACCCAGGTCCGACAGCGAAGCCAACGTCCGGTGCTCGACGCGCACGCCCAGCGCCACCACCTGTGCGAGGAGCCAGTCCAGGTACACCGGGGTGTCGACCAGCGCCGTCGTGAACCGCAGGTGGCCGCCGTCGCGGACCGGGTCGAGCATCGCCGGCAGCCACTGCGGCTCGGGCTCGCCCGGCGCCAGCAGGACGTGGCCGCGGCGGAAGCGCACGCCCGGCGCCTCCTGCTCGCGCAGCACCGCCAGGGTCTCGGCCGTCCAGCGCACGATCCGCTTGTCCGGCAGGCGCACCGGCGGGTACAGCACCCCGCCCGCGACCGCCGAGGTCGTCTCCCCCGGCGGGGCCGCCGCGACGACCGTTACGTCGTGTCCCGCACCGGCCAGCCGGTATGCGCAGCTCAGGCCGATGATCCCGGCCCCCGCCACCGTGATGTGCATGCCCGCATCGTGGCAGACGGGTGCATCACGGAGTCACAGCTACCCTCTCGCGAGTGAGGACGATGTGGGTGCCGGCCGCGGTCTGCGGCCTGCTCGCGGTGCTGCTGGGACTGCCGTTCGCCGGCGGGACCACGCCCGGCGCCGTCGACGCGACCGTCGCCGGCTGGACCGCGCACCTGAGCCCCGGTGTGCTGCGGGTGCTGGTCTTCCCGACCGAGCCATACGTCGTGATCGCCCTCGGCGTGCTCGCCGTCGTGCTGTGCCTGCGCGCCGGGCGGCGGACCGACGCCGCCCTCGCGCTCGGCGCGCCGCTGCTGGCGATCCTGCTGACGGGCTGGCTGCTGAAACCGCTCTACGACCGGTGGAAGAACGACACCCTGGTCTACCCGAGCGGCCACACGGTGAGCCTGGTCGCGGTGCTGACCGTGCTCGTCCTCGTCACGCGCAAGGCGGTCGTCGCCGTGCTCGCCGCGCTGGCGCTGCTCGCCGCGGCCGCCGGGCTGGTCGGGATGGGCTACCACTACCTGACCGACGTCGTCGGCGGGACGCTGTTCGCGGTCGCCGTCGTGCTGCTCACGTGGTCGGTGCCGCGTCGCGTGCCAGTGCCGTCAGCCGGCTGACCGCGCGCAGGTACTTCTTGCGGTACCCGCCGTTCACCATCTCCTCGGTGAACAGCGACGGCAGCGGCTCGCCGGAGACGACGACCGGGATGGCCCGGTCGTAGAGCCGGTCGGCGAACGCGACCAGCCGCAGCGCCACGTTCTGGTCCGGCGCCGGGTGAACGCCGCGCAGGTGCACGCGGGTGACGCCGTCGAGCAGCCGCCCGTAGCGGGACGGGTGCAGCTCGCCCAGGTGCGCGCACAACGCGTCGAAGTCGTCCACAGTGGACCCCTCGTGCGCGGCGACGGACTCCTCGAGGACTTCGGGCGAGACCGGTGGCGGCGCCTCCGGCAGGCCGCGGTGGCGGTAGTCCGGGCCGTCGACGCGCACCACGCCGAAGCGGGCCGACAGCGTCTGGATCTCACGCAGGAAGTCCTCGGCGGCGAAGCGGCCTTCGCCGAGCTTCTCCGGCAGGGTGTTCGACGTGGCCGCGATGTACACGCCGGCGTCCATGAGCTCCTGCAGCAGCCGCGTGACCAGCGTGGTGTCACCCGGGTCGTCCAGCTCGAACTCGTCGATGGCCAGGATCCGGTGCTCGGACAGCCGCCGCACGGCCTCGGCGAAGCCCAGCGCGCCGACCAGGTGGGTCAGCTCGACGAACGTGCCGTACGCCTTGGGCGAGGGCGCCGCGTGCCAGGCCGAGGCGAGCAGGTGGGTCTTGCCGACGCCGAAGCCGCCGTCGAGGTAGAGCCCCATCGGGCCGGCCGGCTCCGGGGAGCCGCCGAAGAGCTTGAAGCGCTTCTTCTCCTTGCGCGCGCCGATCTTGGCCGCGAACGCCGAGCACGCCTCGACCGCGGCGGCCTGGCTCGGCTCGTCGGGGTTCGGGAGGTACGTGTCGAACCGGACCGCGTCGAAGCGCGGCGGGGGCACCAGCGCGCCGATCAGCTCGTCGGCGGACAGCTCGGGACGGCGATCGGCGAGGTGCGCGGGCATGGTCGCAGAGCCTAACCGCGCGGCGGGGCGCGCCCGGCGGCGATGTCCCCCGGTCGAGACGCACTTCACGCCCGTGTTGGGATTGTCGCGTGCGGAGCGTGTGGCCCTCTTCGACGGGCGAGCTGACCGGGGTGGACCTCGAGGGGATCTACGCCTACCCGGCCGATCTCGACCGCCCGTGGGTCCAGGTGAACTTCGTCGCCTCGGCCGACGGCGCCGTCGAGGTCGACACGACGTCCGCGGGGCTCTCGCACGCCGCCGACCGGCGGGTCTTCCTGCTCGGACGCGACCTCGCCGACGTGGTCCTGGTCGGCGCCGGCACCGCCCGCGCGGAGGACTACCGCGGGGTCGTCGCGGGCCCGAAGCGGCTGGAACGCCGTCGCCGGCTCGGGTTCGGGACCGTCCCGCCGATCGCCGTCGTGACCCGCACCGCGGATCTCGACCCCTCGTCCCGGCTGTTCACCGAGACCGTCGTACCCCCGATCGTGGTCACCACGGAGTCCGCGCCGACCGGCGCCCTCGAAGCCGCCGGGGCGGAGATCCTGCGCGCGGGCGACGACGACGTCGACGTCCGCCGCGCGCTCGAGCTGCTCGCCGCGCGCGGGCTGCGTCGCGTCGCCTGCGAGGGCGGGCCGCGGCTGTTCGGCCGGCTCGTCGCGGACGACCTCGTCGACCAGCTGTGCCTGACCGTCGCGCCGCTGCTCGTGGCCGGCCCGGCCGCCCGGATCGCCGCGGGGCCGGTCGCCGTGCCGCGCCGGCTCGCGCTCGCGTCGATCCTGCTCGAGGACGGCTTCACGTTCCTGCGCTACCGCCGGGACGCCGGGTGAGCGGCGACGCCGACCTGCTCGCCAGGGCCGCGGCCGGCGACGACGCCGCGTTCGGCGCGCTCGTGCGGCAGCACACGCCGCGGATGTACCGCGTCGCGCTGCGGATCACCGGCAGCGCCGCCGAGGCCGAGGACGTCGTGCAGGACGCGTGGCTCGCCGCGTGGCGCTCCCTCGGCTCCTTCCGGCACGAGTCCGCGGTGTCGACCTGGCTCTACCGCGTCGTCACCAACAGCGCGCTCGCCCTCCTGCGGCGGCGCCGGCCCACGATCTCGCTCGACTGCCCGGAACCCGACGGACAGTCCACTCTGGACAGTGCGCTGCTCGCCGGGGCCGACCCGGGGCCCGAGGGCCGTGTCGTGCGGGCCGAGGAGGTCGACGCGGTGCTGCGCGCGATCGGCAGGCTGGAGGTGTCGCAGCGCGTGCCGCTGGTGCTGCGCGAGCTGGAGGGCCTGAGCTACGAAGAGGTCGCCGAGGTGCTCGACGTGAACGTCGGCGCCTTGCGCTCGCGGCTGCACCGGGCCAGGGTGGCGCTGCTCGCCGAGTTGAGGGAGCGGTGATGGCCGAGCTTTCCGATCCCGAGCGGGACCCCCGCTGGGACGCCGTGCGCGCGGCGGCGCGCCGCCGGGTGCCGACCCCACCCGGGCTGGTCGAACGCGTGCTGCGAGCCGTCGCGCGCGGCCGCCGGACCGCCGTCGAGGTGCCCGGCGAGACGGGCAGCCTGCGCGTCACCGGGAACGTCGTCGCCCAGCTCGCGTCGGCCATCGCCGCCGAACGGGCACCCGAGGGGGTGCGGGTGTCGGCCGTCGCGGTCGAGGACGACGCCGTGCAGGTGCTGGTGTCGGTCCGGTTCGGGCTCACCGCCGACGCGGCGGCCG
Source organism: Amycolatopsis sp. NPDC114505 (assembly GCF_055633615.1). Classification (NCBI taxonomy): domain Bacteria; kingdom Bacillati; phylum Actinomycetota; class Actinomycetes; order Pseudonocardiales; family Pseudonocardiaceae; genus Amycolatopsis; species Amycolatopsis sp. NPDC114505. The sequence continues at coordinate 559,489 of NZ_JBVKDV010000002.1, read as the reverse complement.
AGGCGCTGAGGCAGGGGATCACCGCGGAGCTGTCCCGCCAGCTCGGCGTCGCCACGACGGTGAACGTGCACGTCGTGGACGTCCACCCCGGCTAGCCGTTCCCCCGATCGGGGGATCTTGCGTGAGGTTTGCCCGCCGCGGGGCATCGTACGGGCGAGAGACCGCCGCGAGAGGAGCCCGCACGCATGCACCCGGAACGGACCGAAAGCCCCGGCACGGTGACCCCGCTCAACGAGGAGGGCGCCGCCGGCCGCACCACGATCTCGTCGGTGGTCGTGCAGAAGGTGGCCGGGCTGGCCACCCGCGAAGTCCCCGGGGTGCACGCCCTGGGCGGCGGCGGGGTGTCGCGCGCGCTCGGCGCCCTGCGCGAACGCATCCCCGGCTCCGGCACGGTCACGACCGCCGGCGTCGCGGTGGAGGTCGGCGAGAAGCAGACGGCCATCGACCTCGACGTGGTCGTCGAGTACGGCGCGCGCATCACCGACGTCGCCCGCGCGGTGCGGCGCAACGTGATCACCGCGGTCGAGCAGATCACCGGCCTCGAGGTGATCGAGGTGAACATCGCCGTCAACGACATCCACCTGCCCGGCGAGGAAGAACCCGAATCGACGCGGGTGGAATGACGGGGCACGACCCGGGCGACAGGGGCGACGCGGAAGGCCGGACGGCCTTCCGCGCGTTCGTGCGCGCCCACCACCCGGACGTGGGCGGCGACCCGGCGGAGTTCGCGGCCGGGCTGGCCCGCTTCCGGGCGGCGGGGGCGGCAGGCGGTCCGGGCGGGTCGGCCGGTGCCGCCTCATCCCGCACCGCCTCAGCCAGGCCCACTGAGTCCGAAGTGGACTCTCGCTACGACGCTCCCGTGACCTTCGTCGTGAACCGCCGCGGGATCGCGGCCGTCCTGGCCCGGTTCCGCCGCCGTCGCCGTCCGCCCCGAGTGCTGTGACCCGCACCTTCCGTTCGAAGGACCGTCCAAGGAGGACATGTGAACGCAACGCAGACCGGGCTCCTCGCCGGGCTGATCCTCGGCCTCGCCGCGACCCAGGGGTTCACCGCGTTCCTGGTGACGCTGGCCGTCGGGATCATCGGCCTGGTCGCCGGCCGGGTCCTCGACGGCGAGCTCGACCTCGGCGAGCTCTTCGGCAAGGGCCGCGACAAGTGAGCCGCGTCCTCGACGTGCCGCGCGAGCTCGCCGAACCGGCCGAGCGCGGCACTCTCACCGTCGGGCACGCCGTCGTGCGCAAGGTCGCCCAGCACGCCGCCGACCAGGTCCCCGGCACTTCACGCGACGGCAAGGGCGCCAAGGCGAAGGTCGGCGGCCTCGACAACGACGTCGACCTCGCGCTCGACCTGGCCCTGCAGTACCCGGCGCCGGTGCGGACCGTCGTCGGCGTCGTGCGGGAGAAGGTCACCGAGGAGGTCGAGCTGCTCACCGGCTACCGCGTCCGCACCCTGGCCGTGACGGTGTCCGCGCTCCGGCCGGACGTGCCGCCGAGGGTGCGGTAGCCGTGCGCCCGCTCGTCCGCCTCCTGTCCACTCTGCTCGGCCTCGCCTTCGCGGCCGCCGGCGCGCTGCTCGCGCTCGAAGTCGGCTGGCACTGGTGGCGGCCCGGTTCCGGCCCGCTGGTGGTGCCGTGGCCGCGCTGGCAGGCCGAACTCGCGTCGCTGGGCTGGGACGCCTACGCGGTGCGCGTCGGCGCCGGTGTGCTCGCCGCCGCGGGCCTGGTCCTGCTGCTGTGCGCGGTGGCCGCCAAGAGCCGCGCGATCCGGCTCACCGACCCGGCCGACGAGGTGAGCGTCTCGACGTCGCCGCGCTCGCTGGCCCGGCTGGTCGGGCTCACCGTGCGCGCGCAGGACAACGTCGCCGGCGCGACGGTCACCGCGAGCGCCCGCCGCGTCCGGGTCCGCGCGAAGAGCACCCTCGAAACCGAAGGCGAGCTGCGGCCACGCCTGCTGGAGACGGTGTCCGCGCTGCTCGACGACGTTCCGCTCGTGCGACGGCCCAAGGTCTCGGTCGTCGTCGACTCCACCAAGGACCGCCGATGAGCGAGCTTGCGAGTGAATCATCCAGCACAGCGCTTTGTGCTCAGCAGGCACCGAGCGTCAGCGAGGTGCGCGCATGAGCAAGTCAGTCGCCGCGAAGGCGCTTTCCCGGTCGTACACGGGCGAACGCACCTGGACGTTCCTCGTCGGGCTGCTGGCGCTGGCCGGCGGCGCGCTCGCCCTGGTGGTCGGCCTCGGCTGGCTCGGCGAGTTCCGCGGCCGCCGTCCGCTGCTCGACCCGATGGCCCTCGACTGGCTCGGCGGCCACGCCACGCCCGCCCGGATCGTCGCGATCGTGCTCGGCGTCCTGCTGTTCGTGTTCGGCCTGCGCGGGACGCTGCGTTCACTGCGTCCGGAGCCGCGGCCCGACGTGGACCTCGACCGCACCGAGGGCGCGGAGCTCGTCGTCACCGCCGCCGCGATCTCCGGCGCGGTCCAGGCCGACGCCGAACAGCTCGACGGCGTGAGCCGCGCCCGGGTCCGCGCGGTCGGGTCGCGGACGTCTCCCGCGTTGCGCATCACCCTGTGGCTGCACGAGGGCACCGACCTCAAGAGCGTCTGGGAAGACCTGGACGCGCGCGTCCTGACCAGGGCGCGGGAGTCGCTCGGCCTCGACGTCCTGCCCACCGCCGTCCGCCTGGAGCTTGACACGAGCGCGGCGAAACGCGTGCGCTGAGCGGCGTCTTTCCGCAGAATGCCCGCATGCCCCTACCGCTGCGGCCGCCGCTGAAGCCGATGCTCGCCAAGCCCGCGAAGGCCATCCCGGACTCCGGGGGCCTGCTGTTCGAGCCGAAGTGGGACGGCTTCCGCTGCATCGTCTTCAGGGACGGCGACGAGCTGTACCTGCAGTCCCGCGCGGAGAAGCCGCTCAACCGGTACTTCCCGGAAGCCGTCTCCCGGCTGCTGGAGACGCTGCCGCCGCGGGTCGTGCTGGACGGCGAGCTCGTCGTCGCGCGCGGCGGCCGGCTGGACTTCGACGCGCTCACCCAGCGGATCCACCCCGCCGAAAGCCGCATCACGCTGCTGGCCGACGAGCAGCCCGCCGAGTTCGTCGCCTTCGACCTGCTCGCCCTCGGCGACGAGTCCCTGCTGGACGAGCCGACGTCGGCCCGGCGCGAACGGCTCGTCGAGCTGGCCGGCGACCGGTTCGGGCTCACCCCGGCCACCACCGACCCCGCCACCGCGCGGCACTGGTTCGAGCTCTTCGAGGGCGCGGGCCTCGACGGCGTCATCGGCAAGCCCCTGGACGAGCCGTACACGCCGGGCAAACGCGTCCTGCACAAGTACAAGCACCTGCGCACCGCGGACTGCGTGCTGGCCGGGCTGCGCTGGCACGTCGACGGCGGGCCCGGCGAACTCGTCGGGTCGTTCCTGCTCGGCCTGCACGACGAGAAGGGCGTGCTGCACCACGTCGGCACCGTCGGGTCGTTCCCCAAGGAGCGCCGTCGCGAGCTCGCCGAAGAGCTCGCGCCGCTGGTCACCGACGGCGAGGACCACCCGTGGGGCGGTCGCGCGGAAGGCGAGGGCCAGCGGATCCCCGGCGGCATCAGCCGCTGGCGCGCCACCGAGCACGAATGGGTGCCGCTGCGGCCCGAGCGCGTCGTCGAGGTCGCCTACGAGAACACCGAAGGCGGCATGCCGTCGCGGTTCCGGCACAACGCGCGGTTCGTGCGGTGGCGGCCGGACCGCGAGCCCGCGTCGTGCGACTACGGCCAGCTGGACGAGCCGGCCCGCTACGACCTCGACGCCGTGTTCCGCGGCCAGGTGGTGCGGACCCGCTAACCCGCGTCCCACACCTGCCGTGCGAAGCTCGGCGGTACCTGTCTTTGATCGACGTGAGGACCTCGCCCGTGCACCGCCGCCGTACCCGTGTCCTGGTCGCGCTGCTCGCCCTGGCCTCCGCCGCGGGGTGCGCCGCCGGGCCGTCGGTCCGGCCGGCGCTGGTCGAGAACGACGGGAAGACGACGGCCGCCTCGCCGTCGGGCACGCCCGCGGTGCCGCTGCCGCCGCTGGGCGAACCGCAGTCGCCGTCGCTGCGGTGGGCGGACTGCGACGACGACACCCGGCAGCGGATCGGCACCCCCGCCGTCCCGGACACGCTGCACTTCACGTGCGCCCGGGTCACCGCGCCGCTCGACGCGCCCGGCGAGGCCCGGCGGTCGGTGGTGCGGCTGCTGGCGCTGAAGGTCGGCTCCGGGCCGGTGCCGCTGGTCGTGGTCAACGACGTCGACGGCGACCCGGGCACGGTGTACGCCGCGCGGCTGGCCGCGACGCTGCCGCCGGCGTTCCTGGAGAAGTTCTCGCTGATCGGCCTCGACCGGCGCGGCACCGGGCTCTCGGGTGCCGCCCAGTGCGTCCCCGACGACATCCGGCACGACCTGATCGACGCGGACCCGGCGCAGGGCGACCTGCAGGACGTCCTGGACGCCGCGCGCAAGGCCGGGCAGCAGTGCGCGATCGAGCTGGACGACTCCCAGACCGCGCTGGACAGCTGGCGCGGGGCCGGCGACCTCGACGAGCTGCGCAAGCAGCTGGGCATGGACCGGCTGGACGCCATCGGCCGCGGCGACGGCTCGAAGGTCCTCTCGGAGTACGCGGTGCGCTTCCCCGGCCAGGTCGGCCGGATGGTGTTCGACGGCGTCCCCGACCCGGGCCCGGACACCGCCGCCGTGCTCGACGCGGTCGCCGCCGGCGCCCAGTCCACGTTGGACGCCTTCGCCGCGGACTGCGCCGCGCGCAAGTGCGCCCTCGGCGACCCGAAGGCGGCGCTGACCGCGCTCACCGGACAGCTGCGGGACAGCATCGCGCCGCTGACCGACGACGGCGTCGCGTTCGGCCCCGGCGTCGCGATGTACGCGGTCTACTCGGGTTTGGCGCAGCGCACGCGGTGGCCGGAGCTGGCCGACGCGATCGTGGCGGCGCGGTCGGGGAACATCCGGCCGCTGGCGGCGTTCGTCACGCCGGTGCTGCACGATTCGCGCGCGCAGCCGTCGCGCCTCGACGTCACGATCGCGACCCGCTGCAACGACAGCCAGACCCGGCTCTCGGCCGACCAGCTCGACCAGGTCGTCGCCGGGATGCGGGGGAAGTACCCGCAGTTCGGCGCGGCCGTCGCCCAGCAGCTGGCCTGGTGCGGGCCGTGGCCGGTGCGGACCGAGCCGCTGCCGCCGGCGGGCGCGCCGGGTGCCCCGCCGATCCTGGTCGCGGCCACCGCGGCCGACCCGGTGACGCCCCAGCTGGGCAGCACCCGCGCGGCCGACCGGATGCCGTCCGCGGTGACGATCACGTGGCAGGGCGCGGGTCACGGTGCGCTGGGCACGTCCCCCTGCGTCACCGACGCGGCCCGCGCCTTCCTGATCGACGGCAAGATCCCCACCGACGGCACCCTCTGCCCCGCCTGAAACGGGCTTCACGCGTGATCAGAGAGGCATCACGCGTGATTGGCGGGGCATCACGCGTGATTGAGGGGGCATCGAGGGTGATGCCCCTCCAGACACACGTGATGCCCGCCCAGTCACGCGTGATGCCTCTTGGCGCACGCATCGACGCGGGTTACTGGCGGTAGGACTCCACCTCGGAGATCGGGCGGGCCGCGGCTTCGTCCGGGTTCTCGTGGAACTCCGTTTTCGCGCGGCGCTGCCGGAGCAGGTCCCAGCACTGGTCGAGCTGCTGCTCGACCGTGGTGAGGCGATCCTTGTCGCCGCCGCTCAGCCCCACGCCGACCGAACGCGACCGGAGCTCGTGCTCCTCCGCGATCAGTTCGTCGATCCGGCCCAGGATCTCGCCGTCGGCCATCGTGTTCCTCCTCTTACCGGGGTTGCGCTAGGGGGAGACGCTACCCCGGCTCCGGGAATTCCCGCCGCGTCCGCTTCGTTGACCAGGGCATGAGCACCGTTGAACTGACCGCCGAGAACTTCGACCAGACGGTAAACGACAACGAGTTCGTCCTGATCGACTTCTGGGCGAGCTGGTGCGGGCCGTGCCGCCAGTTCGCGCCGGTCTACGAAAAGGCCTCCGAGAAGCACGACGACCTCGTGTTCGCGAGCGTCGACACCGAAGCGCAGCAGCAGCTCGCCGCCGCCTTCGACGTCCGCTCCATCCCGACGCTGGCCATCATCCGCGACAAGACGCTGATCTACGCCCAGCCCGGCGCGCTGCCCGAGCCCGCCCTCGAAGAGCTCATCAAGCAGGCTCGCGAGGTCGACATGGACGAGGTCAAGCGCAAGGCCGCCGAAGCCGAGGCCGAACAGGCCTGACCACCACCACATGACTGAGGCCGCCCCGCGGGGCGGCCTCGGTCATGTTCAGGAACGTGTCGCGAGCCCGCGCAGGAAGAACGCCAGGTTCGCCGGGCGCTCGGCCAGCCGGCGCATGAAGTAGCCGTACCACTCGTCGCCGTAGGGCACGTAGACGCGCATCCGCGACCCGCCGGCCGCGATCCGCGCCTGCTCCTCCGGCCGGATGCCGTAGAGCATCTGGAACTCGTGGTCGTCGTCCTTGCGATCGTTCTCGATCGCCAGCGCGGCGGCGATCTCGATCATCCGCGGGTCGTGCGAGGCCACCATCGGGTACCCGGAGCCCGCCATCAGGACGCGCAGGCAGCGGACGTAGGACTTGTCCACTTCGGACTTCTCCTGGAACGCGGCCGGCTCCGGCTCGGCGTACGCGCCCTTGCACAGCCGCACGCGCGACCCCGGCCCGGACAACTCCCGGCAGTCCTGCTCGGTGCGCCGCAGGTAGGCCTGCAGCACCGCGCCGACCCACGGGTACTCGCCGCGCAGCTCGCGCAGGATGCCGAGCGTCGAGTCCGTGGTGGTGTGGTCCTCCATGTCGAGCGTCACGGTGGCACCGACGGCCTCGGCCGCCGCGCAGATCTTCCGCGCGTTCTCCAAGGCGACGTCCTCGCCGTTCGACGGCAGGAACTGCCCCACCGCCGACAGCTTCACCGAGACGTCGGCACCCTCGGCCAGGCCTTCCGCGGCGAGCGCGGTCAGCACGGCTTCGTAGGCCGCGACCGTCGACGCCGCCTGCGCGGCGTCGGTGGTGTCCTCGCCCAGGTGGTCGAGGGTGATCCGCCGGCCGTCCGCCGCCAGTTCCCTGGCGACGCGGACGGCGTCGGCGGTCTCGGACCCGGCCACGAACCGGCGCACCACGGATCGCGTGGCGGGCACGGCTTCGACGAGCCGCCGGATGCCCTTCGAGCGGGCGGCGGCGAGCAGCGGGGCACGCAACATGACGGTCTCCCTCTCAGCCCTGGTGCGGGTAACGGACGCTGGTCGGCGGGACGAACGTCTCCTTGATCGAGCGCGGGCTCGTCCAGCGCTGCAGGTTGAAGATCGAGCCCGCCTTGTCGTTGGTGCCCGAGGCCCGCGCGCCGCCGAACGGCTGCTGGCCGACGACGGCACCGGTCGGCTTGTCGTTGATGTAGAAGTTGCCCGCGGCGAACCGCAGCGCTTCGGACGCCTTCGCCACGGCCGTGCGGTCGTTGGCGATGATCGCGCCGGTCAGCGCGTAGGCCGCCGTCTCGTCGACGAGCTTGAGGACGGCGTCGAAGTCGCCGTCCTCGTAGACGTGCACCGCCAGGATCGGGCCGAAGTACTCGGTCGAGAAGATCTCGTGCTTCGGGTTGTCCGACACGAGGATCGTCGGCTGCACGAAGTACCCGACGCTGTCGTCGGCGGTGCCGCCGGTCAGGACCTCCACCGAGTCGTCGGCGGCGACGCGCTCGAACAGCGCCTGGTGCTTGGCGAACGCGCGAGCGTCGATGACCGCGCCGCCGAAGTGCGACAGGTCGGTGACGTCGCCGTAGGACAGCGCCTCGGTCTCGGAGACGAGACCGTCCTTCACCCGGTTCCACACGCTGCGCGGGACGTACGCGCGCGAAGCGGCGGAGCACTTCTGGCCCTGGTACTCGAACGCGCCGCGGACCATCGCGGTGCGCAGGACGTCGACGTCGGCCGACGGGTGCGCGACGATGAAGTCCTTGCCGCCGGTCTCGCCGACCAGGCGCGGGTACGAGCGGTAGCCCGCGATGTTCGCGCCGACCGTGCCCCACAGGTGCTGGAACGTCGCGGTCGAGCCGGTGAAGTGGATCCCGGCCAGGTCGCGGTGGGTCAGGGCGACCTCGGAGACGGCCTTGCCGTCGCCCGGCAGCAGGTTGATGACGCCCGGCGGCATCCCGGCCTCTTCGAGCAGCCGCATGGTCAGGTGCGCGGCGAACGACTGCGTCGGCGACGGCTTCCACAGCACGGTGTTGCCCATCAGCGCGGGCGCGGTGGGCAGGTTGCCGGCGATCGCGGTGAAGTTGAACGGCGTGATCGCGTAGACGAAGCCTTCCAGCGGGCGGTGCTCCAGCCGGTTCCACACGCCGGGCGAGCTGATCGGCTGCTCGGTGAGCACGCGGCGGCCGAACTCGACGTTGAAGCGCCAGAAGTCGGCGAGCTCGCAGGCCGAGTCGATCTCGGCCTGGGTCGCGGTCTTGGACTGGCCGAGCATGGTGGCGGCGTTGATCGTGGCGCGCCACGGGCCGGTCAGCAGGTCGGCGGCGCGCAGCAGGATCGCGGCGCGGTCGTCGTAGGACAGGCCACGCCACTCCGGCGCGGCCTGCGCGGCCGCGGCGATGGCGTCGGTGGTGTCCTGCTGGGTCGCGCTGTGGATGGTGCCGAGCACGTGCCGGTGGTTGTGCGGCTGGACGACGTCGATCTTCTCGCCGCCGCCGGGACGCTGCTCGCCCCCGACGGTGACCGTGAGGTCGACGGGTTCCGCCTGGCCCAGCCGCTTGAGCGCACCCTCGAGTTCCGCGCGCTCAGCGCTGCCCGGCGCATACGTCAGCACCGGCTCGTTCTTCGGGGCGGGGGTCTGGGTCACGGCGTCCACGGCGGCTCCTCTGCCTTTCCTGTACGTCTGGATGCCCCGAACGGTAACTCCGGACACGCTTCGGCGGCTTGTTCAACCGGCTAAAATCAATCGGGTGACTTTGGCCGATCCGATAACGTCGTTGCGGCACGTGCTGGCGACCCTCGGGGAACCGCTCGTCGAGGTCGTCGTGGCGCCGCACGGCCTGGGCGTCCCGGTCACCGACGTCGTGATCCTCGACCCCGAAGACCCCCTGGAAGCCGGGCCGGGCGACCTGGTGCTGGTGATCGGCGCGCGCGGCCGGGCGGCGGCGCCGGCGATCCGCGCGGCCGGGCGCGGCGGGGCGGCCGCGGTGGCGGTCAAGGGCGCGACGGGCGCCGACGTCGCCGCCGACGCGGGCATCGCGCTCCTCACGGTCGGCGCGGAAGCGCGCTGGGAGCAGGTGGAGTCGCTGGCCCGCGGGGTCGTCGAGGCGGCGCGCGCGGGCGGCGAAGCGGCCAGCGGCGAGGTGCTCGGTGACCTGTTCGCCCTGGCCCAGACGATCGCGACGCTCACCGGTGGCCTGGTCAGCATCGAGGACACGGCGAACCGCGTGCTCGCGTATTCCCGGGCCGGCGACGAGGTCGACGAGCTGCGGCGGCTGTCGATCCTCGGCCGCGAAGGCCCGGAACGTTACCTCGCGATGTTGCGCGAATGGGGCATCTACCAGCGGCTTCGCGCCGGGGAGGGGATCGTCCGGATCGACGAGCGACCGGAGCTGGGCATCCGCCGGCGCATCGCGGCGGGCATCCACGCGGGCAAGCAACCGCTCGGCACGATCTGGGTCCAGGAGGGCGCGCAGCCGCTCACCGAACGCGCCGAGACGGCCCTGCTCGGCGCGAGCCGCGCCCTCGCACCGCAGCTGATCCGCGCCCGGACGCTGCCCAGCCCGGAGCTGCGGCTGCGGGAGGACCTCCTCGCGAGCCTCCTCGAAGGGCGGCTGGACGCGGAGTCCGTCGCGGACGACATCGGCGCGGACCCGGCCCGGCCGGCGCAGGTCCTGGCGTTCTCCTTGGAGCGATCGGGCAACCGGCAGCTGCGCCGAGCCGAGCTGGTGCACCTCATCGCCGTCCACACGGCCGCTTACCGGCGCAGCGCACTGGTGAGCGTGATCGGCGGCCGCGTCTACGCGCTGCTGCCGGACCTGCCCGAGCACTCGGACGCGGCGGTCCTGGCACTGGCGAAGGAGATCGCCGGCACCGCGCGGCGGCACCTGGACGTCCCGGTGCGGGCGGCCCTCGGCGGCGTGGTGCCCCGGCTGTCGGACGCGGCGGCGTCCCGGGGCGACGCGGACCGCGTCCTGGCGGCGATGGCGCGCGGGCACTGGGAGGCCGACGTCGCCTCGCTGGCCGACGTCCGCGCCGAGGTGCTGCTGTCGGAGGTGCTGGCGTTCCTCGGCGGGCAGCCCCGGATCCGCGACCCGCGGCTGACGTCGCTGGTGGAGCACGACGCCGAGCACGGCGGCATCCTGGTCCCGGCGGTCCTGGCGTGGCTCGACGCGTTCGGCGACGTCCGGGCGGCGGCCCGGGTCCTGAACATCCACCCCAACACGGTCCGCTACCGCGTCCGGCGCGCCGGTGAAGTGTCCGGAGTGGACTTCGCCGACCCCGCTCAGCGCATCCTCACTCAGCTGCAGCTGAGGCTCTGACCCTGCTAGCTTCGCCGGCGTGGATCTCTTCTCGCGCACGTGGGCGGCGTTGCGCGCCGCGGTCGCCGCTCTTCCGGACGACGACTTCGCGAAGCCGTCGGGGTGCCGGGGGTGGCTGGTCCGGGACCTGGTCTGCCACCTGGTGATCGACGCGCAGGACGTCCTGATCACGCTGGTGACACCGGCTTCTTCGGCGGTGACGCACGACGCCGTGACGTACTGGGCGGTGACGGACGCGCCGCCTTCGGCCGACGACCCGCTGGACGCGCTGATCGTCCGCCTGGCGGCGGCGTACGAGGACCCGGCGCTGCTGAAGTTCCACCTCGACGACGTGGGCGCGGCGGCGGGCCGGGCGGCCGATCTGGCGGACCCGGCGACGCGGGTGTCGACGCAGGACATGGTCCTCACCGCGGGCGACTACCTGTCGGCGTACGTGCTGGAGTGGACGCTGCACCACCTGGACCTGGTGGCGCACGTGCCGTCCGCGGCCGGGCCGCCCGCCGAGGGCGTGGCGCGGACACGCGAGATGCTGGCGCAGATCGCCGGAACGACGTTCCCGGCGTCGTTCTCCGACGAAGACGTGCTGCTGGTGGCGACCGGCCGCCGCTCCCCCACGGACGCCGAGCGCGAGGCCCTCGGCGACCTGGCCGCGCGGCTGCCGTTCGTGCTCGGCTGATCCTTCGGCGAAGGCCGCAACCCCGGCGGCCTACGGTGGAGGAACCCGCCCTCCAGGAAGGCTTCCCCCGATGCCCGAACTGCAAGTCATCGCCCGGCACACCCTCCCCGCCGGCAGGACGGCCGAGCTGCTGCCGCTGTACCGGCGGCTCGCCGAAGCCAGCCGCGGCGAGCCGGGCAACCTCGCGTTCGAGGTCTACCGGGACCTGGACGACGAGCACAGCGTCGTCCTCCTCGAGCGGTACACCTCGCCGGAGGCCTTCGAGGAGCACCGGCGGACCCCGCACTTCAAGGAGCTCGTCCTCGAGCAGCTGGTCCCGAACCTCGCGAGCCGCACCATCGAGTCGTACCAGGCCACGGACTGACCGCCGCGGCTTCGGGGCCGGGCGCCCGGCCCCGAAGCTTCGTCGGACTAGGCCCGCACCAGGCTGAACCGGCGGCGTTCCTCGTCGACGCGGTCGATGCGGACGCTCACCCGGCTCCCGGTCTCGGGGGCCGTATCGGTCACCCACAGGCCGTGGACACCGGGCGCGACCTCGACGAACGCGCCGAACGGGACCACCCGCGCCACGACGCCGTCGAGCACCTCGCCGCCGGCGTGGGCCGCGACGAACTCTTGCCATTGGGACATGCGATTCACCTCCTTCCCGCGCACGTTCCGATGACGGAAGACGTGCGGGAGGCGGCGGGCCACGGGGCCGCCCGGAGGTCACGGCACAGCCGGGTACCCCGTCTGCTCACGGCTCGAGGCCGACCCGGCAGTCACGCGAAAACCATACCGCGAAAACGTCACCGTAATATTCCGACGCGGTACTGCCGCAATTCGATATCCCCTCACGAAATGGGGACGCGAAGGCCGGCGACTCCGGCCAGCGCGGCGAAAGAATCGAGCCGCGCGGATTGGTCGTAGGCGGCGGTAGTGGCGAGGACTTCGTCGGCGCCCACGGCCGCGACGAGCGCGCCCAGGCGGTCCTCGACTTCGGCCGGGGTGCCCGAGATCTGGCCGTCCAGGGTCTCGTCGAGGCGCCTGCGCTCGCGGTCGGTCATGGGCCGGGCCAGGACCTCCGCGGGCGGTGACAGCGGCGGGAAGACGCCGTGGGAGCGCGAATACACCGTCGCCCACGCCTCCGACACGAGCAGGCGGCGCGCGTCGGCCGCCGAGTCCGCGACGGCGATCGCGGACGACACCACGACGTACGGCTCCCGCGCCCACTCCGACGGCCGGAAGCCGTCGCGGTAGCGCGTCACGGCCTCGACCAGGGCGCGTTCGCCGCGGACGGGCGCGATCACCAGCGGCAGCCCGAGGTCCGCGGCGAGGTCGGCGCCGGACCCGGTGGCCAGCAGGAACGGCGGCACGCGCAGGCCCTCGGCGGGGTAGGCGTGGACACCCGCGTGCGAGCCGGTGAAGAACCCGAGCAGCTCCCGGACCTGCGCGCCGAAGTCGTCGGCGGCTTCCTTGCCCTGGCCGAGCGCCTCGCGGACGCCGGCGGTGAAGCCGACCGAGCGCCCCAGTCCCATGTCGATCCGGCCGGGGTACAGCGCTTCCAGGACGCCGAACTGCTCCGCGACGACCAGCGGCCGGTGGTTCGGCAGCATGACGCCCCCGGTGCCGACCCGGATCCGGCTGGTCGCGGCCGCGACGGCGGCGGCCAGCACGGCCGGCGCGGAGCCGGCGACCCCGGGCACGCCGTGGTGCTCGGAGACCCAGAACCGGTGGTAGCCCAGCCGTTCCACGCCGGAAGCGAACGCGACGGTGTCCCTCAGCGCCCGCGCTGCCCCGCCGTCACGCCGCACCGGCGAACGGTCGAGCACGGAGATCCTCACCCCGGGTGCAACGCCCGGCGCGGGCCGGGATTCCCGTCAGGGGCGCCAGCGCTCGCTGTAGTCCGGGTGGTCGGTGTAGGGCAGGGCCAGCAGGCGCAGCGTGAGGCACCAGTTGGAGCCGGCCTCGTCGGCGGGCACGTGGCAGGTCTCACACCAGTATTCGCTGCCGTAGAGCGGAAAGCCGGGCACCTTCTCCGACACCGTGGTGCGGTGCGCGAGCAGGATCCGCCGGGCCGCCTCGATCTCGTTGATCATCTGGTTGACCGCGTCCAGGTCCAGGTCGGTCAGCCCGCGGATCTTCTGCTCCACGGCGACTTTCGTCTCGCCGCGGTTCATCGCGTCGCCGGCTTTCGCCTTGTTGACGGCCTGCATGATCATCGCCTGCCGCGCACCCACGCGCGCGGCGAGGAAAGCGATCAGGTCGTCCACTGAGGGCCTCCCTCGAACTCGCCCCGGGGACATGTCCCCGGGGAGTCGTCGATCCGGGACCGCACGTTACGCCGTTCGAGCCGGTGGTCGAGACCACCGAGGCGGCCGTACGCCATTTGTGACCCGAAAGGCGACAGTGGGCAGCGAACTGCTCACTCCGCGTTTCCCGCGGTGAGATTCCGATTAAGGCTTTGACGGTTTCGGGCCCGCGAAAGTGGCGCGCGGCACCCTTGTGGCCTCGATTACACCCGGTATCGATCGGGCGTACTCCGGTGCCGCTGAGTAACACCGGTCCCGGCCGCGGCGTCTGTCCCGGGCACCAGAGTCCACGGAGGCGAGCCCTGTCCGCTGCGCTTCCGCCCGTGTCGCGGGTGCCCGCTCGGCCGAAGCGCCAGAAGCAGCCGTGGATCGTCGGCGCGGAGCTCGTGGTCCCCGCCCTCTTGGCGGGCGTCGCGACGGCGATTGCCGTCGGCAAGGCGTCTTCGAGCCCGCGCCTGGACAAGACCCAGGCAGCGCCTGCGTCGGCCCCGGCGTGACCGGGGCTCCGCAGACGGTGGGATCCGGCCTCGCGACGCCACCACCAGTCCCTCGATTCCGGCCTTCGTCGCGCCGGCCACCACCGAGCCCGCCCTGCCCGAGCCCACGCGAAGGACTACTCGGTCGATCTGGCGGTCGTCTCGAAGCAGTGCTTCGGCTCCGCGGGGTGCACCGTCGTCGTCGAACCGAAGCTGACTTTCCTCGGGCGCGAGCACGAGACGGCCTACGCGCAGGGCGAGCGTGACGGCGGTCGGCTGCCGCAAGCCGCAAGGTCACTCCTCCGGCCGCGCCTTGCTGGGCTGGACCCGCTTGGGCTCCCCCGGCATCTTGGGGTAGTCCGGCGGGTACGGCATGTCCCCCAGCCCGTGGTCGCGCAGGTCGCGCTCGTACCACTCCAGGGCCTTCTCCAGGCCGAACGCCTCCGCGTCCATCGCCTCGTGCAGGTCGCCGTGCGAGGCCAGGAACGCCGGGATCGTCAGCACGTCGAAGTCGTCCGCGTCGACCTCGCCCAGCAGGTCCCACGTCAGGGGCGTCGACACCGTGGCGCGCGGGGTGCCGCGGACCGACCAGCTCGACGCCACCGTGCGGTCGCGCGCCGCCTGGTTGTAGTCCAGGAACACGCGGCCGCCGCGCTCCTCCTTCCACCACGCGATCGTCGCCTTCTCCGGGATGCGGCGCTCGACCTCGCGGCCCAGCGCGATCACCGCGTGGCGGACCTCGACGAAGTCCCACTCCGGCCGGATCCGGACCAGCACGTGCACCCCGCGGCCGCCGGAGGTCTTCGGGTAGCCCGTCAACCCCGCGTCGGCGAGCACGTCACGCACCACCAAAGCGACCTCGACCGCGTCGGCGAACCCGGCCCGGTCGGGCGGGTCGACGTCGATGCGCAGCTCGTCCGGGTGGTCCACGTCGGGGCGGCGGACCGGCCACGGGTGGAAGTCGAACGTGCCCAGGTTGGCCGCCCAGGCGAAGACCGCCGGCTCGGTCGGGCACACCTCGGCGGCCTTGCGGCCCGACGGGAACGTGATCTCGGCGGTCTCTAGCCAGTCCGGCGCCCCCTTCGGCACGCGCTTGGCGTAGAACCACTCGCCCTCGACGCCGTCGACGTAGCGCTTCAGCGTGGTCGGCCGCTCGCCGATCGCGCGCAGCAGCGGCCCGCCGACGGTGATGTAGTGCTCGACGACCTGCCGCTTGGTGATGCCGCGCTGGGGGAAGTACACCTTGTCCGGGCTCGAGACGCGGACGGTGCGGCCGCCCACCTCGTACTCGACCGGGTCACCGTGCTTGGGCATGCGGCCACGCTAGCGGTGATCGGGCTCACCGGGGCGCTGCGCCGAACGCCGAACGTGCCCCGGAGGCCGGCGAGGCCCGCAACGGACCGCCGGTAGGCTGGAGCGGGTGTCCGGCCGCACCAAGCTGATCGTCGCGCTCGCCGTGCTCGCCCTCTTCGCGGCGGCCGCGGTGCTGCTGCCGATCCCCGGGCCCGCCGAGCTCCGCGCCTGGGCCGCCGCCACCGGGCCCGCCACGCCGCTGGTGCTGTTCGTCGCGTATTCGCTGCTCACCGTCGCGCCGATCCCGCGCACGGTGTTCAACCTGGCCGCCGGCCTGCTGGTCGGCACCGCGGCCGGGATCGCCATCGGCCTGGTCGCCACCACCATCGCGGCCGGCCTGTCCTTCGGCCTGGCCCGGCTGCTCGGCCGCGACCTGGTCACCCGGCACCTGCACCGATCCGCCGTCCGGACGGTCAACGACCGGCTCTCCGGCGGCGGCGTCCTCGCGATCACCTCGCTGCGGCTGATCCCGGTGGTGCCGTTCGCGCCGTTCAGCTACCTCTGCGGCGTGTCGGCCGTGCGGCCGGTCCCGTACCTGGCCGGTACGCTCCTCGGCAGCGTGCCCGGCACCGTCGCCGTGGTCGTCCTCGGCGACGCCCTGACCGGCGACACGCCGCCCGCGCTGCTCGTCTGCTACGGCGCGTTCGCGCTGGCCGGGGCGCTCGGACTGGTCAGGGTGTTCAAGAAACGGGCCCCGGCCGAACCGGAGCCCGCCGGACCGGCTGGCTGACGCGAACAGCACGGGGCCGACCGCTACACTCGATCGGGTGCGCGAAGCGGAAACGCGCTGAGCAGGGCCACCATCACCGGGAATTTCGTCAGGAGCAGTCGCCATCGACACCGGTCAGCTGATCGCGGGGCACTACCGCCTCGTCGAGCACATTGGTAGCGGTGCCATGGGAGTCGTGTGGCGCGCCACCGACGTGCGCCTCGAGCGCGACGTCGCGATCAAGCAGATCCTCCCCCAGCCGGGCGTCTCCGAGACCGAGCGCGACAACATGCGCCAGCGCGCGATGCGCGAGGCGAAGAACGCGGCCCGGTTCCAGCACCCGAACGCGATCGTGGTGTTCGACATCGCCGAGCACAACGGCGACCCGTGCCTGGTGATGGAGTACCTGAACGGGCCCAGCCTCTCCACGATCCTCTCCCAGGACGGCACGCTGCCCCTCGGCCGGATCGCCCGGATCGGCGAGCAGGTCGCGTCCGCGCTGGTCGCCGCGCACCGGGCCGGGATCGTCCACCGCGACGTCAAGCCCGGCAACATCCTCATCGACGAGACCGGCACCGCGAAGATCACCGACTTCGGCATCTCGCGCGCGGCAGGCGACATGACGCTGACGGCCACCGGCCTGATCGGCGGCACCCCCGCCTACCTGGCGCCCGAGCTGGCCCGCGGCGCCGACCCGGTGCCCAGCTCCGACGTCTTCGCCCTCGGCGCGACCCTCTACCAGGCGATCGAGGGCACCACGCCGTACGGCAACACCACCAACCAGCTCGCGCTGCTCTACGCGGCGGCGAACGGCCAGATCAACCCGCCGGTGCAGGCGGGCGCGGCCACCGCGCTGCTGATGAGCCTGCTGCGCAGCGAGCCGGGCGAGCGGCCGAGCATGGCCGAGGCCCGGGAGCGGCTGGCCGCGCTGGCCCGCACCGAGCCGGGCGGCGCGATGGCGTCACCGCCGCTGCTCTCCGGCGGCGGGGGCCGCAAGCCCGCCGGCCCCGCCGAGAGCGGCGACCGCCCGCCGTGGCAGCGCACCGACCAGCCCGCACCGCCGTCGCCGCCGGTCGGCACGCCCGCGCCCGGGGGCAAGGCGCCGTCGAACCCGCCGCGCCCGACGGCGGCGTTCATGCCGATGCGGTCGCCGGCGGCACCGCCGAACACCCCGCCCAGACCGATGCCCGCCGCCGCTCCGACGGCGAGGGCCCCGCAGTACTCGTCGACCCCCTCGAAGCCGGACAACAAGCGCAAGTACGCGCTGCTCGCCGGCGGCGGCGCCGCGGTCGTCGTGGTCGCGGTCATCATCTTCCTGGTGGTCAACTCCGGCGGGGGCGGCGGAACGGGCGGCACCACGAACGCCCAGTCGCCGAACCAGCCCACCACCGGGCAGTCGAGCCCGAAGACCAGCCGCTCCGACGACGCCCCCGCGTCCGGCCAGCTGGGCAAGACCCCGTCCGAAGGCAAGATCACGGACTTCGGCCAGGCGGGCCGGCTGCTCACCGACAGCTACTACCCGAACCCGGGCGCCGGCTGGGGCTATCTGACGCCGGCCGCGCAGGCGGTCTACGGCTCGCAGGCCGAGTACCAGACCTACTGGAACGAGCAAAAGGGCAGCATCAAGGGCTACCGGCAGGCCAAGGCGGAGGACGCCGGGGACGGCTCGCTGAACCTGACCATGGAGCTCAACGGCACCCGCCGGGCGTACCACATCGTGCTGATGAACGGGCAGTTGCTGATCGACAGCAACACCAGGCTCGACGCGAACCCCAACACCGGCCTGTAGAGACTTAACACGCCGCTGGTGGGCTGACGGGCGCGGATGGCCTACCGTGGACGCATGGCCGACAACGGAGCTTCGCTGCCGGGCCAGAATCCTCGCTTCCACGAGGATCTGGTCGGCCTGGATCCGTACGACCCGGAGGCGCTGGCGTTCGCCGAGCACCTCGACCGGATCGAGCGATCCGGTCCCAACTACACCATCGAAGCCGCGCTCGACGGCGTCTCCGACTTCGCCGATTCCAGCAACCGCCTCGGCGGCCTGCGCTACTGGGTGTCGGCCTTCATCGTCGTGCTCATCGTGCTCGGCGTGATCGTGGCCGCATGGGACATCGTCGTGCACGCCCTGGCGTGGCTCGCGGCGTAACGTGGAGCGGGTGAAAGGTATGAAACCCGTTGTCGGCGCCACCCCCCGCGTCGTGAAGTCCGAGCAGGAATGGCGGGAGCAGCTGGGCCCGGAAGAGTACGCCGTGCTCCGCCAGGCCGGCACCGAACGGCCGTTCACCGGTGAGTACACCGACACGAAGACCACCGGCGTCTACGAGTGCCGGGCCTGCGGTGCCGAGCTCTTCCGCAGCGACACCAAGTTCGAAAGCCACTGCGGGTGGCCGTCGTTCTTCGACCCGGCGGACTCCGACGCCGTCCTGCTGCGCGAGGACCGCGCGATGGGGATGAAGCGGATCGAGGTGCTCTGCGGCTCCTGCCACAGCCATCTCGGGCACGTCTTCGAGGGCGAGGGCTACGCGACCCCGACCGACCAGCGCTACTGCATCAACTCGATTTCGCTGAAGCTGGTACCCCAGTCGTAGCACCGCCAGCCTAAATCCTCCTCAAGCCGACAACCGCCGCCCTTCCTCGAACGTAGTCTCCGCACACGGACGAGGGAGGGCGGCGTCATGACCGACACCTGGGGCATTCCCGGACCGCTGTTCACGGGCCTCTACCTGGGCCTGCTGCTCGTACCCGCGGCCTACGCCGCGGTGCGCGTCACGCTGCTGCGGCGCGGCCGCGCGGGCGGCGCGCCGGAACGGGCCGAAGAGCTGGCGCTGCTGACCGGGGGACGCACGCGCGCCGGCGAGTTCGTCGTCGCGCGGCTGCTGGACGGCAAGGTCATCCGGATGGACGGCACCGGCCGCGTGCACCGCGTCCGGGGCAGCGCGCCGGACGACCTGGGCCGGGCCGCGCTGGTCCGGATCAGCAAGACCGGCACCGCCGTCGCTTCGGTGAGCCGTGAAGTGCTGCACCACCCGGCGCTGGCCGACCTGGAGAACGGCCTGGTCGCGCGCGGCCTGCTCGTCGACGCGGGGAAGATCCGCCGGACCTGGGTGTTCACCGCCGTCGCGTACTGGGTGCTGGTCGTCTTCGGGATTCTCCGGCTGATCGCGGGCAGCTCCACCGGGCACCCCGTCGGCTTCCTGGTGGGCCTGCTGCTGCTCGGCCTGGTCGCGGCCATCTTCGTCACGACCCGGGCCGCGAACCCCTCCGAGGTCAAGGCCACCACCGCCGGGCGGGCCGCGGCGGGCGAGGCCGAGCGCGCCGGCTCGCTGACGTCCGGCCCGGCGGGCGCGGTCGCCGCCGGCGGGTTCGGCGGCCACCCCGACAAGGACGTCCGGCTGGCCGTCAGCCGCGCCACGGTGGTGTCGACGTCCCGTGCCTACAGCCGCCGCGGCCGGTGGGCGGCGGCCGGCGGCGGTGGCGGGTTCGCCGGCTACTACGGCGGCAGCTCCTGCGGTGGAGCGAGCGGTGGCAGCTCTTGCGGCGGTGGTGGCGGGGGCGGCTGCGGAGGCGGTGGCGGCGGGGGGTGCGGCGGTTGAAACGCCGACGCGACCACCCGCGTCTCACAGCTACGGTAACCGCAACTCAGTGAGGGGAGACGGGCGATGAACGACCCGTGGGGCATCTCCGGACCGGATTTCGTGGTCCTCTACATCGCACTGCTCGGCGCGGCGCTGCTGCTCCGGCTCATCGTGTCCGGGGTCGTCGCCGCCCGCGCGTTGCGGGCCGACAACGTCCAGCCGGGACCGCCGCCGACCGTCTACCAGCTCGCGTTCCTCGCGGGCGGGCCCGACCGGGCCGTCGACGCGGCGATCGCGGCGCTGGTGGAGCGCGGCCAGCTGCGCGTCAACAGCTACAAGCAGGTCAGCCAGGCCGGCGCGCGACCGTCCGAGCCGCTGGAGCAGGCGGTCTTCGACGCGGCGCAGCTCAAGACGACGGCGACGCTGCGCGCCTACGGCCGCCGGTCGGCCGCGATGCGCGCGCTGGAAGAGGGTCTCGACCAGCGGGGTCTGCTGGCGTCGGCGGCCGCCAAGCGGCAGTCCCGGACGTTCGGGCTCGTGCTGCAGCTGGCCGTGCTGGTGGTCGGCGTCCTGCGGCTGGTCAACGGCATCTCGCTCGGCCGGCCGGTCGGCGTCCTGGTGTTCCTGGTGCTGATCGCGGCGGTGCTGACGATCGTGGCCGCGGTCCGGCGGTCGAAGACCGGACCCCGGCAGCCGTCGGCCGCGGGGCAGCGCCTGCTCGGCCAGGCCCGGTCCGCGGCGAGCGGCCCGGTGCCGGCCGGGATGCTGGCGGGCGGCGTGCTGCTCGGCGGCGCGGTGGCCGCGGTCGCCCTCGGCGGCTGGGCGATGTACCCGGACGAGGAGCTGAGCGCGGCGCTGATGCCGCCCGCGGGCTCCTTCGGCGGCGGCGGGTCGTCGGGCGGGTCGTCGTGCTCCAGCTCGTCGTGCAGCAGTGGGTCGTCGTGCAGCAGCGGGTCTTCCTGCGGCGGCGGCTCGTCGTGCGGCGGCGGTGGCTGCGGTGGGTGAGCTGGGCATCGGCATCGGCTGGCGGCACGAGCTGGACCTGTCCATCGCGCGGCTGCCCGGCGTCGACTGGGTGGAGGTGGTCGCCGAGAACCTGCACGCCGACCACCTCCCGGAGACGCTCGTCGCGCTGCGGAAGCGGATGCCGGTGCTGCCGCACGCGGTGTCGCTGTCGCTGGGCGGGGCCGAGCCATTGGACACCGGGCGCGTCCAGCACCTCGCGGAGATCGCGCGGGCGCTGGACGCACCGCTGGTCAGCGACCACGTGTGCTTCGTGCGCGCGGGCGGGCTCGACTCGGGCCACCTGATGCCGCTCCCCCGCACCCGCGAGGCGCTGGACGTGCTGGTGGCCAACGTCCGGCTCGCGCAGTCCATCGTGGACGTCCCGTTCGCGCTCGAGAACATCGCGGCGGTGCTGGACTGGCCGGACGCCGAGCTGACCGAGGAGCAGTTCCTCACCGAGCTGACCGAGCGGACGGACTGCCGGCTGATCATCGACGTGGCGAACCTGTACGCCAACGCCCGCAACATCGGCACCGACCCGGAGCGGTTCCTCGACGGCATCCCGTGGGAGCGGCTGGCGTACGTGCACATGGCGGGCGGAACCGAGCGCGACGGCGTGTACCACGACACCCACGCCCACCCGGTGCTGCCGGAGGTGCTTTCGCTGCTCGCGGAGCTCCGCCGCCGCACGGATCCGCCGGGGGTGCTGCTGGAACGCGACGACGACTACCCGACCGACGACGAGCTCGCGGCGGAGCTGGCGGCGTTGCGGGCGGCGGTGACGGAGTGAGCCGGGCGGAGCTGGCGGCTCAGCAGGCTTCGTTGCTGCGAGCGTTGTTGGCTGACGGGCCGGCGCCGGAGGGTTTCGACGCTTCGCGGCTTCGCGTGGAGGCTCAGGTCCTGCGCCGGAAGCACGGGCGGGTGCTGGCGTACCAGCGGCCGGAGCTGGCGGAGGAGCTCGGGGACCGGTTCGGGCCGCTGTTCACGGAGTTCAATGCTTCGCGGCCGAAGCGGGATAATGAGCGGTCGGGGGCGTACGCGGATGCGTTTGTGACGTGGTTGATCGAGGGTGGGCATGTGCCGAAGCCGAAGCGGGGCTTGGTTTCCCGGCTCCGGCGGCGGTAGTCCACAAGGTGGTGGGCTTGTGGACAGCCCGGGCTGGAGTGGGCTTTTCGTCAGGCAGCGCCGGTAAACTGGCTGCGGGGGCATCCCCCGGGAAGGGCGGGCTGCGTCTGGGCCAGCAGCGGCAGGACGAGCCGCGTCGAGGCCCGGCCGCATCAGGACCAGCTCCGGTCGGGGTCGGCTGTGCCTAGGCCGGCTGCGGCAGGACCGGCCGAGCCAGCTGCGGGGGGCGAGCTGCACCTGGGCCAGCCGCAGCAAGGCAAGCCGCGCGAGGCCCGGCTGCGCCAAGACCGACCGCGTCACCGCCAGCTGCCGCAGGACAAGCCGCGTCGAAGCCCGACTGCGGCAGGACCAGCTGCGGTCGGAGTCGGTTGCTCCCAGGCCGGCTGTGCCGGGGCCAGCCGCAGCAGGACCGGCTGCGCATGGGCCAGCCGCGGCAGGACAAACCACGTCGAGGCGCAGCCGCGTCAGGACCTACCGCTACAGGACCAGCCGCTACAGGACCAGCCGCGCCGAGGCCCACCACCTCAGGACCCCAGCCGCGGTCAGACCCGACCGCGTCAGGGTGTCCAAGTCGGCTTGTCGACACCCGGCAACCGCGTCCCGAAGTCCCACCGGGGCTCCGCTCCCGGCAACCCACCCGCCATCCGGACTCGCGTCAGCCGGCCGTAGCCGCTGTCCACTTCCTCCGTCAGGTCCGCGAAATCCACCTCAGCACCCGCAGGATCCTTACGCCCCAACGAATCCAGCCAACGGCCCGTGCCCGCCAAAGAAAGCCGGACCCGCCACGTGCCGCCGTCGGTTACCTGGCGGCGCAACGCCGTCATCACCGCCGCCGCCGCGAGCCAGCCCGTTCCGTGGTCCAGCGCCTGGACCGGGAGCGGCGACGGGTCGCCGTCGGGACCGAAAGCCATGCCGTTCGACATCTGCACCAAACTGTCGAACCCACGCCGCCGGGCCCACGGACCCTCCCAGCCGTACGCGCTCAAGTCCGCGATCACGAGACCCGGTCGCAGCTCCGCCAGCTCCGCAGGCCCGAAGCCGATGCGGGAAAGCGCACCCGGGCGGAACGACTGCACCAGTACGTCCGCCCGGCTGATCAGCTTCTTCAGCCGCGCGCGGCCGCCCTCCGTGTCCAGTGCCACGAACGCCGATCGCTTGCCCTGACCCGTGTCGCGCACCAGCGTCTCGACGCGCGGCAAGTGCGCCGCGCCGACGTGCAGCACGTCCGCGCCGTGGGCCGCCAGCACCCGCCCTGCCACCGGGCCGGCGAGGACGTGCGTCAACTCCAGGATCCGGATGCCGCCCAGTGGACGGTCCGAATAGAACAACGTCCGCTTCGGCGCTTCGCCGATCGGCGCCAGGTCCACCAACGGCAGTGATGCCACCGCCGCCCCCTGCGGGTGCGCGGCCCAGTCCTCGGGCGATCGCAGCTGCGCCGCCGCTCCCCCGGCCGACACGACCGCGTGCTCGACCTCGCGCGCGCCGCGGCCGGCGACGGCCTTCGTCACCGCGTCCCGGGTCCCGGGGACGCCGAGTCCCCAGCACACCGCCGCTTCGTGACGCGGGTAGTTGCAGTGCAGGCGCACCCAGCCGTCGGCCGTGCGGTAGTTGCCCGACAGCGGCGCCCACACCGGCTCCGGCGAAGCGCCCTCGACGCGCGAGAACCCTTCGCTCGCGAACGCCGCCGCCGCGTGGCGGGTGTCCGCCGTGACGACGCCGGGCTCGATCTCGCGCAGCTTCAGCATTTCGCCGGCCGCCAGGGTTGCCGCGGCAACGGTCGCGGTTGCGGCGGCCGCCACCCGGTACGGGCCGGGCAGCACGTCTTCGGCGCCGGTCAGCTCGACCGGTCCCGGCGCTTCCCCGGTGAGGGTGCGCCAGACGCCGTCCAGGATCTCCGGCACTACGGCAGGGCCGCGACGAGCTCGGCGGGCGGCACGCGGGTGCCGGTGTAGAACGGGATCTCCTCGCGCACGTGCAGCCGCGCCTCGGTGCCGCGCAGGTGCCGCATCAGGTCGACGATCCGGTGCAGCTCGTCGGCCTCGAAGGCCAGGATCCACTCGTAGTCGCCCAGCGCGAACGACGCCACGGTGTTGGCGCGGACGTCCGGGTAGTCGCGGGCTTCCTTGCCGTGGTCGGCGAGCATCTTGCGGCGGTCGGCGTCCGGCAGCAGGTACCACTCGTAGGACCGGACGAACGGGTAGACGCAGATGAACTTGCGCGCCTCTTCGCCGGCGAGGAAGGCCGGGATGTGGCTCTTGTTGAACTCGGCGGGCCGGTGCAGCGCGGTCTGGCTCCAGACCGGCGTCGACGCGCGGCCGAGCGGGGTCCGGCGGAAGCCGGAGTAGGCCGCCTGGACCTGCTCGATCTCCTCGGCGTGCCACCAGATCATGTAGTCGGCGTCGGCGCGCAGGCCCGAGAGGTCGTAGACACCCCGGACGACGACGCCCTTGGCCTCGAGGCCGTCGAGGTACTCGGTCGTCTCGCGCCCGGCCGTCCCGCGGTCCTCGCCCAGCCTGCCGGGCTCGATCCGGAAGACCGACCAGGTGGTGTAGCGGATGGTGTCGTTGAGCTCGTTGTAGTTGACCCGCGCCATGCTTCCATCCTGTCACCGCGGCGACGCGGCCGCTGCCACGGGTCAGGTGAGAGCACTCACGAAGAGAGGTGGGCCGCGATCCGCTGCGCCGCCGCCTCGGCCGTCGCCACGCACGCGGGCAGCCCGACGCCGTGCAGCGTCGCCCCCGCCACCGCGAGCCCCGGCACCCCGGCGATCGCCTTCTCGATCCGCTCCACGCGCTCGAGGTGGCCCGTGCCGTACTGCGGCAGGCCGCCGCCCCAGCGCGTCACCAGCGTCTCGACCGGCGCCGCCGTCACGCCCGTCAGCCGCGCGAGGTCGTCGCGGACCACGCGGACCAGCTCGACGTCGTCGGCCTGCAACGCGCCCAGGTCGCCGAAGCGCCCGACCGAGCCGCGGACCAGCACCGGGCCGGTGCCGAAGTGCGCCCACTTCCGCGACGAGAACGTGAACGCCTTCGCCGCGTAGGGCTTGCCCGAGGCGTCGCCCTCGCCGGCGCCGATGAGGATCCCCGAGGCGTCGGGCAGCCGCGTGCCGGGCGGCAACGCCAGCGCCACCACGGCCATCGACGCCAGCTCGACCTCGCCGAACGCCGCCGAAGCCGCGGGCACCAGGTCGGCCAGCAGCCGCCGGGCCGAGGGCGCGGGCACCGCGAGCACGATCGCGTCGGCCTCGACCGTGTTGTCCGCGGGCGCGTGCGCGGTGGGGTTCGCGCCGATCCGCAGCCGCCAGCCGGGGCCGTGCCGGTCGATGTCGCAGACCGGCAGCCCGGTCCGCAGCTCGGCGCCGGACAGCTCGGTGAGCCGGTCGACCAGAGTGCCCAGGCCGCCAGGGACGGTGCCGAACACCGGCGCCGTGCTCGGCGACGCGGGCAGCTGCGCCTTGGCCGCCGCGGTCAGCGAACCGGCGCCCGCGGCCACCGCCGCGGCCAGGCCGGGCATGGTCGCGCGCAGGCCGAGGCCGTCGGCGCCGCCCGCGTAGACGCCGCCGAGCAGCGGGTCGACGAGCCGGTCGACCAGCTCGTCGCCGAACCGCTCGCGCAGCAGCGGCCCGAGCGGCAGGTCGCCGCCCGGCAGCCTCAGCTCGGGCAGCGACGGCTCGGCCTCGACGGCCCGCCGTCCCGCCTCGGACAGCACGCCGGCCACCGATTCGGCCGACGCCGGGACGCCCATGACGGTGCCCGGCGGCAGGCCGGTCACGGTGCCGCCGGCGTGGATCTTCGCGCGCGCCTTCGTCGGGTGGACGACGTCGAGCCCGAGCTCGCGGGCCAGCGCGAGCATCTCGGGACGGCGGACGAGGAACGCCTCCGCGCCGACGTCGTAGGGGACGCCGGCGAGCTCGGTCGTGCGCAGCTTCCCGCCCGGCGTCTTCGTCTTCTCGAACACGACGATCTCGGCGCTGTCGCCGAGCAGGCGCCGCAGCCGGTACGCCGCGGTCAGTCCGGAAACGCCCCCGCCGACGACCGCGACGCGCTTCACAGCTCGTGCACCAGCCCGACCACGCGGGTCAGCACGTCGGGGTCGACGCCCGGCAGCACGCCGTGGCCGAGGTTGAAGATGTGGCCGTCGGCCGTCTTGCCCTCTTCGACGATCCGGCGGACCTCGGCTTCGAGGACCGGCCAGGACGCGTGGAGCAGCGCCGGGTCGAGGTTGCCCTGGACGACGGCGTGCCCGCCGAGGCGCCGGACGGCCTCGTCCAGGGGGATGCGCCAGTCGACGCCGACGACGTCCGCGCCCGCGTCGCGCATGGCGCCGAGGAGCTCACCGGTGCCGACACCGAAGTGGATCCGCGGCACGCCGTACGCGGCGACGCCGTCGAGGACCTTCGCCGAGTGCGGCAGCACGAACTCGCGGTAGTCCCGCTCGGACAGCGCGCCCGCCCAGGAGTCGAACAGCTGGATCGCGTCGACGCCGGCGTCGAGCTGCGCGCGCAGGAACGTCAGCGCGATGTCGGCCAGGCGGCCGGCCAGCTCGTGCCACAGCGCCGGCTCCGAGTGCATCAGCGCCTTGGTGTGCTCGTGGTTGCGGCTCGGGCCGCCCTCGATGAGGTAGCTGGCGAGGGTGAACGGCGCGCCGGCGAAGCCGATCAGCGGCGTCCCGCCGAGCCGCTCGACCAGCAGCTTGACGCCGTCGGCGACCTTCCCGACCTGGTCGGGGGCCAGCTCCGGCAGCGCCCGCACGGCGGCTAGGTCGCGGATCGGCGCCGCGACCACCGGGCCGGTGCCGGGGACGATGTCGATATCGACCCCCGCGGCCTTCAGCGGCACCACGATGTCGCTGTAGAGGATCGCCGCGTCGACGCCGTGCCGGCGGACCGGCTGCAGCGTGATCTCCGCGAGCATCTCGGGGTCGAAGCAGGAGTCGAGCATCGGCACGCCCTCGCGCAGGGCGCGGTACTCGGGCAGCGAGCGGCCGGCCTGGCGCATGAACCAGACGGGCGTGCGCGCCGGGCGTTCGCCGCGGGCGGCGGCCAGGAACGGGGCTTCGGGCAGCTCGCGGCGGCCGGACTGGGCGGCTCGCTGCGGCAGGGGCGTGGTCGGAGACATCACGGTCAATCGTGCCACGAGCCCGGCGGGGCGTTTCTCTCGGCGCGCCTGCGCCCGCAACGGGGCGTGCCCGCCCTAAAGTCGAAGCGTGACCGCGATGACGCCAGTGCCCGAACTCTTCCGTGAAGCAGTTGTGGCGCTGCAGTCCGTCCGACCCCGCCGGGAGGTGCTGCTGGAGCCGATGCGGGCGCCGCAGCGGCTCGCGCCGTGGTCGTACGCGGTCAGCTGCGAGGTTTCCGGGCCCGCGGACGTGCTGGCCTCGGGCCGGCTGGTCCTGCTGCACGACCCCGAGGGCCAAGAGGGCTGGGACGGCGTGCTGCGGCTGGTCATGTACGTGCGCGCGGAGCTGGACCGGGAGCTGGCGACGGACCCGTTCCTGCCGGCGGTCGGCTGGTCGTGGCTGACGGACGCGCTGGAGGTGTCGGGCGCGAGCTGGACGGCGCTGGGCGGCACGGTGACGGAGACGTCCTCGGCCCGCTTCGGCGACATCTCCGGCCCGGCGCGCACGGACGACCTGGAGCTGCGGGCGTCGTGGACGCCGACGGACGCCGGGCTTTTGCCACACGGGCAGGCGTTCTGCCAGGTCATGGCCAGTGTCGTGGGCTTGCCGCCGGTCGGCGTGACGCTCTTCGGGCAGCGCCAGAGCTCCTGACCGGGGTCTCGTCGGCTACGCCGGGCCGCGCCCGCCGGACTCGGCCATCCGGGCGATCATCGCCGCGGTCCGGCGCCGGCTGATCTTCCCCGGCCGTCCCCGCACCGGAGCCTTGTACGGATGTGAGCAAATTTCACATCCGCTGAACGCCGTCCAAACCAACGGGAACCCCCGGTCGGCCCCCTCAGCCCTTCACCGACGGGTGTAACCGCCCTGGCAACTGCCGCACCCCCGGCCGGCCGGCTCGACGTTTCCGAGGCCGTTTCACGTCTTCGCCGATGCCCCCGTTAGTGACGCTCGGCAGTCACGCACCGCAACAAGATCAACTTGCGCCACACCGGCCGAAGATCGCCTCCGAAGGCCACGGACAGTCACCGTTCCGGCCGTCCGGAGAGCCCTCGGAAGCCGGTTCGCGAAGTTGATCATGCCCCGGCCGGAGGCACATTCCGGCCCTCCCGGACCCCCATCCGGCCCCTCG
Organism: Amycolatopsis sp. NPDC114505; assembly: GCF_055633615.1. NCBI lineage: Bacteria > Bacillati > Actinomycetota > Actinomycetes > Pseudonocardiales > Pseudonocardiaceae > Amycolatopsis > Amycolatopsis sp. NPDC114505. The sequence goes on along the minus strand of NZ_JBVKDV010000002.1, from coordinate 531,448 downwards.
TGACTACGCGCACCGGCAGCTGCACACCCCATCTGCACGGCCATTTGGACGCCGGTAACTTCTTTGCATCGTGTTCGCTGGGCTATCCGTTAGCAACCGGCCGTGCACTAGCCCGATCGTGTTACTCCGAACCCACTGAGTGACTGTTCGTTTGAGATAGATACCCATTCGATCCCCCCGCGACGGCCCCAGGGCGGCTACAGTGCCTTCGACGACACCACTTTCGGTCTAAAGCTGGCGCGGCTGAACGGCCGAAGGTCCCGGTGCCGGTCGGGGGGCACGACCGACTCCAGGGAGGTAGTGACGTGGCTACCGTCGGCATTTCTCAGGCCGTCCGATCCACGCCAGCCGGTGCATTGCCGGCGAGCATGGTTCCGCACCCGCGGGAAGAGCTTTTTTCCGTGTTGGTGGTCGATGACCACCCGCTGTTGAGGGAGGCAATCGCAGCAAGACTCGCACAGATGGGTGCGGGGACCGTCCACGAAGCCGCCACGGTGGCCGAAGCGAGGGCGCGAGCACAGGCCACTGGGCCTTGTGACCTGGCGATCCTCGATCTCGGACTGCCGGACGGCAGCGGTATCGAGCTGGTTACGGAACTCCGTAGCCACGGCTGGCCGCGCGTGGTGGTACTCGCATCCTCGGACGACCCGTACGCGGTCCGCTCGGCCTTCCAGGCCGGGGCCCAGGCGTACCTGCTGAAGTCCGCGTCGCCGGTCGTAGTGACCGATGGCGTGCGGCGTGTGCTCGAGGGCGGCGTTTACGCCGACCCGAGCGTGGCTCCGGTGCTGGCCACCGGGACCCGCGTCGCGGGCACCGACAACACCCCGCGCGAGCTGTCCGCTCGTGAGGTGGAGGTGCTCCAGCTGGTCGCCGACGGACAGTCCAACAAGGAGATCGGCGAGGAGCTTTCGCTCTCCGCTCTCACCGTCAAGTCCCACCTGTCCCGGATCGGGCGCAAGCTCGGCACGGGCGACCGGGCTCAGATGGTTGCGCTGGCCATGCGAGCCGGCGTCATCCGCTGACGCAGACGAACCTCCCTGCGGGGCGGGCGGACCAGGCGCGGTACGCCCGTCCCGTAGGGTCGTCGGTTATGGGAAGTGCAGAGGCCTCCGGGATGGAAATCGAGTCCACGGGCGGCCCTGTGCTGCTACGCGAGCCCACCGAGGGCACCCCTCCGGTGGTCACGGACCAGTCCGCGCTGGCTGAAGCCTGCGCGCGGCTGGCCGCGGGCACCGGCGCGGTCGCCGTCGACACCGAACGCGCGTCCGGCTACCGGTACTGGCCCAAGGCCTACCTCGTCCAGCTGCGGCGCGAAGGGTCCGGCACGGTCCTGATCGACCCGACCGAGCTGGACGACCTCACGCCGTTGCGGAACGTCCTCAACTCCCTGGAGTGGGTGCTGCACGCGGCCTCCCAGGACCTCCCCTGCCTCGCCGAGCTGGACCTGCACCCGGCGGGGCTCTTCGACACCGAACTGGCCGGCCGGCTGGCGGGCTACGAGCGCGTCGCGCTGGGGACCCTCGTCGAGCTGCTGCTGGGCTACACCCTCGAGAAGGGGCACAGCGCGGCCGACTGGTCGAAGCGGCCGTTGCCGGTCGACTGGCTCAACTACGCGGCCCTCGACGTCGAGCTGCTCATCCAGCTGCGCGAAAAGCTGGAGGCGGAGCTGGGCGCCCAGGGCAAGCTGGAGTGGGCGCAGCAGGAGTTCGAAAACGTGCGCCTGGCGCCGCCGCCGGCCCCGCGGGCCGAGCCGTGGCGCCGGACGTCCGGCGTGCACAAGATCCGCAACCCCCGCGGGTTGGCGGCGGTCCGCGAGCTGTGGCAGGCCCGCGACGAGCTGGCCCGCAAACGCGACCGAGCACCGAGCCGGATCCTCCCGGACAGCGCGATCATCAACGCGGTGACGGCCGACCCCAAGACGGTCGAGGAGCTCCAGGCACTACCGGTGTTCAGCGGCCGCGTCCAGCGCAAGTACACGGCGAACTGGCTCCGCCACCTCCAGGCGGCTCGCGCGCTCCCGGCATCGGAGCTGCCGTCACCGTCCCAGCCGACGGACGGCCCACCCCCGGTCAACCGCTGGGCGGACAAGGACCCGGACGCGGCGGCCCGCCTGTCGGCGGCCCGAGCGGCATTGACGGCGATCGCGGAGGACCGGCGGCTGCCGGTGGAGAACCTGCTGCTGCCGGACCTGGTGCGCCGGACGTGCTGGCGTCCCCCGGCGGAGACGGACGAGGAGTCGGTGGCTTCGGTGCTGCGTGCGGGTGGGGCGCGGCCGTGGCAGGTGGACTTGACGGCGGTGGCGCTGAGCAAGGCCCTGCAGACGACCGCTTCCTGAGCGGACAGATCCAGGACACTTCCGGGTCATCACCGCATGGCACCGGGAATCGATCGCGCGCCGACCTATTCTCGCCGAAGTCCCGCGACTCCGGCGAAGGTGTGCTCGATGACCGACTTCATGTCCGATCAGCCCGCTGTCCAGTGCTTCCTCAGTTTCACGCACGAGGACGACAGTTTTCTGAATTTCGTCACTCCGTTGAAGTCGTCTCTCGAGAAGTTCTGCGCTTCGGCACACGGCCGAAAAGTCGAGGTCTTCGTGGACCGCGAAAGCATTGGCTGGGGTGAAGACTGGCGCACCAAGATCCAGGACGGGATCAACGCCGCGATGGTCTTCATCCCGGTCATCTCGATGAACTACTTTTACGAGAGCGACTCCTGCCGCGAGGAGCTCACCGCGTTCTACGCCAAGGCCAACGAACTCGGCCTGACCCAGCTGATCCTGCCGTTGATCGTCCTGGGACGAAACCTCATCACCCAGAGCAGCGACGACGCGAACATCCGCATCATCGAAAGGTTGCAGTACATCGACATCGAAGACGCAGTGCTCGCCGGAGCCGGGACCGCCGAGTGGCGGAGGGCCATGGCCGTAGTGGCGGACAAGTTGATCAAGGCCATCCAGTCAGCCGAGAGCAAGCTGGAGACTCTGCAAACGACCGAGGCGACTCCCTCTCCCCACGCACCAGACGACGACTCCCCCGGTCTCCAGGAGTACGTCGAGCGGCTTGCCGAGATCGGCACCCTGCTCGAGCAGCAACTCGGCACCGTCACCATCTCGCTGAACGACGTGACCGAAGAAATGCTGCAGGCGACGGCCGATATGGAAGGCCAGTCCAAAGAAGTCATCAAAGAACGAATCGCCCGAACAGCCGACACGATCAAACCGCTGTCGGTGAGTATCCAGCAGGCAGGCACCGATTTCGAGAACACGATCGCAGAGACCGACAACATCATGCGCTCCTACGTCTCGCTCATGAACTCCCACGGGAGTCCTGACATGGTGACCCAAGCGCGCAAAGAGTACGAGGAATTCGTGGAACTACTTGGCGAGCTGGAGACTGTGGAGACGACGATCTCCGGCTTCCTCGGCCAGATCCGCCCCCTCGAAGCGATCAACGCGCCCCTGCGCGCGGCGATCCGGCCGCTGCGGGTCGGCGCTCAGTCGATCCAGCTGGGCATCCGAACTCTTCGCGACCTCAAGGACCTCATGACGGCGGAGAACGCCGCTAGTCGGTGAGCGTCGCCAGCAGCGTGTGACCCTCCGCGCGCAGTTCCTCCGTCGGCTCCGGCAGCCCCGCCAAGCGGACCACCCCGTCCGCCCCCTCGCGGACGTGAGCCTCGACATCCAACTCCGGATCATCCCGCCGGATCACCGCGATGCTCTCCACCAACCCGAACACCAGGTCCGTCCGGATGGCCACCGCCGAGGACGCGATCCCGGACGCCGCCACCAACCGCCCATACGCGGCCTTCAGGTCGGCGCGCTCGGCGCGGAAGCGGGCCAGGTTGGGCGACCCCACCTCCGGCAGCAGGTACAGCGCGCCCAGGTTGTGGCGGGCGCCCCCCAACAAGCGGATGTCCGCGTACGCCAGGGCCCACAGCCGGACCGCTGCCGGGGATGCATCCGCGACCAGCCGCGCCGCCAAGTCGAGTGACGGACGGACCGTCTCCGCCAGCAGGGCCGCGAGGATGTCTTCCTTCGCCGGGAAGTGGTAGTACAGCGACGCCTGACGCAGGCCCGCGCGTTCGGCGATCGCGCGTGTCGTCGTCGCCGCGTAGCCGGCTCCGGTGAACAGCTCGCCCGCCGCGTCGAGCACGGCCTGGCGCGCGTCCGGGCGGTTCGCCGCCGCGCCGCTCGCCCGGGGCCTGCCGACCCCTACCCCTTTGACCACGGCGGTGATCTTGCCAGGTTCGCGGCCCGGACACCCGCACGGACGCCCGGTTACACCCACATGTCGCCGTTGACGCGCGGTCGGCTCGGCCGTTAACGAGCCCCTAACGCGCCGGAGATCGGGAAGTCGCGCCCGGACCTTAATTTCTGTCAAGCGATCGAAACAAGGAGTCTGCATGTCCGACGAACTCACCGCCTTCGGTTACCGCCAAGAGCTTCGCCGGTCGCTGGGCGGGTTTTCCGCCTTCGCCGCCGGCTTCTCGTTCGTCTCGATCCTCACGACCGTCTTCCAGCTCTTCGGCTTCGGCTACTCCTTCGGCGGCCCGCTCTTCTTCTGGACGTGGCCCGTGGTGCTCGCCGGCCAGCTGCTCGTGGCGCTGACCTTCGCCGAGCTCGCCGCGCGCTTCCCGCTCGCCGGATCCGTGTACCAGTGGGCGAAACAGCTCACCCGGGGCTTCCTCGGCTGGCTCGCCGGCTGGATGATGCTGCTCGGCTGCGTCGTCGCGCTCGCCGCCGCGGCGATCGCGCTGCAGATCGTGCTGCCCTCGGTGTGGGACGGCTTCCAGTTCGTCGGCGGCGACCCCGCGGTGACGTCGCCGAGCGGCGCCGCCAACGCCGTCCTGCTCGGCACGCTCCTGCTCCTCTTCACCACCGCGGTCAACGCCGGCGGCGTGCGGCTCATCGCGCGGATCAACGACTTCGGCGTCGCGGCCGAGCTGCTCGGCGTCGTCGTCCTCATCGCCGGCCTCGCCCTGTTCGCGGTCCGCGGGCCGCAGGTGGTGCTGCACGACGCGCCCGGCACGAGCGCCGGGATCGGCGGCGTGCTCGCTTCGGCGCTCATGGCGGCGTACGTGCTCTACGGCTTCGACACCGCCGCGTCGGTCGCGGAAGAGACGAAGAACGCGCGAAGGGCGGCTCCGCGCGCGGTGCTGCGGGCGGTGCTCGTGTCCGGGATCGGCGGGCTGGCCGTGGTGATCACCGCGCTGATGGCCGCGCCGAGCCTCACCGACGGGCAGCTCGCCGGGCACGGCCTGCCGTACGTCATCACCGCCGTCTTCGGCGACACCCTCGGCCGGGTCTTCCTCGCAGACGTCGCGACCGCGGTCGTCGTCTGCACCCTCACCATCCAGACCGGCACCATCCGCCTGATCTACGCGATGGCCCGCGACCGCGCGCTCCCCGCGTCCACCCGACTTTCGTCGGTGAGTTCGCGCACGGGCACGCCGATCGCGCCCGCCCTCGTGTCGGGTGGGCTCGCGATCGGGCTGCTGCTGCTCAACGTCGGCAACCCCACGCTGTTCAGCACGATCACCGGGACGTCGGTGGTGGTCGTCTACCTGGCGTACCTGCTGGTCACCGGGCCCTTGCTGGTGAACCGGCTGCGCGGTCGCTTCCCGCCGGAGCCGGGGCTGTTCTCCCTCGGCCGCTGGGGCGTTCCGGTGAACGGAGCAGCGGTTCTCTACGGCATCGCCATGATCGTGAACATCGCCTGGCCACGCCCGGAGATCTACGACGTGACCGGTTCGGGCGCCCCCTGGATGCTCTTGTTCCCGATAGAGTTCGTCGGCGGCGCTCTGGTGATCGGCCGGCTCTGCTGGCTGCGGCTGCGTCCCGCCCCCGCCCTCGAACCCGCGCTCTGAGAGAGGACGTCCATGAGCACCACCGCCACCCCCTACGGCGCCCGCGACCACGCCCGCGCCCAGGCCGGCACCGTGGTCGAAACGATGCCGTCGATCCCGGCGAGCACGTGGCCGGCCGAGGTTCCCCAAGTCGCGCCCGAGGCGCTGACCTGGGCCGAGACGGTCGCCGGCGGCGGATACACGCACAAGGTGCTCGCGCGGGGCACCCGGCTGCGGCTGACCGACGTCGACGGCGACGCCTGCGCGCACCTGCTGCTGTTCAACGCGGATCAGCCGTGGGAGCGGCTGAACGTCGCGGACACGGTGAAGGTGCAGTGGAACGCCTACCTGGGCCCGAAGGTGGCGCTGCTGTCCGACCAGGCGCGGGTGCTCGCGACGATCGTCTCGGACTCGAGCGGGCGGCACGACGCGCTGTGCGGGACGTCCACTGTGGACAGCAACACCGAGCGCTACGGCGACGGCGCCCCGCAGGGCCCCTCCCCCGCCGGGCTCCCGCTGTTCACGTTGGCGGCGGCCAAGAACGGCCTCGGGCCGCGCGACCTGCCGCCGAGCCTGTCGTTCTTCCAGGGGGTGCGGGTCCAGCCGGAAGGCGGCCTGGACTTCACCGGGTCCGCGGGCGCGGGCGGGTCCGTCGAGCTCCGGATCGAAATGCCGGTGATCGTGCTGATCGCCAACGTGGCGCACCCGGTCGACCCGCGGCCGGACTACGCCGTGACCAACCTCGAAGTCCTCGCCTGGCGCGACCGGCCGTCCACTCCGGACAGTCCGGAGTGGACGCACTCACCGGAGGCGCAGCGGGCCTTCGAGAACACCGCCGATTACCTGACCGCCCGGGGGATCGCATGAGCACGGCCTACCGTTCCACGCTGGAGCTGACGTTCGACGTCGCCGCGCGCGCCCCGTTCTCGACCGTGCTGAAGCGCGGCAGCGAGCTGGCGATCATCGACCTCGGCGGCAACCAGGCCGTCGACTTCCTCTGCTACGACGCGAACGACACGAGCAAGCGCTACAGCGCGGCGGCGACGATCGCGGCCCAGCGCAACATCTTCCTGACCACCGGCAGCGTGCTGCGCACCCAGGAAGGCGCACCGCTAATGACCGTCGTCGCCGACACCTGCGGGCGTCACGACACGCTCGGCGGCGCGTGCAGCAAGGAGTCCAACAGCCTCCGCTACGGCCAGCACACCCGCTTCCAGCACGCCTGCGTCGAGAACTTCCTCAGCGAGGGCGCGAAGTGGGGGCTGGGCAAGCGCGACCTGGTCAGCAACGTCAACTGGTACATGAACGTGCCGGTCGAGGAAGACGGCACGCTCGGCATCGTCGACGGGATCTCCGCGCCCGGCCTGGAAGTCCGGCTGCGCGCCGAGACCGACGTCCTCGTGCTCGTGTCGAACTGCCCGCAGATCAACAACCCCTGCAACGGGTTCGACCCGACGCCGGTGCGCCTGGTCGTGACGTCCCCCGGAGGCGGCGAGTGAGGCTGCTCGTCGCCAACCGCGGCGAAATCGCCGTCCGGATCCTGCGCACCGCCGGAGAGCTGGGCCTCGAGACCGTCGCGGTGTACTCCGACGCCGACCGCCTCGCCCCGCACGTCCGGCTCGCCGACCGGGCCGTGCGGCTCGGTCCGGCGCCCGCCGCGGAAAGCTACCTGCGGGCGGGCGCGATCGTCGAGGCCGCACTCGAAACCAGCTGCGACGCCGTCCATCCCGGTTACGGGTTCCTGTCCGAGGACGCCGCGTTCGCGCGGGCCTGCGAGGACGCCGGGCTCGCGTTCGCCGGGCCGTCGCCCGCGCACCTGGAGGTGTTCGGCAGCAAGCACACCGCCCGCGAGGCCGCCGTCGCCGCGGGTGTGCCGCTGCTCGCCGGCACCGGTCTGCTGTCCGATGTGGACGAGGCGGTGGCCCGCGCCGCGGAAATCGGTTACCCGGTGATGCTCAAGGCGACCGGGGGCGGCGGCGGGATCGGCATGCGCGCGTGCGCGTCGCCCGAGGAGCTGCGCGACGCCTGGGAGACCGTGCGGAGCGTCGCGGCCAAGAGCTTCGCGAACTCCGGGGTGTTCCTGGAACGCCTGGTGCGCCACGCGCGGCACGTCGAGGTCCAGGTGTTCGGCGACGGCTTCGGCGAGGTCCTGGCGCTGGGCACCCGTGACTGCTCGTTGCAGCGGCGCAACCAGAAGGTCGTCGAGGAGTGCCCGGCACCGGACCTGCCCGGCGCCGTCCGGAAGCAGCTCGTCGACTCGGCCGTCGCACTGTGCTCGTCGGTGCGGTACCGCTCGGCCGGCACGGTCGAGTACGTCTACGACCCCGACCGCGAAGAGGCCGCGTTCCTCGAGGTCAACACGCGGCTGCAGGTCGAGCACCCGGTCACCGAGGCGGTCTACGGCGTCGACCTGGTCGCCTGGATGCTGCGGCTCGCGCAGGGCGACCGCGCGATGTTCCGCGCGGTGCCGGTCGCGCGCGGGCACGCCGTCGAGGCGCGCGTGTACGCCGAGGACCCGGGTGCCGGGCACCGGCCGAGCGCGGGGCTCGTCACGCGCGTCGTGCTCCCCCCGGATGCCCGCGTGGACACCTGGGTCGAACCGGGCACGACCGTCACCACCCACTACGACCCGTTGCTGGCCAAGGTGATCTGCACCGGCACCACCCGCACCGACGCCATCGCGCACCTGCGGGAAGCGCTCGCCGTGACCCGGGTCGACGGGGTGCGCACCAACCTCGGGCAGCTGCGCGCGGCGGCCGCCGACGCGGCGTTCGGCGCGGCCATCCACGACACGTCCACTTTGGACGGCATCGAAGACAGTGAGCCCCGCGTGGACGTCGTGCGCGGCGGGACCATGACGACAGTGCAGGACTGGCCCGGCCGCACCGGGTACTGGCACGTCGGGGTCCCGCCTAGCGGGCCGATGGACGACCGCTCCCTGCGGCGCGGCAACCTCGCCCTCGGCAACCCCGAAGGCGCGCCCGGCCTGGAGTGCACTGTGGACGGTGTGACGCTGCGGTTCTCGCACGCCACGCAGGTGTGCGTCACCGGAGCGCCGGCGACCGTGCTGGTCGACGGCGCCGAGGTTCCCTTGTGGACACCCGTCGAAGTACCCGCCGGAGGCACGCTCGACGTCCGGGCGTGCACGGCGGGACTGCGCAGCTACGTGCTCGTCCGCGGCGGCGTCGACGTCCCGGCGTTCCTCGGCAGCACGGCGACGTTCACCCTGGGCAAGTTCGGCGGGCACGGCGGCCGCGCACTGGCCGCGGGCGACGTCCTGCGGACCGGGCCGGCCCCCGCGGACCCCGTCGTGGGCCCGGTCGCCGACCGCCCGGAGTTCGCCTCGCACTGGACGATCGGCGCGCTCGAAGGACCCCATGCGGCACCGGAGTTCTTCACCCCCGATGACGTCGACACGTTCTACGCCACGGACTGGCAGGTGCACTTCAACTCCGCCCGCACCGGCGTCCGGCTCGTCGGGCCGCGACCGAAGTGGACTCGCGCCGACGGCGGCGAGGCCGGCCTGCACCCGTCGAACATCCACGACACGCCGTACGCGATCGGCGCCGTCGACTACACCGGCGACCTGCCGATCCTGCTCGGCCCGGACGGGCCCAGCCTGGGCGGCTTCGTCTGCCCGGCGACGGTCGCCACCGGCGAGCGGTGGAAGCTCGGGCAGCTGCGCCCGGGCGACACCGTGCGGTTCGTGCCGATCGACGCCGACCACGCGGCGGTGCTGCGGCAGCGGCCGGCCCCCGCGGTGACGTCCACCAGGACGGCCCGCCACGACGGCGGGGTCCTGGGACGGCAAGCGTCCGAGGGCGACGAGCCGTCGGTCACCTACCGCCGCAGCGGGGACGACAACCTGCTCGTCGAGTACGGCGAGATGAAGCTCGACCTCGCCCTGCGGATGCGGGTGCACGCGCTCGGCGAGCGGCTCGCGGCCGAGGGCGTGCCGGGGATCGTCGACCTGACGCCGGGCATCCGGTCGCTGCAGGTGCACGTCGACCCGGACGCGCTGCCCGTCGAGAAGGCGCTCGGGCTGGTGCGCGAGCTGGAACGCGACCTGCCGCCGACCGCCGACCTCGAGGTGCCGAGCCGCAGCGTCCGGCTGCCGCTGTCGTGGGACGACCCGGCGACGCGCGAGGCGATCGAGCGGTACATGACCGGCGTGCGCGACGACGCGCCGTGGTGCCCGTGGAACATCGAGTTCATCCGCCGGGTGAACGGACTGTCCAGTGTGGATGACGTCTACCGGACGGTGTTCGACGCGGAGTACCTGGTGCTCGGCCTCGGCGACGTCTACCTCGGCGCGCCGGTCGCGACGCCGCTGGACCCGCGCCACCGCCTGGTGACGACGAAGTACAACCCGGCGCGGACGTGGACCGCGGAGAACTCCGTCGGCATCGGCGGCGCGTACCTGTGCATCTACGGCATGGAGGGGCCGGGCGGCTACCAGTTCGTCGGCCGGACCGTACAGGTGTGGAACAGCTGGCACGGCGGGGACCGGCCGTGGAACCTGCGGTTCTTCGACCGGATCTCCTGGTACCCGGTGTCCGCGGACGAGCTCCTGGAGCTGCGCGCGCAGAGCTCGTCCGGGCAGCTGGCGCTGGACACCACCGACGGCACCTTCAAGCTGGCCGAGTACCAGCAGTTCCTCGCCGACAACGCGGACGGCATCGCCGCGTTCCGGGCGACGCAGTCGGCGGCGTTCGAGGCGGAACGGCGGGCCTGGGCCGCGGCGGGCGAGTTCGACCCGAAGCCGGAACCGGTGACGCTGCCGCGGAAGCGGGTCGAGGCACCGCCGGGCGGCCACGTCGTCGAGGCGCCGTTCGCCGCGACGGTGTGGCGGGTGGACGTCGCGGCGGGCGAGCGCGTCGAGGACGCGCAGTCGCTGGTGACGCTGGAAGCGATGAAGACGGAGGCGCGGATCCCCGCGCCGGCCCGCGGTGAGGTGGTCGAGGTGCTCGTGTCCCCCGGTGACCAGGTGGCCCCCGGAACGCCGTTGGTGGTGCTCGGATGAGCCTCCGGGAACGAGTGCACGCCGCGTACCGGCGGATCGAGCAGGTCGACCGGCCCGAGATCTGGATCGACCTGCGGCCGGAGGCCGAGGTACTGGCCGAGGCCGAAGCGTTGGTCCAGCGCGGGTTGCCGCTGTACGGCAAGCTCGTCGCGGTCAAGGGGAACATCGACGTCGCCGGGCTGCCGACGACGGCGGGTTGTCCGGCCTACGCGTACAAGCCGGAGGCCGACGCGCCGGTCGTCGCGCGGCTGCGGGCGGCCGGGGCGCTGGTGCTCGGCACGACCAACCTCGACCAGTTCGCGACCGGGCTGGTCGGCACGCGCAGCCCGTACGGCGCGGTCCGCAACGCCGTCGACCCGGCGTACGTCTCGGGCGGGTCCAGCTCGGGGTCGGCGGTGGCCGTCGCCCTGGGCATCGCCGATCTGGCTCTGGGCACGGACACCGCGGGCTCCGGGCGGGTGCCGGCGGCGTACAACGGGATCGTCGGGCTCAAGCCGACGCCCGGGCTGCTGCCGACCGAGGGCATCGTCCCCGCCTGCGCGAGCATCGACTGCGTGTCGCTGTTCGCGCGGACGGTCGAGGAGGCGGCGTTCGCCCTGACCTGCCTGGCCGAACCCGCGCGAGTCCACCCGGGACGGTTCCGGCTCGGCGTGCCGGACCGGCTGGGACCGCTTGAAGCGGGCTGGGCGGAGGCGTTCGAGGCCACCGTCGCGGAGTACGCGGCGGCGGGCGCCGAAGTGACCACAGTGGACATATCGACATTCCTGGAAGCAGCGGACCTGTTGTACGGCGGCGCGTTCGTCGCCGAGCGGTACACCGCCGTCGGCGAGTTCCTGGACGCGCATCCGGACGCCGTGGACCCGGTGGTGCACGGCATCATCACCGGCGCCAGGGACATTCCGGCGCACCGGCTGTTCGCCGACCAGCGAACCCTGGCCGGGCTGCGCGCCAAGGCCCTCGCGGTGCTGGCCGGCGTCGACGCGCTCCTCATGCCGACGACGACCGAGCACCCCACGATCGCCGCGGTGGCCGCGGATCCGGTCGCGGTCAACGCCCGCCTGGGCCGGTTCACCAACTCCACCAACCTGTTCGGGCTCTCGGCGCTGGCGGTCCCGGCGGGCACAGTGGCCGGGCGCCCGTTCGGCGTGATGCTCGTCGGCGCCCCGCACGACGACCTGAAACTGGCCGCCCTCGCCGGGCTGCGCGGCGAACGGGTGCCGATCGTGGTGGTCGGCGCGCACCTGCGCGGACAGCCGCTGAACCACGAGCTGACGTCGCGCGGCGGGCGGTTCGTTTCCGAGGTGTCGACTTCGGCGTCGTACCGGCTGTTCGCGTTGGACACGGTGCCGCCGAAGCCCGGGTTGGTGCGCGTCGCGTCCGGCGGGGTGCCGATCAAGGCGGAGGTGTGGGACCTGCCGGTACGCGGCTTCGGCGAGTTCGTCTCGCGGATTCCCGCACCGCTGGCGATCGGCAAGGTGGAGCTGGCCGACGGCTCGCGCGTGTCCGGCTTCCTGTGCGAACCGGCGGCGACGGAAGGCGCGGAAGACATCTCGGCGAAGGGCGGCTGGCTGGCGCACCTCGGGTAATTCGGATGCGGACCGATGACGCGGCCCGCACACTGAGGACGTGAACACCCTGCCTTGCGGCCATCCGGGTCGCATCGGCACCTTGCGCCTCTGCCCGCACCTGGCTGTCGAAGAACCTCCCCCGTCCACGCGTCACCTGACCGGCGTGGGCACGCGCTACGACCTGGTCTGCGGGCTCTGCACGCCCGCCGCGCTGGTCGACGTCTGCGAGAGCTGCGCCGATCGGGCCGACCAGGAGAGCTTTCCCGCGGCCTGGCACGGCGAGCCCGAAATCCTGCTGCGGGACGGGGAACTCGGCGGAACCTGGTCGACGCGCCCCTGCCCGGTGCGGCCGGTGAACGACGGCTGCCTGGCCCCGATGCCCGGCGGCTGGCTCGCGCTCACCGAAGAGGGCTTCGTCCGGATCGACGAAGACGACCAGTGGCTCCTCGGTCCGGTCGAGCTGCCCGCGGAGACCTACGAAGACATCCGGGACATCCCGGACCGCCCCCGCCGCGGCCTGCACACCTCGCGGGACGGCCGGTACGCGGCGGTCGTCTCGGACTACGGCCAGTTCGCCACCGTCGTCGACCTGCGCGAGTGGCTCACCGTCGTCGACCTCGACCGGGACTGGAACGACAACGAGCTCACCCGGTTCCCCTTGGCCTTCCTCGGGGAAGGCGAGACGGCCAGGGTCGTCGCGGGGACGGACTGGAACCGGCTCGACGTGTTCGCCCTGCCCGGCGGGGAACTGCTGACCGACCGCGAAACCGCGGCGCCGGACCGCGGCGAGAAGCCTCCCGAGCACTACCTCGACTACTTCCAGGGCGCGCTCCACGTGAGCCCGTCCGAACGGCGATTGGTCGTGGACGGCTGGGTCTGGATGCCCGTGGGCGCGCCGTTGGTGGTCGACCTGCGCACCTGGCTCGGCGGCGACGTCCACGCGGCCGAAACGGGCCGGCATCTCACCCCCGGCCGCAGCAGCGACTGGGACCAGCCGATCGCGTGGCTCGACGACACCACGGTCGCCGTCCAGCGCATGGGCGCCGCGTGGCAGGAGCTCCTCGACGGCGTCGAGCTGTACGACGCGGGAACCGGCCGCCGGACCGGGATGTTCGCGGGTCCGAAGGGGCCGATGTGGGGTCACCACGGCCTCCTGCACGTCGCCGCCGACGCCGGCTTCGAGATCTGGGACCCCGCCGACGGCGCCCGAATCGGGGTCGCCGAGGGCTTCCGCCCCATCGCGCACGACCCCGCGACCGGCGCGTTCGCCGAACTGCGTAACGATCAGCTGAGGATCTGGGCCGCCGTCGGGTAACAACGCTCGTTCCGGGGCAGGAAACCGCCGATGACCTCGGTGAGACCCCGGAGGCGGCCCATGACCACCGCGACCCAGACCCCCCTCGTCCACTCCTACTTGTATCTGCGGCGCGCGATCGGGCTCATCGGCCTGGCCCTGCCGATGGTCCTGATCGTGGGCAAGCAGGTCGTCCAGGGCGGCGATCTCATCGGGTCGCTCAGCGGCTACTACTACAGCGATCTCGGGAACGTCTTCGTCGGCGCGATGTGCGCGGTGGGCGTGTTCCTGCTCGCCTACTACGGCCACGACTTCATCGACAACGTGGCGAGCACGGTGGCAGGCCTCGGCGCGATCGGGCTGGCGCTCTTCCCGACGACCCCGGATCGGGACGTTTCATCGTGGGACCGCACGTCCGGCGTGCTGCACCTGGTGTTCGCGGCGGTGTTCTTCCTGATGCTGGCGTACTTCTGCCTGCGCCTGTTCCCGCACGACGGCGAGCAGCCGGCGGGGACCGGGGTCGTCTACCGCGTGTGCGGGGTGGTGATCCTGGCCGCGCTCGTGCTCATCGCGGTGACGAGCTGGCTGCGGCTGGTGCCCGAGCTGCACCCCGCGCTGTGGCTGGAGAGCGTCGCGGTGTGGGCGTTCGGTGTGGCGTGGCTACTGAAGGGCCAGACCCTGACGCCCAAGAGTGTGCCGTAGCCCACTCGACCGGGCCACACCACTGGTTACCGACGGGTAACAAGGGCTATCGTGCGGGCAAAGACCTCTACTTCATGGAGCATTCGTGGCCGCACCAGCAACGCCGCTCGCGCCGACCGCGCGGGGCGTGCGCACCGTCGCCTTCGTCGAGGGGGTACGGACCCCCTTCGGCAAGGCCGGCGAAAAGGGCATCTACGCCGGGACCCGCGCCGACGACCTCGTCGTCAACGCCATCCGTGAGCTGCTGCGGCGGCACCCGGAGCTGCCACCCGAGCGCGTCGACGAGGTGGCCATCGCCGCCACCACCCAGATCGGCGACCAGGGCCTGACCATCGGCCGCACCGCCGCGCTGCTCGCCGGCCTGCCGAAGTCCGTGCCGGGCTTCGCCATCGACCGCATGTGCGCCGGCGCGATGACCGCCGTCACGACCGCCGCGTCCGGCATCGGCTTCGGCGCCTACGACATCGCCATCGCCGGTGGCGTCGAGCACATGGGCCGCCACCCGATGGGCGAGGGTGTCGACCCGAACCCGCGGATCATCGCCGACAAGCTCGTCGACCCGACCGCGCTCGTCATGGGCCAGACCGCCGAGAACCTGCACGACCGCTTCCCGGCGATCACCAAGCAGCGCACCGACGCCTACGCCGCGCGCAGCCAGGAGCGCTACGCCGAAGCCGTCAAGACCGGCAAGATCGGCCCCGAACTGGTCCCCGTCGCCACGCGCTCGAAGGAACTGGGCTGGGGCCTGGCCACCGAGGACGAGCCGCCCCGCCCGGGCACCACGCTCGAAACCCTCGCCGGGCTGAAGACGCCGTTCCGCCCGCACGGCCGGATCACCGCGGGCAACGCGGCCGGCCTCAACGACGGCGCGACCGCCTCGATCCTCGCCGACGAGGAGACCGCCCGCGAGCTGGGCCTGCCGGTCGCGATGCGGCTGGTCGGCTACTCCTTCGCCGGCGTCGAGCCGGAGGTCATGGGCATCGGCCCGGTGCCGGCCACCGAGAAGCTGTTCAAGCGCACCGGCCTGTCCATCGACGACATCGGCCTGTTCGAGATCAACGAGGCCTTCGCCGTGCAGGTGCTGGCCTTCCTCGACCACTTCGGCATCGATGACGAAGACCCGCGCGTCAACCAGTGGGGCGGCGCGATCGCGTGCGGCCACCCGCTGGCGTCGTCCGGCGTCCGGCTCATGACGCAGCTGGCCCGCCAGTTCGCCGAGCGGCCCGACGTTCAGTACGGCATGACCACGATGTGCATCGGCATCGGCATGGGCGGCACCGTGATCTGGGAAAACCCGGCCTTCCAGGGGGCGAAGTAATGACTTTCACCGCAGAAGAGGCGAAGGCCGCGTTCCCGGACGAGGTCGTCACCAACGCCGTCACGCGGCTGGTGAAGGTGCCCGGGCTCGAGAAGCCCGTCGCGCTGATCACGCTCGACAACGGCCACGACCACACCCGGCCGAACACCTTCGGCCCGCAGGGGCTCGTCTCCCTGAACGCCGCGCTGGACAAGGCGTTCGAGGCCGAGCCGGCCGCGATCGCCGTCACCGGCAAGCCGTTCATCTTCGCCGTCGGCGCGGACCTGTCCGGCGTCGAGTCGGTCAGCGACCCGAAGCTGGCGCGCGAGATCGCCCAGACCGGGCACGACGTCTTCCGCCGCCTCACCGAGACGAAGATCCCGACCTTCGGGTTCATCAACGGCGCGGTCATGGGCGGCGGCCTCGAGCTCGCGCTGTCCTGCCACTACCGGACGCTCTCGGAGAACACCGCCGCGATCGCGTTCCCCGAGGTCTTCCTCGGCCTGTTCCCGGGCTGGGGCGGCACGCAGCTGCTGCCGAACCTCATCGGGCCGGACGCCGCCGTCACGGTGATCATCGAGAACGCGTTGGCTCAGAACAAGATGCTCAACGTCAAGAAGACGGCCGAGCTCGGCATCGTCGACGCGGTCTTCGGCAGCGCCGACTACCTCGAGCAGTCGCTGCTGTGGCTGGCGAAGGTGGTGAACGGCGAGATCACCCCGGAGCGCCGCGAAATCAACCGCGACTCCGAGTGGGACGCCGCGATCGCCCGCGCCAAGTCCCTTGTGGACGGTCGCACGCACGGTGCGTCGCCGGGTGCCACCAAGGCCGTCGAGCTGCTGGACCTGGCTCGCGAGAACGACCTCGACCGCGGCTACGCGGCCGAGACCGACGGCCTCGCCGAGCTGCTCATGTCCGACGTCCTGCGCGCCGGGCTGTACTCGTTCAACCTGGTCAACAAGCGCGCCAAGCGCCCGGCCGGCGCGCCGGACCGGAACCTGGCGCGCAAGGTGAACAAGGTCGGCATCGTCGGCGCCGGCCTGATGGCCAGCCAGCTCGCGCTGCTGTTCGTGCGCCGCCTCAAGGTGCCGGTCGTGCTGACCGACGTCGACCAGGCGCGCGTCGACAAGGGCGTCGGGTACGTCCACGACGAGATCGACAAGCTCCTGGCCAAGAAGCGCGTCTCCCCGGACGGCGCCAACCGGCTCAAGGCGCTGGTCTCCGGCTCGCTCGACAAGGCCGCGTTCTCCGACGCCGACTTCGTCATCGAGGCGGTGTTCGAGGAGCTGGGCGTCAAGCAGCAGGTGTTCGCCGAGCTGGAGCAGCACGTCAAGCCCGAGGCGATCCTGGCGACGAACACGTCGTCGCTGTCGATCACCGCGATGGCGTCGAAGCTGCAGCACCCCGAGCGCGTGGTCGGCTTCCACTTCTTCAACCCGGTCGCCGTGCTGCCGCTGCTGGAGATCGTCCGCGGCGAGCAGACCGACGACGCGTCCCTCGCGACGGCGTTCTCGGTCGGCAAGCAGCTCAAGAAGTCCAGCGTGCTGGTGAAGGACGCGTCGGCGTTCGTCGTCAACCGGCTTCTGCTGCGCTTCCTGGGCGAGGTGCTGGTGGCCGTCGACGAGGGCACGCCGTTCGAGGTCGCCGACGGCGCGCTCGAGCCGCTCGGCCTGCCGATGTCGCCGCTGACGCTGATGCAGCTCGTCGGCCCGGCCATCGCGCTGCACGTCGGCGAGACGCTGCACGAGGCGTTCCCGGACCGCTTCACCGTGTCCGACAGCCTCGCCAAGTTCGTCAAGGCGGGCAAGAAGGGCGTCTGGGTCTGGGACGACAAGGGCAACCAGTCGCCCGACCCCGAGGTCGTCGAGCTGTGGACGCAGGGAGACTCTCCGTCCACTTCGGAGCAGGTGCGCGACCGGGCGCTGTCCGCCATCGCCGAGGAGATCCGGATCATGCTCGACGAGGGCGTGGTCGCCGAGGCGCAGGACATCGACCTGTGCCTGATCCTCGGGGCCGGCTGGCCGTTCTGGAACGGCGGCATCACGCCGTACCTGGACCGCTCCGGCGTCTCCGAGCGCGTGAACGGCAAGCCGTTCCTCGCCCCGGGCGTCGCTTCGGTCCCGGCTGACTAGTACTCGCCCTCTCGAGGGCACTTCGGCGGCGGCGCGGTGAGTTTCAGCTGCGCCGCCGTCGTGTCGGAGTCGATCACCGTCACCCGCTCGGCGGTCCGGAAGCGGGCGTGCAGCTCCCGGGCCCAGGCCATCAGGTCGGTGCCCGGGACGGCGAGCAGCGAGACCGAAGGCGGGTCGACGAACACCCGCCGCGCCTTCGCGTCGTCGTGGAAGGACCGCGCGGCCCCCTGCATCTCGGCGTCGGACGGGAAGACCAGGACGACCGCCGCGCACAGGGTGTGCCCGGCGAGCGGCACCGGGTTCGTGTCCACCGGCAGGTCCGGCGGCCGCTTCAGGGCCGCGACGCCGAAGGCCAGCCCCACCCCGGCCGCCAAAGCCAGCGCGAAGACCGGCACCACGACGCGGACCAGCGGCTTTTCCGTCACGCCCAAGATCACAGCACACGTTGGCCGCCGGGACACCGCCCGTTCACCCCGGCGGCTTAGCGTCCGCGCGTGACCACCGACAGACGCCGGTTCCTCAAGGGCGCCGGGCTCGCGGCCGCCGCCGCGGGCATTCCCCTCCCCACCTCCGGGAGCTCCGAGCTGGACCGCCTGTGCGGCCGCTACCAGTGGCTGGTGGGCGACCACCACACGCACAGCCAGTACTCCTACGACGCGATGTACCGGATCGACCAGATCGCCCGCGGCGGGCGGGCGCACGGCGCGGACTGGATCGTCTTCACCGACCACGGCCACGCCGAGCACGAGAAGGCGTCGGTCGAGCCGACGGAAGCGGATTTCCTCGCCGCTCGGCGGAAGTACCCGGACCTGCTGCTGTGGCACGGCATGGAGTGGAACGTCCCGGGCGCCGAGCACGCGACGGTGTTCTTCCAGGCCGGTGACCGGCAGGCGGCGAAGCTGCGCGAGTTCGAGCGGACCTTCGACTGGCGGCTGACGGGCTCGGAGGCGTCGAGCCCGGCGAACGAGGCCCTCGCGCTGCGGGCGTTGCGCTGGCTCGCTTCGGAGGAACAGGCGAAGCGGATCCACGCACCGGTCGTGCTGGTCAACCACCCGCTGCGCAACGGCCGCGTCGCCCCGCACGAGCTGCGCGCGTACCGCGACGCGGCGCCCGGCATCGTGATCGGCATGGAGGGCGCGCCCGGCGCACAGGCGGACGGCTTCCCGAAGCCGCTCGGCAACGGCGGCGCCCGCGGCGGCTACGCGAATGCTCCCGGCCCGAACTCGTGGCCGGGCTTCCCGGCCGAGGCGTACCGGACGTTCGGCGGCTGGGACTGGGCGACGGCGAAGGTCGGCGGGCTGTGGGACTCGCTGCTCGCCGAGGGCAAGCCGTGGTGGATCACCACGAACTCCGACTCGCACTACAACCGCGGCGACACGCTGGTGCGACCACAGGTCGCGGATGACTGGTACGACACGCACGGGAAGTTCCCGGACCCGGTCGACACCGGCTCCCCACAGCTGCTCGCGCCGTACGCCGACTTCTACCCCGGGGAGTTCAGCCGCACGTACGTCGGCGTGACGCGGCGCAGCCTCGAAGGCGTCCTGGAGGGCCTGCGGGCCGGGCGGATCTGGCTGACGCACGGCGGGCTGGCCCAAGACCTCCAGGTCGGCGCGTACGGCGATGGCGCTTCGGCGACGCTGGGCGGGCGGCTGCGGGTGCGGCGGGGTTCGGACGTCACGGTCGTGCTGTCGGCGCGGCTCGCGTCGCGGCCGAACGGCGGCGGCTCGGTGCCGCGGCTGACGCGCCTGGACGTCGTCGCGGGACCAGTCACCGGACCGGTCGCCGACCCCGACACGATGACGGCGCCGGGCACCCGGGTCGTCGAGTCGTTCGAGCCGCGGTGGGCGCCCGGGCGGCAGGTCGTCTTCCGGCACACCTTCCGGAACGTGCGTTCGCCGTTCTACGCGCGGGTCCGCGGGACGAACGGGGATTCCGAGCCCACACCGGACGTTATCGGACAGGCGAACCCGTTCGAGGACTTGTGGTTGTACGCGAACCCGATTTTCGTGGACGTGTGCTGAACGGACTCGCCAGACCACTGCTCGTCCGAGCGGTGATGACCGGGCTGCGGTGGCTGCTGCGGCTGCCTTCGCCGGTGCTCCGCGTGCTGGCCGGCCATCCCGTGGTGGTCGACGGGCGGCAGCCGGTGCTGAGCGCCCGGGTGCTGATGCGGGTGTCGCGGCTGGCGCCGTTCGACGCGCCGCACCGGAACGGCAGCCTCGCGCGGGCCCGGGCCGAGCTGAACCTGGCGGGTGCGCTGGCCGGCGCCGGGATCTGCCGCGGGGTGCGGACGCACGACTCGACGTGGCCCGGGCCGGGCGGCCCGCTGCCGCTGCGGCTGTACGAGCCGGCCGGGGTCCCGGCGCCCGGGCCGGCGCTGGTGTACTTCCACGGCGGCGGGTTCGTCCTCGGCAGCCTGGACACGCACGAGGGCGCGTGCCGCCTGCTGGCCGAGGAGGCCGGGGTGCGCGTGGTGTCGATCGGCTACCGGCTGGCCCCGGAACACCCGTTCCCGGCGGCGGCATCGGACGCGGTGGCGGCGTTCGCCCACGTCTTTTCCCACGCGCCGGAGTTCGGCATCGACCCGGCGCGGCTCGCGGTGGGCGGCGACAGCAGCGGCGGCAACCTGGCGGCGGTGGTGGCCCACGCGGCAGCCCGCGGCGAGCTGCCGAAGCCGACGTTCAGCCTGCTGCTCACCCCGGCGACGGACGCGCTGGGCGAGTCGTCGTCGCACCGGCAGTTCGGGTCGGGTTTCCGTCTCGACCGCGACGAATGGGCTTGGTACCGCTCGCAATACGTGCGAGACCCGGCGCTGTACAAGGACCCGCGGGCATCGGTGCTGTACGACGACCAACTGGAGGGCCTCCCGCCGACGTACGTGGCAACGTGCGGCTTCGACCTGCTCCGCGACGAAGGCGAGGCCTACGCTCTCCGCCTCGCGTCGGCAGGAGTTCCGTTGGTGCACCGACGGCACGAAGGGCAGCTGCACGGCTTCGCGAACCGAGTCGGCATCGACCCGGACGCCCGAGCGGCGATGGTCCACGCGGCGGGAGTCCTCCGCGCCGGCCTCGCGCTGAGCGGTCGTGAGTGAGAAACAGTGTTCTAACCCTGTTTCTCACTCACGACTAGCGGACCGGGAGGTGGACCGTCACGCCCAGGCCGCCGCCCACGATGGGTTCCGCCGTCACGCTTCCGCCGTGGGCCGCGACCGCCGCGCGGACGATCGACAGGCCCAGACCCGCGCCGTGGCGGGCCGTGCGGGCCACCCCGGCCCGGCGGAACGGCTCGAACAGCTCCGGGACCGCTGCCGGGTCGAGCAGCCCGCCCGATGAGCGCACCCGCAGCATCGACCACTGCGGGCCCGGCTGCGTCACGACCTCCAGCCAGCCGCCCTCGACGTTGTGGCGGACCGCGTTCTCCAGCAGGTTGCCCGCGATCCGTTCGAGCAGCGCCGGGTCGCCGAACGCCGGTGCCGGCGTCACCGCGAACGTCGCCCGGATCCCGCGCTGATCGGCTTCCGTGCGCGCCGCGCGCCAGGCCCGGTCGACGACCGCCGCCAGGTCGACCGGCTCGCGGACGCCGAGGCCGGCGCCGTCCGTGCGGGCCAGCAGCAGCAACGAGTTCACCAGCTGCCCGGCTCGCTCAGTCGCGTCGCGGACCACCCCGCCCATCCGGCGCAGCTCGGCTTCGTCCGCGTCGTCGTCGGAAAGGGTGACGTCGAGCTCCGTGCGGATCACCGCCAGCGGCGTCCGCAGCTCGTGGCTCGCGTTCGCGACGAAGTGGCGCTGCGCGTCGAACGCGGACTGGAGCCGGTCGAGCATGTCGTCGAACGTGCCCGCCAGCTCGGCCAGCTCGTCGCGCGAACGCACCTCGCCGATCCGCTCCCCCAGCGACTCGACCGACAGCCGCCGCGCGGTGCCGGTGATCTCGCGCAGCGGCAGCAGCACGCGCGAGGTGAACGTCCAGGCGAGGATCGCCGCGGCCGCGACCACCAGCAGGAACGCGACCGACCCGAACAGCAGCATCCGGTTGCGGGCGTGCACGCGCAGGTGCTCGGCGAGCGTCGACGCGTCGACCTGGACGCCGTCGACGACGACCACGCTGCCCGGCGGCATCTGCGGGACGTTGTCGAGCGAGTCCCGGACCAGCGTCCAGGCCAGCCAGAGCAGCAGCAGGCTGACGGCGGCGACCAGGACGGTCGCCAGCAGGGTGATCCGGGCGCGAAGGCTGCGGGTGCCCGGCAGGTTCACGCGCGTGGTGCGCCGGGCTCCGGCACCCGGTACCCGGAGCCGACGACGGTCTCGATGATCCCCGGCTCGCCGAGCTTCTTGCGCAGCGTCATGACGGTGACCCGGACGGTCGTCGTGAACGGGTCGGCGTTCTCGTCCCACACTCGCTCGAGCAGCTCCTCGCTGCTGACCACCGAACCGGCGGCCGACAGCAGCACCTCGAGCACGCCGAACTCCTTGCGCGTCAGCTCGACCGGCCCGCTCGCGCGGCGCACGGTGCGCTTGGCCGGGTCCAGCTCGACGTCCCCGGCGGTGAGCAGCGGCGGCGCGGCCGGCGTGGCGCGCCGGCCCAGCGCCCGCACCCGGGCGACCAGCTCGGGGAAGGCGAACGGCTTCGCGAGGTAGTCGTCGGCGCCGAGCGACAGCCCGTCGACGCGATCCGACACCGAGCTGCTCGCGGTCAGCATCAGCACCCGGGTCAGCTCCCCGGACGCGACGATCTCCCGGCACAGCTCGTCGCCGGACATTCCGGGCAGATCCCGGTCCAGCAACACGACGTCGTACCGCGTGACGGCGGCCTTTTCGTGCCCGTCGTCCCCGGTGAGCGCGACGTCCACCGCCATTCCCTCACGGCGCAGCCCGCGGGCGATCGCATCGGCCAGGGGTTCTTCGTCCTCGACTACCAAAACTCGCACGAGACCACAATTCCATATTTTCCTGAGAGTGCCCTTTAAGGACGATGTGCGTCCGGTGAGGCCCACCGCAGGGCGAACCACAGCCGCATCCGGATCTCCGGGTCCGCCAGATCCACCCCCAGCGCCTTCTCCACCTGCGCGATCCGGTGCCGGACGCTGTTGCGGTGCACGCCCAGCTCGGCCGCGGTCGGCTCCCAGCCGCCGTGGTGGGCCAGCCACGTCCGCAGCGTCAGCACCAGCTCGCGGTCGCCCGCCGCGTCCAGTGCGACAAGCGGTTCGAGGGCCTTCGCGGCGAAGCCCGCCGCGGCGCCCGGGGCCAGCAGCGCGTCGAAGTCCGACGAACCGGCGACGATCGGGCGGCCGAGCGTGCGGGCCCGCGCCAGCAGCAGGTCGACCTCCGCCTCCTCGAGACGGTCGGCCGGTGCCGGCGACCCGGCCGCGGCCAGCCAGCCGAAGGAGCGGAGGTCTTCGAGCACCGCGAGCGACGGCGCGGTGCCCACGATGGCCACGAAAGCGGGGCCGGGCAGCACCGAAACCAGCGGTGTGTCCAGCCGCGCGCGCAGCCAGTCCGGGCGCTGCGCCCCCTCGCCGGGGCCCCGCCGGTAGGCCGCGCCGGCGATCAGCCGGACGACCTCGGAGCCCACCAGCGCCCGCGCCACCTCCCGGGCCGACGTCCGGCCGAGCAGCAGGCCGGTCGCCGCCGCGCCCAGCTCGGCCGCGTCGGACCCCGCCCGCCCGACCAGGCCGAGCAGGGCCGCGCCGACGGCGAGGATCGCGCGGTCGGCGCCGTCGAAGCGCCCGGCGCGGCCGAGCACGACCAGGTGCGACGCGGTGGCCTGCGGGTACACCGGCTGGACCACGACGAACCCGCCGTCCAGCTCGGTGGTCGCGCTGCGGATCCCGCTGCCCGCCCGCACCGTCGCCATCAGCTCCCGCACCGCGGGCGGCAGCGGCGTGGGCGCGTCGTGCGCCGAGGCGAGGACGTCCCCGGCGCCGACCAGCGCGACCCATGACTCCAGCAGCTTCGCCAGTGACGAGGTCAGCTCGCCCAGCCCGCCGCCCGCGGCGCGCGTCAGCGTCTCGCGGGCGGCGGTGATCCGCCGCTGTTCCCGCTGCGCCGCCTCGGTCAGCGCGACCGAAACCGCCTGGTTGATCGCCAGGAACGGCGTCCGCGTGGGCACCACCAGCAACGGCAGGCCGTACCGCGCGCAGGCCCGGCGCAGCGGCTCGGGCAGCGTCTCGAACACGTTCGGGGTGAGTCCGAAGCCGAGCGCCGTCACGCCGGCGTCGCGCAGGCCCCGCACGTACCGGTCGACCTCCGCCGGCAGGTTCACCCCGGCGGTGAGGATCAGCTCGCCGCCGACCAGGTAGGGCGCGGGGTCCTGCAGCTCGCTGACGTGCGCCCAGCGCACCGGCGCGTCCAGCGCGCCCGGCCGCAGGGTCTCGCGGACGACGTGCAGCGCG
The DNA here is from genome assembly GCF_055633615.1 of Amycolatopsis sp. NPDC114505. Lineage (NCBI taxonomy): Bacteria > Bacillati > Actinomycetota > Actinomycetes > Pseudonocardiales > Pseudonocardiaceae > Amycolatopsis > Amycolatopsis sp. NPDC114505. Next base: position 507,197 of record NZ_JBVKDV010000002.1, on the reverse strand, counting down.
AGCTCCCGGTTGCCGACCACCGCCCGTAACGGGACATTCACTTCGGAAGACAACGGATCCAGGTTCTGGGTCATTCCGTCTCCAGAAAGTCGACTTGAGGACGAATCATCCCATGCCGAACCCGGTGCGCGCGAACCTACGGTGACCCGAACAACACCGAGGCAAGGAGGACGCCGTGACCGGGGACTACGTGGTCATCGCCCTGTACATCGCGGGCATGCTCGGGGTCGGCTGGTACGGCCTCCGGCTCGCGAAGACGAAGTCCGACTACCTCGTCGCCGGCCGCCGGCTCGGCTGGTTCATGTACTCCGGCACGATGTCGGCCGTCGTGCTCGGCGGCGCGTCCACCGTCGGCGGCGTGAAGCTCGGCTACACCTACGGCATCTCCGGGATGTGGCTGGTCGTCAGCATCGGCGTCGGCATCCTGGTGCTGCACGCGCTGTTCGCGCGGCGGCTGGTCCGGCTGAAGGTCTACACCGTCGGCGAGATGCTCGACCTGCGCTACGGCGGCCGCACCAGCGCCGTGTCCGGCGTCGTCATGTGGGGCTACACCCTGATGCTCACAGTCACCTCGACGCTGGCCTTCGCGACCATCTTCAAGGTCCTCTTCAACCTGCCGAACTGGGCCGGCATCGCGATCGGCGGCTCGATCGTCGTGCTCTACTCGGTGCTCGGCGGCATGTGGTCGATCACGCTCACCGACATCGCCCAGTTCGTCATCAAGACCATCGGCATCCTGGCGATCCTGCTGCCGGTCGCGATCTCTTCCGCGGGCGGCTTCGAAGGCATGAGCGAAAAGCTCGACGCGAGCTTCTTCAGCTTCACCTCGATCGGCACCGACACGATCATCACCTACTTCGTCATCTACACCTTCGGCCTGCTGATCGGCCAGGACATCTGGCAGCGCGTGTTCACCGCCCGCACCCCGGCGATCGCGACGTCCGGCGGCATCACCTCCGGCGTCTACTGCCTGGTCTACGGCCTCGCCGGCGCCCTGATCGGCACCGCCGCGCACGCGCTCTACCCGGACCTCGCGAGCGCGCAGGACGCCTTCGCGACGATCGTCGAACGCCTGCTGCCCACCGGCGTCCGCGGCCTGGTGCTGGCCGCCGCGCTGTCGGCGATGATGTCGACCGCGAGCGGCGCGCTGATCGCCTGCTCCACCACCACGACGTCGGACCTGCTGACCAAGCTCGGCCTCAAGAAGGGCGGCGAGGTCAGCCGCAACCGGATCGCCACGCTGGTGCTGGGGCTGCTCGCGATCGGCATCGCGATGATCGTCGACGACGTCGTCAACGCCCTCACCATCGCCTACGACATCCTCGTCGGCGGCCTGCTGGTCGCGATCATCGGCGCGCTGTTCTGGAAGCGCGGCACCCGGCAGGGCGCGTACGCGTCGATGGTCGCCGGCACGGTGTCCGTCGTCGCCTTCATGATCATCGACGGCGTCGACGCCAACACCCCGATCTACTGGGGCCTCGGCGCGAGCCTGGTCGTCTACCTGGCCGTCAGCTTCGCCACGCCCCGCACGGCCGACTCGATCCTCGCCGTCTGGACCCGCCGCCTCAGCGGCGAAGACACCACCACCGAAACCCGGGAACAGGAGCCCAGCAGTGCCTAACATCGGACCCCTCGACTCGTCGCGCGTCCCCCGGTTCGCCGGCTTCGCGACCTTCGCGCGGCTGCCGCGGATCGACCAGGTCGAGCACGCCGACGTCGCCGTCGTCGGGGTGCCCTTCGACTCCGGCGTCTCCTACCGGCCCGGCGCGCGGTTCGGCCCGGCGGCGGTGCGCGAGGCGAGCCGGCTGCTGCGGCCGTACCACCCGGAGCTGGACGTCTCGCCGTTCGAAGAGAAACAGGTCGTCGACGCCGGGGACATCGCGGTCAACCCGTTCAACATCGGCGAAGCGATCGAGACGCTGCAGCAGGAAGCCGAGGCGCTGCAGGCGAACGGGACGCGGCTGGTGACGGTCGGCGGCGACCACACCATCGCGCTGCCGCTGCTGCGGGCCGCGGCGAAGCAGCACGGGCCCGTCGCCCTGCTGCACTTCGACGCGCACCTCGACACCTGGGACACCTACTTCGGCGAGCCGTACACCCACGGCACCCCGTTCCGGCGGGCGTCGGAGGAAGGCATCCTCGACACGAGCGCGCTTTCGCACGTCGGCACGCGCGGGCCGCTGTACGGCAAGCGGGACCTCGAAGAGGACCGCCGGCTCGGCTTCGGCATCGTCACCTCCGGCGACGTCCTGCGCCGCGGCGTCACCGAGACCGTGGACGCGCTGCGGCAGCGCATCGGCGACCGGCCGCTCTACATCTCGGTCGACATCGACGTGCTCGACCCGGCCCACGCCCCCGGCACCGGCACCCCCGAGGCGGGCGGCATGACCAGCCGCGAGCTGCTCGAAATCCTGCGCGGGCTGCGCGATCTCAACCTGATCGGAGCCGACGTCGTCGAGCTGGCCCCCGCCTACGATCACGCCGAGATCACCGCCATCGCGGCCTCCCACGTCGCCTACGACCTGGTGAGCCTGCTGTCGTTGGGAAAGAGCGCATGACCGATACCGACCGCATCGGCGGCGACGTCGTCGTCGAAACCCTCCGCGCGCTGGGCGCCGACACCGTGTTCGGCCTGCCGGGCCAGCACGCGCTCGGCCTGTTCGAGGCGCTGCGGCGAGCCGGCGACCTGCGGGTGATCAGCGGACGCGTCGAGAACAACCTCGCCTTCGCCGCCGACGGGCACGCCCGCGCCCGGCTCGCGGCGAACCCCGACGGCCCGGTCCCGGTGACGCCCCTGCTCGTCTCGACCGGGCCGGGCGCGCTGCTGACGTTGGCTTCCCTGCAGGAGTCCCGCGCGGCGTCGGTGCCGGTGCTCGGCATCTCCAGCCAGGTCCCGGTCACCGGGCTCGGCGGCGGTCGGCACGGTTACCTGCACGAGCTGCCCGACCAGCAGGCGAGCTTCCGGGACGTCGTGAAGTCGGTGCACGTCGTGCGCCGCGCGAGCCAGATCCCGTCGGCGTTGCGGGAGGCGTGGACGTCGGCCGCGACGGCGCCGTACGGCCCGGTGTGGGTCGAGATCCCGCAGGACGTCCTGCTCGGCCCGGCCGGGCTCCCGCCGATCACGTCGGTGGCGGCCACTCCCCCACCGCTGGAACCGCTGCCCGAGCTGGTCACCGCGGCGGCCGATCTGCTGGCCGCGGCGTCGAACCCGGTGATCCTGGCGGGCGGCGGCGCGCTGCGGTCCGGCGCGCACGCCGAGCTGACGGCGCTGGCCGAGGCCCTGCGCGCCCCGGTGATCTCGACCTTCGGCGGCAAGGGCGTCTTCGGCTGGGACCACGAGCTGTCCGGGCGGTCGTGGATGGAGGACTGGCACACCACGGAGTTCCTCGCTTCCGCGGACGTCCTGCTGGTGCTCGGCTCGGGGCTGGGCGAGCTGTCCAGCAACTACCGCGAGTTCGCCCCGCGCGGCCAGGTGATCCAGGTCGAGGCCGACCTCGGCAAGCTGGAGTCGAACTACCCGGGCCTGGGCATCCACGCCGACGTCAAGCTCACGCTGCGGGCGCTGCTGGAGTGGGTGCCGATGCGGGCGTCCGACGGCCGGGCGGAAGCCGCCGTCGCTTCGCTGGTGTCGTCCGTGGAGTCGCGATTGGACGGTCAGGACCTGGCCGTCGAGCGCAAGCTGATCGACGACATCCGCGCGGCGCTGCCCGAGGGCACGCAGACGTTCTGGGACATGACGATCGCCGCGTACTGGGCCTGGTCGGCGTGGAACCCCGAGGGCGCGCCGATCCACACCGCGCAGGGCGCGGGCGGGCTGGGCTACGGCCTGCCGGGCGCGCTCGGCGGCGCGGCCGCCGGGGGCACGACGCTCGCCGTGTCCGGTGACGGCGGCGCGATGTACGGCGTCGCCGAGCTGGCCACCGCGGTCCAGCACGGCCTCGACGTGACGTGGCTGGTCGTCGACGACGGCGGCTACGGCGTCCTGCGCGAGTACCTCACCGACGCGTTCGGCCACACGACGGCCACCGAGCTGGCCCGGCCCGACTTCGTGGCCCTGGCTTCGTCGTTCGGCGTGCCCGCGACGTTGTCCACTCTGGACACGGTGGGTGCGGACCTCGCCGAAGCGCTGCGCACGCCCGGGCCGTCCGTGGTCGTCCTCCCCGCCCTGCTGAAGCTGTTCGCGCCGACCCACCTGGAGAAGGCATGACCGACGCCCGCACGCTCGACCTGACCGACCCGGCGACGGGCGAGGTGTTCGGCACCAGCGCGATCGCCTCGCAGTCCGATGTGGACACGGCGCTCGAAGCCGCGGCGCAAGCGTTTGCGGTCTGGCGGCGCAGCACTCCGGCGCAGCGGCAGCTGGCCCTGCTGAAGATCGCCGACGCCCTCGAAGCGCGAGCTTCGGAGTTCGCCGACCTCGAGGTGCGCGAGACGGGCAAGATCCGGTCGGTCGTGCTGGAGGAGGAGATCCCGGAGTGCGTGAGCGCGCTGCGGTTCTTCGCCGGCGCCGCGCGGCACCTGGAGGGCACGGCCGCCGGGGAGTACACACCCGGCCACACGTCGGTGATCCGCCGCGAGCCGGTGGGCGTCTGCGCGCAGATCGCGCCGTGGAACTACCCGCTGATGATGGCGGTCTGGAAGATCGCGCCGGCGCTGGCCGCGGGCAACACGGTGGTGCTCAAGCCGGCCGAGACGACGCCGTCGACCGCCGTGCTGCTGGCTCGCGTGGCCGCGGAGTTCCTGCCCGCGGGGGCGTTCACCGTGCTGACCGGCGACCGCGACACCGGCCGGGCGCTGGTGCGCCACCCGATCACCGAGCTGGTGTCGATCACCGGGTCGACGCGGGCGGGCATCGATGTCGCGACCGTCGCGGCCGCCGACCTCAAGCGCACCCACCTGGAGCTGGGCGGCAACGCACCGCTGCTGGTGTTCCCGGACGTCGACGTCGCGTCGGCGGTGGAAGGCATCGTGGGCGCGGCGTTCTACAACGCCGGGCAGGACTGCACGGCGGGCAGCCGGGTGCTGGTGCACGAGTCGATCCACGACGACTTCGTCGCTTCGCTGGCGAAGGCTGCTTCAGCTCAGACGCCGGGCGTCGATTACGGGCCGCTCAACAGCGCGGCACAGTTCTCGCGCGTCGAGGGCTTGATCTCACGGCTGCCTTCGCACGCGCGGATCGAGACCGGCGGGACGCGGTTCGGTTCTCGGGGCTTCTATTTCGCCCCCACGGTGGTTTCCGGCCTCCACCAGGACGACGAGATCGTCCAGGAGGAGATCTTCGGCCCGGTCATCACCGTCCAGTCCTTTTCGGACGAAGCTTCGGGCGTCGAGCTGGCCAACGGAGTCCCTTATGGACTGGCGTCGTCGGTCTGGACGAACGACCTCGGCGTCGCCGCGAGGGTGTCGGCCGAGCTGGACTTCGGCTGCGTGTGGGTCAACACGCACGGACCGCTGGTGGCCGAGATGCCGCACGGCGGGTTCGGCCACTCCGGCCACGGCAAGGACCTCTCCGGATACGCCTTCGCCGAGTACACCCGCGTCAAGCACGTGATGACGAGGTTCGCATGAGCGACAAGATCACCGAGGTCGAGCAGCACGGCATCGCCCCGATCCCCCCGGAGGAGCAGACATCGCGCCCGCGCGACCTGTTCCGGATGGCGTTCGGCGGCGCGAACACGTTCGCGACGATCATCCTGGGCACACTCCCGATCGCGTACGGGCTGAGCTTCCGCGACGCGGCACTGGCGACAGCGCTCGGCGTGGTCGTCGGCGGGCTGGTACTGGCACCGATGGCGTTGTTCGGCCCACGGACGCGCACGAACAACGCGGTGTCCTCGGGCGCACACTTCGGCGTGGTCGGCCGCTGCGTCGGCTCGTTCCTGTCCCTGCTGACGGCAATAACGTTCTTCGCGATCTCGGTCTGGGTAAGCGGCGACGCGGTGGCCGGCGCGGCACAACGGCTGTTCGGCTTCGACGGCGGCGCGGCACTACGGGCCGTGGCGTACGGGCTCATCGCGATCGCGACGCTGGTCGTCTGCATCTACGGCTACCGGTTCATGCTCCTGGTCAACCGGGTAGCGGTGGTGCTCGGCACGGCGATCATGCTGCTCGGGATCGTCGCCTATGGCGGCACGTTCGACCAGGGTTACGCGGGCACAGGGACGTACGCACTGGGCACGTTCTGGCCGACGTTCACGTTGGCGGCCCTGACGGCCCTGGCCAACCCGATCTCGTTCGGCGCGTTCCTCGGCGACTGGGCCCGTTACATCCCTTCATCTTTCAGCAAACGTTCTCTGCTGGCAGCGCCGTTCCTCGCGCAGGTGGCGACGTTGCTGCCGTTCGGCTTCGGCATCGCAACGGCAACCCTGGTGGCCGACCCGGCCGACTACATCACGGGCCTGACGGCGGTGTCCCCGCTGTGGTACGCGATCCCGCTGATTGTGGTGGCCCTGATCGGCGGCCTGTCCACGGGCACGACGTCGTTGTACGGGACGGGCCTGGACTTCAGTTCGATCTTCCCGAAGCTGTCCCGGGTCCAGGCAACGCTGCTGATCGGAACGCTGAGCGTGGCGTTCATCTTCGTCGGCAACTTCGTGCTGGACATGGTGTCGAGCATCAACGCGTTCGCGACGCTGATCGTGCTGTGCACATCACCGTGGATGGTGATCATGATGATCGGCTTCCGCCAGCGGCGCGGCTTCTACGACGTGGCGGACCTGCAGGTGTTCAACGAGGGCCGCAAGGGCGGCCGCTACTGGTTCACCCGCGGCGTGAACTGGCGCGCGATGGCGGCCTGGATCCCGGCGACAACGCTGGGGCTGCTGTGCGCGAACACGCCGATGATCGCGGGACCCCTGCGAGACATAGCGGGCGGAGTGGACGTGAGCCTGCTGGTGACGTTGGCGACGGCAGCGGTGGCATATCCGGTACTGGTGAAGCTGTTCCCAGAACCAGCAGAGGTGTTCGCCTCAGCCGCCACCGAGCAGCCGGAAGCCGTCCCCGCCGAAGCCTGAGCTGGTGGTCATCCCGTCGCCTGAGGCCACAAAAATCACTTTGAGCCAGGCCCGCAACCCACAAGCAAAGGCGGGAAGAAAGCGCAAGCTTGCGGGCCTGGCTCAAAGTGATAGGCCTCAATCAGACGACGGGATGACCACCAGCGACGACGGTCATCCCAGAGCCTGCCCGTCCGGCGAGGACAAGCTTTTCACCTGCGATTGACGTCCTTGGCCGGAGCAGACTCCGAAGAAGACCCAAGCCGAGAAGCCCACTCAGTAACCCGCCGAGCCACATCCTGAGCGGTCAACCCGATCCGCCCCAGCACCTCGTCCCGGCTGCCCAGGTCGTGGAACGTCTGCGGCACCGCCAGATCCCGCAGCGGGACGTCGCACTCCGCGTCCCGGAAGACCGCCGCCAGGGCCGAGCCGAAGCCGCCGTGGCGGCCGCTGTCCTCGACAGTGACCACGAGCTTGTGCTGTGACGCCAGCGCCACCAGCTCCGCCGGGACCGGCAGGACCCAGCGTGGGTCGACGACCGTCACGCCGATGCCCTGGTCCGCCAGCCGGGCAGCGGCCGCCAGGCCCAGCGTCGCGAACGGGCCCACCGTCACCAGCAGGACGTCGGCGCCCTCCTTCGGGCGGCGCAGCACGTCGACCGTGCCCACGCGCTCGACCGCGGCGACGTCCGTACCGACCTTGCCTTTGGAGAACCGCAGCGCAGTCGGACCATCCGACACAGCGACAGCCTCCCGCAGCTCCTCCCGCAGCGTCGCCGGGTCACGCGGAGCAGCCACCCGCATCCCCGGCACCATGCCGAGCAGCGACAGGTCCCACATACCGTGGTGACTGGGCCCATCCGGCCCGGTGATGCCCGCCCGGTCCAGCACCAGCGTCACCGGCTGACGGTGCAGCGCAACGTCCATCAGCATCTGGTCGAAAGCCCGGTTGAGGAACGTCGAGTAGATCGCGACCACCGGGTGCAGCCCGCCCATCGCCAGCCCGGCGGCCGACGTGACCGCGTGCTGCTCGGCGATGCCGACGTCGTACCAGCGGTCCGGGAACGCCTCGGCGAACTTGTCGAGGCCGGTCGACCGCAGCATCGCCGCCGTGATCGCGACGACGTCCTCGCGCTCGGCGCCGATCTTCGCCAGCTCGTCGCCGAACACGCCGGTCCAGCTCGGGCCCTTGACCGGCGGCAGGCCGGTCTCGGGGTCGATCGGGTCGGTCTGGTGCATCTGGTCGTGCTCGTGGTTGACCGCGGGCGCGTAGCCGTGGCCCTTCTCGGTCACCACGTGCACGATCACCGCGCCGCCGAACGTCTTCGCGCTGTGCAGGGCCTTCTCCAGCGCCACCTGGTCGTGGCCGTCCACCGGCCCGAGGTACTTCAGGCCGAGGTCGGAGAACATCGCCTGCGGGCTCAGCGCGTCCTTCAGCCCGGCCTTCGCGGCGTGCAGCGCGGCGTAGATCGGCTTGCCGACGACCGGGGTGTGCTTGAGGATCTCGCGGCCGCCGTCGAGCAGCCGCTCGTAGCCGGGCTGCAGGCGCAGCGCCGCGAGGTGGTCGGCGACGCCGCCGATGGTCGGCGAGTAGGAGCGGCCGTTGTCGTTGATGACGATGACGACCGGGCGCTCGCGGTGCGCGGCGATGTTGTTGAGCGCCTCCCAGCACATGCCGCCGGTGAGCGCGCCGTCCCCGACGATGGCCACGGCGTGCCGCTCGCCCTCGCCCAGCGCGAACGCCTTCGCCAGGCCGTCCACATAGGACAGTGCGGACGAGGCGTGGCTGCTTTCGACCCAGTCGTGGTCACTCTCCGCGCGCGACGGGTAACCGGTGACGCCGCCGGTCTGGCGCAGCCGGTCGAAGCCTTCGGCCCGGCCGGTGACGATCTTGTGCACGTAGGCCTGGTGCCCGACGTCCCAGACGATCGCGTCGCGCGGCGAGTCGAACACGCGGTGCAACGCGATGGTCAGCTCGACGACGCCGAGGTTCGGCCCCAGGTGCCCGCCGGCGCGGCGGACCTTGTCGACGAGGAAGTCCCGGATCTCGGCGGACAGTTCGCCGAGGTCCTCGACACTCATGCGCTTCAGGTCCGCCGGTCCGTTGACGGACTCCAGCAACGTCACTCGTCTCCACCTCACTTGATCGGCACGCCCCGCGTCCGGCCAGTCTACGGAGGACGGCCACCGCGCCTCCGCCCGCCGCGTCCGGCGTCACAGGCGGAGCGCGATCACACGTCATCTCCCGGGGTGAACCTCGTCTCCCCGCGGTGCTGTGGCGGTCACGCGCTGTGGCCACGAGAATGGGACGCATGGCGGACTTCTTCATCGGCGGCGACTGGGTGGACGCGATCGGCGGCGGCCGGCGGGAGATCCGCTGCCCGGCCGACGGTTCCCTGGTCGCGACGGTCGCCGAGGGCACCGCCAAGGACACCGAGGCCGCGATCGCGGCGGCGCGGCGGGCGTTCGACACCGGCCCGTGGCCCGGCACGCCCGCCCACCTGCGCGGTGACCTGCTGCTGCGCACCGCGGACCTCCTCGATCGCGACGCGGAGGCGTTCGCGCGCGCCGAGTCCCTCGACACCGGCAAGCGCCTGGTCGAGAGCCGCTACGACATGGCCGACATCGCCGCCTGCCTGCGCTACTTCGGCAAGCTCGCGGCGCAGGACGCGGGCCGCGTCGTCGACACCGGCAACCCGGACGCGTTCAGCCGGATCGTGCACGAACCGGTCGGCGTCTGCGGGCTGATCACACCGTGGAACTACCCGCTGCTGCAGACCGTGTGGAAGATCGCGCCGGCGCTGGCCGCGGGCAACACGTTCGTGCTCAAGCCCAGCGAGCTGACGCCGCACACCTCGATCCTGTTCCTGAAGCTGCTTACCGAGGCCGGCCTGCCCGCGGGGGTGGGGAACCTGGTGCTGGGCGCGGGTGCCGAGGTCGGCGCGCCACTGGCCGAGCACCCGGACGTCGACCTGGTGTCGTTCACCGGCGGGCTGGCGACCGGGCGCGTCATCGCCGCCGCGGCGGCCGCGACGGTCAAGAAAGTGGCCCTGGAGCTGGGCGGGAAGAACCCGAACGTGGTCTTCGCGGACGCCGACTTCGAGACGGCGGTCGACTACGCGCTGACGGCGGTGTTCCTGCACTCGGGCCAGGTGTGCTCGGCGGGCACGCGGCTGATCGTGCAGCGCGAGTGGCACGACGAGTTCGTCGCCGAGCTGGTGCGCCGGGCCGAGCGGATCCGCCTGGGCGGGCCGTTCGACTCCCGGGCGGAGACGGGCCCCCTGATCTCGGCGGCCCACCGGGCGAAGATCGAGGCGTACGTCGCGGCGGCGCTGGCCGAGGGCGCGGTGCTGCGGACGGGCGGCCGCCGGCCGGACGACCCGGCGCTGGCCGACGGCTTCTACTACCTGCCGACCATCCTGGACCAGGTGAAACAGGGGTCGTCGGCGGTCGTCGACGAGTCGTTCGGGCCGGTGCTGACGGTCGAGACGTTCACCGACGAGGACGACGCGGTCCGCATCGCCAACGACACCCACTACGGCCTGGCCGGCGCGGTGTTCACGAACGACGCGGGGCGGGCGCAGCGCGTGGCCGGGCGGCTGCGCCACGGCACGGTCTGGATCAACGACTTCCACCCGTACCTGCCCCAGGCCGAGTGGGGCGGCTACAAGCAGTCCGGCTTCGGCCGCGAGCTGGGCCCGACGGGGCTCGCCGAGTACACCGAGGTCAAGCACATCTACCAGAACCTCCGGCCGGCACCGCAGCACTGGTTCGCCGGCTGACTCGGGCCGGATCGCCCGATCGGGATCCACCGAACGGCCCAGCGCCGGAAAGGTGCTCGGAAAGCCGTTTCCCGCGTCTTATGCTGCGTCCACCGCGACGCAGGGAGGCCGGAGTGGACCAGCATCGACCGGGGAAGCGGCTTCGGGGCCCGCGCGCCGTGGCGGTGGGGATCGCGAGCCTCGGCGTGATCGCGGGCCTGACCCTGCGCACGGCGGACTACCCCGGGATGCTCCCGCCGGGGACGCCGGATCCGGAGCTGGACCTGGGGTTGCGCCTGGTGTGCGCGGCAGCGGTGCTGATCGCGGGGACGCTGGCGTACCTGACGTTCGCCCGCCACCAGGACGAGCCGCTGGCGATGACATGCCTCCCGGGTCTGGTGGTGACGGGCGTGGTGCTGCGCCATTTGGTGGTGACGCTCCCGGGAGTAACCCGAATTCAGCCGGCGGCGCGGGTGGTGCCGGGGGCGGGGTCGTGGGTGTTGTTGGCGTCGGGGGTGGCGATGACGGCGGCCGGGCTGGCGGCGGCGTTCGCGGTGCGCCGAGCGGCCTGAGCGGGGTGCGGCAGCCCTTGGCGCTGCTCTGGGGCACCCGCCGGCAGCCGTCGCGGCTCGCCGAGCGGCGTGAGCAGGGCGTGGCCGATGCCCGCGGGTCGCGGCTGGCCGGGTTCGCGGTCGGCCGAGCGGCCTGAGCGGGTACGGCTGCCCTTGAGCGCTGCTCTGGGACACCTGCCAGCAGCCTTCGCAGCTCGCCGAGCGGCGTGAGCAGGCCCCCAGCGCCGCCGCAGCCGGCCCGGCGGCGACCTTCGCGGCTCGCCGAGCGGCCTGAGCGGAGTGCGGCCGGCCCTGAGCGCTGCCGATGTCCGGGTCGCGATGACGGCGGCCGGCCGGGCAGCAACCTGCGCGAGGTGCGGCCACCTCGCTGATCGCGAGCGCGGCGGTGCGAGCGAGGTGCCGGTGCCGGTGCCGGTGCCGGTGCCGCAATGATCGCGGGGCGGCGGCTGAAGCGAGCCTCCCCACGACGCACGTACCTCCGCTAAACTCGTTTCATGCCGCAACGAAAAGAATCCGCCGAGCTGGCACGGGCCGTGATGGAGCTCATCGACCAGGGGCATCGGCGGATCTCGCGGCGGATCGACCTCACTCGCGTCCGCGTGCTCGGGCTTGTCTCCGCCCGGGGGCCGCTGCGGCCGCGGGACATTGCCGCGGAGCTCGGCCTCACCGCTTCCGCCACCAGCCGGCACCTCTCCGCTCTCGAACGGGATGGCCGGGTCGTCGTCGAGGCGGATCCGGCTGACTCGCGGACCTTTCTCGTCCAGGTCTCGCCGGGTGGGCAGGCCGAGATCGACGCCACCGTCGATGCCGGTGCCGCCGTGTTCGCGCAGGTCATCGCCGACTGGTCGGACGAAGACGTCGCCACCGCGCGGGTCCTCATCACCCGCCTCAACGACGCCTGGGCCCGGCGCGGCGAAACCAGCAGCACCCCACCGTCCGGCCCGCGCTGGCAGCGGGCCCGCATGCAGGAGGACTGACGTGGACACGACCACCCGCGCGAAGAGCGCACCCAAGCCCGTCCAGGCCGCCCGGGCCCTCCTGGCCCTCGTCGGGCTGAGCCACCTCGTCATCCCGATCGTCATGGGCGCGCGCGAGGACACCCTGCGCGATCAGATCGCCGCGCAGCACCCGGACTTCGGGGCCGCCGAGGTCGCGCGGTCGGCCGATGTCGCCGTGGTCTCCGGGGCCGTCTTCCACGGCCTGCTGCTCCTCCTCTGCTTCCTCCTGGTCGTCAAGCTGGGCTCGGGCCGGCCGTGGACGCGCCGGCTCACCGTCGTCTCGCAGCTGCTGTCGGTGGTCTTCGGCTTCTTCTCGTGGTCGTCGTCGCCGATGTTCCACGCCGTCATCCCCGTGGCCGCCGTCGCGCAGCTCGCCGTCGTCGTCCTGGTGTGGGCGCCCCGGCCGTCACGGGACTTCTTCGCCAAGCGGTAGCTAGCCGCTCACCGCCTTCCGGCCGAGGAACGCCGCGAGCCGGTCGGCCGCCGTCACCCCGGGCGGCGCCTCCACCTCCGGTCCGAACGGGCCGCCCGGCTGCCGGGGCGCCGCACCGAACCGGGACCGCCACTGCTCCAGCGCCCCCTCCGCGAGGTCCGGCAGCAGGTCCGTCGAGGCACCGGTCGCGTCCGCGAGGTCCCAGCCGTGGGCCAGGTACTCGTTCACGCGCATGTGGACGAGGAACACGCCCGGCACCTCCCCCAGCGGGGTCGTCACCTTCCGCGCGAACAACCCGGGCGAGGCCAGCACCGCCCGCGCCGCCGCGACGGACGCCACGAAAGCCGAAGCCGGGGACGCACCGAGATAGTCACCGTCCGGGGCCGGTGGACCCAACTCGGCCCAGAACGCGACTTTCGCGTTGCCGTGCGCGAGGTGGTTGACCACCGCGCGGACGTCCCAGTCCGCGCACGCCGTCGGCAGGGTCCACTGGTCGTCACGGAGCGCGGTGACCAGGGAAGTCACCGTCGAGGCCGCGCGATCGAAGTCGTCGAGAGGAGTCATGCCCGCAGTGTGACGGTCACCACCGACAAAAACTCAGGACAGCAGCGCCACGCACTCCACGTGGTGGGTCATCGGGAACGCGTCGAACGCCCGCAGATCCGTCAGGCCGTAGCCGTGCGACGCGAAGGTCGCCAGGTCACGGGCCAGTGCCGCGGGGTCGCACGCCACGTAGACGATCCGATCGGGTGAACCCGCGACGATCGACTCCACCACCGCCTTGCCCGCCCCCTTGCGCGGCGGGTCCAGCACCACGACGTCCACGGGCTTCGGGGCCGACTCCAGCACGTGCTCGACGCGCCCGGCCTCCCAGGAGACCTGGGGCAGGTCGGCCAGGTTCTTCTCGCCGTCGGCGACCGCGCGCCGGCCGGACTCGATCGCCAGCACCCGGCCCGCCGGGCCGACCTGCGAAGCCAGCACCGACGCGAACAGCCCGACCCCGGCGTAGAGGTCCCAGGCCGAACCGCCCGCGGGGGCGTCCGCCCACTCGGCCACGACGGCGGCCAGCGTCGACGCCGCGGCCGGGTGGACCTGCCAGAAGCCGTGCGCGTCGAGGTGCCAGTCGCGCCCGGCCGCGTGCTGCACGGCCACGCCGCCCGCCAGCTGCCGGGCGCGGACCTTGCCGCGGACCGTCGACAGCTCGCGCACGTGGACACCGCCGTCGCCGTCGCTGGTGACCTCGAGCTCGCTGCCCGGCCGCCAGCGCCGCGCCAGGACGTCGTCGAGCTCGCCCGGCACCGCGATCGGGCAGTCCTCCAGAGCGACCACCCGGTGGCTGTGGTGGGCGCGCAGGCCCGCGCGTCCCTCGCGGTCGGCGACCAGCCGGACGCGGCTGCGCCAGTCCAGCGGACCGCCGTCGAGGGCCTCCACGACGACCTCGCGCTCGATGCCGGCCAGCCGCTGAAGCTGCTCCGCCACCACCGAAGCCTTCAACGAACGTTGGTACGCGGGGGAAGCGTGCTGCCAGTCGCAGCCGCCGCAGCCGCCCGGCACCGCGAGCGGGCACGGCGGTTCGACCCGGAACTCCGACGCCGACAGCACCTCGATCGCGTCGCCGCGGCAGAAGGAACCGCCGTTGTCCTCGGTGACCTCGACGCGGACCTGCTCGCCCGGCAGCGCGTGCCGGACGAACACGACGCGGCCGTCGGCACGCGCCACGCAGTGGCCGCCGTGCGCCACCGCGCCGACCTCGACCTCGAGGACCCGGCCCAGCCAGCTCGTCATTCGGCAGGCTCCTTGGGCTTCGGCGCCGTGACCGGCTTTCCGTTGGGTGAGAAGCCGCGGCGGACGTCGCCGGCCGCGGGACGTTCGTTCCGGACTCGCGCGGCCGCCTTGGCCGAGGACTCCAGCTGCCACGGCACGCTCGCGACGATCACGCCGGACTGGAAGAGCAGCCGGCCCTTGAGCCGCAGCGCGCTCTGGTTGTGCAGCACCTGTTCCCACCAGTGCCCGACCACGTACTCCGGGATGAACACCGTGACGACGTTGCGCGGGTTGTCCCCGCGCACGCGCTTCACGTAGTCCAGGACCGGTTTCGTGATCTCGCGGTAGGGCGACTCGACGACCTTCAGCGGCACCTTGAAGTTGTGGGCGTCCCATTCAGCGGTGAGCCTGCGCGTGTCCGCATCGTCCACATTGACCGTCACGGCTTCGAGGACGTCCGGGCGCATCGCCTTGGCGTAGGCCAGCGCGCGCAGGGTCGGCCGGTGCAGTTTGGACACCAGCACGATCGCGTGGTTGCGCGACGGCAGCACGGTCGGGGTGTCGCCGAGGTCCTTCAGCTCGTCGGCGACGCGGTCGTAGTGCTTGCGGATCGCCGTCATCAGCACGAAGATCGCCACCATCGCCGCGATCGCGATCCACGCGCCGAGCAGGAACTTGGTGATGAGCACGATCACCAGCACGATGCCGGTCATGGTCAGGCCGACCGCGTTCACCGTCTGCGAGCGCCGCATCCGCCGCCGCTTGGCCGGGTCGGTTTCCTTGGCCAGTAACCGGTTCCAGTGCCGGATCATGCCGGCCTGGCTCACCGTGAACGACACGAACACACCCACGATGTAGAGCTGGATGAGTCGCGTGACCTCGGCGTCGAACGCGATGATCAGCACCAGTGCGAACGCCGAGAGGAACAGGATCCCGTTGGAGAACGCCAGCCGGTCGCCGCGCGTGTGCAGCTGCCGCGGCAGGTAGCGGTCCTGCGCCAGGATCGAGCCCAGCACCGGGAAGCCGTTGAACGCGGTGTTCGCGGCCAGCAGCAGGATGATGCCGGTGGAGAAGGAGATGTAGTAGAACGCCGGCGGGAAGTCGGCGAACACCGCGTGCGCGATCTGCGCGACGATCGTCTTCTGCTCGTAGCCGGCGGGCGCGCCGACGAGCTGCTCCGCCGGGTCTTCGGCGAACTTGACGTCGGTGATCGAGGCCAGCGTGATGATGCCGACCAGCATGGTCACCGCGAGCAGGCCCATCATCAGCAGCGTCGTCGCCGCGTTCTTCGACTTGGGTTTCTGGAACGCCGGGACGCCGTTGCTGATCGCCTCGACCCCGGTCAGCGCCGCCGCGCCGGAGGAGAACGCGCGCAGCACCAGGAAGGCGTACGCGACGCCCGCGAACGTCCCCTCGGCGTTCAACGTGAACCCGGCGCTCTCGGCCTTCATGTCGGCGCCGGTCGCCGCCCGGAAAAGGCCCCAGGCGACCATCACCATGATGCCCAGGATGAACCCGTATGTCGGGATCGCGAAGGCCTTCCCCGACTCCCGGATGCCGCGCAGGTTCAACGACGTCAGCACGACCACGATGACGATCGAGGCCAGCACCTTGTGCTGCGCCACCCACGGCACGGCCGACCCGATGTTGGCCACACCGGACGAAGTGGACACCGCGACCGTCAGGACGTAGTCGACGAGCAGCGCGCTCGCCACGGTCAGCCCGAACTTCCCGCCCAGGTTCGTGTTGGCGACCTCGTAGTCGCCGCCGCCGCTCGGGTAGGCGTGCACGTTCTGCCGGTACGACGCGACGACGACCAGCATCACCAGCGCGACCATGATGCCGATCCACGGCGCCAGCGCGTAGGCGGAGAGGCCCGCGACGCTCAGCGTCAGGAAGATCTCTTCGGGGGCGTACGCCACGCTCGAGAGCGCGTCGGACGCGAAGATAGGCAGCGCGATGCGCTTCGGCAGGAGCGTGTGAGCGAGCCTGTCACTGCGGAACGGACGTCCGAGGACCAGGCGTTTCAGCACGGTCGGGAACTTCGACACCACGGAAGCGTAGCCGCCGGGGTGCACGGTAGGTTCGGCGCTGGCATGTCCGGGTAGGTACGGACGGGTTAACCGCCGAAGAGGAGGCAGGGCGTGCACGTGGTGATCATGGGATGCGGCCGGGTGGGCGCGTCTCTGGCCGCTGCGCTGGAGCGGCTCGGCCACGAGGTGGCCGTCATCGACAAGAGCCAGCAGGCGTTCCGGCGGCTCGGCAGCGACTTCCACGGCCAGCAGGTCGTCGGCGTCGGGTTCGACCGCAAGGTGCTGATCGAAGCGGGCATCGAGCGGGCCGGCGCGTTCGCGGCGGTGTCCAGCGGCGACAACTCGAACATCATCTCCGCGCGGGTCGCGCGCGAGAACTTCGGCATCGAGCACGTCGTCGCGCGGATCTACGACCACAAGCGCGCGGCCGTGTACGAGCGGCTGGGCATCCCGACGGTGGCGACCGTGCCGTGGACCACCGACCGGTTCCTGCGCACGCTCCTGCCGGACGGCGTCGCGTCGGCGTGGCGGGACCCGTCGGGCAACGTCGCGCTGCTGCAGCTGCCGCTGCACGAGGGCTGGGTCGGGCACTCCGTCCGGTCGCTGCAGGAGGCGTCCGGCGCGCGGGTGGCGTTCATCATGCGCTTCGGCACGCCGGTGCTGCCGGACGGCAAGACGATGGTGCAGGACGGCGACGACGTGTGGGTCGCGGCGCGCTCCGGCACCGTCAGCGACGTGACGAGTGTGGCCAATCGCGAACCGGAGGACGAGGCATGAGGGTCGCGATCGCCGGCGCGGGCGCGGTGGGGCGCTCGATCGCCAACGAGCTGATCGACGGCAGGCACCAGGTGATGCTCATCGAGCGGGAGGCCGACCAGTTCGAGCCGCAGACCGTCGAGCAGGCCGACTGGGTGCTCGGCGACGCGTGCGAGGTGTCGATCCTGGAGGAGTCCGGGATCGAGCAGTGCGACGTCGTGATCGCCGCCACCGGCGACGACAAGGCGAACCTGGTCGTCTCCCTGCTGGCCAAGACGGAGTTCGCGGTGCGGCGCGTGGTGGCGCGGGTGAACAACCCGGCCAACGAGTGGCTGTTCACCGACGCCTGGGGCGTCGACGTCGCGGTGTCGACCCCGCGGATGCTCGCGGCGATGGTCGAGGAGGCGGTCAGCGTCGGCGACCTGGTGCGGCTGATGACGTTCCGCCAGAGCAACGCGAACCTCGTCGAGCTGACGCTGCCGGCGGAGACCCCGCTGGCCGGCAAGCCGGTGAGCGAACTTTCGCTGCCGCGCGACGCGGCGCTGGTGACGATCCTGCGGGGTGACCGGGTGATCGTGCCGCAGCCGGAGGACCCGCTGGAGCCCGGCGACGAGCTGCTGTTCGTCGCGACGGCGGACGTCGAGCCGGAGATCCGGACGGCGCTGGGTTACTGAGTTCGTCCATGGAGAAGGCCCTCGGCGAGTGCGCCGGGGGCCTTCTTCGTGGTCCGAAAACTGTCGGTGCTCTCCGGTAACGTGAAACCGGGGGCTCCCCTACGCGCGCGGGTTGTCACGCTTCGCGAGGGCGACGACGGGACTCGCGTGATCGGACGCGTATCCGGCGTGTTCGGGCGCGTGACTCACGTGATCGGGCGCGCATCTCGCGTGATTCGGCGCGCATCACGCGTGATCAGGCAGGCATCGCGCGTGATTGAAGGGGCATCACGCGTGATCGGGGAGCCGACACGGCGGATCCGCTGGTGCGGCACCCGGTGGGTCAGGCTTCGGGAGCCTGGGCGTACTTCGCGCGCAGCCGGGCTTCGACCTCGGCGTCGGTCTCCGGCTTGGGCTCGTCCTCGGCCTGTGCCTTCAGCCGCTTGTCCGACCGGCGCACCGCCCAGACCACCACCAGCAGGCCCAGCGCGTACAGCGGGTACCCCATGGCGATCTTCGTGAACGCCAGCCAGCCGGTGTAGTCCTCCTGGTACAGCCACCGCTGGACGACGAACCGGGCGGCGAACACGGCCGCCAGGGCCAGCGTCGCGATGTCGTAGCCGTAGCGGGACGGCTTGTCCTTGCGCCACGCCTGGCCGGTGCCGTTCAGCACGTTCCAGACGACGCCCGCGATCGGCCAGCGCACGACCACCGACAGCACGAAGATCCCGCAGTACACCAGGCTCGCGTAGATCCCGAAGAGGAAGAACCCCTTCGCGGACCCCGTGCGGTAGGCGATGAACGCCGCGATCGCGACGCCGAAGAAACCGGAGATCGCCGGCTGCAGGGGCTCCTTGCGGACCACCCGCAGCACGGTGATCGCCACCGCGCTGCCCACCGACGTCCAGATGGCCGCGGTCAGGCCGAAGAAAGCGTTCGCCAGGACGAAGACGATCACCGGCACCGACGAGTAGATCAGGCCGGACACGCCGCCCATCTGCTCGAGCAGGGTCGGCTGCGGTTCTTCTTCCGCGTCGGTCTTCTTCTCGCTCGGGGCGGGTTCAGTCACGATGGGTGATCAACTCACTGGGCTCTGGAGCTCGTAATAGGGGTTGTACAGCACCTTCTGGCCGTCACGCTCGGCCATCCGGCCGCGCACCTTGATCGTCCGGCCAGGCTCGATGCCCGGGATCCGGCGGCGGCCGAGCCAGATTAGCGTCACGCCCTGTGTCCCGTCGAACAGCTCCGCCTCCAGCGTGGCGGCCTCGTTCGTCGGGCAGAGCTCCACGCTGCGCAGTCTCCCCATCACAGTGACCTCTTCGCCGGAACGGCAGTCGCAGGCCCGCTGCGCGCCCTCGGCGCCGGACCTCATCGACATCTCGTCGGCGTCGAGCTCGTCGACGTCGCTGGTCAGCTTGCGTACCAGCCGGCTGAAGTAGCCGCCGTCTTTGGCGGACATAGGTGCTCCTGTGCTCCGGGGCCGGCGACAAAACTGCTTGCGGCCCGTGCGGTTCAAGCGTACTGCGGTCTCCGCCAGGGAAACGCCTTTGCGCAAAGATCGCAACGTGACGTCCGCGATCAGAGTTCCCGCCGCGGTGCTGCTGCCCGGCACCGGCTCGGACGAGGTGTTCGTCCGGGCGGTCTTCGCCGGCCCCCTGCGCGCCCTCGGTGTCCCGCTCATCGCGCCACCGCCGCCGCCCGGTGCGGCACTGGCGGACGGCTACCTCGCGACGCTGGACGCGCTGGCGGACGAACACGGCGAACTGCTCGTAGGCGGCATTTCGTTCGGCGCCCACCTGGCCGCGGAGTGGGCGGTGGCCAATCCGGGCCGTTGCGGGGGCCTGCTGGCCGCGCTCCCGGCCTGGAACGGCCCGCCGGGCCTGGCACCCGCATCGCTGGCCGCGACGCTGTCCGCGGATCTGGTGGCCGGCTCCGGGGTCGACGCGGCGCTGGCGCAGACGGCGGGCAGCCCGGACTGGCTGCGGGCGGAACTGGACCGGGCGTGGCGCCGCCACGGCGACGGGCTGGCGGCGGGCCTGCGCGCCGCCGCGGACCGTCCGGCGCCGACGCTCGAGGCGCTCTCCGCGCTGGCCGTCCCGGCCGGGATCGGCACGTGCACCGACGACCCCATCCACCCGACGAAAGTCGCATCGGAGTGGACCCGCGCCCTCCCCCGCGCCGCCCTCGGCGAGACGACGCTGGACGCGCTGGGCGCCGACCGCGAGTCCCTGGGCCGGGCGACCGTGCTCGCCTTCCTGAGGGCCCTCGAAACGCACTGAGGGGCACCCGCGCGGTCGCGCGCAGGTGCCCCTCAAAGACGTGGTCAGCCCTGTTGCTGCTGGGCCGCGATGTGCTCGGCGACGGCCTCGGGCAGCGTGATGGTGAGCGGGGTGCGGACCGGCATCGGCGCGTCACCGCGGTCGACGATCGTGCGCCGCACGATCCCGCGCAGCACCTCGACGGCCGCCGCGGCCTCCGACTGCGGCCCGGCGATGACGCCGCGCAGCATCCAGCGCGGCCGGTCGATGCCGACGAACCGCAGCGAGACGTCGCCGACGATGGCCGAGATCTCCAGGCCCCACACGCCGCGGCCGATGTTGACCTTGGCGCCGTCGGCCCGCAGCTGCTCGGCGAGCTCGGTGCTCACCTCGCGCCAGAGGCCGCCGGTGCGCGGCGCGGCGTAGGCGCTGACCGTGATCTGGCCCTGCTCGGTGACGACGTGCACGGCGCGCACGCCCCCGGTCTCGGGGTCCATCTCGACCTGGACCTGGGATCCGTCGGGCACCGGCACCTTCACCGAGCCGAGGTCGATCCGCGGGACGCCGTCGTCCTCGAAGTCCGCGACGTCGAACGGGCCGTCGGAGACGTCCGACAGCTCCGAGTCCTCGTCGTACGCCTCGTCCTCGATCGTGTCGTCGGCCTCGGGCGCGGCGTGCCTGCCGGCGGACTCGCCCTCGGTCCGCCGCTTGCGTCCGAAAATCCCCACTACTTCTCCGTTCCTTCCCCCGCGCCGGCGCTCGCGCCGAGCGCCTGTGCTCCCAGTGTGGCGTGTCCACCCGTGGAGCCGTAGCCTCCGTCGCCCCGTTCGGTGGCGTCGAGCTCGGCGACCTCGACGAACACCGCGTGCTCGACCCGCTGCACGACCAGCTGGGCGATGCGGTCGCCGCGCGTGAGCTTCACCGGGTGCACCGGGTCGTGGTTGATCAGGCAGACCTTGATCTCCCCGCGGTAGCCCGCGTCGATCGTGCCCGGCGTGTTCACCACCGAGAGGCCGACCCGGGCGGCCAGGCCCGACCGCGGGTGGACGAACCCCGCGTACCCGGGCGGGAGCGCGATCGCGACGCCGGTGCCGACGACGCCGCGTTCCCCGGGTTTCAGCACGATATCCGAGGTCGTGACGAGATCGGCGCCCGCGTCGCCCGGCCGGGCGTAGGCGGGCGGCGGGACATCCGGGTCGAGCCGGGAGAGGAGTACCTGAACGCTGGACACGGGCGGCGAGATTACTCTCTACCCGTGGGTGAATCTGCGAAGACGGCCGCGAGTGCCGCGGTCCGGCACTCCGAGCGGCTGTACGTGCCGTGGTGGGGCTGGCCGTTGCCGGTGCTGGGCGCCATCCTGCTGGCCGCCGAGGTCGACATGGGCTACCCCGGCGTCCGGGCGTGGCTGCCGTACGTGATCGCGCTGCCGGTCGTCGTGGGGCTGATGCTGTCGCTGGGCCGGGCGAAGGTCCGCGTCACCGGCGGTGACGAGCCGGAGCTGTGGGTGGGCGACGCGCACCTGCCGCTGCGCTACGCCGGGAAGATCGAGATCTTCGACAAGGACGCCAAGCGCAAGGCGCTGGGCCGCGACGGCGACCCCGCCGCGTACGTGCTGCACCGCGGCTGGGTGGGCCCGGTCGTCCGGATCACGCTCACCGACCCCGCCGACCCGACGCCGTACTGGCTGTTCAGCACCCGGCACCCCGAGCGCGTCGCCGAGCTGGTCAAGGGCGCCTGACCCCAGGCTCTGCCCCCTCAGGACATGGGAAGGGGGCCGGCCTGCCGGCCGGCCCCCTTGTCCCCAGCGCTTCGAGCCTCCCCCTTGGTGCCCTCGAGGCTCTCCGCGTCTGTTCGTCCCCTGAACCCTGTCCGAGATCCCGCGCGCTCAGGCGCAGTCGCGGCAGATCAGGCGTCCGCCGCTCTCCTCCGACAGCCGGCTGCGGTGGTGCACCAGGAAGCACACGGAGCAGGTGAATTCATCCGCCTGCTTCGGCACCACCTTCACGGTCATGTCCTCCCCGGAAAGCCCGGAAAGGTCGGCACCCGGCAGCTCGAAGTTCTCGGCGGTCGCGTCCTCGTCGACGTCGACGACGCCGGACTGGTTCTCGTTCCGCCGGGCCTTGAGCTCCTCCAACGAGTCTTCGGCCAGCTCGTCGGCTTCGCTGCGGCGCGGAGCGTCGTAGTCGGTAGCCATGTGTCCCTCACCCCTGCGATCAGCTTGTGTAGTCGTTTTCCCGGACCCCCGGGTGCGCCCGTGAGTCCGCCGTGCCGCTGGTCAACGTTCCAGGGCCGCTGTTTGTGCCCGACGGCCGAAGTGACCGAGGTCTCTTCTTTATGGGCCTCTTCCTGCGGCCGGAGCCCGGGAAGGGTAGCTCACGCCCGCGACGGTTCTGCAACGAGTCAGACATTGCCCCGAAATCGTCACCCGACAGGGGGAACCCGCAGGTAAGACGCGTTGTCGTCCATTCGGGTTGCCCGCGGGTGGAGAACTTCACCGGCGGCCCGTGTCCGCTTGCCCCGGCCGACCCCGCCGTGGTGCGATCGCCGCACGGGGAACCGTCGCGGACGAGGTCCGCGACGACGAGCAAAACACCGGAAACCGGCGAGGTGACCCGGGACGCCGGGCACCGGCCGCAGCGCCTAGGCTGATCGGCCACGACGGTGCCGGGTTCGCACCGGCCGGGTTCGGTGTTCGGGAAGGGACGGGCAGGTGGCGTCGGGGAACGGCATCGGGGACCGTGAGGCGCGGCCTTATCGCAAGCACAAGCCGCTGCCGGCGCTGATCGTCATCGGCGTGCTCGCGCTCGGCGCGATCATCGTCTGGATCAACGCGGCGGTCGGCAAGGGCGACGTCGACGAGGCCGTGAAGTGCGACCCGGCCGCGAGCCCGCCGCCGGGTGTCACGTTCAGCACGCTCCCCCACAACGCGCTCGACGACCGCGCGCCGGTGCCGCCGGACAAGGTCGCCGTCAAGGTCCTCAACGCCTCCAGCACCCGCGGCCAGGGCGGCATCGCCACCACCGCGCTGAAGGAGCTGGGCTTCACCGGCGCCGGCGAGCCGGCCAACGACCCGGCTTACGAGGGCCGCGTGGCCAAGTGCCGCGGCCAGATCCGCTTCGGCGAGAACGGCGTCACCGCGGCCCGGACGCTCAGCCTGGTCGTCCCGTGCGCCGAGCTGGTCCAGGACAACCGCAAGGACGCGAGCGTCGACCTGGTGACGGGCAGCCTCTTCGGGGATCTCCGGCCGCGCGCGGAGGCGCGCCAGATCCTCACGCAGCTCGCCGACTGGTCGAAGGCCCACCAGGGCGGCGGCACGAACGAGCAGTCAGCCGGTGCGAAGGCTCCGGTCATCGACCAGACGTTGCTCGCCTCGGCCCACGACGTCGGCTGCTGAGGCCCGAGCGCCCACAACGCCTCAGAGACCCAACGCCCCTGCGACCCAACCCGCGCGCGTGGGGGCGCCCCCGTTTTCCACGCTACCGGCGAGCACCGACAGTTCCGGCGACCCGGCGTCGCGAACGGCCCGTTCGCGACGCCAGAGGTCCCCGATGAGGCGTTCGCGACGCCAGAGTCCCGGACGAGACGTTCGCGACCCGCCCTCAGACCTCCGACGCGCCGCAGTCCGCGAGAACCTTCCGCAGCGGATCCGCGATCGACGGCGCCGCCGCGTACGTCGCGTCCGCGCCCAGCTCCGGGGCCGATCCCGGCAGGTGCACCCGTGCGCCCGCCTCCGCCGCGATGAGCGCCCCCGCCGCCCAGTCCCAGCGGTGCAGCCCGTGCTCCACGTACGCGTCGAGCCAGCCCGCCGCCACCGCGCACAGGTCCAGCGACGCCGCCCCGTTGCGCCGGATGTCGCGGACGCGCCCGAGCAGCTCCGCCGCGAAGCGCGACTGTCGCGTCCGCCGCTCGGCCGCATACGCGAACCCGGTCCCGACGAGCGTCAGCTCCAGCCGGGCGGGTGCCGACACCGCCAGCCGGCGGCCGTCCAGGAACGCGCCCTGGCCGCGTGCGGCCGACCAGACGCGCCCGCTCGCCGGCTCCACCACCGCGCCCGCCACCGACTCGCCGCCGACCTGCGCCGCCACCGACACCGCGAACCACGGCAGCCCGTAGAGGAAGTTGACCGTCCCGTCGATCGGGTCGACGACCCAGGTCACGCCGTCGCCGGCCGACCCGCCGCCCTCCTCGCCGAGCACCGGCTCCCCCGGTCGCAGCGAGGCCAGCCGGGCGCGCACGAGCTGTTCCGACTCGTGGTCCACCGCGGTCACCACATCGGTGTCCGCGGACTTCGTGTCCACGGCCACCGAGCGCCCCCGGGCCATCCCCTCCCAGGCCTCGCGGACCAGCTCGGCGGCGTCCGTCGCGACCTGCACCGCGACGCTTTTCAGCAACGACTCGTCAACTCCCACGTCCGACATGTCACCACATCCGGTTAAAGTCTCCGAGGCAGGCTTCTGAATCGTGCGAGAAGGGACCACGTCCGTGGTGGAGGCGACCCGCCGAGGTTTCGGCATCGACATCGGCGGCAGCGGGATCAAGGGTGCCTTGGTCGACCTGGACAAGGGGCAGCTCATCGGCGACCGGATCCGGATCGAGACGCCGAAGCCGTCGACGCCGTCGGCGGTGGCGGACGTCGTCGCCGAGATCGTGACGCAGGCGGGCTGGGACGGCCCGGTCGGCGTGACGCTCCCGGCGGTCGTCAAGAAGGGCGTCGCGCACACCGCGGCCAACATCGACAAGCAGTGGATCGGCACCGACGCCGACGCCCTCTTCGCCAAGCGCCTCGGCCGCGGCGTCGACCAGGTCGCGATGCTCAACGACGCCGACGCGGCCGGCATGGCGGAGATCCGATTCGGCGACCCCGTCGCGCGCCGGGGCGTCACCGCCCTGCTCACCTTCGGCACCGGCATCGGCAGCGCGGTGTTCCAGGACGGCAAGCTCGTCCCGAACACCGAGTTCGGTCACCTGGAGATCGACGGCCACGACGCGGAGAAGCGCGCGGCCGCCTCGGTGAAGGACAACGAGGGCCTCTCGTACCCCGAATGGTCCAAGCGCGTGCACCGTTATCTGACCGTGCTCGAAAACCTGATCTGGCCCGACCTGTTCATCGTCGGCGGCGGGGTCAGCAAGAAGGCCGAGAAATGGGTGCCGCTGCTGGACATCCGCACTCCGGTCCTGGTGGCGACGCTGCAGAACAACGCCGGGATCGTGGGTGCCGCGGTGGCCGCGAGCGAGGGCATCCAGCACTAGTTCCGGCACGGGTTCCGGTGCCGATCCGGGCGCCGAACCGGGCCGGAGGGTGATCGCTTCGCGACGCATGCGCGTACCGTCGTTACAATGGAACACGGCCCACGGCTGCGGAGGCGAAAACCGCAGGCCGAGGCGTGAATCCCGAATGTGAGGCAGCAGTGGCTCCGTGTCCGCTGCTCGTCATGATCGACCGCTGCGAAAGGGCGTAAGTGGCAGCCGCAAGAACCGCAACCCGAGGCGGGACGAAGACAGCGACCGCAGCCGGCGAGCCGGCCGAAGAGGCAGCCACCGGGACGGCGAAGCCTGCGGCCCGCAAGACCACCACTGCCAAGAAGGCACCGGCCAAGAAGGCACCGGCGAAGAAGCCCGCGACCAAGGGCGAGGACGGCGAGCCCGACGGTCCCGAGGGCCCCGAAGGCGAGCTCGACTCACCCGATCTGTCGGATCTGGAAGAGGTCGAGGTCGACGTCGTCGACGAAACCGTCGTCGACGAGCCGGACACCGGCTCGACGGATGACGACGACGATGACGACGACGAGGAAGAGACCCCGGCGCAGCGTCGCCGCGGTGCCGCGGCCGACAAGGCGGCGGCCGCGAAGAGCTCCGACAACCCGGACTTCGTCTGGGATGAGGAAGAGTCGGAGGCCCTGCGCCAGGCGCGCAAGGACGCCGAGCTCACCGCGTCGGCCGACTCCGTGCGTGCCTACCTCAAGCAGATCGGCAAGGTCGCGCTGCTGAACGCGGAGGAGGAGGTGGAGCTCGCCAAGCGGATCGAGGCCGGGCTCTACGCCGCCGAGCGCGTGCGCACCGCCGAGGAGGAGGGCGAGAAGCTCGTCACCCAGATGCGCCGCGATCTCAAGTGGATCGTGCGCGACGGCGAGCGCGCCAAGAACCACCTGCTGGAGGCGAACCTCCGGCTCGTGGTGTCGCTGGCCAAGCGCTACACCGGCCGCGGCATGGCGTTCCTGGACCTGATCCAGGAGGGCAACCTCGGCCTGATCCGCGCGGTGGAGAAGTTCGACTACACCAAGGGCTACAAGTTCTCGACGTACGCCACGTGGTGGATCCGCCAGGCGATCACCCGCGCGATGGCCGACCAGGCCCGCACCATCCGCATCCCGGTGCACATGGTCGAGGTCATCAACAAGCTCGGCCGCATACAGCGCGAACTCCTGCAGGACCTCGGCCGCGAGCCGACGCCCGAGGAGCTCGCCAAGGAAATGGACATCTCCCCGGAGAAGGTCCTGGAGATCCAGCAGTACGCCCGTGAGCCGATCTCGCTCGACCAGACGATCGGCGACGAGGGCGACTCGCAGCTCGGTGACTTCATCGAGGACTCCGAAGCGGTCGTCGCGGTGGACGCGGTGTCGTTCACGCTGCTGCAGGATCAGCTCCAGTCGGTGCTGCAGACGCTGTCCGAGCGCGAGGCGGGCGTGGTCCGGCTGCGCTTCGGCCTCACGGACGGCCAGCCGCGCACGCTCGACGAGATCGGCCAGGTGTACGGGGTCACCCGTGAGCGCATCCGGCAGATCGAGTCGAAGACGATGTCGAAGCTGCGCCACCCGTCGCGGTCGCAGGTCCTGCGCGACTACCTGGACTGAGTTCCTTTCAGAAACCCGCCACCGAGATTTTCTCGGTGGCGGGTTTCTTTGTGTCCACATAGGACATCAGGGCACGGCCAGGCCGCGCTCCCGCAGAGACTCCTCGACGCGCAGGCGTTCGATCTCGCGGTCCATGCCCTCGGGCAGCTCGGCGAGCCGGTGCGGGACGCCGATCTGGCGGCACGCCTGGGTGAGGAGCTCGTCGTACGCCTGGCGCGTGCCGAGCCGCCGGGCGGCTGGGGTGCCGGACGGATAGTCGGCGAGCAGGCGGTGCACCCGCCGCAGGTCCGCGGCGACGCGTTCGATCGGCGGACCTTGCGGCTGGGGCTTCGCGCGCTTCTCGAGGAGCCGGCGAAGCAGCTTCGGGGCGCGCAGCGCGCACCAGAAGAGCACCGTGGGAGCGATGCAGACCACGGCGAACAGGATCAGGTTCGCGAGGACGCCGCCGGCGCCGGCCATGCCCTCATCGTAAGCCCGCGCGGGCGTTTCGGGACCCCTCCCCGGCGACGAACGGTAAAACGTCCCCATCACGACTGTGCCGGGGAGGAACTGCTGTGCCGTGTGCGGTGTTGCTCGGCCTCGGCCTGGGCGCGGCGGCCCTGGCCTGGATCATCTCCGCGCTGGGCGACGGCGCCTGGCTGCTGGGCGTCACCGCCGCGGTCGCGCTCGTGACGGTGACGATCCACCTCACGGCCCGCGCCCACGGGACGGCGTCGCGGGTCCGGCTCGGGCGGGTGCGCCGCCGGCTCCGTGCGGCCGGCCGTCACCCGGCCCACGTCTACGCCGTGCACGACCGCGGCCGCCGGGCCCGGACGAGGGCGCGTCACCTCGTGTTCCTCGTGCACGAGCCGCGGCTCCACTCGCTCGAGCTGCTGGCCTGGTCGTCCGGCGAACTCGAACGACGGTGGCACGCCGAGCCCGCCGGAATCACCGAAGCCAAGGTCGCGCTGGGCGGGACGACCGGCCGGTGGACCGACCTGCCCGCGGAGCTCGTCCTGCGCGTCGGTGACGACGACCCGCTGGTGCTGTGGGTACCGGGTGCGCAGCCCGGGCTCATGCAGTTCGCCTGGTACCTGGACGCCCCGGCCCGCCGCCGTCGCCGCCGCGCGGCCCGCCGAGCCCGCGAAAAACGCGAAGCCGACCGTGATTCAAGGGGCATCACGCGTGATCAGGAGGGCATCACGCGTGATTGAAGGGGCATCACGCGTGATTGGAGGGGCGACACGCGTGATGCCCCTTCCGTCACGGGAGTTCGGGGGTCGGTGGGGTTTCTTCGATGAGCCAGAGGACGCCGGCCGGGGGGAGCTGGAGGACTGCCGAGGCCGGCTGGCCGTGCCAGGGGTCCTCCGTGGCCTCCACCGAACCCAGGTTTCCGACGCCCGAGCCGCCGTAGGCCTCCGCGTCCGTGTTGACTGCCTCGCGCCAGCGGCCCGCCGCCGGCAGGCCGACCCGGTAGTCGTGGTGCGGGACGCCCGAGAAGTTCGCGATGCAGGCCAGCCGTGACCCGTCGGTGCCGATGCGCAGGAAGCTCAGCACGTTGCCGCTCGAGTCGTTCGCGTCGATCCAGCGGAAGCCGTCCGGCGAGGTGTCCTGGCTGAACAGCGCCGGCGACGAGCGGTACACCGAGTTCAGCGACCGCAGCAGGTCCTGGACCCCGCGGTGCAGCGGCTCGTCCAGCAGGTGCCAGTCCAGCGACCGCTGCTCCGACCACTCCGAAGGCTGGCCGAACTCGCCGCCCATGAACAGCAGCTGCTTGCCCGGGTGCGCCCACATGAACGCCAGCAGCGAACGCAGGCCGGCCGCCTTGTTCCAGGCGTCGCCCGGCATGCGGCCCCACAGGGATCCCTTGCCGTGCACCACTTCGTCGTGCGACAGCGGCAGGACGAAGTTCTCGCTCCACGCGTACACGAGCGAGAACGTCATCTCGTTGTGGTGGTACGCGCGGTGGATCGGCTCGTGCGACAGGTACCGGAGCGTGTCGTGCATCCAGCCCATGTTCCACTTGAAGCCGAACCCGAGGCCGCCCAAGTGCGTCGGGCGCGTGACGCCCGGCCACGCCGTCGACTCCTCGGCCACCATCACGACGCCCGGGTGTCGCTTGTAGACGGTCGCGTTCAGCTCCTGCAGGAACTTCACCGCGTCCAGGTTTTCGCGGCCGCCGTACTGGTTCGGCAGCCACTCCCCCTCGTTGCGGGAGTAGTCGAGGTAGAGCATCGACGCCACCGCGTCGACCCGCAGGCCGTCGAGGTGGAACTCCTCGATCCAGTACAGCGCGTTGGCGACGAGGAAGTTGCGGACCTCGTTGCGGCCGAAGTCGAACACGAGCGTGCCCCAGTCGGGCTGCTCGCCGCGGCGCGGGTCCGCGTGCTCGTAGAGCGCGGTGCCGTCGAACTTCGCCAGCGCCCAGCTGTCCTTCGGGAAGTGCGCGGGCACCCAGTCGACCAGGACGCCGATCCCCCGCTGGTGCAGGCGGTCGACGAAGTAGCGGAAGTCGTCCGGGGAGCCGAAGCGCGACGTCGGCGCGTAGTACGACGTCACCTGGTAGCCCCACGAGCCGCCGAACGGGTGCTCCGACACCGGCAGCAGCTCCACGTGCGTGAAGCCGGTCTCGATGACGTAGTCGCCGAGCTGGTCGGCCAGCTCGCGGTAGTTCAGCCCGGGCCGCCACGAACCGAGGTGGACCTCGTAGACGCTCATCGGCGCCGCGGACCACTCGGTGGCCTCGCGCTGGGCGACCCACGCGTCGTCGTCCCACAGGTGCCCGGAGGTGGTGACGACCGACGCCGTCGCGGGCGGGAGTTCCGTGCCGAACGCCATCGGGTCGGCCTTCTCGCGCCAGTTGCCGTCGGCGCCGAGGATCCGGAACTTGTAGCAGGAGCCGGCGCCGACACCCGGCACGAACAGCTCCCAGACGCCCGACGAGCCGAGCGAGCGCATCGCGTGACCGCGGCCGTCCCAGCCGTTGAAGTCGCCGATCACGCGGATGCCGCGGGCGTTCGGCGCCCACACCGCGAACGACGTCCCCTCGACGACGCCACCCGGCGTCTCGTACGAACGGACGTGCGCGCCGAGCGCCTCCCAGAGCCGCTCGTGGCGGCCCTCGCCGATCAGGTGCAGGTCCAGCTCGCCGACCGTGGGCAGCCAGCGGTACGGGTCGTCGGCGGTGACGGAGTGCCCGTCGTAGTCGATCTCCAGCCGGTAGTCGCCCGGGTGTTCCGGCACCGCGACGGCGAACAGTGCGTCGATCACCGGTTCCATCGGGTACCGGTGCTCGCCGCTGCGCAGGGCGACGGCCTTGGCTCCGGGCAGCAGCGCCCGGGCCACGAAGCCCTTGCCCACCGCGTGCGCGCCCAGCACCGAGTGCGGGTCGTGGTGCGAGCCGGCGAGCAGCCGGTCGATGTCCGCGGCCGCCGGGGCGGCGGCCGGGAGGCCTTCCGGAACCGCGTTCACGGCGTCATCCCTCTCCATCGGTGATCCGGGCGATCGAGGCGAGCGGCACACCCAGCCAGTCGGGCCGGTTCGCGTGCTCGTAGCCCACCTCGTAGACCGCCTTGTCCAGTTCGAAGGCGCGCAGCAGCTCGCCCTGTTCGCGCGGGTCCGCCGCGACCGCGGCGTAGCCCTCGCAGAACGCCGCCCGGTTGCGGTGCGACCACTCCAGGGCCCGCGCGGCCAGCGCCGAGTCGTCCGGCTGGCCGACCAGCATCTGCTGGGCCGCGTAGTCGAACGACCTCAGCATGCCCGCCACGTCGCGCAACGGCGACCGCAGCGCGTGACGCTCCTCCACCGGCGCCGCCGGCTCGCCCTCGAAGTCGATCAGCAGCCAGCCGGTGACCGTCCGCAGCACCTGGCCGAGGTGCAGGTCGCCGTGGACGTACTGCATGGTCACGGAGTCGGCGGGCAGCGCGCGCAGCTTCTCGAACGCCGCCCGCAGCCCGGGAGCGTGCGCGGCCAGCTCCGGCACCCGCGCGGCGACGGTGTCGAGCCGGACGAGCATCGCCTTCGCCGACCGCTCCAGCTCGTCGGCGTCGACCGGCTCACTGCCGAGGGCCTCGGCCAGGTCCGCGTGCACCTCGGCCACCGCGCGCCCGAGCCGCTCGGCCTCGCCGGCGAAGTCGCCGCCGACCTCCTCGGCGTGCAGCTCCGGCGCGGCCATCAGGTCGCGGACGCTGGTGGTGGCCATCGCCCAGCCGTCGACCGCGTCCGCGACGAACTGCTGGAGCATGCCGACCGTGGTCGGCTCGCCGTCGAGGTCGCCGGTGATCGAGCCGAGCACCGGCGCGATGTGCTTGCTGTCGACGCCCTGCAGCGCCCGGTGCAGCATCAGGTCCTTGTTCTTGCCCGGCGTCAGCTTCCGGAACAGCTTGAGGATGTACTGCCCGCCGTAGACCAGGGACGTGTTGCTCTGCTCCGACGTGATCGGCCGCGCCCGCAGCCCGGTGTCGAGCTCCACGCCGGGCTCGTGCTCGAAGACGAGCGAGCCCACCGTGGCCTCCCGGGCCATCAGGTCCAGCAGCACGCCGGTGACGTCGAGGTCGCCGGACGCCTCGTAGGCGTTGAGGTCGCCGACGGCACCGATCCAGCTGCCCGACGAGATCTCCGGCGGGTGCGTCCGCCGGCCGACGAGCAGCTGGTAGGGCTCGCGCCGGTCACCCTGGGCGACCTCGACGACCACGTGCAGCAGCTGCGGGTCGCCCGCGACCAGCTCGGTCACGCCGAGCACCCGGACGCCGGTCACCGGCCGGTCCTTGCCGGCGAACCAGCGCTGCTCCGGCAGCCAGTGCTCCAGGTCGCCGAGCAGGTCGTCGACCAGCTCACGCGGGTCGGACAAGGGACTCACCTCGTTTCGCCTTCGTCTCCCGGGCTCGTCAGCTGGAACCAGTAGAAGCCGTGCCCCGGCAGCGTCAGCAGGTACGACAGGTCCCCGATGCCCGGGAAGCGCACGCCGCCGGTCAGTTCCACGGGGACGCAGCCGCGGTGCGCGGACAGGTCCAGCTCCACCGGCTGCGGGAACCGGGAAAGGTTGTTCACGCAGAGCACGACGTCCTCGCCGCCGTCCGGGCGCCGCCACTGGCGCTTGTACGCCAGCACGCTCGGGTTGGACCCGCCGAGGTCGACGAACTCGCCTTCGGCGAACGCGTGGTGCTCCTTGCGCACCTCGATCATCCGCCGGGTCCAGTTGAGCAGGGAGGACGCGTTGTTGGACTGCGCCTCGACGTTCAGGCCCTGGTAGCCGTACACCGGGTCCATGATCACCGGCAGGTAGATCCGGCCGGGATCGCAGGAGGAGAACCCGGCGTTGCGGTCCGGGGTCCACTGCATGGGTGTGCGCACCGCGTCACGATCGCCGAGCCAGATGTTGTCTCCCATGCCGATCTCGTCACCGTAGTACAGAACGGGCGAGCCCGGCAGGGACAGCAGCATCGCCGTGAAGAGCTCCTGCTGGTTGCGGTCGTTGTCCAGCAGCGGGGCCAGCCGGCGGCGGATGCCGATGTTGGCCTTCATCCGCGGGTCCTTGGCGTACTCCGTGTACATGTAGTCGCGCTCTTCGTCGGTGACCATCTCGAGGGTCAGCTCGTCGTGGTTGCGCAGGAAGATGCCCCACTGGGTGCCGCTGGGGATCTCCGGGGTCTGGGTGAGGATCTCCGAGATCGGGAAGCGCGACTCGCGGCGCACGGCCATGAAGATCCGCGGCATCAGCGGGAAGTGGAACGCCATGTGGCACTCGTCGCCGCCGACCGCCGCGTCGCCGAAGTACTCGACGACGTCCGACGGCCACTGGTTCGCCTCGGCCAGCAGGATCCGGCCGGGGTACTCGTCGTCGACGACCTTGCGGCAGCGCTTGAGGAACTCGTGCGTGCGCGGCAGGTTCTCGCAGTTGGTGCCCTCCTGCTCGAAC
Source organism: Amycolatopsis sp. NPDC114505 (assembly GCF_055633615.1). Classification (NCBI taxonomy): domain Bacteria; kingdom Bacillati; phylum Actinomycetota; class Actinomycetes; order Pseudonocardiales; family Pseudonocardiaceae; genus Amycolatopsis; species Amycolatopsis sp. NPDC114505. The sequence goes on along the minus strand of NZ_JBVKDV010000002.1, from coordinate 474,231 downwards.
AGGTACGGCACGGCGTCCAGGCGGAACCCGTCGATACCCAGGTCGAGCCAGAACCGCAGGGTGTCGATCATCGCGTTCTGGACGTCGGGGTTCTCGAAGTTCAGGTCGGGCTGGTGGGAGAAGAACCGGTGCCAGTAGAACTGGCCGCGCACCGGGTCGTAGGTCCAGTTCGACGTCTCGGTGTCGACGAAGATGATCCGCGCGTCGGCGTAGCGGGAGTCGTCGTCGCTCCACACGTAGTAGTCGCCGTACGGGCCGTCCGGGTCCTGGCGGGACTGCTGGAACCACGGGTGCGCGTCCGAGGTGTGGTTGAGCACCAGGTCCGTGATCACCCGGATGCCCCGCCGGTGCGCCTCGTTCAGCAGGAAGACGAAGTCCTCGACGCTGCCGAACTCCGGCAGCACCGCGCGGAAGTCGCTGATGTCGTACCCGCCGTCGCGCAGCGGCGACGCGTAGAACGGCGGCAGCCACAGGCAGTCGATGCCGAGCCAGGCCAGGTAGTCCAGGCGGCCGGCCAGGCCGCGCAGGTCGCCGGTGCCGTCGCCGTTCGAGTCGGCGAAGGCGCGCACCAGCACCTCGTAGAACACCGCGCCCTTGAACCAGTCCGGGCTGCTCGGCGCCTGCTGCGCCGAGCGGAAGTCGCCGGCCTGGGGCTCCACGAGCATGCCGTCGGCGGTGATCGCCTCACCGGTGTGCGGCACGCCGTCCAGCCCGAGCGCGGCGTCGGGGCGGGGTTCCTCCGCCATGTGTTCCACCTCAGTCCCTCGATCCGTTCCTTCCCCTGCTAACCGGCCAGCCGCCGCCGGACCGAGACCACGTGCGCCACGGCCCGCCAGGGCTCGAGCCGGACGAAGTTCGCCGGCCCCCAGTCCCAGGTGTCGCCGGTGACCTCGTCGTGGGCGATCAGCCGCTCGTGCGCCTCGAACCCGAGCTGGGCCGTGTCGAGCCACAGCGTGCCCTCCTGCGGCCCGTACGGGTCGAGGGTCACGACGGTGACCACGGTGTCGCCGGTCGCCGGGTCCTGTTTGGAGTACGCCAGCAGCGCGTCGTTGTCGACGTGGTGGAAGTGCAGGGTGCGCATCTGCTGCAGCGCCGGGTGCGCGCGGCGGACGGCGTTCAGCTTCGCGATCCACGGCTCCAGCGACCGCCCTTCGGCGAGGGCGCGCTCGAAGTCGCGGGGGCGCAGCTGGTACTTCTCGGAGTCGAGGTACTCCTCGCTGCCCTCGCGGACCGGGACGTGCTCGAACAGCTCGTACCCCGAGTAGACGCCCCACGTCGGCGAGATCGTCGCGGCCAGCGCGGCCCGCAGCGCGAACATGCCGGGCCCGCCGCGCTGCAGCGACTCGTGGAGGATGTCCGGGGTGTTGACGAACAGGTTCGGCCGGCCCTCGTTCCAGTGCTCGCGCAGGTCGATGGCGAAGTCGATCAGCTCCTGCTTGCCGGTCCGCCACGTGAAGTACGTGTAGCTCTGGGTGAAGCCGAGCCGGGCCAGTCCCCACAGCCGCGCCGGGCGGGTGAACGCCTCGGCGAGGAACAGGACGTCCGGGTGGGCGTCCTTCACCGACTGGATCAGCCAGGCCCAGAAGTCCGGCGGCTTGGTGTGTGGGTTGTCGACCCGGAAGATCTTCACCCCGTGGTCGATCCACACCGTGATGACCCGGAGCATCTCTTCGTAGACGCCCTTGGGGTCGTTGTCGAAGTTGATCGGGTAGATGTCCTGGTACTTCTTCGGCGGGTTCTCCGCGTAGGCGATCGACCCGTCCGGGCGGGTGGTGAAGAACTCCTGGTTCTTGAGCACCCACGGGTGGTCCGGCGCGGCCTGCAGCGCGAAGTCGAGCGCGACCTCCATGCCCAGCTCTTCCGAGCGGGCGACGAAGGCGTCGAAGTCGTCAAAGGTGCCGAGGTCCGGGTGGATGGCGTCGTGGCCGCCCTCGTCGGAGCCGATGGCCCACGGCGAGCCGACGTCGTGCGGCTGCGCGTCGAGGGTGTTGTTGGGCCCCTTGCGGTTCACGCGGCCGATCGGGTGGATCGGCGGCAGGTAGACGACGTCGAAGCCCATCTTGGCGACGCGGTCGAGCGCGGCCGAGGCCGTGGCGAAGGTGCCGTGCACCGCGTTGCCCTCGGCGTCGAGGCCGCCGGTGGAGCGGGGGAACAGCTCGTACCAGGAGCCGAACGCGGCGCGGGGGCGGTCGACCCACGCCTTGTGGGGCTTGCCCTTGGTGATCAGCTCCCGCACCGGGAACTCGTGCATGATCCGGCGGACCTCGGGCGAGAGCGCGGGTCCGACCCGCTCGGCGAGGCCGCGCTCCTCGTCGCGCAACGCGGTCAGCGCGCCGGTCAGCAGCGCCTTCTCCGCCCGGCGGTCCGGGCGGCGGGAGACGCGCTCCAGCAGCCGGGCGCCGTTCTCGAGATCGTTGGCGAGGTCCTCGGGGCCCTGCCCCGCGGCGATCTTCACCTCGACGTTGTGCTCCCACGTCGCCCAGGGATCGCTCCACGCGTCGATCCGGTAGGTCCACGTGCCGGTGGTGTCCGGGACGATCACCGCGGCGAACTCGTCGGGGTGGTCGGGACCGCGCGGCACCATCCGCGTCTGGCGCGTCAGGCGGTCGCCGGGACCGCGCCACGCGACGGTGGCCGCGACGGCGTCGTGGCCCTCGCGCCAGACGGTCGCGGTGACCGGGATGTGTTCCCCCACAACGGCTTTGGCCGGATACCGGCCGCAGCTCACGCTGGGGGAGACGTCGTCGATACCGAGCCGGCCGGTCATGGGCAACGCCCCTCGAAGTGTCGGTTTGGACGCAGGCGTCGTCAGTCTGCCTGACTCGATCAAGCACGAACGAGGCAGGGCTCTTTTGTTCTGTACCCACCCCGGTGCGGACGAAACGCTTTCCCCGCAACGAATTTCGGGCGGATGTCCGGCAGGTTAAGTCCACGCGGGGCCCGGCCGCCGGCCGCGGCCGCTGAACACCCGTACCCGAATGGACGACACGCGTACTCCGCCGGACGACACGCGCACGCGGATGGACGACACGGCGGCGGAGCCCGGCCCCACGTCGTGTCGTCCGGCCAGATACGCGTGTCGTCCGGCTGGGTGCGTGTGTCGTCCGGTGGGGTACGCGTCAGTAGGGTTCGGGGGCGGGGTCCGCCGCCAGGCGGGGGGCGCGGAGCAGGAGCAGGGAACGCGACTGGAGCGTCACGCGGCTCTTGGCTTCCAGGGTGCCCGGGTTGGCCGGGTTGCCGTCGGAGGTGCTCGTGTCGAGCGTCGGCTTGAACGTCTCGCCGTACTCGCGGCCCGGCAGCGTCACCTCGGCCGGCTCGTCGCCCGCGTGCAGCCACATCAGCCACGAGTGGTCGGGCACCAGCTCGCCGTCGCGGTTGCGGGCCTGGCTGTTCGAGCCGTCGACCCACATGCCGAGCGTGTGCCGGTCCTCGAACCAGTCGGTCTCGCCGAACTCCTCGCCGTCCGGGCGGAACCAGACCAGGTCCGGCTTGCCGGTCGGCGTCGTCCGGCCTTCGAAGAACTCCGGCTGCCGCAGCGCCGGGCTCATCGAGCGCAGCCGCACGACCCGGCGGGCGAAGGTCAACATGGCCTCGGCCTCGGGATCCTCTGGGGTCCAGTCCAGCCAGGACGTCTCGTCGTCGAGGCAGTACGCGTTGTTGTTGCCGCCCTGGGTCCGCCAGAACTCGTCGCCCGCGGTGATCATCGGGGTGCCGGTGGACAGCAGCAGCGTGGCGAACATGTTCCGCACCTGCCGCGCGCGCAGCCCGCGGATCCCCTCGTCGGCCGTGTCGCCCTCGGCGCCGTGGTTCCACGAGCGGTTGTCGTTGGTGCCGTCGCGGTTGTCCTCACCGTTGGCCTCGTTGTGCTTTTCGTTGTAGGACACCAGGTCCCGCAGCGTGAAGCCGTCGTGGGCGGTGACGAAGTTGATCGACTGCCACGGCCGGCGCAGGTTGTGGTCGTAGAGGTCCGACGAGCCGGACAGCCGGTAGGCGAGGTCGCGCACGCCGGTCGCGCCGCGCCAGAAGTCGCGCACGGTGTCGCGGTAGCGGCCGTTCCACTCCGCCCACTGGGCGCCGAAGCCGCCGACGCGGTAGCCCTCGCCGGTGGCGTCCCATGGCTCCGCGATGAGCTTGCAGCGCGAGAGCACCGGGTCGGTGGTGATCGCGGTGAGCAGCGTCGACGCGGGGTCGAACGGGCCGCCGCGGGCCCGGCCGAGCGTGCTGGCCAGGTCGAACCGGAAGCCGTCGACGCCCAGCTCCTGCGTCCAGTACCGCAGCGAGTCGGTGACCAGCCGGACCACGGTCGGCGAGCCGGCCTCCAGGGTGTTGCCGCAGCCGGTGATGTCGGCCATGTGGCCGCGCTCGGTGTGCAGGTAGTACACGGGCGCGTTCAGCCCGCGGAAGCTCAGCGTCGGCCCGTCGGGCCCGCCCTCGCAGGTGTGGTTGAACACGACGTCGATGATCACCTCGATGCCGGCCGCGTGCAGGGCGGCCACCATCAGCCGGAACTCCTCGACCTCGTGGCCGGGCTCGCTGGCGTAGCCGGCGTGCGGCGCGAAGAAGCCGAGCGGCGAGTACCCCCAGTAGTTGTGCCGGCCGGCCCGGACCAGCGACGGCTCGTCGAGGAACGAGTGCACCGGCAGCAGCTCCACCGACGTGACGCCGAGCCGGGTCAGGTACTCGATGGCCACCGGGTGGGCCAGGCCGAGGTAGGTGCCGCGCAGCGCCTCCGGGATGAACGGGTGCTGCTGGGTGAACCCCTTGACGTGCAGCTCGTAGATCACCGCCTCCTCGAACGGGACCTCCGGCTTGACCCCGGTGTCCGGCCCGCCCGGCGACGACACCACCGACAGCGGCACGCTGCCCAGGGAGTCCACTGTCGACATCGGCCCGCGCTCGGGGTCACCGGTGAAGCCCTGCGCCGCGGTCAGGTCGGTGAGCCCGCCGGTGATCTGCCGGGCGTAGGGGTCGAGCAGCAGCTTGTGCGGGTTGCAGCGCAGGCCGCGGGCCGGGTCGTACGGGCCGTGGATCCGGTAGCCGTACCGCTGCCCCGGCGTCACCCCGGGCACGAGGCCGTGCCAGACGCCGAACGTGCGCTCGGTGAGCGCGATCCGGCGCTCCGACCCGTCGGCGTCGATCAGGCACAGGTCGACCGCGTCCGCGACGGCGGAGGTGATCGCGAACCGGACCCCGCCCGCCTCGGGGTGGGCGCCGAGCGGGAACGGGCGTCCGGCGAGGACGTGCTGGGTCGAGGGTCGTGTGGCCATTCCTGAATCGTCCCAGATCCGGGTCACATCGCGCGCGATGTGACTTCCGGTTACGGGGTTTCGACCAGGACGAAACTCTCCGGCGGCAGGACCGCGGAACTCCCGTCCACGGTGGCCCCGGCCCAGGTCAGCAGGGTCGCGGTGGCCGCCAGCGGGAGCGTGACCGGGCCGGGACCGAAGTTGACGGCCAGCCGCAGCCCCCCGCGGTGCAGCACGAACCAAGAGCCGTCCGGCGCGGTGTCCACCCGCAGGTCGGCGACCCACGGGCCGGCCAGCTCGGGCCGCTCGCGGCGCAGCCGGATCAACGTCCGGTACAGCTCGAGGGTCTCGCGGTGGCCGGGCGTGTCCGCTTCGGCCCAGTCGAGCCGGGAGCGCTCGACCGTCGCCGGGTCCATCGGGTCGGGCACGTCGGACTCGCCCCAGCCGTGCCGGGCGAACTCGCGACGGCGGCCCGTGCGGACCGCCTCGGCCAGCTCCGGGTCCGGGAAGGAGGCGAAGAACTGCCACGGCGTGCTCGCCCCCCACTCCTCCCCCATGAACACCATCGGCGTGAACGGCGAGCAGAACAGGATGGCCGCGCCGCACGCCAGCCGGTCTCGCGACACGGTCGCGGACAGCCGGTCGCCGGTCGCGCGGTTGCCGATCTGGTCGTGGTTCTGCAGGTAGGCGAGGAAGCGGTGACCCGGCACGGTCCGGGTGTCGACCGGACGGCCGTGCGTCCGCTCGCGGAACGACGACCAGGTTCCGGCGTGGAAGAACACCTCGCGCAGCACCCGCTCGACGGCGTCTCCCGCGGCGAAGTCCGTGTAGTAGCCCGACTCCTCGCCGGTGAGCTTGACGTGCAGGGCGTGGTGGAAGTCGTCCGACCACTGGGCGTGCAGGCCGTACCCGCCGCGTTCGCGGGGCGTGACGAGCTTCGGGTCGTTGAGGTCGGACTCGGCGATCAGCGTCAGCGGCCGGTTCAGCGCCGCCGACAGCGCCTCGGTCTCGGTGGCGAGCTGTTCGAGCAGGTGGACGGCTCGCCGGTCGAGCAGCGCGTGCACGGCGTCCAGGCGCAGCGCGTCGACGTGGAAGTCGCGGAACCAGCTCAGCGCGTTGTCCACGACGTACCGGCGGACCTCGTCCGAACCGGCGCCGTCGAGGTTGAGGCCGGGCCCCCAGTCGTTCTGCCCGGCGAAGTACGGCCCGAAGCGGTCGAGGTAGGCGCCCGACGGCCCGAGGTGGTTGTAGACGACGTCGAGCACGACGGCCAGGCCGCGCGCGTGGGCCGCGTCGACGAACCGCTTGAAGCCGTCCGGACCGCCGTAGGGCTCGTGGACCGCGCCCCAGAGGACGCCGTCGTAGCCCCAGCCGGCGGTCCCGTCGAAGGAGTTGACCGGCAGCAGCTCGACGTGGGTGATGCCCAGCTCGACGAGGTGGTCGAGCCGGTCGATCGCCGCGTCGAAGGTGCCGCCCTCGGTGAACGTGCCGACGTGCAGCTCGTAGACGACGGCGCCGGGGAGCTGCCGGCCGTGCCAGGCGTCGTCGGTCCACTCGAACTCGCCGTGGTCGTAGACGCGCGACTCCTGGTGGACGCCGTGGGGCTGCCACCGCGACCGCGGGTCCGGCAGCCGGTCGCCGGAGTCGTCGAGGAGGAAGGCGTAGTTGATGCCCTCCGCTTCGGCGTGCCACCAGCCGCCGTCGCCGGCGGTCATCTCGTGCACGCCGGCGTCGACACTCACCCGGACTCGGCGGGCCGCCGGGGCCCACACGCTGAACCTCATGCGTCTCCTCGCACCAGCAACGCCACGGGGTACCGCTCGAACAGGGTCGCCAGGTCGCCGGTGACCTCGCGGCCGGTCAGGACGTCGGTCCAGACGCCGGCCGGCAGCGGGAGCACGGTGTCGCGCCAGCCGCCGGCGGCTTCGAGACCGACCGGCAGCCGGGTGACCGCGACCGCCAGGTCCGCGCTCCGGGTGAAGGCGAGGCAGTGCTCGGCCGCGACCCCTTCGGCGCGCAGCGGCCGGTAGCCGCGGAACAGCGCCGGGTGTTCACGGCGCAGCCGCAGCGCCTTGTGCACCACGAGCAGCTTCGCCGCGCCCGACGCGTCGATGTCCGACAGCTCGCCGTCGAGGACGCGGGCCAGGATCTCGCGCCGGACCGCGTAGTCGACCGGGCGGCGGTTGTCCGGGTCGACCAGCGAGAAGTCCCACAGCTCGGTGCCCTGGTAGACGTCCGGGACGCCGGGCGCGGTCAGCTGCACGAGCTTCTGGCCGAGGGAGTTCGCGTAGCCGGCCTTCTCGATGCGCCCGACGAACGCCTCGATGTCCGACGCCAGTCCGGCGTCGCCCATGACGTCCTCGGGCCACGCGGCGACGTCGGCCTCGAACGCCTCGTCGTGGCTGGTCCAGCTGGTCCGGAGCTTGGCTTCCTTGGCCGCCTTGTCGAGGTAGTCGCGCAGCCGCGCGGGCTCGATCGGCCACGTCGAAACCAGCGTCTGCCACGCGAGCAGGTTCAGCGACGGCTCGTCGATCCCGCGGCGCGCGGTCCACCGGCGGACGGCCTCGGCGAACTCGCCCGGCACTTCCGCGAGCACGGCCATCCGCGCGCGGGTGTCCTCCGAGCGCTTGGTGTCGTGCGTGGTCAACGTCGTCATCGAGGCCGGGTGCCCGGCTTCGCGTTCGGCCGCCAGGCGGTGGAACTCCTCGACGTCGAGGCCGAACCGGTCCGGGTTGCCGCCGACCTCGTTGAGCGCGGCGAAGCGGGTGTAGCGGTAGAACGTCGTGTCCTCGGTGCCCTTGGCCACGACCATGCCGGACGTCTGCTGGATGCGGGTGGCCAGCTCGCTGTCGGGGTTCTCGGTCACGTAGGCGTCGAGGAGGATCAGCGCGTCGGCGAGGTCCGGCCGGGCTTGCCGGGCTCCGGCGATCGCGGCCGCCCAGTTCGCCGCGCCTTCGGGGAGGTACGAGCGGTAGACGGGGAAGGCGACCATCGTCTCGGCGACGGCTTGCCGCGCCTGCTCCGGATCGACGTCGGGCAGCAGCGCGGCGATCCGCCGGACCTCGGCGACCAGGATGTGGTCGGTGACCAGGCGCCGGGCCTCGGCCTCGACGCGGTGGTAGCCGGTCTTCACGCCCAGCTCCGTGGCCAGCTCGGTGAAGGCGGGCTCGGCGGCCGGGTCGACGAAGACGCCGGCGACCTCGCGCAGGGCGTCGTAGCCGGTGGTTCCGTCGACCGGCCAGCTCTGCGGCAGCGGCTCGCCCGGGTGCAGGATCTTCTCGGCCACGATCCACGCGTTCGGCGCGTTCTCGCGCAGCCGCCGGAAGTAGCCGCCCGGGTCGGCGAGGCCGTCCGGGTGGTCGACGCGCAGGCCGGTGACGTCGCCGTCGGCGACCCAGCGCAGGACCTCCCCGTGCGTCTCGGCGAACACGGTCGGGTCCTCGACGCGGACCGCGGCCAGGTTCGTGATGTCGAAGAACCGCCGGTAGGTCAGCTCCGCGTTGCCGCGGCGCCAGCCGACCAGCCGGTAGTGCTGGCGCTCGTGGATCTCTTGCGGCGTCCCGCTTTCCGTGCCGGGGGCGATCGGGAAACGGTGGTCGTAGTAGGCGAGCTCGCCGCCGTCGACGGTCAGCTCGGCGACGGCGTCATCGTCGCCGAGCACCGGCAGCAGCAGCGGGCCGCGGTCCCAGTCGACGTCGAAGAAGGACGCGAACTCCGAGTCGCGGCCGTGCGCCAGGACGTCCCACCACCACCGGTTGACCTTCGGCACCTCGACCGACATGTGGTTCGGCACGATGTCGACGACCAGGCCGAGCCCGAGCTCCTTCAGCTTCGCGCTGAGCGCCTGCCGGGCTTCCTCGCCGCCCAGCGCGGGCCGCGCGCGGGTCGCGTCGACGACGTCGTAGCCGTGGGTCGAGCCGGGCGCCGCGTCCAGCACCGGCGACGCGTAGAGCGCCCCGATGCCCAGGTCACGCAGGTAGCCGGCGATCTCCGCGGCGTCGCTGAAGGGGAACTCCGGGCGCAGCTGCACCCGGTAGGTCGACTCCGGCACCGTCATTCGGACTCCGTCTCCGTCCGCTGCAGCACGATCAGGGAGCGGGCGGGCAGGGTGAACTGGCCGCCGCCTTCGATGGACTTCGCGTCGCGGGGCTCCACCTCGCCCGTCGCGGTGTCGATGACGACGGTCCAGGCCTGGCCGTAGCCGTTGCCCGGCAGCTTGGCGTCGATGTCCTCGTAGTGCGCGTTGAACGCGAGCAGGAACGAGTCGTCCTCGACGTGCATCCCGCGCGGGTCGAGGTCCGGGATCGCCTGGCCGTTGAGGAAGACGACGACCGCCTTGCCGAAGCCGTCGTCCCAGTTCTGCTCGGTCATCTCCTCGCCGGCCGGGGTGAACCAGGCGATGTCGCCGAGCTTCTCGCCCTTGCCGACCGGGCCGCCCTGGAAGAAGCGGCGGCGGCGGAATACCGGGTGCCCGTGCCGGAACGCGGTCAGCCCGCCGACGAACTGGACCAGGCCGGCGTTCTCCTTGGCCAGCTCCCAGTCCATCCAGGCGATCTCGGAGTCCTGGCAGTAGACGTTGTTGTTGCCCTGCTGGGTACGGCCGATCTCGTCGCCGTGCAGGATCATCGGCACACCCTGCGACAGCAGGATCGTGGCGAGCATGTTGCGCTGCTGGCGGATGCGCAGCTCGTTCACCTCCGGGTCGTCGGTCTCACCTTCGACACCGCAGTTCCACGAGCGGTTGTCGTCGGCGCCGTCGCGGCCGTCCTCGCCGTTGGCCTCGTTGTGCTTCTCGTTGTAGGACACCAGGTCCCGCAGCGTGAAGCCGTCGTGGGCGGTGACGAAGTTGATCGACGCGAACGGGCGGCGGCCGTCGTCCTGGTAGAGGTCCGACGAGCCGGTGATCCGCGACGCGAACTCCCCGAGCGTCGAGGGCTCGCCGCGCCAGAAGTCGCGGACGGTGTCGCGGTACTGCCCGTTCCACTCCGTCCACAGGGGAGGGAAGTTGCCGACCTGGTAGCCACCGGGGCCGACGTCCCACGGCTCGGCGATGAGCTTGACCTGGCTCACGATCGGGTCCTGCTGCACGAGGTCGAAGAACGTGGACAGCCGGTCGACGTCGTAGAACTCGCGCGCCAGCGCCGAGGCGAGGTCGAAGCGGAAGCCGTCGACGTGCATCTCGGTCACCCAGTACCGCAGCGAGTCCATGATCAGCTGCAGCGTGTGCGGGTTGCGCACGTTCATCGAGTTCCCGGTACCGGTGTAGTCCATGTAGTACTCGGGCTCCCCCTCGACCAGCCGGTAGTAGGCCTCGTTGTCGATGCCGCGCATCGACAAGGTCGGCCCGAGGTGGTTGCCCTCCGCGGTGTGGTTGTAAACCACGTCGAGGATCACTTCGATGCCGGCCTCGTGGAAGGCCTTGACCATGCCCTTGAACTCCTGGACCTGGCCGCCCTCACCGGGCATCGCGGCGTAGGAGTCGTGCGGCGCGAAGAAGCCGATCGTGTTGTAGCCCCAGTAGTTCGTGAGGCCCTTCTCCTCCAGGCCGTGGTCGGAGACGAACTGGTGCACCGGCAGCAGCTCCACCGCCGTCACGCCGAGCTTCTGGAGGTGTTCGACGACGGCGGGGTGCGCCAGGCCGGCATAGGTGCCCCGCAGCGCCTCGGGCACGAACGGGTGATTCACGGTCATGCCCTTGACGTGGGCTTCGTAGATCACCGTCTCGTTGTACGGCCGCTTCGGCTGACGGTCGTTGCCCCAGTCGAAGAACGGGTTCGCCACCAGCGAGTAGGGCACCCGGCCGGCGGAGTCGTCGTCGTTGCGATCCTCCGGGTTGGCGAACTGGTAGCCGAACAGCGACTCGTCCCACTTCACGCCGTGCGAAACGGCCTTCGCGTACGGGTCGATGAGCAGCTTGTTCGGGTTGCAGCGCAGGCCGCGGGCCGGGTCGTACGGGCCGTGCACCCGGAACCCGTAGCGCTGGCCGGGCTGGACGTTGAGCAGGTAGCCGTGGTGGACGAAGCCGTCCACCTCTTCCAGGGCGTACCGCGTTTCGTTGCCGTCGTCGTCGAAGAGGCACAGTTCGACCCGCTCCGCCACCTCGGAGAACAGGGCGAAGTTCGTCCCGACTCCGTCATAGGTGGCGCCGAGCGGGTAGGGCGTTCCGGGCCAGGGCCGCACTGGGTTCTCCTCGAGCTTTCGCAGGTTGTGCCGGGTGTCCGTGCTGACGGACGGGAATCGCGTGCCGTGGGGTACCCGTTACCGGGGCAAGGGACGCGCCGCCGCCAGCGGCGCGATCGCGGCGCGCACCCCCTTCGCGGTGAAGAAGCCGTCGACACTGACGGGAAGGGGGATCCGCCAGTTAGGGTACTGGTCGACGGTCCCGGGCAGATTCGGCTGCCGCACTTGGCCCGCCACGTCCGCCGGCGAGGTCAGCACCAGGCGTGACGCGGCTTCGGCGAGCAGCGTGTGCAGGGCGACGACCGGGTCGCCGGCCGGAATCCCTTCGCGCGCAACGAGTTCGAACAAAGCTTCACGTTCGGCGGCGGCCGCCTCTTCCTCCGCTTCGACACCCCGGTCCAGCAGCCCCAGCTCGGCCCGGACCCGGACGTGCTCGCCCTGCAGCCAGCCGGAGACCGTCGGCAGGTCGTGGGTGGAGATGCTGGCCATGGCCTCCGGGTCCCAGCTCGACGGACGCGTGAACGGCTTGCCCGGCGCGTCCCAGTCGCGTTCGAACCAGAGCACGGCCGAGCTGAGCATGCCGCGCTCGTGCATGGTCTCGGTGACGGTGTCCTCGACGGTGCCGAGGTCCTCCCCCACGACCACCGCGCCGGCCCGGTGCGCCTCGAGCGCGAGCACGCCGACCATGGCTTCGGCGTCGTAGTGGACGTAGGTGCCGCGGTGCGCGGGCTCGCCCGGCGGGATCCACCAGAGCCGCCAGAGCCCGGCGATGTGGTCGACCCGGATGCCGTCGGCGTAGCGCAGGACGCCGCGGATGACGTCCCGGAACGGCGCGTACCCGGCCTCGGCGAGCTTGTCCGGCCGCCACGGCGGCAGGTTCCAGTCCTGTCCCTGCTGGTTGAACGCGTCCGGCGGCGCGCCGACGCGGACGTCGGCGGCGAAGACGTCCCGCACCGCCCAGGTGTCGGCCCCGCCGGGGTGCACGCCGACGGGCAGGTCGTGCACGATCCCGACGGTCATCCCGGCGTCTTTCGCCGCTTTCCGGGCGGTTTCCAGCTGCTCCCGGCAGAGGTGCTGGAGCCAGGTGTGGAAGCCGACGCGGTCCTTGAGCTCTTCGCGAGCTTTTTCGACCTCGGGCCCGGCCGGGTCCCGGAGTGGCGCCGGCCACTCCCGCCAGTCGGCGCCGTGCTGCTCGGCGAGGGCGCAGAAGAGGGCGAAGTCTTCGAGGTCCCGGTCTTTCGGCAGGTCTTCGACCCGGTGCGGCCACAGCAGCTCGAGCGCGGCGCGCTTGGCCGTCCAGACGGCGTCGTAGTCGATCAGTTCGCCGTCCCGGTCCGGAGCCAGGGACTGCACGGCCTCCTGCGTCGCGGCGCCGGCCTGCGCGTAGGTCTCGGTGGCGGTGACGCGCAGGTAGATCGGGTTGGCGAAGCGCCGGCTCGCGGGCGAGTAGGGCGACCGCTCGACGGGGTGGGCCGGGCTGAACGCCTGCACGGGGTTGACCAGCAGCACTCCGGCGTCCAGCTCCGAGGCCGAGCGGGCGGCGAAGGTCGCGAGGTCGGCGTAGTCGCCGATGCCCCAGGAGCCGGCCGAGTGCAGGGCGTAGAGCTGCAGCATCCAGCCCCAAGCCGGCGGGACGTCCGGCAGCTTCGCGGGCACGACGGCGAGCACGACGTCCTGGTCGGCGGTGACGATCCGGTGCCAGCCGAGCGGCAGGTCGGCCGGGAGATCACCGGCGGTGACGCGCCGGCCCCCGTCTTCGAGGAAGATCTCGGCGTTGGTGCCGAGGCTCCGGGTGCTGCCTTCCTTCACGACGATCGTCGGGGGCAGCCCGCCGGGGGTTTCGCGCACGTCGAGGGCCCGGGCGATGGCGTCGTCGCTGGTCGCGTCGACCCCGAACTGCCCGAGAACGGCGACGACGACGTCGTCTTCGACATCGACCCAGACCTGGTCGGAGTTCTCGTACCGGGTGGCGACGCCGTAACGGTCGGCGAGCAGGTGCAAGGGGCTGCGGGTGGGGGTCTCGTCGGGCACCGGCCCAGCATTCCGGTGCGGGACCGATCGCGCCATCCGCGCGGGGTCACGTCACCCCGGAACCGTTCTGCGGAAATCTCCGTGACCTTCTAACTTCTCCCCATGGGTGTGCGGAGAACCTTGAACGTGGACGACGTCCTGAAGCGCCAGGACTCCGGGGAGCTCAAGCGGCGGCTGCGCGGGCGCGACCTGGTGGGGTTCGGTGTCGGGATCATCATCGGCACCGGCATCTTCACCCTCGCGGGCGTCGAGGCGAAGACGCACGCCGGGCCCGCGGTGACGCTGTCGTTCGTGCTCGGCGCGGTCGTCGCGGGGCTCGCGGCGCTCTGCTACGCCGAGCTCGCCTCCAGCGTCCCGACGGCCGGCAGCGCCTACACCTACGCCTTCGCGACCCTCGGCGAGGTGTTCGCCTGGATCATCGGGTGGGACCTGCTGCTGGAGTTCGCGCTCGGCGCGGCCGTGGTGTCGCGCGGCTGGTCCGGCTACCTGGCCAACCTGCTCGGGCTGTCGCCGGAGTGGTTCGGCGAGGACGCGAAGGTGAACGTCGGGGCGGTGCTGATCATCGCGGTGCTGACCGTCGTCGCCGTGCTGGGCATCAAGGAGTCGGCCTGGCTGACCAACCTGCTCGTCTGCGTGAAGGTCGCCGTCTGCGTGCTAGTGCTGGCGGTCGGCCTGTTCTTCGTCAAGGGCGCGAACCTGACGCCGTTCATCCCGCCGGCCCAGGCACCCGCGAACGGCAGCACGGTGCTGGAGCAGCCGATCGTCCAGGCCGCGCTCGGCCTGGAGCAGTCCGTCTACGGCATCGCCGGGATGGTCACCGCGGCCGCCATCGTCTTCTTCGCCTACACGGGTTTCGAAGCGCTCGCGAACCTCGGCGAGGAGACGCTGAACCCGAAGAAGGACCTCCGGGTCGGCATCCTCGGCGCGCTGGCCGTGTGCGCGGTGCTCTACATCGGCGTCTCGATCGTGCTGACCGGGATGATCCCGTTCACCGACATCGACACCGGCGCGCCGCTGGCGGACGCGTTCGACAAGGTCGGCCAGCACTGGGTCGGCGCGCTCATTTCGCTCGGCGCGGTGACCGGGCTGACGTCGGTGATGATGGTCGAGCTGGTCACGATCGGGCGGATCGGCTTCGCCATGGGCCGCGACGGCCTGCTGCCGAAGGCGCTCGGCCGGACCCACCCGCGCTGGGGCACCCCGCACCGGATGACCATCGGCGGCGCCGTGCTGATCGCCGTGCTGGCCGCGTTCATCCCGATCTCCGAGCTGGCCGACATGGTGAGCATCGGCGCACTGTCGGCGATGATCATCGTGGCCGTCGCGGTGCCGGTGCTGCGCCGCCGCCGGCCCGACCTGGACCGGCCGTTCTCCGTGCCGTTCTCGCCGGTGGTGCCGATCGTGGCGGCGCTGGCGTGCTTCTACCTGATGCTCAACCTCAACGTGCTCACCTGGATCCGGTTCGCCGTGTGGCTGGCGCTCGGCCTGGTCATCTACGTCACCTACGGCCGGCGGCACTCCCGCTTCGCGCCCGGGAACGCCGAGGAAGTCAGTCCCAGAACGACGGAGTGAGGCCGGCGACGCGGGCCGCTTCGCGCGTCACGGCGACCTGGTCCGCGTCGACGACCACCAGCACGCCCAGCCCGGCGAGCGCCGCGGCGACCCATTCGACGGGCTGGCCGTGGATCCCCTCCTCGCCGAAGGACGGGTAGGTGTCCACAACGGACAGCAGCGTGCCCTCGGCACCGATCCGGATGCCCGCCACGAGCACGAAGTGGCCGCCCGGCGGCCGCCAGCGGGACGTCCACAGTGGAGGGACACCGGTGTCGAGGTAGTCGAGCAGCGCGCGTTCCGGCGTGTCGTGGGCGCCGAGCTCGGCGCCGTCGATCCGGGCGATCACCGCGACGCGCGGCACGTCCCACAGCCCGACCAGCAGGTCGAAGAGCGTCTCGGTGGTCCACTCCCCCGTCACCGGCACCGCCGCGAGGGCCCCGCCCGACAGCGAGCCGATGGCCGTCGCCAGCCCCGAAACGCGCGTCCCCGCCGCGGCCGGGTCGTCGACCATCGGCACGGGCAGGCGGAACTCCGGACGGCCCGCCTCGCCCGGCGGGCGCACGACCGGCCCGCGGACCGTCCCCGCGGCCATCGCGACCGCGTCCTGGTCGGGCACGTCGAGCCCGGCCGCGCGCAGGGCCGCGAGCCCGCAGAACGCGGCGGCCAGGCCGTCCTTCTGGGGCAGCTCCGCCTGGGCGAGGGCGGCCAGGCGGGCCCCGCCCGGCAGCCACCGCACCCCGGACAGGTCGAGCTGCCCGCCGTCGATCCCCGAAGACATCGGTCCCCTCAGCGGTTTCCCGGATTCGATGGGGTCATTCTCCCAGACCTCAATAACGCCACAGGTGCGCGGCGACGATCTCGTCGGCCGTGCGCTCGGCCGCCCACGCCGCGTCGGACGCCCGGACCGCGCGGAAGGCCCCGAGCAGGTCGTCACCGAGCACGCCGGCGACGCGCGGCGAGGCCGTGAGTGCGGCGTCCTGCCCGGCGGTGTCGGCCGGCAGCCGGCGCACCCCGCGCGTCTCCCGCTCGCCTTCCGTCCAGCCGCCCGGGTCCTCGGCGATCGGCTCGGGCAGCGCGGCGGAGTCTTCGATGCCGGCCATCCCGGCGGCCAGCACCACGGCCAGGGCGAGGTAGGGGTTGGCGGAGGCGTCCGACGTCTTGAGCTCGACGTTCGCGTGGTCGGCGCCCAGCAGCGGCGAGCCGGGGACGTACCGCAGCGGCGCCTCCCGGTTCTCGACGCCCCAGAACGCGTACGCGCCCGCGAAGTAGCCGGGGCGCAGCCGCAGGGTCGACGGGACGCTCGGCGCGGTGATCGCGGTCAGCGCCGCCAGGTCGCGCAGCAGGCCGGTGAGGTAGCCGGCGCCGTCACCGGTGGGGACGCCGCTTTCGTCGTCGAGGAGGTTGCGGCCCTTGCGGCGGACGGAGGTGTGCAGGTGCCAGCCGTTGCCGGCCGCGCCGAGCCCGATGAGCGGCGCGAAGCTGACGACGAGACCGTGCGCGTGCGCGGCGGCGTGGATGGTCTGGCGGGCCAGCAGCTGGTCGTCGGCGGCGGAGACGGGATCGGTGGCGGCGAGCGACAGCTCGACCTGCGCCACGCCGTACTCGGCGTGCAGCTGGCCGATCCGCAGGCCGTTGGCGGCGAAGTCGTGCAGGAGGGCGGCGACGAAGCCGTCGAGCCCGACGAGGGCGTGCGGGCTGTAGGCGGGCCCGGGGTGCCCGGGAGCGGCGACGATGTCGGCGCTGCCCGCGGGCGCGACGGCGAACTCGAGCTCGTAGCCGGCCCGGAACTCGAGGCCGCGCCTGGCGCCCTCGGCGACCTGCGCTTCGAGGACGGAGCGCTGGCAGTAGGGCCACGGATCGCCGTCTCGCGTGAGCTGCCGGACGGGAGCCCAGGCGAGCGCGGGCTGCCCGGCGAGCCGCCGCAGCCGCTCGACGACGGGCACGAGCCGGACATCCCCGGAGGGCGTGGCGAGGCCGGCGTGGCCATAGGTGATGGCATCGTGACTGTCGAAGACGGCGAACAACGAGGTGGCGCCGACGCCCCGGGTAGCGGCCTCGGCAAGCCCCCCGACGGGAACGATCCGCGAGCGCGGGATGCCGTTGTTGTCCGCCCAGGCGAGGTGGACCCCACCCACCCCGGCGGCGGCGAAGTCCTTCGCCGCGGCCGACGCCGCCTTGGTCATGGCACCCGCCTCCTCCGGCTCAGTATCGCGGTCCGAGGTGACGGAAGCCATCACGGCCGCCGGGCGGGTGCCTGCCCTCGGCCTGACGCGGGAGCTGCCGCCCGACGCGGGGAGCTGCGACCCGACGCGAGGAGCTGCCGCCCGACGCGAGGAGCTGCGGCCTGCTCGGGCGGTCGGCGGTCTTGTCGCCGGCCCGGCCCCGGACACGCCCCGCCCTTCCCTGGGGGACGACCCCTGTCCAGCGTATCGGCGGAGGCCGACGAAAAGCCCCGGCAAGCGGTCGCCGTGGCTCGGTTGTCCACATCACGGCCGACCTGTGGACAAGCGGCCCGGCGAAGGCGCCGCGGCCGGTTCGGAGTGGGCCGGACATAGAGGATGACGCATTCGGGACCTCGAAAGTCGCGACTGACTCATTCGCGACGCTGCCCGACGGCGGCTCGCTCGGCCCGGCTCGGCCGGCTGCAGGACCGCGAGCGGCCCGGCAGCCCGGCGGCATCCAGCCCGGGGACGCCGCCCAGCCCTATGCGCTCAGGCTGGCGGCACCCCGCCAGGCAAGCCGTCAGCCCGGCGGCGGGTCAGCCGGGCGGCACTTGGTTCGACGCCTCGCCAACCTGACGGCACCGCCCAGCCAGGCGCGCTCAGGCTGGCGGCGCCCAACCACGCAGCGGGTCAGCCCAGCGGCACTCAGCCGGCGGCACCCAGCCCGGGGGCGCTGTCAGCCTGGCAGCGCCCAGTCCCGCGCCTCGCCGGCCCGCCAGCGCCCACCCTGGCAGCGCCCAGTCCGCCAGCCCTCACCCCGGCGGCTCCGGAGCAGGCCGCACGGGCTCATCCCGGCTCCGCAACGCCACCCCACCCACCACAGCCAGCGTTCCCAGCGCCTCGGGCCACGACGGCACCTGACCCAACCCCACGAACCCCATCACCCCGGCCGTCACCGGCAGCAGCGCCAGCAGCACCGCGAACCGGGCCTGCCCCAGCCGGCGCAGCACCACCTGGTCGAGCGCATACGGCACCACCGTCGACAGCACCCCCACCCCGACCCCCAGCAGCAGCATCCGTGGCGAAGACCACACCTCCCCGGTCCCGATGGCCAGCGGGGACAGCACCACCGTCGCCGCCGCGAAGCCGATCGCCAGGCTGTCGATGCCCGATCCGTCCGATGACGCCACCCGCTTGCCCAGCAGGATGTAGCCCGCCCAGGCCGCCGCCGCGCCCAAAGCGAACAAAACGCCCATGACCGACCCCGACAGCTGGACGTCGGCGATCGCCACCACCCCGCACGCCACCAGGACCACCGCCAGCACGTCGCGCAGGGAGCGGGAGCCGAACGCCGCCACCAGGACCGGGCCGATGACCTCCATCGCCACCACCGTCCCCAGCGGGAGCCGGGCGATCGCCTCGTAGAAGAGCACGTTCATGCCCGCCGTCACGACGCCGAACGCGATCGCCAGTGCCAGCCGGCGGCCGCGCCAGGCCGCGCGGCCGGGGCGGCGCCAGGCCAGGAGCACCACCGCCGCGCCGAGGCAGCGCAGCCAGGCCACCCCCGCCGGCGTCGCGTGGCCGAAAAGGCCGACCGCGATGGCCGCTCCGGCGTACATCGAAATTCCGCTGAGAACGAACAACAGCGGAGCGGGGACCCGGGAAACCCGTCGGGGCGAAGTCACCGTACTCACCACCCCATGGTGCCTGACCACGGAAAACGTAACTCTCCGGGTATTCGTCTCCTGCATTGCGGGATGCCGCTACGACATCCGGGGTAAATCGGCGTGACTCAGGTCCCACCGGCGCGGGAACACTTGCGAGCCGCGAAACGTCTGGAAGAGTGGAAGCACGAACACCGCGGAGCCGAAGGCGATCGCCGCCACCGGCATCAGTCCCGAAGTGGGCGTAGCTGGATCGATGGCACCGGGCAACCGGTGCCGGGACGGAGGGAGACCCCCATGACAACGCCGACGCTCACCCGCCCCGAACTGACCGCCGCCGACCGCTGTGACCGGTGCGGAGCTGCAGCTCAGGTACGAGCCATCCTCAAGGGTGGCGAACTGCTCTTCTGCGGGCACCACGCCCGCGAGCACGAGGCCAAGCTCAAGGAACTGTCCGCCGACATCCAGCGGTAACCACTCCGAAACGCCGAAGACGGCCGGTGCGCACAGGCACCGGCCGTCTTCGTTTTTCTGCAACTTGCAAAGTGCGTGGCGGATATCACGGTAAGGCCGCGGAAGATACCTATTCCGGACACGAAACCGGACAGGAAATCAGACAGAATCCAGCACGACTTCGAACGCGACTTCCGCCGCGCCCAGCAGCTTCACATCGGCTCCCAGCGCCGAACTGATGATGCGGGTGCCGCCGACCGCCCGGCTCACCAGGCTCCGCCGGCGGACCTCCGAGCCGACGTGCCGCAGCACCGCCTCCGGCAGCACCGTCAGCAGGTCGCCGAGGATCACCAGCTGCGGCCCGAGCAGGTTGACGACGTTGATCAGCCCCAGGGTCAGCCACTCGGCGAACTCCGCCAGCCGCGACAGCGCCGCCTCCGGGTCGCGGCCCAGCTCGCGCAGCTCGAACAGGATCGCCCCGCGCGGGGTGTCCTCGGGCAGGCCGAGCGCCTGGCACAGCGCCGCCTCGCCGACCTCGGTCTCCCAGCAGCCGCTGCTGCCGCAGTAGCAGTCGCGCCCGTCCGGGCGGATCACCATGTGCCCGATCTCGCCGACGTAGCCGGAGCCGCCGCGCAGCGCCGACCCCTCGGCGATGACGCCGCCGCCGACCCCGACGTCCGCCGAGATGTACACCACGTCGGACGCCCCGCGGGCCGCGCCGCGCAGGTGCTCGGCGACCGCGCCGAACTCGGCGTCGTTGCCGACCAGGATCGGGATCTGCAGCACCGCGCCGAGCCGCTCGCCGAGCGCGACGTCGGTCCAGCGCAGGTTGGGGGCTTCGTGCACGTACCCGTCGGCCCGCCGGACGACGCCCGGCACCGACACCCCGGCCGCCACCGGGGTCACGTCGAGGTCGCTCGCCAGGATCGCGGTCGACTCGATGACGTGCGTGATGACCTCGTCGGGCTGGCCCATCCGGCCCCGCAGGTTCCAGCTGTTGCGGCCCAGGATCTGGCCACCCAGCCCGACGAGGGCGATCGCGACGTGCTCGACCTGCAGGTCGACCGCGAGCACGACCGCCGCGTGCGGCTGGGGCAGGACCAGGAGCGAGGGGCGGCCCGCCCCTCGTCCCGGCCTCGGCACCTTCTCCTCGACGACGCCGGCTTCCGCCAGCCCGTCGACGAGGGTCTTGATCGTGCTCCGGTTGAGCCCCAGCTCCGCGGCCAGGGTCGCCCGGGTGCTCGGCCCGCCGACGTGCAGCAGGCGGAGCAGGGTCGTGCGGTTGTGCCGGCGCACCTCGTCCGGTCGAGCAACGGGTGAGCTGGACACGGGCTTGATCATGCCAGGCTGGTTCAGCGCGTCGACGCAGCCGCGCGGCGCCGGGACAGCGCGTCGACCGTGGCGGCGAGCAACAGGACCAGACCGGTGACGATGTTGACCACCGCGGCCGGCTGCTTGAGCAGGCCCAGGCCGTTGATGACCACGGCGATCACGAGGCCACCGACGACGGCGTCGGCCACGCGGCCCTTGCCGCCGAACAGCGACGTGCCGCCGATGACGGCCGCGCCGACCGAGTACAGCAGCGTGTTGAGGCCACCGGACTGCGGGCTGACCGAACCGACCTTCGACGCGGCGACGATGCCGCCGATGGCCGCGACCGCCGAACCGATGACGAACACGCTCGCCCGGATCTTCGGCACGTCGATACCGGCGCGACGGGCGGCTTCCTTGTTGCCGCCGACCGCGTAGACGTACCGGCCGTACTTGGTCCGGTTGAGCACGTAGGTCCCGGCCACCAGCAGCACCAGCATGATCGGGATGACGTACGGGATGCCCTCGATCGTGACGACCGCCTTGTTCGGCGAGCGGTTGACCGTCAGCAGCCAGGTGCCCAGCGCCGACAGCACGACGAGCGCGCCGACCTTGGCCATCACCAGCGCCGTCGGCTGGACGACCAGACCGCGCTGCAGCCGACGGAAGTGGCTGAGCAGCGTGATCACCGCGAACCCACCGGCGGCGACGAGGAAGAAGATCCAGCTGCCGAGGACGTTCAGGTTGCCGTTGGCGATCTTGTACAGGACGTCGGAGTTGGTGATGCCGATCGTGCCGCCCTCACCGATGAACTGCAGCAGGACGCCCTGCCACACGATGAACAGCGCCAGCGTCACGACGAAGGACGGCATGCCGATCTTCGACACCAGGAAGCCGGTGATGCAGCCGATCGCGGTGCCGACGCAGATGGCCAGCAGGATCTCCAGCCAGGCGTTGGCGGGGACGCCGATCGCGACGATCAGCAGGCCGACCAGCGACAGCGCCGCACCGCCCCAGATCCGCTGGTAGGCCGAGAGCAGCATCGCCGCGGCGAGGACCGCGATGAACGTGACGAACACGCCGGAGCCCAAGGTGCCCAGCAAATTGCCTGCATGGACATAGTGCAGGGCCATCACCGACGCGGCGGTGCCGGAGGCCACACCGGCGGCGAGGTCGATCTCGCCGAGCAGCAGCACGAAGACGATGCCCATCGCGATGATGATCACGCCCGCGCCTTGCGGGAACACGTTGGCGATGTTGGCCAGCGTGAAGAAGTTGTCCGACAGCGCGCTGAACAGGATCACCAGCACGAGCAGGCCGAACAGCGACGGCAGGGAGCCGAGCTCACCGGCCCGGATGCGGGCGAAGTAGTCACGCAGCGCTTCACCGGTTGACATCGATGTCGTGTCGATGCCGAAGTCGGTGATCGCCGCGGTCGGGTTCTGGGTCTGCGCGAGCGCTTCCGCGGCCGGGGTGTCGACCTCGTGCTTGGCAGGGGTTTCAGTCATTTCCGGTTCTTTCTTCCCGCTCACAGGACCACGGCTTCGGGCCGGGCCAGACCGAGGTCACCGGAGCGACCCGCGGTGATCAGCTCCACGACCTGGCCGTGGCTGACGTCCTTCGTGTGCACCTCGGCGACGAGCCGGCCGAGGTAGAGCACGGAGATGCGGTCCGCGACCTCGAACACGTCGGCCATGTTGTGGCTGATCAGCACGACCCCGAGGCCCTGCTCGGCGAGCCGGCGGACGAGGTCGAGCACCTGCCGGGTCTGCGCCACGCCGAGGGCGGCGGTCGGCTCGTCGAGGACGACGACCTTGCTGTTCCACAGCACCGACTTGGCGATGGCCACGGTCTGCCGCTGACCACCGGACAGCGAGGAGACCGGGGTGCGGACGGACTTGACGGTCCGGACGGAGAGCGAGGCCAGCGTTTCGCGGGCGGCCTTCTCCATGCTGGCTTCGTCCAGCTTCCACGAGCTGCCGCGCTCGCGGCCGAGGAACATGTTCTGGACGATGTCGAGGTTGTCGGCGAGCGCGAGGTCCTGGTAGACGACCTCGATGCCGAGATCCGCGGCGTCACGCGGGCCGCGGATGTGGGTGTCCTTGCCGTTGAACCGCACGGCCCCCGAGTCGTACGGGTGGATGCCGGCGATGCACTTGACGAGGGTCGACTTGCCGGCGCCGTTGTCGCCGACCAGGGCGGTGACTTCGCCCGCACGCACGTCGAAGTCCACGTCGTGGAGGACGTGGACGGGGCCGAAGCTCTTGTTCAGGCCCTTGATCTCGAGGATGGGCTCACTCATGGATGGCATTTCTCCGAATTTCTGATGCCCTCTGCCGCCGCTGGGGCCAGGCGATCCCCGCGAACGGGGAGTGGGGACCGGGCCGGGACGCGCCGTCGGGGTGCGCGTCCCGGCCCGGCTGTTCTTGGGTACAGCACCGTTCGTCACCGATCCGGCCACAGTCACGGCCGAAGATTCGCGGCAACGGTTACGTGCCGCTCGAGGGGCGGCCTACTTTTGGCCGGATCGGTAACGGGGGCGGGTCAGGAGATGCCGAGCGAGCTGCACTTGGCGGCGAGGTCGCCACCGCAGATCTCGGCCGCCTTCACGTAGCCCTGGGTCACGACCGTCTTGACGTCCTTCTCCAGGATCGTCGTCGGGGTCAGCAGCACGGACTTGATGTCCCGGTTGTTCTTCGGGTCGTGCAGCTTCGCCGTGGCGATCGCGTCCGCACCGGCGGTGTCACCCTTGGCGAGGGCGGCGGCCAGCTTGGCGGTGGCCTCGGCCTCTTCCTTGATCGGCTTGAAGACCGTCATGTACTGGTCGCCGCGCATGACCGCCATCAGGCCGTCCGCGGTGGCGTCCTGGCCGGTGACCGGGACCTTCCCGTTGAGGCCGTTCTTCTTCAGGATGGTGATGACCGCGCCGGCCAGGCCGTCGTTCGCCGCGACGACGCCGTCGACCTTGCCGCCGTTGGCGGTGAAGATCTGCTCGAACGTCGTGCCGCCGAGCTGGTTGTCCCAGTCGTTGATCGGCTGCTTCTGGATCCGCTTGAGGGTGCCCGCCGTGTTCAGCGGGTCGAGGACGGAGTCCTGGCCCTTGGTGAACAGCGTGGCGTTGTTGTCGGTCGGGGCGCCCTCGATCTGGACGAAGCCCGCGCCGGGCTTGCTCTTCAGCGCGTCGGCCATGGCCTGGCCCTGCAGCTGGCCGACCTTCTCGTTGTCGAACGAGACGTAGTAGTCGGCGGAGCCGCCGAGGCTCGGGCGGTCGTAGTCGATGACCGGGATGCCCGCGGTCTTGGCCTTGGCCTCGACCGCCGCACCGACGGCCGGGTCACCGGGGGCGATGACCAGGACCTTGACGCCGGAGCTGATGAAGCCGTCCGCCAGGGTGGAGAACTTCTGGTTGTCACCCTGGGCGTTCTGGACGTCGACCTCGAAGCCCTGAGCGGTCAGCGCGGCCGTCAGCATCGGCTTGTCGAAGGCTTCCCAGCGGGCCGAGGTGGCGGTCTCCGGGAGGATGACGCCGACCTTGCCGCTGGCACCGCCCGCGGCGGCCGGCGCGGAGGAGGAAGCGGAGCTGCTCCCCGTGCCCCCGCTGTCCGAACTGTTGGCACCGCAAGCGGAGAGCACCAGGCCGGTGCTCACCGTGGCGGCGAGGAGGGTAAGGGTTCTGCTGCGCATCCTCGTTCCTTCCGGATCCAAGCATTGGTGACGAGTGGGCCCTCGACGTCGTCTCGGGCCCTGCGAGGCGGTGATCCGGAGGGTCCCGGCGCACCGTCGCGCATATGTTGTGGGCGACAACATATGCCGCTGAGCGGCTGCGGGGAAGATAGCTGGATCGATTAAATGACACCAATTGGACACGGTTCGGCAACACAGGCTGAGGGTCGCCCGGAAAGAGTAGATCCGCTGACGATGTGATCGCCAGCACTTACCGTGTGTTACATCCAGGTTTCCTGCCGAGGCGAAGATACTCCGCTGGTGTACACCCAGCGCGATCCGTCGCGAAGTGGTGGTGAATCCACGTCAACCGCGCGCGATTGGTCGCCGACTTGCGAACTTCGGACCGGAACGTGCCCGAAGCACCACCGGCCGGGGGACGCGCGGGCAGCCGGGGCACGACCGATCGGCCACGCAACGTCACGGAGTTGTGGAAGGTCTGGCGCGGCCCGGCGGAACGGACGGTGACGGCCGAGCTTCAGCCTCTCGGGCGACACCGCGGGCCCCGGGGAGCCGGCGGCATGGCCGGACGCGCGCGGGCGCTCGGCGGCGAACTGACCGCGGCGCCGCGCGAAGGCGGCCGGGCCCGACGCGTGGACGGGCTGCGCTCAGGTCGGGCCTCACCAGGTCCGCAGGGTGACGATCCGTTCCTCGAGCTGTTCGATGGTCGCCATCGCGGTCACCGGGCCGCCGCACACCCGGCGCAGCTCGTTGTGGATCGCGCCGTGGGGCTTCTTCGTGCGGTGGTGGTACATCCCCACCAGCGCGTTCAGCTCCTTGCGCAGGGTGCCGAGGCGCTCGCTCACCGACTGCGAACGGGCCGGCGCCGGCGCGGCCTCCTGCTTCGCGGGCTTGCGGCGCTTCTCGTCCGCGACCTGCTCTTCCTGCCGCTTCCGCAGCAGCGCCCGCACCTGGTCGGGCTCCAGCAGCCCGGGCAGGCCGAGGTACTCCTGCTCCTCGTCCGAACCCGAGAACACCGCCGTGCCGAACGAGTTGCCGTCGTAGATGACCTGGTCGAGCTCGGCCGAGGCGCCCAGCGACGTGAACGCCTTCTCCTCCTCGCCCGGCTCGTCCTCGGTGCGGTTGGCCTGGGCGAGGAGCTCGTCTTCCCAGCCTTCCTGCTCGCGGTGCGGCTTGCCCAGCACGTGGTCGCGCTGCGCTTCCAGCTCACTGGCGAGCTCCAGCAGCACCGGCACCGACGGCAGGAACACACTCGCCGTCTCGCCCTTCTTCCGGGCGCGCACGTACCGGCCGATCGCCTGGGCGAAGAACAGCGGGGTCGACGCGCTCGTCGCGTACACGCCCACCGCCAGCCGCGGGACGTCGACGCCCTCGGAAACCATCCGGACGGCCACGATCCAGCGCTCGTTGGTCTCGGAGAACTCCTTGATCCGGCCCGAGGCCTTCGGGTCGTCCGAGAGCACCAGCGTCGGCGTCTCGCCCGAGAGCCGCTCCAGGATCTTCGCGTACGCCCGCGCCGACTCCTGGTCGGTGGCGATCACCAGGCCACCCGCGTCCGGCACGCTCTGGCGCACCTGCGACAACCGGGTGTCGGCGGCCTGCAGGACCGCCGGGATCCACTCGCCGGCCGGGTCGAGCGCGGTGCGCCACGCCCGGGCGTTCTGCTCCGCGGTCAGTGGCTCGCCGAGCCGCGCGGTGAACTCCTCCCCCGCGCTCGTGCGCCAGGAGGCCTCACCGGAGTAGGCGAGGAAGACTACCGGCCGGACCACACCGTCGGCCAGCGCGTCCGCGTAGCCGTACGAGTGGTCGGCCTTGCTGCGCTGGAAGCCGCCGGAGTCCGGCTCGTAGGTGACGAACGGGATGGCCGAGTCGTCGGACCGGAACGGGGTCCCGGTCAGCGACAGCCGCCGCACGGCCGGGGTGAACGCCTCGCGGATCGCGTCGCCCCACGACTTGGCGTCGCCGCCGTGGTGGATCTCGTCGAGGATGACCAGCGTCTTGCGGTTCTCGGTGCGTACCCGGTGCAGCGTGGGGTGCGCCGCGACCTGCGCGTACGTCAGCGCGACGCCGTTGTAGTCCGACGACGTGACGCCGGTGGTGTTGCGGAAGTTCGAGTCGATCTGGATCCCGGCCATCGCGGCCGCGGCGGCCCACTGGTGCTTGAGGTGCTCGGTCGGGGTGACGATGCTGACCGCCTCGATCGTGCGGTCGGACAGCAGTTCGGCGGCGATCCGCAGGCCGAACACCGTCTTGCCGGCGCCGGGCGTCGCCACCGCGAGGAAGTCCTTCGGCCGGCGGGTCAGGTACTTGGTGAGCGCCCGCCGCTGCCACGCCCGCAGCGGGCGCGCGGTCGAGTCCTTCTCCGCGGGAGGCGCCCCGAGCTGCGTCTCCGTCATCGCCGATCCTCCCCCTCGCTCACGTGCTCCAAGTGCTTTGACGTGCGAAAACCCTCACTGTGGTACCGACTTCGGCTGTGACAACCGGGCTGGCGACTGCGGTGAGGGCACTGGACCGAGTCTACCGGCCGGGTCCGACAGTTCCCGGCACCGGCACGGGTGATGTCCCCCGACACGCCCGGGTGCATGGGTGGTGACGAGCCAAATCAGCACGGATGGACCATGCTGGACACGTCATGGGTGAGGTTCAGCCGTCCGCAGCGACGAAGGTGGCCCGCAAGGGGCCGTGGCGGCTCGTCACGCGCACGTTCGGCAAGGCGTGGGAAGGCAACATCTTCTCCGAGGCCGCCGAAGCGGCCTTCTGGCAGACGCTGTCGCTGCCGCCGCTGCTGCTGGGCCTGCTGGGCGCCCTGGGCTTCATCGGCGAATGGTTCGGCCAGGACGTCGTCGCCGCCGTCCACGACCGGATCATCGGCTTCTGCAAAACGGTCTTCAGCAGCAACGCCGTCCAGGACATCATCGAGCCGACCGTGAACAGCATCCTCACCGTCGGCAAGGGCGAGATCGTCTCGGTCGGCTTCCTGATCTCGCTGTGGGCGGGGTCGTCGGCGATGTCGTCGTTCGTGGACGCGATCACCGTCGCCCACGACCAGTACGGCGTCCGCAACGACGTCTGGCAGCGGATCTTCGCGCTGCTGCTCTACCTGGCCGGCCTGGTCATCCTCGTGGTGGGCCTGCCGCTGCTGGCGATCGGCCCGGACCTGCTGCCGGAGTTCTTCCCCACCGACTGGCGCCCGACCGTGTCGTCCTGGGTGGGCGCGCTCTACTTCCCCACCCTCGGGGTCGTGATCACCCTCGCGCTGACGACGCTGTACAAGCTCGCGCTGCCGCGGAAGCTGCCGTGGCACCGCGGGCTGCCCGGCGCGGTGCTCGCGATGGTGGTGTTCCTGCTCTCCTCGATCGGCCTGCGCATCTACCTGAACTGGATCACCAAGACCGGCTACACCTACGGCGCCCTCGCCGCGCCGATCGCGTTCCTGCTGCTGATGTTCTTCATCGGGCTGGCCGTGGTGGGCGGGGCCTACTTCAACAGCGCGATCCAGGAGCTGTGGCCGGCGAAGGCGACCCGGCGGCAGCGGCGCAAGTGGCGCCGGCTGGAGATGGAACGCGCCTCCGAGCGGCTGCGCTCGGAGGACGGCCGGAAGCTGTGGGAGCGCACGACCACGCCGCTGCGGCGCCCGGCCCCCGAAGACGTCTCCCCCAACGGTGACGCGCCGGAGGAGGCCGCCGGACCGTCCGAAGAGGACGAGTCGTCACCCAGCGCGCCGGACCCGGCACCCAGCGCTGCTCAGGGTCGGGTCTCCTCCCCAGGGACGACCCGGAATCCACCCTCAGACTGAGTCGCTCCTCAGTTCGGACATGGCAAGCTCGGCGGGTCACTGACGCCGGCGTCGGTCGCCGCGTCGTTCCCGAGGGGGTTCCCAAGTCATGTCCGTGCTGGCCAGATTGAGCCTGCGCAACCGAAGCCTGATCGGCCTGCTCGCGCTCGTCATCGTCGGTTTCGGTGCCTTCGCGCTGCCGCAGATCAAGCAGCAGCTGTTCCCGTCGCTGCAGTTCCCGCAGGCCCAGATCGTCACGGCGTACGCGGGGGCGTCGCCGGATGCGGTCGACAAGCAGGTCACCGAGCCGCTCGAGGGCGCGTTGCAGGGGCTCAAGGGTCTCGAAGACATCAACTCGACGTCGTCGGACGGGGTTTCGCGCGTCGTCACGCAGTTCGCGTTCGGCACCGACCTCGACGCGGCCGTCTCGCAGATCCAGCAGGCGGTGAACCAGGTCCGCCCGCGGCTGCCGCAGAACTCCGAGCCGGCGGTGTCCGCCGGCAGCACCGACGACCTGCCGGTCGTCCTGGTCGCCGCGGGCACCAGCGGGGATCCGCAGAAGCTGGCCCCCGCGCTGACCGACCAGGTCGCGCCGGAGCTGCGCAAGATCGACGGCGTCCGCACGGTGACCGTCACCGGCGTGCAGCAGCCGCGCGTCACGATCACGCTCGACTACGCGAAGCTGGCCGCCGCCGGGGTCGACCCGGCGTCGATCGCGACCACGCTGCAGACCGCCGGCGCCGCCGTGCCGGCCGGCACGCTGACCGACGGTGGCAAGACGCTGAGCGTCCAGGTCGGTGGCGGGCAGACCACTGTGGACAGCCTCCGCAACCTCTACCTCACACCAAGCGCCGCTTCCGCGGCCTCACGGCCGGGCACGCCCGCTCGCGGGCCGGTGAAGCTGGGTGACGTCGCCGACGTCCAGACCGGCTTCGCGCCGCCGACGTCGATCACGCGCACCAACGGGAAGCCGAGCCTCGGCCTCTCGATCACCATGGTGGACAACGGGAACGCCGTCGCGATCTCCGACGCCGTCCGCGACAAGCTGCCGGACCTGGGGAAGAAGACCGGCGCCGAGATGAGCGTCGTGTTCGACCAGGGCACGCCGGTGAAGGACGCGATCAGCGGCCTGACCACCGAAGGCCTGCTGGGCCTGGCGTTCGCCGTGCTCGTGATCCTGCTCTTCCTGCTGTCGGTGCGCTCGACGCTGGTGACCGCGGTGTCGATCCCGCTGTCGGTGGTCGTCGCGCTGATCGCGCTGTGGACCGGCGACCTGTCGCTCAACCTGCTCACCCTCGGCGCGCTGACCATCGCGATCGGCCGGGTGGTCGACGACTCGATCGTCGTGCTGGAGAACATCAAGCGGCACTTGGGTTACGGCGAAGAGAAGCAGCGGGCGGTGCTCGACGGCGTCCGCGAGGTGGCCGGCGCGGTGACGTCGTCCACGCTGACGACCGTCGCGGTGTTCCTGCCGATCGCGTTCGTCGGCGGGTTCGTCGGCGAGCTGTTCTCGCCGTTCGCGGTGACCGTGACGGTGGCGCTGCTGGCTTCGCTGCTCGTCTCGCTGACCGTGGTTCCGGTGCTGGCGTTCTGGTTCCTGAAGCAGCCGGAGATCCCGGCGGACGCCATCGAAGCCGAGCGGGCGCGCGAAGCGGCCGTCGAGAAGGAGCGCCGCGGCTTCCTGCAGCGGGCCTACCTGCCGGTGATCCGGTTCGCGACCAAGCGGCGGCTGACGGTCGTGCTGCTGGCGCTGCTGATCTTCGCCGGCACCGTCGGGCTCGCGACGCGGCTGAACACGAACTTCCTCGACCAGTCCGGCGGCACCACGCTGAACATGACGCAGAAGCTGCCCGCGGGCACCAGCGTCGAGGCGAAGGAGAAGGCGGCCACGACCGTCGAACAGGCGCTGGCCGCGGAGCCCGCGGTGCAGACCTACCAGGTCAGCATCGGCGGCGGGGGCGCCTTCGGCTTCGGGGGCGGGACGAACACGAGCATCTCGGTCACCGTTGCGAAGGACACCGACCTCGACGCGCTGTCCGACCGCCTGCGGTCGAAGCTGACGTCCCGGCCCGAGCTGGGCGAGATCAAGATCGGCGCGGACGCGTCCGGCTTCAACTCCGACCAGGTCTCGGTGACGGTGACCGCGCCGTCGGAGGCCGCGCTGAAGCCCGCGTCCGACCAGGTCGTGCAGGCGCTGAGCGGGGTGTCCGGGCTGGCCGAGGTGACCAGTGACCTGGCCGTCGGCTCGCCGCGTGTGCAGGTCGAGGTGGACGACGCCGCGGCTGCCGCGCACGGGCTGTCGGCGAGCAGCATCGGGCAGGTCGCCAACCAGGCGATCGCCGGCCGCACGGTGACGCAGCTGCCGGTCGACGGGCAGCGCACGGACATCGTGCTGCGCGCCGGCACCGCGCCGGCCACGGTCGACCAGGTGAAGGGCCTGCAGATCCCCGGTCCCACGGGGGTCGTCCGGCTCGACGAGGTCGCGAAGGTGTCCACTGTGGACGGCCCGGCGTCGGTGCACCGCACCGGCGGCGACCTGAGCACCACGGTCACCGCCAAGAACACCGGCGACAACCTGACCAAGACGACCGCGGACATCCAGTCCAAGCTGGACGGCCTGACGTTCACCGGCGGCGCGTCGTACTCGCTCGGCGGCGTGAGCCAGGACCAGCAGGAGGCGTTCTCGAACCTGTTCCTGGCGCTGCTGGCGGCGATCGCGATCGTGTTCCTGATCATGGTGGCGACGTTCCGCAGCCTGATCCAGCCGCTGATCCTGCTGGTGTCGATCCCGTTCGCGGCGACCGGCGCGATCGGGCTGCTGCTGGCCACCGGCACCGCGCTCGGGCTGCCCGCGCTGATCGGCATGCTGATGCTGGTCGGGATCGTGGTGACCAACGCGATCGTGCTGATCGACCTGATCAACCAGTACCGGGCCGAGGGGATGAGCGTCGCCGACGCAGTCACCGAGGGCGGCCGGCGCCGGCTGCGGCCGATCCTGATGACCGCGGCGGCGACGATCTTCGCGCTGGTCCCGATGGCGCTGGGCATCACCGGGCAGGGCGGCTTCATCGGGCAGCCCCTCGCGATCGTGGTGATCGGCGGGCTGGTCAGCTCGACGCTGCTGACGCTGGTGCTGGTCCCGACCCTCTACACGATGGTCGAGACCCGCAAGGAACGCCGGAAGGCCCGCCGCGAGGCGAAGCGGAACCCGGCGAAGGCCCCGGCCTCGGAGTCCCTGGACCCCGCGCCGACGGCCTGACCGCATGACCGCATGACGAAGGCCCGGCACTTCCCTCGGGAGGTGCCGGGCCTTCGGCGTTTCACTGCTTGAAGCGGTAGGTCATGCTGTCGAAGAGGATGCAGATGCTCGGCGACATCACGATCACGCGCAGGGTGCCGTCCCGCTCGTCGAAGTCGATGCCCTCGACCTCGAAGTTGCCGCTGCAGCCGCTGCGCAGCGGGAGCTGCCCCAGCGACGTCACGTGCCCCGCGACGTCCGAGCCGGACAGCGGGCCCGCGAGGTCGACCTGCAGCAGCGGCTTCGTGGTGCCGAAGAGGCTGCCGTCCGGGTCGTCGGACGCGCAGAGCAGGCGGGTCGCGGTCTGGAAGTCGCAGCCCTGGACGTCGCGGACCGGGTGGTCGAGCCGGATCGTGCCGGCGAGCGGCAGGTTCTGCGCCGGGTCGGTGGCCGCCACGCCGGGCATCGGGTGGACCAGGAGACGGTCCATGGTGCCCCACTCCCCCGCCACCATCCACCGGGCGTCCGGCGACACCGCGGCGAAGGAGTTGTTGTTGGCTTCCCACGACTCGAGGGTGTGCTTGTAGTTCTGCCACGAGCCGTCCGGGGCCTGGACGCGGAAGAGCTTCGCGCCCCGGTCGTCACGCTGGTAGGGCTCGACGTAGAAGCCCTGGGCCGAACCCGGGTCGCCGACGTGGTTCCAGCCCTGCGAGTTCAGGTCCGCCGGGATGGTGCTGATCCCGGTGTAGCGGATGGTGGTGCCCGACGGCCGCACGATCGTGGCCAGCCCCTGGCTCTCGTCGAGGGCCCGTGCGTGGTCGGAGCCGACCTCCGTCCAGCCCGTCGCGGCCTGGGCCAGTGCGGGCGAGAAGGCCGTGAGCAGGGCGACGGCGGCGACGACGATCCCCGTTTTGCGCATGTGCGACTCCGGTGGGTGAGGGAACCTGGCCCGCTGGATTTACCAGGTCCCCGGCATCCCGCGCACCCGCCGAATGAAGGTTTTTCACGTTTGTTCGACGACTTGTCCGCTTCCGGACAGCAAGAAGCCCCGGCAGGCTCACCCGCCGGGGATCAGGCCGGGGTCACTCCCCCGGGCGCAGCCCGTCGAAGATCTTCTTGCAGTCCGGGCAGACCGGCGAACCGGGCTTCGGCGACTTCGTGACCGGGAAGACCTCGCCGCACAGCGCCACCACGAAGTTGCCCATGACCGCGCTCTCGGCGATCTTGTTCTTCTTCACGTAGTGGAACATCTTCGGGGTGTCGTCGTCGGCCGTGTCCGTGCCCTCGGGCGTGGTTTCCGGCTTCGTCAGCGTCTCGGTGCTCACCCGGCCATTGTGCCCGAGTCCCGTCGAACCTCGTACGAAAGCCCCTCGACCTGGCAGGATCGGCGGCATGTTCCAGAAGGTGCTCGCGACGTTCGGCTCGGGCGGGGCGAAGATCGACGCCCGCCTGCTCGACCGGACCGCCTCCCCCGGCCGCCCCCTGCACGGCGAGGTGCTGCTGACCGGCGGCGAGGTCGACCAGGAGATCAAGGGCCTCGCGGTGACGCTGCTGGCCCGCGTCCAGGTCCCCGGCACGGACAAGACCGAGGACCTCCCGTTCGGCTCCCAGCACCTGGTCGGCGCCGAGACGATCCGCGCCGGCCAGCAGGTGCGCCTGCCGTTCGAGGTGCCGCTGCCGTGGGAGACGCCCGTCACGAGCGTCTTCGCCAAGCCGCTGACCGGCATGGCGGTCGGGGTGCGCGCCGAGCTGGACCTGGCCTCGTCCGTGTCCGACCCGTTCGACGCCGACGCCGTCGCGATCGAGCCGCTCCCGGCGCAGAAACGGGTCCTCGACGCGCTGAGCCGGACCGGCTTCACCTTCCGCGAGGCGATCCTCGAACAGGGCCGGATCAACGGCGCCCAGCAGCAGCTGCCGTTCTTCCAGGAGATCCGCTTCACGCCTTCGCCGCGCTTCGCGAGCGTGTTCTCGCAGCTCGCGGTGACGTTCCTGGCGTCGTCGAGCCGCACCGACGTCGTCCTGGAGGTCACCAAGCGGGTCCGGGTGAGCAAGACCGGCGGCTTCGGCGGGCGCGGGCAGGACTTCCTGGGGATGTTCACGATGAAGCCGGACGTGAACTGGGAGAAGCAGCTCGAAGACTGGCTGGACCAGGTCGCCCGGCCGCGCGGCATCTTCGACTGATGGCCACGCCCCGCGCCGAGCGGCCGCACATGCCCGGCTACGGCATCGCGGCCGATCCGTCGGGGCTGCTGCCCTGGTCGTGGGCCGAGGCGCGGCTGCGGGAGTCGCACGACTTCTGGCTGGCGACAGTCACCCCCGCCGGGCGCCCGCACCTGATGCCGGTCTGGGCCGTGTGGACCGGCGAGGTGCTGTGGTTCTCCTCGTCCCCGCGGTCGGTGAAGGCCCGGAACATCGCCGCGGGCTCGGCCGTGTCGATCGCCACGGACGACCCGTACGAGCCCGTCGTCGTCGAAGGGACGGCCGAGATCGTCACCGAGCCGGCCGCGCTGCGCACGTTCCTCGACGCGATGAACGCGAAGTACGCGACGGCCTACGGCGAAGACTTCCTCGACAACGCCTCGATGCGGCTGCTCCCGGAGAAGGCGTTCGGCCTGCGGGAGAAGGACTTCACCGGCACCCCGACGCGCTGGACGTTCCCGTGAAGTGGGCCGAAGCCGTCACGGCCCTGGGTGGCGTGCCCCGGGCGGGGCTCGAGATCCGCTACGCCGAGCCCCACCGCCGCTACCACACCCTCGACCACGCGGCCGCCGTCGCGCGGGACTCCGCCTGGCTGGCCTCGGATCTGGGCGAGGTCGACCGCGCGGTGCTCGCCGTCGCGGCCTGGACGCACGACGTCGTCTACGACGCGAAGCCCGGCGAAGACGAACGCGCCAGCGCCGCCTGGGCCCGCGAGGCGCTGGCCGGGGTCGCCG
The DNA here is from genome assembly GCF_055633615.1 of Amycolatopsis sp. NPDC114505. Lineage (NCBI taxonomy): Bacteria > Bacillati > Actinomycetota > Actinomycetes > Pseudonocardiales > Pseudonocardiaceae > Amycolatopsis > Amycolatopsis sp. NPDC114505. Next base: position 440,000 of record NZ_JBVKDV010000002.1, on the reverse strand, counting down.
AAGCACACGTCGAGCGCGTCGAAGGCCTGATCCTCGCCACGATCAAGCACGACGCTCCCCCGGACGACGCCCTCGCCACCGCCCTCCTCGACGCCGATCTCGCGATCCTCGGCGCACCTGAGGAGCGGTACGCGGCGTACGCCGAGGCTGTGCGCGAGGAGTACGCGAAGTACCCCGACGACGTCTGGCGCGAGGGCCGCATCGCGGTCCTCGAAAGCATGCTGGCCCGGACGCTCTACCGCAGTGAAGCCGCCCGGACACGCTGGGCGAGCGCCGCGCGGGCGAACCTGACGGCCGAGCTGACCCACTGGCGCCGCGAGCAGGACGATCACCGATGATGGTTCCTCGTGACCACCCCACTCAACCTGCACGAAGAGGTCGCCTCGGCGCTGCGTGACGGGCACCCCGTCGTCGCGCTCGAGAGCACCATCCTGTCCCACGGCCTCCCCGCCGGCCGCAACCTCGACGTCGCCCACCGCCTCGAGCGCGTGGTGCGCGACGGCGGCGCCGTCCCGGCCACCATCGCGGTGCTCGACGGCCGCGTCGTCGTCGGCCTCTCCCCCGCCGAGCTCGAGCGCGTCTGCGCGCCGGACGCCGGCCTGGACAAGCTGTCGCTGCGCGACCTCGGCCCGGCCGTCGGCCTCGGCCGCTCCGGCGCGACGACCGTGGCGAGCACGTCGGCGCTCGCGGCCGCGGCCGGCATCGGGATGTTCGCCACCGGCGGGCTCGGCGGCGTGCACGTCGGCGCGGCGCAGTCGTGGGACGTCTCGGCGGACCTCGGCGTGCTCGCGAAGGTGCCGACGGTGGTGGTCTGCTCCGGCGTGAAGTCGGTGCTCGACATCCCGGCGACCCTCGAGGTGCTGGAGACGAACTCGGTGCCGGTGCTGGGCTACCGCACCGACGACTTCCCGGCGTTCTACCTGCGCTCGTCGGGCCACGCGGTCGGCTGGCGCGTCGACGACCCGAAGCAGGCCGCCGCCGTGGTCGCCGCGCACCGCGCGTACGCGAAGTCCGGTGTCCTGCTGGCGAACCCGATCCCCGAAGCGTCCGAAATGGACAAAGACCTGCACGACCGGCTGCTGGCGGAAGGCCTCGCGCTGGTCGCCGAGCGGGGCGTGCACGGCGCCGACGTCACGCCGGTGCTGCTGGAGCACTTCCACACGGCGAGCGGTGGCGTGAGCATCGACGCGAACGAGGCCTTGGTGCTCAACAACGCGAAGCTTGCTACCGAGGTGGCGGTGGCGCTGTCGTGAGCGGAATCGTGGTGGTCGGCGACGCGGCCCTCGACGTGATCGCCCGGCACGACAAGCCCTTGCCGCACGGCGGTGACGCCCGCGCGAAGATCCGGTTCACCGGCGGCGGCTCGGGCGCCAACACGGCGCTGTGGCTGCGGTACCTCGGCGCCGAGACGACGCTGCTCGCGCGCATCGGCGACGACCCGGGCGGCCGGCTGATCCGGGCCGAGCTGGAGGCCGCGGGCGTGCGGTGCGCGTTCGCGGTCGACGCGGAGGCGCCGACGTGCTGCGTCGTGGTGATGGTCGACGGCTCCGGGCAGCGGAGCATGCTCGCCGACCGCGGCGCGAACCAGCGTTTCGCGCCCGAGGACGTCACCCCCGAGGCCCTGGCCGGCGCCCGGCACCTCCACCTGTCGGGTTACGTGCTGCTCGACCCGCCGTCGCGGGCCGCCGGGCTGGCGTCCCTGGCGGCGGCGAAGGAAGCCGGGCTGACGACGTCGGTAGACCCGCAGGCCGCCGCGCACATCACCGACCCGGCCGCGTTCCTCGACGACGTCCGCGGGGTCGACCTGCTGCTGCCCAACACCGAGGAACTGGTGGCGCTGACCGGTTCGGCGGACCCGGCGTCGGCGAAGGAGCTGCTCGGCACGGTCGGCGCGGTGGTCGTGACCGCCGGGCTGGACGGCGCCAGCTGGGTCGACGCCGGCGGCGTCACGAGCGTGCCGGCGATCGAGGCCGAGTGCCTCGACTCGACCGGCGCGGGCGACGCCTTCGACGCGGGCGTGCTCACCGGCTGGCTGGCCGGGGAGTCCACTGTGGACATCCTGCGACACGGGACGCGGCTGGGCGCGCTGGCCGTCGGGAAGGTGGGCCCGCAGCCGACGTGACGCTCAGCCGTCGATGACCCGGTGGCTGGTGCTCTCGATCGCCGTCGCCTCGTGCTGGTAGGTCGAGACGTTCTCGGACTTGCGGGGCGGGCGGTCGTTCGCGATCAGGACCGCGATCCACGGCAGCGGGACCGAGATCGCGAGGAACCCCAGCGCCAGCCACCAGGTGTGGTAGGTCAGCCCGGCGAGGATCAGGCACGGGATGCGGCACGCCATCATGATCACGTACTTGCGCTTGCGCGCCTTGAACTGCTCTTCGTACGACGGGGCCGCCGCGGTGATCAGCACCGGGTCCGAGTCGTTGGCGGGCATGGTCACTGCACCACCTCCGTCTGCCATCGTCCCACCTGCGGGGCTCATGCGTCACCTGGGTGAGGCAAGCGGCTCAACGCGGCGGCGACGAGCGTCTCGATGCCTGTCCGCAGCGTCGGGTGCAGCACGGGGGCGAAGCGCGGCGAGTGGTTGGACGGGATGTCGCGCTCGAACCGGCCCTCGGTCATCGCCGTGATCACCGTCTCCGCGTCGAAGCCGCCGACCAGCCAGAACACCGACGGGACGCCGGCCGCGCGGCCGAACTCGCTGAAGTCCTCGCTGCCGGTGACCAGCGGCGCCGGCATCACCGCCTCGGCGCCGAAGTGGCCGCGGAAGACCTCGGTGAGCGCGTCGTTGACCGCTTCGTCGTTTTCGGTGATCGGGTACGAACCGGACCGGACGATCTCGGGCGGCTTCGGCGCGCCGGCCGTCGCGGCCTCGCCGTTGACGATCCGTTCCACCGCGGCGAGCACGCGTTCGCGGACGGCCTGGTCGAAGGACCGGACGTTCACCTCGAGCACGGCGTCGTCGGCGATGACGTTGCTCGCGGTGCCCACGTGCAGCGAACCGACGGTGACCACCGCGGAGTCGGTGGCGGCGATCTCGCGCGAGACGATCGTCTGGAGCTTGAGCACCACGGACGCGGCCAGCACGGCCGGGTCGACGGTCGTCTCCGGGCGTGACCCGTGGCCGCCGCGGCCGTGCAGGGTGATGCGCAGCGTGTCGGTCGCGGCCATGATCACGCCGGGCCGGGTCAGCACCCAGCCGGCCGGGCCGGGCACCAGGTGCTGGCCGAACACGACGTCGGGCGTCCCGGCGCGGTCGAACAGGCCGTCGCGGACCATCCGGACCGCGCCGCCCGCGCCCTCCTCGCCCGGCTGGAAGACCACCTGAAGCGTGCCGGACCACGTGTCGCGGCCCTTCGCGAGCAGCGCCGCGGCACCGGAGAGCCAGGTGGCGTGCATGTCGTGGCCGCACGCGTGCATGACCGGGACGTCCGTGCCGTGCTCGTCGGTGCCGCGGGCGACGCTCGCGTACGAGAGCCCGGTCTTCTCCTCGACCGGCAGCGCGTCGATGTCCGCGCGCAGCAGCACCGTCGGGCCCTCGCCGTTGCGCAGCACGCCCAGCACACCGGTGCCGGCGATGCCGGTGTGCACCTCGTAGCCGTCGCGCTCCAGCCGCCGGGCCAGCTCGGCCGCCGTCCGGGTCTCGGCGAAGGACAGCTCGGGGTGCCGGTGCAAGTCGATGTACAGCGCTTCGAGCTCGGGCAGCGCCGCGTCGAGCGGGGCGAGGACGCGTTCAAGGGTCACGAGGGCCATCGTGGCAGCATTACCCACCGTGAGCACGCGAAGCGTACTGCCCGACCTGTCCGACGACGTCTGCGCGCGGCTGCGCGAGGCCTTCCGGCGCACGTCCTACGACGCCGACGGCGTGGTGGCCGCCCTCGGCGGAGCCGCGCAGGCGGCGCTGGGGCGCGGCGAGCCGGTGCCGGCCGAACGCGCGAGCCGGGACGCGGGCGACCTGGGCACGCTGGTCCGGCTGTTCCTGCTGGGCGGGACCGAGCCGGAGACCGCGGTCAAGGCCGCCTTCGCGCCGCTCGCGCCCGAGGACGCGGTCGCCGCCGGGGTGCTCGCCCCGGTGGCCGACGGCTACCGCGCCGCCCTCGACATCCGGCCGCACGGCGACGATGACGGCTCCTGGTGGGTCGTGTCCGACCTCGACGCCGACGTGCTGGGCCGGACCGTGCCCGAGGACCACGTGCTGGGCGTCGGGCACGCGTCGCTGTCGCTGATCCGCGCGACCGGCCGCCGTCCCGTCGGCACCCTGCTCGACGTGGGCACCGGCAACGGTGTCCAGGCGCTGCACGCGACCCGGCACGCCCAGCGCGTGACGGCCACCGACGTCTCTTCGCGGGCTCTGGCGCTGGCCGCGGCGACGTTCCGGCTGAACGAGCTGGACGTCGAGCTCGTGCGCGGCGAGTGGTTCGCGCCGGTCGCGCGGCGGAAGTTCGACCAGATCGTCTGCAACCCGCCGTTCGTGGTCGGCCCGGCCCGCGTCGACTACACCTACCGCGACTCCGGGCTGGCCGGCGACGACGCCAGCGCGCTGGTCGTCCGGCAGCTGCCCGGCTTCCTCAACGACGGCGGCGTCGGGCACCTGCTCGGCTCCTGGCTGCACACCGGCCGCGAGGACTGGGCCGACCGGGTGAGCCGCTGGCTGCCCGCCGAGACCGACGCCTGGTTCGTCCAGCGCGACATCGCCGACCCGGCGCTCTACGTCGGCACCTGGCTGCGGGACGCGGGCCTCGACCCGCGCTCGCCGGAGGGCCGGGCGAAGGCGGCGGCGTGGCTCGACTGGTTCGCCGCGAACGACGTCCAGGGCATCGGGTTCGGCTTCGTCACGCTGCGGCGCGCGGCCGGGCGCACCCCGACCGTGGTGTGCGAGGACCTCCGCCAGGCCTACGACGACCCGCTGGGCCCGGAAGCGGCCGGCTGGCTCGACCGCGTGGAATGGTTGCGGGAATCAGGAGATTCGTTGCTCGATGTCCGTTTTGTGGTCCCGGACACGGTTTTGCTGGAAAGCGTCGAGGAACCCGGCGACGAAGGCTGGGCGACGACCGTCCGGCGGCTGCACCGCACGGACGGACCGGGCTGGCACCACGAGGTCGACGACCTGGCCGCGCGGCTGCTGGCCGGCTGCCGCGGCGCGCTGCCCCTGGAGGACCTGATCGAGCTCCTCGCGTTCTCGCAAGGGCTCCCGGCGGAGGAGCTGGCGGCCGCCGCGCTGCCCGTCGTCCGCGAGCTCGTCCGGCACGGAATGCTCCTTCCGGCGGGCCGGTGAGGGCCGTCGCGGCCCGCGTGACGCGGGCGGACGTGACCGTCGAGGACGAGGTCGTCGGGGCGATCGCCGAACCGGGTCTGCTTGTGCTGCTGGGAATCCACGTCGGCGACGACGCGGCGAAGGCCGCCGTGATGGCGCGCAAATTGCACGAGCTGCGCGTGTTGCGTGACGAGGAATCATGCGCCACGGCGAATGCCCCGCTGCTCGTGGTGAGCCAGTTCACCCTCTACGGCGAGACGAAGAAAGGGCGCCGGCCGTCGTGGACGCAGGCCGCCCGGCCGGAGGTCGCCGAGCCGTTGGTGGACGCCGTCGTGGCCGAGCTGCGCGGCCGCGGCGCCACGGTCGCGACGGGCCGTTTCGGGGCGATGATGGCGGTCTCGAGCGTCAACGACGGTCCGTTCACGGTTCTCGTAGAGGTCTAGACCACGCTGGGACGGTTCACATCCTGACCCGATTCACATCGGATTCTCAGGTTCCCCGGTCACGGACTGTTCTCAGCAAAAGCTCAGCAATGGTGGAGCAACCGGAGCGCGCCCGCGGCCGTCTCCTTTTCAGGCGAGCCGGGAACGTTTTGGAAACCCGGAGCGTTGTGACAGATGTCCAGCCAAGCCGGCCGGACCGGCGTACCGGGCTCCACAGGCCCCGGTCCGCGGGTGCGCACCCGGTGGGACGACCGCAGCAACACGTTCAGCCCGTGACCGGGGAGGCAGAATGTCAGTCCAGACTCTCGAACGCGAGTCGCGCGGGATTCGCGAGCGCATCCCGGCTCAGGTGTCCGAGGAGCCGGTGAGCGTGGGGGCGCTCGCCGACGGCGACCTCGACGCCCCGAGCCCCGCCGCCGACCTCGTGCGTGTCTACCTCAACGGTATCGGCAAGACGGCGCTGCTGTCCGCGGCCGACGAGGTCGAGCTCGCCAAGCGCATCGAAGCCGGCGTCTTCGCCCAGCACATGCTGGACACCGGGGAGAACCTCACCCCGAAGCGCCGCAAGGAGCTCTCCGCCCTGGTCCGTGACGGGCACGTGGCCAAGAACCACCTGCTGGAGGCCAACCTCCGACTGGTGGTCTCGCTGGCCAAGCGCTACACCGGCCGGGGGATGCCGCTGCTCGACCTGATCCAGGAGGGGAACCTGGGTCTGATCCGCGCGGTGGAGAAGTTCGACTACTCCAAGGGGTTCAAGTTCTCGACCTACGCGACCTGGTGGATCCGCCAGGCCATCACCAGGGGGATGGCCGACCAGGGGCGCACGATCCGGCTCCCGGTCCACCTGGTGGAACAGGTCAACAAGCTGGCCCGCATCAAGCGCGACCTGCACCAGCAGCTCGGGCGCGACGCGACGCACGAGGAGCTGGCGGCCGAGTCGGGCATCCCGGCGCACAAGATTTCGGACCTGCTCGACCACTCGCGTGACCCGGTAAGCCTGGACATGCCGGTCGGCACGGAGGAGGACGCCCCGCTGGGCGACTTCATCGAGGACTCCGAGGCAACGGACGCCGAGAGCGCCGTGATCTCGAGCCTGCTGCAGGACGACCTGCGCCGGGTCCTGTCGACGCTGGACGACCGCGAGCAGCAGGTCATCCGGCTCCGCTACGGCCTCGACGACGGCCAGCCCCGCACGCTCGACCAGATCGGCAAGCACTTCGGCCTGTCCCGCGAGCGCGTCCGCCAGATCGAGCGCGAGGTCATGTCGAAGCTCCGCCAGGGCGAGCGCGCGGACCGCCTCCGCGCGTACGCCAGCTGATCGTTAGTTCCGGAAGGGGCGGGTGCCCAGGCACCCGCCCCTTCCGCACGTCCACGACCAGCACTTCCGTGTTTTGCGTGGCGGTCCCGGAAAATTCTCCACGAAAACGGGGTTTCGTGGTCACCGGACCGGGGTAGCAAACCCTCGCCAACACCCGTTCGGCCGCGTTGACTTATGACCTTCGTCACGCCACATTCGTGGAGCGGCTTAGCGGACGGGCAGAGACCACGCGATCGGGTGTGCACGCACCCGGCCGCTCTCCCCGGGAGGTCGGGTCCGTCGGGGTGGACCCGGCCTCCCGACCAAAAGCCCGGAGCGCACGCGAACGCGAGCGAACGGCACAACCCGCACCCCACCCAGCCAGACCTCCCCGCAACCCCGATCCGAAGCCAGAACACGGCCGGCGGTGCCGGGTCAAGGCATCTTTCCCGCCTTGACGCGGTACTGCCGGCCGTAGTCACAATCGGGGCTTCGGGGTGGTGGGGGTTCACCGAGCGACTTCCGAACGCGGGACGAGCGTGGGGTGGCCCACAGTGAGCGGATGCCTCGGCCGCGTGGCCGCCGAGCCGCCGTAGGGTGGACCGATCCCGGAGCTGGCAAAGGAGCCTGGCAGTGCCGTCCACCACCACGTTTCAGCACACCGAAGTCCTCCCCCTCGGCAAGGACACCACCACCGAGTACCGGCTGGTCACCGATGAGGGCGTCGAGACCGTCGAAGCCGCCGGGCGGACGTTCCTGAAGGTCGACCCCGCCGCGCTCACCACCCTCGCGCGCACCGCCATCAGCGACATCCAGCACCTGTTGCGCACGTCACACCTGAAGCAGCTGCGGGCCATCGTCGACGACCCCGAGGCCTCCGGGAACGACCGGTTCGTCGCCATGGACCTGCTGCGCAACGCCGCCATCTCGGCCGGCGGGGTCCTCCCCATGTGCCAGGACACCGGCACCGCCATCGTGGTCGGGAAGCGCGGCGAGGGCGTCCTCACCGGCGGGGACGACGAGCGGGCCCTCTCGCAGGGCATCTTCGACGCCTACCAGCAGCTGAACCTGCGGTACTCGCAGATGGCGCCGGTCACCTTCTGGGATGAGCGCAACACCGGGACCAACCTGCCGGCGCAGATCGAGCTGTACCACAAGGACGGGCAGGACGACCCGTCCTACGAGTTCCTCTTCATGGCCAAGGGCGGCGGCAGCGCCAACAAGACTTTCCTTTACCAGGAAACGAAAGCCGTCCTGAACCCGAAGCGGCTCGCGCGCTTCCTCGACGAGAAGCTGCGCAGCCTCGGCACCGCCGCCTGCCCGCCGTACCACCTCGCGATCGTCGTCGGCGGGATGTCGGCCGAGTTCAACTTGAAGGTCGCGAAACTCGCTTCGGCGCGCTACCTCGACAACTTGCCGACCGAGGGTTCCGAGCTGGGCCATGCCTTCCGCGACCGGGACCTCGAGCAGCAGGTCCTCGAGATGACCCGCCAGTTCGGCATCGGCGCGCAGTTCGGCGGCAAGTACTTCTGCCACGACGTCCGCGTCATCCGGCTCCCTCGGCACGGTGCCAGTTGTCCGGTCGGCGTCGCCGTGAGCTGCTCCGCCGACCGCCAGGCCAAGGCGAAGATCACCGCGGACGGCGTCTTCATCGAGCAGCTCGAGCGCGACCCGGCCCGCTTCCTCCCCGACGTCACCGAAGAGGACCTCTCCGACGACGTCGTGAGCGTCGACCTCAACCGGCCGATGGCCGAGATCCGCGCCCAGCTCTCGCAGCTGCCGGTCAAGACGCGGCTTTCGCTCACCGGGCCGCTGGTCGTCGCCCGCGACATCGCGCACGCGAAGATCGCCGAGCGCCTCGACGCCGGCGAGGAGATGCCGGACTACCTGAAGAACCACCCGGTCTACTACGCCGGGCCGGCGAAGACGCCCGAGGGCTACGCGTCCGGCTCGTTCGGGCCGACGACGGCCGGGCGGATGGACTCCTACGTCGAGCAGTTCCAGGCCGCCGGCGGCTCACTCGTCATGCTGGCCAAGGGAAACCGGTCGAAGCAGGTCACCAACGCGTGCCAGTCGCACGGCGGGTTCTACCTCGGCTCGATCGGCGGCCCGGCCGCGCGGCTCGCGCAGGACTGCATCAAGCAGGTCGACGTCCTCGAGTACGCCGAGCTCGGCATGGAAGCCGTCTGGAAGATCGAGGTCGAGGACTTCCCGGCCTTCATCGTCATCGACGACAAGGGCAACGACTTCTTCGAGAGCACCGGCGACCCGGTGCTGCAGATCAGCTTCCGTTGACCCACAAGGGAAGGGGACACCGGCCCGCCGCCGGTGCCCCCTTTCTTCCCTGCTCCCTCAGCCGACGCGCTCGATCCGCGCGCGCCGGATGAGGAACTTTCCGGGTTCCCGAACCTGTTCGAAGGCCGCGTTGTTGAGCAGCGTGCAGCTGCCCGACACCGAGGTCACCTCGACCGTCGTGGACTTCGAGTTGTCCAGGTTGGTCACCTTCAGCTTCGTCCCCGCCGGGAACTGGTTGCTCGACGCGGCCGGCGCGCCACCCTCGCCCGAGAGCGTCACGGTGGAGCCGGCGCACACGACGTCGCCGGTCGCGCCCTGGTCGCCGGTGTTCGCCCCGGCCTGGTTCTGGTTCTGGTTCTGCTGCGCGGGCGCCTGCTGCGCCGGGGCCTGGGCGGCCGGTGCCTGCTGGGCCGGGGCCTGCGCGGCCTGGCCGTTGTTCGCCGCGACGTTCGCCGTGCAGCCCGCGACCTGCCGCCGCTGCTGGATCAGGTCGACCACCGCCTGCCGGTTGGCGATCCGCGCGGCCGACTGCGCGTCCGGGGCCGCCTGCTGGCCCGCGATGAAGTTCAGGTTGTTCTGCAGCGCGGTGTCGAGCCCCCCGCAGTTCTCCTTGGGCGCTTCGGCGGCGTTGCCCGCCGGGCTGCTCAGCGCGATGGCGGTCGCGGTGACACCCGCGACCCCCAGCAACGCGGCCAGACCGACCGTCGCCTGCTTGCGGTGCCGACCACTACTCAAGCGGGGCATGGGCCCCTCCTCTCTGATCACCACCTCACTGATGGATACGGCTCGGTAACAGCGGCGGTTCACCGAGATTTCAAAAGACTTTTCGACGACTTCGACACCGACCGGCCGGGGTGGTCCGGACCACTGGTCGGACAAGCGGCGCTCAGCAGCGGATCGCGCGGTGGTCAGGCCACCGGAGTGTCGTCATGGTCCGGACCATTCACGCGCGCCGCGGTCGCCGTGGCCCAGCGGCCCGTCGTCACCAGCCCCAGCAGGAACACCAGCACCCCGCAGCCCGCGACGATCGCCCACACCACCCGGCCCGTCCCCGGCGGCGTCCCCGCGCTCCCCGCCACGACCGCGCCGACCACCGCCACCCCCAGCGACGTCCCCACCTGGCGGCTCGTCGACGCCACCGCCGCCGCCAGGCCCGCCTGCTCGCGCGGCATCCCGGACACCGCCGCGTTCGTGATCGGCGCGTTGAGCAGGCCGTAGCCGATGCCGAAGCAGACGTAACCCACCACCAGCAGCGCAATCGGCGTGTCCGGGCCGATGCCCGCCAGGACGACGCCGGACGCGGCGATCCCGGCGCCGGCCACCAGCAAGGGCAGTCGCGGGCCCCGGATCCCGGTCATCCGGCCCGACAGCGGCGCGCCCACCGCGGTCAGCACCGCCATCGGCAGGGTCAGCAACCCCGCGTGCAGCACCGAAAAGCCGCGTGTCTCCTGGAGGTAGAGCGTGGTGAGGAAGAGGAAGCCCGACAGCGCGGCGAACCCGGCGACCGCGGTGAGCGTCGCGCCCGAGAAGGGGACGCTGCGGAAGAACCTGAGCTCCAGCAACGGGTCCCGGCGCCGTCGCTCGTACGGCAGCAGCACCGCCAGCGCCGCCGCGGCGATCAGGAAGCAGCCCACCATCACCGGCGCGCCCGAACCGCGGCCTTCGATGATCCCGTAGGTGAGCGAGGCCAGCAGGACGATCACCAGCAGCTGCCCCACCGGGTCGAGGCGGCGCGGGCGCGGGGCGCGGGACTCCGGGACGAACAGGGCCGTCAGCACGATCGCGGCGACGCCGACCGGGACGTTGATCCAGAAGATCGAGCGCCAGCCCGCCCAGGCGACGAGCACGCCGCCGAGGACCGGCCCCACCGCCAGGCTCAGCCCGTTCACCCCCGCCCAGACGCCGATCGCGCGGGCGCGGTCACGGGGTTCGGTGAAGACGTTGGCGACGATGGACAGCGCGACCGGGTTGAGCATCGACCCGCCGATCGCCTGCAGCGCGCGGAAGGCGACCAGCAGGCCGACGTTCGGCGCGAGCCCGCAGAGCAACGAGCCGAGGCTGAACAGCGCGAGCCCGGTCTGGAACGTCCGGCGCCGGCCGATCCGGTCGGCGGTGGAGCCGGACAGCATGAGCAGGCTCGCCAGCACGAGCGTGTACGCGTCGATCGTCCACTGCAGACTCGAGACCGACGCGCCGAACTCGTGGCGGATCGACGGCAGCGCGAGGTTCACGATCGTGTTGTCGAGCCCGACGATGAACAGGCTCAGGCAGCAGATCGCGAGGACCACCCGCCGTCGCACCGGCCGCGGCGAGGCCGTCGTCAAGCCGGGAACAGCTCCCCGAGCCGGGCCAGGGTCTTCTCGATGCCGTCGGCGTTCTTGCGCGGGAACGGGCTGAGGCTGATCGCGAGCGGGAACTTCGCCGTCGACCAGTCGAACGTCTCGGTGACCTCGGTGCCACCGTCGACGGGTTCGAGGCGCCAGCGCCAGCGGTGCCCGTTGAAGTGGCGCCAGGCGATCAGCCTGCCCTCTTCGAACTCGACCACGGTGTTGAGGATCTTGTACGACGCGCCCATCTTCATGTCCATGCCGAACTTGGCACCGAGCGTCAGCCGGTCCGGGCCGCCGGACTGGGCGGCCCGGACCGTGCCGGATCCGTCGATGAGCGGGTGCTGGGCCGGATCGGCGAGGAGCCCGAAGATCTTCTCCGGGGTCGTGGCGACGATCGCGGTGCGTGAGACCTGGCGGCTTCCCATCACCCGAGCCTAAGCCAGGGTGATCACTTCTGCGGCGTGGTCTTCAGCACGACGGTGCGCTGGTCCAGCGGCGCGGCCAGGGCGACCGAGATGACCGGGTACCGGATGTCCATCGTGCACATCTGGCCGGTCTGGGCCTTGGTCTCGCTCAGGTTGACGACGACGTGGTCGCCCGCCTGTTCACTCGCCTCACCGAGCGCGTGACCACAGCCGCCCTCCTGGGCGCGGATGTTGAGGATGGTGCCGCCGTTGGACGTCCACACCTCGTGCGGGTAGTTCTTGGGCAGCGCGGCGGCGTCGACCTTGTCCGGCGGCACCGGGGTACTGCCCTCGGGCACGGTCAGCCGGGGTTTGCCCGGCGGGTTCGCCGACGGCGGTGCCGGCTGCACCGACTCGCTCGGCGCCGTCGGCGACGTCGACACGCTGCCGGTGGGGTCCGTGGAGGTCCCCCCGGCGGCGGGCTGGCTGATGGGCACGTTCTGGCCGGCGCAGGCCGTCACCATCAGCAGGATCGCGCCTGTCCCGGCCACCTTCGCTAAGTACCTCATGTCCCGAAGACGGAACGGGGGCGGCGGAGGGTTGCACGGAAGATCGATCCGGCCGGGGTGGTGAGGTCCTGGTCCGGACATGGTCTGGGAGGGTGACCCGCGGTCACCCTCCCAGCGTCGGTGCGGCGCTTCAGCCCTGCCGGAGCACCACGGTGCGGGTTCCGAGCGGTGCGGCCAAGGCCAGCGGGAGACTGATCTCCTTGATGTAGTCCGGGCACATCTGGCCCTTCTTCGCCGTGGTGACGGCGACCAGCACGACCACCTGCTGCGGAGTCTGGTCGCCGACGTGGGCCGAGATGCGGCGGCACCCGCCCTCCTCCGCCTGGAGGATCAGCGTCTTGCCGTCGGTGCTCCGCGTGAGGCTGCGGGGGTAGCCCTCGGGCAGCCCGCGCGCGTCGACCTGGGTTTCGGCGATGACGTCGTCGCCCGGGGCGATGCCCTGCGTCGGGCGGCCGACCGTCTGCGACGGCGGCGGCGCGGCCGTGGGCGAACCGGGCACCGGGGACGAAGGGGACGACGTCGTCGGCGTCTCCGGCCCGGTACTGCTCCCCGCGGGCGCGGCCGTGTTCGCCGCCCCGCAGGCCGTCAGCGTGAGGAGCAGCAGACCCGTACCCAGCACTGTGCGCATACCTGCCAGACGGAGCAGACCCCCGTCCGGTTGCATCCCGCTGTCAAAGCCGCCCGGCGGCGACGAACACGCACACCGCGAAGATCAGGCTGTTGACCCCGACGTTGCGCCACTCCGCCGGCTTGTGCCCGACGACCGCCAGGCGGCCGTGCATCGCCATCGCGCCCACCATCACCACCGCCAGCCCCACGGCCGCCCAGCCGGTGAGCGCCGGCGCGACGCCCAGCAGCACCGGCAGGATCAACCCCACCACGGCGACGAGCTCGCAGATCGCGGTGAACCGGACCACCGGCAGCGGGTAGGCCGCCGCGCCCGTCTGGCCCGTTTCGAGCATCCGCTGCCGCGACATCGTCGACTTCAGCGCACCCGACAGGGCGAAGATCGCGGCCAGCAGCACCTGACCGACCCACAGTGCGACGTTCATGACGTCCTCCCTTTTCGACTGGTGCGGGAGGAACGAGGACGTTCTGGAGAACGTGACAGTCAGGCGCGGCCGAGGCGGGTCACGAAGCTGAGCCGGTCACCCCGGTACAGCGAGCGCACCCGCTCGAACGGCGCGCCGTCCGGGCCCCAGGAGATGCGGTGCATCAGCAGCATCGGCAGGGCCGGGTTGGTCCCGATGAGCAGGGCCTCGCGCGGGGTCGCCAGCACCGTCTCGACGCGCTCCTCGGCACCGTCGAACACCACGCCGAGCCGGTCCCGCAGGCACGCGTACAGCGACTGCCCGGGGTCGAACTCCTCCATCAGCGTCGGGAACCGCTCGGCCAGGAGATATGTCGACTCCAGGCCGACGCGCTCCTCGTCGGCCAGTAGCACCCGCTCGATGTGGATCACCTCGGCGTCGGAGGTGACCTGCAGGTCGGCGGCCAGTGCGCTGCCGGCCAGGCGCCGCTCCAGCGTGATCACCGTGCGGCCCGGCCGGATGCCCTGGCGCCGCAGCCCCTCGGTGTAGCTCACCAGGGCCAGCGGCTGCACCAGCTTCGGGCCGGCGACGAACGTGCCGCTCCCCTGCCGCCGGCTGAGCCTGCCCTCGAGCACGAGCTCACTGACCGCCTGCCGGACGGTCGCCCGCGACACCTCGAAGCGCTCGCACAGCTCCCGTTCGGTGGGCAGCACCGATCCTTCACCGAGCTCCGCGATCACCGCCAGCAGTTCGACCTTGACCGCGTAGTAACGCGGGACACGGCCGTGCTCGGGAATCCCGTCGAGAACGGGACCGTCGGCGGACAGGCGGTAATGACGCGAAGGGGCGGGCACGCACCCGACCCTATTCGTTTCCCCGACCACCACGGTTCGCTGTGGCGCGGGACACGGAGGATCACCCGGATGCCTTTCCCCCGGTCCGGGCTCGATAATGCGACATCTTCCGCGCGATCGGCCGCGATTCCTTCGAATTCCGGCGGAACCTCCCTTTACGGCCGGGAAAGGCTCGGTGAATTCCCGGGAAGACGGCAAGCCGCGCCACGATGACGCCGACCGTCCTCGCGTGCGCGGCGGCCGCCGTGCCCTGTTGCTGGGCCCATCGGCCTACGGCGTTCGTCGGATCCGCCGGTGAGAAATCACCCAACCGCCCGAAACATCCGAAGAAAGTCGGTTGTCCGGGTATGTGACCACCTGGTGTAGTCATGGGGCCGCTGACGGCAACGGCTTCCACTGTGGACACTGGAAGGACTGATCCCCTTGGCTCCCAAGCGCTGGTTCACCCTGCTCAGAAACGTCACCACCGCGGTGGCCGCGGTCGCCGCGGCCGCGTCGTTCGCCACCCCCGCGATCGCGGCCCAGCCACCGTCCACCGACGTCGTCGGCGGGACCCGGGCCGCCCAGGGCGAGTTCCCGTTCATGGTCCGGCTGTCGATGGGCTGCGGCGGCGCGCTCTACACCAACCAGATCGTCCTGACGGCCGCCCACTGCGTCAGCCGGACGGGGTCGAACACCTCGATCACGGCGACCGTCGGCGTGGTCGACCTGCAGAGCACGAGCGCCAAGAAGATCAAGTCGACCTACGTCTACCAGTCCCCCACCTACGGCACCTCGACCGGCGGCGACTGGGCGCTGATCAAGCTCGCGAGCCCGGTCACCGGCCTCTCGACGCTGCCGATCGCGACGACGTCGACCTACAACACCGGCACGTTCACCGTGGCCGGCTGGGGCGCGGCCCGCGAAGGCGGCGCGCAGCAGCGGTACCTGCTGAAGGCGACCGTCCCGTTCGTGGCCGACTCCACCTGCCAGGCCCAGGGCGGCAGCTACCCCGACCTCATCCCGAGCGCCGAGATCTGCGCCGGCAACCTGACCGCGGGCGGCGTCGACACCTGCCAGGGCGACTCCGGTGGCCCGATGTTCCGCCGCGACAACGCCAACGCCTGGATCCAGGTCGGCATCGTCTCCTGGGGTGACGGCTGCGCCCGGCCGCACGCCCCCGGCGTCTACACCGAGGTGAGCACGTTCGCGTCGAAGATCGCCGCGGCCGCCGCCGGTCTGTAACCGCTTCCGCGAAGAGGGGGCCCGCCGCGGCGGGCCCCCTTCAGCGTGTCTTGTCCAACCGGGACAGTGCTTCTTCGTAGCCGGCCACCAGGTCCGCGACGACGTCGGCGACCGGGCGGACCGCGTTCATCCGGCCGACGATCTGCCCGACCGGCATCGACACCACGCTCGGGTCGTTCGCCGCGTGGATCCGGTTGTGGGCGTGGGAAACCAGCAGGTTCTGCAGCGGCATCGGCAACGGCTCGGGAGCGTCCGCCGCGGCCCACGCCTCCGTCCAGCGGGTCTTCAGCAGCCGCGCCGGCTTGCCGGTGTAGATCCGCGTCCGGACGGTGTCCGACGACGTCGCGCCGACCAGTGCCTGCTGCATCGCCACGGACTCGCCCATGGTCTGCAGGTACTCCTCGGTGGCGAGCCACATCGAGCCCATCCAGACGCCGGACGCGCCGAGCGCGAGCGCCGCGGCCACCTGCCGCCCGGACCCGATCCCGCCCGCGGCGAGCACCGGGACGTCGACCGCGTCGACGATCTCCGGCACCAGCACCATGGACGCGATCTCGCCGGTGTGCCCGCCGGCTTCGTAGCCCTGCGCGACCACGAAGTCGACGCCGTTCTCGATGTGCCGGACCGCGTGCTCGGCCTTGCCGGCGAGCGCCGCGACCGGGACGCCCCGGTCGTGGCACTGCCCGATGACGTCGGCGGGCGGCGAGCCGAGCGCGTTGGCGATCAGCTTGATCGGGTGGTTCAGCGCGACCTCGACGTGCGAGCGGGCCACCGAGTGCAGCCAGCCGAGCACCCCCGCGCGTTCGTCGGTGTCGTCCGGCAGCGGCGGCACCGAAAGATCGCGCAGCACCTTGTCGACGAACGCGCGGTGCCCCTCCGGGATGTGCTTCGAGAGGTCGACCTGGGTGCCCTCGGCCGGGATCTTCGCCGGCATCACGATGTCGACGCCGTAGGGCTTCCCGCCGGTGTTCTCGTCCATCCAGGTGAGCACCCGGTCGAGCTCGGCGGCGTCGTTGAACCGGACGCAGCCGAGCACGCCGAGCCCGCCGGCGCGGCTGAGTGCCGCGGCGACGTGCTCCGACGGCGTGAACCCGATGATCGGCAGGTCGATGCCGAGCCGGTCGCACAGGGAAGTCCGCACTGGTGATGTCCTCCTAGACGGGCTGGGCCGCGGCCGGTTCGTGGTCGGCGGCGTAGCGCTGGGCCCACGGGTAGTCCGGCTTGCCGCTGGGCGAGCGGCCGATCTCGTCGGCCAGCCAGACCGTGCGCGGCACCTTGTACCCGGCGACCTCGCCCCGGACGTGCCGCTCGATCCCGGCGAGGTCGGCTTCGGCGCCCTCGCGGAGCTGGACGACGGCGGCGACGCGCTGGCCGGTCCGCTCGTCCGGGATCCCGATGACGAGCGCGTCGAAGACGTCCGGGTGCGACTTGAGCGCCCCTTCGACCTCCTCCGGGTAGACCTTCTCGCCGCCGGTGTTGACGCACTGGGAGCCGCGGCCGAGCAGGGTGACCGTGCCGTCCTCCTCGTAGCGCGCGTAGTCGCCGGGGACGACGTACCGGACGCCGTCGATGTCGACGAAGATCGTCTTGCTCTTCTCGGGATCGCCGTAGTAGCCGAGCGGGACGTGCCCGCGGCGGCCGATCAGCCCGATCGCGCCCGCCTTCGGCTCGACGAGGTTGCCGTCGTCGTCGAGCAGGATGGCGTCCTTGCCGAAGCTGACGCGCGGGCCGGCGCTGTGGTCGGATCCCTTGGCCACCATGCCGATCCCGGTGAAGCCGCTTTCCGACGAGCCGATCGCGTCGGTGATGACGGCGTTCGGCACGAGCTCGACGAACTCCTGCTTCACTGACTGCGAGAACAGCGCGGCGTGGCTCGACACCGCGACGAGCGACGAAGCGTCGTAGTCGCCCTCGCGGAACGCCTCGATCAGCGGCCGCGCCATCGCGTCGCCGACGATCGTGAGGACCTGGACCTTGTGCTCCTGCACGGCCTTCCAGATGTCGTGGGCTTCGAAGCGCGGCACGAAGACCACCGGGCTGCCGGTGAACAGGGCACCGAACGCGGCCCACTGCGCGGCGCCGTGGATCAGCGGCGCGGCGGGCAGCCGGGTCAGGCTCCCGGCCTTGCCCTGCTCGGCGAGCGTCCACTCGTCCGGGACGTACTCGCCGGTGACGAAGTTGATCCCGCCGCCGAGCGCGCGCCAGATGTCCTCGTGGCGCCAGAGCACGCCCTTCGGGTAGCCCGTGGTACCGCCGGTGTAGAGGATGTAGAGGTCGTCGTTGCTGCGCTCTTCGAAGTCGCGCTCGGGCGACTGGGCCTCGAGCGCGGCTTCGTATTCGACGCCGCCGTAGCTCTCGAAGTCGCCGTCGCTGCCGTCCTCGACGACGACAACGTGTTTCAATTTCGGCGCCTCGGGCAGGACGGCTCTCACCTTGTCGGCGTAACTCCGCTCGTGCACGAGGGCGGCGAGATCGGCGTCGTTGAAGAGGTAGACGAGCTCGCCGTGCACATAGCGGTAGTTGACGTTGACGGCGATCGCGCGCAGCTTGTACGCGGCGATCATCGCCTCCAAGGCCTCGATCGAGTTGCGGGAATAGACCCCGATGTGGGACCCGCGTCCCACGCCGTGCGCGGCGAGGTGGTGGGCGAGCCGGTTGGCCCGCGCCTCCAACCCGGCGAAGGTGACCTGCCGGTCGCCGCACACGACCGCGACGCGCTCCGGCACGGCGTCGACGGCGTGCTCCAGAAGATCCGCGATGTTGAGTGCCACGTCCTCAAAGTAGAACATGTTATCGTTCTGGGCAATGGCACTGCTCCTTCAGGAGGTTTCCGTGGGTGAACCGCACGCGCTGGTCTCACAGGAGGGCCAGACCCTCGTCGTCACGATGAACCGGCCCGAGGCCCGCAACGCGATCACCGGCGAGATGATGTCGATCATGGTCGAGGCCTGGGACCGCGTGGACTCCGACGACTCGATCCGCAGCTGCGTCCTGACCGGCGCGGGCGGCGCGTTCTGCGCGGGCGCGGACCTGAAGTCGATGTCCCGGAACTCGCCGTCGGAGTCGTTCGCGTCGGGCAAGTTCGACCCTTCGCACATCCCCGGGCTCTTGAAGGGGCGTCGCCTGACGAAGCCGCTGATCGCGGCGGTCGAGGGGCCGGCGATCGCGGGCGGGACGGAGATCCTCCAGGGGACCGACATCCGGGTGGCGGGAGCTTCGGCCCGCTTCGGGGTGTCGGAGGCGCGCTGGGGCCTGTTCCCGATGGGCGGGTCGGCGGTGCGGCTGCCGCGTCAGATCCCGTACACGGTCGCGGCGGACATCCTGCTGACGGGGCGTCACCTGTCCGCTTCGGAGGCGTTGGCGATCGGCCTGATCGGGCACGTGGTGCCGGACGGGACGGCGCTCGGGAAGGCTTTGGAGCTGGCTTCCCTGGTGAACGCGAACGGGCCGGTCGCCGTGCGGGCCATCCTGCGGACGATCCGGGACACCGAGGGTCTCCACGAGGAGGAGGCCTTCAAGCTCGACTCGCAGTACGGGATCGAGGTCTTCGCGTCGGAGGACGCGAAGGAAGGGCCGAAGGCGTTCTCGGAGAAGCGGAAGCCGGAGTTCCGCGGCCGCTGACCCTCAGGCCCGTACCGGCTCGTCCCCGTCGACGATGAACGACGAGCTGCCACCCTCATCGGCCCTGCTCCGGGAACGGGACGGCGAGCCGGAACCGAGGCCGAAGCCGAGGCCGAGCGTGCCGGCCATCGTGCGCGCGGCCGTAGAGCCGGCCGAGACCGAAGGCCTCGCCCGCCGAACTCGACGAGCCCGGCGACGGCCGGCGACCGACCTCGGTGCGGCCGCGTCCGGCGAGTCGATCGCCGCCTACAGCACCCTGCTCGGCCGGCTCGCCGAGAAGGAACGGCAGCTGAACCACGCGTTCAGCCTCGACCGGATCCTGGCCGGCGTGGCGATGCTCGTCCAGCAGCGAGCGAGTGCGCAACCAGGGCAGATCTAGAACGCGTTACACATGCAGTGCGCTGGATCTTGCCGCCAGAACGAGAACGTGTTTCACTCAAGGCGTGACCGAGACACCACTGGCGGCACCCCTCAACGTCGGCTTTGACTACACGCGCTCCACCGGGCCCGTTCTCGGCCGGTTCGTGAACGCGCTCCGCGAACGCCGCATCGAAGGCATCCGGGGCAGTGACGGCCGCGTGCACGTTCCGCCCGTCGAGTACGACCCCGTCACCGCCGAACAGCTCAGCGAGTTCGTCCCGGTGGCCGAAGAGGGCACCGTCGTCTCGTGGTCCTGGTGCCCCGAGCCGCTCGACGGGCAGCCGCTGAGCCGGCCGTTCGCCTGGGCGCTCGTGCGGCTCGACGGCGCCGACACCGCGATGCTCCACGCCGTCGACGCCGGCGAGCCCGGGAACATCCACAGTGGACAGCGCGTCCGGGTCAAGTGGGCCGGGGAGACCGTCGGGCACATCCGCGACATCGCCTACTTCCTCCCGGCCGGCGCCGAGGACACCACGCCGACCGAGCCCGCTCCCCCGGTCGCCGAGCGCGAGGAAGGCGCTCCGGTCAGCGTGGTCATCACGCCCGTCCACCTCAAGTACCAGCACTCCGCGTCCCCCGAGGAGAGCCGCTACCTGCGCGGGCTCGCCGAGGGCAAGCTGATCGGCCAGCGCTGCCCCGCCTGCGAGAAGGTCTACATCCCGCCGCGCGGCGCCTGCCCGACCGACGGCGTCCCCACGACCGACGAGGTCGAGCTGCCCGACACCGGCATCGTGACGACGTTCTGCATCGTCAACGTCCCGTTCCTCGGCCAGCGGCTCAAGCCGCCGTACGTCGCCGCGTACATCCTGCTCGACGGCGCCGACATCGCGTTCCTCCACCTGGTCCTCGGCTGCGCCGCCGAAGACGTCAAGATGGGCATGCGCGTGCGCGCCGCCTGGAAACCCCGCGACGAGTGGTGGACGTCGCTGGAGAACATCGACCACTTCGAGCCGACCGGCGAGCCGGACGCGGCCTACGAAACCTTCGCCCACCACCTGTGAGGTCCTGATGCCAGACGTCGCGATCGCGGGCTTCGCGAAGGCCCCCAACGTCCGCGAGACCCCGGGCACCACCAACGGCGTGGAGATGCTCGTCCCGATCTTCGCCGAGGTCTTCGAAAAGACCGGACTGTCCAAACAGGACATCGGCTTCTGGTGTTCCGGCTCGTCGGACTACCTGGCGGGCCGGGCCTTCTCGTTCATCGCCGCGGTCGACGCGATCGGCGCGTTCCCGCCGATCCACGAGTCGCACGTCGAGATGGACGCCGCCTGGGCGCTCTACGAGGCCTGGCTGAAGATCAAGATGGGCGAGGTCGAGACCGCGCTCGTCTACGGCTTCGGCAAGTCCAGCGCCGGGCAGCTGCGCCGGGTGCTCGCCCTGCAGCTCGACCCGTACGTCGTCACGCCGTTGTGGCCGGACTCGGTCTCGATCGCCGGGATCCAGGCGCGGCTGGGCCTGGAAGCCGGCCTCTGGTCCGAAAAGGACCTCGCCGAGGTCGCCGCCCGGGGCACCGGCAAGGACGTCAGCGAGCTGCTCGACACGCCCTACCTCGCGGATCCGTTGCGGCGGCACGACATCGCGCCGATCACCGACGGCGCCGCGGTGATCGTCCTGTCCACTGTGGAACGCGCACGCGACATCGTCGAGCACCCCGCCGTGATCCAGGGCATCGAGCACCGCGTCGACTCCCCCGTCCTCGGCGCCCGCGACCTCACGCGCAGCCCGTCCACCGAGATCGCGGGGCGGGCCCTGGACCTCGACGGCGTCGACCTCGCCGAGCTGCACGCGCCGTTCACACACCAGGAGCTGATCCTGCGGACGGCGCTGAAGCTCGACGACACCGTGAAGATCAACCCCTCGGGCGGGGCGCTGGCCGCCAACCCGATGTTCTCCGCCGGCCTCGCCCGCATCGGTGAGGCGGCGACCCGGATCCACAGCGGCGAATCCCGCAAGGCCGTGGCGCACGCGACGAGCGGCCCGGCCCTGCAACAGAACCTGGTGACCGTGCTGGAGGCCCGATGACCAAGCAGCTCACCGCCGTGCTCGGCACCGGCCAGACGCACCACCGCGCCAAGCGGCAGGACGTCTCGATGCCGGGCCTGCTCCGCGAAGCGATCGACCGCGCGATGGCCGACGCCCAGGTCGGCTGGGCCGACATCGACGCCGTCGTGCTCGGCAAGGCGCCGGACCTGTTCGAGGGCGTGATGATGCCCGAGCTCTTCCTCGCCGACGCACTCGGCGCGACGGGGAAACCGTTGCTGCGCGTGCACACCGCCGGTTCGGTCGGCGGGTCGACGGCGCTGGTCGCGGCCTCGCTCGTCCAGTCCGGCGTGCACCGCCGGGTGCTGACCGTGGCCTACGAGAAGCAGTCCGAGTCGAACGCGATGTGGGGCCTGTCGATCCTGCCGCCGTTCCAGATGCCGGTCGGCGCCGGCGCGGGCGGCTACTTCGCCCCGCACGTGCGCTCCTACATCCGCCGCTCGGGCGCGCCCGACCACGTCGGCGCGATCGTCGCGGCGAAAGATCGGCGCAACGGCGCCCTGAATCCCTTCGCGCACTTGCGGCAGGCCGACATCACCGTCGAGTCGGTGCAGAAGTCGCAGATGCTGTGGGACCCGATCCGCTACGACGAGACGTGCCCGTCGTCCGACGGCGCGTGCGCGATGGTGCTCGGCGACGAGGCCGCCGGGGACGTCGTCGAGGGCGGCGCCGCGTGGATCCACGCGACGGCGATGCGGACCGAGCCGACGACGTTCGCCGGCCGTGACCAGGTCAACCCGCAGGCCGGGCGCGACGCCGCGGCAGCGTTGTGGGCCGAGGCCGGCATCAAGGACCCGATGTCCGAAGTGGACGTCGCCGAGATCTACGTGCCGTTCTCGTGGTTCGAGCCGATGTGGCTGGAGAACCTGGGTTTCGCGCCCGAAGGCGAGGGCTGGAAGGTCACCGAGGCCGGCGAGACGGCGATCGGCGGGCGGCTGCCGGTGAACCCGTCCGGCGGGGTGCTCTCGTCCAACCCGATCGGCGCGTCCGGCATGCTTCGCTTCTCCGAAGCCGCGAAGCAGGTCATGGGCCGCGCCGGGGACTACCAGGTGGACGGCGCGCGCATCGCGGTCGGGCACGCCTACGGCGGCGGGTCGCAGTACTTCTCGATGTGGGTCGTCGGCGCCGACAAGCCGCGTTGATACGCTCGACCCACCATGCCGAGACTCGCCGACCACGAGCAGCGCCGCCGCCAGATCGCGGAAGCCGTCTGGCGGATCGCGAGCGCGCGCGGGCTCGAAGACGTGTCCCTGCGCAAGGTCGCGGCCGAGGCCGGGGTCTCATTGCGGCTCGTCCAGTACTACTTCGGCACGCGGGACGACCTGCTGCTCGGCGCGCTCGAAATCCTCAACGCCGACGCCGGGGAGACGGCCCGCGCGGGCATCGGCCCCGACGAGGACGCGACCCCGCGCGAGGTGCTGCGCGCGCTGCTCGTCGGGATGCTGCCGGTGGACGACGGGCGCCGCACGCGCTACCTCGTCCACCTCGCCTACTTCGTCCGGTCCCTTTCGGACCCCGGGCTGGCGTCGGCGTTCAGCGCCACGCCCCCCGACCTGGAACGGCTGACCGCGGACCTGCTGGCGCTGGGCCGCGACCGCGGCGAAGTGGCGCCGGATCTCGAGCTGGTGCCGGAGGCCGAGCTGCTCCTGTCGAGCGTCGACGGCCTGCAGACCAGCATCGTCCTGGGCCAGCGCACCCCGGAAGCGGCGATCGCGCTGATCGACCACCAGCTCATGCGGCTCTTCAGTCTCGCGAACGCCGCCACCTGAGCGCCAGCAACGTCCCGACCACCCCGGTCACCACGCCGACCGCGGCCGGCACCGCGACCGGCGGGTCCACCACGACCACCGGCTCGAGCACGACCGGCGCCGGCGGCTGGATCGGCCGCGGCGGCGCGTCGGAGCCGGTCGCGGTCCACGCCGTGACGTACACGAGCAGCCGCGCGACGAGCGAGATGAAGAAGATCAGGCCGATCACCGAGCCGAACGCGATGCCGGTCGGCGAGTCGCCGATCAGCCGGAGGTAGATGCCGCCGGCCAGCTTGAGCACCTCGAACCCGACGGCGAGGGCGATCGCGCCCCGCACGGCGCTGCGCACGCCCACCTTCTGCCGCGGCAGCCGCGTGAGCACCCACAGGAACACCAGCCAGTCGGCGGCCAGCGAGAGCGGCACCGAGGACGCCGACACGAGCTGGTGGCCCCAGCTCGTGTCGTCCAGCCCGGCCAGCCGCAGCAGGTAGCCGCCGAGCGCGGTCCCGGACAGGGTGAGCGTGAACGACACGAGCAGCGCCGCGCTCAGGCCGAGCAGCGCGAGCAGGTCGACGGCGATGAGCCGGTACAGCGGCTGGTCGGAGCGGTTCTGCCCCCACAGCGCGGTCAGCGAGTCCCGCAGCGCGTTCATCCAGTTCCAGCCCGAGTAGAGGCCGATGACCAGACCGAACGCGCCGACGCTGGTGCGCTGCTCGACGAACCCCGTGAGCAGGTCGGTGGCCTTGTCGCCGAGCCCGCCGGGCAGCGTCGACACGATCGCGTGGACCATCGTGTCGAGCAGGTGCGGCTGGCTGGCCAGCACGAACCCGGCGACCGACGACGCGACCATCAGCAGCGGCACCAGCGACAGCAGGCTGAAGTAGGTGATCGAGGCGACGTAGTGGTAGCCGCCGCACTCGATGTAGCGGTTGGTCGCGCGGGCGATGTGGTCCAGCCACCGGTACCGGGCACGGGCCCGCGCCCAGGGGCTCGGGGCCTTGGGGGAACTCTTCACGGACACTGTCTACCCAGCTGAAGGCCACTTCGCGCAGACAACACGCGGTCGGACCATCCGATCGGATCAGCCCAGGACGACCAGCTCTTGCCAGTCGTCCTGGGGCAGCGCGGTGTCCGTCGTCGCGAACACCGTGCTGCCCAGGAAGTCGAGCTCGCAGCCGAGGGTGGCGAGGAACGACGTGTCCGCGGCGTCACGGCCGGTGGAGATGCGCAACATCGTCTGGCGCGGCGCCAGGTGGGTGGCGTCGAAGACGTACCAGTGCCCGTCGATCCCGGCCTCGAAGACGGCGTGGAAGTCCATCGGGGACAGTCCGGGCGCGTAGACGCCGACGTAGCGCGCGGGGATGTCGAGGAACCGGCACAGGGTGATGCAGACGTGCGCGAAGTCGCGGCAGACGCCCTCCCCGGCGAGGAGCGTGTCGACCGCGTCGGTGTTCGGGCGGCTGGAACCGACCACGTAGGACAGTCGCTCGTGGACGTTGCGGACGATCGTGTCGACCTGTTTCTTGGTGCTCCGGAGGGAAAACAGCTCCGGCGGCACCAGCCCGGCGATCCGGTCGGACGGGCAGTACCGGCTCGGCCGCGTGAAGACGGCGCGCTCGACGAGCGTCACCGGCTCCGGTTCACCGTCGGTGACGGCCCGCTCGGCGTGGTAGGTGATGCGGTGCTCCCCGGCGGGCAGCTCGAAGACCTCGGCGCGGGTCCCGTGCTCGAACTCGGCGACCTCGCTTTCGCCGTGCCAGGAAACGGTGAGCTCCTCGGTGTCCGCGTGCGCGGCGGCGACCGAGATCGCGGCGAGACCGGGCTCGGTGACCCGGACGGAGAACTCGACGTCGACGGTCGCGCGGGGGGACATCGCTTCATGATGTCACCCCCGGCCGGTATCGTTGTCCGTCGACGCCCGGTTCACGAAAAAGGTCCCGATGCCGCGCAGGCGGCCGCACGAACTCAGGCAGGCGACTCGTCCGCGCCCGGCGTGTCGGAAGCACTGGCCGGCTGGGCCCGGACCGCCGCCGGCGCGGAGGTGTTCCGCTACCCGGGCATCGGCCACCTCTACGCCAACTCCGGCGGCCCCGAGCACGACGAACCCGCCGCCGGGCTCACCTGGCGGCGGGTCCTCGAATTCCTCAGGCGTAGCGAACCGGGTAGTGCTTGATCCCGTTGAGCCAGCTGGACCGCAGCCGCACCGGGGGCGCCGCCTCGGTGATCGCCGGCATCACGTCCGCGATCGCGTTGAAGATCAGGTCGATCTCCAGCCGCGCCAGGTTGGCGCCGATGCAGTAGTGCGAACCCGTGCCGCCGAAGCCGACGTGCGGGTTGTCTTCGCGGAGGATGTCGAACTTCTCCGGGTCCGCGAAGACCTCGTGGTCGAAGTTGGCGGAGCTGTAGAACATGCCGACGCGGTCGCCCTTGCGGATGTGCGCGCCGCCCAGTTCGGTGTCGCGGGTGGCGGTGCGCTGGAACGCGACCACCGGGGTGGCCCAGCGGACGATCTCGTCCGGCGCCGTCTTCGGCCGCTGCTCCTTGAAGAGCTCCCACTGGTCCGGGTGGTCGAGGAACGCCTTCATGCCGTGCGTGATGGCGTTGCGCGTGGTCTCGTTGCCGGCCACCGCGAGCAGGATGACGAAGAAGCCGAACTCGTCCGAGCCGAGCGCCTCACCGTCGACGTCGGCCTGGATCAGCTTCGTGACGATGTCGTCCATCGGGCACTTGCGCCGGTCCTCGGCCATGTTCCACGCGTAGCCGATGAGCTGCGTGGACGCCTCCAGGGGCTCGACCTCGTACTCCGGGTCGTCGTAGGCGACCATCTGGTTCGACCAGTCGAAGATCTTGAGCCGGTCTTCCTGCGGGATGCCGATCAGCTCGGCGATGGCCTGCAGGGGCAGCTCGCACGCGACGTCGGTGACGAAGTCGCCGGACCCCTTCTTCCGCGCCTCGGAGACGATCCGCTCCGCGCGGTCGCGCAGGGTGTCCTCGAGCTTCGCGATCGAGCGGGGGGTGAAGCCCTTGGACACGATCTTCCGCAGCTTCGTGTGCTGCGGCGCGTCCATGTTGAGCAGCACGAGGCGGTTCGCGTTGAGGCGGTCCTCGGTCATGCTCTCGTCGAAGCGGATGATCGCGGTCTTCTCGCTGGACGAGTAGAGCGTGCTGTCGCGCGAGACCTCCTTCACGTCTTCGTGGCGCGAGACGACCCAGTAGCCGTCGTCGCCGAAGCCTGCGGTGTTGGTCTTCTGAGGGTTCCACCACACGGGGGCCGTGCGCCGGAGCTCAGCGAACTCCGCCAGCGGCAGCCGTTCGGCGTAGAGGTCCGGGTCCGTGAAGTCGAAACCGGCGGGGATGAGCGGAGCGGCCACGTTGCCTCCCACGGTTCGCCTTGAAACACGTTCTAACAGCGATTAGAGCATACGGTGTTCACTTGCGGAAGACGTTCAGTGAAACCCGTTAACTTTACCGATGAGGCCAGGTGAGCGAATGCTCAGTCGGCAAAGATCAAGATCACGTCGAACCTGGGGACGCTTGCACGTAACGATAACTTGTTCTAGTTTTTGACTGTCTGAAGAGCGTTGCCCGACGAAAGGGACGACATGGGCGTGCCGGTCATCGTCGAAGCCGTGCGGACCCCGATCGGCAAGCGGGGCGGCCTGCTGGCCGGCCTCCACGCGGCCGAGCTGCTGGGCGCCGCGCAGCTGGCCCTGCTCGACCGCGCCGGGATCGACCCGGCCCTGGTCGAGCAGCTGATCGGCGGCTGCGTCACGCAGGCCGGCGAGCAGTCCGGCAACGTGACGCGCACGGCGTGGCTGCACGCGGGACTCCCGGAGACGGCGGGCGCGACGACGATCGACGCCCAGTGCGGCTCGGCGCAGCAGGCGACCCACCTGGTCGCGGGCCTGATCGCGGCGGACGCCATCGAGGTGGGCGTCGCGTGCGGGGTCGAGGCGATGAGCCGGGTGCCACTGGGCACGAACCGCGCGGGCACGTCCCCGCGGCCGGCGTCGTGGTCGATCGACCTGCCCAACCAGTACGGAGCGGCCGAGCGGATCGCGGTCCGGCGCGGACTGACGCGAGCCGACGTCGACGCGTTCGGAGCTGCCTCCCAGCAGAAGGCGGCGGCCGCGTGGGAGGCCGGGCACTTCGACCGCGAAGTGGCACCGGTGAAGGCTCCGGTCCTCGACTCCTCGGGGGAGGCGACCGGGGAGACGCGCCTGGTCGGCCGGGACCAGGGCCTCCGCGAGACAACGGTCGAGGGCCTGGCGCGGTTGAAGCCGGTGGTGGAGGACGGCGTCCACACGGCGGGCACGTCATCCCAGATCTCCGACGGCGCGGCGGCGCTGCTCCTGATGGACGCTTCGCGGGCGGCTGCGCTGGGACTGCGTCCGCGAGCCCGGATCGTGGCGCAGGCATTGGTCGGCGCGGAGCCGTACTACCACCTGGACGGCCCGATCCGCGCGACCGAGCGGGTGCTCGCGAAAGCAGGAATGACGATCGCCGACCCGGACCTGTTCGAGGTGAACGAGGCGTTCGCGTCGGTGGCGTTGTCGTGGCAGCAGGTCATGGCGCCGGATCCGGCCCGGGTCAACGTCAACGGCGGCGCGATCGCGCTGGGCCACCCGGTGGGCAGCACGGGGGCCCGGCTGCTGACGACGGCGTTGCACGAGCTGGAACGCCGCGACGCATCGACGGCCCTGGTGACGATGTGCGCGGGCGGCGCCCTCTCGACGGCGACCATCATCGAACGGCTCTAGCCGGGCAGGTGGGCGTCCACCTCGATCTCGATCTTCATGCGCGGGTCCGCCAGGCCGCACTGCAGCATCGTCGCCGCCGGGCGGACGTCCGCGAAAGCCTTGCGCAGCACCGGCCAGCACGGCTCGAAGTCCTCGCGCGCCGGGAGCAGGTAGCGCACGCGGACCACGTCCGCGAACCTGCAGCCCGCTTCCGTCAGCGCCGCCTCGATGTTGCGCAGGCACTGGGCCGCCTGCTCGACGACGTCGTCGGGGATCGTCATGGTCGTGTAGTCGAAGCCGGTCGTGCCCGAGACGTACACGCGGTCGCCGTCGACCACCGCGCGGGCGTAGCCGATCTGGTCCTCGAAGGTCGACCCGCTGAGGATCGCTCGCCGTTCAGCCATGCCGCGCACGCTAGGGATCGACCACCGCGCCGTCCACTTCATTGTCTGTGCTTGACTTCAGGCATGATCTCGGAAAGCCGTTGCCCGGTGGAGGACGGCGAGCTCCTCGTCCGCCGCGGCGGCGAGGGCCCGGCGCTGCTGCTGATCGCGGGCGGCACCGGATCGGGTGACTCCTACCGCGCGCTGGCGAAGCAGCTGTACGCGGACTACACCGTCATCACGTACGACCGGCGCGGCCACTTCGGCAGCACGGACACCACCACGGGCCCGGTCCCGGTGTCGCGCCAGGCCACCGACGCGCGGGCGGTGCTGGACCACGCGACCGACGGCCCGGCGCTGGTGTTCGGCTCGAGCGCGGGCGCGCTGATCGGCCTCGACCTGGTGGCCCGGTACCCGGCCAGCGTGACGACGCTGGTCGCCCACGAACCCCCGGCGGTACACCTGATGCCGGACGCGGCCGGCTGGCTCGAGGCGGCCGCGGAGCAGGTCCGGCTGGCCCGTTCGGGCGAGCTCCTGACGGCGGTGACGCGCTTCGCCGACGCGATCGCGGGAGCGGCCCTGCCCGACCTCCCGAACCTCCGCCTCCCCCACGAGGCCGACTGGATCCGCCTGTTCGACCGCGAGCTGACGGAGTTCTTCGACTACCTCCCGGACTTGCGCGCGTTGCGCAAGGCAAGCACGGAGATCATCCCGGCGGCGGGCGAGGGCAGCCGCGGGCGGTACCACTACCAGCCGGCGAAGATCCTGGCGCTGGAGCTGGGTTTGCCGTTCACCGAGATGCCGGGGGCCCATCTGGCGCCGCAACGGAACCCGGCGAAGTTCGCGGTGGCGTTGAAGGATTTGCTTTCCCCGGAGCTCTGATCGAACGCGAGCAGCCCCGCCCTTCCCTGGGGGGCGTGCCCATGCCCAGTTTACCGGCAGGTCACGACAAAGCACGCGAATCGGGACTCTGGCGCCGAGGTTGTCCACATCCGGCGAGGGCTGTGTACAACTGCCGCATGCACGCGGCCCAAGTACCGGCTGGTTCGGGGACGCGGTGCGGTCGCGCTCGGCGCACATTCGCGTGCCGGGTCTGGAAGCCGACGTCACCGTGGAGGACCTCGGCGGCACCTCACCCCAGGTCACCGCGGACGTGGATGCCGCCTACCGCACCAAGTACACCGGCGGCGGCACCGACGCCATGGTGACTGCCGAGGCCGCGGCGACCACCCTGCGCCTCGACCGCCGGTAGCGCCACGCGCGTGCGAACACCACGGGACCGCCCGCGTGCGCCATGCCGGAACCCGCGTGACCGGGGCCGGAAGTCGCGTGACCGGGGCCGGAACCCGCGTGATCTCCCGCCGCACTCACGGGACCAAGGCCAAAAGCCGCATGCCCCCACCGAACTCACGGGCCAGGGCCGAAGCCGCGCGATCAGGACCGGAACCCGCGCGGCCGTAGCCCCGGGCGTCAGACCACCCGGATCCCGTCCTTCCAGACTTCCCGGATGTTCGACGCCAAAGCCGGGAAGTCATAAGGATCCCCGGCCACCACCACGACATCCGCCCGCAGCCCCGGCTCGAGCCGCCCCAGCTCGCCGTCCAACCCCATCAGCCGCGCCGCCGACGACGTCGTCGCCTCCAACACGTCCGCCGGCGTCATCCCGCACGCCGCCATCAACGCCAGCTCCTCCAGGTTCGTGCCGTGCGGCCCGACCCCGCTGTCCGTCCCCATCGCGATGCGGACCCCCGCCGCGTACGCGCGGCGCACCGAATCCCGGTGCACCTCCACCACCTCCCGCGCCTTCGCCACCACCGACGCAGGCAAATCCACCCCGGCATCAGCCGCGCGGACCACGTTGACCGGGGCGATCAGCGTCGGGACCAGCCACGTCCCGTGGCCCAGCATCAGCTCGATCGCCTCGTCGTCGAGGTAGATGCCGTGCTCGATGGACCGCACGCCCGCCCGGACCGCGTTCTTGATGCCCGCCGACCCCTGTGCGTGCGCCATCACCGGGCGCCCCTGCGCCGCCGCTTCGGCGACCAGGACCTCCAGCTCCTCCGGTGTGTACTGCGAATGCCGCGGGTCGTCGCGCGGGGAAAGCACGCCGCCGGTCGTGCACACCTTCAGCACGTCCGCGCCCGCTCGCAGCAGCGTCCTCGCGACGCGGCGCATCTCGTCGGGGCCGTCGGCCGTCGCGTCCGGGCGGCCCGGGTGCGGCACCAGCAGCGGGACGCAGATGCTCGACGGGTTCCAGCTGTCGCCGTGGCCGCCGGTCTGGCTGATCAGCCCGATCGAGATCTGCAGCCGCGGCCCCGGGATCAGCCCGTCGTCCACCGCCTGCTTGATGCCGAGGTCCGCGCCCGACGCGTCGCGCACCGTCGTGATGCCCAGCCCGAGCGTCGCCCACAGGTTCCGCGCCGCTTCGTAGAACTGGTAGGAAAACGGCTTCTGCACCCGGGACAGCAGCCCGATCTCCGACACCGTGACGTGCACGTGGCAGTCGAAGAGCCCGGGCAGCAGCACCGCGCCCGAACAGTCGACGCCCTCGTCGCCGTCCAGGTCCGTGCCGACGTCGACGATCCGGCCGTGCTCGACGACGACGTCCGCCGCCGCCGGCTCGGCACCCGTGCCGTCGAAGATCGAACCACCGGTGAAAACCGTGCGTGTCACGCCGCCTCCACGGAAGAAGTCCGCCGGCTCACGGCAGCGGCGGTCAGAGCCAGCACGACGACGTTGACGCCGAGCCCGATCAGGCCCACGTTGACCGTGCCGGCGAAATGAGTGTCCACAAAGGTCAGCCAGACGACCACGAGCTCGCCGGCGATCAGCCCGGCGAACACCGGGCCCTTGCCGACCGGCACCCGCCGCAGGAAGCCCAGCAGGTTGGCCGGCGCCAGCTGGACCGACCCCGAATAGGTGAGCAACAGCAGGTTGGCCAGCAGGTCCGGCCGGAAGATGCCCAGCACGAGGGCAAGAATACTCGCGAGCACAACCGTGCCGTGGTTGATCCAGAACTGCTTGCGGCCACTGCGGACACGGACTATGTTGCGCGCCACCAGCGACGAGATGCCGATCAGGATCCCGGCCGCCGGGACCATCGCCGTGGCCGTCGCGGCGACGACGATGATCCCCGTCACCCACCCCGGCAACGCATCCTTCGACAGCGTCAGCAATACGCCGTTCGGGTCACTCCCCTTCGACACCACGAGGATCGCCGCGAACCCGATGATCATCGGTAGCAGCAGGCACAGCTCGTACACCGGCATCCAGGCGTAGTTGCGCCGCAGCACCTTCGGGTCGCGCGCCGACATCAGCGCCGGCCACGAGTGCGGCAGCGTCATCAGCCCGACGCCGATCGCGCTGACCAGCATGCTCGTCACGAACCAGACATGGTCGTTCGGTCCACTGTGGATGATCAGCTTCTCCGGGTGCAGCTGTTCGATCTTGTGGAACACCCCGCTGATCCCGCCGGCGAAGTGCGTCGGCACCGCGATGGCCAGCACCACCAGCGCGACCAGCATGATCCCGTCCTTGAAGTAGGACGTCGCCGCGACGCCGCGCAGCCCGGCCCACAGCACGAACGCGACCACCAGCACGCTGCCGGTCACCATGCTCAGCGTGCCGGACGCGCTGTCGCCGGTGACCAGCCGGACGATCAGGCCGAGCCCGGTGATCTGCAGCTGCAGGTACGGCAGCACGAACACGACGCCGAGCACCGCGGACACCGTCCCGAGCGCCCGGCTGGAGTAGCGGTCCTCGAGGAAGTCGCCCTGGGTGAGGTAGCCGCGCTCCTTGCCCATCGTCCAGAGGCGTTTCGCGAGGAAGAACAGCACGACGTAGGCGATCGGCACGTACGGCAGCGCGTACATCGCCGCGACGCCGCCGGAGAACGCGAGGCCGGCCATGCCCAGGAAGGTGAAGGTGGTGAACACCTCGCCCGCCTGCAGGAACCACATGGTGAGCGCGCCGAAGCGGCGGCCGCCGACGGTCCATTCGGCCAGGTCGGCGACGGGTTTGCGGCGGCCGACGAAGCCGAGGACGCCGATCAGGACGATGCCGGCGAGGGTGAAGGTGAGGATCACGAGTCCTCCTCCCGCCCGCGCATCAGGCGCTCGGACAGCAGCAGCGCCGGGGTGAACATGAGGCACCAGAACGCGCCCCACACGATCATCCGCGGCAGCCCGAGCCACAGCCCGGTGGTGTTGACGAACGGCAGGAACGGCATCACGACCAGCGCGAGCACGGGCAGCAGCGGGGGCCAGTGGTAGCTGCGCACTCCCCTCACCCGGCCAGGAGCCCGAGGCGGCGGACGGCGAGCTCGGCCAGCAGCGCGGCGCCGTCGCCCAGCACGCTGTCGTCGAACCTCGCGCGCGGGGAATGGTTGTCCGGCGCGGAGTCCGGGTCCGTCGGGCACGCGCCGAGGAAGAGGTACGCGCCGGGAACGCGTTCGAGCACGCGGGAGAAGTCCTCCGAACCGGTGATCGGGTCGGCCATCTCGGTGAACCGCTCTTCGCCGAAGACGTCACGGATCGTGGCGGCGACGAAGTCGTACGCGGCGGCGTCGTTGACCGTCGCCGGGTACTCCGGCTCGTAGGTGACGTCGATGTCGAGGCCGTGCGCGTCGGCGATGCCGCGGCACACCCGCACCGCCCGCTCCCCCACCCGGGCCGCGACCTCCGGCGAGAACGACCGCAGCGTCGCCTCGAACACCGCGTCGTCCGGGATGATGTTGCGCCGGGTGCCGGCGTGGAACGAGCCGACGGTGACCACCACCGGGTCGAAGACGTCGAAGGTGCGCGTCACCATCGTCTGCAGGGCGGTCACCATCTCGCACGCCGCCGGGATCGGGTCGCGGGCGTCGTGCGGCGACGAGCCGTGGCCGCCTTCGCCGCGTACGCGGACTTCGAGGGCACCGGACGCCGCCATCAGCGTGCCGGGCCGGGCGACGAACTGGCCCTTCGCGTAGCTCGCGGCCGAGACGTGCAGGCCGTAGGCGGCGTCGACGTGCTTGCCGGACGCCGTCAGGACGCCTTCCTCGATCATGTGGCCGGCGCCGTCCCAGCCTTCTTCGCCGGGCTGGAACATGAAGACGACGTCGCCGGGGAGGTCCGCCTTGCGGGCGGCGAGCAGCCGGGCCGCGCCGACCAGGCCCGCCGTGTGCAGGTCGTGGCCGCAGGCGTGCATGGCGCCGTCGAGGGTCGAGCTGAACTCCTCACCGCTGGCCTCGGTGACCGGGAGCGCGTCCATGTCGCCGCGCAGGAGGACGGTTCCGCCGGGCTTGCCGCCGCGGAGGACCCCGGTGATCGACGAGAGGTTCTTGCCCAGGCTGATCTCGAGGGGCAGGCCGTCGAGGGCCGCGAGGACCCGCTCCTGGGTGCGCGGCAGGTGCAGGCCGATCTCGGGGATGCGGTGCAGGTCGCGGCGGAGGGCGACCAGGTCGTCGAGCAGGGCGGCGGCGTCCGAGCGCAGGGTCATCCGCAGATCATGCAAGTGTCGAGCACAATGGCCGCAGGAATTACCCGAAACCACCGCTGCGAGGGTCGATGAGCGAAGAATCCGCCATGTTGACCGAGCAGGACCTCAAACTGGTCGACGCGCTGCAGGCCGCGCCGCGGGCGTCGTGGTCGACGGTGGGCCGTGCGCTCGGTCTGGGCGCGGTGACCGCCGCCCGGCACTGGGACACGCTGGTCGAGCGCGGGGACGCGTGGCTCACCGCTTACATCGGCGGGGAGCTGACCGCGCAGCTGGCGCTGGCGTTCGTCGAGATCGACTGTGCGCCGGGAGCTGCGTTGCGGGTCGCGGCGGCGCTGGCCGCGGACGTCCACGTCGTCACCGTCGAGCACGTGGCCGGGCCGTGCGACCTGCTCGCCCACGTCGTCGCGCCGACCCTGCGCGAGCTGGGGGCGCACGTTCTGGACCGGGTGGCGACGGTCCCCGGGGTGACGCGGGCGCGCACGGTGCTGTCACCGCGGATGTTCACCGAGGGCAGCCGGTGGCGGGTGCGGGCGATCTCGCCGGGGCAGCGCGAGGCGTTGTCGGTGAAGCCGGTGAAGAACCGCGCGCCCCTGCGGTTCGACGACGCGGACCGGGCGCTGATCCTGGCTCTCGGCGTGGACGCCCGCGCGTCGGCGGCGGCGCTGGCGATCGAGCTCGGCGTCGGCGCGACGACCGTGCGGCGCCGGCTGGACGCCCTGCTCGGCCGGGGCGCGATCCGCGTCCGGTGCGAGATCGCGCGGTCGGTGTCGCCCGCGCCGGTCACGGTGACGCTGTGGCTGCGGGTGCCGCCGGACAAGCTGGAGACGACCGCGCGGTCGCTGGCGATGCTGCCGGAGGTGCGCATGTGCGCGGGCCTGACGGGGGCGGCGAACCTGATGCTGGTGGTGTGGCTGCCTTCGCACCACGACACGCTGCCGCTGGAGGCGGTTCTGGCGGCGAAGCTGCCGTGGCTGGAGATCACCGGCCGGGCGGTGACGCTGCGGAGCGTCAAGCTGATGGGCCGCCTGCTCGACGCGGCCGGGCGCGGGACCGGGCGGGTGCCGCTGGACTTCTGGGCCGCGGTCCCCGTGCCGGAGCACGGGGACCGCAGCGTGGGCCGGTCCGGGGGATGAGGGGGGTGAGGTGGAGGGAAGCATCCACCGGACCGGGGTCTTCGGGGGATTCCGGCCGGGTGACCGCGGGGCGGCCAGCGGGCCGGGAAGTCTGGGAGATCTGGGAGGTCTGGGCGGATCTCGCGTGAGCGGAGTGGTGACTCGCGCGGATCTCACGTACCTGGGAAGTCGGCTCGCGTAGCTGGACGGTCGGTTCGCGTGGCCTGGTGCGGATCTCGTGTGGCTGGGAGCGGGTCTCGCGTGATCCTGGGCGGAACTCGCGTGATTACGGAGGCATCTCGCGTGATCGGAAGGGCATCTCGCGTGATTGGGGAGGCATCTCGCGTGACTGGGCGGGACTCGCGTGACTCGGAGGGCATCTCGCGTGATTGCGGAGGCATCTCGCGTGATTGGAGGGGCATCGCTCGTGATCGGGGGGCCGACACGGGGAGGAGTTCCGGCTCGGTGGACTCGGGGGGGGTGAGGTGGAGGGAAGTGTCCACCGGCCGGAACTCGCGGGGCGGGGAGGCGCCCGCCTGTTTCCTCCTTCGCTGACCCGGCGGCTGCCGGATCGGTGTGGGGTGAGGAATCCCGGCCCGGGGGGACTTGGGGGGGGTGAGGTGGAGGGAAGCGTCCACCCGGGCCGGGGCTCGGGGCGCGGGACGGGGGTCCCGCGGTACTTCGGGTGGTGCTACCGGCCCGGCGGACTCGGGGGGTGAGGTGGAGGGAAGTGTCCGCCGGGCCGGGGTTCGTGGGGCGGGTCAGTACCCGCCGGTGGAGGCGGACGCCGTCTCGACGGAGTCGTCCGGCCGGCGCGACGGGTCGACCCGGCAGCCATTGGGTTCCATGGCGTACCAGGTGTTCCCCGCGCCGTGGCCGGTCGCCTCGCCGGGCGCGCCGTCCTTGGCGTAGGTGTAGACGGGCCAGCCGCCGACGGTCACCTGCTTGCTCCCGTCGGACCGGGTGACCTGGCCGACCAGTCCGGTGTCGATGTCTTCGGCGACGGTGATCCGGCCGTCGACGAGCAGGGGTGGCCACGTCCGCGCGCAGGAACCGTCGCAAGTGGACGTTCCGGCCCCTCGGCCGTCCCGGGTGTAGAGGTAGAGCGTGCGACCGGCTTCGTCGGTCAGGACCGAGCCGAGGCCGCCGATGTCGGCGGTCCCGATGCTGGTCCGGGCGGCGGGCCGGCTCGCCGCGGCCGCCTTCTCCCCCACCGGCGTGATCGCCGCCCAGTCCGCGCTGACGTTCTGGCCGAGCGCGATCCCGGAACCGGTGTCCTTGGCGTAGGAGTAGACGGGCCAGCCGCCGACCGTCACCTGCTTGCGGCCGTCGGGCCGGGTGACCAGGCCGACGAGCTGCGCGTCCACCCCGGCGGCCAGTGCCGGGGAGTCGGAGAGCAGTGGTGGCCACATCTGCGCGCAGGCGGCCACGCAGGTGGCCTTCGGCGGATTGCCGGAGTCCTTGGCGTAGCGGTAGAGCGTGTGGCCTTCGGCGTCGGCGAGGACCGCGCCGAGACCATCCACAGTGGACTTCACCAGCTGGGCCTGGCCGGCCCCGGGAGCCGCCTGAACCGTGCTCGCCGAGAGCTGCTGCTGCGCGCCGAGCGACACCGGCTGGACCGCACCGGACGTGGCGTACGGGTTGGTCCCGCAGGCCGCGACCAGCGCGAGACCGGCGATGGCGGCGGACAGTGCAACGGCACTCGGACGAGCACGGTTCATCGGACGTTCTCCCTCCTGGCGTGGAGTGACTGGTGCGGAAGGGTTATTCCGCGCAGGCCTTGCCGGAGTTGATGCAGTTGACCAGACGGCCCATGATCTTCCGGCTCATCACGTTCGCGAAGTCGTCGTGATCGGACCGCGGGTTGTGCTTTTCCTGGGCGAAGGCGTCCACTTTGTACTGGCCCTTCTGCTGGACGTCCTGCGGGACGTCGTAGACCAGCGTCACCTGCAGCTGCGGCACGTTCTTGAAGCCCTGCGGGCACTTGCCCTGCTGGTTCGCGAACACGATGTGCGTGCGGTGGTTGGCGCTGTCGGTGTTCTTGCCGTCCCAGCAGTTCGGGAAGTTGTGGATCCGCTCGACCTTGCTGCCCTGCGGGCAGATCGGGTAAAGGTCGGTCAGGCGGTCCTCGAACCCGGTGCAGGTCCAGCTGGGCCGGGCGTTGGCCGGGCCGTTGGTGCTCTGCTTGGCGTCACCGTAAAGGATCTTCAGGCCGAGCGGCATCGCGACGACCTTCTGGGCGCCACCGCCGATGAACTTCAGCGTCGCGGACTCCGGCTCGACGATCTCGCCGTCGTTGTCGCCGACCTCTTCGTTCGCGCCCTCGGGGCCGCCCAGCTCTTCGGCCGGCGGCGCGGCGGCGGAGCTGCTCTGGTTGCCGTTCTGGCCACCGTTCTGACCGCCGTTGTTCTTGCCGCCGTTGTTCTGGCCACCGTTCTGGCCGCCACGACGGCGGTCCTGGGCCTGCTGCTGGTCCTGCTGGTTCTGCCCGTCCTGCTGCTGGGCGCTCGCGTCACCGTTGCGGGTCGCGCCGCCACCGGTGTTCTTTTTCTTCTGCTGCTGACCGTTCTGGTCCTGCGCGTTCGGGTCCTGCTGGTCCTGCGCGTTGGGGTCCTGCGCGTCCTGCTGGTCCTGCGCGTTCGGGTCCTGCGCGTCCTGGTTCTGGGCGTCCTGGCCCTGCCCGGCGTCGTCCGCGGCCTGCGCGTCCTTGGCGCTCTGGTCCTGCTGGACGTCGCCGGTCTTGCCCTGCTGGTTCTGCTGGGCCTTCTGGTTCTCGCTCTCGTTGGCCGCGTTGTCCTCGCGGTCGATGCGGATCACGGGCCAGAAGTAGGCCGACTGGTCACCGTTCTTGCAGGTGGTGTCGCCGGCCAGCAGGCTCTTGAGGCTCGAATCGGCGTCGGTGGTCACGTTGCCGACGTAGTCGTGCAGGTGCTGCGCGCCGTTCTTGATCCCGGGCTGGGCGATGAAGTTGTCCGGGTTGTGGTGCGCGCCGTCCGCGTTCGTTCCACAGTCGACGGTGAAGGACCCTTGGGTGCCCTTCTTCTTCAAGGCCGCGTTGACGTTGTTGCCGGCGGGAACCTTGTTGATGTCGATGAAGAACGACGGGTCCGCGGGGTCCGCGCTGGCCTCGCCCGTGCGGCCCGTCGAGACCGCGACGGCGAGTGCGCCGACGGCGATCGCCAGGCCGATCGCGCCCATGGCGATCTTGGTACGGCGGGCGACGCGATGCTTGCCCGTCACGGGGGACCGAGAATTCCGGGCCATAGACTAGTTCACCTCGTTCGTTATTCCGGGCACGCCGAATAGCGCGGCGGCCCGGGCAAGAACTACCGTTGGTTGAGGTCGAGATCGCACGGAACCCGCGGGGAGCTCTGGTTCCGGCTGTCGGGATGCATCGGGGGATGCATTGGGGGATACGGACGTGAGCGCTCCGAGGTTCAAAAGCGACCAGCCCGTTATCTGTTCGTTATCAAGCGAAACGCAACCGCGCGCCATTCATCGAGGTCACCGCGCTGCGGGCCGGAAAAGGAAGTCTGGTCCATGCCTTGAACCACGGCCGGATCACGGCCGTGGTTCAGGCAGGACGTGGTTCAGACAAGACAGAGTGCCGAAGAAGAAAAGTCAGCGCTGCACGACGACGAGGACCGTGCCGTCGTCGCCGCGGACCTCGAAGCGGGCGATCTGGTCCATCGGCAGCGAGATGGAACCCTGCAGCCGCAACGGCTCCGGGGAGCCGGGGATGCCGAAGCCCTTGGGCGGCACCGACCAGCCGGAGACGACGCGGGCGTCACCCGTCGTCGAGATGGCGAACAGCTGGCACTTCAGCGGTCCGACGATGCCACGCAGCTCGAGGTCGACGCGGCTGCCCCACTCCACAGGGGACACCGTCACGACGGCGCTGACCGCGGACCCGCCACTGCCGCTGCCCCGGCCGTAGGTCTGGCCGCTGCCGGCCGGCGCACCGGTGGACGGCGGCGCCGGAATGCTCGTCGCCAGGACGCTCGTCACCGGCGGGGGCTGCTTGGTGCTCGGCGCCGAGAGCGACGCGGGCGGGACGGCGTCGGCCGGGCGGACCGCGAGGGTCACCAGCGGGCCGGCCACGACGAGCGCGGCCGCCGCGGTGCCGGCGATGATGCCGAGCCGCTTGCGGCGGCGGCGCTTGACCGAGGCCTCTTCCATCAGGCCGCGCAGCACGCGGGGCCCGGGCGCGAGGGTGCGCGGGCTGGGCGCCGGCATCGGCGGTTCCGGCCAGCTGCGCTTCACGAGGTCGAGGACGTCCGGCAGCTGGTACAGCTCGATCAGGTCGAGCTGGCAGTGCGGGCAGTTCATGAGGTGGGCTTCGAACTGGGTGCTCTCGGCCTCGCTGAGGACGCCGAGCACGTACGCGGCGACGTCGGTGTGTGCGGACCCGGCCACCCTCAGTTCACCCCCGCTCACGCAGGGCCCGGCGCAGCGCGCGGACGGCGTGGTGGATGCGGGACTTGATGGTGCCCGGGGGCACGCCGAGGGTCGCCGCCACCTCGTTCACGGTCCGATCCCGCAGGTAGGTCTGCTGGATGGCCTCCCGCTGCTCGGGCGAAAGGCCCTGCAGCGCCTCGTAAACGATCATCGCGGCGAGCGTCCGGTCCGACTCGTCGGACACCGTGATCGCGTCGGATTCGATCTCCTCGAGCTCCTGGGGGCGCACGCTCCGGCTGCGCCAGCCGTCGATGACGATGCGGCGCGCGACCGTGAACAACCAGGCGCGCAGCATCTCCGGCTGGCGGTCGAGCTTGTCCGCGTTCCGCCACGCCTTGATCAGGGTCTCCTGCACGACGTCTTCGGCCCACTGCCGGTCGTGGCCGGTCAGGCGGAGCGCGAACGCCATGAGGGACCCGCCGAACTCCTGGTAGAGCGCCTTCGCCAGATCATCATGGGCGTCGTTG
This sequence comes from Amycolatopsis sp. NPDC114505, assembly GCF_055633615.1. NCBI lineage: Bacteria > Bacillati > Actinomycetota > Actinomycetes > Pseudonocardiales > Pseudonocardiaceae > Amycolatopsis > Amycolatopsis sp. NPDC114505. Next base: position 399,833 of record NZ_JBVKDV010000002.1, on the reverse strand, counting down.
GGCTCAACACCCACGACTTCCTGATCTTCGACGGGTCTCAGCGCTCGAGTGTGCCGTCCCACGCGGGACATCCTGGTGGTCCGGACGGCCTACGTCCAGTACCAATATGCAGCGAAACTTTTTTGAACCGTTTCCGAACCGTGTCCGTATCCCCTACCGAAGACCCCCGACAACGCGTTGTCCCCCGCAACGCTCCACATCCACTCCGGACTGTTCGTCCACTGTGGATCTTTCGCGCGCATTTTCGCCTCACCCCAGGCTACTGCGCGTAGTCATGCCCTCCGGAGGAGCAGTGATACGCATTCCCCGTACGGTGGTCCCCGCCGCCGTGTGCCTCACCGCACTCGCCCTGCTCACCGCCTGTACCGCCGGCGCCGCCACCACCTCGGGTGGCTACGCCGCAGGCAGCGGTGCCGGCATGCAGATGCCCGGTATGCAGGCCCCCATGACCCTCGCCATGCCGCAGCCGATCACGGCCAACCCCAACGACCCGATGAAGAGCCAGCTCAGGGGTGCGAAGACCTTCGACCTCGGCCTCATGCTCGTCGACGGGACCGGCTACACGATCTACCGCTACGACCGCGACTCGACCAACCCGCCGCGGTCGAACTGCAACGACGCCTGCGCGACCAAGTGGATCCCCGTCAAGACCGGCGGTCCCGCGCCGATCGACGTCGACCAGTCGCTGATCGGCGAGCTCACCCGCGACGACGGCACCCAGCAGGCCACCCTCGCCGGCTGGCCGCTGTACCACTTCGTCGGTGACAGCGAGCCGGCCGACACGTCCGGTCAGGGCGCCGACCAGGCCTGGTACCCGATCGCGCCCGACGGCAAGAAGATCACGCTGACCCAGGACCAGTGGAGGGAAAATGCTTTCGGCCTCTGAGTTCGCCGGCCCGGAGCTCATCCCTCCGTCCCCGCTCGAACGCTCCCGCCCGCTGGTCCGGATCCTGTTCGTGCTGGTCGCGGTGCTGACGCTGCTCGCGTCGGTGTCCCCGGCCTCGATCGCCCAGACGAGCTCCACCGCCATCTCGCCCGAAGACGCCATCCTGCTGAACAAGGTCCGCCAGGCCGGTCTGTGGGAGATGCCCTCGGGCATGATGGCGATGCAGAAGGGCAGCCCGAAGGTCCAGGCGGTCGGCTTCGCGATCATGATGGACCACGGCCGCCTCGACGTCGCGACCCGCGCGCTGTCGGCGAAGCTCAACTCGCCGGTGCCCGACCAGCCGTCGGACGAGCAGCGCGGCTGGCTCCTCGAAGAGATGAACGCGCCCCCCGGGCCGTCGTTCGACAGCGTCTTCGCCAACCGGCTGCGCTCGGCGCACGGCGCCGTGTTCGCCGTCCTCGCGCAGCTGCGCGCCGGCACCCGCAACGACGACGTGCGCGCGTTCGCGACCGTCGGCAACCAGGCGGTCATGCGGCACATGACGATGCTCGAGAGCACCGGCATGGTCGACTACACGGCGCTTCCCGCGCCGGTCGTCTCCGCCACGTCCGCGCCCGCCGGGCAGCCGCTCGGCCTCGACACGTCCCAGATCGCCGTGGTGGCGGCGTTGTTCCTGCTGGTCGGCGGCGGTCTCTTCTACGTGCTGCGCCAGATCAAGGGCAACCGCGGCCGCGGCCGGGCCACGCGCCGGCCGGCCACGGTGAGAACCGGGGGCACCCATGGTTGAGACCTGGCACGACGCGACGATCTTCCTCACGCAGCAGTTCCAGCCGAAGACCGACCCGGCGGCCCGCGGTCTCGCGGCCTTCGCCGCCCGGGCGTCCTACGCGGCGATGATGCTGACGCTCACCTGGGGTGTGCTCACCGCCACCGGCTGGGTGCGCTCGGTCACCGGCCGCAAGGCACTGCGCAGCTCCCACATGGTGCTCGCCACCGGCACGATCATCTTCGGTGGCATCCACGCGCTGGGCTTCTTCTACCTGACGGTCCAGCCGTACAGCCTGCAGTACCTGTTCCTCCCCTTCCTGTCGGGCCAGGAGACCCGGCACAGCATCGGCATCGTCGGCTTCGAGGTCATGCTGGCCATCGCCCTCACCGCGGGCCTGCAGCGGTTCACCTCCTACCGCCGCTGGCTGTGGCTGCACCGCTGCGCCTACCCGGCCGTCGCGCTGACCGCGCTCCACGCGTGGTTCGGCTCGATCGCCAACGGCCACCTCGCGGTCGTCTGGCTGGGCGGCATCACGCTGCTCGTCCCGGCGGTCACGACGTCGCTGCTGCGGTTCATGCCCGCGCGGACCCTCGAACGCATCGGACTCGTGGAAGAGCAGGTGGCTTGACATGCCCTTCCGTTTGCCCGGTGGCGGGCCCCGGATCAGCGTCGACAACGACCGGTGCGAGCTCTACGGCATCTGCGCCATGGAGGCGCCGGACGTGTTCGACCTCGGCCAGGACGGCCGCCTGCGCTTCCACACGCGGCTGCTGGACGAGACCACGATTGAACAGGCGAAGATGGCGGCCCGCTGCTGCCCGATGCAGGCGGTCGTGATGAGAGGAGAGCTCGATGGCTGACGGCGACCGGATCGTCATCGTCGGCGCGGGTGTCGCCGGGTTGCGCGCCGCGGAACGGCTGCGCGAGCAGAACTTCGACGGCGAGATCGTCCTCATCGGCGACGAAGCGCGGCGGCCCTACCACCGGCCGATGGTCTCCAAGGCACTCGTCATGGGGACCGAACGGCCCAGCGACGTGGGCCTTTCGCACTACCTGCCGGACCTCGACGTCCACTGGCGCCTCGGCGCCCGGGTCACGCACCTCGACACCACCGAGCGGGTCGTGCACCTGCCCGGCGGCGAGTCCCTCTGGTACGACGGCCTGATCGCCGCGACCGGCGTCTACCCGCGGCACCTGCCCGGGACGCCGCGGCACGACCCGCGCGTGCGGATCCTGCGCACGGTCGAGGACTCGATGGCCGTGCGGCGCTGCCTCAACGCCAGCAAGAAGCCGGCCGTCGTGATCGGCGCCGGCCTGATCGGCAACGAGTTCGCCGCGAGCATGCGGCACATCGGCCGGGACGTCACGCTCATCGGGCACGCGAAGGCCCCGCTGCACCGCTTCGGCGACCGCGTCTCGAACGGCGTCGTCGAGGCGCACCACGAGCACCGCGCGAAGCTGTCGATGAAGAGCGAAGTGCGGCACTGGATCAGCACGAAGGACACCGTCGGGCTGCACCTGACGAACAACCAGCTGCTGGTCGCCAGCGTCGTCGTGCTCGCCATCGGCAGCGTCCCGTCGGTCGACTGGATGCGCGGCTCCGGCCTCGACATCAGCGACGGCGTGCTCTGCGACTCGAAGCTGTTCGCCGAGGGCGCGTCCGACGTCGTCATCGCCGGCGACATCGCGCGCTGGCCGAACCTGCGGTTCGACGAGACCCCGCGCCGCGTCGAGCACTGGATCAACGCCGTCGAGTCGGCCCGGCACGCGGCGGACAACCTGCTGATGGGCCAGTCCAGCGCGAAGCCGTTCACCCCGCTCCCCCGCGCCTGGTCGACGCTCTACGACACCCGGCTGCAGATGTGCGGGATGCCTTCGCTGGCCGAGGACACGGTCACGCTGGCCGACGGCATCACCGGCTTCATCCGCGACGGCAGGCTCGTCGGCATCTCCGCGTGGGACAAGCCGCGCGCGATGCTCGACTGGATGGCCGAGCTGGACCGCCGGCTGCCCGCGCCCGAGTACGTGCCGGAGCCGGAGCCCGCTCCCGCCCCCGAGGTGGCCGAGGTCCCGACGGTCGAACCGGCCATCGCGGCACTGGCGGCCGAGGTGCCGGCGGAGTTCGAGAGCGGCTTCGACCAGCAGGCCTTCGAGCGCGAGTTCGAGAGCGAGTTCGCCAACAACATCCCCACGACGGCGTTCCCCGCCCTCGCGGCCCCGCCCACCACGGCGTTCGCCGCACAGCCCGGAGCGGCGCTGCCGACGATGGCCATTCCGATGGGGAGGTAAAAGCCGGGACGTGGCTGCGCGCGGCGGCCATCGTCCCTTGCCGGTCACCACATCCCCTCCGCGGCTGGGCGGTGTGGTGACCGGCCCCCAACGTCCCTCTGCCCGCCTCGCGTCCGGTGACCAGGGCTTTCCGCCCGAAGTCGAAGACCGAGCGTCCGGCGGGCCAGGAGAGGGCCATCCCGAGGGAACCCGACGCCCCCGGGGTGGCCTTCTCCCGGCGCACCGGGCGGGGGTCCGGGGTCGAACGTCACGGCGGTTCCGCCGCCGCGGCGTGCACGTCCGTGACGGCCTTTCCGGCGGAAGGGTATGCCGCCGGAAAGGCCGTCACGGTCGAAAGTCGGGTTCGGGGTTGCACCGGCGAAGGCCGTCTCGGGGGAAACGGGAACCCTCGAGACGGCCTTCACCTCGTCCTGACCCCTTGTGAGACCTTCGATTCGGCCACCACGAGCACGCCGAGCACCAGCACCACGATCCCGACCACCCGCAGCCCGGCGTCCGCGCCCGCGACGAACGCCGTGACGAAGTCGGGCCCGTGGCTCGCCGCGGTCATGACCGTGCCGATGACGGCGACGCCGAGCGCGCTGCCGAACTCGCGGGTGGTGGCCTGCAGCCCGGTGCCGACACCCGCCCGGTCCGGCGGCAGCGAGCCGGCGATCACGCCCGAGAGCGTCGGCAGCGCCAGTGTCACGCCGATCCCGGTCACCACCAGCCAAGCCGCGTAGCCCGCGTACGGCGTCTGCGCGTCGCTCGTGGACAGTCCGAGCAGGCCACCGCCGACGAACGCGAAGGCCAGTGCCACCGTGGTGTCGAGGCCGATCCGCCGCGCCAGCGGGCCGGCGTGGCGGCCGCCGAGGATGATCGGGACGGTCAGCGGGATGATCCCCAGCCCGGTGCCCAGGACCCCGAAACCCTTGGCGTACTGCAGGAACGACGCGTTGACGTAGAACAGCGCGAACATGCCGAAGAAGATCGTCGTCATCCCGAGGCAGGCGCTGCGCAGGCCCGCGATCCGGAACAGCCGCGGGTCCAGCAGCGGGTGCGCCACGCGCAGTTCGACGAACGTCCACGCGGCGAACAGCACGGCGGCGCCGGCGAACCCGGTCACGACGACCGCGCTCCCCCAGCCCGCTTCGGGACCTTGGACGATCCCGACCAGCAGGGCGACCGACGCGCCGACCAGCAGCACCGTGCCCAGCGGGTCCAGCCCGCGGTCGTGGCGCGAGGACACCGGGGCCGTGCGCGCCACCAGGGCAGCGGTCACCAGGGCGAGCGGCACGACGGCGGCGAACAGCCAGCGCCACGAGCCGGCGGTCAGGACCAGCCCGCCGCCGACGTTGCCGAGGACGCCGCCGATGCCGGTCATCGACGCCCAGGTCGCGATGGTCGCGGCCTTCTTCTCCGGCGGGACGGCGTGCAGCAGGACGGCGAGCGAGTTGGGCAGCACGGCGGCGGCCCCGGCCCCGGTGAGCGCGCGGCCGGCGAGCAGCGATACGACGTCCGGGGCCACCGCCGAGAGCAGCGCGCCGGCGGCGAACAGCCCGAGCCCGGCCAGCAGGACGCCCTTGCGGCCGAACCGGTCGCCCGCCGCCCCGCCCGGGATCACCAGGCAGGCGAACACGATGACGTAGGTGTCGACGATCCAGACCAGCGCGGCCGCCGACGGGTGCAGCGCGCTCGCGGCCAGCATCGGGACGGCGAGGTTGACCGCCGCGACCATGCCGACGACGAGCACCACGCAGGCGCACATGAGCGTGAGCAGGCCACTTCGTTTCCCGAGATCCATGCGGCCGACGGTAGGAAACGCCGGGATGTTCGTGCCACGCAACTTCGGCAACCCTGGATTGCATACGATGCAACCATGTCCGACCAGCTCGACCTCAACCTCCTGCGCGTGTTCGACGCGCTGCTGCGGGACGGGAGCGTGACGGCGGCGGCCGAGCGCCTCCACCTGTCCATCCCGGCGACGAGCCGGGCGCTGGGCCGGCTGCGGCGGGCGATGGGCGACCCGATCCTGGTGCGCGCCGGCCGCGCGATGGCGCCGACGCCGTTCGCGCTCCGCACGGCGCCGCGGGTGCGGTCACTGCTGGACGAGGCCGCGTCGCTGGTCAACGTGGACTTCTCGGTCGCCGGCCTCGAGCGGACGTTCACGATCCGGATCAACGACGGCGTGGCGGCGACCCTGGCGTCAGCGGCGGTGGAGGCGACGGCGGCGGCCGCCCCGGGCGTCACGCTGCGCTTCGTCGCGGAGGGCAGCGAAAGCCCGGAGGCGCTGCGAGACGGCTCGATCGACCTCGACATCGGCGTCGGCGACGCCCCGGCGCCGGACATCCGGACCGCGGTGCTGTACCGCGAACAGCTGGTCGGCATCGTCCGGGCCGACAGCCCGCTGGGCCGCGGCCGCCGCCCGACGCCGGCGCAGCTGTGCCGGCACCCGCACGTGTCGGCGTCCCGGCGCGGCCTGGCCCGCGGTCCGCTGGACGAGGCACTGGCCGCGCTCGGCCTGCGCCGGCACGTGGCGGCGGTGGTCCCGACGTCGGCGGTGGCGACGCTGCTGGTGGCGTCGAGCGGCTACGTCGGCATGGTCCCCGGCCGCCTCGCCGAGCAGCACGGCCCGGCGCTGGGCCTGCGCTGGTTCCCGATGCCGGTGGACCTGCCGGAGGTCGACGTCCGGCTGTACTGGCACGCCCGCCTGGACGCGGACCCGGCCCAGCGCTGGCTGCGCGACACGATCCGCGCCGCCCTCCGCTGACCGTGTCGACCCTCCGATCACGCGTGATGCCCCTCCAATCACGCGTGATGCCCCTCGGCGCACGCCCGATGTCGTGCGGAAACGGTCGACACGCGTGATCGGAAGGACGACACGCGTGATTGGAGGGACGACACGAAGCTCTCCGCCGGAGCTGTCCGATGTGGCACGATTCGAGCGTGACCAGCACCGCCACGGCCCAGTACCTGCGCGACCTCGCGCTGCTGCGCCGGGTCCGGGACCGGATCGACCGGGAGTACGCCCAGCCGCTCGACGTCGAAGCGCTCGCGCGCGGGGTCAACATGTCCGGCGGGCACCTCAGCCGGCAGTTCCGCAAGGCCTACGGAGAGTCACCGTACTCGTACCTGATGACGCGGCGGATCGAGCGCGCGATGGCGTTGCTGCGCAAGGGCGAGCTGAGCGTCACCGAGGTCTGCTTCACCGTCGGCTTCTCGTCGCTGGGCACCTTCAGCACGCGGTTCGCCGAGCTGGTCGGCGTGCCGCCGAGCGTCTACCGCGAGGAGCAGGCCGAGGCGACCGCGGGCATGGTGCCGTGCGTGGCCAAACAGGTCACCAGACCGATCAGGAATCGAGAAGCGCGGCCCTCGGCGGCCACCTAGGGTGACCGTCATGGACGTCACCATTCACTCGAGCTTCCTCCCCCACACCGACCCGGAAGCGTCGCTCGCCTTCTACCGCGACCTGTTCGGCTTCGAGGTCCGGATGAACGTCAAGTACGGCGAGCTGAACTGGATCACCGTCGGCCCGCCGAACCAGCCCGACACGGCGATCGTGCTGAGCCCGGTGTCCGCGACGCCCGGCCTCACCGACGACGAACGCCGCATGATCGCCGAGATGATGGCCAAGGGCACCTACGCCTCCATCAACCTCGCCAGCACGGACCTCGACGCGCTCTTCGCGAAGCTCGAAGCGGGCAACGCCGAGGTCGTCCAGGAGCCGGTCGACCAGCCCTACGGCGTCCGCGACTGCTCCTTCCGCGACCCGGCCGGCAACCTCCTGCGCATCCAAGAACTGCGCTGAGGCGGCCCGCATGTGCCTCGGCCTGACCGTCGCCGCCCGCGAGCACTTCCGTGAGCTGACGCGGCTGCGGCGCGTCCGCGATCACATCGACCGCACCCACGCGCGTCCCCTCGACCTCGACGCCCTGGCCCGGCTGGCCGAGCTGCCGGTGCCCCGGTTCGTGCACCGCTTCCGGCTGGCGTACGGGCTTTCCCCGCAGGACTACCACCGCCGCGCCCGCGTCCCCGCCGCAGACCTCGTCCCAGAACCACGCTGACCGCCCCGAACGCTGGAGACCCGATGACCAAGCCCACGAGGAAGTCCGCGCCGCACGTCGCCGACAGCCACGACCTGATCCGCGTCCACGGCGCGCGCGTGAACAACCTCAAGGACGTCAGCGTCGAGCTTCCGAAGCGGCGCCTGACGGTGTTCACCGGCGTCTCCGGCTCCGGCAAGTCGTCCCTGGTGTTCAGCACGATCGCCGCGGAGTCGCAGCGGCTGATCAACGAGACCTACAGCACCTTCGTGCAGGGGTTCATGCCGACGCTGGCCCGGCCGGACGTCGACGTCCTCGACGGGATCACCACCGCGATCATCGTCGACCAGGAGCGGATGGGCGCCAACCCGCACTCCACCGTCGGCACCGCGACCGACGCGAACGCGATGCTGCGCATCCTCTTCAGCCGGCTCGGGCAGCCGCACATCGGCTCGCCGCAGGCGTTCTCGTTCAACGTCGCGTCGATCAGCGGCGCGGGCGCGGTCACCATCGAGAAGGCCGGGCGGCAGATCAAGGAGCGGCGCAGCTTCAGCATCACCGGCGGCATGTGCCCGCGCTGCGAGGGCCGCGGCAAGGTCAACGACATCGACCTGACCGCGCTGTTCGACGAGGACAAGTCGCTCAACGAAGGCGCGATCACGATCCCCGGCTACAGCATGGAGGGCTGGTTCGGCCGCATCTTCCGCGGCTCCGGCTTCTTCGACCCGGACAAGCCGATCAAGAAGTTCACGAAGAAGCAGTTCAACGACCTGGTCTACAAGGAACCGACCAAGATCAAGGTCGAGGGCATCAACCTGACGTTCTCGGGGCTGGTGCCGGCGATCCAGAAGTCGATGCTGTCGAAGGACGTCGACTCGATGCAGCCGCACATCCGCGCGTTCGTCGAGCGAGCGGTCACGTTCACCACGTGCCCGGACTGCGAGGGAACGCGGCTGTCGGCGGAGGCCCGGTCGTCGAAGATCGACGGGATCAGCATCGCCGACGCGTGCGCGATGCAGATCAGCGACCTCGCCGGCTGGGTCGGGAAGCTGGCCGAGCCGTCGGTCGCGCCGCTGCTGGACGCGCTGCGGCGGACCCTCGACTCGTTCGTCGAGATCGGGCTCGGCTACCTCTCGCTCGACCGGCCGTCGGGCACGCTCTCGGGCGGGGAAGCCCAGCGCACCAAGATGATCCGCCACCTCGGGTCGTCGCTCACCGACGTCACCTACGTCTTCGACGAGCCGACGATCGGCCTGCACCCGCACGACATCCAGCGGATGAACGACCTGCTGCTGCAGCTGCGGGACAAGGGCAACACGGTGCTGGTCGTCGAGCACAAGCCGGAGGCGATCGCGATCGCCGACCACGTCGTCGACCTCGGCCCGCACGCCGGTTCGGCCGGCGGCGAGGTCGTGTTCGAGGGCACCGTGGCGGCTCTGCGCAAGAGCAAGACGCTCACCGGGCGGCACCTGGACGACCGCGCGTCGCTGAAGTCGTCGGTGCGGTCGCCGTCGGGCTTCCTCGAGGTGCGCGGCGCGTCGACGCACAACCTCCAGGACGTCGACGTCGACATCCCGCTCGGCGTGCTGACCGTCGTGACCGGGGTGGCGGGCTCGGGCAAGAGCTCGCTGATCCACGGCTCGGTGTCCGGCGGCGAGGGTGTCGTGACCGTCGACCAGACGGGCATCCGCGGCTCGCGCCGGAGCAACCCGGCGACCTACACCGGCTTGCTGGAGCCGATCCGCAAGGCGTTCGCCAAGGCCAACGGCGTCAAGCCGGCGCTGTTCAGCGCGAACTCCGAGGGCGCGTGCCCGAACTGCAACGGCGCCGGCGTCGTCTACACGGACCTGGGGATCATGGCCGGCACCGCCACGCCGTGCGAGGTCTGCGAAGGCAAGCGGTTCATGGCGGAGGTGCTGGACTACAAGTTCGGCGGGCGCGACATCAGCGAAGTGCTCACGATGTCCGTCGCCGAAGCCGAGGAATTCTTCGCCGAAGGCGAGGCGACGCTCCCCGCAGCTCACAAGATCCTCACACACCTGTCCGACGTCGGCCTCGGCTACCTGACGCTCGGCCAGCCGCTCACGACGCTGTCCGGCGGCGAGCGGCAGCGGATCAAGCTGGCGACGCACATGGCGGAGAAGGGCGGGATCTACGTCCTCGACGAGCCGACGGCGGGCCTGCACCTGGCCGACGTCGAGCAGCTGCTGGGCCTCCTCGACCGACTTGTGGACTCGGGCAAATCGGTGATCGTCATCGAACATCACCAGGCCGTCATGGCCCACGCGGACCGGATCATCGACCTCGGCCCGGGCGCGGGCCACGACGGCGGCCGCGTCGTCTTCGAAGGCACCCCCGCTGACCTGGTGAAATCGCGCAAGACGCTCACCGGCGAGCACCTCGCGGAGTACCTCGGCTGATCAAGGAGCCCCTATACCAGATTCGGCGGTGGGGCAGGCCCCCGGAATGTGCCGGGGGTACTCCGGGTTCCGCGACGAACCCCTACCAGGAAGACTGCTGCCGGTGACCACAGAGAACCTCGTGCACACCGGCAGCGACTTCGCCCGGCTGAGCCAACGCATCTCCGCCGCCGGCCTGATGACGCGCCGCCCCGGCTACTACACCGCCCGGTTCGCCGTCGTGGGCGGGCTGTTCGCCGCCGGGTGGGTCGCCTTCGCGCTACTCGGGGACTCGTGGTGGCAGCTGGCCGTCGCCGCGTTCCAGGCCGTCATGTTCGCGCAGATCGCGCTGCTCTCGCACGACCTCGCGCACAAGCAGGTCTTCCGGCGGCGGCGGCCCACCGAGATCGCCGGGATGCTCGTCGGCAACCTCGGCATCGGGATGAGCTACGGCTGGTGGATGGACAAGCACACCCGCCACCACGCCAACCCGAACCACGAGGACCTCGACCCCGACGTCGACCCGGACATCTTCGTGTGGTCCGAGAACCAGGCCCGAAACGCGGGCGGGGTCGCGCGGTTCATCGGGCGGTACCAGGCGTTCCTGTTCTTCCCGATGCTGACGCTCGAAGGGCTCAACCTGCACGTTTCGGGGATCCGCGCGGTGGTCCAGCCGGGCCTGCGCCGCCGCTGGGTGGAAGCGTCGCTGCTGGCCACGCACGTCGTCGTCTACCTCGGTGCGCTGATCACCGTGCTCTCCCCCGGCAAGGCGGTCCTGTTCTTCGTGGTCCACCAGGCGCTCTGGGGCGTCTACATGGGATCGATCTTCGCGCCCAACCACAAGGGCATGCCGACGCTGACCGGGCAGCCCGCGCTCGACTTCCTCCGCAAGCAGGTGCTGACCTCGCGCAACGTCCGCGGCGGCCTCGTCACCGACGTCGCCCTCGGCGGCCTCAACTACCAGATCGAGCACCACCTGTTCCCGAGCATGCCGTCGCGGCACCTGCGGCTGGCCCAGCCGATCGTCGAGGGGTACTGCGCCGAGCTGGGCGTCCCCTACCTGCAGACGAGCCTCGTCGAGTCCTACCGGCAGGCCCTCACCCACCTGCATGAAGCTGGGGCACCTCTCAGGAACCGTTCGTAGACTCGGAGGCATGAGGAAGACGATCGCTGCTCTGCGCGACCTGCCGGCGGCGTTCGGTGCGAAGGCCAGCGGCGCGCGGGCCGAGCGGGTCCGCACGTCGCCGCAGTTCGACGGCAAGGTGTTCCGCAACGCCGCGCCCCGGCTCCCGATGACCGCGGCGTCGATGCGGACCATCTTCCGCGAGATGTTCTTCGGCGAGCACCGCGAGCTGCGCAAGCCCGCCGGGGCGGTCCCGCTGGTCGCTTCGCCGCCGGTCGAGTCGGCCGAGGGACTGCACGTGACGTGGTACGGCCACGCGTCGGCGCTGATCGAGCTGGACGGCGCCCGGGTGCTGCTGGACCCGGTCTGGAGCGACCGGGTGTCGCCCGCGGCGTTCGCGGGCCCGCGGCGGCTGCACGAGCCGCCGGTGGCGCTGTCGGACGTCGGCCGGGTCGACGCGGTGGTGATCTCGCACGACCACTACGACCACCTGGACCTGGCGACGATCCGCGATCTGGTGACGTCGACGTCGGCGCCCTTCCTGGTGCCGCTCGGCGTGGGCGCGCACCTGGAGCGCTGGCACGTCCCGGCGTCGCGGATCATCGAGCTGGACTGGCACGAAGAGGCGACGGTGGCGGGCGTCCGGTTCGTGGCGACGCCGGCCCAGCACTTCTCCGGCCGCGGCATCTCGAACGACAGCACGCTGTGGACGTCGTGGGCCCTGCTGGGGCCGTCGCACCGGGTGTTCTACAGCGGCGACACGGGGTACTTCGACGGTTTCGCTTCGATCGGCGAACAGCACGGCCCGTTCGACGCGGCCCTGATCCAGATCGGCGCGTACGCCCCGCAGTGGTCCGACATCCACATGACGCCGGAGGAAAGCGTCGCGGCGGGCATCGACGTCCGGGCGAAGCTGCTGGTCCCGGTCCACTGGGCGACGTTCCAGCTGGCGATGCACCCGTGGGGCGAGCCCGCGGACCGGGTGTGGCGCGAGGCGAAGGCGGCGGACCTGGCGCTGGCGATCCCCCGCCCGGGCGAGCGCATCGACGTCGACGAGCCGCCGGCGGTCGACGGGTGGTGGCAGGCGCTGTGACCGGCGAGCACGAGCGGTACGCGCGCTACCTGCTCGAGTTCGCCAACGTCACGGAAGCCGACGAGCCGGAGCTGGTCCGCGCGGTGCTCACCGACCCGGACCGGGTGATGGCCGAGTCGGCGGTCGTGTGCCACCTCGACCTGCGCGCGGCGGCCCTCCTGACCGGCCCCGGCTTCCCCGCGTGGGCGGCCCGGATGAGCGAGCTGGTCGGCGACCGGCGGTTCCCGGCCCGGCGGCTGCGCGAGTGGACGTTGCTGCACGCGGTCACCTCGGGCGAGGATTGGCGGGAAAGCGACCTGACGAGCGCGTCCGACTGGCTGCAGCGGCGGGCGTGCGCCGAACCCGCCGTCCCGGCGGCGCTGACGGTCCTGGCCGAGCAGGGCCGCACGCGGCGCGTCCGGGCGGCGGCGCTGCGAGCACGGGAGCGCGTGTGAAGCTGAAGCTGGACCTCCACGACATCTACAACCGCGGCGGGGAGATCGACCGGGCGTTGCGCGCGATCATCGACGAGGCCGTCGCCAAGAAGGCGCCGCTGGTCGAGATCATCCCCGGCAAGGGGTCGGGTCAGCTGAAGAAGCACGTCCTGCGGTTCCTCGAGCGCAAGGACGTCAAGGCGCTCTACCACCGGATCGAGAAGGACAAGGACAACTTCGGCCGGGTGTTCGTGCACTTCCGCTGGAAGTGATCAGAACCGGCTGTCGTGGCGGGCTTCGGCCCAGGCGCGGTCCCACGCCGCCGAGTGGAGGCGGCTCACCGCGAACCGGCCGATGCCGTACAGGCCGGCCAGCGCGCCCGTGATCGCGACCCACAGCAGGATCGCGGCGAACACCCCGTCGGCCGCCGAGGTGGACGGCGAGAGCGGCTCGTTCGTCAGCTCGCCGCGCTGGTCCAGCCACACGGACACGTGCGTGCCCACCGGGCTGCCCGCGTCGGCGAGGACGTCACCGGTGTGGCGGGCGCCGCGCGCGTCGAACCAGGCGGCCTGGACCGTCGTCTGGTCGGCCGGGGCTCCCGCGCCGTCGGTGCTGTAGGTCTGGCTCGGCGCCGCGGCCAGGGAGACGGCCGTCGCCGGGTGGCGGGTCGTGCGTTCCTGCTCGGCGCGGGCGGTCTGCGACGCGTAGGTTTCGGAGCCGAACGCCGCCGCGAACGGCAGCGCCAGGAGTGCGCCCGCGAAGACCAGCACCAGCAGGGCGGCTTCGACGCGGTCGCCGAGTCTGGTCAGCGGGTTGCGGCCGGGGTGCAACCGGCGCCGGAACCGGGCGATCCGTCCGCTGGGCCCACGCATGCGCGACTCACTCCTCCCAGGAAAACGTCATCTCGATAACAGTGTGCGCTCAGGGGCTCGACTTTCTCTCGTGAATGGGATGCGGCCCACCTGTGAACCCGTCCACAACCACCCGGTCGCGCTAACTCGTCGCGATCGCCGACCACAGCGCGTGAGCGATCTGCGGCCCGCAGACGTCGGTGTGGCCGCGCACGAACCGGTCGGCCCGCAGGTTGTGCGGGACACCCGGCTGCCAGCGATAGGTCCCGTCCACCGGCAGGAGCTCCGCCGTGACGGCTTCGGCGGTCCGTTGCGCGCCGTTGGCGCCGATGCCGCCGTAGGGGCTCGACGCGTCGCCGGCGATCCGGGACGCGATGGCGAAGGCGAGCCCGGCCGCGAGGTCGTTGGCGGTGTGCGTGACGAGGATCGGACCGGTGACGACGCGCTCGTCGAGCACGCCGCGGAACGCGCCGGGCCGGCCGTCGTCCCAGTCCGCGGCGAAGCCGTGGTGCGAGAACGCCGCCTGCAGCAGGGTCAGCGTCGCCACCGACCCGGCCGGCCGCGCGTTCGCGGCCGCCGTCACGAGCCGGCCGCCGAAGCTGTGGCCGACGAGGTGGATCCTCGGCCCGTGGAAGCCGGCCAGCAATGGCGCGAGGCCGCGGACGCCGATCTCGCCGGCGCGGGCCTTCATTTCGTAGTAGGCGAGGAAGTCGAGGAGGTGCGCCGCCGCGTCGGTGAAGCCGGTCGCGCCGAGGCGGTCCATGACGGTGCCGCCGGGGAGGGTGAACAGCTGCGCCGAAGCGTCCTCGCGGTCGTCCGCGCCACGGGCGGCCACCGAGAGCAGCGCGGCGGCGAAGGCGGTGCGCGCGGTCGCGCGGACGGTCAGCGCCGGCACCAGGTCGGCCGCGGCGTCGATGGTGAGCCGCTGGCCGGGAACGAGGTCCCGCAGCAGGTCGAGACGCTCGGCGAGGCCGGCATCCGGTTCCAGGCCGGCGAGCTTCCGCGACGGCCACAGCACGCAGGCGAACCCGATCCGCCGATCGGGCCGGCCACCCATCACCGAGCGCATGGACCCGGCGAGAGCGGAGTAGAGCAGCCGCGCGACGAGGTGGTCGTCGTTCCAGCCGTGGCAGAGGACGACGAGATCGGTGACCGCCGGATCGGCCGCGAGCGCGCGCACGGCCGCCCCCCGGTCCCCGACGAGCTCACCCACCCGGTCGAACTCGACCTCGGCGGCGGGGAACCCGCACAACTGCACGGTGGCCTCCTCGGGCGACGACTCCCGGGAAAGTCGCCCGCGGCGGGGTGGCCGTTACGCGAAGCGGGCGGTCCGTCGACGGTTCGGCCACGGTATGCCGGCTGCGAGGACTGCACCGCCGCCTCAAAGCCGGTCGTCCGGGCGCGGCCAGAGCAGCAGCGAGTCCCGGGCCAGCCCGCAAGCCGGCGCCGCCTCAGAGCCAGTCGTCCGGGCGGGGCCAGGGCATCAGCGCCGCCAAGGCGTCCCGGGCCGGCTCCGTGACCGCGTACCGGCCGCGGTGGAACAGCAACGGCCGGGCCTCCGACGGCTCCCCCAACGCCGTCACCCGGCCGATCACCACGTAATGGTCGCCCGCCTCGTGCACCGCCTCCAGCTCGCAGTCGATCCACGTCAACGCGCCGTCGAGCAACGGCGCTCCCGACGGCGACGATGTCCAGCCGACCCGGGCGAACTTGTCCTCGCCTCGGGCGCCGAACACCGCGCTGATCTCCTGCTGGTGCTCGGCCAGCACGTTGACCGCGAACCGGCCCGCCGCCGCCAGCACCGGCCACGTCCGCGATGTCCGGGCCGGGCAGAACAACACCAGCGGCGGGTCGAGCGAGAGCGCCGCGAACGACTGGCACGCGAACCCGGCCAGTGTGTCGCCGTCGCGGCCGGTCACCACCGTGACGCCCGTGCAGAAGTGCCCGAGCACACTGCGGAACGCGGTCTGGTCGACCGCCACCGAGGTCATGACCCCGGGGGCCGCGCCCCGACCGAGAAGTCGTGGCCCCACAGGGAAACCGCGGTGCTCTCGCGGGCGATCCAGTTCTCGTCGTCGACCTGACGGCCCTCGCAGCCGAACTCGACGTCGAAGCCGCCGGGGGTCTTCATGTAGAACGACAGCATCAGGTCGTTGACGTGCCGGCCGAGCGTCGCCGACATCGGGACCTTGCGCCGGATCGCGCGGTCGAGGCACAGCCCGACGTCGTCGGTGCTCTCCACCTCGACCATCAGGTGCACGATCCCGCTCGGCGTCGGCATCGGCAGGAACGCCAGGCTGTGGTGCCGCGGGTTGCAGCCGAAGAACCGCAGCCACGCGGGCGGGCCGTCGGCGGGCCGGCCGACCATCTGCGGCGGCAGGCGCATCGAGTCGCGCAGCCGGAAGCCCAGGACGTCGCGGTAGAACCGCAGCGACGCCTCGTCGTCCTTTGTGGACAAAACCACATGACCCAGGCCCTGCTCGCCGGTGACGAACTTGTGGCCGTACGGGCTCACCACCCGCCGGTGCTGCAGCGCGACGCCGTGGAAGACCTCCTGGGTGTTGCCGGACGGGTCGTCGAAGCTGATCAGTTCGTCGACGCGCCGGTCGGCCAGCTCCTCGGGCGTGCCCTCCTTGTACGGCACCGACGCACTGTCCAAACGCGACCGCAGCTCGGCCAGCTCGCCCGCGTGCGCGACCTCCCAGCCGGTGACGGCCAGGCGGTCCGCCGAACCGGGCGACACGACCAGGCGCGCCGGAAAGTCGTCCATGCGCAGGTAAAGCGACTCCGGGTCGCCGCCCTTGCCTTCGACCATGCCGAGCACCTTGAGCCCGTACTCGCGCCACGCGGCCATGTCGGTGGCTTCGATGCGGAGGTAGCCCAGTGACCGGATGCCCATCAGGAACTCCCGAGGAAGTCGAGGGCCAGCCGGTTGAACTCGTCGAACTTCTCCAGCTGGGCCCAGTGCCCGCAGCCGCCGAACACGTGCAGCTGCGCGCGCGGAATCGTCTTCAAGGCCACCAAAGCGCCGTCCAGGGGATTGACGCGGTCCTCGCGGCCCCAGATCAGGAGGACGCGCTGGCGCAGCCGGTGGGCTTCGCGCCAGAGCATACCTTCCTCGTACGTGTCGGGTCGCGCGAACGACATGCCCATCGCGCGCATCGCGGCGAGCGACTCGGGCATGTTCGCCGCGGCGAACCGGTCGTCGACCAGCTCGTCGGTGATCAGCCCCTGGTCGTGGACCATGATGCGCAGGAACGCCTCCATGCGCTCGCGCGACGGCTTGGCCGCGAACCGGCCGAGGTTCTTGACGCCCTCGGTCGGGTCGGGCGCGAAGAGGTTGACGCTCAGCCCGCCCGGCCCCATCAGCACCAGCCGGCCGGCGCGCTTGCCGTGGTTCAGCGCGAGCCGGACCGCGGCGCCGCCACCGAGCGAGTTGCCGATGAAGTGCGCGGTTTCGATGCCGAGCGCGTCCATCAGACCCACGACGGCGTCGGCGCTGTGGCGGAAGTACTGCGGGTGCTCGGTCGGCTTGTCCGAACGGCCGAACCCGGGCTGGTCGACGGCGATCGTCCGGTAGTGCTTGGCGAACTCCGGCAGGTTGCGCCCGAAGTTGCTCCACGCCGACGCGCCGGGCCCGCCGCCGTGCAGCAGGATCACCGTCTCGGCGTGTTCCGCACCGGCCTCGTGGTAGTGCAGTTTCAGCGAGCCGGCCTGGACGTACTTGCCTTCGGGAGCGGCCATCAGTACATCGCGTTCTCGACGGGCAGCCCGAAGGCGCCGGTGCCGAACATGACGTACGCGCGTTCGGCGTCGTTGGCCGCGTGGACGCGGCCGGCGTGCGCGTCGCGCCAGAAGCGCTGGATCGGCGTGCCCCGCTGGATCGCGCGGCCGCCGGAGTTCTCGAAGAGCCGGTCGATCGCGCTGATCGCGCGTTCGGTGCCGCGCACCTGGTCACGCCGGACGCGCAGCCGCAGGTCCACGGGCAGCCGCTCTTCGCGCTTGGCCATCTCGTAGAGCTCGTCGATGTTGCGGGTCAGCTGCAGCCACGCGGCGTCGATCTCGCTGGCCGCCTCGGCGATCCGCACCTTGGCGAACGGGTCCTCTTTGGACTGTTCACCGGCGTACGCGGCCCGCACCCGCTTGCCCTGGTGCTCCACGTGCGCGTCGTAGGCGCCCTGCGCCATGCCGATGATCGGCGCGGTGATCGTGCTCGGGTGCACCGAACCGTAGGGCAGCCGGTACAGCGGCCCGGGGTTGACGGCCTGGCCGGGCACCTTGCACTTCGACGTCGCGATGAAGCTCAGCGCGCGGTGCCGAGGGATGAAGACGTCCTCGACGACGATGTCGTTCGACCCGGTGCCGCGCAGGCCGATCGTGTCCCAGACGTCCACGATGGAGTAGTCGGCGATCGGCAGCAGGTAGGTGCAGAAGTCGACCGGCTTGCCGTCCTTGAACGCCGGTCCGCCGAGCAGCACCCACGTGCAGTGGTCGCTGCCGGAGGAGAAGCTCCACCGGCCGGTCAGCCGGTAGCCGCCCTCGACGACCTCGGCCTTGCCCATCGGGGCGTAGGACGACGAGATCCGCACGTCCTGGTCCTCGCCCCAGACCTCCTGCTGCGCCTGCGCGTCGAACAGCGCCACGTGCCACGGGTGGACGCCGAGGATGGAGGCGACCCAGCCGGTGGACCCGCACGCGCTCGCGATCAGCTTGACCGCGGTGTAGAAGCTCACCGGGTCGGTTTCGAGGCCGCCGTGCGACTTCGGCTGCAGCATCTTGAAGAACCCGGTCTCCTGCAGGGCCTTGACGGACTCCTCGGGGACGCACCGCGCGTCCTCGGTGTCCTGGGCCCGTTCCCGCAGGACCGGCAGGAGGTCCCGGACCCCGGCGATCACCTGCTCACTCATGCGCAGTCCTCTCTCGGTTCCACTTCCGAGAAGACTAGAACACGTTCTCGTTTTTGTCGAGAACACCCTGCGCCAGGGCACTGTTGATCCCTGCCCTGCGGCCGGAAAACACGCAGTCGGCCAGGGACAGCCCGCTCACGTACGACCTGGAACAGATTCCCACCGCGGTGCGCCCGGCCGCGTACAGCCCGGCGATCGGCTCCCCCGCCGCGTTCCGCACCGCGCCGGTGTCCTCGTCGACGACCAGGCCGCCGAGGGTGAGCATCGGCGTCGGGTACCCCAGGTTGGGCCGCACGGAGATGTCGATGAGCGAGAACGGCGGGTGCTCCAGCCGGCGCGCGAACTCGGCGGGCTTGCCCATCGGGTCCTCGGCGCCGTGGTAGGCCTCGACGCTCGCGCGCAGCCCCTGGGGGTCGACGCCGGCCTTGCGCGCCGCCTCCTCGACCGTCGCACCGGTGACGCGGCCGCGTCGCAGCAGATAGCGCAGCTGAAGCCCCTGGAACCACTGGCTTTGCGCTTTCGTGTCCCGCCGGGCCGCCGCCACGATCGGCGCGTCGACGAGGAGCCAGCCCTTGCTCCCGTGGCCCTCGATGAGCTTTTCGCCGACCGCGGCGCCGTACCGGGACTCGTCGATGACCCGCCGGCCGCCGGCGTCGACGATGACCCCGCCGAGGAACGCGCTGGGTGGCGTGATGAAGCGCCACGCGGAGATCCGGCCGAGCTCCCCCGTCGCGGCCCCGGCCTCGACGCCGAGCCGGATGCCCGAGCCGTCGTCGGCGGACGTGCCGAGCGGCAGCCCACCGCGGTAGGCCGGCGCGTGCTCGCGGACCAGCTCCCGGTTGGCGATGAACCCGCCCGCGGCGAGCACGACCCCGCGCCGGGCGGTGATCCGCAGCTCACGGGCGTGCGCGCGCTCCAGCCGTTCAACGCGGCGGTGCAGCGACTTGCGTAGCGACGGCACGTAGATGCCGGGCTTCGCGGAGTACTGCGAGAGCCGCCGATGCCGCGCGCGCACCCCCGCGGGCGCGTCCCGCAGCGTGTCGACGACGAGCCCGGTGACGCGGCCGTCCTCCTGGATCAGGGACCGCGCGTTCGTCTGGGTCAGCACCCGGATCTCGCGCTTGCGCACGGCTTCCGCGAGCCGCGTCATCAGCATCTTCCCCGAGGTCCCGGGCCCCTTGACGCGGTGACCGCGCGGGGCGGGCTTCGCCGCGTCCCGGAAACCGCCCGCGGCTTCGCTGCCGGAGTAGTACAGGTAGTGCGCGTCGCTCGGGTACGACGTCTTGTAGGGGCACAGGCTGCCTTCGAACGGCACGCCGTTGCCCTCCAGCCAGGTGATCATCTCGCGGCTGCCTTCGCAGAAGCGCCGCAGGGTCTGCTCGGAGACGACGTCCCCGGCTTCGAGCCGCAGGTAGGCGTACATCGCGTCGACGGAGTCGTCGACGCCCGCGTCGAGCTGCTGGGCGGTGCCGCCGCCCGCGTAGACCACGCCCCCGCTGACCGCGCTCGCGCCGCCGCCGGAGAACCGTTCGACGAGAATGACGTCGGCGCCAGCGTCGGCCGCTTCGAGGGCGGCGCAGGCGCCGGCCGCGCCGAACCCGACAATGATGACGTCCGCGACGAGTGCGTCCATGGGCACCACCCTAGAACTGGAACACGTTCTCGTCTATGGTGAGCGAAAGTGGCTCTCAACTGGATACTCGTCGAGTGGAACACGTTACAAGTGAGGTGGCATGACGGAGCAGTTCGACGTCGTCGTCGTCGGCAGCGGCGCTGCCGGGATGACCGCCGCGCTGGCCGCGGCGAAAGCCGGTCTGAGCGTCGTCGTCCTCGAGAAGGCGGCCTGCTTCGGCGGCTCGACCGCCCGCTCCGGCGGCGGGGTCTGGCTGCCGGGCAACCACGCGCTGCGCGCCGCCGGGATCGACGAACCGCCCGAGTGGGCCCGCGAATACCTGGCCTCGATCGTCGGCGACGTCGTGCCGGCCGTCCGGCGTGACACGTTCCTCGCGCACGGCCCCGAGGTGCTGAAGTTCGTGTGCGACCACACGCCGCTGAAGTTCCGCTGGGTCCGGAACTACAGCGACTACCACCCCGAGGCCCCCGGCGGACGCTCCGGCGGCCGCTCGGTCGAGCCGATGGCCTTCGACGGCAAGCTGCTCGGCGACGACCTCGCCCACCTCGAAGCGCCGTACAGCGCTCCCCCGCTCGGCGTGCCCATCACCCAGGCCGACTACCGCTGGCTGAGCCTGCTCGCGCGACACCCGCGCGGGGTCGTCCGGATGCTGTCGCTGGGCGTCCAGTGGCTGGTCGGGAAGGTCCGCGGACAGCGGCTGCTCAGCATGGGGCAAGCGCTTGCGGCCGGGCTGCGGGTGGGCCTGACCAGGGCGGGCGTCGACGTCCGGCTGAACACGCCGCTGCTGGACCTGCAGTTCGAAGGCGACCGCGTCACCGGGGTCGTCACCGCGGACGGAGTCGTCGGGGCCCGCCGCGGCGTGATTCTCGCCAGCGGCGGGTTCGAGCAGAACCTCGAGATGCGCGAGAAGTACCAGCGCGCGCCGATCGGCATCGACTGGACCGTCGGCGCGGCCGCCAACACCGGCGACGGCATCACCGCCGGCCTCAAGCTCGGCGCCGCGCTCGACCTGATGGACGACGCCTGGTGGGGACCGTCGCTGCCGCTCACCGGCGGCCCGTGGTTCGCCCTCGCCGAGCGCTCGCGGCCGCGCTGCATCATGGTCGACGCCCGCGGCGAGCGGTTCGCCAACGAGTCGGCGCCCTACGTCGAGGCCGTGCACGCGATGTACGGCCCCGGGGACGGGCCGGGCGAGCACATCCCGACCTGGCTCGTGTTCGACCAGAAGTACAAGGACCGGTACATGTTCACCGGCGTCGGGCCGCGTCAGCCGCTGCCCGGCCGCTGGTTCAAGGCCGGGATCGCGGTGAAGTCGTCCACCCTGGCCGGACTGGCCGCGAAGATGGACGTCCCGCCGGACGGCCTGGAAGCCACGGTGACGCGCTTCAACGGCTTCGCGCGCAACGGCGTCGACGAGGACTTCCAGCGCGGCGTCAGCAAGTACGACCACTACTACGGTGACCCGCGCAACAAGCCCAACCCCAGCCTCGGCCCCCTGGACAAGGCGCCGTACTACGCGGTGAAGATCGTGCCGGGCGACCTCGGCACCAAGGGCGGGCTGCGGACCGACGAACAAGCACGAGTCCTGCGCGAGGACGGCTCGGTCGTACCGGGCCTCTACGCCGCGGGCAACGTCAGCGCGGCCGTGATGGGCCGGACGTACGCCGGGCCGGGCGCGACCATCGGTCCCGCCATGGTGTTCGGCTACCTTGCGGCCACGCGGCTGGCGCACGAAGATCAAGGGACCACGGGAGGCGAGCGATGACGCAGGAGTCCGTACGCACCATCTACGCCGGTGAGCCGCCGGCCCGGTTCGCGCGCGGCTGGCACTGCCTCGGCCTGGCCGAGCGGTTCCGCGACGGGAAACCGCACGCGGTCACGGCGTTCGGCACCAAGCTGGTCGTCTGGGCCGACTCGAAGAGCGAGCTGCACGTGCTCGACGGCTACTGCCGGCACATGGGCGGCGACCTCACCCAGGGCAGCGTCAAGGGCGACGAGGTCGCGTGCCCGTTCCACGACTGGCGCTGGAGCGGCAAGGGCAAGTGCGTCTCGATCCCCTACGCCAAGCGGGTTCCGCTGCGCGCGCGGACGCGGTCGTGGACGGCGTCCGAGCAGAACGGCCAGCTCATGGTCTGGCACGACCCGGAGGGCAACCCGCCGCCGGCCGAGCTGGCGATCCCGCACATCGAAGCCGCCGACAGCTCCGAGTGGAGCAACTGGACGTGGGACTCGATCTTCATCGACGGCTCCAACTGCCGCGAGATCATCGACAACGTCGTCGACATGGCGCACTTCTTCTACATCCACTACGCGTACCCGACGTACTTCAAGAACGTGTTCGAGGGCCACATCGCGACGCAGTACCTCAACACCAAGGGCCGCCCGGACATGGGCATGGCGTCCAACTACGGCGGCGAGGACAACCTGCTGCGGTCGGAGGCGTCGTACTTCGGGCCGTCGTACATGATCAACAAGCTGGTGAACTCGTTCCAGGGCTACGAGATCGAGAGCGTGCTCATCAACTGCCACTACCCGGTGACGCCGACGTCGTTCGTGCTGCAGTACGGCATGAAGGTCAAGAAGCAGCACGGGCTGACCGACGAGCACGCGGACAAGATCGCGGCGAAGCTGGCGAAGGGCATCGGCGCCGGGTTCCTGCAGGACGTCGAGATCTGGAAGCACAAGACGCAGATCGACAACCCGCTGCTGTGCGAAGAGGACGGTCCGGTCTACCAGCTTCGCCGGTGGTACC
Source organism: Amycolatopsis sp. NPDC114505 (assembly GCF_055633615.1). Classification (NCBI taxonomy): domain Bacteria; kingdom Bacillati; phylum Actinomycetota; class Actinomycetes; order Pseudonocardiales; family Pseudonocardiaceae; genus Amycolatopsis; species Amycolatopsis sp. NPDC114505. The sequence goes on along the minus strand of NZ_JBVKDV010000002.1, from coordinate 376,696 downwards.
AGCAGTTCTACGTCGACGCCGCCGACGTCACCGACGACATGACCCAGCGGTTCGAGTTCGAAGTGGACACCACGAAGGCCAACGAGGCGTGGGCGGCCGAGGTGGCGGAGAACCTGGCCCGACAGAAGACCGAGGCGGAAGTGTGACCACCGCCGAGACCGTCGAGTTCCTGACCGGCGGGCTGCGGCCGCACGAGTGCCGCAGCTGCGGGACGTGCGTGCTGGTGAAGAAGAACAGCATCCAGCACACGAGCATCCAGTGGACTTCGCGGCCCGCCGAGACGTGCCCGGTGTTCGCCGACGCGGACGGCCCGTCGGCGCTGCTCGACACGTGCCCGAAGCTGGCGGACAGCATCGGCGACGCCGTCCGCGAGGGCTCGCTGGCGGTGGCCGATGGGTGAGCGGGTCTACACGCTGACGGTCGCCGACGTCGTCGTCGAGACGCCGGACGCGCGGTCGGTGGTGTTCGAGATCCCCGCCGAGCACGCGCCGGCCTTCGCCTACTCCGCCGGGCAGTTCCTGACGCTGCGGATCCCCAGCGAGCGGACGGGTTCGGTGGCGCGGTGCTACTCGCTCTCGAGCGCGCCGCACGAGAACCGCGTGCAGGTGACGGTCAAGCGGACCGACGGCGGGTACGGCTCGAGCTGGGTCTGCTCGTCGCTTCGCCCCGGGATGCAGGTCGACGTGCTGGCGCCGGCCGGGGTGTTCTGCCCGACGTCGGTCGACGAGGACTTCCTGCTGTTCGCCGGCGGCAGCGGCATCACGCCGGTGATGGCGATCCTCAAGACGGCGCTGGAGCAGGGGTCCGGCCGGGTCGTGCTGGTCTACGCGAACCGCGACGAGAGCTCCGTGATCTTCGCGGGTGAGCTGGCTTCGCTGGCGAAGCGCTACGGAGACCGCCTGGTCGTGGTGCACTGGCTGGAGAGCGTGCAGGGCCTCCCGGACGTCTCGCAGCTGCGCGGGCTGGCTTCCGTGTACACCTCGTACGAGGCCTTTCTGTGCGGGCCGGCGCCGTTCATGGCCGCCGCGCGGGAGGCGCTCGGGCAGCTCGGGGTGCCGCGGGACCGGGTGCACGTCGAGAAGTTCACGTCGCTGACGGGGAACCCGTTCGAGGCCGCCGTCGCGGAGGAGCCCGAGCCGGAATCGGACGAAGCGCCCGCGTCGCTGACCGTGACGCTCGACGGCGACACGCGGGAGCTGGCCTGGCCGCGGCAGCGGAAGCTCCTCGACCAGCTGCTGGAGGCGGGGATGGACGCGCCGTACTCGTGCCGCGAGGGACAATGCAGTGCGTGCGCGTGCCGGATCACCTCAGGTGAGGTGAAGATGCTGCACAACGAGGTCCTGGACGCCGAGGACATCGCGGACGGCATCGTGCTGGCCTGCCAGTCGCTGCCGGTCACCGACGACGTCACGATCAGCTACGAGTAGGAGTTCCCGCGTGCCCATCGACCCCGCCGTCGCCATCGGAGCCGAGATCGGCGAGGTGCACTTCGCCTGGACGTCGTCGGACGTGCTGCTCTACCACTTGGCTTTGGGTGCCGGCCCGGACGAGCTGCGCTACACCTACGAGCAGGACCTGGTGGTGCTGCCGACGTTCGCGACGGTCGCGGCGAACCTGCGGGTGTTCGACCCGCCGGCGGTGAAGTTCCCCGGGGTCGAGATCGACCTGGCGAAGGTGCTGCACGGCAAGCAGGAGGTCACCGTGCACCGGCCGATCCCGACGTCGGGGAAGGCGGTGGCCCGCTCGCGCATCGCGGACGTGTTCGACAAGGGCAAGGCCGCGGTCGTCGTCCAGGAGGTCGCGGTGACCTCGTCGGCCGGGGATCCACTGTGGACGGCCCGGTCGAGCATCTTCGCCCGCGGTGAGGGCGGCTTCGGCGGTTCACGAGGTCCGTCGGATCGCATCGAGTGGCCGGCGCGCGAGCCGGACGTCGTGCTGGAGACGCCGACGCTGCCGCAGCAGGCGTTGTTGTACCGGCTGTGCGGCGACCGGAACCCGCTGCACGCCGACCCGGCGTTCGCCGCGGCGGCCGGGTTCCCCGCGCCGATCCTGCACGGGCTGTGCACGTACGGGATCGTGGCGCGGGTGCTGGTGAACGAGTTCCTCGACGGCGACCCGGCGCGGGTGGCGTCGTTCGCGACGAAGTTCGCCGGGGTGGTGTTCCCCGGCGAGACGCTGCGGATCAGCGTGTGGCGCGAGGACGGCAGGCTGCTGGTGACGACGACGGCGGTGGAGCGCGACGACGCCCCGGTGCTGGCGGACACGGTATTGGTGCCCACTTCGTGAGAAGGCTCCGGCGATCGCCCGCTAACGTGGAGGGGTGACTTCGGAATACTTCGTGGTGCGGGGCGCGGTCGAACACGGCGACGAGCGAGGCCGTGAGCTGGGCTTTCCGACGGCCAACATCGCGCTGAGCGACCAGTCGGGGTCCGTCGGAGACGGCGTGTGGGCGGGCTGGGTGGGCCGCCCCGACGGCTCCCGCATCCCGGCGGCGATCTCGGTCGGCCGCCGCCCGACGTACTACGGAGCGGACGGGTACCGCCTGCTGGAGGCCCACCTGCTGGACTTCACGGGTGACCTGTACGACGAGACGCTGGTGGTGTGGCTGGGCTCCCACCTGCGCGACCAGCAGGCGTACGCCTCGGCGGAGGACCTGATCACGGCGCTGAAGAACGACATCGCGGCGGCGACCCAGTGGACGGCCGACCACCCGGCGGCCGCGCTCCCGGCCGCCGGGGAAAGCCCCTTGGGCGAGGTCCGCCGAGTCACGGGCTGAGGGTCTGCCGCGGCTTGTCGTGAGTGAGAAACAGTGTTCTAACCCTGTTTCCCACTCACGACCGGTTCGTCACAAGGCCGAGGCCAGCAGCATGTAGCCCATCCCGGCCCCCATCACCGCCCGGCAGACCGCGCGCGACGCCTGCCCGGGTCCGGCCACCGCCACCGCCGATCCGCGCACCACGAGCGCTCCGGACCACACGGCGTCCACCACGAAGTACCCGGCCGCCACCACCGCGACCAGGGGAAGCGCCAGTCTTGAGTCCATTGTGGACATCGTCAGCCACGGTCCGTGCGTCATACCGCCGTGGGGCATCGCCGTCACCATGTAGAGCATCGCCGCCGCTGACAGAGCGTGGTGGGCGCAGCCCGCCCGGCCGCGCCACCACGCGACCGCGAACCAGCCCGCCGTCAGCACCAGCACCGCCTGCCAGCCCGCCGCCGGGATCGGGCCGCCGACCGGGGAGAACATCGCCACCATCGCGACCACCAGCAGCAGTTCGGCCAGGTCACCGTGGCGGACGCCGTCGCCCAGCCGCCCGTAGTCGAGGCGGACGAGCCGCAGGACACACGGCAAAGCCAGCGCCGCGAACACCGCGGTGAGCGCCCAGTCGACCGCCATCGCCAGCCGGCCTCACTCTCCGTCGTGGGTGGTGTCTCCACCGTGACAGCCACGACGGCCGGGCACCAGCCGTCAATGAGGTGACGCCCTAGTCACCCGTCAGGACGAGTCCACTGGTCGGCACGCCCGTCCCCGCCGTGACCAGCACCCGGGACGCACCGCCGACCTGGTTGACCGCCGTCCCGCGGATCTGCCGGACGCCCTCCGCGATGCCGTTCATCCCGTGGATGTACGCCTCGCCGAGCTGGCCGCCGTGCGGGTTCAACGGCAGCACGCCGTCGAGTTCCAGGGCGCCGTCGGCAATGAAGTCCTTCGCTTCCCCGCGACCGCAGAACCCCAGCTCCTCCAGCTGCATCAGGACGTACGGCGTGAAGTGGTCGTACAGCACCGCGACGTCCACATCGGACGGTCCGAGCCCGGACTGCGCCCACAGCTGCCTGCCGACGACGCCCATCTCGGGCAGCGCGGCCAGGTCGTCGCGGTAGTAGCTGGTCATCACGTACTGGTCCGGCCCGCTCCCCTGCGCCGCCGCCGCGATCACCGCCGGCGGCCGCGCGAGCGCACGCGCCCGTTCGACGCTCGTCACGACCAGCGCCACCCCGCCGTCGCTCTCCTGGCAGCAGTCGAGCAGGTGCAGCGGCTCGGCCACCCAGCGCGACGACTGGTGCTCCTCGAGGGTGATCGGCCGCTCGTGGAACCACGCGTTCGGGTTGGTCGCCGCGTGCTTGCGGTCGATCACCGCGACCCGCCCGAAGTCCTCGCTCGTGGCGCCGTAGTCGTGCAGGTAGCGCCGCGCGACCATGGCCACCGTCGCCGCCGGCGTCGCGATGCCCATCGGGTAGTGGAACGCGTTGTCCACTCCGGACGAGTTGACCTGCCCGGCCGCGGCCGAGGACACCTGGCCGAACCGCATGCCCGAGCGTTCGTTGAACGCGCGATACGCGACGACGACGTCCGCGACGCCGGTCGCCACCGCCATCGCGGCCTGCTGCACGGTCGCCGCGGCCGCGCCGCCGCCGTAGTGGATGCGGCTGAAGAACTTCAGCTCGGGGATCCCGAGCTCCCGCGCCACCGCGATCTCGGCGTTGCCGTCCATGGTGAACGACACGAGCCCGTCCACATCGGACGGTGTGAGCCCGGCGTCCGCCAAGGCGTGGGAGATGCATTCGGCCGCCAGCCGCAGTTCGCTGCGCCCGGAGTCCTTCGAGAACTCCGTCGCGCCGATCCCGGCGATGGCGGCCTTGCCCGAGAGCGTCACGGCAGCGTCACCTCCACGGTCCCGGCGACGTGCTCGCCGAGCGAGTCCACACCGGACACCGCCACGACGACGTCGTCGCCGTCACGGGAGACCACGCGGCCGGTGAACGTCAGCGTGTCGTAGGCGTAGCAGGGTACGCCCAGCCGGATCTTGATCGACCGGATCAGCGCCTCCGGGCCGGCCCACGCCGACACGAACCGCTGCACCAGGCCGGTGTCGGTGAGGATGTTGAGGAAGATGTCCTTCGAACCGCGCGCCACCGCCGAGTCCCGGTCGTGGTGCACGTCCTGGAAGTCGCGGGTGGCCAGCGCCGTGCTGACGACGAACGTCGGCGTCGCCTCGATCGTCAGCGGCGGCAGCTCGGTCCCTTCGGTGACGGTCATCGCGCCACCTTCCAGGCCGGCAGCGTCAGGTCGTCGTCGACGCGGACGAACGCCGCCACCACCGGGAGTCCGATGTGGACCTCCTCGGCGGACGCGTCCAGCAGCTCGGCCATCACGCGAACCCCTTCTTCCAGCTCGACCAGGGCCACGACGAACGGCATGTCCTTGCCCGGCACCGGCGGGTGGTGGTGCACGACGTAGGAGAACACGGTCCCGCGGCCGCTGGCGACGACGTAGTCCGGCTTCGTGTCCAGCGCACCGTCGGGCGGCATCGGCCCCGGCGGGTGCCGCAGGGTCTCGCCCCAGCGCTGGATCCGCAGCTCCCCTTCGCGCAGGCCGTCCCAAAAGAACTCCGTGTCGCGGCTGATCACCGGCCGCAGGACCGGCGCCGCCGGCGGTTCCGGCGCGGGCGGGCGGAACTTGAGGACGCGGAACATCATCTCCGCGACGGCCTCGTCCCCGACGTACCAGGTCATCCGCGTGGTGACGAACCAGCCCTCGCCCAACGCGGTCCGCTTCGGGCCGACGACGTTCTCCAGCCGGGTCCGCGCCTCGACCTGCTCGCCGGGCCGCAGGTAGCGGTGGTAGGTCTGCTCCGAGTTCGTCGCGACGACGGACGTGAACCCGGCCTCGTCGAACAGCTCCATCATCAGGCCGAGCGGGTCGTCACTCCCCCGCGGCACGTTCAGGCCGCCCATCGTCCACACCTGCGCCATCGCGGGCGGTGCGACCAGTCCCTTGTGGACACTCTTCGCGGCGAACTCCGGGTCGGTGTATACCGGGTTGTCGTCGCCGATCGCCTCGACCCAGTTGTTGACCATGGCCTGGTTCACCGGGTCGCGCGCCAGGCGTGGCGCGCATTCGCCGCGCGCGATGACCTTCTCGGCGGCTTCGATGATGTCCTTGTCGTTCATCGCGGCACCCTCGGCAGGCCCAGGCCGATCGACGCGATCAGCTCCCGTTGGATTTCGCTGACGCCGCCGCCGAACGTCAGCACGATGTTGCGCTTCGCGGCGACGTCCAGCCACTCCGCCAGCTCGGCGGTGTCCGGATCGGACAGATCGCCGTGGCGCCCGACCAGCTCCTCGAGGTTCCGGCCGATGCGCTGGATGACCTCGGAGCTGAACACCTTGGTCGCCGACGCGTCCCCGACGGCCACCGGCGCGCTCGCCGAGGACACCGCGACCTGCCAGTTCAGCAGCTCGTTCACCCGCGTCACGGCCATGGCCTCGGCCAGCACGGCCCGGACGTCGGCGAGGTCGAGCAGGCCGTGGGCGGCGGCCCAGGCGCGGACGCGGTCGTACAGCCCGCCGATCCGCCCGGCCGGGCCGAGCATGACGCGCTCGTGGTTGAGCTGCGTCGTGATCAGCCGCCAGCCTTCGTTCTCCTTGCCCACCAACCGGTCCACCGGCACGCGAACGTCCGAATAGTACGTCGCGTTGACGTGGTGGGCGCCGTCGCAGGTGATGATCGGCGTCCAGGAGTAGCCGGGGTCGCTCGTGTCCATGATGAGGATCGAGATGCCCTTGTGCCGCGGCGCGTCCGGCGCGGTCCGCACGGCGAGCCAGATGTAGTCGGCGTCGTGGCCGCCGGTGGTGAAGATCTTCTGGCCGTTGACGACGTACTCGTCGCCGTCGCGCACCGCCGTCGTCCGCAGCGCCGCGAGGTCGGTCCCCGCTTCCGGCTCGGTGTAGCCGATCGCGAAGTGGATCTCGCCGGCCAGGATCTTGGGCAGGAAGAAGGACTTCTGCTCGTCGGTGCCGTACTGCTGCAGCGTCGGCCCGACCGTCTGCAGCGTCACCGAGGGCAGCTGGACGTCGGCGCGCACGGCCTCGTCGACGAACAGGTGCTGTTCGATCTCGCCGAAGCCCTGCCCGCCGTACTCGGCGGGCCAGCCGACGCCGAGCCGGCCGTCGCGGCCCATCCGGCGGACGATCTCGCGGAACACCGGCCCGTGCCGCTCGCGCAGCATCGCCTGGCGTTCCGCCGGGCTGATCAGCCCGGCGAAGTATTCGCGCAGTTCGGTGCGCAGTGCTTTCTGCGCCGCGGTCAGTTCGACGTGCATCAGTTCACCGCCACTCGTTCGCCGAGCCGGCCGAGCCGGTGCCCGGCGCCGCCGAGCGCCCGGCCGAGGTCCTTGACCGCCGACGAATACCGGTGCAGCGGGTAGGTTTCGTCGACGCCGACGCCGCCGTGCAGGTGGTGGCAGGTCGCGAGCGCCTTCGGTGCCTCTTCGGCGAGCCAGTAGGCGGCGATGTCCAGTTCGGCGTCCGCGTCCAGGCCGGCCGCGAGCCGCCACACCGCGGACGTCACGGCCAGGTGCACGGTCCGCGAGGCGACGTAGACGTCGGCGATCTGGCCCGCCACCGCCTGGAACGTCGCGAGCGGACGGCCGAACTGCGTGCGCTCGCCCACGTGCTTCACCGTCAGGGCGAGGGCGCCGGCCAGGAGGCCGTCCCCGAGCGCGAGCGCGCCGGCGAGCGCGAACCGGTGCAGCGCCGCGACGGCGCCCCGGTCGAACAGCAGGTCCGCCTCCTCGACGGCGACGCCGGCCAGCCGGACGGTGTACTCCGGCGGCCCGGCCGAGGTCGGCGTCGGGACGAGCGTGACGCCGTCGGCGTGCGGGTCGACCAGGTAGACGGCGGTCCCGTGCCCGGTGCTTACCGGCGTCAGGATGCGGGTGGCTTCGCTCGCGTACGGGACCGCGGTCTTCACGCCGTCGAGCAGCCACTTCCCGTCGCGCGCCCGCGCTGTCGTCGCGGGTTCCGCGACGAGCGGGGCGGACGGCTCGTGCAGGGCCGCGGTGAGCAGCGCGTCTCCCGCGGCGACCGCCGGCAGCAGCTGCGCGCGTTGCTGGGGCGTGCCCAGGGCTTCGATCGGCAGCACGCCCAGCGCGAGGGCGGCGTAGGCGGGCACCGGCGCGGCGGCGCGACCGACCTCGGTCAGGACCTGCGCGACCTCCGCGACGCCCAGGCCGTCACCCTCCAGGTCCGGGGGCAGCGCCAGGGCGAGCAGGCCCGCCGACGCGAGCGCGCGCCACGGATCGTCGACCGCACCCAGCACCTTCGCGGCGAGGGCGGCGATCTCCGTCTGCGTATCGTCAAGGGTGAAGTCCACGCCCGTCCTCCGGATCGGCGCAATACTGAAACCTGTTCTAGTCTTAACCGGAAAGGCCCGGTACGGCAACCCCCGCGGAGGAGTCGAGTGGCGGTGACCGAACGCGGTGGCGCGCGCCGCCGGCGGATCACCGTGCCGCCGACCGCCGGGGTGCCCGACCCGGTCCCGCTCGACCTGCCCGGGCGCGGACGGACCGTGGTCACCGACGTCGGACCGCGGGACGCGCCCGCCATCGTCCTGTTGCATTCGGTGGCCTGCACGGGCCTGCTGACCTGGTATCCGGCCCTCGACCGGCTGGCGCGCGACCACCGCGTCGTCGTGTTCGACCAGCGGTGGCACGGCCGGGGCATCCGTTCGCCGGAGTTCCGGCTCGCCGACTGCGCCGGGGACGTCACCGCCGTGGCGGACGCGCTCGGCCTCGAGCGGTTCGCGCTCGCCGGGTACTCGATGGGCGGGATGGTGGCCCAGCTCGTCGCCCGCGCCGAACCAGAACGTGTTACCGGACTGGTGCTGTGCTCGACCGCGAGCAACTTCCGGCGGGGGCTGCGCCAGAGCGTCGCGCTCGACGTGTTCGGCCGGACGCTGCGGCAGCTGCGCGAGCGCGTGAAGCTGCCCGCCGTGCCCGCCGCCGTCCCGCGCGAGCGCGTCGACGACTACCGGTGGGGTCTGCGGGAGTTCCGGTCGACCACGCCGTGGGAGGTCGCGGTCGCCGTCGACGAGATCGGCCGGTTCGACTCGACGCGCTGGCTCCCTTCCTTGCGGCTGCCCGCGGCCGTCGTCGTGACCACCCGCGACCGGTTCATCGCCCCCGACCACCAGCGGTCCCTCGCCCACCGCATCCCCGGTGCGGCGACCTACGAGGTCGCGGCCGGGCACGCCGCCTGCGTGCTCGCCGCCGACCGCTGGGTGCCCGCCCTGCTCGCCGCGGTCCACTCCCTTTGAGGAAGGAACTCACGATGGGACGTTTCAGCCTGCCCGATGAGAAGCCCGGCGGCCTGGACTCGCCGGTGACGGCGAAGGTCATGAAGTACGGGGCGAAGGCCCAGGTGGCGGTCTTCAAGCTGACCGGCGGCCGCCTCGGCGGCACGTGGCGGGTCGGCGCGGGCTTCCGCAAGCCGGTGCCGACGCTGCTGCTGGAGCACCGCGGGCGCAAGTCCGGCCGGCTGTTCACCACTCCGCTGCTGTACCTGAGCTCCGGAGCGGACGTCGTCATCGTCGGTTCCCAGGGCGGGCTGCCGAAGCACCCGCAGTGGTATCGCAACCTGCTGGCGCACCCCGAGACGCGCATCCACCTCAAGGGCCGGCGGGATGTCCCGGTGACCGCGCGAGTGGCCGGTCCTTCGGAACGCGCCGACCTCTGGCCGCGGCTGGTGGAGCTCTACGCCGACTTCGCGAAGTACCAGGCCTGGACCGAGCGGAAGATCCCGGTCGTGGTGCTCAGCCCGCGGCCTTGAGCAGGTCGGACAGCGCCTCCGGGAGCGCGTCGGCCAGCGGCCACAGGTCCTTGACCAGCTCCTTCGCGCCGAGCAGGCCGACGTGCACCTTGCCGGCGTTGGACAGCACCGTGACGTTCAGCCCGGCGCCGTGGAAGACCGGGCCGAGCGGGTAGAGGCCGGTGATCCGCGCGCCGAGCAGGTACAGCGGCATCGGCGGGCCGGGCACGTTGGAGACGACCAGGTTGTGCACCACCGGGTGCTTCTCGGCCAGGCGCAGCGCCGAGTACGCGCGCACGGCGAGCCCGAACGCCGTCGCGGCCGAGAACTGAGCCCAGTCCTGCAGCATGTCGGCGTCCATGTCGTGGTGGTGGTCCTTCGACAGCCGGTTGGCCTCGGCGAGGAAGAACACCCGCGCGGCCGGGTCGGGCAGGTGCGTCGGCAGGGAGGCGAAGAACGCGGAAACCTTGTTGCTGCCGTGCTCGCGCTCGGTCCGGTCGTGCACCGAGACCGGGACGGTCGCGACCAGCGGGTCGTCCGGCAGTTCGCCGCGCGCTTCGAGGAAGTCCCGCAGCGCCCCGGCGACGAGCGCGAGCACGACGTCGTTGACCGTGACCCCGAAGGCGTTCTTGACTTCCTTGACCTCGTCGAGGTCGAGCTGGGCGAACGCGACGCTGCGGTGGCCGGTGATCGTGCCGTTCAGCGACGTCCGCGGTGCGGTGAACGGGATCGGCATCCCCTTGCCGCGCAAGGCTTTCCCGAACCAGCGCGTGCCGAGCTCCAGCAGGTCCGGCAGCAGCCGCGCGAGCTCGGCAGGACGTTTCGCGACGCTCTCGACGCCGGTGCGGAGCAGGTTCAGCGGCGAGGGCATCGAGGGGTTGCGCGGTTCCTCGATCGCCGGCGCCGGCGCGTCCGGCTCGACGCCGGCGAGGTAGGTGATCAGGCTGGCGCCGCTCACGCCGTCGACGCTGGCGTGGTGCATCTTCAGCAGCACGGCGATCTGGCCGTCGGCCAGGCCTTCGATGACGTGGAGCTGCCAGAGCGGGTGCGCGCGGTCGAGCTGCTGCCCGGCGATGTGCGCGCACAGCTCGGCCAGCTCGGCGCGGTCGCCGGGGGCCGGCACGCCGATGCGGTGCACGTGGTGGTCGAGGTCGAAGTCCTCGTCCTCGACCCACACGGGATGCCCGATGTTCCAGAACGGATTGTGCAGTTTGCGGCGGAACGCCGGAATCAGCCGGACCCGTTCGTCGAGCTTTTCTTGCAGCTTCGCGAAGGTGTAGCCGCCGGGGACGGTCGAGCCGTCGAGGGTGATCAGCCCGCAGACGTGCAGGACCTGCGACGACGTCTCGAGGTAGAGGAAGCTCGCGTCGAGGCCGCTCAGTCTCTGCATGCCGATCAGCGTAAGCCACTTCCGGTGAGCGGCGCGCTACACTACTCGCCGGTATCATCACGCTGGTGCAGCCGAATTTCCTGATCCGTCGCGCGGTCCAGCTCGGCCTCACCGCGAACGCGCTCCGCCCGTTGCGAGCCCGGTCCACGACCATCCCGGCGTTCTTCGCCGGGTGGCTGACCGGGGAGCTCGCGCCCCAGTTCCTGGCGTTGACGGCCGCGGACACTGCGTTGCATGTGGCCAGTCACGGCGTCCGCGACCGGTCGACGCAGGCCGGGCTCGCGATGGCCGCCGCGTCCGCCGCCGGGCTCGCCACGCTGATCCGCACGGGCCACGGCGCCCGCGAGGAGATCGAGAAGGCGCTGACGTCCGCGCTGGGCGAGGACTACGCGTCCGAGCTGGGCCGCTCCGACCTGGGGCTGCCGTGGGGCGAGCTGGCGCTGCCGTTCCGGATGGGCGCGCCGGACGTGCGCGTCGACCGCAACATCGCCTACGCCCCGGGCGGCAAGCGGTTCCTGCTGGACGTGTACCGGCCCGCTGAGCCGGTGACGGGCGCGCCGGTGCTGCTGCAGGTCCACGGCGGCGCGTGGGTGATCGGCAACAAGGAGGAGCAGGGCCGGCCGCTGATGCGCTACCTCGCGCGTCGCGGCTGGGTGTGCGTGGCGATCAACTACCCGCTTTCGCCGACCCATCGCTGGCCCGCGCACATCGTGGCGGCGAAGCAGGCGCTGGCGTGGATCCGCTCTTCGATCGCCTCGTACGGGGGCGACCCGGATTTCGTGGCGGTGACGGGCGGTTCGGCGGGCGGTCACCTGTCGGCGCTGCTGGCGTTGTCGCAGAACGACCCGGCGTTGCAGCCGGAGTTCGAGGACGTCGACACGAGCGTCCAGGCTTGTGTACCGCACTACGGCGTGTACGACTTCGCGGCGACGTCCGGGTCCCGGGCCAGTCAGTACCGTTTGGAGAGCTTGATCGCGCGGCGGGTGTTCGCGGCGGACCGTGATCCGGTGCGGCATCTCGACGACTACATCGCGGCGTCCCCGCTGGACCGGATTTCTTCGGACGCACCACCGTTTTTCGTGATCCACGGGCGCGACGACTCGCTGGTGCCGGTGCGCGAGGCGCGGGAGTTCGTGCGACGGCTCCGGGAGAAGTCCCGGCAGCCGGTGGCTTACGCCGAGCTGGCCGGGGCGCAGCACGCGTTCGACGTGTTCACTTCCGTGCGGAGCGCGCATGTCGTGCGGGGTGTGGCGCGGTTCCTGGACTTCACCTACAACGCTTGGAAGGCCGAGAACCGGTAGCCGCGGCGGCACCGTCAGTACGCGAGGTCGACGGGGCTCGCCGAGGGCGGGCCGTCCAAACGCCACTCGGCTCCCGCACGGATGAAGCGGTACCAGCGGGCGTCACGGCCGTAGCGCAGCTGCAGCTCCCCCTGTGTCAGGCGGTTGCGCCAGACCTTGGGCGTTCCCGGCAGGCCCGCCTCCGTCAGCACCGCCTGGGCCTCCGCCAGTGGGCCCGGCCCCGGCTGCCACGTCTCGCGCACGACCGCCAGGCCCGCGCGGCCGGCTTCGCGCCACGCCTCCGCCCAGAGGACCAGGTCCCGCGCCGGTACCTCGGCCGCGGTCGCCAGCGCCGTGAACTCCGAGCCGGACCGGCTCGCGGCCCGGCGCGCGAGATCCTCTTCGAACGTCAGCTCCGCCGCCGTCGCTCCGGCCGTCAGCAGGTCGCGGGCCAGGGAGGCGGCGTCCGCCGCCAAGCCGGACAGCGCGTCCGCCGTCCAGCCGGTGCTCGGGGGCGGGTCGAGGTCGAGGACCGCCGGTGGGCCGGGCAGCCGTGGTGGCGGGGGCAGGTCGGGGATCGCGCCCGGGCGCCGGGCGTAGGCCGCGCGCGGGGTGAGTCCCTCGTCCACGCGCTTCGGCAGCTTCGGCCGCTCGCCGCGCGCCGGGGCGCGGCGGGACCGCAGCTCGGCCAGGACGTCCGCCCGCGGGCGGCCGCGCAGCAGGAACAGCGTGAACGGGTCGCGGTCCACCTCGTCGGCGACCAGGTAGTACACGGCGGCGACGTGCTTGCACGGGTTCGCCGAGTCCGGGCACGAGCACCGCGGCCGCAGGTCGCCGGGGCCGGGCAGCAGGTCGGCGCCCGCCTCGCGCGCCTGCTCGGCCAGCGCGCCCGGCAGCTCGCCGTCGAGCAGCGCGGCCGCGTGCCCGAGCCGGGTGCCGACCACGCCGAGCAGCGTGTCCCACTCGCCGTCGGTGAAGGTGCGCATGGTGATGGTCACCTGGTACGGCTCAGGCCGGCTGCCCCGCACTCGCGCCGTCATCGCCCCGGCGCCGAAGTGCAGCTCGCTGACCGTGCCCTTGCGCGCGTAGGTCCGCCCGCGGGGCAGCCGGTTGGGGTCGAGCTTCGCGCGCTGCTCCAGCGCGTCGACCCAGGCGCGTCCCCACCACGTCCGGCCGAAGTTCCGCCTCGGGGGCATCAGCCGCTCCCGAGCCGGACCAGGTCGGCGAGCGCGTCGTCGGACAGCTCGGTGATCCAGTCCTCCCCCGCACCGACGATCGACTCGGCCAGCCCGCGCTTCTTTTCGAGCACCTGCGCGATCCGCTCTTCGAGGGTGCCCTCGGCGATCAGCCGGTGGACCTGGACCGGCCGGTCCTGGCCGATGCGGTACGCGCGGTCGGTGGCCTGGTCTTCGACCGCCGGGTTCCACCAGCGGTCGTAGTGGATCACGTGGGTGGCGCGGGTCAGGTTGAGCCCGACGCCGCCTGCCTTGAGCGAGAGCAGGAACACCGGGATCTCGCCTGCCTGGAACCGGTCGACCATGTCCTGGCGTTTCGCGGGCGAGCTTTCGCCCGAGAGCAGCTCGCTGGGCAGGCCCCGGTCTTGGAGCCGGCGTTCGAGCAGCCGGCAGAGCTGGACGTACTGGCTGAAGACGAGCACGCTCTCGCCCTCGTCGAGGATGACGTCGAGCAGCTCCTCGAACGCGGCGAGCTTCCCTGACCGGCCGGTGAGCGCGCTGAGGGGTTCTTTGAGGAACTGGGCCGGATGGTTGCAGATCTGCTTGAGCTCGGTGAGCAGCCGCAAGACCTGCCCGCGCCGCTCGATGCCTTTCTTCTCGCGAATCTCGGCCAGGTTCTCCCGCACGACGGCTTCGTAGAGCGTGGTCTGCTCGGCGGTGAGCGGGACGAACCGATCGGTTTCGGTCTTGGGCGGCAGCTCCGGGGCGATGTCCGGATCGGACTTGCGCCGCCGCAGCAGGAACGGCCGGACGGTGGCGGCCAGCCGTTCGGTGACGGCCTTGTCCCGATCACGTTCGATCGGGCGCGCCACGGTGCGGCGGAAGCGGTCGAGCGGGCCGAGCAGGCCGGGCGTGGTCCAGTCCACAATGGACCAGAGCTCGGTCAGCCGGTTTTCGACCGGGGTGCCGGTGAGGGCGACCTTGGCCCGGGCGGGGATCTTGCGGAGTTCTTTGGCTGTGGCGGAAAGGGGGTTCTTGACGTGCTGGGCCTCGTCCGCGGCGATGAGTCCCCAGTCCACTTCGGACAGTGTCTCGCGGTCCCGGCGGAGGACCCCGTAGGTGGCGAGCACGACCTCGTCGGGGGCGAGGTCGTCGAGGTGCCGGCTGCCGCCGTGGAACCGGCGGACCGGGACGTCCGGGGCGAAGCGGGCGAACTCGCGTTCCCAGTTGCCGAGCAGCGAGGTCGGGCAGAGGACCAGGGTGGGGCCGCCGGTTGAGCCAGGATCCGCGGTGACCTCAGCCGTGGGAGACCGCCCATCGGCCTCAAGCATCTCTCCCACGGGGAGCGCGGCTGCCTGATCCTCCGATACATCGCCCGCGGCGAGGCGTAGGGGCGCCGAGGCGGCCAGGTCTCGGCGGTGCAGATGCAGGGCGATCAGCTGGATCGTCTTGCCGAGCCCCATGTCATCCGCCAGGCAAGCGCCCAACCCGAGATCGGTCATCGTCGCCAGCCATGCCAGCCCCGCCTGCTGGTACGGCCGCAGCATCGCCTGCAGCCCCGGCGGTGGCGCCACCAAAACGCCCTCCCGATCCCGGATGCGCGAAGCCAGCCCGCCCAGTACCGGGGGCGCCGCGAACTCGACGCGTTCGCCGTCCAGTTCCAGCTCGCCCGTCAGTGCCGCCGCCAGGGCCTCGCCCGCGTCCAGCTTGCGGGTTCGGCTCCGGACCCGCGCGAGCAGCTGCGGATCCACCCGCACCCACTGCCCGCGCAACCGGACCAGCGGACGTTTCGCCTCCGCGAGGGCCGCGACCTCCGCCTCCGTCAGCTGCTCGCCGCCCAGGCTGAGCTGCCAGCGGAACTCCAGGAGGCTCTTCAGCGCGAACTCCGCCTCCGTGACGCTCGCCGGCGCCTGGGTCGCGCTCGCCTTCGCCTTCACCTCGCCGGCGAACAGCCCCTTCTCCCACAGCACCTCGATGCCCGCGCCGCCGAGGTCGCGGCTGCCGTCGGTGAGGAGGTCGACGACGTCGTCGTCCGTCAACGGCAGTTCCGCCGGCGTGGCCTGCTCCAAGACCCGGCCCAGCGGCGCCCACGCCCGCGCGCCGCGGCGGAGGCCTAACAGCAGCTGCGTCTCCACCTGGTCGCCGAGCCGGCTCAGCACCGCGTCCGGCGCGTCCCACAGCGTCGACGCCTCGACCACCAGGCTCGCCTCCGCCATGCTGCGCACCGCCAGCACTCCGGCGAACGTGTCTTCGCCCCGGCCCTCGACCCGCAGCAGCACCTGGACGCCGCGTGGTTCGCGGGCCTCCAGCTCGGCCAGCCAGGCCGCGCCGTCCGGGCCGAGCAGGGCCGGTTCGCGCGCCGCGAACGCCGGGTCGCCGGCCCCCACCGGCGCCGCCGGGCTGCGCGCCAGCAGGTCGGCCGTCGCGTCCCAGAGTGCGCGGACCAGGGAGTCCGGCGAGTGCAGGCGGATGCGTTTCAGCCCGGTCAGCGGCAGCGCGTACGCCTCCGGTGGCAGCGCACCGGCCAGACCGCGCAGCAGCTCTTCGTCGGCCGCGTCCAACGGCCCGATCCGCCAGGCTGCCGCCCCGGCCGGCGAGACGGCGGGCCGCAGCCGCCCCCGCGCGACGAGGTTCACCCCCGCGTTGACGGCCGCCGACCACGCCGCGATGGCCGGGCTGGCCTCCTCCCCCAGCGAGAGCAGGCGCGGTAGCGCGCGTTCGAGCGGGACGAGCTCCGCGTCGACCTTCGTCCGCGCGAACTTCCCGCCCCTGGGCAGCACGAGCTCGATCGTGGTCCCGCCGGCCACGTCGTCGCCCCACAAGGCCAGCACGCCCTCCCGCGGGGGATCCGCGGGAAGGTAGGTGGCCTGGGTGTCTGCGCTGAACTCCACGACGGCAACGCTAGAACACACCCCCGACAGTTTCGGCCCGGGCGTCGCGAACGGTCCTTTCGCGCCGCCCGGGCACCCCGGACCCTCGCGCCCGAAGCCGGATCCCGCGTGACCGAGCGGGCATCACGCGTGATTGATCGGGCATCACGCGTGATTGAGCGGGCATCACGCGTGATCAGAGAGGCATCACGCGTGATTGGAGGGGCGACACGCGTGATTCCAGGGGCATCAGCCGCGCGGGAGGCCCAGGAGGCGTTCCGCGGTCAGGGACCGCAGGACCTGCGTGGTGCCGCCCGCGATGGACAGGCAGCGCGTCAGCAGGAACTCGTGCTGCGCCGGGCTGCCCGCCTCCAGCGCACCCACGCCCGCCAGCTCCAGGGCGAACTCCGCGACTTCCTGCCGGTGCTCCACCCCGAGCAGCTTCCGCACGCTCGACTCCGCGCCCGGGTCCTGTCCCTCCAGCCGCCGCAACGCCGCCCGCAGGTCCAGCACCGAACCCGCGACGCCGAACGCCACCAGCGAACCGAGCCGGTCCAGCGCGACGTCGTCCAGCGCGGCAGGGTCCACTGTGGACACCAGGGACTGCACGCTCTCCCCCACCGCGGACCCGCTCCCGAGGGCCACGCGCTCGTTCGCCAACGTCGTGCGCGCCAGCCGCCAGCCGCCGCCCGGGGTGCCGACGACGTCGGCGTCCGGGACGAACACGTCGTCGAGGAACACCTCGTTGAACACGGCTTCACCGGTGATCTCCCGCAGCGGCCGGGTCGTGATGCCCTCGGCGCGCATGTCGACCAGGAAGTACGTGATCCCCTTGTGCTTGGGCACGTCCGGGTCGGTGCGCGCCAGGCAGATCCCCCAGTCGGCTTCGCGGGCGAGCGACGTCCACACCTTCTGCCCGGTCAGCCGCCAGCCGCCGTCGACGCGCCGCGCGGCCGTCCGCAACGCGGCCAGGTCGGACCCCGCGCCCGGCTCGCTGAACAGCTGGCACCACGTGATTTCCCCGCGCAGCGTCGGACGCGCGAACCGGGACCGCTGCTCGTCGTCGCCGTGCTGAAGGATGGTCGGCACCGCCCACGCGCCGATCACCAGGTCCGGACGGCGGACGCCGGCCGCGGCCAGCGCGCCGTCGATCCGCAGCTGCCCGGCGGCGTCCGCGCCCCGCCCGAACGGCGCCGGCCAGTGCGGCGCCAGCAATCCCGCGTCCGCCAGGGCGACTCGCTGCTCGGAGCTGGAAAGGGCGGCGATCCGCGCGACCTCCTCGCGCAAGGCCGGGTCGTCCCCGACGTCGACGCCCAGCGTCCGCTCGGTCCCGGCGAGAGCCAGCGAAGCCGCCTCACGTCGCCACGGCCCGGAGCCGCCGAGCCACTGCCGCAACGCCACGGCCCGCCGCAGGTAGAGGTGCGCGTCGTGCTCCCAGGTGAACCCGATCCCGCCGAGCACCTGGACGCAGTCCTTCGCGTTGGCGACGGCGGCGTCGAGAGCGACGACGGCCGCGCTCGCCACCGAAAGCGGGTGTTGCCCGGAAGCCGCGTCCCAGGCCAGCGCTTCGGCCGCTTCGGCGCGGCACAGCATTTCGGCGCACAGGTGCTTGATCGCTTGGAACCCGCCGATGGGCTTGCCGAACTGTTCGCGGACCTTGGCGTACTCGACGGCGATGGTCAGGCAGCGACGCGCCACCCCCGCCGCCTCGGCCGAAGCCAGCGTCGCCACCAGCGGGGCGACCGGCGGCAGCGTCAGGACGTCGGCACTGCCGGAGAACCGGACGCGCGCCAGCGGGCGCGAGAAGTCGAACGGCGTCAGCGGCTCCACGGTCAACCCGGGTGTCCCGGGCGCGAGCAGCACGTGACCACCCTCGACCGGGACCACCAGCCAGGTCCCGGAGTCCACGCCGGGCACCGGCCCGGAGACGCCGTCGACCAGCTCGTCCAGCAGCACCGCGACCGTGGCTTCCCCTTCGGCGACGGCTTGGAGCAGCTCTTTCGCTTCCGGCACCTCCGCCAGGAGTAGCCCGCCGAGCGTGGTGCTCAGGACGGGCCCGGGAACGAGTTCTTCGGCCGCCGCGGCCAGCCCGGCGGCCAGGTCGGCGAGGCTGCCGTCGGCCCCGCCGGCCGCCGCGGGCAGGGCGACGCCGAACAGGCCCAGGTCGGCGAACCCCGCCGGCACCCCGGCGCTCGCACCGGTTTCCGCCGCGCGCACCGCCTCGCGCGGGTGGTGCGCGGCGGACCAGGCGTGGATCGCCTCGGCCAGCGCGGCCTGTTCCTCGGTGAGCGCGACCGGCATGGGCCCTCCTCGCGGCATGGGACTGTGTCGGCTATTGCCGACCCGGCCGGCAGTCACGGCGGAACGGGTGCCCGTGAGCGGGATGGCTCCGGAACCGTCTCCGCCTGCTTTCGGCCGGATCGGCAACGCTACTCGCGAGTGTAGAACGTGTTACAGTTTTTCGGCCAGTGGGTCAATTGTTGAACGTTTCGCCAGGACAGGTACTCTACGTCGTGAACTGGAACAAGTTCCGAAGGACGGGGGAATGCCGATGCCCGGCAAAGCCAAAGCGCCGGCGAAGGCACGCGGGAACGGCCTGAGCGCGATCGGCGCCGACGAACTCGGCTCGGCCGCCCAGCGCGACCGCCGCCGCCGGATCATCGACGCCACCCTCGCGCTGGCTTCGAAAGGCGGCTACGACGCCGTCCAGATGCGCGCGGTCGCCGAGAAGGCCGACGTCGCGCTCGGCACGCTGTACCGGTACTTCCCGTCCAAGATCCACCTGCTCGTCTCCGGTCTCGCGCGCGAGTTCGAGCGCGCGCAGGAGAAGCTGGAACGCCAGGCCATCCCCGGCGACACGCCCGCCGAGCGGCTGATGTTCGTGCTCGGCCGCAACACCCGCCTGATGCAGCGCGACCCCCACCTGACCGAGGCGATGGTCCGCGCGTTCATGTTCGCCGACACCTCCGCCGCGGCCGAGGTCGAGCAGGTCGGGCGGCTGATGGAGAACATGTTCGCCCAGGCGATGGGCATCTCCGACCCGACCGAGGCCGACCGCGACATCTTCCACGTCGTCGCGGACGTCTGGATGGCGAACCTGGTGGCCTGGGTGACCCGCCGCGCGTCGGCGGCCGACGTCGCCAACCGCCTCGAGCTGTCGGTGCACCTGCTGCTGGACAAGTGATCCCGGCGGCGGCGGTCGCCGAGGCGCACAGCAGGCTGCACCGCGCGCTCGAACCGCTGACCGACGAGCAGGTGTGCGAGCCGTCGCCACTGCCCGGCTGGACGCGCGGGCACGTCCTCGCCCACGTCACCGACGCCGGGCGCGCGCTCGCCGACCTGGTCGAGAACGCCCTGCGCGGCGTGCTGATACCGCTCTACGACCCGAAGACGCACGACCGCGACGCCATCATCGAGGCCACCGCGGGGCGGAGCGCCGAGGAGCACCGGCGGGACCTGCTGCGGCACTCCGTCCGGCTCGAAGACGCGTGGGCCCGCGTGACGGACTGGGACCAGCACGTCGACTACCGCGACGGCAAGCTGTCCAGCACGGTCTTCGCCCGCTGGCGCGAGGTCTGGATCCACGCCGTCGACCTCGACGTCGGCATCGCCATCACCGACTGGCCCGGCGACTTCTGCGGCCACGCCGTGGACTTTCTCCAGGACCGGCTGCCGGACGGCGTGACGGTCCGCGCCGGCGAGCACCGCTGGGGCTCGGGCGACACCGAGGTCGCCGGGTCCGTGCGCGACCTCGCGGCCTGGCTGTCCGGGCGGGCCGCCGGCACCGAGCTGAGCGGCGACCGGCCAGGACTGGGCCCGTGGCCCGTCAGCGGTGGGCGGCGGCGACCTCCGCCAGCTCGTCCAGGGCCTTGAGCGTCTCGGCTTCGGGCAGCGTCTCCAGCAGGAACGTGTAGCGCTCGACGCCCGCCTCGCGGAAGCCGTCGATCACCTTGCCCTTCGTGTCACCGCCGAACACGGCGAACTCGATGTCCGCACGCCCTTGGTCGGCGAGCCAGCCGCGGACGCGCTTCGCCTCGTCGAAGTGCGTGTGACCGCGTAGGAGCCAGCCGTCGCCGTAGCGGACGAGACGCTTCAGCGCCGCTTCGCTCTCGCCGCCGATGTAGATCGGCGGGTGCGGCTTGCGCACCGGCTTCGGCCAGGCGTAGATCGGGTCGAAGTCGACGTGCTCGCCGTGGAACTCGGCCTCGTCCTTGGTCCAGATCTCCTTGAGGGCGGCCAGCTGCTCGTCGATCAGCGCGCCGCGGGTCTTCGGGTCCGTGCCGTGGTTGCGCATCTCCTCGCGGTTCCAGCCGACGCCGACGCCGAACAGCGCGCGCCCGTCGGAGACCAGGTCGAGCGACGCGACCTCCTTGGCGGTGTGGATCAGGTCGCGCTGGATCAGCAGCGCGATGCCGGTGCCGAGCAGCAGCTCCGACGTCGCGGTGGCCGCGGCGGTGAGCGCCACGAACGGGTCGAGCGTGCGCTTGTACTTCTCCGGCAGGTCGCCCCCGCCCGGGTACGGGGTCTCGCGGCTGACGGGGATGTGCGAGTGCTCGGCCAGGAACAACGAGTCGAAGCCGCGTTCCTCCAGGGCCGCACCCAGCACGTCCGGCCGGATGCCCTCGTCGGTCACGAACGTCGAGATCCCGAATTTCATACCCAACCACTACCACCACACCGGCGGTGCGTGCATGATGGAGTGATCTCATCATACGTTGAATAAGGGGGTAGTCATGGACGTGCAGGACATCGACTTCGAAGAGCTTTACCGGGGCAGCACGCCGATGGGCCGGAAGATGCCGTGGGACATCGGCGCGCCGCAGCCCGCGGTCGTCGCGCTGGCCGACGCCGGCGCGTTCACCGGCGAGGTGCTCGACATCGGCTGCGGCCTCGGCGACAACTCGGCGTTCCTCGCCTCGCGCGGCCTGTCGGTCACCGGGCTGGACGGCGCGCCGTCGGCCATCGAGAGGGCTCGCACCCGCACCCCGGACGTCACCTTCGCGGTGGCCGACGCGACGAAGCTCGAAGGCTACGAAGGACGCTTCGACACGGTCCTCGACAGCGCGCTCTACCACTGCCTGAGCGAGGACGAGCGGCACGCGTACCTCGCCGCCCTGACCCGCGCGACCCGGCCGGGCGCGCGGCTGCACCTGTTCGCCTTCTCGCCGCAGGTGCCGGACGCGTTCCCGGCGCCGTACCTGATCAGCGAGGCCAACCTGCGCGAGACGGTCGGGAAGGACTGGACGATCGAGCGGCTCGAACCGGCCGTCTACACGACGTCGATGACCCCGGAGGAGCTGCGGCAGAGCCTCCGGGAGGTGCTGGACGCCGACGCCACCGGCCTGGACGCGCTGGACACCGACGCGGACGGCCGGGTCCTGGTCCCCGTCTGGCAGCTGAAGGCCGTACGTTCGGCCGGGTGATCGTCGAGACGTCGGTGGTCGCGCGCACCGCCGCCGAGCCGTGCGCCGACCGGCTGGTCCTGGGTGCGCACGTGCTCGGCGTCGTCGATGGCGCGACGAAGAAGCCGTGGGACACCGGCCCGGACGGGGCCGAACTCGCCGAAGCCGTCGCCGGGCACCTGGCCGCCACCGCGGCCGGGTGCTCGGCGCGCGAAGCCACCGACAGCGCGACGGCGTTGGTCCGCGAACTGCTGGGCGACACGGCGCAGGGCGCGGGCTCGGCGGTGTCGTTCTGCGTCCTGCACCGGCCGCGCCGCGAAATCTGGCGAGTGGGCGAAGGCCGCGTCCTCGTCGACGGGACGCCGGTGCCGCCGCGCCCGTCCGGCGAGCGGGTCGTGGCCGAAGCCCGGGCCCTCGTGCTGCGCCGGTACCTCGCCGACGGCGTCCCGGAAGCGGAGCTGCTGGCCGGCGACCCGGGTCGCGCGGCCGTGCGAGAACTGCTGCGCGCGCTGGTCGGGCTCCGCAACCGGCCGGACCCGCGCTACGGCTGCGCGGCCGTCGACGGCCAGGTCGTCCCGGACCTGTTCGTCGAGGTGATACCGGTGCCCGACGGCGCGCGAGAGGTCGTCATCACCACCGACGGCTACCCGTCACCCGCGACGACGCTGGCCGAGGCCGAACGGCTGCTGGCCGAGCGGCTGGCGTGTGACCCGCTGATGATCGAGGACCCGCCGGAGACGAAAGGCCTGCGCCCGGCCGCGAACTCCTTCGACGACCGGGCCTACCTGCGGGTGCGGCTCTAGACGTTGCGGCGGTACTGCCCGCCGACCTCGAAGAACGCCTCCGTGATCTGACCCAGCGAGCACACCCGCGCGGCGTCCATCAGCACCCCGAACAGGTTGCCGCCGCGGGTGGCCGCCTCGCGCAGCGCCTTCAGCGCCTGCTGGGCCTCCTCGTGGTGGCGGTGCTGGAAGTCCGCGAGCCGGTCGAGCTGCGACTTCTTCTCGTCCTCGGTCGCGCGCGCCAGCTCGACCTCGATGTCGTCCTCGCCCTCGCGCGGGTTGCGGAAGGTGTTGACGCCGATGATCGGCAGCGAGCCGTCGTGCTTCTTGCGCTCGTACAGGATCGACTCGTCCTGGATCTTGCCGCGCTGGTACCCCGTCTCCATCGCGCCGAGCACGCCGCCGCGCTCGGAGATCCGGTCGAACTCGAGCAGCACGGCCTCTTCGACCAGCTCGGTCAGCTCGTCGATGACGAACGAGCCCTGCAGCGGGTTCTCGTTCTTCGACAGGCCCCACTCCTTGTTGATGATCATCTGGATGGCCATCGCGCGCCGCACCGACGACTCCGACGGCGTCGTGACCGCCTCGTCGAACGCGTTGGTGTGCAAGGAGTTCGCGTTGTCGTACAGCGCGCAGAGCGCCTGCAGCGTCGTGCGGATGTCGTTGAAGCTCATCTCCTGCGCGTGCAGCGACCGCCCGGACGTCTGCACGTGGTACTTGAGCTTCTGCGACCGCTCGTTCGCGCCGTAGCGCTCGCGCATCGCCACGGCCCAGATCCGCCGCGCCACCCGGCCGAGCACCGAGTACTCGGCGTCCATGCCGTTGGAGAAGAAGAACGACAGGTTCGGCGCGAAGTCGTCGATGTCCATGCCGCGCGCCAGGTACGACTCGACGTAGGTGAAGCCGTTCGAGAGCGTGAAAGCCAGCTGCGAGATGGGGTTCGCCCCGGCCTCGGCGATGTGGTAGCCGGAGATCGACACCGAGTAGAAGTTGCGGACGCCGTGCTCGATGAACCACTCCTGGATGTCGGCCATCATCCGGAGGCTGAACTCGGTGGAGAAGATGCAGGTGTTCTGGCCCTGGTCCTCCTTGAGGATGTCGGCCTGCACCGTGCCGCGCACGTTCTTCAGCGCCCACTCGCGCAGCTCGGCGGCCTCGTCCTCGGACGGGTCGCGCCCGTGCTCGGCCTTGAACGCCTCGACGCGCTGGTCGATCGCGGTGTTGAGGAAGTAGGCCAGGATCGTCGGGGCCGGGCCGTTGATCGTCATCGACACCGACGTGTTCGGCGCGGTCAGGTCGAAGCCGTCGTAGAGGACCTTCATATCCTCGAGCGAGGCGATGGAGACGCCGGACGTGCCGACCTTGCCGTAGATGTCCGGGCGGGTGTGCGGGTCGTGGCCGTACAGCGTCACCGAGTCGAACGCGGTCGAGAGGCGCTTGGCCTCGGAGTCGGCCGACAGCATCTTGAACCGGCGGTTGGTGCGGAACGCGTCGCCCTCGCCGGCGAACATCCGGGCCGGGTCCTCACCGTCCCGCTTGAACGGGAAAACGCCCGCGGTGTAAGGGAAGTATCCCGGCAGGTGTTCGCGGCGCAGGAACGACAGCAGCTCACCGGACTCGGCGTAGCGCGGCAGGGCGACGCGCGGGATCCGGTTGCCGGACAGCGTGTCGCGCCACAGCTGCGTGCGCAGCTCCTTGTCGCGGATCTTGACCACCAGCTCGTCCTGGCGGTACTCCTCGGCCAGCTCGCGGAACCGCGCGAGGAGCTTTGTCGACTCGCCATCCACATCGGACTCGGCGGTGGCGAGCAGCCCGTCCAGCGCGTCGGTCGCCGCGTCCACCTTGGACAGTTCCGCCTTGGCCAGCGCCAGTGCCTCGTGCCTGCGGATCGCGGCGACCTGGGCCTCGGTCTTCGCGTGGTAGCCGCGCACGGTCTCGGAGATCTCGGCCAGGTAGCGGGCCCGGTTGCCCGGGATGACCGTCGAAGCGTCGGTCGAGACCTTGCCCTCGACCTGCGGCAGCGTGCCGGCCGAGACGGTCAGCCCGCGCTCGGCGAGCAGGCCGCGCAGGTGCTGGTAGAGCGCGGTGACGCCGTCGTCGTTGAACTTCGCCGCGCTCGTGCCGTACACCGGCATGTCTTCCGGGCCCTGCGAGAACGCCTCGCGGTTGCGCACCAGCTGGCGCGCGACGTCGCGGCGGGCGTCCTCGGCGCCGCGGCGCTCGAACTTGTTGATCGCGACGACGTCGGCGAAGTCGAGCATGTCGATCTTCTCCAGCTGCGACGCGGCGCCGAACTCCGGCGTCATCACGTACAGCGACTCGTCCACGAAGTCGACGATGCCGGCGTCGCCCTGGCCGATGCCGGGCGTCTCGACGATCACCAGGTCGTAGCCGGCGGCCTTGCACGCCTGGATCGCCTCGCTGAGCCCGGCCGGGATCTCGCCCGACGTCGTGCGCGTCGCGAGCGAGCGGAAGTACACCGGGGAGCCGTCGAGGCAGTTCATCCGGATGCGGTCGCCGAGCAGCGCGCCGCCACCCTTGCGCCGCGACGGGTCGACGGCGAGCACCGCGATCCGCAGCTTGTCCTCCTGGTCGAGGCGGAAGCGGCGGATCAGCTCGTCGGTGAGCGACGACTTGCCCGAGCCGCCGGTGCCGGTGATGCCGAGCACCGGTACCTCGCGCTTGCCGGCGGCCTCGGTCATGCCGGTCAGCAGATCGGCGGGCAGCTGCTCCGCCTGGAGCTGGGTGATGACGCGAGAGAGGGCGGCGACGTCGCCGGAAAGCACCTTGTCCAGCGCCGGGGCCTCGGCCGCGAGGTCGACGTCGCAGGCCTTGATCATCAGGTTGATCATGCCCGGCAGGCCCATCTCGTAGCCGTCCTCGGGCGAGAAGATCCGGGCGACGCCGCGCGAGTGCAGCAGGTCGATCTCCTCGCGCACGATCACCCCGCCCCCGCCGCCGAAGACCTTGATGTGGCCGGCGCCGCGCTCGCGCAGCAGCTCGACCAGGTAGGAGAAGTACTCGACGTGCCCGCCCTGGTAAGCAGAGATGGCGACACCCTGGACATCCTCGGCGATGGCCGCGGTGGCGACCTCGTCGACCGACCGGTTGTGGCCGAGGTGGACGACCTCCGCGCCCTGCGACTGCAGGATCCGCCGCATGATGTTGATCGACGCGTCGTGGCCGTCGAAGAGGCTCGACGCCGTGACGAACCGGACGGGGTGCGCGGGGCGGTACAGCTCACTGCTCATCCCCCCAAAATACTTGGACTTCCTACTATTGGAAACCCGAGGTCTCGTGACCCGGCTCTCAGCGCCCCCTAGGAGAAGCTTGACACCGGCCAGCTCGGCGCTATGTTTAACATGTCCGTTAATTAACAAGGTGCTGAAATGACGACTGACCAGTTGAGCCGGACCTTCTCGGCGCTCGCCGACCCGACCCGCCGCGCCATCCTCGCCCGCCTGTCGGCCGGCGAAGCGACCGTGAACGAGCTCGCCGAGCCGTTCACGATGAGCCTCCCCGCGGTCTCGCGGCACCTGAAGGTGCTGGAACGGGCCGGGTTGATCACCCGCGGCCGCACCCGCCAGTGGCGGCCCTGCCGGCTGGAGGCAAAACCCCTCGAGGACGTCGCCGACTGGGTCGCGACCTACCGGCAGTTCTGGGACGGCGGGTTCGACCGCCTCGAGGAACACCTGAGGAGCCTGACCGGCGATGCCTGACCTGGAGATCACCCGCGTCTTCGCGGCGCCGCGCGAACTCGTGTTCGCCGCCTGGACGCACCCGGACCACCTGGCGAGCTGGTTCGGTCCGCACGGCTTCACCTGCTCCGCCGTCACCCTCGACCCGCGCTCCGGCGGCCGCTGGCGGGCCTGCATCCGCTCCCCCGAAGGCGAGGACCACTGGATGCACGGCGTCTACCGCGAGGTCAGCGTCCCCGACCGGCTCGTGTTCACCTTCGCCTGGGAAGCCCAGGGGCAGGAGACGCTCGTGACGATCGGCTTCGCCGACCTCGACGGCAAGACCGAGATGACCTTCACCCAGACCGGCTTCCCGACGGCCGCCGAGCGGGACGGCCACCACGAGGGCTGGACCTCCAGTTTCGACGACCTGACCGGCTTCATCCGAGGAAAGGACGACCGATGACCGCCACCACGCCCCAGATCGTCTCGCCGGAAGAATGGCAGGCCGCGCGCGACGCGCTGCTGGTCAAGGAGAAAGAGCACATGAAGGCGGCCGACCGCCTGGCCGCCGAGCGCCGGCGGCTGCCGATGGTCCGCTTCGACGCGAAGTACCCGTTCGAAAGCGCGGCCGGGCCCGTCAGCCTGCTCGACCTGTTCGAAGACCGCCGTCAGCTGATCGTCTACCACTTCATGCTGCACCCGGGCGAGGAGGCGGGCTGCCCCGGCTGCTCCCTGCTCGTCGACAACATGCCGCACCTGGCGCACCTGCACGCCCGCGACGTCACGCTCAAGGTCGTCGCGCCGGCGACCCTGGCGGAGATCGAGCGGTACAAGGCGCGGATGGGCTGGGACGTGCCGTGGGTGTCGGCGCACGGAACCGGGTTCACCGAGGACTGCGGCGTCGGCATGGGGTTCGGCGTGAGCGTGTTCCTGCGCGACGGCGACGAGGTGTACCGGACGTACTTCACCACGGGCCGGGGCGGCGAGATGTTCCTGTCCTCTCACCGCTACCTCGACGTCACGCCGCTGGGGCGCCAGGAGGCCTGGGAAGAGGACAGCCACGGCGACGACGCGCCGAGCTCGTGGTGGCGCCGCCACGACGAGTACTGAAGGTTTCGGGCGCGCGCACGACCGGGGCCGGTCGATCCCGCGCTTCCCCGCGCGCGATCGACCGGTGTGGTGCACGCCTTGGGGGCGGCTGGTGCCTTTCCGGCACCGTCCGCTCCCGCGGCGTCAGCGGCTCTTGGCCGCCCGCAGTGCGATCCACTGGCGCATCGCGTACTCGACCAGCGTGATCAGCGTTTGCTTCGTCGACTCGCGGTCCCGGGCGTCGCAGCGGACGATCGGGATGTTCGGGTCGATCGACAGCGCCTCGCGCACGTCGTTGATGTCGTGCTCCAGCACGCCGTCGAACGTGTTGACGCCCACGATGTACGGCAGGCCGCGGTCTTCGAAGAAGTCGATCGGGGCGAACGAGTCGGCCAGCCGGCGGGTGTCCGCCAGCACGACCGCGCCGATCGCGCCGCGGACCAGGTCGTCCCACATGAACCAGAACCGCTGCTGCCCGGGCGTGCCGAACAGGTAGAGGATCAGGTCCGCGTCCAGCGACACCCGGCCGAAGTCCATCGCCACGGTGGTCGTCGACTTGCCCGGCGTGTGGTCGAGGTTGTCGACGCCGACGCTCGCGTCGGTCATCATCGCCTCGGTGGTGAGCGGCACGATCTCCGAAACCGACCCGACGAAGGTCGTCTTCCCCGCTCCGAAACCGCCAGCCACCACGATCTTGGCTGATGTCATGGTCGGGGGCGCGGTGTCCCGCGGTGCCTTAAAGCCGACGGAGTCCACTCAAAACCCTTTCCATCAACACCAGATGTGCCTCGGCGCCGTCATTGCCCGATATCGTCTTGTGCACCGTGACCAGCCCCGCGTCGGCCGCGTCGCTGATCAGCACCCTTGCCACGCCCAAAGGCACCCGCAGGGCCGACACGAGCTCGGCGACCGAACGGGGGGTCCGGCACTCTTCCATGATCGAGATGCACTCGATCTGCTCCGCGGCCACCTCGGGGAAGCCACCGGTGGCAGCATAATCCTTCGCGGAGATCAGTGTCTCCAGCTCCAGGGCGTAGTTCGCCCGGGTGCGGCCGCCGGTCAAAGCGTACGGCCGGACGATCGCCGTCTGATCTTCGGGCGCGAGTGGCTGTTCGAAGACCGCGGGCATGACGAACTCGCCGCTGGGCGGCCCCGGATCGAACAGCCCACCTGGTCTGGGGGCGTCCCCATCGGTACTGCCGGGTGGAGAGACTAAAGAGGTCACTCGATCTCCTTGGTCGGCCGACGGCGCGGGCGCCGGCGGTTCCGCGGCCGCGTGCGCACCGGCGGACGGGGGTGGCGGGGACTCCTTGCTCTTCTTGCGCTTCCGGCGGGCACGGCCGGAATCCAGGGTGAACCCGTTGAGGACGTCGGCGAACGTGCCGTCGTCCCCTGCGCCGGAAGCGGTGTTCCCCGCCTCCGGAGGCTCCCCGAAAGATCCGGACCCCGTGCTCATCGCGCCATCATCCCACCGGTTCGCCGATCAGCGACCCACCCGATCCCTGGAGCTGGGCGCGCAGCTCCGGGGTCAGGATCTGGCCGACCCGATCGACGAGCATCGTCATCTCGTAGGCGACCTGGCCGATGTCGCAGTTCGGGGCGGCGAGCACGGCCAGGCAGGACCCGTCGCTGATCGACATCAGCACCATGATCCCCAGCTCCATCTCGACGACGGTCTCGTTGACCGCCCCCGCCTCGAAGCACCGGGCGGCGCCCTGGGTGAGGCTGACCAGGCCCGAGGCGACCGCGGCGAGCTGGTCCGCCCGGTCGAGCGGCAGCCGGTTGGAAGCGCTCAGCAGCAGGCCGTCCGCCGAGACGACCACGGCGTGGGCCACGCCGGGCACGCGCTCCGCGAAGTCGTTGATCAGCCAGCCGAACTGATTCTGCGGCGGCTGTGCGCTACTCGGCGAGGTCATTCGCCCTCCAGTGTCTCGTGGTTGGTCTCGGCCCGCGCGGTGCGGTGACGCCCGCGTTCGATGCCCTGCTGGAAGCTTCGCAGGCGGCCGCGCACGTCGTGTGCGTCCCGTTGTGGTCGGGGGGCCGTGGCCCCGGTGGGCGGTCCGGCGCTGCCCGGGAGCAGCTGTTCCCCGCGACGGCGCCGGGGCAATCCTGCCGAAGTGAACGTGGCGGGTGCCGACTGGGACACCGCTTGCACGGCTTTCCAGCCTTCATCGGTACCGAAGTTCCATTCGGCGGTGGCCTCCACCGCGGACTCTTCCTGCCGCGGCGCGGGCGTCTCCGGCGCGACGGGGCCCCGCCGGGAGGGCAGTTCCGACGGCGGCTCCCCGGGACGGCCGGTGGCGGCCGGGTCCAGGAAGGCCGGGAAGGACTGCTCAGGGCCTCCGAAGGCGGACGGCCGAGGCGACGGCCGCGGTTGGCGGCTCGGCAGCGGCCCAGGCTCTTGCGGAGCGGCGGGCTCGGACTCGGCCGGGGCACCCTGCTGACCGGGCTCGTGAAGGGCGGCGGGCTGGGCTGGGACGCCTTGTTGACCGGGCTGCGCGAGATCGCCGGGCTGACCAGGCTGCTGGAAGGCACCCGGCTGAGCCGGGGCACCTTGCTGACCAGGCTGCACGAGATCGCCAGGCTGAGCCGCGACACCCTGCTGCCCAGGCTGGAAGGCACCGGGCTGAGCCGGAGCGCCCTGCTGACCAGGCTGCTGGACGGCACCGGGCTGCACCGGCCCACCCTGCTGCCCAGGCTGCACGAGATCGCCAGGCTGACCAGGCTGCTGGAAGGCACCCGGCTGAGCTGCCGGTGCCTGGCCCGGTTGCAGGCCGTCCGGCTGGAAGGCGGCCGGCTGCTGCGGTGCCTGCGCGCCCGGGCGGGGTGCCGGGGTACGCCTGTTCGGCTGCGGGACACCGTTCGGCTGGGCCACGCCGGGCTGCGGTGCGGGTCCCGGCCGGCCAGGCCGCGGCAAGCCGTTCTGCTGGAACGCCGCACCCTGCTGCGACCCGGGCGCGGCCGGCTGCGCTCCGGGCTGCGTGCCCGGGTCGAGCCTCTGGGCGAACGACTGCTGCTGAGCAGCCGTCCCCGGTGCCTGCGACGAGGTGTCGGCAGCGGGAACCCCAGGCTGGAACGCGGCTCCTGGCTGCGCCGCACCCGGCGTCTGCGGGTTCGCCGCTGTCCGGCGCGTCTGCTGGCGCCCCCGGGTCACTCCCTGCTGGAAGCTGCTCAGCCGCCCGCGCACGTCCGCCGGGTCGCGGACCGGGAGGTCCGACCGCACCGGGGCCGGGGTCGCGGGGATCGACGGCGTCGGGGTCGCGCTGCCCGGCATGAGCTGCTCGCCGCGGCGGCGGCGGGGCAGCCCCGCCTCGGTGAACGCCGTCGGTTCCGACTTCGTGACCGCCTGGACCGTGCGGAAGTTCTCGTCGCTCGCGAAGTCCCAGCTGCGGGCTTCCTGCGGCTCGGCGGCCGGCTTCTCCGGAGCCTCGGCGACCGGCTCCGCGTCCGCGGCCTCCGCGACCGGGGCCGGCTTCTCGGCGGGCTTGTCCTCGCGGAACCACGCCGACAGCATCTCGTCGAAGATCGGCGTCGTCTCCGAGCGGTCCGGGGCCGGGGTGGGCGCCGGGGCCGGTTCCGCGGTCGCCTGCTGCCACCAGTCGCTCAGCGTGGTTTCGTTGGCGGAGAACAGGTCCTTGCCCGCCGGCAGGTCGTCGGCGCGCGGCGGGACCGGCACCGGCAGCACCGTGGGCACCGGTGGCAGCGTCGGGCGCGGCGGCGGGGCCGGGTCGTCCTTCGGCAGCGGCGCGAACAGGTCCGTCCCGGAGATCTCCAGGTCCGACGGCGGACGGACGCCGGAAGGCCCGTGGCCGTTCGTCAGCCCGGCGAGGTCGCTCGCCGACGGCCAGCGCTCCTCCCCCATCGCCGGCTGCTCCGGGACCAGCGGCCGCGGCCGGGAGTTGCCGTTGACCTGGCGTCGCGGCAGCGGGTTGCCCGCCGGGGGGCTCGCCAGTGGCTGCCGCGGGCCGCCGATCGGGCCCGTCAGCGGGCCGTCGGTCACCGCCATCACCAGCTCCGCCGGGACGACGACCGTGGCGCGGACGCCGACGATGTCCTTGCCGCCGTGCAGCGACACCCCGATCCGGTGCCGGCTGGCCAGCCGGCCGACGACGAACAGGCCCATCCGGCGCGACGTCGCCAGGTCGATCGACCCGGCCTCGGTCAGCCGGGTGTTCGCCTCGGCGACCTCGGCCTCGTTCATGCCGATGCCCTTGTCGAGGATGTCGACGTTGAGCGAGCCGTCCTCGCCCAGCCGCGACGCGACGGTCACGCTGGTCTCCGGCGCGGAGAACGCCGTCGCGTTGTCCAGCAGCTCGGCGACCAGGCGCATGAGGTCGCTCGCGGCGTAGCCGACGATCCGGGCCGGGGGCGGCGGCTGGACCTGGACCCGCTGGTACTGCTCGATCTCCGACACCGCGGCGCGGAGCATGTCGTTGGTGCCGACCGGCTTGCCGGAGCGGCGGCCCGGCTCGGCGCCGGAGAGCACCATCAGGTTCTCGTTGTTGCGCCGCATCCGGGTGGCGAGGTGGTCGAGCTGGAACAGCGTGGCGAGCTGGTCGGCGTCCTCCTCGTCCCGCTCGAGCTGCTCGATCAGCTGCAGCTGCCGCTGCACCAGGCTCTGGCTGCGCCGCGAGAGGTTGACGAAGACGCTGCCGAAGCCGGTGCGCATCGCGGCCTGCTCGGTCGCCAGCCGCAGCGCCTGGTGGTGCACCTTGTCGAAGGCGCGGGCGACCTCGCCGACCTCGTCCTCGGTCTGCACCGGCACCGGCACGACGTCCGTGCCCTGCGCGCGGCCTTCCTGGATGTTGCGGACCGCTTCGGGCAGCGCGGTCTCGGCGACGTCGAGGGCGCTGCGCCGCAACGCTTTCAGTGAGCGCAGCAGCTGCCGGGTGATGAGGAAGACGACCGCGACGGCGAGCACCATCGCGGCGAACAGCAGCACCGCGAGCAGACCGGCGCCGCTGCTGGCGTCGTTGACCAGCTGGGCCGAGGTGGCCGCCGCCGACGCGCCGAGCCGGTCGGCGACCTGGCTGATCTGCGTCCGCATCGCCGCGGACGCGGTGGCCCAGTCGGCCGCCGACAGGGCGCGGAACGCGTCGTCGAGCGTGTTGCCCTGCGCGTTCAGCACGGACTCGACCATCCGGGCGCGGCTCTGCGCCTGCGTGCCCTCGGCGATCGCCGCGAAGTCGCGCTGCAGCGTGTCGCCCGCCGCGGAGCGGAAGTCGACGAGCCGGTCGGCCAGCCGCAGCTCGGCGGCGCGCAGCGTGGCCAGCTCGCTCGGCGACAGCGCGGCGCGGGCGATGCCGTAGGAGACCAGCGCCTGGCTGACCGACACCTGTTCGCCCGCGACGAGCAGCTCGTGCAGCCCGGCGGGCGTGCCGCCGAGGGTGCCGTCGCCCGCTCCCGCGGTGCCCGCGGTGTCGAGGCCGATCAGCGAACCGGTGATGCCGGAGTAGGCGTTGACGGCCTGGGCCGGGTCGAGCTGGCCGCCGTCGACCTGGCGGCGGAGGAAGCCGAGGTTGTTGACCTGCGCGGTGGCCGCGCCGGCGGCCCCGGCCACGCCGGGCTCGACGTCGGACGCGCGGGACTGCGCCGCGGTGAACGGGCCGACCACGGCGTCGGTGGCCTTGCGGGCCGCGGCCAGCGCGGGCGTGCCGCCGACGGTGCCGTCGGTCAGCATCGCCGCGGTGACCGTGCGCTCCTGCTGCAGCGCGCCGGTGAGCGCGCGGGTCTGGCCGCCGAGCGCGACGAGCCGGTCGAGCCGCTGGTACTCGTCCGAGCGGCCGACCTGGCCGGCGATCGTCGTGATGCCGAGGACCAGCGCGAGCACGATGGGGACGACGGTGACGGCCGAAAGCTTGACGGGCAGGCTCCAGTCGCGCCAGCGCACGAGGGCGCGCCACACGTCCTTCCCCTTGGACCGCCGGGGCGCTCGGCCGAGCAGCTCCCCCACGGGCACCTGACCTTCTCCTGCAACGGTCACGTGAGTGACTCCCTGTCCGGCGTCATGGATCCGCGTCGGCGGCGCGGCGTTCCGGCTCGCGGCGGGCCGCCGGACGGTCGTGCCGCCGGTGCCCTGCCGCGTCGCCGGTGCCCTCGCTCGTCCCCGGCCGCCCGGCCGACCGCGCACCCGCGCAAGTGCTCTCCCGCCGTCCCGTGCAAGGGACTGTGCACGTGCACGGCGCAAGTTGCGGTCTGCACGGTCGTCGAGATCAACTTAATCGGTGCCAATCGATCGCTGCGGTCAGCTGGGCCAAAGAATCGTACCCCCGGCACCCGGACGGTCAATTTTGTTCCCCACTCGGGCGCTGACCTGCGAAAAGTTCTTTGCGGGCCGAGAACTGCCCCCGACATTCGCCCTCACGGCACCCGAAGGGGGAATTCCGGTTACCGGATGCGTCTCACCCAAGCATCCGGCCGTCACCCGATTAGCCCATGCAGGGCAGCATACTAGCTCGGACGATCTACACTCAGTACCCCCAACGGGTGGGTCAAGTCTCAAGATGTGCCCGATGTTGTGGCGTTGGACCGCACCATGACCCGACCTGGTGATTTCTTTCGAGACTGCCTGCTGACCAGTGGATCTTCGCCACCACGCCCGTAGCCGGGCGACACCCTCCGGGGCGATGTGAGCGTTCACGGACACCCTGCGTGATCAGCGCGGATCGACCCCCGACCGGATTAGCTCGTTCGCCGCAGTGTCCGCCGGATGCGACAACGTGGCGTCACAATTCTTTTCATCATGACGGGTGATCTGCCCGTGATCATGCAGCACTACTCCATTCGACGCTTTCGACGAGAAATCGAATACCTCGCCTTCCGCGAACCCTGGACCGACCGGCCGCCCGCGATGTCCGCCGGACGGCGTAGTTACGATGTTCCTCTCGCAGTCCGCAAGGGCGGCCCGGCATCCTGTCCGCAGGCGCCCGGGGCCCCGCCGCCACGGAGGCACACTGCCGGAGGCAACCCACATGTACGACGTCGCGCGCCCCGCGGCGGGCAACCCCCTCGAAGAGACCGGCCAGATGCCGGCCCTGTTCACCGGGGACCGCCCGCCCGCCGCCGCCCAGCACCGCCGGCCCGCTCCCCGCCCGGGTCCCGACTACCCCGCGATCCAGGACAGCCGCGAGTTCGTCTCGCTGCGGCGGCGGTTCCGGGCCTTCGTCTTCCCGATGAGCTTCGCCTTCTTCGCCTGGTACATGACCTACGTGCTGCTGGCCGCCTACGCGCACGACTTCATGAGCACCAAGGTGTTCGGCCAGGTCAACGTCGGCATCCTGCTCGGCATCGGCCAGTTCGCGAGCACCGCGCTGGTCACCTGGCTCTACCTGCGGTACGCGCGCCGCCACCTCGACCCCCGCGTGGCCGAGCTGCGGGCCCGCGCGGGCCTGCCGGAAGGGACCAGCCGATGACCGCGCTCGCCGACGGCGGCACGCCCGCCAGCAACCCGCTGGTCAACACCGCCGTGTTCGCCCTGTTCGTGGCGATCACGCTCTACGTCGTCTACCGGGCCAGCAGCCGGAACTCCTCGACGGCCGACTACTACGCCGCGGGCAGCGCGTTCACCGGCCGCCAGAACGGCATCGCGCTGTCCGGCGACTTCCTGTCGGCGGCGTCGTTCCTCGGCATCGCCGGCGCCATCGCGATGCACGGCTACGACGGCTTCCTCTACTCGATCGGCTTCCTCGTCGCCTGGCTGGTCGACCTCCTGCTGATCGCCGAGCTGCTGCGCAACACCGGCCGCTTCACGATGGGCGACGTCCTGAGCTTCCGGATGAAGCAGCGCCCGGTCCGCGCGGCGGCGGCGACGTCGACGCTGGTGATCTCCTTCTTCTACATGCTGGCGCAGATGGCAGGCGCCGGCGGCCTGGTGGCGCTGCTGCTGAACGTCCACTCCAAGCTCGGCCAGGCGCTGGTGATCGGCGTCGTCGGCCTGGTCATGGTGCTGTACGTGCTGGTCGGCGGGATGAAGGGCACCACGTGGGTGCAGATCATCAAGGCGACCATCCTGCTGCTGTGCGGCGCGCTGCTCACGGTGTTCCTGTTCGGCAAGTTCGGCTTTTCCTTCTCGAACCTGCTCTCCTCGGCCGCGGAGCACAGCCCGCTCGGCGACAAGCTCCTCGAACCGGGCGGCTCGTACGGCAAGAACGCCACCACGAAGCTCGACTTCGTCTCCCTGGCCCTGGCACTGGTGCTCGGCGCGGCGGCCCTGCCGCACGTCCTGATGCGCTTCTACACGGTGCCGAACTCCCGTGAAGCGCGGCGAAGCGTCGTCTGGGCGACGGCGTGCATGTTCCTGTTCTACCTGTGCACGCTGATCATCGGCTTCGGCGCGGCCGCGCTGGTCGGCGCCGACGAGATCAAGGCCGCGCCCGGCGGGGAGAACTCGGCGGCCCCGCTGCTGGCCCTGCACGTCGGCGGGACGCTGCTGCTGGGCATCATCGCCGCGGTGGCGTTCGCGACGATCCTCGCGGTGGTGGCCGGGCTGACGATCACCGCGTCGGCGTCCTTCGCCCACGACGTCTACGCGAACATCTTCAAGCGCGGCAAGGCGGAGCCGGCGGACGAGGTCCGGGTGGCGCGGCTTACCGCGATCGCGGTCGGGGCGCTGGCCATCGTCGGCGGCGTGCTGGCGAACGGGCAGAACATCGCGTTCCTCGTCGCGCTGGCGTTCGCGGTCGCGGCGTCGGCGAACCTCTCGACGCTGCTGTTCTCGCTGTTCTGGAAGCGGTTCAACACGACGGGCACGCTGTGGGGCATCTACGGCGGCCTGGCCGCGAGCCTGCTCCTGGTGCTCTTCTCCCCGGTCGTCTCGGGCGCCCCGGACGCGATCTTCAAGGGCATCGACTTCGCCTGGTTCCCGCTGAAGAACCCGGGCCTGATCTCGATCCCGTTCTCGTTCCTGTGCGGGTTCGTCGGCACCCTCGTGGGCAAGCCGAAGGCGGACCTCGAGAAGCAGGCCGAGATGGAGGTCCGGTCCCTCACCGGGATCGGCAGCTGACCCGCCGACCGACCCGGACGGCCTGCGTCACGCGCGCAGGCCGTCCAGGATCACGCTCAACACCCGTTTCCCGTCCTCCGGGCTGCAGTTGCGCACCGCCATGCCGGCGCCGTGCCCCAGCCGCAGGACGTCCGCGCCGACGACGTCCGCCCGGACCAGCCCGGCCTCCTGCGCCGCCGCGACGAGCACTCCCGTCGCGTCGCGCAGCCGTTTCTGGCAGTACTGGAAGGTCTCCGAGCCGGAGTCGATCGACTCCTTGAGGATCGTCGCGAGCTTGTGCCGCTCGACGACCCAGGTGACCTGCTCGATCAGCCACGCCTCGAGCGCCTCCCACGGCGGCAGCTCGTCGTGCAGCACGTACGCACGGTCGGCGAGCACCGCGATCTCGTCGCGGTAGACCGCTTCGAACAGCTTCTCGCGGGTCGGGAAGTGCCGGTAGAGCGTGCCCGCTCCGACGCCCGCCTTCTTGGCGACGTCGTCGAGCGGCACGTCGGCGCCGTACGCGGTGAAGAGCTCGTTCGCCGTCGCGACGATGCGCTCGTAGTTGCGCCGCGCGTCCGCCCGCATCGGACGCTCCGAGCCCGCTTCCGGCATCCCGGCCTCCTCGCCACTTAACCGGAGAGATTCTCCGAATTCACTTGCGCATCCGGAGACGCTCTCCATATTATCGGATCGCACCAAGTGGAGAACATCTCCGCTTCTTCTCTTACTCCTCGGGGGAGTATCTCTTGTCCCAGCAAACGATCCATCGTGCGGTCGAGCCTGCCCCGGCCCGCCGCGGCGGGCTGGTCCTCGCGATCATCCTGACCTGCCAGCTCATGCTCATCCTCGACGCGACGGTCATGAACGTCGCGCTCCCGCGCATCCAGGCCGACCTGGGGTTTTCGGCCACCGGCCTGTCCTGGGTGATGACGGCCTACAGCCTGGTCTTCGGCGGCCTGCTGCTGCTCGGCGGCCGGGCCGGCGACCTGTTCGGCCGGCGCCGGATGTTCGTCGCGGGCACCGCCCTGTTCACCCTCGCGTCGCTGGCCGGCGGCCTCGCCGGCTCGGCCACGCTGCTCATCGCCGCCCGCGTCCTGCAGGGCGTCGGCGCCGCCATGGCCGGGCCGAGCACCCTGGCCCTGGTCACGACCACGTTCTCCGAGGCCAAGGCCCGCGTCCGGGCGCTGGCGCTGTTCTCCGCCATGTCCAGCGGCGGGTTCGCGATCGGCCTGATCGTCGGCGGCCTGCTCACCGAGTGGATCTCGTGGCGCGCGGCGCTGTTCATCAACGTCCCGTTCGGCCTGGCGATCGTGCTGCTCGCGCCGCGGTTCGTGCCCGAGCCGGCGCGCCGGCCCGCGCGTCTCGACCTGCCCGGCGCGATCACCGGCACCCTCGGCGTCGGCTCGCTCGTGTTCGCCTTCACCCACGCGGCGTCCGACGGCTGGGGCAACCCCGTCACGCTCGGCTCGCTCGCCGGCGGCCTCGCGCTGCTGACCGCGTTCGTCGCGATCGAGGCGCGCACCGCGATGCCGCTGGTCCCGCTCCGGCTGTTCGCCGACCGCAACCGCAGCGCGGCCTACGTCAACTTCTTCCTCGGCCCGATGGCCATGATGTCGATGTTCTTCTTCCTCACCCAGTTCATGCAGGACATCCGGCACTTCGCCGCGCTGGCCACCGGCTTCGCGTTCCTGCCGATGGCGGCGCTGATCTTCACGATGAGCCGGCTCGTGCCGCGGCTGCTCCCGCGCTACGGCCCGAAGCCGCTGGCCATCACGGGGTCGCTGCTGATGGTCTCCGGCGTCGCGTGGCTCGCGCTGCTCACGACGGACAGCACGTACTTCCCCGCGTTGCTGGGCCCGCTGCTGCTGATGGGCCTCGGCGGCGGGCTCGCGTTCGCGCCGCTCAACGTGATCGTGATGGCCACCGTGCCCACCGAGGACGCGGGCGCGGCGGGCGGCGTGCTGCAGACGATGCAGCAGGTCGGCAGCACGCTCGGCCTGGGCGTCCTGATCACGGTGTTCGGGTCGGCGACCCGCTCGTCGAGCGCGACGGGAGCCCAGCTCGTCGTCGACGGCATGACTTCGGCGTTCGCCACGGCCGCGGTGTTCGCGGCCTGCACGTTCCTGGTGGCGCTGACGTTCCGGCGGGTTACAGCTTCTGCCCGGCCTTGACCCGGTGCGTCACCCGGCGCTCGACGAGGAACGAGACGAACGGGACGCAGCCGGCCAGCAGCACCAGCACGGTGCCCTTGATCGACCAGCGGGCCTTGATCGCCAGGTCGATGGTCAGCACCAGGTAGATCATGTACAGCACACCGTGGATCGGCGAGTAGACCGCCGACGGCGTGGGGTTGTCGAAGCCGTACCGCAGCACCATCACGAAGCAGAGGCCGAGCAGGCCGACGCCGGTGACGTAGGCGGCGGTGCGGAACCGGACCAGGGGGCCGGTGAGCGGCACCGCGGTCTGGGCGGCACCTTCGGTGCTGGTGGTCATCGGGACGTCCTCACTCTGCGGCCTCACTCGGCGGCCTGCTGGTCGCGGGCGTTCAGCTCGCGCAGGTAACGGTTGTACGCGGCCAGCTCCTCGTCCTCGTCCGTCGGCCGCACGTCGGGCCGGGGACGGGGAGCGGGCACCTCGGCGACGGGGGCCGGCTTCGGGCGGTCGTCCGCGGTGCCGTCGGCCTCGGCCTTCTGACGGAGCTTGCGGATCCGCCAGAACATGAAGGCCGGGAACAGGCCGAACAGGGGCCACTGCAGGACGTAGCCGAGGTTCTGGAAGGTGCCGTTCGCCGAGGTGAAGCGGTCCCACTGCCACCAGGCGAGCCCGCAGCAGACGAGCAGGCTCACCAGGCACGTCGCGGCGATCGCGATCCGGCGTCCCCAGGGGGAAGCCGCCGGCGAAGGGGAAGCTGGCACGGATCGACGCTAGCACTGGGCCGCTGAGGGGCCGTGGCCGACCGCGTCCCGGGTGGCGCCGCTCTCAGCCCTGTTTACGCACCGATTGGGCGCCCTTGGCGTACCCGTCGGCCAGGCCGAAGACCTTCTGCGCGTACTCCGTCGAGTTGTTGTACGACAGGATCCCGGCCCACCAGCCCGACGGGCTCGCCATGTCGCGTCCGCCCGCGCACAGGTAGCGGGCCGCCGCCAGGGCCGCGTCGTCGATCTGCTGGGGGTCGCCGAGGCCGTCGCCGTTGCCGTCCGAGGCCCACTTGCGCCACGTGCTCGGGATGAACTGCATCGGCCCGACCGCGCGATCCACGCCGGCGTCGCCGTCGTAGCGGCCACCGTCGGTGTCACCGATCGCCTGGACGCCCGACGAACCGTCGAGCGGGACGCCGATGATCGGCTTGGACGGGCGGCCGTCGGCGCCGAGCACCGCGCCCGCGTACTGGCCGTGGTTGGACTCGATCCGGCCGATGCCGGCGAGTGTCGCCCACGAGATCTGGCACTTCGGCTGGTCCGCGCGCATTGCCAGCTCGGCGTTGCCGTACGCCTGCAATGCCCGGGCAGGGACGCTGGTCGCCCCGGCGACCTGGCTCGCCCACTGGGACAGCGTCGCCGGACCCGTGCTGCGGGCCTGCTGGGGAGACGTCTGCTGCTCGGCCCCGCCCGCGACCGCACCGCCGGCCGGCGCGACCGACCCCGGGCGGACGTCGGCCGCCTTGACCTGCAGGGCGGGGATTTCGGTGGTGAGTGGGCTCGCCTCGGGCGTCGACGCGCGGGTGACGAGCCAGATCCCGCCGCCGGCCACGGCCAGCACGGCGAGGACCACGATCAGCCGGGTGAGCACCGCGACGCTCGCGGAGCGCGGCGCCGGTGCCGGTGCGGCGGGGGCGGCTTCCTCGACGCTCGCGTCGACGGGGTCGTCCTCGTTCTTTCCGGTCCTGGTGCGCACGTAACTCCGGTTCTCCAGTGTGGTGTCGACGAAGTGTCAACGAGCCCGCGCAGGTTAGCGTTACGCGGGTCGTCTCGATCGTCTCACCACACCGGTTCACCCGGCCGTGTGGAAGGGTCAGGCGGACTTCTGCTGCCGCGCGAGGCGCGCGACGCACCAGGCCGGGGCACTGCCGCGGCGGAGGTGCTGCAGGACGGTCATCGGCCCGAGCCGTCGGCTCAGGTCGGACGGCGCGAGGCCGGCCGCCCGGTAGTCGAGGGCCCGCTGGTCGAGCGGGCTGAGCCCGGCGTCCCACCACTCCTCGGCCTCGGCGACGCCGCCGACCATCTGCCACCAGCCCGCGGCGGCGGTGAGGAGCTCTTCGGGCACTTCCGGCAGGCGACGGCGCATCGCGTCGAGGTAGCCGGGATCGGCCGACTCGACGGGGACGAACCGCTGCTGCCCGGACCGGGCACGCTGGCCGGGGATACCCGGAGCCTGCGCTGGCGCGTCGGCCAGCCACGCGGACGCGATGCGGTCGACCTCCTGCTCTTCGGGGGTCTGCTCGCGCTCGGCGGCCCATTGCCGGATCAGCGCGTCCACTCCGGGATCTCCGGTCATCCCTGCCTCCTTGTAGGTCCCCGACGGACAGGCCCTGACACCTGTCCCACGCGGTGGTGCCGCACGCACCAACCTGCACCTTGCTGAGTGGAAACTGCCTGCGTACCGGGGTTCTCCGGGGGGATGGCGAACCACCCGATCACGCAATGTGAGCACCGTAGGGCCGGGGTGGTCTTCTTCGCCAGACCCCGGCAGGCACGAATTCGCCGACCTGCGCGTTTTCGGCTGCAATCCACCCGGATGGTCGAGCGTTCGGTCCGAATTCCGGGATTCGTGACACTCAGTGATTTACCGTCCGATAACACACAGGGTGACGGCCGGCGCCGCCCGTCGCGGTGCCGGTCAGAGCGGTTTCCGGTGGTCAGGAGAAGAGCGACCGGAAGAAGGTCACGATCGCTTCGGCGCCGTCCTTGAGCCAGCCGAGCACGCGGTGCACGAAGTCGGCGGACTGGGTCGGCTGGGTGATCAGGAAGAAGAGCACGAGCGCCACCACCCCGACGATGAGAACTTTCTTCATGCCGCTCGACATGCGCTTCCTCCCCGGCTCGCCGTCCCCGTCCTGGGAGTGGCCACGCCAATACTGTAGGGAAGGCGTGCCCCGAAGACACCCCGATCAACCCCCGATCACCCCCACCGGCCCCTGACCGACCTCGAGGAGCGGCGATGACCCGGAACGTGCTGGTCGAACGGGACGGCGAGGTGACGACGGTCACCATCGACCGCCCGGCCGCCCGCAACGCCGTCGACGGACC
This sequence comes from Amycolatopsis sp. NPDC114505, assembly GCF_055633615.1. NCBI lineage: Bacteria > Bacillati > Actinomycetota > Actinomycetes > Pseudonocardiales > Pseudonocardiaceae > Amycolatopsis > Amycolatopsis sp. NPDC114505. The sequence goes on along the minus strand of NZ_JBVKDV010000002.1, from coordinate 335,211 downwards.
GACCGCGGCCGAGCTCGCCGAGGCGTTCCGGGAGTTCGACGCGGACCCCGGCGCCGCCGTCGCGGTCCTCACCGGATCGGGTGGCGCCTTCTGCGCCGGCGCCGATCTCAAGGCGATCGGCACCGACCGGATGAACCGCACTCACCCGGACGGGGACGGCCCGATGGGCCCGACCCGGATGCGGCTCGGCAAGCCGGTGATCGCGGCCGTGCACGGGCCGGCCGTCGCGGGCGGGCTGGAGCTGGCGCTGTGGTGCGACCTGCGGGTCGCCGACGCGACGGCGGTGTTCGGGGTGTTCTGCCGCCGCTGGGGCGTGCCGCTGATCGACGGCGGCACCGTCCGGCTGCCGCGGCTGATCGGCCAGTCGCGGGCGATGGACCTGATCCTTACCGGACGGCCGGTCGAAGCGGACGAAGCGTTCTCGATGGGCCTGGCCAACCGTCTGGTGCCGGCCGGCGAAGCGGTTTCGGCCGCGCAGGAGCTGGCGCGGCAGCTCGCGGCGTTCCCGCAGGCGTGTATGCGCGGCGACCGGCTCTCGGCGCTCGAGCAGTGGGGCCAGTCCGAAGAGGACGCGCTCGCGGCCGAGTTCCGGGCAGCGATGGGCGCGGGAGTGCTGGCAGCGGAGGCGGTCGACGGCGCGGCCCGCTTCGCAAGCGGCGAGGGCCGCCACGGCACCTTCACGTGACCAGCCAGGCATCACCCGTGCTTGAAGAGGCATCTCGCGTGATCAGCGGGGCATCACGCGTGATCCGAGAGGCATCACGTGTGATTGAAGGGGCATCGCGCCGATGCCCGCCTGATCACACGTGATGCCCCTCCAGTTACGCGTGATGCCCCTCCAGTCACGCGTGATGCCCGTCTGATCACGGGTGATGCCCGCCCGCGCACGGGGTTTCGGTGGGTTACCGGGCGTGCCTCGACCGGGTGGATCGCGTGGCGGCGGGGTTGTTCCGGTCAAGCGGCCGATAAGGTCGCCCGATGGACGACGATGGTCCCGGAGTCGTGCTCCGGCCCGTGGCCGAAGGCGATCTCGACCTGCTGGAACGGCTGACCAACGATCCCGTCGCGGCCGGGGCGCACCAGTGGTTCGGCTGGCACGATCCCAGCTACCTGCGCCGCCGCTGGCAGGAAACCGGCATGCTCACCACCGAGACCGGCATGCTCGTGCCGACGCTCGGCGGGCGCGTCCTCGGGCTCGTCTCCTGGCACCGCAGCCGGACCGGGCCGACGTCCTACTGCTGGAACGTGGGCCTCGTCCTGGCGCCGGAAGCGCGCGGCCACGGCTACGGCACCGAAGCCCAGCGCCTGCTCGCCGAGTACCTCTTCGCCCACACCCAGCTCAACCGGGTCGAAGCGACGACCGAGGTCGGCAACCGCGCCGAACAGCGCTCGCTCGAGAAGGCCGGCTTCACGCGCGAAGGCGTCCTTCGCGGCTACGGCTTCCGTGACGGCGAGTGGCGCGACAGCGTCGTCTACTCGGTCGTGCGCTCCGACCTCGCGGAGACCTAGCGGGAGACCTAGACGATCGCGCCCGCCGAACGCAGCGCGTCGAGGTCCGTGACGCCGAGCTCGGCGAGCACCGCTTCGGTGTCGGATCCCTTGGTGTGCGGGGCTTCCGGCGTCTCCGGCGGAGTGCGGTCGAACCGCGGCGCAGGCGCTGGCTGGACCAGGCCGCCGATCTCGACGAACGTCCCGCGCGCCGCGTTGTGCGGGTGCGACGCGGCTTCGCCGGGCGCGAGCACCGGGGTCAAGCACGCGTCCGTGCCCTCGGCTCGCGCGACGAGGTCGTCGCGCGTGTACTTGCCGATCGCCCCCGCCAGGATCTCGCGCAGACGCGGCCACTGCGTCTTGTCCACGTGCAGCGGCAGCGAATCCGGGTCCAGCTCGAGGACCTTCACCAGGTCGCCCCAGAACCGCATCTCGATCGCGCCGACGGCGACGTACTTGCCGTCCGCGGTCTCGTAGGTGTCGTAGAACGGGGCGCCGCCGTCGAGCATGTTGTCCCCGCGCCCACCGCCCCAGAGCCCGGCCGCGGCCATGCCGTGCAGGCTCGTGGTGAGCAGCGCCGCCCCGTCGACCATCGACGCGTCGACGACCTGGCCCTTCCCGGACGTGTTCCGTTCGTACAGCGCCGCGAGGACGCCCATCGCCAGCAGCAGCCCGCCACCGCCGAAGTCGCCGACGAGGTTGAGCGGCGGCACCGGCCGCTCGCCCGCGCGCCCGATCGGCTCGAGCGCGCCGGCGATGCCGATGTAGTTGATGTCGTGCCCCGCCGCGGTCGCCAGCGGACCGTCCTGGCCCCACCCGGTCATCCGGCCGTAGACCAGCCGCGGGTTGCGGGCGTGCACGACGTCGGGGCCGAGCCCGATCCGCTCGGCGACGCCCGGGCGGAACGGCTCGATGAGGACGTCGGCGGTCTCGCACAGCTTCAGCACCAGTTCGACGCCCTCGGGGGTCTTGGTGTTGATGCCCACCGACCGGCGGCCGCGGCCGAGCGGGTCGGCCGGGATGCCGAGCACGTCCTCCCCCGGCGTCGCGCGGTCCACGCGGACCACGTCGGCGCCGAGGTCGGCGAGGATCATCGTGGCGAACGGCCCGGGCGCGAGCCCGGCCAGCTCCACCACCTTCAGGCCGCCGAGCGGACCTGCCTTCATGTCGGGTCCTTTCAGAGCGAGCGGGAGATGATTTCCTTCATGATCTCGCTGGTACCGCCGAAGATCCGCGAGATCCGGACGTCGGCCCAGGCCCGCGCGATCGGGTACTCCGTCATGTAGCCGTAGCCGCCGAAGAGCTGCACGCAGTCGTCGATCACCTTGTTGACGCGCTCGGTGGTCCACAGCTTCGCCATCGCCGCGCCCTGGACGTCGAGCTCGCCCTTGAGGTGCCGTTCGATGCACTGGTCGAGGAACGCCCGCGCGACGGCGGCCTCGGTCGCCGCCTCGGCGAGCTTGAACTTGGTGTTCTGGAAGGAAAAGATCGGCCGGCCGAACGCCGTGCGCTCCTTCGTGTACTCCAGCGTGAGGTCGACCGCCGCCTCCAGCCCGGCCACCGCGGTGACGGCGATGATCAGCCGTTCCTGCGGCAGCTGCAGCATCAGCTGGAAGAAGCCCTGGCCTTCGGCGTCGCCGAGGAGGTTGGCGGCGGGCACGCGGACGTCGTCGAAGAACAGCTCGGCGGTGTCCTGGCCCTTGAGGCCGACCTTGTCGAGCACGCGGCCGCGGCGGAAGCCCGGGGTGTCGGTCTCGACGACGATCAGCGAGACGCCCTGCGCGCCCGCGTCCGGGTCGGTCTTGCACGCGACGACGACCAGGCCGGCGTGCAACCCGTTGGTGATGAAGGTCTTCGCGCCGTTGATGACGTAGTGGTCACCGTCGCGCACCGCGCGGGTCTTGATGCCCTGCAGGTCGGAGCCGGTGCCGGGCTCGGTCATCGCGATCGCGCCGACGAGCTCGCCGCTGGCCATCTTCGGCAGCCACTCGCGCTTCTTCTCTTCGGAGGCGTACGCGCTCAGGTAGTGCGCGACGATTCCGTTGTGGACGGTCACGCCCCACGCGCTGTCGCCCGAGCGGGCCTGCTCCTCGTAGAGCACGGCTTCGTGGGCGAAGGTGCCGCCGCCCCCGCCGTACTCCTCGGGGATGGAGAGGCAGAGCAGGCCGACGTCGCCGGCCTTGGTCCACAGCTCGCGGTCGACCTTCTTCTCGGCCGCCCAGCGTTCCTGGTGCGGCACGGCCTCCTTCTGCAGGAACGACCGCGACAGCTCGCGGAGGTCTTCGAGCTCGGTCGTGCTCCAGGAGCTCTTCGGGAGTTGAAGCGGCACGGGACCCTCCTGCTGGAAAACATGACGAACAGCATGTAAGTTCTCTGCGGAATGTACATCCGTACCGGCCTGTAGGTAAAGCAGGGAGGCCGAAGTGACCTCGACGGCGCACCGGACCCAGGCGCAGCGGCGCGAACAGACCCGCACGGCGCTGCTCGACGCCACCATCGACTGCCTCGTGGACGTCGGGTACGCGCGCACGTCGGTGCAGGAGATCTGCGCCCGCGCCGGCGTCTCGAAGGGCGCGGTGCAGCACCACTTCACCGCGAAGGCCGAGCTGATGGCGGCCGCCGTCGAGCACCTCACGACGAAGCTGCGCCGCCAGCTCGCCGCGTCGCTCGACGACCTGCCCAGCGGCGGCACGGGTGTCGCCGCGGCGATCGACCTGCTCTGGACCGGCTACTCCGGCACGCTGTCGACCGCCGTCACCGAACTGTGGGTCGCCGCCCGCACCGACCCCGAGCTGCGCGCGGCCATCCGGCCGGTCGACCGCGCGCTCGGCCGGGCGACGCTCGAACACGTCACCCAGGTCGCCGGCGAACTGCCGCCCGAGCGCGCGGAGATGTTGTTCTGGCTCACCGTGAACCTGACCCGCGGACTGGCGCTGGACGCCGAGCTCGGCGGCGACCCGAACCGGCGGCGGCAGCTGCTCGAGGAGTGGAAGCGGATCGCGGTCCTGCTCTACCAGGACGCAGCCACTGCGCCAAGCTGACCAGCCGGGCACCGCAAGGGCGGTAATGCCCCTTATCCCGCAGGCGGATTCGTGGTCCAATCCCCGGAAAGAGGGGAGCTTCCATGACCGCGAGCCCGTACCAGAACCCGTACGGCCCTCCCCCGGTACAGCAGCAGCGACCGCCAGGGCAGCCGGCCGACGCCGGCGCGCGCCTCCGGCTGATCGCCGGGATCGTCGGCGCCGTCGCCGCGGTGGTCGTGCTGGCCGGGTCGTTCCTCCCGCAGACGAAGTTCGAGCAGGCCGTCGGCGGCAAGACCGAGAGCAGCCAGACGATCAGCGCCTGGACGCGCTCGTTCGGCGTCGAACCCAGCGAGGAGGCGAAGAAGTTCTACGAGAACACCCACGTCGCGCGCTACGGGATCCCGCTGTCGGCCGGCGCGCTGGTGCTGCTGGCCGGGGCCGGTCTGGCGTTCGCGGGGGCGCGGCGTTCGGCGGGCACCGGGGTGCGCGCGGGCGCCCGGACGGCACTGGTGGCCGGCGGCGCGGGGGTGGCCGCGGCCGTGTGGATGCTCGGCATGGACGTCTCGGCGACCTTGAGCTACGAGTCCGACGACGACTCGCTCACCTCGCTCTACTCGACCGGCATCGGGTTCTGGATCCTGCTCGGCGGCGGCGCGCTCGCCGCCGTGACGCTGGTCCTCGCGACGCTCGCCGGACGGCGGCCGGCCGCCGGACCGCCGGGACCGCCGCCGGGGCCGTACGGCCAGCCCTACCAGCAGCAGCAGTCGAGGCCGTATCCCGTTCCGCCGCAGCAGTTCGCAGGGTATCCGGGTGCGCCGCCTTACCCGGGCGGGCCGCAGCCGTACCCGGGCGCGCCGCAGTCGCAGCCGTTCCCGGCGCAGGGCGGCCCGGTTTCGCAGCCCTTCCCGGCGCAGGGCGCGCCGGCCTCGCAGCCCTTCCCGGCGCAGAGCGGGCCCGCTTCGCAGCCGTTCCCCGCGCAGTCCGGCGAGGTGCCGACGCCCGCCGACTCCGGGCTGTCGCCGCGGCTCGACGATCCCTACGGCGGCGCGACGCAGGCCCATCCGCCGCCCAGCCGGCAGGAGCCGTCGCCGACCGAACCGACCTACCAGCTCCCGCCGCTGAACCCACCCAATACGTGAAACTTTTTCACATCAGACTGGACAACTGACGTACCGACGGTATGGTGTACTCGTCGGTAACCTCTGCGCGGCATCGCGCGGACTCCGGACGCCGCGGAACGGAGACGTCATGACCAGCACCACCCCCGCGAACGCCGTCGAGGACACGCCTTTGCCGCCGACGGTCGGCGGCATCGCCGGGGCGCCCGGCTCGGCGCGGGCGGCCGAGCTCGTCGCCCGCGCGGCCGGTGGCGCGGACTCGGCACCCATCCGCATGAACGCCCCCTTCACCGGACTGCCGATCGCGACGCTGCCCCAGGCCACTGACGCCGACGTCCGCGCGGTGTTCGCCGGCGCGCGGACGGCCCAGCGGGCCTGGGCGGAACGCTCCCCCGCCGAGCGCGCCCGCGTCCTCACCCGGCTGCACGACCTGGTGCTCGCCCGCCAGGACGAGGTGCTCGACCTGGTCCAGACCGAGGCGGGCAAGGCGCGGCTCGACGCGTTCGACGAGGTCAGCGCGACCGCGCTGGTCGCGGCCTACTACGGCAAGCACGCCGCCAAGATCCTCGCTCCCCGCCGCGTCGCCGGCGTCATCCCGGGGCTGACCCGCGCCGGCGAGATCCGGCACCCCAAGGGCGTCGTCGGCGTCATCTCGCCGTGGAACTACCCCCTGGCGCTCACCGCGATGGACGTCTTCCCGGCGCTGGCGGCCGGCAACGCCGTGGTGCAGAAGCCGGACAACCAGACCGCGCTTTCCGCGCTGTGGCTGCACGAGCTCGCCGAGGAGGCCGGGCTGCCGGCCGGGACCTGGCAGATCGTGCTCGGCCGCGGCTCGAAGATCGGCACCGCGCTGGTCGAGGAGTCGGACTACCTGTGCTTCACCGGGTCCACGCCGACCGGCAAGGAGCTGGCCGGGCAGGTGGCGAAGCGGCTGACGTCGTACTCGCTGGAGCTCGGCGGCAAGAACCCGATGATCGTGCTGCCCGACGCCGACGTCGCGAAGGCCGCGACGGGCGCGGTGACGGCGTGCTTCTCCTCGGCCGGGCAGCTGTGCGTGTCGGTCGAGCGGATCTACGTCCACGAGGACATCCGCGACGAGTTCACCCGTGCGTTCGTCGCGCGGACCGCGGCGGTGAAGCTCGGCGGCGCGCTGGACTACCACGCGGGGATGGGGTCGCTGACGTCGGAGGATCAGCTCGCGACGGTGTCGGCCCACGTCGAGGACGCCCGCGCGAAGGGCGCGTCGGTGCTCACCGGCGGCCGCGCCCGCCCCGACCTCGGCCCGCTGTTCTACGAGCCGACGGTGCTTTCCGGCGTCACGCCGGACATGCTGCCGTTCGCGGAGGAGACGTTCGGGCCCGTGGTCTCGATCTACGGCTACACCGACGTCACCGAGGCCATCGACCGGGCCAACGACACGCCGTTCGGGCTCAACGCCAGCGTCTGGTCGCGCAACGGCCGCGCGGGCTGGGAGGTCGCGGCGCGGCTCAAGGCCGGGACGGTCAACGTCAACGAGGGCTACGCGGCGACGTTCGGCAGCGTCGGCGTCCCGATGGGCGGCATGAAGGACTCGGGCGTCGGCCGCCGCAACGGCGCCGAGGGCCTGCTGAAGTACACGGAGTCCCAGTCGATCGCCCTGCAGCGCGGGCTGGCTTTGCGGCCGCCTCGCGGGGTTTCGGGTTCGCTGTGGTCCCGCGGCATGACCCTCGGCCTCAAAGCCCTCCGCCGCCTCCCCCGCTGACGGGCATCACGCGTGATCAGGCGGGCATCACGTGTGATTGCAGGGGCATCACTCCCGATGCCCGGCCCATCACGCGTGATGCCCCGCTGATCACGTGAGATGCCTCTTTCGTCACGCGTGTTCGGCGGTGGGGGCGGTCAGGAGGCCGCGGTCGTAGGCGATCGCGACCGCTTCCGCGCGGCGGCTCGCGCCGAGTTTCGCCATCACGCGGGACAGGTGGACGCTGACCGTCTTCTCGCTGATGTACAGCTCTTCGCCGACCTGGCGGTTCGTACGGCCCAGTGCCACGCGCTCGAGGACGTCGCGCTCGCGGTCGGTCAGCGGGTCGGTGACCGCGCGGACCGGCGCCTGCGGTTCGACGCCCGGCAGCTCGACCCGGGCACGGTGCGCCAGGTCGCGGACGGCGTCGCGCAGCGGGACCGCGCCCAGGCGCATCGCCACCGCGTGGGCCGCTTCGAGCGCCGCGCGCGCGTCTTCGTCCGCGGCCAGCAGGGCTTCGGCCTCGTGCCAGTGGCAGATCGCCTGCTCGTACACGGCGCCGTAGCCGAACGCCTCCGCCGCGGCGGCCCACAGCTTCGCGTCGCCCCGGCCGGTCAGGCAGGTCGCCGCCGCCTCCAGCCGGGCCAGCCACGCCTGGCCCTCCGGCCCGAGCGTCCCCGACCGCGGCTGCCCGACGACCGAGCTCATCCGGCCGTGCGCCAGCATCCGCTCGCCCGCGGCGATGGCGGCTTCGGCCGCGGCCTGGTCGCCGCGGACGCGGGCGTCGGCGGCCTGCGCGGCCGCGGCGGTCACGCCGACCGCGGCCACCCGGATTCCGGCCAGCAGGCCGGGTTCGATCCGCTCCAGCCAGCCGATGAGGTCCTCGGTGCGGCGCACCGCCTCGGCGTGGTCGCCCCGCCAGTACGCCAGCTGGATGCCGGCGTCCCCGACCGACAGCGGGATCTGCATGTCGGCCGTCCAGTGCTGACGCAGCCCGGTGACGAGCTTCGCGGCTTCGTCGAACCGGCCGCGCGCGACGACGAACAGCGACCAGATCGCCAGGATCCGCGCGGCGACCGCGCTGGACACCCCGCGCCCGGCCCGGCTCGCGCTCTCGTCCGGCCAGTCGCCCATCAGGTACCGCAGGGTCAACTGCCGCGCGCGCAGCTCCAGCCCGTAGACGCTCCAGCTGAGCCCGGCCGCTTCGGCCCGGGCGACGCCGCTCGCGACGTGCTCCAGAGCTTCGGCGAAGTCGGCGTGGTCGTCGTAGCTCAGCGCGAGGAAGTAGGTCGCGCGGATCTCGGTGTTCGGCGCGTTCGCGTCCCGCGCCTTCCGCTGCGCCTTGCGCAACCATTCACGCGCCTCGGCGGGATCGCCCGCGGAGTCGGCGAGCGTGCCCAGGGTGATCAGGGCCGCGGCCTCGGCGGCCGCCGCCCCCACCGCCTGTGCGTCGGAGACCGCCGTGCGCGCGCTCTCCAGCGCCGCCTCCGGCTGTTCGAGGATCCGGAGGAATCCGGCGCGGCCCGCGAGCACCCAGGCGCGCGTCCCGCTCGGCTCGCTGTCCTTCACCAGGTCCCAGGCCCGGTCGATCGCCGCGGTCGCCTCGTCGAGGGTGCCTTCCAGCGCCAGCAGGGCCTCGGCCAGCCGCCGCCACGTCTTCGCCGCGCGATCGGCCGCCGTGTCCGGCTTCAACGCCTGCGTGGCCGACCGCGCGAAGGCCGCTGCGCGCTCGGGCTCACCGGACGTGCCCGCGAAGTAGGACGCTTCGTGCAGCAGCCGCAGCTCGTCGAACCCCTCGGGCCGATCCGCCGCCGCGACGGCGTCCCAGATGGACAGTGCCTGTTCGACGTGCTGCAGCGCCGACCCGGGCGCGCCGAGCTTCTCGGCCTCGTCCATCGCGCGCAGCAACGCCGGCAGCGCGGTGACCAGGTCGCTGCTCTGCATCGAGTGGTAGGCCAGCTTCGCGTCGTGGCCGCGGCCCTGCGGCCGCGACTGGATCCGGGCCGCGTACGCCGCGTGCGTGCGCGACCGCTCCCCCGGCAGCAGGTCGCCGTACACCGCTTCCTGCAGCAACGCGTGCCGGAACGTGTAGGAGCCGTCCGGCAGCACCACTAGGACGTGGTGCTGGACGGCTTCGCGCAACGCCTCGTCGAGCTCCAGCTCCCCGACGCCGGAGACCTCGGCGAGCGCGGCGTGCATGACCGGCTCGTTCGCGACCGAGATCACCCTGGCCACGCGGCGGGTGTCCGGCGAGAGCCGCTCGAGCCGGGACAGCAGCACCTCGGCGAGCCCGGCGGGCAGGTCGTTGCACTCGGTCTGGGTGGCGAGGAGCTCCTCGGCGAAGAACGGGTTGCCCTCGGACCGGGCGACGATGTCGGCCACGACGTCCGCCGGCATCGGCTCGTCGGCCAGCGCCTCGACGAACTTCCGGGCGTCGGCGGCGCCGAAGGGGTGCAGGTCGACGCGCTCGACGGTGGCGAGCCGGACCAGCTCCGACAGCACGCCGCGCAGCGGGTGGCGCCGGTGGACGTCCTCCTCGCGGTAGCTGCCCACGACCAGCAGCCGTTGCGCCCGCAGCCTGCTGAGCAGGAAGGACAGCAGGTTGCGGGTCGAGGCGTCGGCCCAGTGGAGATCCTCCAGCAGGATCACCACCGGGCGCGCCTGGGCGATCTCGGTCAGCACCCCCAGTACCGCGTCGAACAACTGCAGCTGACCGAGATCCTGCTCGGGCCGGGGACGCACCATGGTCTCCCGGTCGTTCGAGGTCATCGGCGGGTGTTCCACCTCGCGGGGCTCCTCGACACCCGCGCCCTGCGGCAGCAGCCGCCCGAGCGCGGGCCGGAGCCGCACCGCGGCGGCCACCGCCTGGTCCGCCGAGCTGCCCAGCGGGGCGAGCGCTTCGGCGAACGGAAGATAAGGAAGACCGCCTTCGCGGACGTCGATGCAGCGGCCGGTCAGCAGCAGCCCACCGCCCGCCTCGACGTGCTCGCCGAGCGCGGTCAGCAGCCGGGTCTTGCCGACCCCGGCGTCCCCCGAGAGCAGCACCGCGCCGGCCTCGCCACGTTCAGCCCTGGCGAAGGCGGCGCGGAGCCGCCGCATCTCGTGGGTACGGGCGACGAGCGGGATTCCGGAGCCGAGTCGGGGCACAAGGAGCATTCTGACCTACCCCACCGACATATTTTCGGGGGTTCGGGTGGCGAAGCCCCCGACCTGGGGCGATGCCCCAGATGTCACCGACAAGTTCCGCACGCTTATCGCCTTGGACACCATCACCCGCCCCTACCGGGCGGTCTCGCCGACACCGGCGGTTTCCCGCGCGGCTTCGCGGCGCTCCTGCGCCGGCACGTCGACGTCGGTGCGCGCGGCCCGCAGGTGGCGGACGGCGCGACGGGCGCGGGCGGCCCAGACGCTGCGCCCGGCCTTCCGCAGTTCCTCGGCCCGGTAAGCCGCTTCGGCCCGGACCGCGTCGAGCATCAAATCGCTGTGCATCGTGTTCCCCTGGTTCCCGAGTTCTCCGGTTGGTAGCACTCAGGTTCGTCCTGAGGGGACACCTCAGGCATCGGGTGATCACGCAGCCCTGACCGTGAAAAGACCCCTTACTCCCGGCCGAGCCCAGCTCGGCGGGGGTAAGGGGTCTTCGAAACCGCCTCAGTCGTGCGCCGGGCCGCCGGGCCGCACCGCGGCCAGCAGCCCCCGCCAACCGGATGCGGGCAGGCGGAACGCACCACCCTCGGGGTCCTTCGAGTCGCGCAGCGCGGCGCCCCCGGCGACGAACGCGACCTCGACGCAGTCGTTCCCGCCGCCGCTGTGGCTGCTCTTGCGCCACCGCAAGCCGGACAGCGACTCCGAGAAATCGTTTTCCATGGTCCCCAACTCCCTTACTGTGTTCTCGGTTCCAGGTGGTGCACCGGAGCCGGTACGGCCGCCTGTTCGGCGAACCGCCCGGCCGCCTCGGCGATCAGCTCCACCGAGTCGTCCGGTTTCAGTGCGGCCGCGCGCAGATGGTCGAACATCAGCCCGTAGCGCCGCACGTCTGTGGGTTCCTCCAGGTAGAGGCCGCTGGACGTGCTGTCGTCGACGTAGACGACGTCCGGGTCGGCCTGCTCGGGGAAGCCCATGATCAGGAAGGGACCCTCCATGCCGGGGTGCGCGCCGGCTCCGAACGGCACGACCTGGATGGTCACGTTCGGCTTCTCGGCGACCGCGAGCATGCGGTAGAGCTGCTCGGCCATCACCTCGGGACCGTCGACGACCCGGCGCAGCACGGCTTCGTCCATCACCGCCCAGTACTCCGGCGGCGGGGTGTCGGACAGCAGCTCCTGGCGCGCCATGCGGGCGGCGATGCGACGGCGGATCTCGGCGTCGTCGGCGTCCGGCCGCAGCGCCCGGATCACCGCGCGGGCGTAGCGCTCGGTCTGCAGCAGGCCGGGGACCAGCAGCGCCTGGAACGCGCGCAGCGAGCTGGCGTCGGCCTCGAGCCCGACGAACGTCCCGGTGAAGACTTCGTTGTAGGCGTGCCACCAGCCGCGTTTGCGGGCCTCCCTGGCCAGCTGGACGAGCGCCTCCTGCTCGTCGCCGGTGATGCCGTAGAGGGCCAGCATGTCCCGCGCGTCCCGCGGGGTGACCCCGACGTGGCCGGTCTCGATGCGGCTGACCTTCGACGCCGAGCACTCGAGTTTCTCGCCCACCTCGTCGATGGTGAGGTCCGCGGCTTCGCGCAGCCTGCGCAGCTCTCCCGCGAGCCGCCGGCGGCGAACCGTGGGGCTCTGTCCCCTTGCCATCGCGCACCTCCGGATGTCGACGGCGCCGTAGCCGTTCGCTTGCTCCCAGTATCTAACAGGGACGTTCGAGTAATCGCACGGTACCGATTACCGCCACGCGACCCGCGTCGTATCTGCAATTTGCAGAATGCTTCTGTATGCTCGCATCCTGCACTGCGACAGGACGCGGCAAGTGCGGGCCGGGCCTCGGCCTCCCCCGCTGCCGGAAGCCTGTGAGCAGGGTAATCGATGACTTCGCGGTCCGCCGCGTGGTCGTCGGGAGAAGAGGTCCGGGGCCGTCCCCCGATCGGCCCCGGCCCTCTTCCGCAAGTCAGCCGCCCTATTGGCAGATTGATTATTCCGCCATTCGTCGCCCGCAAGGGTGATTTCCGGACGGACTTTTCAGAGGACCCGCAGAAGTCCTTCTTGGACGACCGTCGCGATGAGGGTGCCGTCCGCGCCGAAGAACCGGCCCGTGGCGAGGCCGCGCGCACCGGAGGCGGTCGGCGACGCGCTGTCGTAGAGGAACCACTCGTCGGCGCGGAAGGGCCGGTGGAACCAGAGCGCGTGGTCGAGGCTCGCGCCGAGCACCTTGTCGGTGTCCCAGTAGACGCCGTGGCGCGCGAGCACCGAGTCGAGCAGGGTCATGTCCGAGGCGTAGGTCAGCACGCAGACGTGCAGCAGCTGCTGGTCGGGCAGCTTCCCGTCGGCGCGCATCCACACCTGGTTGCGCGCGGGCCGCTCCCCCGTCTCGCGGGTGACCCACGGCGGCTCGTTGACGTACCGCACGTCGATCGGGCGCGGCCGGCTGTGCGCGCCGATCGCGTAGCCCTCGGCGCGTTCCATCAGCGTCGGCAGCGTTTCGGGCGCCGGGACGCCCTCGGGCATCTCCTCGGCGTGCTCGATGCCCGGTTCGTCCTTCTGGAACGACGCCGACAGCGAGAAGATCGCCTTGCCGTGCTGGATCGCGATGACGCGGCGCGTGGTGAACGACCGGCCGTCCCGGATGCGGTCGACCTCGTAGATGATCGGGACGCTCGGGTCGCCGCCGCGGATGAAGTACGCGTGCAGCGAGTGGACCCGGCGTTCCTCGGGGACCGTGCGCCCGGCCGCGACCAGCGCCTGGCCGGCGACCTGCCCGCCGAACACCCGCACCGGCGAGTGGGCGGGCGATACGCCGCGGAAGATGTTCTCTTCGATCTTCTCCAGGTCCAGCAGCGCGATCAGGCGGTCCAGCACCGGCTGGCCGCCACCCGGGATCTCCAGTTCGGTGGCGGCCGTCCTGGCCATTTCAGTCATGGCCAGACCCTATGTGCTGCGGGGGCAGGACGTCCCTTATGCGTGGTCGTCTTCACCGAGGCGGTGCACGTGGATCAGGTTCGTCGAGCCCACGGTGCCCGGCGGGGAGCCGGCCACGATGACGACCAGGTCGCCCTTCTGGTACTTGCCCATCTCGAGCATCGCGTGGTCGACCTGCTGGATCATCTGGTCGGTCGAGTCCACCCGCGGCACGATGTGGGTGTTGGTGCCCCACGTCATCGACAGCTGGCTGCGGACGCAGTCCTCCGGCGTGAACGCCAGCAGCGGCAGCCGCGTGTGCAGCCGGGCCAGGCGGCGCACGGTGTCACCGGACTGGGTGAACGCGACCAGCGCCTTCGCGTTGAGCCGCTCGCCGATGTCGCGGGCGGCGTAGGAGATCACGCCGCGCTTGGTGCGCGGGACGTGCGTCAGCGGCGGCACGATCGGCGAGTCGGTCTCGACCGCCTCGATGATCCGGCCCATCGTCTGGACGACCTCGATCGCGTACCGGCCGACGCTGGTCTCGCCGGACAGCATCAGCGCGTCGGCACCGTCGAGGACCGCGTTCGCGACGTCGGAGGCCTCGGCGCGGGTCGGCCGGGAGTTGTTGATCATCGACTCGAGCATCTGCGTCGCGACGATGACCGGCTTCGCGTTCTCGCGGCAGATCTGGATGGCGCGCTTCTGGACCAGCGGGACCTGCTCCAGCGGCAGCTCGACGCCCAGGTCGCCGCGGGCGACCATCACCGCGTCGAAGGCCAGCACGATGGCCTCGAGGTTGTAGACGGCCTCGGGCTTCTCGATCTTGGCGACGACCGGCAGGCGTCCCTTGCCGACGCGGTCCATCACCTGGTGGACCAGGTCGATGTCGGCGGGCGAGCGGACGAAGGACAGGGCGATGAAGTCGACGCCCAGCTCGAGCGCGAACTCGAGGTCCTCGATGTCCTTCTCGGACATCGCGGGCACGGACACGTCCATGCCGGGCAGCGAGACGCCCTTGTTGTTGCTGACGGGACCGCCCTCGGTCACCTCGCAGACCACGTCCGGGCCCTCGACGCCCTTGACCACCAGGCCGACCTTGCCGTCGTCGACGAGCAGGCGGTCACCGGGCTTGGCGTCCTTCGCCAGGCCCTTGTAGGTGGTCGAGACGCGGTCGTGGGTGCCGGCGACGTCCTCGATGGTGATCCGGACGATGTCGCCGTTGTGCCACTCGACCGGGCCACCGGCGAACGTGCCGAGACGGATCTTCGGGCCCTGCAGGTCGGCGAGGATGCCGACCGCCCGGCCGCTCTCGGCGGCCGCGGCCCGGATGAGGTCGTAGACCTCCTTGTGGTCGCCGTGGCTGCCGTGGCTGAAGTTCATCCTGGCCACGTCCATGCCAGCGTCGACGAGGGCCCGCATCTTCTCCGGCGTTGCGGTGGCAGGGCCCAGGGTACAAACGATCTTCGCGCGTCGGCTCACGTTCGCACAGCGTAGTCCCTCCCCGCGCGTTCGTCTGTACCGATCCCGAAAAGTTCAAGAAAACTGTTCAGAAACCTGCGGGGTCAGATCCCGCTAGCGGCGCGGCTGTTCACTGGGTCCGACCCGGTCACGGGCCCATTCGTTGAACTCGCGCAGCTGCCGCCAGGCCTTCCGGACCCGTTCGAGGGTGCCCCGCTCGTGCAGGACGTCGTCCGGCTCCCAGACGCGGACCGCGTACACCGAGCGGTAGCGCAGCAGGTCGAGGCGGGGGTGGTCGGCGTCGAAGCCCCGCGGCTTCGACTTCAGCCGGTCACCCCGGACCTCCCAGCCGGCCTTCTCGAGCTTCTTGATGATCTTCGCGAGCGCTTCGCCGTGCAACTCGGTGTCGACGGCCGAGCGGAAGCGGGCGATCTGGTCGGACGCGAGGTGGAAGCAGCCGCCGCCGGCGCGCAGCCCCTCCGGGCCGACCTCGACGTAGTACGCGCCGCCGCCGCGGCCCTGCTCGATCACGGCGCCGCAGTGGGTCTTGTACGGCGTCTTGTCCTTGGCGAAGCGGACGTCGCGGTAGGGGCGGAACACCTTGGGCTCGCCGAAGCCGTCGGAGAACTCCGGGGCGAGCTCGGCGAGCAGCGCCTCCATCGGGGCCCGGACGTCGGTCTTGTAGGTCTCGACGTGGTCGTCCCAGTAGGGCTTCGAGTTGTCTTCCACGAGGCCGTCGTAGAAGTCGACGGCGTACTCGCCGAATCCGCTGAACGTCACGGGGTGGACCCTAATCCCGCGCACCGACAGGAATTGTCGGTCCCCCGGCGTAGCGTCCCGCCGCATGACGCACGAGGAGTACTTCGCGGCGCTCGCCGAACCTCGGCGGGGCGAGCTGCGGGCGTTGCACGCGTTGATCCGCGAGTCGGCGCCGGATCTGGCGCCGACGATGGAGTTCGGCCTGCCCGGCTACGGCCGCTACCACTACCGGTACGCCTCGGGCCGGGAAGGCGATGCGGCGACCGTGTCGCTGGCCAGCCGCAAGAACCACATCTCGCTGTACGTCTCGTGCGTGGCCGGCGACCGGTACCTGCCGGAGCTGTTCGCCGACCGGCTCACCGGGGCGTCGGTCGGGAAGAGCTGCGTCCGGTTCAAGCACCTGTCCGATGTGGACATCGGCGTGCTCGGGGAGCTGCTGCGGGCCGCGGCGGAGACGCCACCCGCCGGGGCGGTGTGAAACCCGGTGCGACCGGCACGCCGCGCGCGGCCGGTCGCACCGGGAGCCCTTACTTCGCGACGGCGCCGATCAGCTCGCCGTCGGTGGTGTCACCGGAGAGCTCCCAGAACATCGCGCCCCCGAGCCCCTGCTGCTTGGCGTAGTCCACCTTGCCGCCAATGGTCGACGGGGTGTCGTAGCTCCACCAGTCGTTGCCGCACTTGGCGTACGCGGTGCCGGCGACGGTCCCGGTCGACGGGCACGACGTCTTGAGCACCTTGTAGTCCTCGATGCCCGGCTCGTACTTGGCCGGCGCCGCACCGGTCGCGGTGCCGCCCGGGGCGTCCTGGGTGACGCCGGTCCAGCCGCGGCCGTAGAAACCGATGCCCAGCAGCAGCTTGCTCGCCGGGACGCCCTTGCTCTTGAGTTTCTGGATGGCAGCGTCGGAGTAGAAGCCGGCCGTCGGGATGCCGTCGTAGCTCGTCAGCGGCGAGTGCGGGGCGGTCGGGCCCTGCGCGGCGAACGCGCCGAAGTAGTCGTAGGTCATCACGTTGTACCAGTCGACGTACTGCGCGGCACCCGCGTAGTCGGCCGCGTCGATCTTGCCGCCGTCGGTGCCGTCCGCGGTGATCGCGGAGGTGACGAGCTGCGAGCCGAACTTGGCGCGCAGGGCGCCCATCAGGTTCTTGTACGCCGCCGCGCCGCTGGTGTCGCAGCTCAGGCCGCAGGCGTTGGGGTACTCCCAGTCGATGTCGATGCCGTCGAAGACGCCGGCCCAGCGCGGGTCGTTGACCAGGTTGTAGCAGGAGTCCGCGAACGCCGCGGGGTTCTGCGCGGCCTGCCCGAAGCCGCCCGACCAGGTCCAGCCGCCGAACGACCAGATCACCTTGAGGCCGGGATGCTTGGCCTTGAGCTTCTTGAGCTGGTTGAAGCTGCCGGCGACGGGCTGGTCCCAGGTGTCGGCGACGCCGTCGACACTGCCCGCGGCGTCGTAGGTCTTCTGGTAGTCGGCGTAGGCGTCGCCGATCGAGCAGCCGCCGTTCGTCACGTTGCCGAACGCGTAGTTGATGTGGGTCAGCTTGCTCGCCGAGCCCGACGTCTCGATGTTCTTGACGTGGTAGTTGCGGTCGTAGACCCCCCATTCGGTGAAGTAGCCGACGACCTTGCCGACGGAGGCCTGCGCGGTCTCGGTGGCGGCGGTGGCCGCCGGGACGGTCGCGGCTCCCGCGACCAGGCCCGCGGCGGCCGCCACGGTCAGCAGCGCCGAGAAGCTCTTCCTGCGAAAACGGGACACGCCTGCTCCCTCCGGAGAATTACTCACGGCCACGGTGCCGGAGTGGTGGGGACCACACCACCGTAAGTGGACTAGACCATTAGGTCAATGGTTCAGACCAAGAAGCTCTAGGCCGAGCGGCCCAGCGGGCCGGTCGTGCGTGCCTTGACAGGAATATGCCGTCCGGAGCACATTTCAAGGGTGATGCAGACCTTCGAGGTGCTGGCCGAGCCCCGCCGCCGCACGATCCTGGACCTGCTGCGCGCCGGCGAGCGCTCGGTGGGCGAGCTGGTCGACGAGCTGTCCCTCAGCCAGCCCGCGGTGTCCAAGCACCTGCGGGTGCTGCGGGAGGCCGGGCTCGTGACGGTGCGGGTGGCGGCCCAGCGGAGGTGCTACGCGCTGCGGCCGGAGCCGCTGGCCGAGGTCGATGCCTGGCTGGCGCCCTACCGCGCGTTCTGGGAGGGCCGGCTGGACGCGCTGGAGCGCCGTTTGGACGAGACGGACCCGCGCTAGACCTCCGGCTCGAACGTGATCCCCGCGTCCGCCGCGCGGCGCTCGCCCCACTCGTACAGCGCCGTCAACGCCGGGCGCAGCTCCTCCCCCACCTCCGTCAGGTGGTACTCGACGTGCGGCACCCGGCCGTCGAGCTCGAGGCGCCGGACGATCCCGTCCGCGGCCAGCTCGCGCAGCTGCTGCGTCAGCATCTTCTCGCTCACCCCCGGCATCCGGCGCCGCAGCTCGCCGTAGCGGTGCGCGCCCTCCTTCAGGTGCGCCAGGATCACCGGCTTCCACTTGCCGCCGATCAGGTCGACCGCCAGCTCCACCGCGCAGTGGTACCGCTTCATCCCATTCCCCCTACGCACCGGAAAGTACGTGGTTGCCCGGCCGGAGCACCACTGGTTGCCTGACCGGGTGATCGTGCCAGAAAACCCACCCGCGACCCCGACCCTCTACGACTGGGCCGGCGGCCGCGAAGCCCTCGTGAAGCTGCTGACGATCTTCTACGGCCACGTCCTCGAAGACCCGCTGCTCGAACCGGTGTTCCGCGGCATGGACCCGGACCACCCGAAGCACGTCGCGGTCTGGCTCGGTGAGGTCTTCGGCGGGCCGGCCGACTACTCCGCGAGCCACGGCGGCCACGCCCACATGGTCGGCCGCCACCTCGGCCGCGCCATCACCGAGCAGCAGCGCCGCCGGTGGGTGACCCTGCTGCTCGACGCCGCCGACGAGGCCGGCCTGCCCGGCGACCCCGAGTTCCGCGCCGCTTTCGCCGGTTACCTCGAGTGGGGCAGCCGCCTGGCCGTCGTGTTCTCGGCGCCCGGAGCCGAGCCGAACCTCCACGAACCGGTACCGCATTGGGACTGGCCGATGCCGCCCTGGCAGCCCCCCGCGCCCTAGCCGCATAGTGAGGGCAGCCGGAAAGGAGGCTGCCCGTGATCCGGGTCGACGGCCGGACCCTGCGGTGCGCGGACGTGGTGACCGCGGCGCACACCGGGGGCCCGCTGCGCATCGACGTCTCGATCGCCGCGCTGCGCGGTGCCGAGAACGCGTGGAAGCTCGCCGAGGAGCTGAGCACCCGGCGGCTGGTCTACGGCCGCACGACCGGCGTCGGGGCCAACAAGGACGACACCGTCGAGAGCTCGCGGGAGCACGGCCGGCGCCTGCTGCGCAGCCACGCGGGCGGCAGCGGCGACCCGATGCCGCCCGGCCAGGTGCGCGCGATGATGCTGATCCGCCTGAACCAGCTGCTGGCCGGGCGGTCCGGGATCAGCCCCGAGCTGATCGGCGCGCTGGCCGAAGCGGTCCGGGTCGGCGCGCTGCCGCTGGTGCACCGGCTCGGCGCGATCGGCACCGGCGACCTCGCGCCGCTGGCCGAGACGGCGCTCGCGCTCACCGGGGAACGCGCGTGGGTCGAGGGGCACGTGCCGCCGGTGGCGGTGCACGCCGGCGACGCGCTGGCGTTCATGAGCAGCAACGCCGCGACGCTCGCCGAAGCGACCCTCGCGACGATGCGGCTCGACGCGCTGACCCGGGCGAGCCACGCGGTCGCGGCGCTGACGTACGTCGCGCTCGACGGCAACCCCGAGGCGTACGCGACGCCGGTGCACGAAGCGCGTCCGCACGCGGGCCAGGTCGCGTGCGCGGCGGAGATGCGGCGCCTGCTCGGCATGCACCAGACGCCGAAACCGGGCCGGCGGATCCAGGACCCGTTCGGGCTGCGGGCGTTCCCGCAGGTGCAGGGCCCCGCGCTGGACGCGATCCACTACCTGCGCGACGTCCTCGCCGTGGAGATCAACGCCAGCACCGAGAACCCGATGATCTCGACGGTCCACGGCGACGCCTACCACCACGCGCACTTCCACACGGCGTACGTCTCGACGGCGCTGGACCAGGCGCGGGCGACCGTGCACCAGGTGGCGGAGCTGTCGGTGGCGCGGCTCGGCGACCTGGTCGAGCCGGAGTTCACCGGGCTGCGGCCGTTCCTCGCGGCGGGCCCGGCGGGCAGCTCCGGCGTGATGATCCTGGAGTACGTCGCCCACGACGCGCTCACCGAACTGCGCCAGGCGGCCCTCCCGGCGACGCTCGGCACGGCGGTCGTCTCCCGCGGCATCGAGGACCACGCGAGCTTCTCGACGCAGGCGGCCCGCGCGGCGACGGCGGCGTGCTCGGCCTACCAGCAGGTGCTGGGCTGTGAGCTGGTCGCGGCGGTCCGCGCGCTGCGGATGCGGGACGCGGACCTGGTGGACCTCCCGGTCCGCGACGCCTTCGAAGCGGCGTCGGCGGTGCTGGACCACAGCGTCGACGACCGGCCGCTCACCGACGACATCGCCGCCGCGGTCGGCGTCCTGGACACCCTCGCCCGGATCTAGCGTGAACCCGAACCGCCCGATCCGCCAATAACGGGAGCAGGTGGCGGACGACAGGCAGGCGGTTCATGAGCTCACCAGGCGCGGCCGACGCGGAGATCATCGCGGCGTCACTGCGGCACCCCGAGCGGTTCTCGGCGGTCTTCGACCGCCACGCCGCGCACATCCACCGGTATCTGGCCCGCCGGCTCGGCGGCCAGCTCGCCGACGACGTCCTGGGCGAGACGTTCCTGATCGCCTTCACCGGCCGCGGCCGCTACGACCCGGCCTTCCCGGACGCGCGGCCGTGGCTCTACGGAATCGCCACCAACCTGGTCGGCAAGCGCCGTCGCGAGGAGGCGCGCGAGTACCGGCTGCGCGCCGCGCTCGGGCCGCCCGCCGCCCAGGAGGGTCACGCGGACCGGGTGGCCGCGCGGGTGAGCGCGCAGGCGATGAACGACCGGCTCGCCGCCGCGCTGGCCGGGCTCTCCCCCGGCGATCGCGACGTCCTGCTGCTGATCGCCTGGGAAAGCCTGGCCTACGACGAAGTCGCGGCCGCGCTGGGCATCCCCGTCGGCACCGTCCGGTCGCGCCTGAACCGGGCTCGCAAGAAGGTCCGCGCGGAGCTCGCGCCCGCCGAGGAGGTTTCGAACCGTGGATGAGATGCAGCTGCTGCGCGACTTCGCCGGGCCGGCGGAGCTCCCGGCGCGTGACGACCTGGCCCGGCGGCGAGCCGATCTGCTCGCCGCCACGACCGCGCGACGACCGCGTCGGCGCCGGGTGTGGGGCTCGGTCGCCGCCGCCGGGCTCGCCGCGGCCGCCACCGCCGTCTTCACGCTCACCCCGACCGTCCCGGAGGCTCCGCCGGCGGTCGCCGGCCCCGCGGAAATCCTGTACCGGGCCGCCGCGGCGGCGCGCGCCCTGCCGGACGTCGAGCCGCGGCCGGACCAGTTCCTCTACAGCAGGACGCGGCTCGCGGACGGCCGGGAGAACGAGAGCTGGGCGTCGGTGGACGGGACCCACGACGGGCTCCGGATCCTCTTCGGTCACGAGACCGAGGTGGCGGGCTGCCGCGACGGGAAGCGGGTGCAGAAGGAGGGTCACGGGCGGACGGTGACCAGCCGGTGCGAGCCGCGTCCGGCCGTCCACCCGGACCTGCCCACGGACGCCGACGCCATGCTCGCGTACCTGCACAAGAGCACGTACGGCGAAGGCGACACCCTGCACGACCTCGGCACCGAGGTCGTCGGGCTGGCCGGAGACCACCTGCGTCCCGCGGCGCGGGCCGCGCTCTACGAAGCCGTCGCGAAGGTGCCCGGGCTGGTCGCCCGCGCGGACGCGAAGGACGCCGCGGGCCGGGCCGTCCTCGGGATCACCTGGGACAGCACGACCGCCCACGCGATCGGCAACCAGGACGAGTTCCTGTTCGACCCGGTGACCTTCGCCTACCTCGGGTCCGGGACGACCGGCGCGGTGGTGAGCCAGGGCGTCGTCGACGCCGTGCGGCAGCGGCCCTGAACGCACGAAGGGCCGCTCCGGAGTTCCGGAGCGGCCCTTCGTGGCAGAGACTCAGCCGAAGAAGACTTCGGCTTCCTGGTAGCGCTCGGCCGGGACCGTCTTCAGCTCGGCCGTCGCCTCGGACAGCTTCACGCGGACGATGTCCGTGCCCTTCAGCGCCACCATCACGCCGAAGTCGCCGTCGGCCACCGCGTCGACCGCGTGCAGGCCGAAGCGGGTCGCGAGGACGCGGTCGTACGCCGTCGGAGTGCCGCCGCGCTGGACGTGGCCCAGGACCACCGCGCGGGACTCCTTGCCGGTGCGGTGGGCGATCTCGTCGGCCAGCCAGGTGCCGATGCCGCCGAGGCGGACGTGCCCGAAGGCGTCCTTCTCGCCGGTGAGCAGCCGCTCCTCGCCGCCCTCGGGCAGCGCGCCCTCGGCGACGACGATGATCGGCGCGAACTCCTTCTCGAAGCGGCTCTCGACGTAGGAGACGACCTGGTCGACGTTGAAGTGCCGCTCCGGCACCAGGATCACGCTCGCGCCGCCGGCGAGGCCGGAGTGCAGCGCGATCCAGCCGGCGTGGCGGCCCATGACCTCGACGACCAGCGCGCGGTGGTGCGACTCGGCGGTGGTGTGCAGCCGGTCGATCGCTTCGGTCGCGATGGAGACCGCGGTGTCGAAGCCGAAGGTGTAGTCGGTGGCGCCCAGGTCGTTGTCGATCGTCTTGGGCACGCCCACGACGCCGATGCCGTCGTCGGTGAGCCGCTTCGCGACGCCGAGGGTGTCTTCGCCGCCGATCGCGACCAGCGCGTCGACGCCCTGGTCAGCCAGGACCTGCTTGATCTTCTCGACTCCACCCTCGACCTTGTAGGGGTTGGTGCGCGAGGACCGCAGGATGGTGCCGCCGCGGGTGAGGATGTCTTCGACGTCGTTGAGGCCGAGCGGACGGCTGTCCCCGGTCAGCGGGCCGTTCCAGCCGTTGCGGAAGCCGACGAGGTCCCAGCCGTGGACCTCGATGCCCTTACGCACCACCGCGCGGATGACCGCGTTGAGCCCCGGGCAGTCGCCGCCGCCGGTCAGCACACCGACACGCATGAGAAGCCTCCGTCTGTTCTCTGGAGATGACAGTCACATTTCGTCGTCCGCCAGAGTAGCGGCTCTCGTCTTGATCGGTGCAGCCCGTACCACCTGCCGAATCGGTCCGGCTCCGGTGTGTGCTAACTTGGCCACGTGCAGCGCTATTACTGGTTTACGAAGCCGGCCCCGGGTGGGCACGGCGGCGTGAACCTGCGCTGACCTCCACCCCCGAGCCGGATTTCCAACCGGCTCGGCGAGGGTCCCCCGCGCGGGTCGGTGTCCACCAGGAAGGAACACCCCCGCGATGACGCTCTCCGCCGGACCCGCCACCATCGGCGACCTCGACGCCGCGCGCACCACGTCGATCAGTCCGCTCATTTCGCCCGCGATGCTGCGCGAAGACCATCCCGCCGACGCCGCCGTCGCCAAGGTCGTGCGGCAGGGCCGCGCCGAGACGGTCGACATCCTCGACGGCCGGGACGACCGGCTGCTCGTGGTCGTCGGCCCGTGCTCGGTGCACGACCCCGAAGCCGCGCTCGACTACGCCCGCCGGCTGGCCGCGAAGGCCGAGGAACTGCGCGGCGAGCTGCACATCGTGATGCGCGTGTACTTCGAGAAGCCGCGCACCACGCTGGGCTGGAAGGGCCTGATCAACGACCCGGACCTCGACGGCACGTTCGCCGTCAACAAGGGCCTGCGGATGGCGCGGAAGCTGCTGCTCGACGTCTCCGCGCTCGGCCTGCCGGTCGGGTGCGAGTTCCTCGACCCGATCACGCCGCAGTTCATCGCCGACATCGTGACGTGGGGATCGATCGGCGCGCGGACCGCGGCGAGCCAGGTGCACCGCCAGCTGTGCAGCGCGCTGTCGATGCCGGTGGGCATCAAGAACTCCACCGAGGGCGACGTCCAGGTGGCGGTCGACGCGACCCGCGCGGCCGCGGCGAGCCACGTGTTCCCGGGCATCAACACCGACGGCCTGGCGGCGCTGCTGACGACGTCGGGCAACCCGGACTGCCACGTGATCCTCCGCGGCCACAACGGCGGCCCGAACTACGACGCCGGGACGGTCACCGACACCCTCGCCCGCCTGGCGAAGTCGGGACTGCCGGAGCGCGTGATCATCGACGCATCGCACGGGAACAGCGGCAAGGACCACGTGCGGCAGGGTGAAGTGGTGCGCGAGCTGGCCGCGCGGATCGGCGGCGGCGAGCGCGGGATCGCCGGGCTGATGATGGAGAGCTTCCTGGCGGCGGGGAGGCAGGAACTCGACCTGGGGCACCCGGAGAAGCTGACGTACGGCCAGTCGATCACGGACGCGTGCCTGGCCTGGGACGACACGGCCCCGCTGCTGGACGAGCTGGCCGCCGCGGTCCGCGCGCGCCGCTGAGAGGTCCCCGGCCAGGGGGTCCCCCGGATTTCACGTTACCGGGGAGGTCCGACAGTTCCGGGCCTCGCGGAGGCCGGCGGCGCGAACGGTCCGTTCGCGCCGCCGGCGCCGGGAAAGATGCGGGCAATCGTGCGGCTGCGATGGCACAAACGGCCCGGGCCGGTCCAGATCGGCGGCCGGCTCGGCCTGCCCACATCCACGGTGCACGGCGGTCTTGGTGCGCTGCCGGATCAACCGGCTCACGCGTCTCGACCGGACGTGAACGGCGAACGCGTCCTGTCCGACAACGGCTCCGCCTACCGATCCCACGCCGGGCACGAGGGCCGCACGAGCCAAGAACAGGCCCGGCGGCAAGCCCACCGGTGGGTCAGCGCAGCAGCGGAAGCGACCCGACCAGCCGGTCGACGCGCTTGCGTGGGCCGTGCAGGGCGACGCCGACGCTGTCGAGGTCCGCCGTGGCCGTGGCCGCCATCCGGGCTGTGTACTCGTCGTACGTCCGGCAGCTCTGGGCCAACGCACTGAAAGCGACGAAGAAGAGCTCGCCGTCTTCGGTGGCCGCCCGGACGATGGCCGCCACGTCCGCGCGCGGGGCCTTCAGGATCGGCAGGGGCACGTTGATGATCCCCGGGTGCGCGACGCCGTCGGCGTCCGCCACGTCGGCGCCGACCAGGCCGCCGATCCGGTGCCCGAGGGTCACCGAAAGCACCCCCGCGGCGTTGGCCGCCAGGCCCGCGGGTAGCTCCGCGCCGACCACGACCGCACACTTGTCTGCCATCGCTTCCTTCGTTTCCGTCGACCGACGGGTTTCCGTGATCATGGCGCGAGCCTAAACAGCGAACGAGGAGATCCCGACGACTGCCGTGGCGGATTCGGTAAAATAAACCCAACACCGAATTCTCCACCACCGCGGAAGGACCGAACAGCCCGATGGACGAACTGGATTCGGCGTTGCTGACCCTGCTGCAGGAAGACGCCAAGCAGACCAACAAGGAGCTCGCCGCCAAGCTGCACATCGCGCAGTCGACGTGCCTCGAACGCGTGCGGGAGCTGACCCGGCGCGGGATCGTGCGCGGGCACCACGTCGACGTCGACCTGAAGAAGATCGGCCGGCCGGTGCAGGCGATGGTCGCGGTGCGGCTGCGCCCGCCCGACCGCGCGGTCATCGAGTCGTTCCGCGCCTTCGTGGCGGGGCTGCCCGAGGTGCTGTCGGTGTTCGTGATGTCCGGCAGCGACGACTTCCTGTTGCACATCGCCGTCGCCGACAACGATCACCTGAGCGGCTTCGTCCTCGACCGGCTGACCCAGCGCAAGGAGATCGTCGACGTGCGGACGTCGGTGATCTTCAACCACTTCCGCCGCACGGTCGTCACCCCGGTCGAATAAAACTCAGCGGCGCCGGAAGTACTCCTCGATGATCTCCCAGCGCGCGAGGTTGTGCTTCGCGTCCGCGAGGGCGTCGTGCTGGTCGGTGGGGGCCGACGGCAGCTTCGGCTTGCCCGCGTCCTCCCACCGCTGACGCAGGTCGCGCGTGAACCGCGGCAGCTGCCGCGGCAGGGCCGGCATCGGACCCCACAGCTGGGCGAGCGCGACGTGGTCGTACGCGGCGAACCACGCCCACAGCTCGATCCCGCCCGGCGGCTTGCCGAAGAACTCCAGCAGGTCGGCGCGGATCTTCTCGCGGCTGCGCCACGCGCGGTCGGCCGGCGACGGCAGCTTGTTCAGGACGTTGTCCCGGACCCATTGGCCGGCCTTCGCCGGGTCGAACTCGGTCGAGACCGCGTAGAACTCGCGGCCCCGTTCGTCAACGACACCGATGGACACCAGATCGATGGTCACGCCGTCTTCGATGAATTCGGTGTCGTAGAAAAAACGCACTGGTGAACAGTAGTGGGTCAGCCGACCTTCGTTTCGGGCACCCGGGCCGCGTCCGATGCGGACGGCTGCACCGGCACCTTCGGCTTGACCCCGGCGGCCTCCGCGGCCAGCAGTTCCTTGGCCTTCGCCGCGTAGATGTCGACGTACTCCTGGCCGGACAGCTCCATGAGCGCGTACATGATCTCGTCGGTGATCGACCGCTCGATGAACCGGTCGCCCGCGAGGCCCTCGTACCGCGAAAAGTCCAGCGGCTTGCCGAAGCGGACCTCGAGCCGGCGCGGCCACCACATCTTGGAGCCGATCGGGTTGACCTTGTCCGTGCCGATCATCGCCACCGGGACGACGACGCCGCCGGACTCCAGCGCGATCCGGGCGACGCCGGTCTTGCCCTTGTACAGCCTGCCGTCCGGGGAGCGCGTGCCCTCGGGGTAGATGCCGAGCAGGTGGCCGGCCTTGACCAGGCGGGTCGCCGTGTCGAGCGCGGCCTGGGCGGCGTTGCCGCCGGAACGGTCGATCGGGAACTGGCCGACGCCGGTGAAGAACCACTTCTTGAGCAGGCCCTTGAAGCCGGGCTCGGTGAAGTATTCGGACTTGGCCGGGAAGGTCACCTTGCGCTTGACCCGCAGCGGCATGAAGAACGAGTCCGCGACCGCCAGGTGGTTGCCGGCCAGGATCGCGCCGCCGTCCTCGGGGATGTTCTCCGCCCCCACGACTTTCGTCGGCCACAGCGTCTTGAGCAGCGGACCGATGAAAATCCACTTCATGACCCAGTACAGCACCGGCGCCTCAGCCCTCCATCGCAGCTCAACCCCTGTAACCCGCGCCGAACAGCCTACGAACCCAGGTGGCCGCCGCACAACGGAGACCACCCGGTTACCACCCGGCAGCGATCGATCTCACAGCGAAGTCCGGGTCCGGGCGGAGCCCCACAACGTCCGCGAGCCGTGAGAGCATGGACGAATCCACCGCTCACACGGAAGGCGATCGCATGGGCGTGCTCGCCGGCGCGGAACCGTTCGGCCACACCGGTTCGGCCGACACCGGGTTCCTGCTCTGCCACGGGTTCACCGGTACTCCGGGGAGCATGCGGGCCTGGGGTGACCACCTGGCCGGGGCCGGGTTCACGGTGCGCTGCCCGCTGCTGCCGGGCCACGGCACCCGCTGGCCGGACCTCAACCGCACGACGTGGGAAGACTGGTACGGCGCCGTCCGCGAGGCGCTGCTCGAGCTGCTGTCCACGTGCAAGACCGTGTTCGTCGGCGGCCTCTCGATGGGCGGGACGCTCACCCTGCGCCTCGCCGAGGAGTTCGGTGACCGGATCGCCGGGATCGTCCTGGTCAACCCGTCGGTGACGCGGCTGAAGTGGGACACGAAGCTGCTGCCGGTGCTGGGCCGGATCGTGCCGTCGGTGCCGGCGATCGCGAACGACATCAAGAAGCCGGGCGAGAAGGAGCTGGCCTACCCGCGGACCCCGGTGCGGGCCGCGGCGAGCCTGGCGAAGCTGTGGGCTCTCGTGCGCGCGGACCTGGGCAAGGTCACGCAGCCGGTGCTGCTGCTGCACTCGTCGGTCGACCACGTCGTGGAGCCGGAGAACTCGCGGCTGGTGCTGGCGGGGGTTTCGAGCACGGACGTCACCGAGGTGGTGCTGGAGAACAGCTACCACGTCGCGACGCAGGACAACGACGCCGAGGTCATCTTCACGCGTAGCGTCGAGTTCGCGAAGGCGCACGCCACCCAGCCTGAGGAGACCGCATGAGCCGGGGGAAGGACGGGCCGGAGGACGTCGACGCGACGTTCGCCGAGATCGTCGCCGACCTTCGGGCCGACGGGTTCGGGCTCCCCGAAAGCGACACCGCGGACACCGCCGACACGACGGGAAGCGCCGGCGGTGGCGTGGGGTCGTCCGGAGCCGGCGCGGAGACCGAGTCGCGGCGGAAGCCGGACCGGCCCGCCGAGCCGCCGGCCGTGGACACCCCGCCGGAGCCCGGCTGGCGGTCCGGGGGCACGTCGTGGGACGCGACGATGTTCTCCGACGACCCGGCCGGCGATGACGAGCACTACGTCCCGCCGGAGCCGCCGCCGCTGCCGCGGCCGAAGATGGGCGCGTTCCTCATCCTGCTGCTGTTCCTGGCCGGGCTGTTCCTGCTGATCCTGCCGAACGCGATCGGCGTGGGCCCGACGGTGGCGACGCCGCTGGGCATCCTCGCGCTCGCGACGTCGATCGCGTTGCTGCTGCTGCGCGTCCGGCAGGGCCCGCCGCCCGGCGCCGACCCCAGCAACGGCGCCCAGGTCTGATCCGACGGCGATGAACATCGAGTTCAGCCCTTCGCGGCGATCGACCGTCGGCGCGGAATGGGAGCTCGGCCTGGTCGACCGGCGCAGCGGCGAGCTGTCGTCGGTCGCCGGGCGGATCCTCGAGGCGGTCCGCCCGGACGGCGCGGCCGAGCACCCGAAGATCAAGCAGGAGCTGCTGCTCAACACCATCGAGATCATCACCGGCGTCTGCACGACGATCGCCGAGGTCAAGGCCGACCTGGCGGAGTCCCTCGACGTCGTGCACGGCGTCGCCGACCCGCTCGGCGTCGAGATGTTCTCGGCCGGGACGCACCCCTTCTCGAACTGGTACCAGCAGAAGGTCACCGATAAGGAGCGGTACGCCAAGCTGATCGACCGGACCCAGTGGTGGGGCCGCCAGATGCTGATCTACGGCGTGCACGTCCACGTCGGGGTCGACCACCGCGACAAGGTGCTGCCGATCCTGGACGCGTTGCTGAACTACGCGCCGCACCTGCAGGCGCTGTCGGCGTCGTCGCCGTACTGGGGCGCCGAGGACACCGGGTACGCGTCGAACCGGGCGCTGATGTTCCAGCAGCTGCCGACGGCCGGGCTGCCGTTCCAGTTCCGGAAGTGGGCCGAGCTGGAGGCCTACACCGAGGACATGTTCACCACCGGCGTGATCGACTCGTTCTCGGAGATCCGCTGGGACATCCGGCCGGCGCCGCACCTGGGCACGATCGAGATGCGCGTCTGCGACGGGCTGCCGACGCTCGAGGAGGTCGGCGCGATCTCGGCGTTGACGCAGTGCCTGGTCGACGACTTCAGCGAGCGCCTCGACGACGGCGAGATCCTGCCGTCACTGCCGCCGTGGCACGTCCAGGAGAACAAGTGGCGCGCGGCGCGCTACGGCACCGACGCGATCGTCATCCTCGACGCGGCCGGCCGCGAGCGGCTGGTCACCGAGGACATCGCCGACCTGCTCGACCGGCTGGAGCCGGTGGCCCGCCGGCTGGACTGCGTGACCGAGCTGCGCGACGTCGAAACGATCCTGCGGTACGGCCCGAGCTACCGGCGGCAGCGAGCGGTCGCGGAGGCGCACAAGGGCAGCCTGAAGGCCGTGACGGCGTCGCTGGTCGCCGAGATGCGCGACGGCATCCTGAAGGGCTAGAGCCGGTCAAGCTGGGTGCGAAGCGTGCCGGGGCCGAGGATCGACGCGCCGAGGGCGGTCACCCGCCCGCGCAGTTCGCGGTCGGCCGTCACGACCAGGACTTTGGCTTTCTGCTGCGCGACGACCTCGACGATCTTCGAGTCGCCGTCGGTGTCCGCGGCGACGACCTCCACGCCCGGGACACCGGTGACGTGCTTGGCCTTGCCTTCGACGACCAGGACGATCCGCGGCCACCAGGTGACGGCGGCGTCGTCCGGGTCCGGCACGCCGGCCTCGGCGAGTTTCGCGAGCTGGTCACGGAGACGTTCGGCGGCACCGTGCCGATCGCGCCACCAGCCGTCCGGCCGCGAGCCGACGACGTTGGCGCCATCGACGACGAGCACCAGCTCCTGCCCGACGCGATCGCGCAGGTCCGGCCAGGCGGCGGCGAAGTCGCGGTGCAGCCGGTAGGAGGGCACGTCATCGGGGTCCACCCAGCGCACCTCCGCACTTTCTGTGTTGGCAACCCGCGCCTCTGCCCCATCGGCCAGGGCGAGAACGGTGGTGTAGCTCCACTCCCCATGGTCCACCAAGGACGCCGACACCGCGCGGAAGGCCTCAGCCGGAACGGAGGCTTCTTCGAACGCTTCGCGGGCGGCGGCGGTCACCGCGGTCTCACCGGCTTCGATGGCACCACCGGGCAAGGCCCAGGTCCGACCGTGGTGCACCCACCAGGCCCGGCGCTGGAGGAGGACGCCGCGAGCGGGATCGACGAGCAGGAGGCCGGCAGCGCCGTACCGGCCCCAGTGCAGGTGCCCGCAGGAGCACTTGACGAAGACGCTGGCGGAGAGGGCACTCACCAGTCCAGCCTGTCACAGGTCGCCGCGGATCACGTCTCAGCGGAAGCCGACGCTCGCTCCCGGCGCCGCGAGCGAAGAGCAGCGGGAAAGGCCACGGCAGCAGACAGACCGCAACATGAACGGGGCCCACACCCCCCGCAACCCCGATCCGAAGCCAGAACCCGGCCGGCAGTGCCGGGTCAAGGCATCTTTCCCGCCTTGACGCGGTGCGGCCGGCCGTAGTCACAATCAGGCTTCGGGGTGGCGCGGAAGACCACCGAAGGAGGTCGGCGACGAACGACGTCAAACCGGTGTCTTGGCCGCTTCCAAAGCCAGCGCAGCGGCACCCACGATCGCCGTGTCGTCACCCAGGTGCGCGGTCCGGATCCGAGCCAACGGCCGGTGCCGAGCCCCCGTGATCGCGCCCGCGTAGTGCTCGCGGGCCTCGTCCAGGAAAAGCGGAGCCGACTCCGACACTCCCCCACCGATCACGATGATCTCCGGGTCGAACACATCCGCCACCAGGGCCAGGCCCTCACCCAGCCACTTGGCCAGCTCGGCCATCGCCAGCTGTGCGATCGGGTCGCCATCACGCGCCGCGCCGGCCACCCGGCGGCCGGTCACCGAGCCCGGGTCGCCCGCGACCTGCGGGGCCAGCACCGTCGAACGGCCCGGGTGGCGGGCCAGCAGCTCCACCGCCGTCGCCGCCAACGCCGTTCCGCTGCAGTAGCGCTCCCAGCAGCCGTACTTGCCGCACGGGCACGGCCGCCCGCCGCGGACCACCGTCAGGTGCCCCAGCTCCGGGGCCACGCCGTACGCGCCGCGGAACAGCTTGCCGTCCAGCAGCAGGCCCGCGCCGATGCCCGTGCCCAGCGCCACCAGCGCCGCCACGTGGGCGCCGCGGGCCGCGCCGAAGCGGTGCTCGCCGACCATCGCCGCGTTGACGTCGTGCTCCAGCAGCACCGGGAGGCCGACGCGCTTCTCGATCCGGTCGGCGACCGGCGCGCCGCGCCACGCCAGGTGCGGCGCGAACATCACCGACCGGCGGTCGCGCGCCACGAACCCGGCCACGGCCAGCCCGACGCCCACCACCTCGTGCCGGTTGCGCAGCCCCTCGACGACGCCCGCGATGGCGTCCTCGAGGGCGCCCTCCTCGCTCGGCGTCGCGACGCGTGCCGTGTCGAGCAGCGAACCGCGCTCGTCCACCACGCCGGCCCGGACACTCGTCCCGCCGACGTCCACCCCTATCGTCCGCAAGTCAGCTCTCCCACTCGTCGCGCCGGCGGACGGCGATGTGCTGCACCCGCACCGACGCGGTGGCGTCCACCGGTGGCCGCGGCGCGGGCCGGAACCCGGGCATGTGGACGCCCTCATCCGGTTCCCAGCGGTCCGCGAGCACCGCTCGGAGCAACGCCACGAGCTGCGCCAGCTGTTCCAGCAAGCGGGCGACGAACTCCGGGCGTTCACCCTGCACCACGGCGACGATCGCACACAGCGGGCACCAGCCGCACGCCGAGCCGTCCGGTTTCGCCTGGTCAGGGTCCCCGTGGCCGGCGGCGACGACCCCTTCGAGCCACGGCGCCGCCTTCTCCACGACCATCTCGGCGAGCAGGCGGATCTCCTCCGCGAGCCGCGGTCCGGCCGCCTCGTCCTCTTCGCTCACCCGCGTCCCCGGTTCCCGGCCAGGTTCACGACCAGGCCGTCGGCGTCGGATTCCGCGCCGGTGATCCGGCACGGCCGCAGCGACTCCGGCAGGGCGATGAGCCTGCGGAAGCCGTCCACGGTGATCGCCAGGTCGTCGTCGACGCGGGCGAGGTCGACCTCGGTGTCCCGCGCGAGCGGGATCGCGATGCGCAGCGTGTACCCGTCCGGCGCCGGGCGGACGCGCAGCAGCGGGGTGACCGGGGTGCCGTCACCCGCCAGGGGGTCGCCGTCGCGGTAGAGCTCGGCGGCGATCTCCAGCAGGGCGGGCAGCCCGACCGGTTCGACGGCCCGGTGCTCGACACGCGACACCGCCTTGAACCCGGCACCGGAGAGCTCGGCCAGCACGGCGTCCTGCTGTGTCCGGCGGGTGCGCAGCCACGTCCCGGCGCCGCCGCGCCAGAACCCGGGCGCGGGCATCAGCCGGTTGGCGATCAGGCCGTCGACGGCGATCCCGCGCAGGGCCAGGGAGCTGAGCGTGCGCCGCGCTTCGGCGACGACCACCCGCTCGGGGGTCAGGACGAGCCGGACGGTGGTCACCGATGGCTCGGTGAGCAGCGCGCGCAGGCCGTCGAGGTGGGTGCCGAGGCGGCGCACCGACTCGGTGACCCGGCCGCGGCGGCCGAAGACGCGGGTCAGGTAGCCGGAGACGGCTTCGGGCAGGGCGAGCAGCCGCAGCGTCTCGGCCGTCGGCCCGCAGTCGACGACGATGGTCTCCCACGGCCCGTCTTCGGCGAGCCGCCGGACTTCGGTGAGCGCGAGCAGCTCGTCGACGCCGGGCAGCACGGTCAGCTCTTCGGCGTCCAGGGTGTCGAGCCCCGCGCCGGACAGGGCCGCCTGCAGCTCGGCCCGCAGCCGGTGCCAGGTGGTGTCCACCAGCGTCCGCGAGTCGATCTGGACGGCGGAGAGCAGAGCGTCCACTTCGGACGGTTCGGCGCCGAGGCCGCGCCCGAACGCGTCGCCGAGCGAGTGCGCCGGGTCCGTGGACACGACGAGCGTCTTCCTGCCGCGGGCGGCCAGGGCGGCGCCGGTGGCCGCGGCCAGCGTGGTCTTCCCGACACCCCCCTTGCCGGTGAACAGCAGGATCCGCACGCGGCTACCCCTCGGCCCGCTTCTTGAGCTCCTTCAGCGCGGTGTCCATGACCATCTTCTCGGCCTTGCGGCGCAGCAGGCCGATCATCGGCAGCGCCAGCTCGACCGACAGCGTGTAGGTGACCCGGGTGCGGCCACCGAGGTCCTCCAGCGCGTAGCGGCCGTTCTGCGCCTTCTGCATCTGCCCCTTGACCAGGTGCCAGCTGACGCCGAGGCCGTCCGCGTCCCAGTCGTACTCCAGGGTGTAGACGTCCTTGATCGGGCCCGCGTCGAGGGTGAGCTTGACCTGCTTGGCCCGCCCGTCACCGTCGGTGTCGAGGACCTCGGTCTGCCGGACGGCCTTGGCCCATTCCGGGTACGCGGGGAAGTCGGCGATCACGGCCATCACCCGGCTGGGCTCGGCGTCGACCTCGATGGACTGTGTGGACTGCTCGGCCATGGGACGAAGCGTAGCCGCCGCGGTCGGTCACCAGCGCAGCACGTACGGCTGCCCGGTCTCCTTGAAGTGACCGACGTTACGGCACTCGGTCAGGCCGACCCGGGCGCGCGGCGCCAGGGGCTGGTGCACGTGCCCGAACACCGACCAGCGCGGCCGCTGGGCGTGGATCAGCTCCAGCAGCGCCGTCGAGCCGATCTCGCTGCGGCGCGCCACGACGTCGTAGGTCAGCTCGGGCAGCGCCGGCGGGCCGTGCGTGCAGAGGACGTCGACCTCGGTGAGCTGGGCCACGCTCGCGTCGTAGTCCTCGCGAACCCGCAGGTAGGGACGCCAGGCGGCACCCGGGCGCGGGCGCGGGACGACACCGTCGGGCAGCAGCGCGCCGCCGACGAACCCGAACCGCAGGCCGCCGATCTCGGCCACCTCGCCGTCGAGCACCTGGATGCCCTCGCCGGCGAACTCGGGCCAGAGCGCCGGGGTGTCGACGTTGCCGGGGGTGGCGTAGGTGGGCGCGGTCATCGCCGAAAAGAGCGCCGCGTACTGGGTGCGGATGGCCTCGTCGACGGCGCCGGCCGGGTCGTCGAGGCTCGCCCAGAGCGTCCGCGAGAAGGCAACGGTTTCGTCACGGGTGCCCTCGCGGCGCAGGCGGGCGAACTCGGCCACCTTCTCCGGGCCGAACAGGGCGCCCATGATGCCCTTCTCGTGGTCGCGATAGTCGACGAAGTCGACCAGGTCGCCGAGCACGACCAGGGCGTCGGCCCCGTCCCCCGCGCGCTTCAACCCGTCGACGTTGCCGTGCACGTCCGAGACGACGTGTACCCGCACCCCTGGCCCCCTCTAGCTTTCGCGCGGAGGAACGCCGGGCTCGCGCCCGTCCTCCAGGATCTCCTTGAGCCCGAGTGCGATCACCTTCGCCGCGCGGGCCCGCCGGTCGAACTCCCGGCGCAGGTCGCGTGGCGCCAGCACCCGGGGCGTCCCGGCCGCGTCGGCGGGGGTCGCCCGCAGGAAGTAGTGCAGCAGGGTGCCGTCGAGCACCGGCTCGAGCCAGACCTCCATCGTACCGACGAGCGCGCCCCGCACGGTCCAGCGCAGGCCCTTGTCGCCCCGGTCGGTGTAGACCTCGAGCACCAGGTCGGGCCAGTAGCGCCGCCAGGAGGCCGGTTCGGCGAAGACCGCGGCCACGGTGGCCGGCGGAACGGCGAGGAACGTCTCGTCGACGACGTCGAGTGAGGGTGGCGCGTTCACGTGCGAAGAATGTCACGCCCTCGCCGTGCGACGGCGATCAGCATGGTCTTAAGGTGCTCACCACGCTAAGTTGACTGGCGGGTAACAGCGGTGTCGCCCACCGCACGCGTTGAACACGGAGGTCCACGTGCGCGAATACAGCGCTCCCGCCGGCAAGCCGGTGGCCGACGACGAGAACATGTCCGACGTCGTCTGGGCGAACGCCGAGCGGTTCTCGGATGTGGTGAGCTTCCGCCGCCAGGTCGACGGAACCTGGCTGGACGTCACGGCCAAGGAGTTCGCCGGCCAGGTGCTGGCGGTGGCCAAGGGCATGGCCCAGGCCGGGATCGGCCGCGGCGACCGCGTCGCCATCATGTCGAAGACCCGCTACGAGTGGACGCTGATCGACTTCGCGATCTGGGCCGCGGGCGCGGTGACGGTGCCGATCTACGACACGTCGTCACCCGAGCAGGTGTACTGGATCCTCTCCGACTCGGCCGCGAAGGGCGTGTTCGTCGAGACGAACGCCCACGCCGGGGCCGTCGACGAGATCCGGGACCGGCTCACCGAGCTGGACCACACCTGGCAGATCGAGGGCGACTCCCCCGCCGTCGAGGAGCTGGCCGCGATCGGCGCGCAGCTCTCCGACGACGAGCTGCACGAGCGCCGCCGCGAGGTGCGCGCGAGCGAGCTCGCCACGATCGTCTACACCTCGGGCACCACCGGCCGCCCCAAGGGCGTCGAGCTGACCCACCGCAACCTGCTGGCCGAGATCCGCGCCGACATCGAGGCGTTCCCGCAGCTCATGGAGCAGGGCAACTCGCTGCTGGTGTTCCTGCCGCTGGCGCACGTGCTGGCCCGCGCGATCGCGGTGACCGCGCTGTCCGCGCGGGTGACGCTGGGGCACACCCCGGACGTCAAGAACCTGGTCGCCGACCTGGGCACGTTCCGGCCGACGTTCGTCGTCGCGGTGCCGCGTGTGTTCGAGAAGGTCTACAACTCGGCGAAGCAGAAGGCCCACGGCGACGGCAAGGGCAAGATCTTCGACGCCGCCGAGGCGGTCGCGGTCGCCTACAGCGAGGCGCAGGACAAGGGCGGCGCCGGGGTCGGGCTCAAGCTCAAGCACCTGGCGTTCGACAAGCTCGTCTACGGCAAGCTGCGCGCGGCCCTCGGCGGCCGTTGTGTCGCGGCGGTGTCCGGCGGCGCGCCGCTGGGTGCGCGGCTGGCGCACTTCTTCCGCGGCATCGGCGTCCCGGTGTTCGAGGGCTACGGCCTGACCGAGACGTCCGCGGCGGCGAACGTCAACACGCAGACGGCGTTCCGCGTCGGCACGGTCGGCAAGCCGGTCAACGGCACGTCGGTCCGCATCGCCGACGACGGCGAGGTCATGCTCAAGGGCGACGTCGTGTTCGGCGCGTACTTCAACAACCCGCAGGCGACGGCGGAGTCCCTCACCGACGGCTGGTTCCACACCGGCGACCTGGGCGAGCTCGACTCCGAAGGCTTCCTCAAGATCACCGGCCGCAAGAAGGAGATCATCGTCACGGCGGGCGGCAAGAACGTCGCCCCGTCCGGCCTCGAGGACACGATCAAGGCGGCCCCGCTGGTGAGCCAGGCGATGGTGGTCGGCGACCAGCGCCCGTTCATCGCGGCGCTGGTGACGGTGGACGAGGAGTACTTCCCGTCCTGGAAGTCCCAGCACGGCAAGCCCGCCGCCGCTTCGGTCGCCGACCTTTCCTCGGACGCCGACCTGCTGGCCGAGATCCAGGCGGCGGTGGACGAGGCGAACAAGCAGGTGTCCAAGGCCGAGGCGATCAAGAAGTTCACGGTGCTGGCCAACGACTTCACCGAAGCCGGTGGCGAGATCACGCCGAGCCTGAAGCTGAAGCGCAACGTGGTCACGAAGAACTACGCCACCGACATCGAGAGCCTGTACAAGAAGTAGGTCAGCCGAGCCGCTGGGCCGCGATGTGGTCGCGGTACCAGCGGAAACTCGCCCTCGGCGTGCGCTCCTGGGTCGTGTAGTCCACGTGCACCAGCCCGAACCGGTGCTTGTACCCGTGGGCCCACTCGAAGTTGTCCAGCAGCGACCAGCAGAAGTACCCCCTCAGGTCCACCCCCGCCGACGCCGCCGTGCGCGCCGCCTCGATGTGCTCGTTCAGGAACGAAATGCGCTCGTAGTCGGCGAAATCGCTTCGGTCCGCGTACACACATCCGTTCTCGGTCACGTACATCGGCGGCAGCCCCGGATAACGGTTGTGCAGGCCGACCAGGGCTTCCGTCAGGCCCTCCGGCTCCACCGGCCAGCCCATGCCCGTGCGCGGGACCGCCGGCTGGCGCGTCGTGTCCACGCCGATGTCGGTCACCGTGCGGCGCGCCGGGTCCGGCTCGCGGTGGGGCGCGTCCGCGACGTGCAGCCGGTAGTAGTAGTTGACGCCCAGGTAGTCCAGGCGCGTGCCGATCGTCTCCAGGTCGCCGTCGTGGCGGAACGAGAAGTCCGAGACGCCGTCGAACATCACCGCAAGCCCCGGTGCGTACCGGCCGCCGAACAGCGGGTCGGTGAACTGGCGGCGCAGCAGCGTGTCCTGGCGGGCCGACGCCGCGGCGTCGGCGGCCGAGTCCGTCACCGGCACCGTCGGCGACTGGTTGAGCACGATCCCGAACTGGTGCTGCGGCGCGGCCTGCGCGCGCATCGCCCGCACCGCCAGGCCGTGGCCGAGCAGCAGGTGGTGGGCGGCGGCGAGCGCGCCGTGCCCTTCCCGCGCACCCGGGGCGTGCCGACCTTCGCCGTACCCCGCGACCGCGCACGGGTACGGCTCGTTCAGCGTCGTCCAGTGGTCGACGACGTCGCCGAGCTCCGCGTGCACCAGCGCCGCGTACTCGGCGAAGCGCGACGCCGTGTCGCGCGAACGCCAGCCGCCGTCGTCCTCGAGTGCCTGCGGCAGGTCCCAGTGGTACAGCGTGAGGAACGGCTCGATGTTCTGCTCCCGCAGCGCTTCCACCAGCCGCCGGTAGAAGTCGAGGCCCCGCTGTTCGGCGCGCCGGCCGTCCGGCTGGATCCGCGGCCACGACACCGAGAAGCGGTACGAGTCGACGCCGAGGTCGGCCAGCAGGTCGAGGTCGGCGCGCCAGCGGTGGTAGTGGTCCGCCGCCGGCTCGCCGGTGTCACCCCCGGCCACCGCGCCGGGGACCGTCGCGAAGGTGTCCCAGATGGACGGTCCGCGGCCGTCCGCGGTGGTGGCGCCCTCGATCTGGAACGCCGAGGTGGCGACGCCCCAGCGGAAGCCGGGCGGGAAACTGGTGGTCACGGTCATCTCCGGGAGGTCAGCCCTTGAGCGCGCCCTGCATGATGCCGCCGACGATCTGGCGGCCGAACAGCAGGAACACGAGGAGGACGGGGACGGTGCCGATGGTGGCGGCGGTGAGCACGAGGGTGTAGTCGGTCGTGTAGCCACTGGCCAAAGTGGACAGTGCGGTCTGGACGGTCGGGTTCTCCGGCGTCAGCACGACCAGCGGCCAGAAGAAGTCGTTCCACGCCTGCATGAACGTGAACAGCCCGAGCACCGCCGCGGCCGGGCGGGCGGCCGGCAGCGCGACGTGCCAGAACAGCCGCAGCGAGCCGCAGCCGTCCATCCGCCCGGCTTCGAGCAGCTCCAGCGGCAGCGCCCGTTCGAAGTACTGGCGCATGAAGAACACGCCGAACGCCGTGACCAGGCCGGGCACGATGACCGCCTGCAGCTGCCCGGCCCAGCCGAAGTCGGCCATCATCATGTAGAGCGGCACGACGCCCAGCTCGGTCGGGATCGCCTGGGTGGCGACCACGAGCAGCAGCAGGAACGTCCGGCCGCGGAACTTCATCTTGGCGAAGGCGAACCCGGCCAGCGTCGAGAACAGCACCACGGACACGGTGATCGTGCCCGCGACGATCACCGAGTTCGCCAGTGCCAGCGCGAACTCCGACTCGTCGAAGACGCGGGCGATGTTCTCGAACAGGTGCCCGCCCGGAACGAGCACGGGCGGGACGCTGCCGACGGCTTCCGTCGTCTGCGAAGCCACGACGAACGACCAGTACACGGGGAACGCCGAGCCGGCCAGGATCGCGATCAGCGCGGCGTAGGTCCACGGGCTCGCGACCCGGCGCACGAGGCGCCGGGCCCGCCCGGGTGCCGCCGGCGGCGCGGGCGCGGCCGGGGTCAGCACGGTGGTCATGTCCGCTCCTCAGTCCGTTTGGATGCGCCGGGTCACCAGGTACGACAGGCCCGCGACGAGCATCGTGACGACGGCCAGGATCAGCGCGATCGCCGAGCTGTACCCGAAGTCGTACTTGGTGAAGCCCTGCTCGTAGAGGTAGAGCGCGGCGGTCTGGAACTGCCGGTCCGACCCGCCGGTGGCCGCGGCGGTGCCGGGGTTGAACAGCAGCGGCTCGGCGAGCAGCCGCATGTTCCCGGTCGTCGCGATCACCGTCGAGAAGATGATCTGCGGGCGCAGCAGCGGCACGGTGATCCGCCAGAACTGCTGCCACCCCTTGGCGCCGTCGAGGGTGGCCGCCTCGTACATCGTCGAGGGGATCGCCTGCATCGACGCGAGGAAGATCAGCGCGTGGTAGCCGGTCCAGCGCCACACCACCATCGCCGCGATGGCGGTGTGCGAGCTGGCCGTGCCGGCCTGCCAGTCGACGTGCCCGCCGCCGAACCAGCTCAGTACCCAGTTCACCAGCCCGAAGTCCCGGCCGAAGAGCTGCGCGAAGATGATCGTCACCGCCGCCACCGAGGTGATG
Source organism: Amycolatopsis sp. NPDC114505 (assembly GCF_055633615.1). Lineage (NCBI taxonomy): Bacteria > Bacillati > Actinomycetota > Actinomycetes > Pseudonocardiales > Pseudonocardiaceae > Amycolatopsis > Amycolatopsis sp. NPDC114505. Next base: position 295,696 of record NZ_JBVKDV010000002.1, on the reverse strand, counting down.
TTCGGCAGGATCATCCCCATCCGGAACAGCGTCCGCCCGCGCAGCCTGCGGTTGAGCAGGTGCGCGATGCCGAGCGCGAACAGGATCTGCGGGATCGTGGTCAGCAGCCACAGGCTGACCGTGTTCCCCATCGAGTTCCAGAAGTACGGGTCGTGGAACAGCAGCTGCTCGTAGTTGCCGAACCCGATGAACGTCGCGCCGTCGGCGTCGAGCAGGTTGCGCTTCTGCAGCGACACGAAAGCCGTGTACAGCAGCGGGAACAGCCCGAAGACGCCGAAGATCAGGAAGTACGGGCTGATGAAGCCGAACGGCGACAGCTTGACGTCCCACTTGTGCCGCCGGTCGGCGAAGGTGAGGGCCATTACTTGATCTTCGCGACGTCACCGACCAGCTGCTGCCAGGCCGCCGCGCCGTCCTGCTTGCCCTGCTCGACGCGCTGCATCGCGTTGCCGAACTCCGTCTGGACGTCGCCGGCCTTCGGGCCCTGGTACTGCGGGTTCAGCTTCTTCGCCGCGTCGGTGAAGAGCTTGCCGACGGGCGCGTTGTTGAAGAACGGGTTGGTGTAGGCCGTGATCTTCGGGTCGGTGTAGAGCGACGGCGTCGACGGGAGCAGGCCCTGGCTGGTGAAGACCTTCGCCTGCTGCTCGGGCGCGGTCAGCCACGCGGCGAGGTCGGTGGCTTCCTTGGTGTGCTTGCCCTGCTTGGGGACGGTCAGGTACGAGCCGCCCCAGTTGCCGCCCCCGCCGGGCACGGCCGCGACGTCCCACTTGCCCGAGGTGTCCGGCGCCTGGTCCTTGATCTTGGTCATCATCCAGGCCGGGCAGGTGACGGTGGCGAACTGGCCCTGGGTGAAGCCGGTGTTCCAGGTCGGCGTGCTGTAGAGCAGGCCGGCGGAGAGGTTCGCCTTGACGGCGTCGACGACCTGGTCCCAGCCGGTCCGCAGCGCCGGGTTGCTCGCGACGACGATCTGGTCGCTCTGGTCGTAGTAGCCGACCGGGGCCTGGCCGAAGATCGCGTTGAGCACGGTCGGGCCGCCGTCCATCCACTTGACGCCGTTGGGCGCCTTGGCCTGGAAGCGCTTGCCCGCGTCGAAGAACGCCTGCCAGGTCGGCCAGAGCGCGGAGACGGCGTCGCGGTCGGCGGGCAGCTGGGCCTGCTCGAACAGGTCACGCCGGTAGCAGATGGCCAGGCCGCCGACGTCGGTGCCGTAGCCGATCTGCTGGCCGCCCTTGGCCAGCGAAGCCGACCACTTCCAGCTCAGCCAGCGGTCCTTGAGCTTGTCGCCGCCGACGGTGTTCAGGTCGACGAACTTGTCCGGCGTCGCCTTGAACTGGGCGACGTACCCGGTGTCGATCGCTTCGATGTCCGCGGCGCCGCCGCCGGTGGCCAGGTGCGCGGCGAGGTTCTTGTGGTGGTCGGAGTAGGACGCCGTCCGCTCGGTGATCTCGATGTCCGGGTGTGCGGCCTGGTATTCCTTGATCAGGTCGGTGTAGCCGAAGTTGCCGAAGAGGCCGAGGCTGAGCTTGACCTTCCCGCCGCTGCCGGCGTCGCTGCTGCCGCAGGCGCTCAACGCGGTGACCGCGGCGAGGCCGGCGCACACCGCGCCGGCGATCAGGCGGAACCGGCGGGTTGTCGTTTTCGGGCGCATGAGATCTCCGTTGTTCTGCGGGCCGATCGGAAAACGCGGGACCTATGAGAGCGCTCCCAGTACTCATTCGTCAAGTAACGAAATAGTAACGCGACTCGGCGTTTATCCAGTCAGAGATCATGTGCTAGGAATGTAACCGGTTACAAGTAGGAGGTCGCCATGGTCACCGCGCGCGAGATCGCCCAGCTCTGCGGGGTTTCGGTCGCGACCGTCTCGCGGGTCTTCAACCGCCCCGCCACGGTCAGCCCGGCGACGCGCGAGAACGTCGAGCGCGTCGCCCGGGAGCTCGACTTCTCGCCGAACGAGTCGGCGCGGGCGCTGTCACGGCAGCGCTCGGCGATGGTCGGGCTCGTCTGGGACACCGACCACCGGCGGCCCGGCTGGCGGCACCCGTTCCTGCAGGACCTGTTGCTGGGCCTCAAGTCCGCGCTCAGCTCGCACGGCTACCACCTGCTGATGCTCGCGACGAGCGACGACGCCCGCGACCGCAACCCGGGCGTGTCACTGGCCGACCCGATCGGGTACGTGAGCATGACCCGGCGCCACCACCTGGCCGGGCTGGTGCTGATCGACAGCGGCACCGACGCCGACGCGTTCACCGCGTTCGCCCAGTCCGGGCTGCCGTGCGTGGCGTTCGACGTGGCGTTGTCGGGGCCGCGCGCGACCTACGTGACCTCGGACAACGCCGCGGGCGCGGCGGAGGCCGTCCGGCACCTGGCCGCCCTCGGGCACGACCGGATCGCGACGATCACCGGCCCCCGCGGCAACGCGCCCGCCGCCGCCCGCACCGAGGGCTACCGGCGCGGGCTGGCCGAGGCCGGCCTGCCGGCGCGCGAGGACTTCGTGGTCACCGGGGACTTCTACCGGGAGAGCGGGTTCGTCGGGATGCGCCGGCTGCTGGCCCGCAAGGACCCGCCGACGGCGGTGTTCGCGGCCAGCGACGAGATGGCGGTCGGCGCCCTGCTGGCCGCGCGCGCGGCCGGGCTGCGGGTGCCGGCGGACCTGGCCGTTGTCGGCTTCGACGACATCGAGGTGGCGTCCCTGGTCGACCCGGCGCTGACGACGGTGGCCCAGGACAAACCGGGCTTCGGCACCGCGGCGGCCGGCGCCCTGCTGGCGATGATCGACAACCAGGGCGCGCCGGAACCCGTGCACCTGCCGACGAAACTGGTGGTCCGCGACTCCTGCGGCGCTACCCGGTGATCTTCGCGTCCCAGTCGATGTGGTGCTCGTAGACCCAGCCCGGCTTTTCGCCGACGTCCTGCCCGGAGCTCGACGCGACCAGCTTCTCGACGCGCTCGCGGCGAAGTTCTTCGTACGCCGCGAACGCCGACGCCGGATCCGGCAGGTCACGCAGGCACTGCGCGAGCACCACGCTGTCCTCGATCGCCATCGACGCGCCCTGCGCGTCCGCCGGGGCCGCGGCGTGCGCGGCGTCGCCGACGAGCACCATCTCCGGCGTCGACCACACGCGCGTCTCGGGGACGTCGTAGGAGTGGCCGCCGAACACCTCGTCGCCCGTCGCGGCGATGATGTCCGCGCAGGGCAACAGTTCTCCGGCGAACGCGGCGTGCGCGAACTCGCGCCAGCCCGCGGAGGTGACCGCCGCGATCTCTTCGCGGGACCGCTCTGGATCGGGAATGCGGGCGAACCAGAACGTCGCGCCGTCCGGGCCGGTCGTGAACCCGAAGGCCGCCTTGCTGCCGCGGACCATCCGGTAGATCCCGGGCGCCGGCGGCAGCCCGGGCGCGCGCGTGTAGCCGTAGACGATGGTCTGGCCCGTGTAGCGCGGTTCGTCGGCGGCCGGGTCGATCAGCTTCCGGACCGTCGAGCGCAACCCGTCCGCGCCGACCAGCACGTCACCCGTTTCGGCGGTGCCGTCGGCGAACTCGGCCGTGACGCCGCCCGGGCCGGACTTCGCGCTCACCAGGCGCTTGCCGCGTTCGAGCGGGACACCGCGGCGCGCGGCCTCCTCCTGCAGGACGCGGTAGAGCGTCGCGCGGGTGAGCGTGCGCGGCGCGTCGAGGCCTTCGGTGCCGAACTCCCGGCGCCCGACGGTCTCCCCGTTCGGGGCGACCAGCTCGACGCCGACCGCCGCGAAGGACGCGTCGATCACCGGCTGATCGGCGCCGATCGCGCGCAGGGCGTCCATGCCGTTGTGCATGATCGTGAGGAACGCGCCGGTGTCGTCCCGGCCGGCCGGATAAGCCTCGAAGACCACCGGTTCGTGGCACGCCAGCTTCGCCGCCATCGCCGTGACCGTGCCGGAAATCCCGCCACCCGCGACCAGTACTCGCACCTTCGCTCCCCCTCGTGAACCCGCGTGCCGCCGCTCACGACGTTACCGTGACGGCGGCACGCGGTGCTCACTCCTTGGCGCCACTGGTGGCGATGTCGCCGTTGAGGCCGCGGGGGTAGAAACCGCCCGAGGAGACCTTGTCCGGGTTGAGGTAGGCGATGTTGAGGACGCGGTCGGCCGAGCGCCCGAACGCGATGCCGTTGGCGTCCGCCGGGACGAGGTTCGCCTTGCCGTCCTTGAGCACGCCTTCGTCGTCGTCCGCCTTGCCGTCGAGGCTGTCGCGGGCGTCGGAGATCTTGTTGGTGATGTCGCCGAGACCGCGTTCGAACAGCTGTCCGCGCACGATGCCCGCGTGGTAGGCCTCGACCGCGAGGATGCCCGCCGCCGCGTCGAGGAACGTCTTGTTGTTCACCAGCGGCGCCGCGCCCTTGTAGGCGGACACGCCGACGTCTTCGAACAGGAACGCGGCGAGCAGGAAGTTGTTCTCGCTCGCGAACGGGTCGAAGGTCTGGCCTTCCTTGATCACCCCGGCGGCCTGCATGGCCGCGGTGAAGCTGTTCTGGAAGTCGATCTCGGGCTGCGCGACGGCGGCCTTGTCGAGCGCCTTGCGCAGGAACGTCACGTGCGCGACCTCGTCGCCGGCGATCTCCTGGACGATCTGCTTGGTGTGCTCGCTCTTGAACTTCACCGCGTGCCCACCGGAGACCTTGCCGAGGTTGCCGACGCCGTTGACGTACTTCTCGTTCAGCCCGTAGCCGTAGACGGCGAACGAGTACAGGTTCGCCTCGAGGTACTCCAGGTTGAGCGCGAAGTTCAGCACCGCGGCGTCGCTGGCGGCGGCGTCCTGCGCGTTCTGCTCCGGGTACTGCGAAGTCGCGCCTGCCGAGCCGAGGCCCAGCGAGAGCGCGGTTCCGAGCGCGCCGGCACCCGCGACACCGAGTCCCGCCGCTCCCGCAGCCTTGAGGAAGCGGCGGCGGTCGGTCGCGTTCTCCGCGCTGCGCTCGACGAGCTGCTGTGTGTAGCGTTTTCCGAACACCGGGGGACGTCCTCTCGTGACGAGTTCGTCCACCTCACCCACCGGTCATACGTACCCGGACGGCCCCCGGCTCGGTCAAATCGGAAAAAAGTTCTTGCCGATTTCGTTTCCGCAGGTCAGGCGCGTTCGGCCGCGGCGAGCCGGACGCACACGGCGAGCGCGCGGACGGCCTCTTCGACGTCGGCGAGCACCGGGAAGGTCGGCGCGATGCGGATGACGGCGTCGGCCGGGTCGTCGCCGTGCGGGTGCGTCGCCCCGGCGGGGGTCAGCGCGACGCCGGCCTCCTTCGCCAGCCGCACGACCTCCTTCGCGGTGCCCTCGGGCACGGTGAGCGACACGAAGTACCCGCCGGTCGGCTTGGTCCAGGACGCGAGGCCCGAGTCGCCCAGCTCCTCGGTGAGGATGCGGTCGACGGCCGCGAACTTCGGGCCGATGATCTCGGCGTGCTTGCGCATGTGCGCGCGGACGCCATCCTCGTCCTTGAGGAAGAGGGCGTGGCGCAGCTGGTTGACCTTGTCCGGGCCGATGGTGCGCTTGCCGATGTTGCCGACCCACCAGGCGAGGTTGGCCTCGGACGCGCCGAAGAAGCCGACGCCGGCGCCCGCGTAGGTGATCTTGGAGGTCGAGCCGAAGACGAACACGCGGTCGGCGTTCCCGGCCTCGGTGGCCAGCGCGAGGACGTCGGCCAGGGCCGGCTCGTCGTCGGTCAGGTGGTGCACGGCGTAGGCGTTGTCCCAGAAGATCCGGAAGTCGGGCGCCGCGGTGGTCATGGTGGCGAGCCGCTTGACGACGTCGTCACTGAACGTGACACCGGTCGGGTTGCTGTACTTCGGCACGCACCAGATGCCCTTGACGGCGGAGTCCTCGGCGACGAGGCGCTCGACGACGTCCATGTCGGGGCCCTGGTCGGTCATCGGCACGGGGACGAGCTCGATGCCGAAGCGCTCGGTGAGCGCGAAGTGGCGGTCGTAGCCCGGGACGGGCGCGAGGAACTTGAGGGTGGGCTCATCGGCCCAGCGGCGCTCGGCCCCGGGGAGCTTCGACAGCAGCGCCTGGACGACGGCGTCGTGCATCAGCTCGAGGCTGGAGTTGCCGGCGGCGAGCAGCTGCCCGGCCGGGACCTGCAGGGCGTCCGCGAAGATGCGGCGCAGCTCCGGCAGGCCCTTGAGGCCGCCGTAGTTGCGGACGTCGGTGCCGTCCTCGGCCTTGAAGGTGCCGTCGCCGGGGAGGTCCAGCAGGCCGTTCGCGAGGTCGAGCTGCTGGGGCGAGGGCTTGCCGCGGGTGATGTCGAGGGAGAGGCCGCGCTCGACCAGAGCGGCGTAGTCGCGGCGGGCGGTGTCGACGTCGACGGAAGCAGTGGTCATGGCGTCAACGCTAAACCCGGCGTCGATACCATTTCGGGGCGGGTCCTGGCTAGGGTGGTTGGTGTGCACTTGGTAGTCCACGCCGACCAGCGTCAGTTCTCGTTGCGCGACTCCGCATCCCGGCTGGACGGCAGCGGCTGGACGTCTCTCGCCGTGGAGTCCCACCGGATAGCGTCGGAGCCGGGCGGCCTCGCGGTCGCCACAGCGCGGTCGGACCTGGTGGAGTCGTCGATCACGCTGCTTCCGGCACCACCGGCGTTGACGGCTGACGCGGAGCACGTCGTGGAAGCGGATCTTCCGGTTCCGAGCGGGAAAGTCGTGATTTCCGGGCCCGCGGACTATCCGTCACAGAAAAAGTTCTTTTCGGTGTTGCCGGGGTTGTATCGGGCGCGGGTGTCGTATGTGCCGGCCGGGCCGCCGTCGGTGGACTGGAACGACCACGAGTACGGGGAGCATTACCGGTACGAGGTGGAGATGTGGCCGGTGGTGTCGGGGGCGGGGGTCGAGGTGCTGAAGCAGGGCGCCGCCGTCTGGGACGGTTAGAGAGCCGTCAGGGTCGCCAGTTTCCAGCGACCGTCGATCCGCTTGGCGGTAACAGCAAGTTGAGCGACAGAGGAAGACGGCGCACCCCCGCCCTGGGTCACCGTCTGCTGGTCCAAGAACAACAGCAGCGAAGCATCGTCACCCACCAGAGTCCGCACCCCCACCGCCCGGACCGTGGTCGTCCGCACCAGCTTCTCCGCCGAAGCTCGCGTACGCGCCGAAGCGAACTGGTCCCGGTACTGCCCGACCGCCTCCCCGGTCAAGACCTCCGAAGCCGCCCGCTCGGTGCGAGCCAGGTTCCCGTAGTCATACGAAAACACCGCCTTCACCGCATCACTCACCTCGGCGGAAACCGAAGCCGTAGCAGAAGTATCGACCAAAGCAGCATTGTCCCCAGGAGACAACGAAGCCGTCTCGATGCCGAACCACACCGCGCAGCCCAACGCCACCACCACGACCGCCGCCAGCACTCTCCTCATGAGCCCGCCGCCTGGACGCCCGAGATCTTCCACCCGGACGGAGAACGCGCGACGTCCACCGTCAGCCGGTTCAGGCGTGGGGTGACAGCACCGCCGCCCGTCGACACCCGTACGTCCAGGACCGCCAGCAACCGGGCCGAATCGTCGGCAATCTCCGTCACCGCCGCCTGTACCAGGGACGCGGAAGAAACCGTGCGCGCCGTCGTCGCCCGGTCGATCTGCACCTGACGGTCGCCCGCGAGGTCCTTTCCATACTGGCCCGTCGTCGCCGCTATCCAGCGGTCCACCGCCGCTCCCGCCGAGCGGTAGTCGATCGTGTTCAGCGTGACCAGTTCCGGGCCCGCCGCCGCCAGCACCGCGTCGCGGTCGCGGCCCCGGGCGAGTGAATCGTCGGACGCGGCCCGCCACCACGACCAGCCCGTGAAACCGGCCGCCAGCACCGACAGCACCGCCGCCACCACCAGCACCTTCACGGCGCGCCCAGCAGCTTGCCCAGCCCGCCCGCCGACGGTCCGGTCAGCAGGCTCAACATTCCGGGAAGCTGTTGCGGAGCCGACGCAGCCTGCTGCTGAGGCGCCGCCGGGATCGCCGGCGGCTTGCCCGCGTACGGCGCGTTCTGCGACCCGCGCACCCCCGTCGGGCTGCCCGGCGGCTCGGCGCAGTACGCGTTCATGTTCACCGGCGCCTCGGACTCGTCGTTCGCCGGACGCTGCTTCGTCCCTTCGTAGCCCTTCGTGCACGAAGCCGGGTCGAAGAAGTTCAGCACCACGCCCAGGTGCCCGGTGCCGTCCGGGGACGTCGACGGCGAGAACGCCGAGATGATCGGGTACGCCACCAGCAGCTCCTCGATGGCGTCCTTGCGCGACGTCGTGATCTGCGCGGTGGTCAGCAGGTTCGCGAACAGCATGCCCAGATCCGTCCCGGACGCGGCGAGCACGTCACTGATCTGCCGGCTCAGCTGCGGCGCCTGCGCGATCACCCGCCGCAGGTCCGGATCGGACGTCTTGAGCTGCCCGGCGATCGTCTTCAACCCGGACGCGAAGTCGGTGATGTTCGCCGCCTGACGTTCCTGCGTGTCCAGCACGACGCGCGAGTTCGCCAGCAGGCCCTGCGTTTCCGGGATGTACTGCGTGGCCACGGACGTCAGCGACTTCGTGCTGTCCAGCAGCTGCTGCAGTTCCGGGCCCGCACCCGCGAACGCGTTGTACGTCTCGTCGACGACCGTCCGCAGCGAGTCCGGGTGCACGCTCGCGACCAGGTCGTCGAGGTGGGTCAGCACGGTGTCCGGCGACGGCGGCAGCGACGTCTTGTCCGGTGTGATCACCGAGCCGTCCTTCAGGAACGGCCCGCCGTCGTGCAACGGAAGGAGGTCGACGAACTGCTCCCCCACCGCCGACCGGTTCGCCACCTGCGCGTGCGCGTCGGCCGGGATGTCCGGGGCGCCGGCGTCGATGTCGAGCGCGACGTCGACGCCGTGCTCGGTCAGCGTCATCCCGGTCACGCGCCCGACCGTGACGCCGCGGTAGGCGACCTCGGAGTTGACGAAGATGCCGCCGGAGTCGGTCAGCTGCGCGGTGACGACGTAGCCGCGGTTGCCGAAGAGCCGGTCCAGCCCGGCGTACCGGCCGCCCGCGTAGACGACCGACACCACCGCGATGACGACGAACGCGATCAGCTGGATGCGGACCTTGCGCGTGGTCATTTCCCGCCCCCGATCAGCCCGAGCAGGCCGCCGAGCAGGTTCGGGCCCGCGGCCTGCGGGACCGAACCGAGGTCGGGCAGCGGCAGCGGCGGCGCGACCGCGGGAGTCTGCCCGGACGGCAGCGCGATCGGCGGCTGCGACGAGTTCGTGAAGTTCGAGATCAGCGTGTCCAGGTCGAGGTTCACGTTCGCCTCGACGTTCGCGTAGTCGCCCTTGATCACGTTGCCCGCGTAGTCCGGGAACGGGTACGTGAGCAGGATCTGCAACGCGTTGGGCAGGTTCGACCCGGCCTCGCCGAGCTTCGTCAGCGTCGGCTGCAAGGCCTTGAGGTTCGCGACCAGCTGGTCGCGGCTCTTCGTGACCGTGTCGGTGGCGACGCCGGAGAGCGTGTTCAGCGCGTTCAGCATGCCGACGAGCTGATCGCGCTGGTCGGTGACGATCTTCAGGCCCGGCGCGAGGTCGTCGAGCGCGGTGGACAGGTTCTGCGTCTGGCCGGTCAGGGTGTGGGACAGCTTCCCGAGCCCGTCGATCGCCCGCAGGATCTCGGTCCGGTGCCCGTCGAGCTGGGTCGCCAGTTCGTCCACTCGCGACAGCAGCGCGCGGATCTCCGGCTCGTTGCCCGACAGCGCGTCGTTCAGCTCGTGGCTGATCTTCTGGATCTGCTCGACGCCGCCGCCGTTGAGCAGCAGCGAAAGCGCGCCGAGCACCTCCTCGACCTCGGGGTTGCGGTTGGTGCGCCCGAGCGGGATCTGCGCGCCGTCGCCGAGGTGACCGGACGCCGGCTCGGCGGTCGGCACGCTCAGCTCGACGAACTTCTCGCCCAGCAGCGAAGACTGCTTCAGCTCGGCGTGGGCGTTGGCGGGCAGCGCGATGTCGCCGTTGACGGTCATCGCGACCAGCGCGGACCGCGTGTCCGGCGTCAGGCTGATCTTGTCGACCCGCCCGACCGCGACGTCGTTGACCTTGACGCTCGACTGCGGCACCAGGTCGAGCACGTCGGTGAACAGCGCGGTGACGTGGTACGGGTGGTCGCCGACGTCGGCGCCGCCCGGCAGCGGCGTGCCGTAGAGGCCGTTGAACCCGCCGTCGCTGCAGGCCGCCAGCACGAGCACGCCGGCGAGCACTCCCGCGAGCCGCTTCACTTCGCACCGCCCGCGAGTTGCTCCATGACGTCGACGAGCGGGAGCGGCAACGGCGGAAGCGTCCCGTTCTGCAGGGAGTTGAGCACCTGCGGGATCGTCGGCAGCTTCAGCACGCCGTCGAGGACCGGTGCCAGCTGCTTGCAGATGTTCCCCAGCGTGTCCGGGATTTCCTTCGGCGTGCCCGCGCTGATCAGCCGGCACACGGTGAGGATCGGCGGGTTGGTGAGCTCGTTGAGGTTGTCGCGAACGGCGATCGTGCCCGACGCGGCGTCGTAGGAGTTGATGAAGTTGGTGGCGCCGGTCGGCGCGATGTCGAGCACCTCGGCCAGCGACGCGCGCTGGTCGACGAGCACCTTCGACAGCGACGCCAGTTTGTCCACATTGGACTCCAGAGCGCCCTTGTTGTCGTTGACGAACTGCTGGACGTCACCGAGCGCCCCGCCCAGGGACTGCAGCGCGGCCCCGACGTCGGAGGAGTCGGCGGCGAGGAACTGGCTGACGTCGGCGACGCGGCCATAGAACTCGTTGAGCTGCTGGTCGCTCTGGGCCAGCGCACCGGTGAAGGAGTTCAGGTTCTGCACGGTCGAGAACAGGTCGTCCTTCGAGCCGTCGAGGGTCTTCGCGAGGTCGGCGAGCTGCCCGACCGTCGAGTTCAGCGAAGCGCCGTTGCCCTTCAACGCGTCGGCGGCGGTGTCCAGGACACCCGAAAGCGCGCCGTCCTTGTTCGCGCCGTTGGGACCCAGAGCCGTCGACAGCTTGTCGAGGCTGGAATAGAGGTCGTCCAGCTCCACCGGCGTCGCCGTGCGGTCCTTCGCGAGGACTGTGCCGGTGGCCAGCGTCGGGCCGCTGTCGTAGGCCGGGGTCAGCTGGACGTACCGGTCGCTGACCAGGCTGGGCGCGACGACGACCGCGCCGACGCCGGCCGGCAGCTGGACGTCGTCGACCTGCATGTCCACCCGCACCGCGTCACCCTGCGGCGTCACGTCGGTGACCCGCCCGACCGGCACGCCGAGCACCCGCACCGACGAACCCGCGTAGAGCCCGACGGTCTTGCCGAAGTACGCCGACAGCGTCGTGCCGGTGGACGCGCGGAACACCAGGAACAGCCCGGCGGTGAGGAGCAGCGCGAGGACGCAGGCGAACGCCAGCCACGTCACCAGGCCGCGGCCGCGGTAGGTCCGGATGGTCATCGGCCGCCCACCCCCTGGTTCGGCGCCGCGATCGGCGGGGTGCAGCCTTCGGGGTTGATGTGCAGCCCGGCCGCGGTGATCGTCGGCGGCAGCAGCCCGCACAGGTAGCCCTCGAACCAGCGGCCGTTGCCGGTGGCGTTCGCGCCGACGCGGGCGAACGGCGCCATCAGCTGCAGGCTCTTGTCGAGGTTGCCCTGGTTGCGCTGCAGGATGTCGGTCACCTTGCTCAGTTTGTCCAGCGTCGGCTTGAGCTGCGCGCGGTTGTCCGCGACGAGCCCGGACAGCTGCTGCGAAAGCTGCTGGGTGCCGGTGAGCAGCGCGTGGATCGCGGTCTTGCGGTTCTGCAGCTCGGTGAGCAGCAGGTTGCCGTCGCTGATCACGCGTTGCAGCTGCGCGTTGCGGTCGGACAGCGTCTTCGAGACCTGGCTCGTGTTGGCCAGCAGCGTGTGCAGGTCGTTGTCGCGGGACGACACCGTCTTAGCCAGCGAAGACAGCCCGTTGAGGGTGTCCTTCAGGTACTGCGGGCTGTCCTTGAGGCTGTCGGACAACGCGTTGAAGCTGTCCGCGAGCTGCTTCGTGTCGATGTCGCCGACCGTCGTCGACAGCTGCTCGAAGGCGTCCTGCAGCTGGAACGGCGTGCGCGTGCGGGCCTGCGGGATCGTCGCGTCCGGCTCCTGCGCGCCGCCGCCCTTCGGGTCGAGCGCGAGGTACTTCTCCCCCAGCAGCGTCTTGATCTCGATGGACGCCGTCGTCGCGTCGCCGACGCGGACGTCCTTGACGCGGAAGCGCACCAGCACCTGCTTGCCCGCGAGCTTCACCGACGACACCGTGCCGACCTTGACGCCGGCGACCTCGACCTCGTTGTCGGGCGCCAAACCGGCGGACTCGCCGAAGTAGGCCGAGTACGTCGTGCCGTTGCCGAAGAACGGGAGCTGGTCGGAGAAGTACGTCGTGGCCGTGACGAGCACGATCAGCACGAGCGTGACCGCGCCGACTCCCGCCTGGTTGCGATCCTTCAGCCGCTTCACGGACCACACCTCTCCGCGCGTTGCGTGCCGGGAATGGGGATGATCGGCAGGGTGATGTCGAGCGAGGAAATGCCGATGGTGCCGGTGATCCCGCACAGGTAGTAGTTGAACCAGCTGCCGTAGCTGAGCGTCCGGGTGAACTTCTCCAGGTTGCCCGGCAGCACCTCGAGCAGGTGGTTGAGCAGTTCGCCGGAGTCGCCGAGGTTCTGCGACAGCACGCCGAGCTGCGCGACGTCGTCCTTCAGCGCGGGACGCGCGTCGGCGAGCAGGCCCGTCGTGGACACCGCGAGGTCGCCGAGCGCGCTGACCGCGTCACCGATCGGCTTGCGCTGCTCGGCCAGCCCGCTGACGAGCTTCTGGGTCTGCTCGATGAGGTCGCCCAGCTGCGGGCCGTGGGCGTTGACCACGCCGAGCACGGTGTTGAGGTTCGCGATGACCTGCCCGATCACCTGGTCCTTGCTCGCGATCGCCGTGGTGAGCGACGCCGTGTGCTGCAGCAGGCTGGTGATCGTGCCGCCCTCGCCCTGGAAGACGCTGATGATCTCGGCCGAAAGCTGGTTGACGTCCTTCGGGCTCAACGCCTTGAACAGCGGCTTGAAGCCGTTGAACAGCACGGTGAGGTTCAACGCGGGTTTCGTGCGCTCGGGCGGGATCGTGCCGCCGTCGGCCAGCGCGCGCTCGCCCGGGACGTCGGTGCCGAGCGCGAGGTAGCGCTGGCCGACGAGGTTGCGGTACTTGATCGTCGCCGTCACCGTCTCGGGCAGCCGGTAGGCGTGCTCGACGTCAAACCGCACCTGGGCGAGGTTCTGCTCGCCTTCGACGACTTCGATCGCGTCGACCTGGCCGACCTTGACGCCGGCGATGCGGACGTCGTCGCCTTCCTTGAGGCCGGACGCGTCGGTGAACTTCGCGAAGTAGCCGGACGTCTCGCCGAAGTTGGTGTTCGCGATGGTGGCTGCGAGGACACCGGTGAGCAGCACGGTGACGACGGCGAACACCGTGAGCTTGATGAGCGACGGGATGAAGCTCCTCATTTCAGCTCCACCTCCGCCCCGCGGTAGAGCGGCCCCACGAGCAGGCCGGCCCAGCCGGGCACGGCACCGGGGGACGTCCCGAGCGCGGGCGACGCGAGTAGGTCGATCAGGTCCTTTTCGTAGGACGAGCCGACGATCGAGCCGTCGCCGCCGACGGCACCGCCACCGGCGGGCAGCTCACCGGACGGCGACTTCGGCGGCGCGGGCTTGCTGGAGCCGTCCTTGATCGCGCCGTCGGGCGGGTACTGCGGCCACACGCCGGGCTTCGGGACCTGCGGGTAGCAGCGCGGCCCGCGCTTGTCCTCGTACTTCGGCTCGTCGACGCCGGGCAGGTACTTGCCGCGGCTGGCGGCGAACTCGATGGTGACCCGGCTGACCTCGGGGTGCGCGGTGCCCTTGCCGAATGCCAGCTCGGCCGGCGCGACCTCCCCCGCGAGCTGCTCGAGCAGGCACGGGTATTCGGGCGCGTACTTGGCGAGCACGTCCAGCGTCGGCTGGACCGCCGTGGTGAGCCGGATCAGGTTGTCCTTGTTGACCTGCAGGAAGCTCGTCAGGTCGACCGAAGCCGCGGTGACCGTGGCGTAGAGGTCGCTCAGCCGGTCGCGCTGGTCGACGATCGTGCGGGTCGTCGTCGTGAGGTCGGACAGCGCCTGCAGCAGATCCGGCGCCGCCTTGTCGTAGGTGTCCGCGACGTTCGCGAGCCTGGTGATGTCGGCCTTGACGTCCGGCAGCGACGGGTTCAGCTTGCCGAGGTAGTCGCTCAGCTGCACGAGGGTCTGGCCGAGCTGCTTGCCGCGGCCCTCGAGCGCGGTCGACACCGCCGTCAGCGTGCTCGACAGCTTCTCCGGCTGGACCGCCTGTAGCAGCGGCATCACGTCGTCGAGGACCTTCTGCAGCTCGATCGCGGTGCTGCTGCGGTCCTGCGGGATGACGTCACCCGCCTTGATCGGGCCTTGCGACGTTGCGGGGAGCTGGAGCGAAACGTACCGCTCGCCGAAGAGCGTTTTCGGCAGCAGCCGCGCCGACACGTTCGCCGGGATGACGTGCGTCTTGTCCGGGTCGAGCGCCAGCTCCAGCTCGGCGTGGTCGCCCTTCGCCAGCACGGACCGGACCTCGCCGACGAGCATGCCGCGGACCTTGACGTCGCCGCCGGTGCGCAGCTGGCTGCCGACGTGGTCGGTCTCGACCTTCACGAGCGTCACCGGCGTGAAGGCCTTGTTGTAGACGGCGAGCGTGAGCGCGATGAACAGCGCGGCCACGAGCAGGAAGGCGAGCCCCAGCACCTGGTACCGGAGCCGCTGCCGGAGCTCGCGCGTCATCCGGAGATCCTCACCGTCGTGTTGGCGCCCCAGATCGCCAGGCTGAGGAAGAAGTCCAGGACCGAGATCAGCACGATCGACGTCCGCACCGCGCGGCCGACCGCCACGCCGACCCCGGCCGGGCCGCCGCTGGCGTTGAAGCCGTAATAACAATGGGAAAGGATCACGAGCACGCTGAAGACGATCACCTTCCCGAACGACCACAGGACGTCGCCGGGGGGCAAGAAGAGCGTGAAGTAGTGGTCGTAGGTGCCCGCGGACTGGCCGTAGAGCCAGATGGTGATCTGCCGCGACGCGAGGTAGCTCGAGAGCAGGCCGACCGCGTACAGCGGGATCACCGCGGCGACGCCGGCGAGCACCCGGGTCGTCACCAGGTAGGGCATGCTCGGCACGCCCATGACTTCCAGCGCGTCGATCTCCTCGGAGATCCGCATCGCGCCGAGCTGCGCGGTGAAACCGCAGCCGACGGTCGCGGACAGCGCGAGCCCGGCCGAGAGCGGCGCGACCTCGCGCGTGTTGAAGTAGGCGGAGATGAACCCGGTGAGCGCGGCCGTGCCGAGCTGGTTCAGTGCGGAGTAGCCCTGGAGACCGACGATGAGACCGGTGAACAGCGTCATCCCGATCATCACGCCGAGCGTGCCGCCGATGACGGCGAGGCCGCCGGTGCCGAAGCAGACTTCGGTGAGCAGCCGCAGCGTTTCCCGGCTGTAGCGGCGGATCGTGCGTGGCGACCACGCGAGCGCCTTCGCAGCGAAGGCGAGCTGCTTACCGAGGCCTTCCAGGCTCTGGCCGGGGCGCGCGATGTATTCGAGCGTCCGTTCGTGCTCCAGGGGTTCCGCCGTCATCACATGGCCTTCGGCGGGATGATCCGCAGGTAGATCGCGGTCAGCACGACGTTGATGAGGAACAGCAGCAGGAACGTGATGACGACGGCCTGGTTGACGGCGTCACCGACGCCCTTCGGGCCGGGCGGCGGGTTCAGCCCGCGGAACGCCGCGACCACGCCGGCGACGAAGCCGTACAGCAGCGCCTTGATCTCGCTGACCCAGAGGTCCGGCACCTGGGCCAGCGCGTTGAAGCTGGCCAGGTACGCGCCGGGCGTGCCGCCTTGGAGGACGACGTTGAAGAAGTAGCCGCCGAGCACGCCGACGACGCTGACCAAGCCGTTGAGCAGCACCGAAACGACCATCGCGGCGAGCACGCGCGGCACGATCAGGCGCTGGATCGGGTTGACGCCGAGGACCTCCATGGCGTCGATCTCTTCGCGGATCTTGCGCGCGCCGATGTCCGCGCAGACCGCGCTGCCGCCGGCACCCGCGACCAGCAACGCCGTGATCAACGGGCTGGCCTGCTGGACGATGGCGAGCGCGGAGGCCGCGCCGGTGAACGACTGCGCGCCGATCTGCGCGGTCAGCGAGCCGAGCTGCAGCGCGATCACCGCGCCGAACGGGATGGCGACCAGCGCGGTCGGCAGGATCGTGACGCTGGCGAAGAACCAGCACTGCTGGATCCACTCGCGGGTCTGGAAGGGGCGCTTGAAGATCGCGCGCAGGACCTCCCACGAGAGCGTCGCGAGCCGCCCGACCTGGGTGAGCGCCGCGGTTCCCGGGAGCGTGCCCGTGCTCTCGCTCACCACACCTCCCAGTAGGTCGTCGCTGACCTCCGAGTGTTCTCCATACCCGGTGCCCGATTTTCGTTAGCGGTGTTAACTGATCGTCAGAAACTCAGGTTGAGGGCGTGCGAGGCCGTGGCACCGCCGTCCGCCACGAACTCCGCTCCCGTGCAGTACGCGCTTTCGTCGCTGGCGAGGAACAGCACCAGTTTCGCGACGTCTTCGGGTTGCCCGACGCGCCCGAGCGCGACCTTCTTCCCGACGTACGACATGTCGACTTTCTGCCCACCGGCGGCGGTCTCGACCATCTGCGTGTCGATGGCGCCGGGGTGGACCGAGTTGACGCGGATGTGCTTCTTGCCGAGCTCCATCGCCGCGACCTTGGTCATCCCGCGGATGGCGAACTTGCTCGCGGTGTACGCGACGAGGTAGGGCATCCCGGCCAGACCCTCCACAGAGGACACGTTGACGATGGAGCCACCGCCGGCGGCGGTCATCGGTTCAACGACCGAGCGCATCCCGAGAAACGCCCCGATCTGGTTCACCCGGATGACGCGTTCGTAATCGGCCAGCTTCGTCTTGCCCAGTTCCGAGAAATGGAGGATGCCCGCGTTGTTGACCAGCACGTTCGGCGCGCCGAACTCGGTGGTCACGCGGTCGAGGGCGGTGACCCAGCCGTCTTCGTCGCCGACGTCGAGGTGCTGGTAGACGGCCTGCTCCCCCAGTTCGGCGGCGAGCTGCTTGCCCTCGTCGTCGAGGATGTCGGCGATCAGCACCTTCGCGCCCTCGGCGACGAACGCGCGTGCGGCGGCCTCGCCCTGGCCGCGCGCGGCGCCGGTGATCAGGGCGATCTTCCCGTCCAGCCTCATGACTCTCCCAGGATCTCGGTGGCGGCGAACATCCGGCCGGGGTCGCGTTCGGCGAAGAACGCGCTGACCGACGTCTCGAGCTCGTCGAGGGACCAGCGCTGCTCGATCCGCGGCGCCTCGACCAGCGACACCGTGCCGCCGTGGACGATGAACACCTGGCCGTTGACGTGCTCGGCCGCGGGCGAGGCGAGGTAGGCGACGAAGGGTGCGACGTGTTCGACCGAGAGCGGGTCGGCGCCCTCGGCGGGAGGAGCACCGAACACGCCCTCGGTCATCGCCGTCCGCGCGCGCGGGCAGATCGCGTTGGCGCGGACGCCGTACTTGGCCAGGCCGCGGGCGGCCGACATGGTGAGCGCGGTGATGCCGGCTTTGGCGGCGGCGTAGTTGGGCTGGCCGGGCGAGCCGATGAGGAACGCCTCGGACGCGGTGTTGACCAGCCGACCGTACACCGGCTGTCCGTCCGCTTTGGACTTGTCGCGCCAGTACTTCGTGGCGTTGCGGGACAACAGGAAGTGGCCGCGAAGGTGGACGCGGAGCACGGTGTCCCAGTCGTCGTCGGACATCGAGAAGAGCATCTTGTCGCGCAGTACGCCCGCGTTGTTCACGACGATGTCGAGCCCGCCGAGGTCGAGCGCGGCGGTCACGAGCGCGTCCGCGGTGGCCCGCTCGCCCACGTCGCCGGCGACCGCGACGGCCTTGCCACCGGCGGCTTCGATCTCTTCGACGACGTCCTTGGGCTCGCCGATGTCGTTGACGACGACGGTGGCGCCCTGCCCGGCCAGGGCGAGCGCTTCCGCCCGGCCCAGTCCCGCGGCGGCGCCGGTGACGATCGCTGTCCTGCCGGTCAGGCTCACGCGAGGCCTCCTCATCGAGTCCTGTGACGGCGCCTACACTAGAATCTGTTCTCGCTGAGGGCAAGCCCTTGAGTAAACACCGCTAACCAGCGATGAACAGGGCGTTCTTAGGACAACCTTTCACGGCGTCTGTAACATGTTCTACCCGATTGTCCGGAACCGGTCCCGGCTGGATGACGAGCTCTTCGTCGTCGTCCAGGTCGAAGACGTCCGGCGCGAACCCCACGCACACCGCATTCGCCTCGCAGAGCGAACGATCGACGCCGATCTCCATGCTTCCTCCGCCGCGTGAGTCCTGGTACAACTAGAACAGGTTCTACTATAACGCCGGATCGAGGTGACGGGTGCGGATCGACTACACACCGGAGCAGCGGGCACTGGCCGCGGAGCTCCGGGAGTACTTCGCCGAGCTGATGACGCCGGAGCGTCGTGACGGCCTGCGCGGCGCCGAGTACGGCGACGGCGTGGCGTACAAGGAGATCGTCCGCCAGCTGGGCAAGGACGGCTGGCTGGCGCTCGGCTGGCCGGAAGAGTACGGCGGGCAGGGCCGGCCGATGCTCGACCAGCTCATCTTCACCGACGAAGCGGCGGTCGCCGGGGTGCCGGTCCCGTTCCTCACGGTGAACACCGTCGGGCCGACCATCATGCGGTACGGCACCGACGAGCAGAAGGCGTTCTACCTGCCGAAGATCGCGGCGGGCGAGCTGCACTTCTCGATCGGCTACTCCGAGCCGGAGGCCGGCACGGACCTCGCGTCGCTGCGGACGCGCGCGGTGCGCGACGGCGACGAGTACGTCGTCACCGGGCAGAAGATGTGGACCAGCCTGATCGAGCACGCCGACTACGTGTGGCTCGCGGTCCGGACCGACCCCGAGGCGAAGAAGCACCGCGGGCTGTCGATCCTGATCGTGCCGACGTCCGCGCCCGGGTTTTCCTGGACCAAGGTGCACACCGTCGCGGGGGCGGGCACCAGCGCGACGTACTACGACGAGGTGCGCGTGCCGGTGTCGGCGCGCGTCGCCGAGGAGAACGCGGGCTGGCCGCTGATCACCAACCAGCTCAACCACGAACGCGTCGCGCTGACGTCGTCGGCGCCGGTGCGCAAGGCGCTCGCGGACGTCGTCGCGTGGGCGAAGGAAACCGGCGCCATCGAGCAGGAATGGGTGCGGCTGCACCTCGCGCGGGTGCACGCCGGCGCGGAGTACCTGAAGCTGCGGAACTGGCGGATCGCCTGGGCGGCCGCCGCCAGCGAGCTCGGCCCGGCGGAGGCGTCGGCGACGAAGGTGTACGGCACGGAGTTCGCGATCGAGGCCTACCGCCTGCTGATGGAGGTGCTGGGCGCGGCCGCCGTCGTCCGCGACGGTTCGCCGGGCGCGCTGCTGGCCGGGCGGATCGAGCGGCTGCACCGGTCCGCGCTGATCCTCACCTTCGGCGGCGGCACCAACGAGATCCAGCGGGACATGATCGCCGCGACCGCCCTCGGCCTGCCCGTCACGCGCTAGGAGCGTCTTCATGGACTTCACCCCCTCCGAGGCGTCGGCCGACCTGGCCGCGCTGACCCGGCGGATCCTCGCCGACAAGGCCACGCACGACCCGCACGGCACCGGCGGCTTCGACGCTCCACTGTGGACGGCCCTCGGCCAGGCGGGTGTACTGGACGCGGCCCTGCCGTCGTCACTGGGCGGCGGCGGGTTCGGCCTGCTGGAGCAGTGCGCGGTGCTGACCGAGATCGGCCGCGCGGTGGCGGCGGTCCCGTACCTGCCGTCGATCACGATGGCGGCGTCGGCGCTGGCCGAGTTCGGCACGCCGGAGCTGGTGGACCGCTGGGTGCTGCCGGTGCTGCGAGGAGAACGCGTTCTAGCGGTGGCGCTGTCCGGTTTCACGGCCGCGAACGGTCTCGTGTCGGGCACGCAGACGGCGGTGCACTTCGGCGCGTTCGCCCACGGGTTCCTCGTGGCGGCGTCCGGCGAGGTCTACCTGGTCGACGCGGCCGCACCGGGCGTCTCGGTCCGCCCCCAGCAGACGACCGACCACGCGGAGGCTTGCCTGCTGGAGCTGTCCGAGGTGCCGGGGACGTCGCTGGGCGACATCGGCGAGTGGCTGCGCCTGCGCGGAACGGTGGGGGTGTGCGCGCAGCAGCTCGGCGTGGTCGAGCGGGCGTTGGAGCTGACGGCGTCGTACGCGGCCGAGCGCAAGCAGTTCGACCACGTGATCGGCGGGTTCCAGGCGGTCCGCCAGCGCTTGGCGGACGCGTACGTGGACGTGGAGGCGGTGCGGCTGACGTCCCTGCAGGCGGCCTGGCGGCTGGCGTCGGACCTCCCGTCGGCGGAGGCGGTGGCAACGGCCAAGTTCTGGGCAGCGGAGGCGGGCCACCGGGTGGCCCACACGACGGTCCACGTCCACGGCGGAGTGGGCATCGACGTGGACCACGAGGTCCACCGGTATTTCACGGCGGCGAAGCGCCTGGAGTTCCTGCTGGGCGGAGCGACGCCGCAGCTCTTGGCCCTTGGCGACGAGCTGGCCGCGGACGCCTGACGGCGGCGGCTCCGGGGCGCTGGCGTGAGGCGGCCGGCGACGAACACGCGGACGGCCGCCGGTTCGCGCGGCCGCCGCACCCGACGCCCGACTCGCGCGGGCCGCCACCGGCTCGCGCAGGCCACCGCACCCAGCGCCGACTCGCGCGGGCGGCCGCCGGTTCCAGCGAGTCACCACGTCCGGCCCCCGATTCGCGCAGGCGGCCACCGGTTCACGCGGCCGCCACGCCCAGCGCCCAACTCGCGCAGGCCACCACACCCGGCGCCCGACTCGCGCGGGCCGCCACCGGTTCGCGCGGGCGGCCATGCCCGGCGTCTGGTTCGCGCAGGCAGCCGCCGACTCGCGCAGGCCACCGCACCCAGCGCCGACTCGCGCGGGCGGCCACGCCCAGCCCCCGACTCGCGCAGGCCGTCGCCGCCGGTGCTACTTCGCCGCGTACGTCCAGAACTCGCGCATCAGCCCGGTCGGTTCCGGGCTGCGCAGCTCGACCTGGGTCAGCAGGATCGTCACCGTGCCCGTCGCCGCCGGTGCTACTTCGCCGCGTACGTCCAGACCTCGCGCATCAGCCCGGTCGGTTCCGGGCTGCGCAGCTCGACCTGGGTCAGCAGGATCGTCACCGTGCCCGTCGCCGGGAGCAGGTGCCAGGCCGTGCCCGCGCCGCCGACCCAGCCGTAGCGCCCCGGGACCTCCCACGGCCGCTTCGCCTCGACGTCGACCGAAGCGCCGTAGCCCCAGCCCTGGCCGTGCAGGAACACTCGCCCGGCCTCGCGCTGGGCCGGTGTCAGGTGGTCGGCCGTCATCCGGTGGACCGACTCCTGCGTCAGCAGCCGGTGGTCGCCCGCCGTTCCGCCGGCCAGCAGGAACCGGGCGAACGCCAGCAGGTCGTCGGCCGTCGACACCAGCCCCGCCGCGCCCGACGGGAACCGCGGCGCGGCGCTCCAGCGGCCCTCCGGCGAGTCGACCAGCTGCAGCCCCACCCCACCCGGCCGGTACGCGCTCGTGAACCGGCCCAGCGCCGCGGTCGGCACGGCGAAGCCGGTGTCGGCCATGCCCAGCGGCTCGAACAGCCGCTCCGCCAGGAACTCCGGCAGCGGCCGGCCCGACACCCGCGCGACCAGCACGCCCTGGATGTCCGACCCGGTGTCGTAGAGCCACGCCTCCCCCGGCTGGTGCAGCAGCGGCACCTGCGCCAACGCCGCCGTCCACTCGTCCGGCGCCAGTGCCCGCGGTGCCGCCGCCGGGTGACCCAGCACCTGCAGCAGCAGGTCGACCGCGGGCAGCGTCATGTCCGCCGCGAGGCCGTACCCGCAGCGGAACGTGAGCAGGTCGGCCACCGTGATCGGGCGGATGGCGGGCACGACGTCATCGACCGGCCCGGCCGGCGTCCGCACCACCACCGGCGACGCCAGCTCCGGCAGCCACCGGGCGATCGGGTCGTCCAGCGCGAGCTCGCCGTCGTCGACGAGCAGCATGACCGCCGCGGCGATGATCGGCTTGGTCAGCGACGCGATGCGGAACAGCGAGTCCCGCGCCATCGGCACGGTGCCCTCCGCGTCGGCCGAGCCCACGGCCGCCGCCTCGACCTGGTCGCCGTGCGCGACGAGGGCCACCGCGCCGGGCACGTCCGCGGCGTGCTGCTTCAGCAGTTCGGTCAGCACGTTCAGTCCAGGGGGTTGATGGCGCGCAGGCGCCGCGGGCCGGTGTCGGGCCGCGACGGCGGCGGCCCCAGCACGAGCCGGGCGTTGGCGACGAACGCGCCGTCCGGCGACGCGAGGATCGGGTCCAGCACCAGTGACCGCACCTCCGGGTTGTCCTCGGCGAGCGCGGCGACGCGCAGCACCATGTCCTGCAAGGCGGCCAGGTCGGCGGGCTCGTCGCCGCGGTAGCCGGTGAGCAGCGGCGCCGTCCGGGGCTCGCGCAGCAGCGTCGCCGCGTCGACGTCGGTGAGCGGCACCGCCCGGTAGGCGCGGTCCCCCAGCAGCGTGCTGACCAGCCCGGACAGCCCGAACGACACGAGCGTGCCGAACGACGGGTCGTCCTGCAGCCCGATCACGCACGACAGGCCCTTCGGGGCCATCCGCTGGACGTACACGTCGTCGTCATCGGAGATCTCACGCAGCGTTTCGTAGGCGGTGCGCACCGAGTCAGCTGACGCGAGGTCGAGCCGCACGCCGGCCAGGTCGGGGCGGCCGCGCAGTCGCTCGTCGACGGCCTTGAGCGTCACCGGGTACCCCAGCTCGGCCGCCGCGGCGACGGCTTCGTCCACAGTGGACGCGACGCGGAACGGGACGACGTCGATGCCGTAGCAGCCCAGCAACCGCACGACGTCGGTGTCGGACAGCAGTGTCGTCTTGCCGTTCTCGGCGTCGAGGAACTCGCGCACGATGCCCTGCGCCTGCTCGGTGTGGATCCCCGGCGGCGTCACGAGCGTGCCCTGCGGGCGCTGCCGCCACGCCGCGTACCGGATGACCCTGGCGAGGGCGTTCACCGCGCGTTCCGGGCTCGGGTACGACGGGATCGAGCCGCGCGTCGGCGTCCCTTCGTCGGTCAGGACGGCGAGCTCGTCCGGCACGCCTTCGGCGGCGAGGAACGTCGAGACGATCGGCTTGCGCTGCCCCAGTTCGACGACGGTTTCACGCAGGGCGCGCGCGTAGGCGGTGCCGGGGATGGCCACCGGCGGCGCGAACACGACGACCAGCGCGTCGGTCTCCGGCGAGGTGAGGGCCTCACCGACCGCCTTGGCGAAGTCGTCCGGCCCGGCCTGCGGGCCGACGTCCACCGGGTCGAACGCCAGCCGCAGTCCCTGCATCCGCGCGGTGTCGGCGGCCAGCAGCCCGATCGCGCTGGAGTTGCCGACGATCGCGACCCGCGGCCCGGCGGGCAGCGGCTGGTGGGCGAACACGAGCGCGGAGTCGAACAGCTGCGCCAGCGACTCGACGCGGACGACACCGGCCTGCTCGAACAGGGC
The DNA here is from genome assembly GCF_055633615.1 of Amycolatopsis sp. NPDC114505. Taxonomy (NCBI): domain Bacteria; kingdom Bacillati; phylum Actinomycetota; class Actinomycetes; order Pseudonocardiales; family Pseudonocardiaceae; genus Amycolatopsis; species Amycolatopsis sp. NPDC114505. The sequence goes on along the minus strand of NZ_JBVKDV010000002.1, from coordinate 272,074 downwards.
CTGGACACTGGCTTCGTCGATCTCCGTCGACGTCGCGGCCAGCTGCGGGCGAACGGCGTGCCGCCCCGACTTCACCGCGACGATCGGCTTCGTCCGCGCGAGCCGCCTGGCCAGCCGCGCGAACTTGCGCGGGTTGCCGAAGGACTCGAGGTAGAGCAGGACGAGGTCGGTGTCCGGGTCGGTTTCCCAGTACTGGAGCAGGTCGTTGCCGGAGACGTCGGCACGGTTGCCGGCCGAGACGAACGTCGACAGGCCGAGGCCGCGAGACTCGGCGTCGGCGAGGATCGCGGTGCCCAGCGCGCCGGACTGGCAGAAGAACCCGGTGCGCCCGCGCACGGGCAGGCGCGGCGCGAGGGTGGCGTTGAGCCGGATGTCGGGCGCGGTGTTCAGCACGCCGAGCGCGTTCGGGCCGACGACGCGCATGCCGTGCGCCCGCGCCTCGCCGACCAGCCGCAGCTCGGCGTGCAGGCCGTGTGGCCCGGCTTCGGCGAAGCCGCTCGAGAGGATCAGCAGCGTCTTGACGCCCTTCGCGAGGCAAGCGTCCAAAACGGACTCGACGGACTCGGCGGGCACCGCGACGACGGCCAAGTCGACCGGGTCCGGGATGTCCAGCACCGACGGGTACGCGCGGACGCCGCGGACCGAGCGGTGGTCCCGGTTGACCGGGTAGACGGTCCCGGTGAACGCCGCGGCCAGGAGGTTCACGAAGGCGACGTGGCCGACCTTGCCCGGCTCGGCGGACGCGCCGATCACCGCCACCGACGACGGGTGCAGCAGGTTGTGCACGCTGCGCGCCTCGGCCGCCTGCTCCCGCGAGCGGGCCACGGCGAGGGACTCCTCGGTCGGGTCGATGTCGAACTCCAGGTGCAGCACGCCTTCCTCGAACTCGCGGCTGACCTGGTAGCCGGCGTCGCGGAAGACCCGCACCATGGCGGCGTTCTCGGCGAGGACCTCGGCGACGAACCGGCGCAACCCGCATTCCGACGCCGCCGCGGCGAGGTGCTCCAGCAGGATCGAGCCGACCCCGCGGCCCTGGTGCGCGTCGCTCACGACGAAGGCGACCTCGGCCGACGGCCCGTGGTCGAGCCGTTCGTACCGGCCGACCGCGACGATGTCGTCGCCCAGGAAGGCGGCGAACGCGACCCGGTCGTGGTGGTCGACGGTGGAGAACCGCTTCAGGTCCTTCTCCGGGATCCGCGGGTAGGCGCCGAAGTAGCGGAAGTAGCGGGTGCGCTCGGACAGCTTGCCGTGGAAGGCGACGAGGCCGTCGGCGTCGGTGGGGACGACCGGGCGCAGGTGGACGGTGCCGCCGTCGGACAGCACGACGTCGGCTTCCCAGTCGCGGGGGTAGTCGAAGGGGTCCCGGCCGGCCATCGTCAGTCCCTGGGGTCGTCCGGGTCGAGCCCGTGCAGGGGGAAGACGGCCCGGCGGGTGTCCCGGACGACGACGTCGACCGGGTCGTCCTCGCCGTCGCCCCACGGCTTGAACGCGGTTTCGCGGTCGTCGGTCATCGCCCGCGGCAGTTCGGCGTTCGGGGCGGCCTTGGAGACGGTTTCGACCCAGCCGGGCGGCAGCGGCGTCGCGGGGGCGACGTCCCGGTCGAGGACGGTGGCGATCAGGTGCGTCCACGACCGCGGGACGACCCGGATCAGCTGGTACCCGCCCCCGCCGACGGCGATCCACTTGCCGCCGGCGTAGGTCTCGGCGAGGTCGCGAAGGGTGGCGTAGATGGTGCGGTGGCCGTCGACGGACAGCGAGAGGTCGGCCAGCGGGTCTTCCTCGTGCGAGTCGACGCCGCACTGGGTGAACAGCAGCTGCGGTTCGAAGTCGGCGAGCAGGGAGGGGACGACGGCGTTGAAGGCCCGCAACCACCCGGGGTCCCGCGTCCGCGGCGGCAGCGGGACGTTGACGGAGGTGCCGTCGGCCTTCCCGCGCCCGGTTTCGGCGGAGTAGCCGGTGCCCGGCCAGAGCGTGAAGGGGTGCTGGTGCATCGAGATGGTGAGGACGCGCGGGTCGTCGTAGAAGGCGGCCTGGACGCCGTCGCCGTGGTGGACGTCGGTGTCGATGTAGGCGATCCGCTCGAAGCCGTGGTCGAGCAGCCACGAGATGGCGACGGCGCAGTCGTTGTAGACGCAGAACCCGGACGCCTGGTCGCGCATGGCGTGGTGCAGGCCCCCGGCGATGTTGACGGCCCGGGTGGCCTCGCCTTCGGCGATCTTCCGGGCGGCGAGCAGCGTCGAGCCGACGACGAGCGCGGAGGCATCGTGCATGTCGGAGAAGACGGGGTTGTCGGAGGTCCCGAGCCCATGCCCGACATCCCACCCGACGAGCGGCGCCTCCCGCACGGCGGCGATGTATTCGGGGGCGTGGATGCGGAGGAGTTCTTCGTCTCCGGCGCTGGTGGGGACGAGGAGCGGGACGTCGTCGAGCACGCCGAGCTCGGTGGCCAGCCGGACGGTGAGCTCCAGCCGGACGGGGTTGAACGGATGGTCCCCGCCCAGGTCATAACCGAGCAGAGCGGAGTCCCAAACAACAGCCGGCGACATGCGGTCGACTGTAGTGCCGATCGGGGGAATCCGTGGACCGGAAGTGGCGCGGCCTGCTCGGTCCGCCGGCGCCTCCCGGGCCGCGGCGGCTACCTCCGGCGCCGGGTGTGGGAGGGCGACGCCAGGCTGAGGCCCCGCGACGCCCGCCCGCGCCGCGGAAGGCACACCGCGGCCGCGCGCGGCACGTAGACGGCCCGCCCGAGGCGAGGAGTCGCGGACGCATGCCGCGGGCGGGAGCCGCCGGCCTTTTCGAGCCTCCGATCAGCCGGGGAGGGTGCCCGTCGCCGCGGGGCGGTGGGGGTCTCGGGACCAGTGGGACCAGGAGCCCGCGTACAGGCCCGCGCCCGGGTGGCCGGCCAGCTCCAGGGCCAGTACCACCGAACTCGCCGTCACTCCCGAGCCGCAGTACGCGCCGACCGGCTCGCCTGGGCGCAGACCCAGGTCCGCGAAGCGGGCGGCCAACTCCTCGGGTGCCCGCCAGTGGCCGTTGCCGTCCGTGTGGCCGGCGAACGGGGCGTTCACCGCGCCCGGGATGTGCCCGGCCCGCGGGTCGACCGGCTCGGTCTCGCCCGTGTAGCGCGGCGTCGCGCGGGCGTCGAGCAGGAGGCCGTCGCGAGCCAGCGCTGCCGCTTCGTCCGCGTCGAGCACCGGCATGCCGCCCGGGCGGACCGTGACGTCGCCCGGCTCCGGCCGGGCCGGTTCCGTGCTCACCGGGTGGGCGCCGGCCGTCCACGCAGCGTAACCGCCGTCGAGTACCGCCACCTCGTCGTGGCCGGCCCAGCGCAGCAGCCACCACGCCCGCGCCGCCACCGAGCCGTCGGCGTCGTCGTAGACCACCACCGGCGCACCCGCCCGCACGCCGGCCGCACGCAGGTCGCGCTGCAGATCGGCCGGGTCGGGCAGCGGGTGGCGGCCGCCTTCGCCCGGCTCGCCCGCGAGCACGCGGTCGAGGTCGGTGAAGACCGCGCCGGGCACGTGGCCTTCGCGGTACGAATCGGCGCCGGGCGGGCCGGCTAGCCGCCAGCGGACGTCGAGGACGACGGGCCGGTCGCCGGCCGGGCCGGCCAGTGCGGCGGCGAGGTCGGTGGTGCTGATCAGCGGACGCATGCCTCCCATCTTGCAGCGGCCGCCCGCCCGGCCGCGCCGGGGTGCGGACATATCCGTCACCGGCGGGTTGTCCCCGATCCGGCCCAAAACAGGCGAAGACGGACCGCGGCGGATCCGGTTCCGCGGTGGCGGCCCGTCTTATCGGTAACCATCGGCGCGGTATCGCGAAGGCCCGCCGCCGCTGTCGGGGTCAACGACTACGATGAGCAACGCGGACGAAGGGGACAGCGTGAACGATCTCATCGACACCACCGAGATGTACTTGCGTACGATCTACGAACTCGAAGAAGAAGGTGTCGTCCCGCTGCGTGCCCGCATCGCCGAGCGCCTGCAGCAGAGCGGCCCCACCGTGAGCCAGACCGTCGCCCGGATGGAGCGCGACGGGCTGGTCGTCGTGGCCGACGACCGGCACCTCCAGCTGACCGACCACGGCCGCGAACTGGCGATCGCGGTCATGCGCAAGCACCGGCTGGCCGAACGCCTCCTCGTCGACGTGATCGGCCTCGAGTGGGAGCACGTCCACAACGAGGCCTGCCGCTGGGAACACGTGATGAGCGAGGCCGTCGAGCGCAAGCTGGTCAAGCTGCTCGACCACCCGACCACCTCGCCCTACGGCAACCCGATCCCCGGCCTGGACAAGCTGGGCGACGGCGACCCCGCGCCGCCCGCGGAGGCCGACCTGGTCCGGCTCGACGAGTTCGCCCGCACCGGCGGCGGCCGCGTCGAGATCCGGCGCATCGCCGAGCACGTCCAGCTGGACGAGTCGCTGATGACCGAGCTCAAGTCCGTCGGGATCGTGCCGGGCGGCACGGTCACCATCGGCCGGTCCAACGGCGGCACCATCGAGGTCACCGGCGGCGACAACACCGCTCAGGTCGCCAGCTCCGCGCTGCACGCCGTCCTGGCGCTGGCCAGGTGAGCCCGGCCTCCGAGGCCGCTTCGGCGTTCCGCACGGTGCACGGCCGCGAGCCCGCCGGCGTGTGGTCCGCGCCGGGCCGGGTCAACCTGATCGGCGAGCACACCGACTACAACGACGGCTTCGTGCTGCCGTTCGCCCTGCCGCACCGCCTGGCCGCGGCGGCCTCGCCCCGCGAGGACGGCATCCTGTCCGTGGCCACCCTGGGTGACGACGGCCAGCTCCAGCGCTCCGGCGAGCTCGAGATCGCCGACCTGGCGCCGGGCACCGTCGACGGGTGGGCCGCGTACCCGGCGGGCGTCGCCTGGGTGCTGCGTGACCAGGGCTTTCCGGCCGGGGCCGACCTGGTCATCGCCGGCGATGTGCCCTCGGGCGCCGGTCTGTCCTCCTCCCACGCGCTCGAGTGCGCGGTGTCGCTGGCGTTGCTGGGCCTGGCCGGGCTGGAGCTGGGCGCGCCCGGCGACCGCGTGCCGACGAGGCCCGAGGTCGCGCGGTGGGTCCAGCGGTCGGAGAACGACTTCGTCGGCGCGCCCACGGGCCTGCTCGACCAGACGGCGTCCCTCTGCTGCACCGAGTCCTGCGTGCTCTTCCTCGACGTCCGGTCGGGCGAGCAGGAGCAGGTGCCGTTCGGCCTGGCCGACGCCGGGCTGCAAGTGCTGATCATGGACACCCGCACGAAGCACTCGCACGCCGAGGGCGGGTACGGCGAGCGCCGCCGCGGCACCGAACGGGCCGCCGAGCTGCTCGGCGTCAAGGCGCTGCGCGACATCACCGTCGAAGGGCTCTCCGCGGCCCTCGACCGGCTGCCCGAGGACCTGGTGCCGCTCGTGCGGCACGTCGTCACCGAGAACCAGCGGGTGCTCGAAGTGGTCGAGCTGCTGCGCGCCGGCCGACTGGCCGACATCGGCCCGTACCTGGACGCCTCGCACGTCAGCATGCGCGACGACTACCGGATCTCCACGGCCGAGCTGGACCTCGCGGTCGACTCGGCCCGGGCGGCCGGCGCCCTCGGCTCCCGGATGACCGGCGGCGGGTTCGGCGGCTCGGCGATCGCGCTGGTCCGCGACGCCGACCTGGACGGGGTCAAGACGGCCGTCGAAACGGCGTACGAGAAGGCCGGCTACCGGCGGCCGCGGATGTTCACCGCGGTGCCCTCCCGCGGCGCCGGGCGCGACCAGCTCTGAGGCCGCGCGGGTCCGGCCGGGGCAACCCCCGCCCGGACCCGCGCGTCGCCATGAGGGAAGACTGTGGCGCACAGTCACCCTCGACAGGAAGGCCTGGACGTGTCGGAGCAGAGCAACGCCCTGAAGCTGGTCGTCACGGGCGGGGCCGGGTACGTCGGCAGTGTCTGCGCCGCCCGGCTGATCGAGGCCGGGCACCAGGTCACCGTCGTCGACGACCTGTCCACCGGCCACGCCGACGCCGTCCACCCGGACGCGCGGTTCGTCGAAGGTGACGCGGCCGAGGTGGCGGGCAGCCTGCTGCGCGAGGGCTTCGACGGCGTGCTGCACTTCGCGGCCAAGTCGCTGGTCGGCGAGTCGATGACGGAGCCGGCGAAGTACTGGGAAGGCAACGTCGTCACGTCGCTGCGGCTGCTCGAGGCCATGCGCGAGCACGGCACGCCGCGACTGGTGTTCTCCTCGACCGCGGCGACCTACGGCGAGCCGGAGCAGTCGCCGATCCCGGAGTCCGCGCCGGCCCGGCCGACCAACACCTACGGTGCGACGAAGCTCGCCATCGACCACGCGATCACCAGCTTCGCCGGCGCGCACGGGCTGGCGGCGGTGAGCCTGCGGTACTTCAACGTCGCGGGCGCGTACGGCGCGTTCGGGGAGCGCCACACCACGGAAACCCATCTGATTCCCCTCGTTCTCCAGGTCGCCACGGGCGACCGCGAACAGATCAAGATCTTCGGCGACGACTACCCGACGCCCGACCACACGGCGATCCGCGACTACATCCACGTCGTGGACCTCGCCGACGCGCACCTGCTGGCGCTGAAGCACGCCACGGCGGGTACGCACCGCATCTACAACCTGGGCAGTGGCACGGGGTTCTCCGTCCTCGAGGTGATCGAAGCGTGCCGCGAGGTCACCGGCCACGCGATCCCGGCCGAGGTGGCACCGCGCCGGGCCGGGGACCCCTCGGTGCTCGTGGCGGCCAGCGACCGGGCCCGTGAAGAGCTGGGCTGGAAGCCGGAGCGCACCGATCTGACCGGGATCGTCCGGGACGCCTGGGAGTTCACCCAGGCCCGGCAGGGCTGAGACGGAGGCCGCGGCGGGCGCACTCAGGGTTGCTCGCCCGGCGCCTCCGAGTGTCCACAAGCGACGAACTCCCCGGCTTCGTCGAAGTCCGGTGGGGTCAGCCCGAAACCGGACAACCCGGTCGGGTCCGCGGCCAGTGCCAGGCCCAGCAGCTGCGCCGGCGGCATGCCGTGGTTCAGCACCGTCCACAACAGCCCGGCCAGCACGTGGTTCGGCTTCGCCGCCAGCGCGTTCTCCAGGGCCATCCCCGCGAACGTGCCGTCGCCGCGCATGAAGGCGGTGTAGCCCAGCAGGGCCGCCGCTTCCGCGCGTTCCGGAGCCGGGAGCTCCTGGACGAGTGTCAGCCACAGGCGCTCCGCCTCGCGGGCGGGCGGGGCGTGGGGTGGGACCGCCATCGCCAGGCACACGTCCCGGATCTCCGGGACCTTCAGGGCGTACGCCAGCAGGACCGCTTCCTCGTCCGTCGGCGGCCCCGAGCCGCGCCGCTGACGCTCGAACGCCGCTCGGATCACCGAGGCCGCCTCGGACACGCAGGTCGCGTCGGGCCAGGGCAGCGAAGGTGCCATCGACTCGGCTCGGCGAGCGATGGCCTCCGGGGAACGCGGGGCCAGCAGCGCCTCCAGCTCGTGGCGGCTGTCGAACGCCACCGAGCCGCCTTCCGTCGCCATCGCCGCCATCACGGTCGCCCGGGGGTCCGGCAGCTCGCCGCCGCATTCCGGGTCCGTGTAGCAGCCCCACGGCGCGTCTTCGGCGATGTCCGCCACCCACATCGCGTGCAGCACCGGGAGGCCGAACTCGCCCAGTGCGTCCGTCAGCTGCTCGACGAAGCCCGCGTGCGGTGGCGGGCTGCCGGGTCTTCGGCGGCCGCCGACCACCACCAGCGTTACGCCGGTGTGCGGGACGAGGGCGAACCGCGGGGCGAGCGCCCGGGCCTGCTGGGCGCGGTCTTCACAACACGGGAGGTCGCCACGCAGCACCAGGCCCGGGCGGTCACCGCGGTGCCCGAGCAGGACGACGGAGTTCGCGGGCCGGAACCCGATCAGGTGAGGGAGCGCGGCCAGCAGCTGCGCGGGGCTTCGGAGGTCGACCGGCGGCCGGCCGGTCGGGGTGGCGGTGGTCATGCCTCCACCTTGGGGCCGGCCGGGGGCCGGTGGGGGCGGTGGCGGCAAATCTGTGGATGGCCGGGACCGATGTGGACGGATCCGGCCGGGAGCCGCCCGGTCGGCGGTTTCTTGTCGGTGGGGCGGGCTATGCTGCCCGGCCCCACCGACCGGCCCGGCTCAGCCGCAGTGCTCGAAGCCGCTTTCGTAGGTGTTGCTGCCCACCGAGCCGCCCCACTTCACGCAGGTAGCCTCGGCGGTCTTCTTCACGGGCCCGGCGTAGTAGGTGAAGCTGCCGGAGTCGGTCACCCGCGCCGCGCCCTGGACCTCGAGGAACGCCGAGACGGGGCTCGCCGTGCCCAGCGACGTCGCCTTCAGCGTCGTCACGCAGTTCGCCTTGGTCGAGGCGTTGTACAGCAGGTAGGTCGTGCCGGACGAGCCGGCCAGCGCCTGCTGGTCGACGACGGAGAAGCCCGAGCCGCAGACCTCTTCGGCGGAGTAGGGGTTGCCGCCGCAGTTGTTCTTGCTGGTGAAGTCCGTGTGCCCGTAGTACGGCACGGCGACGCCGTTCAGCTTCGCCTTCTGCACCACGCCGTTCAGCCGCTCTTCGAAGTGCAGGTGCGGGCCGGTGACCCCGCCGGTCGCGCCCGCCTTGCCGAGCTCCTTGCCGCCGGCGACCGACTGCCCGACCGAAACCTCCTGCGCCGACAGGTGCGCGTACCGGGTGCGCCAGCCGCTGCCGTGGTCGACCTCGATCCACTTGCCGTAGCTCGTGCTGCCCTCGTCGGCGACCCGCGTCACCGTGCCGGACGCCGCGGCCAGCACCGGCATGCCCGTGATGCCGGACTTCTGGAAGTCGACCGAGTACTCGGGGCTGTGGCCGCTGAACGTCGCCGCGGTCACGGTGACCCCGCACTTGAACGGCACCTGGAAGTTCGGCGCGGCCGACGCGGTCGCCGAGCCGGCGAGGGTGAGGCCGAGCGCGGGCAGCGCCGCGGCGGCGGCGAACACGGCGAGCCGTCGCAACCTGGACATGGGCGAACCTCCTGACGAAGGGGACATCTCGACACCGCACAGCGAAGCCCGCGTCGGTACATTTTCCGTACAAGCACCCAGCGGAGGACACTGATGATCGCCACACGACCCGGGCGCCCCCAGGCCCAGGACTGGGTGCGCTGGGGGTTCGTCGCGGTGCCGATGTTCGCCGCGATGCCCCGGGCGAACACGCTCGCGTGGATCCTGATCGGGATCACCCTGGTCCTGTCGCTCCCTCTGCTGTGGATCTTCGACGCGGGCGGCAGCCGCTTCCTGCCGGTCTTCAGCATCACCGTGATCGCGGCCGCGGGCACTCTGTGGGCGATCGTGCCGAACAGCTGGGCGTCGGTGACGATGTTCAGCACCACGTTCTTCGTCGTGCTCTGGCAGCCGAAGCTGCCGATCTTCCTCGCCGTCGGCATCGACCTGGCCGCGATCACGTTCTGGGCGGGTTACCACCACGCCTGGGACGGCGCGCTGCCGACGTACGCGATCGTCGCCGTGATCGTGCTGCTCGGGCTGAACCGGCGGACCCGGCTGGCCCGGATCGAGCAGACCGAGCTGGCCCTGGCCCGCGCGCAGACGGCGACGGAAGAGCACGCCCGCGCGGCGGCGCTGGCCGAACGCACCCGCATCGCCCGCGAGCTGCACGACGTCCTGGCGCACTCGCTGGCCGGGCTGTCGCTCAACCTGCAGGGCGCGCGGCTCATGCTGGTGCGCGACGGGGCGAGCCCGGACGCCGTCGCGCAGATCGAACGGGCGCAGAAGCTCGCGTCGGACGGCCTCGCCGAAGCCCGCAAGGCCGTCGCCGCGCTGCGCGAGGACGCCGTCCCGGTCGAACGCACGATCGCGGACCTCCTCGCCGCCTACCGGCTGGACAGCGGGGCCCGGGCGGACCTGACGATCGAGGGCGAGCCGCGCGAGCTCGCCCCGGCGGTCGGCACCGCGCTGGTCCGCGCGGTGCAAGAAGCCCTGGCCAACACGCGCAAGCACGCCGCGCGGGCCGAGGTCGACGTCACCCTGGACTACGGCTCCGGGAGCGTCGACCTGACCGTCGCCGACCGGCAGGGCAGGCGCCCGCCGGACGCGCCGGCGGCAGGCTACGGTTTGCGCGGGATGAGCGAACGGGTCGCGCTGCTCGACGGGCGGTTCGAGAGCGGGCCGGGGGAGGACGGATGGCGGATTCACCTGACGGTGCCGGCGTGACGCTGCGCGTGGTGCTGGCCGACGACCAGGCGGTGGTCCGGGAAGGCCTGGTCACACTGCTCGGGCTGCTCCCGGGCGTCGAGGTGGTGGGCGCCGCCGCCGACGGCCTGGCCGCCCTCGACCTCGTCGCCGAGCACCACCCCGACGTCGTGCTGGTCGACCTGCGGATGCCGCGCTGCGACGGCGTCGAGACCACCGAGCGGATCCGCGCCGAGCACCCGGGCACCGAGGTCGTCGTGCTGACCACGTACGCCGACGACGAGTCGCTGCTGGCCGCGTTGCGCGCCGGCGCCCGCGGCTTCCTCACGAAGGACGCCGACGCCGAGGCGATCGCCAGGGCGCTGCGCTCGGCGGCCGCCGGCCAGTCCACAGTGGACGGCGAGCTGCAGCGCCGGCTCGTCGAGGCCGCCACCCGCAGCACGCCCCAGCGGGTCAAGGAGATCGAAGGCCTGACCGCCCGGGAGATCGAGGTGCTGCGGCTGATCGCGGCGGGCCTGTCGAACACGGAGATCGCGCGCACGCTCGTGGTGAGCGAGGCGACCGTGAAGACCCACGTGAACCACCTGTTCACCAAGGCCCGGCTGCGGGATCGGGCACAGGCGGTCGCCTTCGCCTATCGGACGGGCATCGCGGACTGACTCACCCGGCAGGCGAGGTGGCGCCGCCGCGCTCCTGTCTCGCGGCGATCTCCGCGACGAGCTGGAACGCGGAGTCCCGGCCCTGGTCGTCCGCCACTTTCGAGACCAGGAAGTTGGCGAAATACAGGTGGTGGGTGGCCACCAGCCGGTCATGGAACGTGCCGATGGACTTCACGGTCTCCGTGAACATCCGGAGATAGACGACGGCGATGAAGTTGCCGAGGATCCCACCGATCGCCCCGAGCGCCGCCACCAGGATCTTCTCAAGCGCCCCAGTCGGGTCCATGGAGCGGAGCAGGGCGAACGCGACCGCGATGACCGAGAACCCGGCGACGATGCAGAAGATCCCGGTCAAGAAGATCAGCCCGCGCTGCCGGAGTGCCTGGTCGTAATACCGCTTCAGCTGCTGGCTGTGCACCTGGAACAGTTTCATCGCCCGAGGCTCCAGCTCCTCGTCCTGGAGTGATTCGACGATCTCCTCCTGGTCGCGGATCGCTGCGATGTCTTGGAACAGCGAGAGTGCTTTCGCCCGACCCCACGCGCCATACGCCAGTAGTACAGCGCCGCAAAGCACAGTCAACGCAAAGACTCTCGCGGAGCCGGTCAAAGCGAACGCGAACCCGCCGCCCACAATGCAGAGCACGGCCACCAAGATCGTCGCGGCCGAAAGCCACCTCAGCCGATGCCGTCGTCTATCCATCCGGCGTACTCGATGGTCGATCGCAGCAGAGTCAGCGGAGAGAACCGGGTCGGTCTTCTCCACCTCCAGATCGCAGCCCGGACTCCAGCCGGCTGTTACCCGAAGGGTCCGTTCGAGCAGCATTTCGCCGCGATGTTTCAGCGCTGGGATGAAGACCTTCAGCAACGCGAGGACTTTCACTTCGAACCGCGTGCCCACCGTAAGTCGACTGAACCTGCCCAAGTTCAGTCGTCCGTAAGCGTAGAGCCTGGCGGTGATGACCACGCTCTTCGCGTCGAGCTCGAGAGTGGCGCTTCGGACGTCCTTGAACTGTTGCCGCGCCGCGTGCAGGAGCAGCTTCTCCCCTCCGCTCACGAGCGCGCCGAGCTTGGACGTGGCAAGGGGTGCCCCGTCCGCGGCCCGGAGGGTCAACCTGACCGAGATCATTTCTCCCGAGGAGAGAACGAAATCAGTCGCTGCCCGGAGTTCCTCCAGTTTCACCATGGCTTCCTCCTCGGCGGTCTCGGCCGTCGCCACCGGGGTCGAAATCCGAGCGATCGGCGTTACTCGCCGGAGACGAAGTTCAGAGCAGTCGTTGCGTGAACCCCGCCGCGGCCAGGCGGCCGAACGCGCCCTCCACGACGTCCGGGACGTGCTGCGGGATCGCGAAACCCCGCGCCGCGTACTCGGTGATGCGCTGTGTCTCGCCGACCAGCATGCTGATCACCCGGTCGACGTCTTCTTCGCCGGTGAGGTGGTCCTCGAACGACACCGCCCTCGACGCGCACACGATGTCGACGCCGGGCCAGAGCCGCTTCGCCGTCGCGTACGCCCGCCGCTGCTGGTACGGCCGCGTCACCAGCGTCACCGACCGGATCTCCCGACCGGCGAGCAGCGCGCGGGTGAACACGATGTTCTCCCCCGTGTTGCGCGCACCGGGCTCGACCAGGATCGCCTCGTCGGGCACGCCGAGCTCCAGCGCGATTTCGCGGTAGTGGACCGCTTCGCCACGCGGGAAGCGCTCCACCGTCGTCGGCGCGTTGGCGCCGGTGAACACCACCAGCGGGAAGCGCCCCGCGTGGAACAGCTCCGCCGTGTGGACGGCGACACCGGGATCGCGGCTGCCCAGCCCGATCCCGGCGTCGGAACGCCGTGGCTCGTGCCGCAGGTCGTGGTAGTCCCACAGCGTGCGGACGTCGGCGTCCAGGTGCTCCGGCAGCATCAGCCGAACGCGGCTCGCAGGGCCGGCTTGCCGCCCGTGACCGGGAGCGTCACCGACGTCTTGGTCAGGTCGAGCGCCAGCCCCGCGCCCGGCTTCGGCCGCAGCGTGTAGTCGTGGTCGCTGGACGCCAGCAGGAACTCCAGCCGGTGCCCCGCCGCGAGGATGTAGTCCTTCGGCATCAGCTCGACGCCGATCTTGTACGTCTGCCCGGGCGTGATCGGCTCGGTCCGGGCCGGTGACGTGCGGTTCTGCGGGTCGGTCCAGCCGCGGCTGATGATGTGGGACGTGCCGTCGGGGGCGCGGTCGAGCAGGATCGCGGAGACGTTCGCCGCGGGCCGGTCGAACGCCAGCGCCAAGTCGGCGCGCGCGGTGCCCGAGAGACGTACGGACTGCTTCGCCGCCGAAGTCGCGTACAGCAGCCGGTTACCCGACGAGGCGAGTCCGGCCAGCTGCTCGATCGTCTTCGACGAGTCGTCGGCGAGGGTTTCGACGGCCGCGGTGCCCGGGACGGGGTTGCGGGTGTCGATGGTGCCCTTCGCCTTGCCTCCGGGCCACGGGTAGACGCGCACGTCGGCCGTCGTGGGCGCCGGCCAGTCGGCTTCGTCGACCCACGACAGGTCTTCGCGCTGGATCGTCGCCTTCGGCTCGTTCTGGATGCCGTTGGCGATGCCGTAGAGGTAGTGCGACATCCACTTGTTCAGCGTCGTGAGCCAGACGTCGCGCCGCAGCGAGTACGGGTCCGCGTGGCCGGACTGGTGCAGCCAGATCTTGTGCTCGACGCCGTGCGCCTTCAGCGCGTCGTACCACTCGGCGACCTGGTCGGTCTTGACGTTCCAGTCGTTGAGGCCGTGCACCGCGAGCACCGACGCGTGCACCTTCGCGACGTCGTTGCGGTAGTTGCGGACGTCCCAGAACGGCGTGTAGTCGCCGGTCACGCGGTCCTGGTCGCGGGTCAGGCCGTCGATGACCGGGCGGCAGACCTGCCGGTCTTCGCGGGTGTAGACGTACTCGGCGAGCACGTCGGCGTCTTCGCCCTGGTAGCCGCCGGCCGCGACGACGGCGCCGTCATTGCGGTAGTACTGGTACCAGCTGGAGATGGCGGCGATCGGCACGATCGTCTCGAGGCCTTCGACGCCGGTGCTCGCGACGGCGTTGGGCAGCGTCCCGTTGTAGGACACGCCCATCATGCCGGTCTTGCCGGTGCTCCAGTCGGCCTTCGCCGCGGCGCCGGCGGCGTCGCGGGCGGGCGTCCGGCCGTTGAGCCAGTCGACGACCGAGCGCGCGCCGATCGTCTCGTTGACGTCACCCGTGGTCGGGCAGCCGGTCGAGAGGCCGGAACCGAGCGACTCGCCGTAGACGACGGCGAACCCGCGCGCGGTGAAGTAGTCCTGGTAGCGCCAGGTGATCGGGGTGGCCGGGCCGACACCGTGCGCGGCGACGCGCGGGCCTTCCGGGCCGCGGGCGTACCCGGGCGCGTAGAGCTCGACGTCGACGTCGTGGTTCGCGATGTCGTTGCCGCCGGCGTAGTACGGGCTGGCCTGGTAGACGACGGGGACCTTCAGGCCCTGCTGCGTCGCGCGCGGGCGCACGACCTGGGCGTGGACGAGGTCGTCCCGGCCGTCGTGGTCGCTGTCGACGGGCGCGGTGACCCAGACGTCCTCGCGGATGACGTCGGCCGGGTTGAAGACCGGCTGTGCCTGGCCGCCGGTGAAGACCGGGCCGGGCGGGTCGGCGGCTTCGGCGGTGACCGCCGTGAGCGGCAGGGTCGCCAGTGCGAGGAGCAGGACTGCGGTTCGTGCGGCTTTCACTCAAACCCCCAAGCCGGGCGAAGCGGACGACTGTCGAGACTTCCGCTCCGGCCTCGGGAGTGTCAAGAGACTAACGTCGGGGGCATGCCGACCGTGGAAGCGCCGATCGCCGCCGTGACCGTCTACCCGCAGCAGGCCCGGATCACCCGCCGGGGCAAGGCCCCGCTCGACGGCGGGCCGCGCCTGACCTTCGCCGGGCTCCCCCTGTCGCTCGACCCGGGCTCGGTGCGCGTCACCGGGACCGGTCCCGCACTGATCACGGGCGTCGACGTGCGCACCGAACGGCACGCCTCGCCGGCCGACGCGGCGTTGCGCGTTCTGGTGGAGCAGCGACGCGCGGACCAGGCGACCCTCGACGGCGTCGTGGACGACGAAGCGGCCGAAGCGATGAAGGTGGATCTGCTGACTTCGCTCGCGAAGCGCAGCGGCGGCAGCTTCGCGAAGGCGCTGGCGGCCGGGACCGCCGAGCCGTCGCGCGTCGCTGAAGTGACCGACGCGCTGAGTGAGCGGCTGGCTTCGGCCTTGAAGGCGCGACGGGTGCTCGTGGATCGGATCACGCGGCTGCGCGAGGACCTCGCCGCTTTGGATCGGCGGATCGAGTCGCATAGCGCGCGGTCCGAAGAGGACAGTACGTCGGTGGTGGTGGAGCTGGAGATCTCGGACCCGTCAGGGTCGGCCGAGCTGGAACTGTCCTATGTGGTACCCGGGGCGAGCTGGGAGCCGGGGTACGACGTCCGGGTGCGCGACACTTCCGTCACGGTGATGTCGTACGGGTTGGTCAGCCAGCACACGGGCGAGGACTGGCCGGAGTGCGAGCTGGCTTTGTCGACGGCGCGGCCGGCGATTTCGGTGGTCGTGCCGGAGCTTTCGCCGTGGTATCTGGACCGCGTCCACCCGGTCCCGCCGGCGCCGGCGGGGGCGTACGGCGGTTCCGGTGGCGGGATTCCGGAGGGTGCGCGGATGAGGGGTTTCTCCGCTGCTGCCGCAAATATGGCGCCGAAGTTCGCCACCGTCGAACAGGGGACGACGGCGGTGACGTACCGGCCGTCGCGTCCGGTGGCGGTGCCGTCGGGGGCGCAGGGGCATCGGACGACGTTGGCCGAGCTTTCGCTGACGGCTGAGTTGGGTTACGTGACCGCGCCGGTGTTGGCCGAGGAGGCTTATCTGCGGGCTGTCGTGGTGAATACGTCTTCGTTTGCGTTGCGGCCGGGGCGGGCTTCGGTGTTCCACGACGCCGAGTTCGTGGGGACGACTTCTTTGGAGGCATGGGCGCCCGGGGAGGAACTGGAGCTGGCGTTGGGAGTGGACGACCGGATCCGGGTCGAGCGGGAGCTGGTTCGGCGGACCGCGTCGAAGGCGACTTTGTCGGGGCAGAAGCGGCGTGAGGCGGAGTATCGGATTTCCGTGGCCAACCACGGGCCGCGTTCCGCGGTGGTGACGGTGCTTGACCAGGCGCCGGTTTCCCGGGACGACGCGGTGACGGTTCGGGATGTGAAGACATCGCCGGAGCCGGTCGAGACTTCGGAGCTGGGCGAGTTCACGTGGAAACTGACCGTGGCGGCGGGTGAGACCGGCGAGGTGAAGCTGTCTTACCGGGTGGATGTGGCGAAGGGCGTGGAACTCTCCGGCTGGCGGGAGTGAGACATGGCCGAGGGCCGGCCACCCGTCGTCGGGTGAACCGGCCCTCGTGTCCAGCCGACTTCTAGCCCTGGGAGATGTATGCCTCCAGCTGTTCCTGGCTCTTCTCCAACTGCTCCATCCGGTTCTTCACCACGTCCCCGATGGAGATGATCCCCGCGAGCCGACCGTCCACCAGGACCGGGACGTGCCGGATGCGGCGCTCCGTCATCAGGACCGACAGCTGGTCCACCGAGTCCTCCGGACCGCAACTCGCCACCAGCTTGGTCATGATCTCCGATACCGGCCCGTCCAGCAGGCCCGGGCCGTGCTCGTTCAAGCGGCGTACCACGTCGCGCTCGGAGACGATGCCCGCTATCGAACCTTCCGGGGACACCACCACCATCGCGCCCACGTTGTTCTCGGCCAGGCCGGCCAGCAGCGCGGTCACCGTGGTCTCCGGGGTGACCGTTGCGACCGCCGACCCCTTCTTGCGCAGCAGATCCGCAATCCGCATGGCGATCCTTCCCGTCGGTGAGCTGGATCACCACAGGGTAAGGGCACCGGGACCGGCGCGAAAGTCCGGCAAACGGGGCGAATTCGTGGTAATGAAAAAGATTCAGGCTAGGCGTTCGGCCAGGCCGTCCAGGGCCAGGCGGAGGCCGGCCGCGTAGTCGTCGTCGCACAGGGCGTCCAGCCGGGCTCGAGCCAGCTCGAGCTGCTCGCGAGCCGCCTCGGCGTCACCCAGTTTGCGGTAGTCCTCGCCCAGGTTGAGGTGCAGGGACGGGTAGAACCCGCGGGCGGTCGCCGAGTCGGTCATCGCGCCTGCCGCCGCCAGTGCGCGCAAGTCCCACTCCAGCTCCTCCGCCGGGTCGTCGCACACGTCGGCCATGTGGTGCGCCAGCGCGACGCGGTGCAGCGGCTCGCCGTCCGGCCCGATCGACGCCCACAACGCCGTGAACGTCGCGTACGCGCCCGCGCGGTCGCCGCCGATGTGCTGCCGCAGGCCGGCGTCGATCGCCACCAGCACGTCGTCGGTCATGCCGCTCCCTCGTCCGCCAGCGCCCGCAGCCGGGCCAGCCCCGGCCCGATCCGCTCGGCCGCGACCGCACCGTAACCGAAGACGAGCCCGTGCCGCCGCTCCCCCACGGCGAAGTCCCCCAGCGAGTACAGCCGGACGCCGTCGCGGCGGGCGCGACGGACCAAAGTCGACAGATCCGCCGGTGAGGTCGCGCTCAGGTGCAGGCCCGCGGAAGACGGCAACGGCGTCAGGAAATCCGCGAACGACTCGGTGAGCAATCGCGACAGCAGCTCGTGCCGCACACGGTAGACCTTCCGCATCCGCCGGACGTGCCGCGCGAAGCCGCCCTCGGCCATGAACGCCGCCAGGGCCGCCTGCTCGACGTTCGGCGCGTGCCAGTCGGTCAGGTACCGGGCCTTCACCAGAGCCGGCACCAGCGACGGCGGCGCGACGAGGAACCCCAGCCGCAGCGCGGGCGAAAGGACCTTCGAGAACGAGCCGACATACACGACCCGGCCGCGGGAATCCAAGCTGTGCAACGGTTCCAGGGGCCGTCCGGTGTAGCGGAACTCGGTGTCGTAGTCGTCCTCGACGAGCACCGCGTCGTTTCGCTCGGCCCAGTCCAGCAGCTCGAGACGCCGCTCCAGCGACATCGACAGCCCCAGCGGGTACTGGTGCGACGGCGTCACGTACACCAGCCGCGTCCCCGCCGGAATGGCGCCGACGACGATCCCGGACGCGTCCACCGGCACCGGCGCGACCCGCACCCCGCGCGCGGCCAGCACCAGCCGCGGCGGCGGGTAGCCGGGGTCCTCGACGGCGGCCACATCCCCCGCCCTCAGCAGCACGCGCCCGACCAGGTCCGTCGTCTGCTGGGCTCCGGCGGTGACGACGACCTGGGCCGCGCTCGCCCGCACGTCCCGCGACACCCCGATGTGCCGCGCGATCTCGGCGCGCAACGCAGCGTGTCCCTGCGGGTCGCCGTAGGTCATCAGGTCGGCCTGGCCGGCGCGCAGCCGCTGCGTCACGAGCCGGCGCCAGGTGTCGAACGGGAACCGCGTCAGGTCCGGGACGCCGGGCCGGAAGTCGAACTCCGGCGCCGGGGCGAACGGCGCGGGCGGCGACGGCACCGCGTCCCACTCCGGCAGCGGCCGCACCCCCGAAACCGACGACGGCACGGGGCGGGTCAGGGAGGAATCCGTGACGAACGTGCCCGCGCCGACGCGCCCGGCGAGGAACCCCTCCGCGGTGAGCCGGTCGTAGGCCGCGCTGACCGTCGTCCGCGAGACCGCCAGCCGCTGCGCCAGCTCCCGCGTGGGCGGCAGCGCCTCGCCGGACCGGATCCGGCCGTCCAGGATCGCCGCCCGCAGCTGCCGGTAGATCGCGTCGCGGTGCCCGCGCGTCCCGGTCAGGTCGATGTGCACGTCCACCGCTCCAGATTGGCACACCTGAAGTGCCGTGGATTTGGCACTGTCCGTGGTCCGCTCCCCCGCCTAGCGTGCGAAGCATGGATCTCCGCGAACTCGACCGCCGCAGCCTGCTCGTGCTCGACAAGCTCGTCGCCACCGCCACGCCCGCCGACCTCGCCCGCCCGACGCCGTGCGCCGGCTGGACCCTGGCTGACCTCCTCCGCCACCAGGTCAGCGAGAACCACGCCTTCGCGACCGCAGCCCGCGAAGGCTCGGCGCCGAACTGGGACGCCGGCGATCTCGGCGACGACGCCCGGGCCGCCTACCAGGCGTCCGTCGACGACTTCCTCGATGCCATGGCCGACGACGCCGTGCTGGACCGGCAGCTCACGATCAACCACTTCGGCACGTTCCCCGGCACGATCGCCGCGCACATGCACCTCGTCGACACCGTCGCGCACGGCTGGGACCTGGCCCGGACGCTCGGCCTGCCCTACGAGCCGGACGCCGAAGCCGTGCACGTCGCGCTGCGGCTGGCCGAAAACATCCCGGACGAGGGACGCGAGAAGAACGGCTCGTTCGCCCACCGCGTCGAGACCGAAACAGACGCCAGCGAGCTCGACCGGTTCCTCGCCCTCCTCGGCCGCGACCCGGCGTGGACCGTCAGCTGATGTCGGCGGGCGCCGCGCTCCACGTGTCGCACGCCTTCGTCGTCTTCACGTCGTAGCCCGTCTTCGCCCACGACAGCTGGTGCGCGCGCGAGCCGTGGGTGTCGCTGTCGTTGGCGCGGCCGTAGTCGGCGACCGCGGCGTTCGCCAGCGACCGGCTGACCGAGCCGGAACCCGCGACCGCCGCCAGGAACAGCGCCCCGAAGCAGTTCGCCTGCAGCTCGATCCGGCGGACGACCTCCTTGTCGGCGGCGCTGTCCTCCTTCGGCGAGGTCATCTTGTCCGCCGCCGCGGCCAGGATCCCGCTCTCGCGCTGCACGTGGTGGCCGTACTCGTGGGCGATCGTCGCGACGTGGCGGGCCTTGTTGAGCCCGGCGTCCGCCAGCATCCAGTCGGTCGGGGCGTAGATCGTGGTGTCGCCGCCGCAGTAGTAGGCGACGGCTTCGTTCTCCGTCGGCGCTTCGCCGCACGCGCTGTGCTCGGGCAGGGTCACCGAGATGGTGGCGGTCAGCGTCGGCTCGTTCGCCTTCTGCAGCGCCGGGCGCCAGGACTGCTCCAGGCAGTCGACGAGCGCCCCGTAGTAGGCCTTGAGCTGCTCGGCGGCCCGGCCGAGGTCCGGCAGCGAGCACGTGGCGGGCCCAGGCGTGATGCTGTCGGAGAGCAGCGGGTTGCGAGCCAGCTCCTGCACGGGCTTCGCGGGCTTGCCGTCCGAGCCGCCGCCGTACGCGCGGCCGGTGTCGACGCCCTGCGCGACGAACGCGTGGCCGTCGACGCGGTGCGGGATGGTGGCCGCGATCAGCGAGATCGCCAGCACCACGATCATGACTCCGGCGACGGCGCCCCAGAGCCGGCTGTGCGGCGGGGCGATCGGGACGGGCGGCGCGGCGGCCCAGTTCGGTGCCCAGGGGTTCGGCTCGGGCACCCACGCGGGTTCCGGGGACCGGGCCCCGGACGGCAGCGCGGGAAAACCGGGCTCTGCGTCGTCGTTCACGTTCTCCCCCTGCTTCGTGTGACCAGCATACGGACCGGGCGAGAGGGCCGGATCACGAAACGAAAACGCCGCCCGGTGGCCACCAGGACCGTGAGCAAGCGAAACTGTCGGGATGAGTGACCCGTACCTGTGGCTGGAAGACGTGACCGGCGACGACGCGCTCGGCTGGGTGCGCGCCCGCAACGACGAAACGCTGACCGAGCTGACCCGCGGCGCGCGGTTCGCCGAGCTGCGTGACGAGCTGCGCGAGGTGCTCGACGCCGACGACCGGATCCCGTACGTGCGCCGCCGCGGCGAGCTCCTCTACAACTTCTGGCAGGACGCGAGCCACCCGCGCGGCCTGTGGCGCCGGACGACGCTGGAGTCCTACCGCCGGGCCGAGCCCGAGTGGGAGCTGCTGCTCGACGTCGACGCGCTGGCCGAGGCCGAGGGCGAGAACTGGGTCTGGCAGGGCGCGACCGTGCTGCGGCCGGACTACCGGCGCGGCCTGGTCGAGCTGTCCCGCGGCGGCGCGGACGCCACGGTCGTGCGCGAGTTCGACCTCGACGCGCACGAGTTCGTCGACGGCGGTTTCACCCTGCCGGAGGCGAAGACGCGGATCGGCTGGATCGACGAGGACCGCGTCTACGTCGGCACCGACTTCGGCGAGGGCACGCTGACCAGCTCCGGGTATCCGCGGCTGGCCAAGGAGTGGCGCCGCGGCACCCCGATCGAGGCCGCGACCCTGGTGTACGAAGGCAAGCCCGAAGACGTCTCGATCGGCGCGTCCCACGACCCGACCGAAGGCTTCGAACGCGACTTCGTCAGCCGCTCCGTCGACTTCTACCGCTCCGAGCTGTACCTGCGGACGCCCGAAGCGCTGGTCAAGATCGACGTGCCGGACGACGCGAGCGCGTCCGTCCACCGCGAATGGCTGCTGGTCCGGCCGCGCACGGCGTGGACGACCGGCGGCACCGAGCACCCGGCCGGCTCGCTGATCGGCATCCGGTTCGACGACTTCATGGCCGGCGACCGTGCCTTCACGACACTCTTCACCCCCGACGAGCACACCTCGCTCGACTACTGGGCCTGGACGCGCAACCACCTGCTGCTCGGCACGCTGCGCGACGTCCGCACCGAGCTGCGCACCTTGACGCCGGGCCCGGACGGCTGGGCCGAAGAGCCGCTGTCCGGCGGGCCGGAGTTCGGCAGCGCGGACATCTTCGACACCGATCCCGACGTCAGCGACGAGTACCTGCTCAACTCCAGCGGCTTCCTCCAGCCGTCGACGCTGAGCTACGGACACGTCGGCGAAGAGGTCGAAGTGCTGAAGCAGGCTCCGGCGTTCTTCGACGCTTCGGGCATGGACGTCGCGCAGTACTTCGCGACGTCGGAGGACGGCACGAAGATCCCGTACTTCGTCGTCCGGCCCTCGGGCGCCGAAGGCGGGCCGACGCTGCTGACCGGCTACGGCGGCTTCGAGGTCTCGCTGACGCCGTCCTACAGCGGGATGATCGGCCGCGGCTGGCTCGCGCGCGGCGGCACGTACGTCGTCGCGAACATCCGCGGCGGCGGCGAGTACGGGCCGGGCTGGCACACACAGGCGATCAAGGCGCACCGCCACCGCGTCTACGAGGACTTCGCCGCGGTGGCCACGGATCTCGCCGAGCGCGGCATCACGACGCCGGAGCAGCTCGGCATCCAGGGCGGCAGCAACGGCGGCCTGCTGATGGGCGTCATGCTGACGCGCTACCCGGAGCGGTTCGGCGCGATCGTCAGCCAGGTGCCGCTGCTGGACATGCGCCGCTACCACCTGCTGCTGGCCGGCGCGTCGTGGATGGCCGAGTACGGCGACCCGGACGAAGCCGCCGAATGGGAGTACATCTCGAAGTACTCGCCCTACCAGAACGTCCACAGTGGACGCGCGTACCCGCCTTCGCTGTTCGTGACGTCCACGCGCGACGACCGCGTGCACCCCGCCCACGCCCGCAAGATGGTGGCGCTCATGCGTGAGCAGGGGCACGACGTCCGCTACCACGAGAACATCGAAGGCGGCCACGGCGCCGCGGCGGACAACGAGCAGCTGGCGTTCAAGTGGGCGCTGGTGTTCGAGTTCCTGTGGGAGCAGCTCACGAAGTACTGAGCCGTCGGTTACTAATCCGACCACAGTCACGGCCGGATGGCTTTCGTGGCAACGGTTGCCTGCCGCTCAGGGGCCGGCCTACTTTTGGTCGGATTAGTAACGGGCGCGAGCACGACGCCGCCGACGATCAGGGCCAGCGCGGCCACCCGGCCGACGCTGAGCGGGTTCCTTGCTCACGACAGGTAGACGGCAGCCCGGCGAAGACGAGCGTCACCCAGCCCATGAGACGCCTTCGAGGGCCTGACGACGGGAAGCCACGCGGTCGGCTTCGCGGGCGGCGAGGTGCGGGTCGACCAGGGCGTTGGTCAGCTCGGCGTGCACGAACCGGACGTCGTCGACGTCGTAGTGCCCGGCGATGAAGTCGCGCAGGTAGCGCTCGTGGTGGTCGAACGGTGCTCTCGGCGTCCCCGGCGCGTACGTCCCTCCGCGGGCGCCGGCGATGACGAATGCCTTGCCCTTCAACGACATCCGCGGGAACGTCACCTGGTCGATCCACGTCTTGAGCGCGGCCGGGATCGAGAAGTTGTACATCGGCGCGCCGATCAGGACGACGTCGGCTTCGAGCAGCTCGGCCAGCAGTGGCTCGACGATCGCCCAAGCCTGCTTCTGCGCTGGGGTCTCGACGATGTCGGCGTAGTGCGCGGGATCGGTGATGCTCGCGGTCAGGAGTGCGTCGCAGATTTCGGTCCAGGCTTCGCCGATCACCGGGACCGGGTCGGCGGCGAGGTCGCGGTAGGTGCGGGTGCCCTCCCAGGTCGAGGCGTAGCGCGCGGACAGCTCGCGCGAGAACGACGTGCGGCGGGCGCTGGAGTCGAGGTGCAGCAGGTGGCTCACGATTCCTCCTCAAGTGGACGCGGTGTCCACTTGAGGCCAACTGGACGCTGCGTCCGCTTATTCCCTAGGCTCGCGCCATGCCCGAACGCGCCGACGCGGCCCGCAACCGCGCGAAGATCCTCGCGGCGGCCGACGAGCTGTTCACCGCCCACGGCGCCGCCGGCGTGACGATGGAGGACATCGCCCGCGCGGCCGGCGTCGGCCGCGGCACGCTCTACCGCCGCTACCCGGACCGCGCGTCGATCGCCGTGGCCCTGCTGGACGAGCACGAGCGCCGGCTGCAGGAGTCGCTGATCCGCGGCGACCCGCCACTGGGCCCGGGCGCACCGCCGGCCGAGCGGCTGGCGGCGTTCTACGCGGCGATGGTGGACCTGCTGGAGCGGCACGCGCACCTGGTGCTGGGCACGGAGGTGGGCCACTCCCGCTTCACGACGGGCGCGTACGGCTTCTGGCGCACCCACGTCCGCGTGCTGGCGGCGGGCACCGCCGATCCCGACGTCCTGGCCGACATCCTGCTGGCACCCCTCGCACCGGAGCTGTACCTGCACCAGCGGGCGCGGGGCGTGTCGCCGGAGCGGATCACCGCGTCGCTGCGGGAGCTGGCGAGCCTCCTCTAGTCGAGCCCACGCGGCCGAGCCCGCTTCGGGACGTACACCCGCCTCGGTTTCGGCTCTTCGCCGCGGATCCGCGCGAGGGCGACCTCGAAGGCGGTGAACACGTCGGCGACGAAGACGAGCCGTCCGATGCCGAGCCGGTGCAACGCGGGCCCGTGGTCGGCGGCGACCGTGACCGCGACGCCGAGCAGCAGCACCCGCCAGGCCCCGAACACCGCCGCCCGGACCGGCCGGGCGAGGCCCGCGAACCCGATCCGCAGCCGGTCGCAGTGGAAGGGCACGTGCCGCTCCTCGTCGGCGAGGATGCGGGCGGCGACCTGCGTGACCAGCGGGTCGTCGGCGCCGTCGCGCAGGGCGCGGTAGTACCGCAGCGCGACGACCTCGGCGATGAGCAGCACCATCAGCTCCAGCCGCAGCCCGAGGGCCCGCCGCAACCACACGAACACGGTGTCGGACCAGTGTTTCTCGATGGTCGGTACCCCGGCGGCGGCGAGGAGTTCGGCCAGCATCCGTGCGTGGTTCTGTTCCTCGGCGACGAAGAGCCTGACCGCGGCGAGGTAGTCGCCGTCGCCGGCCTTGGCGATGAGGTTGGCGCCGTCGCCGGCTTCACCGACCTGGAACCGTTGAATGCTGCGCGCGACGTCGGGATGCAGCCGGGCGCCGCGTGCCCAGGGCGGGTCCTCTCGACCCCGTCGCCGCTCCGCTTCCGCCTCGAACTCCCGCAACCAGTTCATCGGGCCCGATCCTGCCGCGCGGTCGTGGATTTCCCGAGCGCCTCCGGTGGAGATCCGGTGAAGGTTGACGCGCTACCAAGTTAGGATGCTAGCATTCTGTCATGGCGGACAAGGACGTCAAGCAGTTCAACGTGTACCTCCCCGTGGACCTGATCCGCGAGGTCAAGCACCACGCCGTCGACACCGGGCAGTCGCTGTCGGCGCTCGTCACCGAGGCGCTTCGCCAGTACCTCGCCACCGAAGGAGAACAGCCGTGACCATCGAAGCCGTGTACGTCGAGACGCACAACTGGGGCAAGACAGCCAAGTTCTTCCAGGCCCTCGGGTTCGAGCTCGACTTCGCGACCGACCACAACTCGGGACTGCTGCGCAACGGCGACGGGCCCTACGTCTTCGTCGCCGAAGTGCCCGAGAGCCGGCCGACCGGGATGAAGCTCGTCGTCAAGACCCCGGACGACGCGACACCCGACGTCGACGTCGTCTCCCCCTTCGAGGACACCCACTTCGGGACCCGCGAGATGACCGTCCGCGATCCCGACGGGCGCGAGTGGATCCTCCAAGCCGGCAGCTGAGGGCCGGGCTCAGCGCGGCGCGCGGGCCGCGATGCCGTCCAGGACACAGCCCAAGCCGAACTCGAAGACCTCCTCCGCGCTCCGGTCCGCCCCCTCGATCACCCGGCGCGAGAACTGCGGGTACTCGCCGCTCGCGATGACGTCGCGGATGTACGGACCGACGCTCGCCTGCCACTGTTCCTTCGTCAGGCCCGACCGGCGCTGGGCCTGCAGCTCCGCCAGCTCCTGCGTCACCGTGCCGAAGACGTACGCCAGCACGACGTCCACCGCCCCCGCGACGAACGTGATGTCCCCGGCCAGCGGCGCCGCCGCCGCGAGCGCGGCCTCGTGGCGACGCAGCGAGTTCGCCCCCAGTGCCGGGCGGCCGGGGATCTCGCCGCTTAGCCAGGGGTGCCGCAGCAGCGTCGCGCGGACCTGGCGGGCGATGTTCGCCAGGTCCGCGCGCCAGTCGCCGGTGGGCTCGGTCGTCTCGGCGCCCTTGACCTCGTCGATCATCAGGTCCAGCAGGTCGTCGCGGCTCGCGACGTAGCGGTAGAGCGACGCCGTGCCCGAGCCGAGGTCGGCCGCGACCCGGCGCATCGACAGCGCGGGCAGCCCTTCGGTGTCGGCGATCGTGATCGCCGTCCGCACGATCTGCTCGACGCTCGGGGCCTGACGCCGCGGACTGCGCCGCTCCTTCGCCCAGACCAGCGCCGGCTCGTCCGCCATCGTCGTCCTCCCGGGGGTTCGTTGCGAACAGCGTACCTGATTGGCTACGGTGTATCCGTAGTGAGAACACCGTAGCCACTGGGGGCAAGCATGACTCGCGTACTCATCGCCGGCGGCGGCACCGTCGGCCTGTCCACCGCACTCTTCCTCGCCCACCACGGCGTGGCCGCGCTCGTCGTCGAACGCGCGGACGGCCCGTCCGCGCACCCGCGCGCCACCGGCCTCGGCTTCCGCACCCTGGAGCTCTTCCGCCAGGCGGGGATCGCCGACGCCGTCGAGGCGGTCGCCGTCCGGCGCACCGCCAGCCTCGGCAAGATCTACGCCTCCACGCTGGCGGCGGCGGACCTGCCCGACACGCCGCCCGCCGTGCCGAACAGCCCGAACGTCGCCGCGTCGCGGCACAGCCCGAGCGTGCTGCGCGGCACCTGCCCGCAGGACCGGCTCGACTCGGTGCTCCTCACCGCGGCCCGCGAACGCGGCGCGACCGTCGCGTACTCGACGACGCTCGTTTCGTTCGAGCAGGACGACAGCGGCGTCACCGCGGTCCTCGACGGCCCGGACGGACGGCGGACGGAGCGCGCCGACTACCTGGTCGCGGCCGACGGCGGCCGCAGCGAGGTGCGGGCCGCGCTCGGCATCGGCACGACGGGCCCGGGCGCGCTGGGGCAGCCCCTGCTCAACATCCTCTTCCGCGCCGACCTGACGCCGTACACGAAGGGCCACCACTTCGCGAACTGCACGATCACGACCCCCGAGTCGCCCGGGATGCTGGTGACCGTCGACGCCGAGAAGGACTGGATCTTCCACACCGAGCTCGGCGACGAGCCGGCGGACACTTTCCCGCCGTCGCGCTGCGCCGCGCTGATCCGGGCCGCGGTCGGCGTCCCGGACCTCGCGGTGGAGGTGCTGAGCGTGCTGCCGTGGCGGGTGCGCGGGCTGCTGGCCGACCGCTTCCGCGCCGGCCGCGTTCTTCTCGCCGGCGACGCGGCGCACGCGGTGCCGCCGCTCGGCGCGTTCGGGGCGAACACCGGCATCGCCGACGCGCACAACCTGGCGTGGAAGCTGGCCGCGGTCCTCGACGGCACCGCGGGTCCGGCACTGCTCGACACCTACGAAGCCGAACGCCGTCCGGTGGCGGCACTGGCGCTCGACCAGGCACTGCGACGGCTCGAGGACCCGCGCCTGCACTGGGAGCAGGGCCCCGCCGCGGCGGCGGCCCGCGCCGCGGCCGGCGTCGTCAACGCCCCGGTCGTCCACCTCGGCTACCGCTACGAGTCGGCGGCGGTGCTCGACGCGCGGCCCGGGCTGCCGTCCACCGAGGACGTCGTGCTCGACGGGACACCCGGGTCACGGGTCCCGCACGCCTGGCTCGCCGACGACTTGTCTACTTTGGACCTGATCGGGCGCCGGCTCACCCTGCTCATGGGCCCCGGCGAACCGCCGGCGGGCGACTTCGACGTCCACGTCGTCGAGGACGAAGGTTGGCTGCGGGAAACGGGAATCGAGGACGGCGGCGCGGTACTGGTGCGCCCGGACCACTTCATCGCCTGGCGCGGGCGGCCGGCCGACCTCGATGGGGCGGTGGACCGCATCCTGGCCCGCTGACCATTGTCCGCCGGCCCTCGCGGGAGGAAGGTGGACGCATGACGACCGCCGACGTGTTCCGGGCACTGCACGACCGGCCCGAGCCCCTCCTGCTGCCGAACCCGTGGGACGCCGGAACGGCCCGGCTGCTGGCCGGGCTCGGCTACGAGGCGTTGGCCACGACGAGCCTCGGCGTGGCCAACGTGGTGGGCCGGACCCGCGCGACCCGGGCGGAAATCCTGGCCAACGTCCGGGAGATCGCCGAGGCGACGCCCCTGCCGGTCAACGCGGATCTCGAGAACGGCTTCGCCGACGACCCGGCCGAAGCGGCGAAGATGATCGACGCGGCGGCCGACGCGGGCGCGGCCGGCGTGTCGATCGAGGACCAGTCGAGCGACCCGGACGCGCCGATCTACGACTTCGGCCTGGCGGTCGACCGCGTCCGCGCGGCGGTCGAGACGGCACGGGCGCGTTCGGTGGTGCTCACGGCCCGCACCGAGAACCAGCTGTGGGGCGCGAACGACTTCGCCGACACGATCAAGCGCCTGCAGGCATTCGAAGAAGCGGGCGCCGACGTGCTGTACGCGCCGGGGTTGCGGACTTTGTCGGAGATGCGCGCGGTGGTGTCGTCGGTGGGCAAGCCGGTCAACGTCGTGATGGGCTTCGCGGACCCGTCGATCACCCTGGACCAGCTGGCCGCGATCGGCGTCCGCCGCGTCAGCATCGGCGCGGCCTTGTCGCGGCTCGCGTTGAAGTCCTTCATGGACGGAGCTCGCGAAATGCTCGCGGGCCGGTTCGAGTTCGTCGGCGACCTGCCGCCGGTTTCCGAGCTGCAGCAGGCGTTCGACTGAACGCCTGCCGCAGCTCGACCGTCAGCTACAACCGGACGTCGCGCCGCAGCCTTCGCAGGCGTAGCACGAGCCTGCCGGGCGCATCTTCGTTCCGCACGTCATGCACAGCGGGGCGTCCGCCGCCTTGCCGAGGCGGAGCTCCATCAGCTCCGTCGTCGTCTGGGCTTCGCGGTGCGGGTGCAGGGGCTCCTCCGCGTGCGGCTCCGGCGAGGAGTCCACTGTGGACCTCAGGGTTTCGAGGTCCGGTGTGCCGTAGCTCGCCTCCACCTCCGCCGAGCGCTCGTCCGCCGACAGGATGCCCAGCTGCGAACGCTTCTCGTGCGGCAGGTAGTCCAGCGCCAGGCGGCGGAACAGGTAGTCCATCACGCTCGTCGCGATGCGGATGTCCGGGTCGTCGGTCATGCCCGCCGGCTCGAAGCGCAGGTTCGAGAACTTCGAGACGTAGAACTCGAGCGGGATGCCGTGCTGCAGGCCCACCGAGATCGACATCGAGAACGCGTCCATCACGCCCGCGAGGGTCGAGCCCTGCTTGCCCAGCTTGACGAAGATCTCGCCGAGGCCGTCGTCCGGGTACGACCCCGCCGTCAGGTAGCCCTCCGCGCCGCCGACGGTGAACGACACCGTCTGGCTCGGGCGCTTCTTCGGCAGGCGCTTGCGCACCGGCCGGTACTCGACGACCTTCTCCGGCTCCGCGACGGCCTTGTCCTTCTTGGCCGTCGACAGCGGCTGGCCGACCTTGCAGTTGTCGCGGTAGATCGCCAGCGCCTTGAGACCGAGCTTCCAGCCCTGGAAGTAGATCTCCTCGACCTCTTCGACCGTCGCCGTCTCCGGCATGTTGACCGTCTTCGAGATGGCACCCGACAGGAACGGCTGCACCGCCGCCATCATCCGGACGTGCCCCATCGGCGCGATCGAGCGCTCGCCGACCGCGCAGTCGAACACCTCGTAGTGCTCGGGACGCAGCCCCGGCGCGTCGACGACGTGACCGTTCTGCGCGACGAACTCGACGATCGCCTCGACCTGCTCCGCCTGGTAGCCCAGCGCTTCGAGCGCCCGCGGCACCGTCTGGTTGACGATCTGCATCGAGCCGCCGCCGACGAGCTTCTTGAACTTCACCAGCGAGAAGTCCGGCTCGATGCCGGTGGTGTCGCAGTCCATCATGAAGCCGATGGTGCCGGTGGGCGCGAGCACGGACGCCTGCGCGTTGCGCCAGCCGTGCTTCGTGCCGATGTCGATGCCCTTCTTCCACTCCTGCGTCGCCAGCGCGCGAACCGCGGCGTCGTTCGAGTGGTAGGTGCGGACGAGCTCGTTCGCCGCCGCGTGCTTGCGCATCACGCGCTGGTGCGACTCGGCGTTGCGCGCGTAACCCTCGTACGCGCCGACCGCCTGGGCCATCTCCGCCGAGCGCCGGTACGAAACACCGGTCATCAGCGACGTGATCGCCGCCGCGAGCGCGCGGCCGCCGTCGGAGTCGTACGCGTGGCCGAGCGCCATCAGCAGCGCGCCCAGGTTGGCGTACCCGATGCCGAGCTGGCGGAACTTCCGCGTGGTGTCGGCGATCGGCTCGGTCGGGAAGTCCGCGAAGCAGATCGAGACGTCCATCGCGGTGATGATGAACTCGACGGCGCGCGCGAACAGCGGCGCGTCGAACGTGCCCTCGGGCGTGACGAACTTGAGCAGGTTCAGCGACGCGAGGTTGCAGCTCGAGTTGTCGAGGTGCATGTACTCACTGCACGGGTTCGACGCGGTGATCCGGCCCGACTCCGGGCAGGTGTGCCAGTCGTTGATCGTGCCGTCGTACTGGATGCCGGGGTCGGCGCACTCCCACGCGGCCTGGGCGACGCCGCGGAACAGCTTCTTCGCGTCGGTCCGGTCGATCACCTCGCCGGTGAGCCGGGCGCGCAGGCCGAAGTCGGTGCCGTTCTCGACCGCCTGCATGAACTCGTCGGACACGCGGACCGAGTTGTTCGCGTTCTGGTACTGCACCGAGGAGATGTCCGCGCCGGAGAGGTCCATGTCGAACCCGGCGTCGCGCAGGACCTTGATCTTCTCCTCTTCCCGCGCCTTCGTCCGGACGAACTCCTCGATGTCCGGGTGGTCGATGTCGAGCACGACCATCTTCGCCGCGCGCCGGGTGGCGCCGCCGGACTTGATGGTGCCCGCGGACGCGTCGGCGCCGCGCATGAACGAGACCGGGCCGGACGCGGTGCCGCCGGAGGTGAGCAGCTCCTTCGAGGAGCGGATGCGCGAGAGGTTCAGGCCGGCGCCCGAGCCGCCCTTGAAGATGAGGCCCTCTTCGCGATACCAGTTGAGGATCGACTCCATCGTGTCGTCGACGGCGAGGATGAAACACGCCGAGACCTGCTGCTTCGACGTCGTGCCGACGTTGAACCAGACCGGGGAGTTGAAGCTGAAGACCTGGTGCAGCAGCATCCAGGTGAGCTCGTGCTCGAAGATCTCGAGGTCCTGCGGTGCGGCAAAGTAGCCGTGGTCGCGCGCGGCCTTGACGTACGTCTTCACGACGCGGTCGATGAGCTGCTTGAGGCTGCGCTCGCGCTGCGGGCTGCCGACGGCACCGCGGAAGTACTTGCTGGTGACGATGTTCGTGGCGTTGACCGACCAGGACGCGGGGAACTCCACACCGCGCTGTTCGAAGTTGACCGAGCCGTCGCGCCAGTTCGTCATCACGACGTCGCGCTGTTCCCAGGTCACCTGGTCGTAGGGGTGCTTCCCCTCGGTCGTGAAGACGCGCTTCACGCTCAGGCCGCCGGTGGCCTTGCTCTTCTTGCCGGCGGCCGCGCCGGCCCCGGTTCCCACGGTTTCGGTCATCGGTCGATCCCTCACTCCCGCAGCGGGACGGTCAGTCACCGTCGTCGCGCTGATCGCTCTCCTCCGGGGCAGCAGAACCCGCCATGGCCTCACGGAGATCGGAGATCTCCTTCTCGAAGTCTTCGACCGACGAGAAGGAGCGGTAGACACTGGCGAACCGGAGGTAGGCGACCCCGTCGAGGTCACGCAGCGGGCCCAGGATGGCCAGGCCGACCTCGTGACTCGGGATCTCCGCCAGACCGGCGGAGCGGATCGACTCCTCCACGCGCTGCGCGAGCTGCTGCAGCGCGTCGTCGTCGACCGGCCTGCCCTGGCAGGCGCGGCGGACGCCGCTCACCACCTTGTCCCGGCTGAACTGTTCGGTGACCCCGGACCGCTTGACGACGGCGAGCACCATCGTCTCCGAAGTCGTGAACCGCCGTCCGCACGACGCGCACGAGCGCCGCCGGCGGATCGCCTGGCCTTCATCCACCTCTCGGGAGTCGACGACCCGGGAGTCCGCATGCCGGCAGAACGGGCACCTCATCCGCCGATCACCTTCCCCTCACGGCCGACCGCCCCGGTCGACGTCCGCCGGCCACCACGCACCCCTGCACCTGGTGATCGTTTTGTGGACATCCGGTGGGTAAGAGCCGACCAGCTGTGGACAACTGCTGTCCAGTCTACCCCAACCTGTGGACCAACTACAGCGGTGTAACTACTACATATAGCGGGCGAGCGTAGAACTCGGCGGGGGCGTGCGCAAGCGACACGGCCGCGGCCGACCCCGCCCGGGTGAGAACCGAACGGACCATCCCGCGGCGACGCTGGCGTTCACCGGTTCGGCCCAGCGGAAGGTTCACCGGAGCGAGTGATCTTCGTCCGGCCGGTCCGCGGGCATCACGGCGCGGGGACGGCACCGGCGACCGGCACCGTCAGCGGCAGCCCGGGCACCAGGACGGCCTCGTCCAGGCGGTTGAGCTCCTTGATCCGGGCGACGACCGCGCTCGAGTCGCTGTCCGGCGCGAACCGCGCGGCCAGCGAAGAAAGGGTGTCACCCTGACCGACCGACACCGTGGCCGTCTGTTCCGGCACGGGCGCGCTCGCGGCGCCGCCACCACCGAAAACGCCGAGCCCGGTGACCACGAGGCAGCTCGCGACGGCGAGCGCGGCGAGCCACGGCCACCGCACCGGCACCCGGCGCGGTGCCGCGCACGGGGAACCGGCCGGGCGACGACCCGCGACGACGCGTGCGCGTGTCGGCGGGCGCTGCACCTCGCCGCGGCGCCCGCGCAGGACGCGCACGGGCCGGGGTGGCGCCGGGACCGGGATCGCCGGGCGGGCCTGCCCGCGTTCGGCCAGAATGGACATCCGAACCTCCTCGAAACCCTGGTGTCCGCCTGTTTCCGGGGCCGGGGCCGGCCCGTGGATCAAGGTCGAACAGGCGTTCTATCGAACGCCCGTGCGAAGGTCTACCACCTGCCACCGACAAAATCGAGCGGACACGGCGTGTCGATCGAACAGATGTTTGAAATCGTCGTGCCCGGGGGCTAACGTCGGTGACCAGGGCATCTGCCGGGCAGATGCCGCCGGCGAGGCTGCCCGCACCCGGCGGGCGGCAGCCGGCGCGCGATACGTGCAGCGAACGTCTGGGAGGCGACGCAGTGGCGAAGGAGAACAAGGCGGGCAGGACCAGTGGGTCCCCCGGGGGCAGTGTGCACTCCATGCCGGAGGTGTACGACGTGGACGAGACCCTCACCGTCCGCCAGCAGCAGGTCCTCGACGTCATCCGCGGCTGGGTGAGCCGCTTCGGCTACCCGCCGAGCGTGCGCGAGATCGGGGAGGCGGTCGGGCTGACGTCGACGTCGTCGGTCTCGCACCAGCTGCGTGCCCTGCAGCGCAAGGGTTATCTGCGGCGGGACGCGAACCGTCCCCGCGCGGTCGGTGTGCTCTCGGCGACCGACGACAACCCCATGGGCATCGAGATGGACCAGCAGCCGGTCATGCCGAAGGCGGCGTACGTGCCGCTGGTCGGCCGGATCGCCGCCGGTGGCCCGGTGCTGGCCGAGCAGGCCATCGAGGACGTCTTCCCGCTGCCGCGGGAGATCGTCGGCGAGGGTGAGCTGTTCCTGCTGAAGGTCACCGGCGACTCGATGATCGACGCGGCCATCACCGACGGCGACTGGGTCGTGGTCCGGCAGCAGCCGGACGCGGACAACGGCGAGATCGTCGCGGCGATGATCGACGGCGAGGCCACGGTCAAGACGTTCAAGCGCAAGGGCGGCCACATCTGGCTGATGCCGCACAACGAGGCGTACGAGCCGATCCCCGGCGACGACGCGACGGTGCTCGGCAAGGTCGTCGCCGTGCTGCGACGCCTTTGAGGGGTGCCCTCCGGGCTATCGCACGGCCCGGGAGGTTCACCGGATCGGATGATCTTGGCCGTGGGGAGCCGAGATCGGCAGCGGAGCCACCGCGGGCGTGATCCCGCCGGCGGGCAGGACGGGAAGCCCGGCCCCGTCCCCCGCCGAGCCGGACGACGTGCTCGTGTTCGCCCCTCCGTGCGATGCGCAGGACGCGCGGCCACGCCGGCCGCGCCCCGCACCGCTCGGAGGGGCCGGCCGTCCGCCGGACGGCGACCGCGTCAGGCGCGGCGGCGGCGCAGCCTGGTGAAGCCGAACCAGCCGAGGCCCACCACGGCGACCGCGATCCCCGCCGCCGGCAGCACCGGCACTCCCCCGCCGTCCGACGCACCGCCGCTCGCACTCGACGCGGGCTTGCCGTCCGCCGAAGCCGACACGGGAGGAGCCAGCGCCGCCGCGCCCTTCACCGCGCGGATCGGCTCGCCGACCCCCTCACTGCCCGAAAGCAGCGTCCCGTCGGGGTCGAACGCGATCGCCTCGCCCTGCTTCTCCCCCGGCAGCGGGATCCGGACCGGCGTCCGCTGCAGCGCGGCCAGCACGTCGCCGTCGGGAACCGCGTACACGTACGCGTCGGTGTAAGTCCGCAGCGCCACGACGTTTCCGTCGGCCGAAGACGCGCCGCCCGTCACGAGCACCGAGCCGAACGAACCCACCGGGCCGCCCGGCGTGTCGGTCTCGGAGATCTTCACCGTGCCGACCTTCTCCAGGTTGGTCGGCCCGGGACTGGCCAGCGGCCCCGAAGGCCGGTACACCTTGGCCTCGCCGAGGATGTCCTTGGTGATCAGGTACGGCGTTCCCGCCTTGTCCATGATCAGCGCTTCGGTGTCGTGCTGGCCGTCCGGGTACGTGAGCCGGTGCACGGTCACCTTGCCCGCCGGGCTCATCTCCAGGAGGGCGACCGTCAGCCGGCCCTTCTTGTTGTCGCCGGTGTCGGACAGCCAGAGCGTCCCGTCGGGGGTGCGGGCCAGGTCTTCGACGTCGAACGGGTCCGTCTTGTCGGACAGGACCTTCTGGACCTTGCAGTCCCGGCCCAGGACGAACACCTGGACCTTGGTGCCGCCGTCGTTGATCGCGTAGAGCTTCGAGCCGTCGGAAACCAGGCCGGACAGCTCGCCGATGCGCGAGTCCTTCACCGAGCACAACGGCTGCGGCGTTTCCGCCGCCGACGCCGGTGAAGGCCCGCTCGACAACGCCAAGAACCCCGCCGCCGTCGCGACCACCCAGCGCACCCAGCCACCTCCGAAAACATTCCAGTGTGCGATCACGCCGATCGCACACTGGAATGTAGACGTCTCAGGCCCGGGTCGAGTTGGTCTCGTACTCCCGCAAAGCCGCGGCGAGATCCGGGCGGACCCGCGCCAGCAGGCGCGTGCCGTCCTCGGCGTGCTCCTCTTCGAGCACCTCGCCTTCCGCGTGCACCCGCGCGACCAGCTCGCCGCGCGCGTAGGGCACGAGGGCGTCGACCGTGACCTCCGGCCGGGGCAGTCGCTCGGCGATCACCTCGACGAGCTCCGCGATGCCCGCCCCGGTCCGCGCCGAGACCGGCACCGAGCCGGCCAGCGCGTGCCGCAGCCGGGCGAGGCTGACCTCGTCGGACGCGTCGATCTTGTTGATCACCAGCAGCTCCGGCGGGAGCGGCTCGTTGCGCTTGCGCGTGATCTCGCCGAGCACCTCGCGCACGGCGCTGACCTGCTCCTCCGGCGCCGGGTCGGCCCCGTCCACCACGTGCACGAGCAGGTCGGCGTCCGCCGCCTCCTCGAGCGTCGAGCGGAACGCGTCCACCAGCTGGTGCGGCAGGTGCCGCACGAACCCGACGGTGTCGGTCAGCGTGTAACCACGCCCGTCCGCGGTCTGCGCGCGCCGCGTGGTCGGGTCGAGGGTGGCGAACAAGGCGTCCTCCACCAGCACCCCGGCCCCGGTCAGCGCGTTGAGCAGGCTCGACTTGCCGGCGTTGGTGTAGCCGACGATCGCCACGCTGGGCACCTCGTTGGCCAGCCGCCGCCCGCGCTTGGTCTCGCGGATGGTGTCCATGGCGGCGATCTCCCGGCGCAGCTTCGCCACGCGCTTGTTGATCCGCCGCCGGTCGGTCTCGAGCTTGGTCTCACCGGGACCACGCAGGCCCACGCCGCCGTTCGCGCCACCGGCGCGGCCACCGGCCTGCCGGGACAGCGACGCACCCCACCCGCGCAGCCGCGGGATCAGGTACTGCAGCTGGGCCAGCTCGACCTGCGCCTTGCCCTCCTTGGACCGGGCGTGCTGGGCGAAGATGTCGAGGATCAGGGCGGTCCGGTCGATGACCTTGACCTTGACCTTCTCCTCGAGCTGCCGCAGCTGGCCCGGCGAGAGCTCGCCATCGCAGATCACGGTGTCGGCGCCGGTCGAAACGACGATGTCGCGGACTTCCCGCACCTTGCCCGAGCCGATGTAGGTGGCCGGGTCCGGCTTGGTCCGCCGCTGGATGAGCCCTTCGAGGACTTCCGAGCCCGCCGTCTCGGCCAGGCGCGCCAGCTCGGCCAGCGACGCCTCGGACTGCAGGGCGGTGCCCTCGGTCCACACGCCGACCAGTACGACGCGTTCGAGCCGCAGTTGCCGGTACTCGACCTCGGTGACGTCGTCGAGCTCGGTGGACAGTCCCGCGACGCGCCGCAGGGACGCGCGGTCCTCGAGCTCCATCTCGCCTGTCGACGGGTCGTACAGGTCGTCGTCGTGGTCTTCGGTGTGTGTCAGTTCTGTCATCGTGCCTCCATGTTCCCACGATTCGCCGCGGGAACCGAACTTTTACGTGCTGGGATAGGTGGCGAGGTAGACCGCGGTGCGCTCGGCGCCGGGACGGCGGGGGCGCGCGCGGAACTCCTCGAACAGGGCGTCGAGCCGGGTTTCCAGCTCTTCCCGCTCCTCAGGGGCCACCTGGACGACGAGGCGCGTCTGACGCACTTCCTCGAGACCGGTATCGGCGATCTCGGCCAGATAGGCCTCGAGCGCCGCCTGCTTCACACCCTGATCACCGCATGAGTCGAGTGTCCACGACAGCCCCGTCGAAAGATACGGAATTTCCTTCGCGCCCCGGGCTCCGCGGCGCGGCGGCTGCGCGGCCAGGAACCCGGTCTCGACGAGCTTGCGCACGTGGTGCAGGGTGGTCGCCGGGTCCCGCCCGAGCCGCTCGGCGAGCTCCTTGTTCGTGAGCGCCTCCGAGAAGGTCAACCGGATGATGCGCAGCCGTATTCCGGAGGCCAGGGCGGCGGCCTCGGCTTCGCTGGCGGTACGTCGTTTCTCGGGCGGCACGCGCACAGCCTAGAGCGAACAGTGATTGACACTTTCCAATCACTCGGGCCAGACTCGGGAGCCATGCACAGGGGGTCACTCTTCCGCCACGCCGACTTCAGGCGGCTCTTCGCCGGCGACACGGCCAGTCAGCTCGGCACGTTCGTCGGCAACACCGCCGTCCCGCTGCTGGCCGCGGTGACACTGGCCGCGACGCCGTTCGAGATGGGTCTGCTGGCCGCGGCCGAGACGCTCGCCTTCCTGCTGCTCGGGCTGCCCGCCGGGGTGTGGGTCGACCGGTTGAGCCGCCGCCGGGTGATGCTCACCGCCGACTTCACCCGGTTCGCGCTGCTGCTGAGCGTGCCGATCGCCTGGTGGGCGGGCGTGCTGACGCTCGCGCAGCTGCTGGTGGTCGTCCTGCTCGTCGGCATCGCGACGCTGTTCTTCGACATCGCGTACCAGTCGTACCTGCCTTCGCTCGTCGGCCGGGAGCGCCTGGTGGAGGGCAACGCGAAGCTGCAGGCCGTCCAGTCGACCGCGCAGATCGCCGGGCCGAGCGCGGCCGGCGTGCTGGTCCAGCTCATCAGCGCGGCGAACACGGTGCTCGTCACCGGCCTCGGCTTCCTGACGTCGGCGCTGTGCCTGCTCCGCATCCGCGCGAGGGACCCCGAGCCGGACCGCGGCGTCCACGCCCGGCTGCTCCCGCAGATCGTCGAGGGGCTGCGGTTCGTCTTCTCCGACAAGCCGTTGCGCGCGATCGTGGCGTGC
This sequence comes from Amycolatopsis sp. NPDC114505, assembly GCF_055633615.1. NCBI lineage: Bacteria > Bacillati > Actinomycetota > Actinomycetes > Pseudonocardiales > Pseudonocardiaceae > Amycolatopsis > Amycolatopsis sp. NPDC114505. The sequence continues at coordinate 234,569 of NZ_JBVKDV010000002.1, read as the reverse complement.
ACGGCGACGGCGAACTTCTTCGGCGGCGCGCTCGCCGCCGTGCAGGTGTTGTTCCTGACGCGGGTCGCCGGGCTGCCGCCGGCCGCGGTCGGCGTGCTGCTGGCGGCCGGCGGCGCGGGCGGGATCCTCGGCGCGCTCTGCTCCGGCGCGGTCACCCGGCGGCTCGGCCAGGCGCGGGCGATCTGGCTGGTCCCGCTGTTCACCTGGCCCGGCCAGCTCATGCTCGCCCTCGCCGCGCCGGGCTGGCGCCTCGTGCTCGCCGGGGCCGGCCTGGTCCTCGGCGGGTTCGGCCTCGTCACCTACAACGTCGCGCAGGTCTCCTACCGGCAGGCGATCTGCCCGGACCGGCTGCTCGGCCGGATGAACGCGAGCGTCCGGTTCGTCGTCTGGGGCACGATCCCGCTCGGCGGCCTGCTGGGCGGCGCGCTCGGCGAAGTGCTCGGGCTGCACGGCGCGCTGTGGGTGGCGCTCGCCGGCGAGGTGGCCTCGGCGTTGTGGGTGGTGTGCTCGCCCCTGCGGCACATGCGCGATCTGCCGACCGCGGCGAAAAGCGGTTCTCCCGCCGCCTAGAGTTGGTTCATGAGTACTCCCTACGAGCGCCCGCGAGTCCCGGACAAGGTCGGTGTCGACGGTCTGGAGGCCCAGTGGGTACCCGTATGGGAGTCCACCGGCGCCTACCGCTTCGACCGCACGAAGACGCGCGAAGAGGTCTACTCGATCGACACGCCGCCGCCGACGGTCAGCGGGTCGCTGCACATCGGGCACGTCTTCTCCTTCACCCACACCGACGTTCTCGCGCGGTTCAAGCGGATGCGCGGGCTCGAGGTGTTCTACCCGATGGGGTGGGACGACAACGGCCTGCCGACCGAACGTCGCGTGCAGAACCACTTCGGCGTCCGCTGCGATCCGTCGCTGCCCTACGACCCGGCCTTCCGCGCCCCGGAGAAGCCGGGCAAGGACGTGGTCTCGATCTCGCGGCGGAACTTCGTCGAGCTGTGCGAAACCCTGACCGTGACCGACGAGAAGGCGTTCGAGGCGTTGTGGCGGCAGCTCGGGCTGTCGGTCGACTGGACGATGACCTACCAGACGATCGGCCACGACTCGCGGCTGATCTCGCAGCGCGCGTTCCTGCGCAACCTCGGACGGGGTGAGGCGTACCAGGCCGAAGCGCCGACGCTCTGGGACATCAGCTTCCGCACCGCCGTCGCACAAGCCGAACTGGAGGACCGCGAACGCCCCGGTGCGTTCCACGACCTCGCGTTCACGGCCGAGGACGGCTCGGACGTCGTGATCGCGACGACCCGGCCGGAGCTGCTGCCCGCGTGCGTCGCGCTGGTCGCGCACCCGGACGACGAGCGCTTCAAGCCGCTGTTCGGGAAGTCCGTGCGGTCGCCGGTGTTCGGAGTCGAGGTGCCGGTGGTGGCACACCACTTGGCGGATCCCGAAAAGGGCCGCGGCATCGCGATGGTCTGCACCTTCGGCGACATCACCGACATCACGTGGTGGCGCGAGCTGCGCCTGGCGACGCGGGTGGTCCTGGGGCGCGACGGCCGGTTCCTGCCCGACGCGCCGCACGGCGTGCCGGCGGAGGCGTACGCGCCGCTGGTCGGCAAGACCGTCCACACGGGACGCGAGATCATGGTCCGGCTGCTGCGCGAATCCGGTGCCCTGCACGGGGAACCGCGGCCGATCACGCACTCGGTGAAGTTCTACGAACAGGGCGACCGGCCGCTGGAGATCGTGGCCAGCCGGCAGTGGTACCTGCGCAACGGCGGCACCGACGAGGCGTTCCGGAGCCGCATGCTGGCCCGCGGCGAAGAGCTGAACTGGGTGCCGAAGCACATGAAGGTGCGCTACTCGTCGTGGGTCGAGAACCTGGCCGGCGACTGGCTGGTCAGCCGCCAGCGGTTCTTCGGCGTGCCGATCCCGTTGTGGTACCGGGTCGATCCCCATGGTGAGCCGGATTACGACGCGCGTCTGCTGCCGGACGACACCGCGTTGCCGGTCGACCCGAGCAGCGACGTCCCGCCGGGCTTCACCGAAGACCAGCGCGGCGTGCCGGGCGGGTTCGTCGCCGAGGCGGACGTGATGGACACGTGGGCGACGTCGTCGCTGACGCCGCAGATCGTCGGCCGCTGGAGCCTCGACGACGACCTGTTCGAGCGGGTCTTCCCGATGGACCTGCGGCCGCAGGCGCACGAGATCATCCGCACCTGGCTGTTTTCGACGGCGGTGCGTGCGGAGCTGGAGCACCGCGTGCTGCCGTGGCGGGCGGCGTCGATCGCGGGCTGGGTGCTCGACCCGGACCGCAAGAAGATGTCGAAGTCCAAGGGCAACGTGACGACACCGGTGGACCTGCTGGAGCGCTTCGGCTCCGACGCGGTGCGGTACTGGGCGGCGAGCGCGCGCCCCGGCGTCGACACGGCGGTGGACGAAGGCCAGATGAAGGTCGGCCGCCGCCTGGCGACGAAGCTGCTCAACGCGAGCCGGTTCGTGCTCGGTCTCGGCGTGCCGACGCCGGACGCGGTCGCCACGGAGCCGCTGGACCGGGCGCTGCTGGCTTCACTGGCCGTCGTCGTCGAGCAGGCGACGGCGGCGTTGGAGGCACTGGACTACGCGCGGGCGCTGCAGGTGACGGAGACGTTCTTCTGGACGTTCTGCGACGACTACGTCGAGCTGGTGAAGGGCCGCGCGTACGGCGACAGCGGGCCGGCGGGAGCGCAGTCGGCCCAGGCCGCGCTGGTGACGGCGTTGTCGGCGGTGCTGCGGCTGTTCGCGCCGTTCCTGCCGTTCGCGACCGAGGAGGTCTGGTCGTGGTGGCAGGAGGGTTCGGTGCACCGGGCGTCCTGGCCCGCGGCGTCGGCGTCCGAGGGCGATCCGGAACTGCTGACGCTGGCCGGCGAGGTGATCGCCGCGGTGCGCCGGGCGAAGACGGACGCGAAGGTGTCGATGCGGACGGCGGTGGAGACGCTGACGGTGACCGGCCCGGCCGAGGTGCTGGCCCGGTTCGCGGGCATCGAGCCGGACATCCGTCTCGCGGGCGCGATCACGTCGGTGGAGACGCGCGAAGGCGACTTCTCGGTGCAAGCGAAGATCTGACGCCGGTGGGCCCGGCGGAATTCCTGCCGCGGAAACGGGAATTCCGCCGGGCCGGACCGTTAATCTCTCGCCATGAGTACGGATGCGCCGGGCGGGGAGCGTCCCGCGGCGACCGGAGACGAGTTCGTGTTCGCCGTCGCTGACCTGCTGCGACCGTTCCGGCCCTTGGTCCAACCGGCTGCGGCCGAGCCGGCCCCCGAGCCCACGCAGCAGCTGGCGGACTCCATCGGACGCGCGATCGACGGGTTCTGGCCCTGGGTCGAACGAACGGCCAGGGCCTCGGGCAAGAGGGTCGACGAGCTCCATCGGCGGGCCGCTCCGCCGAACTGGGTCTCCGATGGCAAGGCGGACGTCGACTACTTCGCGGCCGTCCGGCTCTCGTTGGCGCACGGCGTTCCCCTGGCCTGGGTGCCCGACCCGGAAACCGTCAAGCTGCTCCTGGCCGCCCACGACGACGAAACAGCCTCGGTCCACGCCGTTCTCGACGACCGCCGCGAGCCGATCCTCGACCACTGCGACAGCCGCCTGGACGAGGTGGACCGGGCCCCCGCGGCGGCACCGTCGGTCCGGGTCGCCCGGGAAGCGGTCCGGGCACTTCGTCTCGATCTTCCGGCACCGGCTCAGTCGGCGGCCGCGAACCTCATCGACGAGCTTGCCCGCACCGCGTTCACGATCGTCTACGGCGATCGGCACAGCCACGCCCCGGCGCCGAGCCGCGTCCAGACGTTGTCGGAACGAGCCCGCAGCGCGGGGTTGTCCTTCTTCGCTTCGCTCGGCATCTTGCGCGAACTGGCCACCGTGATGCCCTTGCTGAACGCCATGACACCGTGGTCGCCGGGCAGCGGAGCGCCCGCCCCGACGAGTTTCAGCCAGCAGGTGACCAGCCACCACATCACCGCGCCGGGCCAGGTCACGCACACCAACGCGCTCGTGGCGGTGCTGACCGCCGTTTCCTTGCTCTGTCAGGAGCACGACTCGCACTGGCACACCTGGAAGATCCTGAACGCCCTCGAAACCGGCTGACGCCGTCACGAACCGGCGGCGGCCCACCAGGCTTCGTCGAGCTCGCCGCGCGCCACGATCTCCGCGGGCCCGGACAGCGTCGACTCGCCGCGCGCCACCGTCACCTCGAGCCGTCCGCCCGGGATGTCCACCGTGGACGCTCCCGTGTCCGTGCCCGCCAGGTGCAGCGCCGCCGCCACCGCGGCCACCGTGCCCGTGCCGCACGCCCGGGTCTCCCCCACGCCGCGCTCGTGCACGCGCATCCGCAGCGCGCCCTCGCCGATGCGGTTGACGAACTCGAGGTTGACCCCGTGCGGGAAGACGTCGTGGTCGAAGTCGGGCTGGTCGCGCAGATCGAGGTCGGCGACGTCGACGTCGTCGAGCACCGACACCAGGTGCGGGTTGCCGACGTTCACCGCCACACCCGAGAACGGCCGGCCGGCCACCACCGTCACCGACGTGCCGGTGATCGTCGCCGGTCCCATCCACACCGTCACCGAACGGTCCGGGTGCACCACCACCGGGCGGTCGCCGGCCCGGGTGCCGATGACGAACTCGCCCTCGGTCGCGAGACCGGCGTCGACGAGGTAGCGGGCGAAGACCCGCACGCCGTTGCCGCACATCTCGGCGATCGACCCGTCGGCGTTGCGGTAGTCCATGAACCACTCGCCCTCGGACGGGATGTCCAGCGCCGCGGCGCGGACGACGCGGAGCACACCGTCGGCCCCGAGGCCGCGCTGGCGGTCGCACAGCGCGGCGACCCTCGCCTCGGTCAGCTCGAGGCGGCCCGCCGGGTCGGGGAGCAGCACGAAGTCGTTCTGCGTGCCGTGCCCCTTGAGGAACTCGATTCCGCCCATAGGGGCAAGATTACCGGCCCAGGGTATCCAGGACGCGTGCGGCCAGCCCGGTTTCCGCGCCGTCGTACCAATGGATCCGTTTGTCGCGCCGGAACCAGGACCGTTGCTTCCGGACGAAGCGCCGGGTGGCCTGCGCCGTCGCCGCGGCGGCCGCCTCGAAGTCGCCTTCGCCGTCCAGCTCGGCGAGCACCTGCTGGTACCCCAGCGCCCGTGACGCCGTCTTGCCTTCGCGCAGACCCCGCTCCAGGAGCGCGCGGACTTCATCGACCAGTCCGGCGGCGAACATCCGCCGGACGCGTTCGTCGACGCGCTCGTCGAGCTCGCCCGCTTCCCGGTCGACGCCGATCACGACCGTGTCGTAGCGGGCCGGGCCGGGCTTCGGCAGGTTCGCCGAGAACGGCGCGCCGGTGATCTCGATGACCTCGAGCGCGCGCACGATCCGGCGTGTGTTGGTCGGCAGGATCGCGGCCGCGGCGGCCGGGTCGCGTTCACTCAACCGGGTGTAGAGGGCGGGAGTGCCGGCTTCGACGGCTTCGGCGTCCAGCCGGGCGCGCACCACCGGGTCGGTGCCCGGGAACCGCAGGTCGTCGAGCACCGCCTGGACGTAGAGCCCGGACCCGCCGGTCAGCACCGGCACCTTGCCCCCGGCCAGGAGCCGCTCGATCTCGGCGCGCGCGTCGCGCTGGTAGGCCGCGACGGACGCCGTCTCGGTCACATCCAGCACGTCGAGGAGGTGGTGCGGGACGCCGCGGCGCTCGGCTTCGGTGGCTTTCGCGGTGCCGATGTCCATGCCGCGGTAGAGCTGGAGCGCGTCGGCGTTGACGACTTCGCCGCCCAGTTCGAGGGCCAGCTCGACGGCGAGCGCGGTCTTGCCGGTGGCCGTCGGCCCGACCACCGCGACCGGGACGATCTGGCTGTTCACGGCGGCTGACGATACCGGCGGGCCGCCACGGAGCGTCCACCGGAAGTAGGATCACGAGCTTCGAGTGGCCCATCCAGTACCACGGTGCGCGCTGAGCTGCTTGAATGCCGCGAGGGGCCGTAGCATCCGAGCACGGCCCGTGACGACCGCACTACCCGGCCCCGCTTCCGCGGCGGGGCGCCCGCACCAGCGGGCGTACAGGCGATAAGGAGCCTGCGATGGCCCAGGAGAACACTTCCACCGGTACCCCGGCCCCGCACCCGGTGCCGCACGCGCTGCACGCCGGGCACGCCGCCCCGCCCGTGCCGCTCGCCGAGACCACCCCGTCCACCTGGGGCCGCATCGACGAAGAGGGCACCGTCTACGTCACCACCGCCGAGGGCGAGCGCGCGGTCGGCGTCTGGCAGGCAGGCAGTCCCGACGAGGGCCTGGTGCACTACGCCCGCCGCTTCGACGACGTGCGCACCGAGGTCGAGCTGCTGGAGACCCGGCTGGCCTCCGGCGCCGGCGACCCGAAGCACGCGCTGTCGAGCGCCACCCAGATCCGCGACGGCCTGGCCGAAGCCGCGGTGGTCGGCGACTTGGCCGCGCTCGCCGCGCGCCTGGAGTACGTCATCGGGCACGCCGAGAAGGCGCTGGCCAGCGCGAAGCAGGAGCGCGAGGTGGCCCGCGCGGCCGCCGTCGCCCGGAAGCAGGAGCTGGCCGAAGAAGCCGAGAAGATCGCCGCCGACTCCACCCAGTGGAAGGCCGCGGGCGACCGGCTGCGCACGATCCTCGACGAGTGGAAGACGGTCAAGGGCGTCGACCGCAAGACCGACGACGAGCTGTGGAAGCGGTTCTCCAAGGCCCGCGAAGGCTTCAACCGGCGGCGCGGGTCGCACTTCGCCGAGCTCGACAAGCAGCGCGCGTCAGCGAAGACGCGCAAGGAAGAGCTCATCGCCGAGGCCGAGGCCATCAGCGAGTCCGAGGACTGGGGCGAGACCGCGGGCCGCTACAAGGACCTGATGACGGAGTGGAAGGCCGCCGGCCGGGCGCCGAAGGACAGCGACGAAGCGCTGTGGCAGCGGTTCCGCGCGGCGCAGGACAAGTTCTTCGCCCGCCGCTCCTCGGTGTTCTCCGAGCGCGACGCGGAGTTCTCACAGAACGCGTCCCGCAAGGAGGAGCTGCTGGTCGAGGCCGAGAAGATCGACGCGGCCGCGAACCTGGAGGCGGCGAAGAACGCGCTGCGCAAGATCCAGGAGCAGTGGGACGAGATCGGCAAGGTCCCCCGCGAGCGGATCCGCGAGCTCGACGGCCGCCTGAAGGCGGTCCAGGACACGGTCAAGTCCGCCGAAGACAGCCGCTGGCGCCGCACCGACCCGGAGGCCCAGGCCCGCGCGGCCCAGTTCCGCGAGCGAGTGGAGCAGTTCGAGTCCCAGGCGGCCAAGGCTCGGGCGGCCGGGGATGAGCGTAGGGCGAAGAAGGCGGATGAGCAGGCCGCCCAGTGGCGTGAGTGGCTGCAGGCCGCGGAGGCTGCGGTAGCGGACCGCTGAGGTTTCGCCGGCCGGCGGCCGTGGTCGCCGGCCACTGAGGTTTCGCCGGTCGGCGGCCATGGTCGCCGGCCACTGAGGTTTGGCTGACTGGCGGCCGCGGTCGCCGGCCACTGAAGTTTCGCCGGCCGGCAGCCATGGTCGCCAGCCACGGAGGTTTCGCCGGCCGACGGCCGTGCTCGCCGACCGCTGAGCTTCAGCTGGCGGTCGTGGTCGCTTGCCGCTGAGGTTCTTTCGGCCTGCGGCCGTGGTCGCTTACCGCCGAGTTCGTTCGGCCTGCGGCCGTGGTCGCCGGCCACTGAGGCCGCTGTCGCCGACCGCTCAGGCCGCCAAGGCCTTGGTCGCCGACCGCTCCAAGGCCGTGGTCACCTACCGCTGAGCTTCCACCGGCCGGCTTGTCCACAGCACCGCCGTGATGTGGACAAGCCGGCCGCTCGGCGCCGGTTGCGGCGGTCCCGTCGGTGGGCGCCGATACGCTGGAAGCGGGGGCAGCCCCCAGGGAGGGCGGGCCGCGCGCGGGCCCCGGATCCGGCTCGCTCCACCACCGGCCGGCAGTTCGGGCGAGGCCGCGAATACCCCACTGGAAGCGATTGAGTCAGTGGGGACAGCGGCAAGTCGCCACTCGCCGCGGAGCAGGCAGCGCCTGACACCCCGGGCCACGCACACGCGCAAGCCAGTCGGCAAGCGGACGGTTAACGCGTCACCCGGAGGGGGCGGTCCCACGTCACGACCGGGGGCTTTCCGGCGCTTTCCCGCCGCGCCGGTGCTCCACTTCGATCATGAGCAAGCCATCGAACCTCGTGTCCGCACTGGTCATCGCCTGCACCGTCGCGCTCGCCGCGCCGACCGTCGCTCTGGCGGCCGCTGGTCCCGCTCCCGCCGCCGTTCAGGGCAAGAAGAAGCACAAGGCCAAGCTCGAGGCGAAGGCCGACAAGACCCGCGTCAAGGTCGGCGAAGAGACGAAGATCAAGGGCTCGTTCGCCGACCTGGGCGGGCAGGAGAGCGTCTCCGGTGGCGAACCGGTGATCGTGCAGCAGCTCAAAGCCGGCGTCTGGGTCGACCTGACCACCGGTACCTGCAAGCCCAACGGTGTGTTCCGGTTCAGCGTGAGCTTCCGGATCCGCGCGAACGTCACGCTGCGGGTCTTCCACCCCGAAACCGAGCTCTACGTCGGCGTCGTGTCGAGCCTGATCGGCATCGTCGTGATCTGACTCAGTTCCGCGAGAACGCCGTCCGCATCCACGACACCGCGAGGCAGATCGTCGCGATCCAGCCGATGATCAGGCCGTACCCGGGTCCGCCGCCCGCGGCTCCGCTCGCGTGCGACGACTGCTGCGACCAGATGGCCAGCAGCCCGTCCACCGACGCGAACCAGCCGCCGGCGGCGCACACCCAGGCCAGCCACCAGCGGCGCGTCACCAGTGCCAGCGCCGACGCGATGATGCCGACGCCGGTCGACGTCGCCGCGAACAGCTGCGGGATGCCGCCGCCCTCGCCGGCCAGCACCCGCCAGCCCGCGTACTCGCCGACCCACGGCAGGAGCAGGCAGATCAGCAGCACGAACGAGAACACCGCGATGGTGAACCCGCGCCGGCCCAGCTCCACCGTGCGCGACGCGCGGTCGCCCACCTCGTCGATCTCGGCGGCCAGCTCGGCCAGCTCGCCGTTGCCCTTGGACTCCGTCACAGCGCACACCCGCTCACCGGCTCAGGCTGCGCGGCCGGGGCACCGAAGCCCGGCAAGCCCAGCGTGACGCCGCTCGTCTTCGGCCGGAGCCCCGCCTCCGCGTTGTCGCCGGCGCGCGTGCGCCGGTGGGACAGCAGGTCGCCGTCGGCGACCAGGTGGTGCGGGGCGCCGTAGGTCACGACCGTCTCGACGACGTCACCGGGACGGACCTGGGCGTCGCCCGGGGTGAAGTGCACCAGGCGGCCGTCACGGGCCCGGCCGCTCATCCGGTGCGTCTCGGCGTCCTTGCGCCCCTCACCCGCGGCGACGAGCAGCTCGACCCGGCGGCCGACGATCTTCTTGTTCTCTTCCCAGGAGATCGCGTTCTGCAGCTCGACCAGGCGTTCGTAGCGCTCCTGCACGACGGCCTTGGGCAGCTGGTCCGGCATCGTCGCGGCCGGCGTGCCGGGGCGAATCGAGTACTGGAAGGTGAAGGCGCTGGAGAACCTCGCCTGCTCGACGACGTCGAGCGTGGCCTGGAAGTCCTCCTCGGTCTCGCCGGGGAAGCCGACGATGATGTCGGTGGTGATGGCCGCGTCCGGCATCGCCGCGCGGACCTCGTCGAGGATCTTCAGGAACCGCGCCGAGCGGTAGGACCGCTTCATCTCGCGCAGCACGCGGTCGGAGCCGGACTGCAGCGGCATGTGCAGCTGGTGGCACACGTTCGGCGTCTCGGCCATGGCCTCGATGACGTCGGTGGTGAAGGACGCCGGGTGCGGCGAGGTGAAGCGCACGCGCTCCAGGCCGTCGATGGTGCCGGCCGCGCGCAGCAGCTTCCCGAAGGCCAGCCGGTCGCCGAACTCGACGCCGTAGGAGTTCACGTTCTGGCCGAGCAGCGTGACTTCGAGCACGCCCTCGGCGACGAGCGCCTCGACCTCGGCGAGGATCTCGCCGGGCCGCCGGTCGCGTTCCTTGCCGCGCAGCGCCGGGACGATGCAGAAGGTGCAGGTGTTGTTGCACCCGACCGAAACGGACACCCAGCTCGCGTAGGACGACTCGCGCCGCGCGGGCAGCGTCGAGGGGAAGGTCTCGAGCGATTCGAGGATCTCGACCTCGGCCTCGGCGTTGTGCCGCGCGCGCTCCAGCAGCGTCGGCAGCGACCCGATGTTGTGGGTCCCGAAGACGACGTCGACCCACGGCGCCCGCTTGACGATCTCCCCGCGGTCCTTCTGCGCGAGACACCCCCCGACGGCGATCTGCAGCTCGGGGTTGGCGATCTTGTCCGGCCGCAGGTGCCCGAGGGTGCCGTAGAGCTTGTTGTCCGCGTTCTCCCGGACGGCGCAGGTGTTGAACACGATGAGGTCGGGCTTGGCCCCGTGGTCGACGGGGACGTACCCGGCGTCTTCGAGCTGCCCGGCGAGCCGCTCGGAGTCGTGCACGTTCATCTGGCAGCCGAAGGTGCGGATCTGGTACGCCCTGGGTGCCTGTGTCTCGGTCATCACCGATCAGGGTAGACCTGGTCCCACCTGCTGCTCGGCCCCGGTCAGCAGGGCGGCCATGCTGTGGGGCGCGTCATCGCCGAACATGACGGCGTAGATGTCCTCGTCGCCCGCTTCGGCCGCCGCGCGCTCGAACATCCGCCCTTCGTACTCCGCCAGCGCGGTCTCGACGTCGTCCGGGTGCGCCGCGAGGGCCTGACCGAGCTCGGCGCCGTCCAGCATGGCCAGGTTGGCTCCTTCGCCGTTCGGGGGCATGAGGTGGGCCGCGTCGCCGAGGAGGGTCACGCCCGGTGCCCGGTCCCAGCGGTGTCCGGCCGGCAGGGTGAACAGGCGGCGCAGGACCGGCGGTACGTCGCTGTCGGTGATCAGGGCCGTCAGCTCGGGGGCCCAGCCGGCGAACTCGTCGACGACCCGCGCGGGATCGACACCGTCCAGCCAGTCCGCGGGCTTCCGGAGCTGCGTGTACGCGTGCAGGGTCCCGCCGCTTTCCCGGTGGGCCAGGATTCCCTTGCCCGGCGCCAGCGCGAACAGCGACCCGGCGCCGACCACTTTCGCGGCGGCCGGATGCCGGGTGTCGCCGTCGAAGAGGAACGTCTCGACGACGGAAAACCCGACGTAGGCAGGAATGGCGTCGGAAACCACCGGACGCACCCGCGACCACGCGCCGTCCGCGCCGACGAGCAGGCTCGTGACGACGGTGGTGCCGTCGGCCAGGCTCACCTTGTGCTTCCCCTCGCCGAGGGCCCGCACACCGGTGACCTTGTGTCCCCAGTGGACGGTGCCGGGCGGCAGCGCGTCGAGCAGCAGCTGCCGCAGCTCGCCGCGCTGCACCTCGGGGCGCTCGCCGGTGCCGTCGTCGGGCCGGTCGGCCAGCACGGCCCCGGTGCGGTCGACGACCCGGTAGGACTCGCGGCCCGTCAGGACGAGTTCGCGGAATCCCTCGAGCAGGCCCGCCGCCTCGAGCGCCTGCTGGCCGTTCCAGGGGTGGATGTCGAGCATCCCGCCCTGGCGGCGCGCGGCCGGCGACGGCTCGGCCTCGTAGACCGTCGCCGGGATGCCGTGGAGGTGGAGGACGCGGGCCAGCACCAGGCCGCCGAGGCCTGCTCCGATGATCGTCACAGGATTTTGGATCGTCATTCCAACCACGCTAGCACGACTTTGGATCGCCGATCCAACCGTGCGATACTGCACCCATGACGAAGCGGCGCACCGACGGCCTGTCGAAGGACTTGATCGTCAAGGCCGCGAAGGACCTCCTCGACGCCGGCGGCGAGGGCGCGCTGACCTTCCGGGCCCTCACCACCCACCTGAGCACCGGCTACGGCGCGATCTACCACCACGTCGCGAACAAGAGCGACCTGCTCGCGGCGGCCACCGACGACGTCATCGCGGACGTCATGACCGGCGACGTCGCGGTCGCGGAACCCCGGGAAGCGCTGCGCACCGTCGCACTCGGCCTGTTCGACGCGATCGACGCCCACCCCTGGGTCGGCGCGCAGCTCTCGCGGGAGCCATGGCGCCCCGCGCTCCTGGCGATCTACGAGCGCATCGGCGGGCTGCTCGACGCGCTGGGCGTTCCCGAGCGGACGCTCTTCGACGCCGCGGGCGCGCTCGTGAACTACGTCCTCGGCGTCGCCGGGCAGAACGCCGCCAACGCCCGGCTCCTCACCGCCGGCGACGCCGACCGGTCGGCCTTCCTGGCCGAGGTCGCGGCCCAGTGGGACGACCTCGACCCGGAGCGGTACCCGTTCGTGCGCAAGGCCGCGGCACGGCTGCGCGACCACGACGACCGCGAGCAGTTCCTGGCCGGCATCGACATCTTCCTGGCCGGCCTGGGGCAAACCCCGGCGTGACGGCCCGGAAGCCGCCACACCGGGGACCGGTCACCAGCCGACCGCCACCAGGAGCCACTGCGGGTCGCCGTGGGAGACGAACGAGGACTGGCCCGCCACGTCGTCGTACGGGAACCCGTACGCCAGGTTGTTGATGCCGTGGTCGTGCCAGTACTTCGCGTAGTAGTTCGCCGGCGCCGCCTTGTAGTAGTTCGCCGGGTCCTGCTGCTGCGACGCGGGCAGCTGCGCCGTGTGGCGGTTCAGCGCCGCGCACATGTTCGGGTTGCCCGCCAGCGAACCCGCGCAGCCGGTGATGTTCGACGTCGGCTCGTTGACGCCCACCGACTGCGCGTAGGCGGTGAAGTAGTTCGCGTACCGGCCGCCCGCGCGGAAGTCCGGCGCGCTGCCCGGAGCCGGGATCCGGTACGGCGCGTTCACCGTCGCCAGGCCCTTGAACTCCGTCGGCACCTCGGCCTGGAACTTGGCGAAGGTGGCCGCCCGGTCCTCCTGGAAGGTCCCGTAGTCGTCACCGACCTGGACGTCGTAGCCGTCGTGGGCGTGCAGCCGCATGGCCAGCTTCAGCGCGAACGCGTCGACGCGGGTCGTGTTGCCGTTGAACACGTCCGGCCCGACGGTGAACTCGATGAAGTCGGCGTACTGGCCGTTCGGCGTGCCGAGGTAGAAGTACATCCGGCCGGCCGAGTTGGCCGGCATGTCGATGTAGGGCTGCTCGGCGATCGAGTGGGTCTGGCCGCCGAAGTTCCAGTACACCTGGCTGTCCGGGTACTTGCCGTTGGTCCGGTTGAGCACCTTCACGGTGAGCACGTTGCGCGCGGCCGGGATGCTCGCGGTGTCGCCCCAGAAGGAGTCGGGCGGGGTGCCGGCCCCGGGCTGCGTGGTCCCGCCGCCGGTGCCGAACACCTGGAACTCCCACAGCGAGACGCCGTACGGGGTGGCCCGCGCGGTCGTGGCGAGGCGCACGTACCGCCCGGACCCGGTGACGGTCAGCGTCTGCGTGCCGCCGGTCCCGGTCGTCGTCTGGTACACAGTGGACCACGTGGAACCGTTGGCGGATAACTGGATCTGGTAGGCCGTGGCGTAGGCGGCCTCCCAGTTCAGCACGACGCGGCTGACGGTCGCCGCGCCGCCGAGGTCGACCTGGATCCACTGTGGATCGCTGAACTGGGACGACCAGCGGGTGCCGGTGTTCCCGTCCACCGCGGCGGATGCGGGCGTCCCGGCGTTCTCGACCGAGGACGCCGTGGCGGGTTTTCCTTGCGAGATCAGGCTGTCCGCCGCGTTCGCGGCAGGAGCGGCGAAGCCGAGCACGGCGACCGCGAGGGCCGCCGCGAGCGCCGCCAAGCGGGTACCGGGTCCGCGGCGGCGCCGCGGCAGGGTGTTCGAGGGCATGGTTCCTCCCTGGCCGGGAAGTGGGGCGGACCCGCCGCCGGTCAGGGGACGGCGTCGTCCGGCTCGTCCCCGAGCGCCGGGCGGATGCCCTCGAGGGCCGGCGGGGACGATCGATGAAAAGGTTCATACCACCGCCCCCGACCTGTCAACCCTTGACAGTTCGGAGCTACGGGGCGATCCTCGGAACCGGTTCCATCGACCCTCTGCGTGGCGCCGCCACCCGCTCAGGGGCCGGCTCACCGGGAGTCAGCCATGTCCAGCGGTGCCCTGCGCACGACGTCCACCGTGTCCACCGTGTCCACTATGGACACTGTGCTCAAGCCACGAGATCGGCCAGCACCGCGACCGCCGCCCGCCGGCCCGACACGAGCGCGCCCTGCACCGACGGCGTGTCCCGGTGGTCACCGCAGACGTACCGGCCGGGGCCGACCCGCACCGGACGCCGCAGCGGAGCACCGGGGCCGAACACCGGCAGCGCCTTCGGGACCGCGTACGTCCGCAGCAGCTCCCACCCCCGTGTGTCGGTGTCGTAGATCCGCGCCAGCCGCTGCCGCACCCGCGGCTCGAGACCGGGATCGGCACGATCGGGCACCGACGCGCTGATCAGCGCCGACCCGGGCGGGGCGTACCCCGCCGCCACCTCGCTGAGCACGGCCGTGTTGAGCAGCAGCTCGTCGAGGCCGTCGACCAGCAAGGTCGGCGACCGGAGCGGGCTCACCGGAGCGCGGTAGTAGAAGGTCGTCACCGCGTGCCACGCCGGGGCCTCGACGCCGGGCAGCAGGCGGGCGGCGGTGTCCCCGTCGGTCGCGACGACCACGGCCCGCGCGGCGATGTCTTCGCCGTCGCGCGTGCGCACGCCGTCCTCGGTGATCGAGCCGACCTCGACGCCGGTGCGGACCCGCAGCCCGGCGGCCAGCTGACGCGGCAGAGCCTGCATGCCCTCGGCCGGCAGCACTCCCCCGCCGCGCAGGAAACTGCGCCAGATCAAGTGGAACAGCCGGCCCGACGTCGCCAGGTCGCGGTCGAGGAACACCCCGGCGAGGAACGGCCGCAGCACCTCCTCGACCGTGGACTCCGTCAGCCCCCAGCGTCGCAGCTCCTCGGCGGTGGTGCGCCCGGTGTCGGCGCGGTCGGCCTTCAGCACGTCGCGGGCCGCGAGCGCCGCCATCCGCGCGCCGTCGGCGGGGCGGCCCGCGACGAACCCCGCCGCCCCGCGCACCGCCGGCAGCCCGTGCCACGGGCCGGCGAGCCAGCGGCGCCCGGAGCCGGTCATCGCGATCGTCCCGCGCGTGAACGGGCGCGGCCGCAACGCGCCGACGTCGGCCAGCCGCCGCAGCGCCGGGTAAGCCGGCAGCAGCACCTGGAAGCCGCGGTCGAGGCGGAACCCGTCGACGACGTCGGTGCGCACCCGGCCGCCGACGTCGTCGCCCGCCTCCAGCACCGTGACCGACGCCCCGGCCCCGCTCAGCCGCCGCGCCGCGCTCAGCCCGGCCAGCCCGCCACCCACGACCACGACGTCCATCCCGGTCTCCTTCCGTCCTCCCGGGGAGTGCCCGGATCGGCCGTCGCCAACCACCGGGCCGCCGGATCTGGCACGATCGGGCGGTGGTCGGGACGCGGCGGGGGCGAGTGCTCGCGATGGCGGCCGCCCTGCTGCTGGTACTCGCCTCCTGCAGCGCCGGCTTCGGCGAGCTCAAGCTGCGGATCGCCGCGGGCAACCCGGGCGGGGTCTACGACAAGCTCGCCCAGACCCTCGCCACCGCGTGGGCCGCGGGCCTCGACATCGACCGGCCCACCGTGCTGCAGACCCAGGGGTCGCCCGACAACCTCGACAAGGTCCTCGCCGGGAAGGCCGACGTCGCGTTCGTCGCCGCGGACGTCGCCGCCGACCGGTACAAGGACGACCGGCGGCTGGCCACCCTCGCCCGGATCCACGACGACTACCTGCACATCGTCGTGCGCTCCGACTCCGACATCCGGACCGTCGACCAGCTGCGGGGCCGGCGGATCGCGATCGGCTCGCCGTCGTCGGGCGTCGAGTACATCGCCACCCGGCTGCTGGGGGCGACCGGGCTCACCGGGTCGGTGACCACCAGCGCCCGCGGGCTCGACGACTCCGTCAAGGCGCTGCTGAACGGCGAGATCGACGCGTTCTTCTGGTCCGGCGGCCTGCCGACACCCGGCCTGGCCAAGTACAACGACAAGCAGTCCCTGCGCCTGCTCGACATCGCCGACGTGATGCCGAAGATGCAGGAGGTCAACCAGGTCTACGGCACCGCGTCCATCCCGGCCACCACCTACAACCAGCCGGGCCCGGTGACCACGCTGCTGGTGCCGAACTTCCTGGTCGTCCCGACGTCGATGAGCGACGACGTCGCCGAGGCGCTGGTCCGCGGCCTGTTCGACGCCCGCCAGCAGCTGGCGGTGGCCAACCCGGCGGCGCTGTCGATCGACGTCCACCCGGGCATCGAGACCCAGCCGATCCCCCTGCACCCCGGCGCGCTGCGCTACTACCGCGCGAAGAAGACCTAAGCGGCCGGGAACGTCATCGCGATCCGCAGGCCGCCGCCTTCGGGCAGGTCCAGCGCCAGCTCGCCGTCGGAGTGCGCGGTCAGCTCGGACACGATCGCCAGGCCCAGCCCCGACCCCGGCACGTTCTGGTGCGCGGGACTCCGCCAGAACCGGTCCAGCGCGCGGTCGAGCTCGTCCGGCGGCAGCCCCGGCCCGTGGTCGCGCACCGACAGGCGCACGCGGTCGCCGTCGCGCTCGACGGCGACCCGGATCTCGGTGCCGGACGCGGTGAACTTGAGCGCGTTGTCGAGCAGCGCGTCGAGGATCGTCTCGGCGCCGCGCGGCGGCACGCGGACCCGGGCGCCGTCGCCCGCGGTGTCGACGACCAGCCGCACGTCCCTGGCCTCGCCGACCACCGTCCAGTCGGCGACCCGCTCGGCGACGACCTCGTCGAGCACGACCGGGTCGAGCTCGCCGCCGGACGCCTCGGCGCGGGCCATCGACAGCAGGCCGTCGAGGATCTGGTGCAGCCGCCCGGCGTCGATGCGCGCGGCTTCCAGGTCGGCGGCCGACTGGTCGTCCACGACGTGACCGTCGAGGTTCCCGAGCCGGATCTTCAACGCGGTCAGCGGGTTGCGCAGCTGGTGCGAGGCATCCGCGACGAACGCGCGCTGCGCGGCCAGCGCACCCGACACGCTCTCGGCCATCCGGTCGAAGGACCGGCCGAGCTGCCGCAGCTCCGGCGGGCCGCCGCCCTCCCCCACCGGCTCGGCCTCCCGCCCGCTGACCACCGAGGCCACCAGCGCGCCGGTCGCGTCGTCGAGCCGCTTCACCGGCTTGAGGATCCACCGGACCACCGGGATCGCCACGGCCAGCGCGACCACGAAAGCGAGGATGCCGCCCGCGGCGAGCAGCAGCCACCACCACAGCACGGCGGCGCGCTCGGAGTCGGTGGCGGACACGGTGAGCACCGCCCCGCGCACCTCGCCGTCGGCGAGCACCGGTTCGGAGAGCACCAGCGGCGTCGAGTCCCACGGCATCAGCACGCCGGAGGGCTGCGACCGGCGGCCGGCCAGCGCCTCGTGGACGGGGTCGCTGATCCGCTCGTCGTGCAGGTCGATGCGCGCGGCGGCCGGGCCGAGCGAGGTGACGACCGGCTTGCCGTCCTGGTCGACGACCACCACCTGGACGCCGTACACCTCGGTGTAGCGGCGCACGTCGGGCTCGATCAGGTACGGCTTGTTGTCCAGCAGCGGACGCTGGGCCAGCGACGCGAACCGCGCGGTGTCGGTGAGCCGGTCGAGGAACAGGTCCTGCTGCGCGCCGGCGGCGATCGAGATGGCCAGCGGGATGCCGAGGCCGAAGACCAGCAGCGCGACCAGCGTCAGCACGATGCCCTGCAGCCGGACGCGCACGCCGTCAGCTCCGGGCGGTCTGGCCGCCGAGCCGGTAGCCGACCCCGCGCACCGTCTCGATCAGCGCCGGGCGGCCCAGTTTCGTCCGCAGCGTCGCGACGTGGACGTCGAGCGACCGGCTCTCCGCGGGACCCCGGTGCCCCCACACCTCGGTGAGCACGTGCTCGCGCGAGCACACCGCGCCGCGCGCGCCCGCCACGAGGGCGAGCACCTGGAACTCCTTGCGGGACAACGCGATCGCCTGCCCGTCGACCAGCACCTCGTGCCGGGCCAGGTCGACGCTGACGTCCCCCACCTTGATGACCGCCGGCTCGGCGGCCGCGTGCTCCGGGCGCCGACGGCGCACCGCCTCGACGCGGGCGAGCAGCTCCTCGACGTCGTAGGGCTTGACCAGGTAGTCGTCGGCGCCCGCGCGCAGGCCCCGGATCCGGTCGTCGACCTCGCCGCGGGCCGACACGACGATGATCGCGACGTCGCTGACCGCGCGGATCTGGGTGCACAGGGTCACGCCGTCGATGTCCGGCAGGCCGAGGTCGAGGAGGATGACGTCGACTTCGTGGACGCGCTCGAGGACGCCCGCGCCGGTCGCCAGCCGGGCGATCGCCAGACCGCGGCGGGCCAGCGCCGGGATGAGCGCACCCGCGACCCGGTCGTCGTCCTCCACCAGCAGCACCCGCACCCGTCCGCCTCCCATGGTGACCTGCTCCACCGGCCGGTAGCGCCGAACTCTAGGACCTCGGGGAGCGGCGCGCACGAGCCACCCGTACGGTCACCCTCAGTGAGTATCGGGGTACGCGGGTGGCGGCCACCCCGATACCCCCCAAAATGGACATCGATACGCAGTTGAAACCCTAAGTATTGCTCAAGCGGCCTTGCGGGCCGGTAAAGCAACGGTAGGTTCTCGCCATCGCGGGTGACCCACGCCGCATTCGAACGACCCTGGAGGCCAGATGACCGCGGAGGTGGCGGCGCCGATGATCAAGGCGTCCGTCGTGAACAAGTACTTCGGCGACCTGCACGTGCTCAGGGAGATCACGCTCGAGGTACCTCGCGGCCAGGTTGTCGTGGTGCTGGGTCCGTCGGGGTCGGGCAAGTCGACCCTCTGCCGGGCGATCAACCGGCTCGAGCCCATCAACTCGGGCGAGATCGCCGTCGACGGCGTCCCCCTGCCCGCGGAGGGCAAGGCACTGGCCGCGCTGCGCGCCGACGTCGGCATGGTGTTCCAGTCGTTCAACCTGTTCGCGCACAAGACCATCGTCGAGAACGTGATGCTGGCGCCGACGAAGGTCCGCAAGGCCTCGAAGGAAGAGGCCCGCAAGACCGCGATGGAGCTGCTGGAGCGCGTCGGCATCGCCAACCAGGCCGACAAGTACCCGGCGCAGCTTTCCGGTGGCCAGCAGCAGCGCGTCGCCATCGCGCGGGCGCTGGCGATGCGGCCCAAGGTCATGCTGTTCGACGAGCCGACCTCGGCGCTGGACCCGGAGATGGTCCAGGAGGTCCTCGACGTCATGACCGGCCTGGCCAAGGACGGCATGACCATGCTGGTCGTCACCCACGAGATGGGTTTCGCCCGCAGGGCAGCCGATCGGGTGATCTTCATGGCCGACGGCGAGATCGTCGAGGACACGACGCCGGAAGAGTTCTTCACCGCGCCGAAGAGCGAGCGCGCGAAGGACTTCCTCGGCAAGATCCTGACCCACTGAACACTTTTTCCCCGGCCCGCGTGGCCGGACATGATTCGGAAGGAACCTGAGAGACGATGCGGTTGAACCGAGTTCTGCAGGTCGGCGCGGTCGTGCTGGCCGCCGGGCTGGCCCTGACGGCCTGCGGCGGTGGCTCCGGCAGCGGCAGCGGCGCGAGCGGCGACAAGAACCTGGTCCAGCGGGCCAAGGACAACAAGAAGCTGGTCATCGGCATCAAGTTCGACCAGCCGGGCCTCGGCCTGAAGAAGCCGGACGGCAGCTACGCCGGCTTCGACGTCGACGTCGCGAAGTACATCGCGAAGCAGCTCGGCGTCGAAGAGTCGGGGATCACCTGGAAGGAAGCGCAGTCGGCGCAGCGCGAGGACCTGATCAAGAAGGGTGAGGTCGACTTCATCGTCGCCACCTACTCGATCACGGACAAGCGCAAGAACGACGTCTCCTTCGGTGGCCCCTACTTCGTCGCGCACCAGGACCTGCTCGTGCGTCAGGACAACACCGACATCACCGGCCCCGAGTCGCTGACCGGCAACAAGAAGCTCTGCTCGGTCAAGGGCTCGACCCCGGCGCAGAACGTCAAGACGAAGTACGCCAAGGACGTGCAGCTGCAGGAAGTCGGCAAGTACACCGACTGCGTGACCGCGCTCCTCAACGGCACCGTCGACGCGATGACCACGGACGACGTGATCCTCGCGGGTTACGCCGCGCAGCAGCCCGGCAAGCTGAAGCTGGTCGGCAAGGGCTTCTCCGACGAGAACTACGGCGTCGGCCTGAAGAAGGACGACGCCGACGGCAAGGCCGCGATCAACAAGGCGATCCAGGCCATGGAGCAGGACGGTTCCTGGGAGAAGGCGCTGCAGACCAACGTCGGCCCCTCGGGCTACAAGATCCCGGCCGCGCCGGCGATCGCGCCCTGATATCCGGTTCCGAAGTCGAACGGTGCGCCGTGCAAGCGGCGCACCGTTCCCGTTCCGAGGCCAGGTTGGACAACCGTGTTCGATTTCCTCAGCAATCCTGAGTACGACTTAGTCGGCGCCTTCTGGATGACGCTCCAGCTGACGTTCTTCTCCGCGATCGGCTCGCTCATCTGGGGCACCGTCCTCGTCGGGATGCGCGTCAGCCCGGTCCCCATCATGCGGGGCTTCGCCGCGACGTACGTCAACATCTTCCGGAACACCCCGTTGACCGTGATCATCGTGTTCACGTCGCTGGGGCTGTCGTCGACGCTCGGCATCAACCTGGCCGACCCCAACTCGCCGACGTCGCTGGACGACAACGCGTTCCGGCTGGCGATCCTCGGGTTCATCGTCTACACGTCGACCTTCGTCTGCGAATCGCTGCGCTCGGGCATCAACACGGTGCCCGTCGGCCAAGCCGAGGCCGCACGGGCGCTGGGCCTGAACTTCCTGCAGGTACTGCGCATCATCGTGCTGCCCCAGGCGTTCCGGGCGGTGATCGCGCCGCTGGCGAACGTCCTGATCGCGCTGCTGAAGAACACCACCGTGGCCTCGGTGATCGGCGTGGCCGAAGCCGCCGCCCTGATGGCCGCCATGGTGGAGAACGAGTCGAGCTCGCTCTTCCTGGTCTTCGTCGTCTTCGCCGCGGTGTTCGTCGCGATCGTCCTGCCACTCGGCCTCCTGCTGGGCTGGGTCGCCAAGAAAGCCGAGGTCAAGCGATGAGCACGCAGTCCGTCCTCTACGACGTCCCCGGCCCGAAGGCCCGCGCTCGCAACTGGCTCTACAGCGTGCTGTTCGTGCTGGTGATGCTCCTGGTCGCGTGGTTCGTCTACAAGGGCTTCGACGAGAAGGGCCAGTGGGCCGGTGCTCTCTGGAAGCCGTTCATCGACGGGTCGACCTGGACCCAGTTCCTGCTGCCGGGCCTGCTCAACACGCTCAAGGCCGCCGCGCTGTCGATCGTGATCGCCCTGCCGATCGGCGCGCTGCTGGGCATCGGCCGGCTGTCCGCGCACAAGTGGGTGCGCATCCCGGTCGGCGCGGTCGTCGAGTTCTTCCGGGCGATCCCGGTGCTGCTGCTGATGGTGTTCGCCGCGTCGTTCTACGCCTACTACACCGGCATCGAGGCCGACACCCGCCCGCTGTTCGCCGCGGTCACGGGCCTGGTGCTCTACAACGGATCGGTGATGGCCGAGGTGTTCCGGGCCGGCATCCTTTCGCTCCCGAAGGGACAGACCGAAGCCGCTTCGGCGCTCGGCCTGCGCAAGACGCAGCTGATGACCAACGTTCTGCTCCCGCAGGCCATCACGCTCATGCTGCCGGCGCTGGTGAGCCAGCTCGTGGTCATCCTGAAGGACACGGCTCTGGCCGGTCAGCTGACCATCGGCTACGACGAGCTGATCCGCGGTTCGGGACCGATCACCGGCAACTTCAACAACACGATCCCGACGCTGATCGTCATCGCGCTCATCTTCATCGTGCTGAACCTGCTGCTGACGCGGCTCGCTTCGTACCTGGAGCGCAAGCTGTCGCGGCGGAAGAAGGCACCTCGGGGCGCGAAGCCGCTGGAGGGACCGCCGGCGGCGGTGACGGCGGCGACCGACTTCAACACCGGCCGGGCGGTCTGACCCTCGGCCACGGAAGCGGGTGGGTGCGCATCGTCGCACCCACCCGTTTTCTTTTGCCCCGATCGAGGCTCGCCGGGGTTGTCCTACCCGGGGGTCTCCCCTAGCGTCGGACTCATGGGTGTCGCACTGGTGACCGGAAGTTCCCGAGGGCTGGGCCGGGTGATCGCCCGGCGGCTGGCCCGCGACGGGCTCGCGGTCGCGGTGAACGGCCTGCACGACGACCCCGACCTCAAGACCGCCGCGGAGGGCGTCCTCGCCGAGGGCGGCAAGGCCGCGGCCTTCGCGGCCGACGTGACCGACCGGCACCAGGTCGGCGAGCTGGTCGACGCGGTGACGGCGTTGCTGGGCCCGATCACCGTGCTGGTGCTCAACGCGACGGGTCCGCAGCCGGACGTCTTCCTGTCCGAAGTGGACTGGGCGGACCACCTGGGCCACCTGGACTTCTTCGTGCGGTCGCCGGTGCTGCTGGGCCACGCGGTGCTCCCGGGCATGCGCGCCCGCGGCTACGGCCGGATCATCCACATCGATTCGGAGGTCGCCGAGCGCCCGCCGCCCGGCCGTTCGGCGTACGCGACGGCCAAGGCGGCCCAGGTCGGCCTGGCCCGGTCGTGGGCCCGCGAACTGGCCCCGGACGGCATCACGGTCAACTCGGTCGCCCCGGGTTTCGTCCCGGTCGAGCGCCACGCGGACGTCCCCCAGGCCGAGCGCGAGGCCTATCTGGCGGGTGTGCCGGTGGGCCGCCTGGGCACCCCCGACGACGTCGCGGCGGCGGTGAGCTTCTTCGCTTCGGAGGAGGCCGGCTTCGTCACGGGCCAGCGGCTCCTGGTCGACGGCGGCCGCGCCCTCGGCTGATCTGCAGCATCGCCAGCACGCCGAGGATGAGCACCCAGGCCAGCGCGAGCGCCGTCCACATGGCGACGTGCAGCTGGAGCAGGCCGCCCGCGAAGGCACCCACCAGCATCGCGCCCACGGCGACGACCTTCCGCAGCGGGTGCGACCCCGGCCCGCCGGCCGCCTTCGAGTCCGCCGCGAAGCCCGTCAGCGTCATCGTCAGAACCGTCGTCGTCAGGTCGGGCGCGCCGATCCGGCGGACCGCGGCGTTCTGCAGGCCCATCGCCACGCCCAGCACGACGATCAGCAGCTCGCTGCCGAGCCGGGTGCCGCTGCCGAGCGTCGCGGACAGCACGACCGCCACCGCGACCAGCGCCGCCTGGACCGCGGTCGCCTGGCGGAGCGCGTCGTAGTCGTCCTCGCGGCGGGCCAGCCGGCCACCGGCGAGCGCACCCGCCAGGAACGCCAGCACCGCGGTCAGCGACGCGAGCACCGACAGCGTCGCCTCCCCCGCGGCCGCGAACCCGAGGAAGACGACGTTCCCGGTCATGTTGGCCACGAACACCCGGCCCAGCCCGAGGAAGCTGACGGCGTCGACGATCCCGGTCACGACGGTCAGGGTCAGCAGCAGGGCGGCCAGGTCCCGTGGTTTCGGTTCAGCCATGCGCGCAGTCAACCACCGCGCGGGTCAGCGTGCGGTGTCCCAGCGCGTCGGTGCTGTCGACGAACTGGTCGATCGCCCCGATCGGGTGTGTCCACGACGTCCCGGCCAGCAGCGGTGGCACGAACCGGCCGGCGTCGACGACCTGGAACGGCCGGTCGAAGTACGGCCTGGTCCGCGGGTCCAGTCGTTCGGTGAGGCCGAGCGCGTTGTGCAGTTCGGCGACGGTCTCGTAGGCCGCGACGAGGTGCCGTTCGCGCTCCGGCCAGGTCGTCGCCGCGAGGGCGCCGGTGAGGTGGGGCGACAGCGTCGCGGCCGCGGGCAGCCGCGCGAACGCGCTGCCGAGCCACTTGCCGTACGGCGGGTACCGGCGCGCCATGAGCAGGCACAGCCGCATGAGGTCCCGCGCGAGCCGCGCCGCGACGACGGCCGACCCCAGCTCGTCGCCGGCCTCCCCGCAGCGCCCGACAAAGGCCTCCTCCTGGCCGATCCGCTGCCACTGGCAGGCGAGGACGTACCGCCAGACGTCGTCGGGGTACCAGGCGACGCGCTGCCGGAGCGCTTCGAGCCCGAGGTCGTCGTGGAAGACGGCGCCCCCGGTGAACTCGGCGAAGACCTGGGTCGGCGTGGCGAGCCAGTCGCGCGGTTCCGGGCATCGCGGGTCGAAGCCGAGGAAGCCGCGCGTCCAGCCGTCGAGCGTCGCGACGACCGGTTTCGCCGGGTGCCCGAGGAACGTGGCCGGAACCCGGATTTCGCGGACTTCGGGGAGGAACAGGAAGACGCGGGCGGTCCAGTCGTGGTCGGTGGAGCGTCCGGTGTCGAAGCCGAGCACCTCGGAGCCGGGTCCGACCAGCGCCGCGCTGTGGGGTTCATGCAGTTGCGGCGCAACGGTTTCGGTGTAGAACCGGCGGCTCAGTTCGATTCCCGGAATGAACGTCATGAATGCCATTGTGGCTTACTAGTGCTGCGAAGCGCGCTTCATTATGCGAAGGTGCTTCGCAGCGCTTCGCGCGCGAAACCTGTTGTCACACAGGCAGAACAGCAACATCCCTTCCGGTGAACCACTGCGCGGCAAGGGCCGTTTTGTCGGTGCTTGCCCTTAACGTGCGGGGCATGACCGAAACGAGCACGGTGCGCACCCGGGAGATGGGTGTCGAGCTGAAGACCCAGCGCGAGGCGAGACAGATGTCGCTGCGCGAGGTCGCCCGGCGCGCCCACTGGTCGGCGTCGAAGGTGTCCGGCTGGGAGAACGGCCGGCGGATCTCGCCGATCGACGCGGCGATCTACCTCGCGCACTGCGGAACCGACGCACCGGAACGCGAACGGCTGCTGCACCTGACCCGGCCACCGAGCGACCTGTACTGGGTGCGGCCGTACTTCGACAAGTTCGTCGACCCGATGAAGTCCCTGATCATCCAGGAAAACCTGGCCACAGCGGTGATCTCGAACAGCCCGCTGGCCCTGCCGGGCATGCTCCAGACGGAAGACTACGTGCGCACCGCCTTCGAGCTGTCCGGCCGGTACACCAGCGATCGGCTGCAGGCGCTCGTCCAAGCGAGGGTCGAGCGGCAACAGCTGCTGCAACGCCGGAACCCGCCGCAGTGCCTCTACTTCGTCTACGAGCACACCCTGAGGTCGGTCCTGCGCGACCCGGCGCTGATGCACGAACAGCTGCAGTACCTGGTGCTGGCCACCAACCTCCCGCACTGCACCATCCGCGTCATCCCCGCCTCCGCGCCGCCGTACCACCTGGTCGGCAGCCGGTTCACGATCCTCGAGTTCGCCGAACACCCGCCGGTGGCCTACGAAGAGACCTTCGCCGCCGGGCTGTTCATCGACGAACGCATAGCAGTCGAAGCGTTCTACGTCCTCCGCACGCGGCTGGAGCAGGTGGCCTTGTCCGAGCACGAGTCCCGGCAGTTCCTGGTCCGGCTGGCCGAGGAGTTCGATCTCATGACGAAGTGACCTCGCCGGCCCGTTTCCCGTCGTGCCAGACAGCGCGGACCCGCCCGGGCAGGTCCGTCACGTCCAGGTCCGTGCCGTCGAGCAGGACGAGGTCCGCGCGCAGGCCCGGTTCGACGCGGCCACGGTCGTCGTCGAGCCGGAGCAGTCGGGCGGCCTCGGACGTGGCTGCCTTCAGGGCCGCCGCGTCGCCGAGGACCGCGGCCAGCAAACGCAGCTCGGTCGTCAAGTCGACATGCGGACGCGGAGCGAGGTCGGACCCCGCGGCGATCCGGACGCCCGCTTCCACCGCGAGGCGCAGCGAACGCCGGTGCGTGCCGGCGAACTCGGTGTCGCTCATCGGCGACAGCGTCGGCACGTACCAGGCGTTCGCCAGGGCCGCGACGGCGTCGTCGTCGAGGAACGTGCCGTGCTCGATGCTGCGCACCCCCGCGCGGGCCGCCGACACCACCGCCGCCGACGTGTGCGCGTGGGCCAGGACGTCACGGCCGCAGCGGGCGGCCTCGTCGGTCACGGCGGCGAGCTCGTCGTCGGTCGGGCGGACGTCCACGCCCGCACGGACCGCCCGCATCGAGCCGCTCGCGCCGACCTTGATCCAGTCGGCACCCGCCCGCACCATCCGGCGGACGGCCGCGCGAGCCGCGTCCGGGCCGTCGAACAGCGGGTCCGGCAGCGACGGGTCACCGTAGTTGTCGACGGCGCCCGCGGCCGGGTCCCACGTGTCGCCGAGCCCGCCGGTCGGCCCGAGCTGACGCAGGCTGACCAGCAGGTCCGGCCCGGTGATCCAGCCCTCGCGCAGCGCGTGCTGGAACCCGGCGTCGGCACCCCAGGCGTCCCGCACGGTGGTGATCCCCCGTGCCAGCAACCGGCGCAGCACCGGCACGGCTTCGAGGACGCGCGCACTGCGTGGCAGGGACCCGGGCCGCCGGAACGCGACGTGCACGTGGCAGTCGATGAGCCCGGGGATCAGCAGCCCACCGGAACAGTCGACGCGCTCGTCGCCGTCGAGGCCCGGCCCGACCTCGGCGATCCGCGAGCCGTCGAGCCGGACGTCCGCGCGGGTCGTCTCACCGGTTTCGGGGTTGAAGACGCGTGCCCCGGCGAGCAGCGTCACGCGAGATCCTTGCGGTAGACGAGGAAATCGCACGGCGTGGCCAGCGACGGCGCGAGGTGCGGGTAGTCCTCGGCGAGGTCGGCGCGGTGCGTCACGCGGTAGCCGAGCCGGTCGTACCACTCGGCGAGGAACTGTTTGGCCGGATGCGTCCACTCGCGCGGCACGAGCAGTTCCAGCTGCATCTCCCCACAGCCCGCCTCCCGGCTGGCCCGCTCGGCGAACCGCACCAGTTCCCGTCCGATGCCGAGCCCGCGCCGCGCAGGGTCGGCCGCGAGCATGCCGAACTCGCCGGTCGCGTCGTCGAGCCGCTGGACCCGCACCGATCCGGCGACGTCACCGTCGACCCGGGCGACGGCGATCTCCCCGGCCCGCACGAACCCGGCCACCTCGTCGGAGGAGGTCCGGTCGGTGCTGCCGAGCCAGAGCCCCTTCTCGGACTCGGCGTAGACCTGGTTGACCAGCGCCGTGATCCGCGCGATCACAGCAGGACCGGCGGACGGCGGCAGCAGCGCGATCTCCATGCCCCCACCTTGTCACGCGAGCCCGCCGAGGCCGGCCGCGCAACGACGCTCGCGAACCGGCGACCGCCGCCTCGAGGGCGGCCGGCACACGGTTCGCGAGCGTCGAACGGAAAGCGTTACTTGTCCCGGCGGAAGAGCTTGTTGCCCAGCCACACGATGGGGTCGTACTTGCGGTCCGCGACGCGCTCCTTCATCGGGATGAGCGCGTTGTCAGTGATGTGGATGCCCTCCGGGCAGACCTCGCTGCAGCACTTGGTGATGTTGCAGTAGCCGAGGCCGTGCTCCTCCTGCGCAGCGTCACGGCGATCCGCGACGTCGAGCGGGTGCATCTCCAGCTCGGCGATGCGCATCAGGTACCGCGGCCCGGCGAAGGACTCCTTGTTCTCCTCGTGGTCGCGCACCACGTGGCAGGTGTTCTGGCACAGGAAGCACTCGATGCACTTCCGGAACTCCTGCGACCGCTCGACGTCCACCTGCTGCATCCGGTAGTCGCCGGGCTTCAGGTCCGCGGGCGGGGTGAACGACGGGATCTCCCGTGCCTTCGTGTAGTTGAAGGACACGTCGGTGACGAGGTCGCGGATCACCGGGAACGTCCGCATCGGCGTCACCGTGATCACCTCTTCCTCGGTGAACGTCGACATCCGCGTCATGCACAGCAGGCGCGGCTTGCCGTTGATCTCCGCCGAGCACGAACCGCACTTGCCCGCCTTGCAGTTCCAGCGCACCGCGAGGTCCGACGCCTGGGTGGCCTGCAGCCGGTGGATGATGTCGAGGACGACCTCGCCCTCGTTCACCTCCACCGTGAAGTCCTGCAGCGCGCCGCCCGTGTCGTCGCCGCGCCAAACCCGGAAACTCGCCTTGTAGCTCATTCCTTGCTCCCCGGGTGCGTCTCGAGCTCTCCGCCGGTGTAGTACTTCCCGAGCTCGCCGAACTCGAACAACTCCAGCAGGTCCTGCCGCAGCGGCACCTGCTCCTTCACCACGACGCCGATGTCCGGGACGACCGGGTTGTCACCCGGCGACGACGAGCACACCAGCAGCTTGTGGCGCCACTCGGCGTCCATACCCGGGAAGTCGTCGCGGGTGTGCCCGCCACGGCTTTCGGTCCGCGTCAACGCGGCCTTCGCGACACACTCGCTGACCATCAGCATGTTCCGCAGGTCGATCGCGAGGTGCCAGCCGGGGTTGAACTGCCGGTGCCCCTCCACGGTGACGCGCAGGATCCGCTGCCGCAGCTCGCCCAGCTTCTCCAGCGCCTGCTCGATCTCGCCGGCCTTGCGGATGATGCCGACCAGGTCGTTCATCGACTGCTGCAGCTCGGTGTGCAGGGTGTACGGGTTCTCGGCCGACGCGCCCTCGGGCGGGTCGAACGGCGCGAGCGCCATCTTCGCCGCCGCGTCCACATCGGACTGCGCGACCGCGGGCCGCTCGGCCAGGCCGTCCACGTACTCGGCGGCGCCGAGTCCCGCGCGACGGCCGAACACCAGCAGGTCGGACAGCGAGTTGCCGCCGAGCCGGTTGGAGCCGTGCATGCCGCCCGAGCACTCGCCGGCCGCGAACAGGCCGGGCACGCTCGCCGCGGCCGTGTCCGGGTCGACCTCGATGCCGCCCATGACGTAGTGGCAGGTCGGGCCGACCTCCATCGGCTCGGCCGTGATGTCGACGTCCGCCAGCTCCTTGAACTGGTGGTACATCGACGGCAGCCGCTTCTTGATCTCCTCGGTCGGCAGCCGGCTGGCGATGTCGAGGAAGACGCCGCCGTGCGGGGAGCCGCGCCCCTCCTTGACCTCGGAGTTGATCGCGCGGGCCACCTCGTCGCGGGGCAGCAGGTCCGGCGTGCGCCGGTTGTTGTCCGCGTCGGCGTACCAGCGGTCGGCTTCCTCTTCGCTTTCGGCGTACTGGCCCTTGAAGACGTCGGGCACGTACTCGAACATGAACCGCTTGCCGTCGGAGTTCTTGAGCACCCCGCCGTCGCCGCGCACGCCCTCGGTGACGAGGATGCCCTTGACGCTCGGCGGCCAGACCATCCCGGTCGGGTGGAACTGGACGAACTCCATGTTGATCAGGTTCGCGCCCGCCCGCATGGCCAGCGCGTGGCCGTCGCCGGTGTACTCCCACGAGTTCGACGTCACCTTGAACGACTTGCCGATGCCGCCGGTGGCGAGCACGACCGCGGGCGCGTCGAACAGGATGAACCGGCCGCTCTCGCGCCAGTAGCCGAACGCGCCGGCGATGGCGCCGTCGGTGGTGAGCAGCTCGGTGACCGTGCACTCGGCGAAGACCTTGATCTTCGCTTCGTAGTCGCCGGTCTCGGCGAAGTCCTCCTGCTGCAGCGACACGATCTTCTGCTGCATCGTGCGGATCAGCTCGAGGCCGGTGCGGTCACCGACGTGCGCCAGCCGCGGGTAGGTGTGCCCGCCGAAGTTGCGCTGGCTGATCCGGCCGTCGGCGGTGCGGTCGAACAGCGCGCCGTAGGTCTCCAGCTCCCAGACGCGGTCGGGCGCCTCCTTGGCGTGCAGCTCGGCCATCCGCCAGTTGTTGAGGAACTTGCCGCCGCGCATGGTGTCGCGGAAGTGGACCTGCCAGTTGTCGTTCGAGTTCGCGTTGCCCATCGACGCCGCGCACCCGCCCTCGGCCATCACCGTGTGCGCCTTGCCGAACAGGGACTTGCACACGACGGCGACGCGGAAGCCGCGCTCGCGCGCCTCGATCACAGCGCGCAGCCCGGCACCACCGGCACCGATCACCACCACGTCGTAGCTGTGGCGTTCGACCTCGGTCATAGAGAAATTCCACCTCGGAACTGGGGACGTCAGTTTTTGGGGAGCACTGTCGGGACGGGGACTAGTTGACGAATCTCAGGTCCGAGATCGCGCCACTGGCGACGAGCATGACGTAGAAGTCGGTCAGCACCAGCGTGCCGAGCGTCGTCCAGGCCAGCGCCATGTGGCGGGTGTTGAGCTTCGAGACCTTCGTCCAGATCCAGTAGCGCACCGGGTGCTTGGAGAAGTGCTTCAACCGGCCACCGGTCACGTGCCGGCACGAGTGACAGGAAAGCGTGTACGCCCACAGGAGGATCACGTTCGCGAGCAGGACGATGTTGCCCAGCCCGAACCCGAAGCCACCGGTCTTCCCGTGGAACGCCGTGATGGCGTCGTAGGTGTTGATCAGCGAAACGACCAGCGCGACGTAGAAGAAGTAGCGGTGGACGTTCTGGATGATCAGCGGCAGCCGCGTCTCGCCGGTGTACTTCGCGTGCGGCTCCGCGACCGCGCAGGCAGGCGGGGAGAACCACACGGCCCGGTAGTAGGCCTTGCGGTAGTAGTAGCAGGTCAGGCGGAACCCGAGCAGGAACGGCAGCACGACGAAGCCGAGCGGGATGAACCCGGGCAGGTCGCCGAACCAGTGGCCGAAGTGGCTCGAGCCCTCGACGCAGGACGTCGAGAGGCAGGGTGAGTAGAACGGCGTCAGGTAGTGGTAGTCGGGCACCCAGTACGCGGTGCGCACGAACGACCGGACCGTCGCGTAGATGATGAACGCCGACAGACCGAGCACGGTCAGCAGCGGCTGGAGCCACCACCGGTCCGTGCGGAGGGTGCGCTCGGCGATCCGGGCCCGCTTGGGGGCCCGGACGCCGGTGCCGACGCCGTTGTCAGCCGGAGCGCTCACCGCTGGTCGCGCTTGTAGCCGCCGACGCCTTCGTCATCGGCGCCGTGCCAGAGCGCCGGGTCGTAGGGGGTGTCGGGTACCGGGACGCGCTCGGCGGGTTTCGCCTGGGCGGGCACGGCGAGCGGCGTGCCGTCGAGGTCCGCGGTGTCGATGTCGAGGCGCTCCACGTCGTTGGCGAGCCGGCGGACCGCCGAAGCGTCGCCGTAACGCGAGCGCAGTGCGCCGACGCACTGCCTGAGCTGGCCGATGGTTCGCCGCAGCTCGGCGATCTCGGAGGTGGACATCATTCCTCCCGGGTGGTGGTGGGGCTGGCAGGGAGCCGGCCGGGCGATCGCTCGCCGTAGGGCTTTGCCACGCGTCGTGCAGTGTGACAACTAGCACACTAACGGTTCCCCGGGTGATCGGGGTCACGCGGGTGGATCTTCTGAATCGATTTTGATTCGGCGTTTTCCCGAGGTACTGTGGCCAGTGTCACGACCCAGAGGCGTCAGCGCTGCCGTCCCGCGGACCACCACACACCAGTGATCCGGAGCCGGACATGAGCCCCACCTCCCTGAACGACACCGTCGCCGAAGTCACCGCCCGCATCACCGCGCGCAGTGCCGCGACCCGCACCGCCTATCTCGGCCGCATGGCCGCCGCGCACGAAGAAGGCCCGGTCCGCCGCGGCCTCGCGTGCAGCAACCTCGCCCACGGTTTCGCCGCCATGGAAGGCGCCGACAAGGCGGCTCTGCGGGCCGCGCGCGCTCCCGGCGTCGCCATCGTGTCGTCCTACAACGACATGCTCTCGGCGCACCAGCCGATGCAGGAGTACCCGGCCTGGCTGAAGAAGTCCGTGCGTTCCGCCGGGGGTGTCGCCCAGTTCGCCGGCGGTGTCCCGGCCATGTGCGACGGCATCACCCAGGGCCGCGCGGGCATGGAGCTGTCGCTGTTCAGCCGCGAGGTCATCGCGATGTCGACGGCGATCGCGCTCTCCCACGACATGTTCGACGCGGCCCTGCTGCTGGGCGTCTGCGACAAGATCGTGCCCGGCCTGCTGATCGGCGCGCTGTCCTTCGGGCACCTGCCGGCTCTGTTGGTCCCGGCCGGGCCGATGAACTCCGGGCTGCCGAACAAGGAGAAGGCGCGCGTCCGCCAGCTGTACGCCGAGGGCCTCGCGACCCGCGAAGACCTGCTGGACGCCGAAGCGGCGTCGTACCACTCGGCCGGCACCTGCACCTTCTACGGCACGGCCAACTCGAACCAGATGGTCGTCGAGGTCATGGGTCTGCACCTGCCCGGCGCCAGCTTCGTCCAGCCCGGCTCCGCGCTGCGTCAGGCGCTGACCGAGGAAGCCGGACGGCGCGTCGTCGCGATCTCGCGCGGCGAGGAGTACACACCGGTCTCGCGGATCCTCGACGAGAAGGCGTTCGTGAACGGCGTCATCGCGCTGCTCGCGACCGGCGGGTCGACGAACCACACAATGCACCTGGTCGCCGTCGCCGCGGCCGCGGGCATCCAGCTGACCTGGGACGACTTCTCCGACCTCTCGGCCGTCGTGCCGCTGCTGGCGCGGGTCTACCCGAACGGCAGCGCCGACATCAACCACTTCCACGCCGCCGGCGGCATCCAGTTCCTGGTCGGCACGCTCCTCGACGCCGGGCTGCTGCACGAGGACGTCCACACGGTGGCCGGCTTCGGGCTGCACCGCTACCGGGCCGAGCCGATCCTGTCCGACGGCGAGCTGGTCTGGCGTGACGTCCCCACCCGCAGCCTCGACGAGGAGGTGCTGCGCCCGGCGTGGCGGCCGTTCGCCGCGGACGGCGGGCTGCGGATGGTCGAGGGCAACCTCGGCCGCGCGGTCGTCAAGGTGTCCGCGGTGGCGCCCGAGCACCGGGTCGTCCAGGCGCCGGCCCGGGTGTTCACCACCCAGGAAGCGTTCACGGCCGCGTTCGAGGCGGGCGAGCTGGACCGCGACGTCGTCGTGGTGGTCCGGCAGCAAGGTCCGCAGGCCAACGGCATGCCGGAGCTGCACGGCCTCACCCCGGCGCTGGGTGTGCTGATGGACCGCGGGCACGCCGTGGCGTTGCTCACCGACGGCCGGATGTCGGGCGCGTCGGGCAAGATCCCGGCCGCCATCCAGGTGACGCCGGAAGCCGCGGCGGGCGGCCCGATCGCCCGCGTCGCGGACGGCGACGTCATCCGGCTCGACGCGTCCACGGGCAGCCTCGACGCGCTCGTCGGTGACGAAGAACTCGCCCGCCGTGAGCTTGTGGACGCACCGCCGTCCGAAGCATCCTGGACCGGCACCGGCCGAGAGCTGTTCGCCGCGTTGCGCCGTGCCGTCGGCCCCGCCGACCAGGGCGCTTCGGTGTTCGGGGGCCTGACGCCGGAGCACTTCGGAACGCCCGTTTTCGCAACCCAGGAGGTCGGTCAGTGACCACCGGTCAGGACCTGCTCGAGCTGTCCCCCGTGATGCCCGTCGTGGTGATCGACGACGCCGCCGACGCGGTGCCGGTCGCCCGGGCGCTGCTCGCCGGCGGGATCGGGGTCATCGAGCTGACCCTGCGTACTGCGGCTGCGTTGTCGGCGATCGAACGCGTCGCCACCGAGGTGCCGGACATCGTCGTCGGTGCCGGCACCGTCACCGCGGCGGACCACGCGAAGCAGGCGGCCGACGCGGGCGCGAAGTTCCTCGTGACACCCGGCTGCACCGACGCGGTCGTCGACGCGTGCTTCGAGACCGGGCTGCCGTTCCTGCCCGGCGCGAGCACCGTGTCCGAGGCGATGCGGCTGGCCGAACGCGGGCTGTCGGCGCTGAAGTTCTTCCCGGCGGAGGCGTCCGGCGGCGTCGCCTACCTGAAGTCGATCGCGGGCCCGTTGCCGTCGTTGAAGTTCTGCCCGACGGGCGGCATCACCGTGGCGTCGGCGCCTTCCTACCTGGCGCTGCCGAACGTCGGCTGCATCGGCGGCTCGTGGCTGACGGCCTCGCTCGACGTCGCGACGATCGAGAAGCTGGCCGCGGAAGCCGCGAAGCTGTAGCCGAGATCACCCCGTGGAATTCCGGCCCGAACGGCGCAATTGACGTCCGGATTCCGGGAGCACCGTTCCCAGACACTGGAACGGTGCTCCTAACGGGTGTGGCGCCGGTCATGCGTTCGCCCATTTGTGCCAGTGATCGGTCCATTTGCCTGACGGTGGGTGATTCACCCCCTGTTATCGTTCCTCCTCGCTGTTTCGAGCGAGGAGAACCGGTGCCCCTGACCAGCGTGGTCGCCCCCAGTCCTGCCCCCGAGAACGTCGCCGCACTCATCGGCGAACGCCTTTCACTGTCCGCCCTCAACCAGCTGGGCGGCACCCTCGGTGGCTATTCCTTCGTCAAGGTCGTGGTGGACCGCGAGAATTCGGTCATCCACTTCCTGAACGACGCGCGTCATTCCTTTCACGCGATCTATATCGGGGAAGAGATCCTCGGCGTCCCCGGAGAACGGGTGCGCGCCGAGATCGACTCCTACAACCAGGACTTCTACCACGCGCCGGACCGCCGGTTCCTGCTCGGCATCCTGGCCCGGCACCCGCAGATGCTTTCGCTGGAGACGGTCGAGGTCGACACCATGCCGGCCGCGCTGATCCGGGAGTTCCACGCCTTCGTCGCGCAGTACGTCGACCCGGCGCTGCCGCTGGTGTTCAAGCCGGCCAACCAGCTGCAGGAGCGGATCGTCCGGGAGATCCCGGCCGGCGAGCTGCCGCGCGTGTTCGCACACGAGCTGTTCTCGACGGCGCCGTTCGTCGCGCTGAACCCCGGCACGGCCACGGGCCGGCTGCGCGCGTTCCGCACCGAGGCCGAGTACCGGGCGGCGACGCTGGACTGGTCGGACATCATCGTGATGGACCGCGTGCCCGACGACATCCCGCGCCTGTCGGGCATCGTCAACGCCCGGCACACGACGCCGTTGTCGCACACCAACGTCCTCGCCACCGGCTGGCAGATCCCGAACGCCGTCCAGCTCGGCGCGCTGGCCGACATCGAGCGCCGCGGGCTCGACGGCAAGTGGGTCGAGTACACGGTGGACGCCCAGGCGCTCTCGCTGCGGGAGATCGCCGAGCCGGCCTCGGCCCCGCCGCCGAGCTGGTACGCCCAGCGCGTCACGCTGGAGGAACCGGAGTCCGAGCGCAGCCCGATCGTGAACCTCGCGCGGGTGCGCGCGGCCGACCGCTACCGCTACGGCACCAAGGCGGCCAACCTCGGCGAGCTGCACCACGTGCTGGCCCACGGCTCGCAGCGGCTGCTCGGCTTCTACCAGGTGCCCCGGCCGCCGCGGGAGAACCTGCTCCCCTACCTGGCCCGGCTGCTGGACGTCCCCGCCGGCGCTGACCTCGCCGCGGCCGCGCACCGGCTGCTCGACGACCACGTCCGCGTACCCCGCGGCATCGCACTGCCGTTCTCGCTGCAGCGGCGGTTCCTGGAGTCGTCGCCGCGGATCCAGCAGGCCATCGGCAAGCTGAAGATGGCCCTGGAGCTGGACGCCCGCGAGATCGAGCCGCTGTGCGTCGAGCTGCAGAGCCTGATCCGGTCGGCCCGGATGCCGGGCGCGCTGGCCGGGGAGATCGACTCCGCGCTCGTGTCACAGCTGGCCGGCGTGCGGACGTTCGTCGTGCGCAGTTCGTCGAACGCCGAAGACCTGGCCGGGTTCTCGGCGGCCGGGATCTACGAGTCGCTCAACCACGTCACCACGGCCGAGCGGATCTTCGCCAGCGTCAAGGAGGTCTGGGCTTCGCTGGTGTCGGTGCGCAGCGTCCGGCTACGGCGGCAGGCTGGGATCTCCCTCGACGAGTGCTACATGGGTGTCGTGATCCAGGAGCAGGTCGCGGCGGACTTCGGCGGCGTGCTGGTGACGACGAACCCGATGAACCGCGCGGACTTCCGCACGGTGTACGTCAACGTGTCGCCTCGCGTGACCGACGTCGTCGACGGTTCGGCCCTGCCGATGCAGTACCTGTACTCGACGGTCGAGGGCGGCGGCCGCACGGTGTCGCTCGGCGACGCGACGTCGGACCTCGACTCGCGGGCGCACGACCAGCTGCAGCGGCTCGCGATCGCCGGGCGCCTGCTGCAGGGGCACTTCTCGCCCGACTACACGTTCGGCTCGCCGGTGGACGTCGAGTGGCTCGCCGACGGCGACCACCTCCACCTCGTGCAGCTGCGTCCGTATTCCGTTTGAGTTCAGGAGAAAGCGTCATGCTGGGCCTTCGCCTGCCCGCGAACCCCGCCGTCCGCCGCACCGTCCGGCTGACCTACGGGTTCCAGTTCTTCTTCGGCCTGCTGCTGTGGGTGCCGATCTTCTACCAGTACCAGAAGCTCGTCGGCCTGTCCGACGGCGAGATCTTCGGCATCCAGAGCATCTACTACATCGTGTTCTGCCTGCTGGAGATCCCGACCGGGATGATCGCCGACCGGTTCGACTACCGCACCTCGCTGGCGGCCGGCGCCGGCGTGCTCGTGGCGGCGAACCTGGTGCCGGTGTTCCTCGGCTCGTACACGGGGTTCCTGCTGCACTTCATCCTGATCGCACTGGCGCGGTCGCTGGTGTCCGGCGCGCAGAGCGCGTACCTGTACGAGTACCTGCACGCGTCCGGTTCCGGGGAGGACTACCTGCGGGTCGAAGGGGTCGGGCGCGCGTTCAGCCTGATCGGCAAGATCGTGTACTGGCCGGTGATCGGCCTGCTGATGACGTGGAACCTCCCTTCCCCGTACTGGCTGACGGCGCTCAACGCGGGTGTCGCGCTCGTGTTCGCCTTGAAGCTCCCGGCGATCCCGGGCGGCCGGCGCGCCGCGGGCAAGACGGCCTCGCTGCTCGCCGGAGTCGGCGGCGCACTGTCGGCGTTGCGTTCGTCGCGGTGGCTGGTGTTGTTGATGGTGCAGGGCATCGCGATGTTCACGCTGGTCCGGATCTGCCAGGTGAACCTGTTCCAGCCGATCCTGGAGTCGAAGTCGCTGTCGGTGAACTGGTACGGCGCGGTCCTGGCCGCGATGACGGTCTTCGAGGCACTGGGCGCGGCCCGACCCCACCGGCTCCGCCGCGCGATCGGCCCGGTGGGGTCGGTGTTCACACTGACGATCGTGATGGCGCTCTGCCTGGGCGTGGTCGTGTTCGTGGGCTCCTTCGCGACGGTGCTCGCGTTGTGCGTCTTCGCGGTGGCGACGGGGATTTCGTTCCCGGTCCAGAAGCAGCTGCTGAACGACTCCATCCCGGACTCCCGCTACCGCGCGACGCTCCTGTCGATGGAGTCCATTGTGGACCGTGCGGTGTGCGCGGTGGTGGCGGTGGCACTGGGCGCGTACCTGGCGGCCGGGCAGCTGAACGAGTTCCTGGTGCTGTCGGCGGTCGTCACGTGCGGGGTGATGGGGTTGCTCGCGGTGCTGTTGCTGGTGGTCCGCAAGCACCGCTCGGACCGCCGGACACCGGTCCGCGAAACCGCGACAGTCGCGGCGACCGCACCGGTTTCGCCGGCACCGACCCGCGTCGCCGCGCCCGTGTCCCGCTTCCCGGCGGCCGGCCCGGAGCGCCGCTGCCACGGCTCGGAGCTGCGCGAGGTGGACGTGGAGAAGCTCCGGAACTGACGCACCGGACTCCCCCGCTCACACGCCGTCGAGGGAGCCGGCCGCCGTCAGTCGATGTAGGCGTCGTCGAGCAGGGTGGACTCCGCGCCGTACTCGCGGAGTTCCTCCTTGATCACCTTGTACGCCAGCCCTTGCGGGTAGCCCTTGCGAGCCAGGAAGCCGAGCAGCCGCCGCAGCGCCGTCTGTTCGTCGACGTTGCCCAGCGAGCCGAGGCGCTTGCGGACCAGCTCCCTGGCCATCTGCTCCTCGGACTCGCGGTCGACTTCACCCGCCGCCTGCGCGGCGACCTCGTCGTCGACGCCCTTGCGTCGCAACTCGGCCATCAGCGCGGTGCGGGACAAGCCCTGGGTCTCGTGCCGGGACTTCACCCACAGCTCCGCGAACTCCGCGTCGTTCACCAACCCTGCCCGGTCGAGCTTGCCGAGCAGGGTTTCGCTGGTCTCCTCGTCGAACCCCTTGCGGCGCAAGGCCTGCCGGAGCTCCTCCTGAGTCCGCGCACGCACGGCCAAGAGGTCGTAACAGATCTCCTTGGCCTTCTTGTAGCGCTCCTCGGGAGGCAGCTCGGCCGGCGGGATCTTCGGCGCCCTCGCCACCCTCGATCACTCCTCGTCTTCACAAACCCCAAGCACCACAGCGCAACGCAACCACCGCGGGGGTCCAGGGGGCTCGCCCCCTGGCGGGGGTCCGGGGGTTCGACCCCCGGAGGACACGGCGAAGGGATCAGGGCGAGCTCACTCCGCGAGCACACCTCACCCAATCCCGCACCCGGAACTCCTTCGATCAGAAGTCGACCGGCGCCGGCACGGCTTCGACGGCCTCGGCGTCGACCTGCGCGCCGATGCCCAGCTTCTCCTTGATCCGCTTCTCGATCTCGTTGGCGATGTCCGGGTTGTCGCGCAGGAACTTCCGCGCGTTCTCCTTGCCCTGGCCGAGCTGGTCGCCTTCGTAGGTGTACCAGGCACCGGACTTGCGCAGGATCGCCTGGTCGACACCCATGTCGATGAGCGAACCCTCGCGGGAGACGCCGTGGCCGTACAGGATGTCGAACTCGGCCTGCTTGAAGGGCGGGGCCATCTTGTTCTTCACGACCTTGACGCGGGTGCGGTTGCCGACCGGCTCGCCGCCGTCCTTCAGCGTCTCGATGCGGCGCACGTCGAGGCGGACCGACGCGTAGAACTTCAGCGCCTTACCACCGGTCGTCGTCTCCGGGGAGCCGAACATGACGCCGATCTTCTCGCGCAGCTGGTTGATGAAGATCGCGGTGGTGCCGGAGTTGTTCATCGCACCGGTCATCTTGCGCAGCGCCTGGCTCATCAGGCGGGCCTGGAGACCGACGTGCGAGTCACCCATCTCGCCCTCGATCTCGGCGCGCGGCACGAGCGCGGCCACGGAGTCGATGACCAGGATGTCGAGCGCGCCGGAGCGGATCAGCATGTCCGCGATCTCGAGCGCCTGCTCACCGGTGTCCGGCTGGGAGACGAGCAGCGCGTCGGTGTCGACGCCGAGCTTCTTGGCGTACTCCGGGTCGAGCGCGTGCTCCGCGTCGATGAACGCCGCGATGCCGCCGGCACGCTGCGCGTTCGCCACCGCGTGCAGGGCGACCGTGGTCTTACCGGAGGACTCCGGGCCGTAGATCTCGACCACGCGGCCGCGGGGCAGCCCGCCGATGCCGAGCGCGACGTCGAGGGCGATGGCGCCGGTCGGGATCACGGAGACGGGCGCGCGGCCGTCCTGGCCGAGCCGCATGACCGAGCCCTTGCCGTACTGCTTGTCGATCTGCGCGAGCGCGAGCTCGAGCGCCTTGTCCTTGTCGGGTGCTGCAGGCATGGAAGTCCACCTCGCTGGTCGAAGCCCCCCGTCCCGAGGGCTCTGTGTCGGTTCTTCAGCTGTCCGGTCCGACGCTAGCGGCGGGGACCGACAATTCCAGGCGCGGCGCCCAATCTGTGGATCGCTGGACCCGATGTGGACAACACCTTAGACGAACACCTGTTCGAGGTCGGCAGCGACACACCCTTGCGCTAGAGTTTTCGCCCGCCCGGGTCAGGTTCGTGCGCATCCGCCCAGGTCAGCGCCGTTCACGCGGAACGTCGAAGGCGTCGCAGACCTCGTGCCAGATCTCCTTGGCCGGAATTCCCGCGGTCAGCGCCTGGTCGACCGTGCGGCCGCCGAGCGCGCTGATCACGTGGTCCCTGGCCAGCACCTGCGCCCGCCCGGGGCCGAACTCCTCGGCCATCAGCCGCCGGAAAACCGTGATCCGCATCGGAACCACTCTAACCGGAGGGCGCGAACGGTCCGTTCGCTACCCGCCCGGCTGGACACTCGCCTCGAAGTAGTTGGCGAGCGTGTCCGGCGTGGTCGCCTGGGCCTGGTCGCTCGAGTTCAGCTGGTAGATGAACCCTGCCAGCGGCCGGTCCGAGACCGTGAACACGAGCACCGCCGACGTCCGGCCCGCGGCCGACGAGTAGTGGCCGGTGAGCCCGTTGCCGCCCCAGTCGGCCTCGGTGCGGTCGCCGCCCGCCGAGGTCAGCAGGCCGTCGGTGTACTGCTTGAGCGAGTCGGCGCTGCTGCCCTGGACGTAGGTGACCTGCGTGCCCGCGCGGCCCGGCGCGGAGCAGGTCGAGGCCACCCCGAGGTTCTCCGCCGGCGCCGCCGGGCCGTTGCCCATGCCCGGCTTGCAGTCACCGGTGTCGGCGATCTTCCCGGCGAGCTGGCGCAGGCAGCCGGTGAGCCCCTTGTCGTCGGCCTGGCCGGGCGTCTTGCACTGGTCGGCGGTGTAGGTGGCCGCAGAGGACGACGACGTCAGGAAGAAGGTCAGCCCGGCCGCGAGCACCACGACGACCGCGACCACGATGCCGATGAGCAGCTTCTTCTTCCCGCCGGGCTTCGGCTCGGCCCGCTCCGGCGCGGGCGAGTAGCTGGGGAAGTTCGACGGCGCCGGGTTCTGCACCTGCTGCGGGCCGCTGGGCGGGAAGTTCGCCGGCGCGTAGCCCGGGTACTGCGGTGGAGGGGGCGGCGGCGCGTACTGCGGGCGGCCCGCGGCCACCGCCCCTTCGACGTTCTGGGTGCGCGCGCCCAAGCCGTCGCGGGCCACGTGCTGGGCACCGAGCGCGACGGCGGTCTCCGGCTGGTCGAGGCTGCCCGGCACGACACCGAGCTTCTCCGCGATCATCGTGCCGACCAGCGGCAGCCGGCTCGACCCGCCGACGAGGTAGATGCCGGCCAGGCGGTCCGGGGTCAGCCCGGACGAGCGCAGCGTCCGCGCGAGCAGCTCGACGCTGCGCAGCATCGCCGGCCGGACCAGGCCTTCCAGCTCACCGCGCGTGACGAGGACGTCCTTGAACGGCTCGGGCATCGGCACCTCGGTCTGTGGGTGCCGCGACAGCGCCTCCTTGGCCGCCTTGACGTCTTCCTGCAGCGCGCGCCGGGTGCGCCGGTCGCCGGTGGATTCGGGCCGCAGGAGCCGCTGCCAGCGCTGCGGGTCCGAGTGCGAGACCTCGCGCCCGACGTGCACCATCAGCGCCTGGTCGACGTCGAGGCCGCCGAGGTCGGGCAGGCCGTCCTCGGCGAGCACGGTGAACCCGTTCTGCGTGGCGCCGACGACGGCGACGTCGAAGGTGCCCGCCCCGAGGTCGTAGACCGCGAGCGCCTGGCCGGGGGCCAGCGACTTGCCGGGGAACGACGCGAAGTGCGCCGCCGCGGCGACCGGTTCGGGCACCAGCAGGATGTTCCGGTCCATCCCGGCGAGCCGGGCGGCGGACATCAGGACGTTGCGGCGGGTCTGGCCCCACTGCGCGGGGTGGGTCAGCCGGACCTCGTCGGGCTGCTCGCCGCCGAGCTGGCGGGAAGTCTCTTCGAGCACGCGGCGCAGGATGGCGGCCAGCGCGTCGGTCACCGGGACGACGTCGGTGCCGAGCAGCAGGGTCTGCTCGTCGATGCGGCGCTTGGGGTTCGGCTCGAAGCGCGTCGGGTCGAGGCGGGCGCGGCGCTCGGCGTCGCGGCCGACCATGATCGTGCCCTCTTCGGTCGCGAACACCGCCGACGGCATGTTGGCCGAGCCGTCCACCTCGACGACCCGGGGCGGCATGCCGTGCGCCGAAAGGACGGCGACGGTGTTGGACGTCCCGAGGTCCACCGACAGGATCCGCACTGCACTCCCCTTCACGAAAAACACGCCTTGACGGCGTTCGCCGTGATGCTGCCATGTGCGCGGTCACCGTGCGTGCGGACCCGCGAAAGTCATCGCTCCTTGACTTGGGCGGTGATCTCGGGCACGATAGTTGCGCAGTTCGGTCAACCGAGTTGCTCAGATCGCGCAAAGGAGCGTCCGGATGCCGAAGCTGCTCGTCCTCGGGGACGACCTGACCGGCAGCAACGCGACCGGAGCGCTGTACGCCCGCTTCGGGCTGCGCGCGGTTTCCGTCAACGCGCCGCTCGAGCCGGACGCGCCCTGCTTCCGCGCGGAGAGCGGGATCGACGCCCTCGTGGTCAACCTGGGTACCCGCCACGCACCGCCACCACACGCCGCGCAAGCAGTGCGAACCGCGATCGAGCTGGCCGGGCCCGTCGCGCTGACGGTGAAGCGCGTGGACACGACGTTGCGCGGCAACGTCGGCGTGGAGACCGAGGCCGTCCTGGCTTCGGCGCCGGACGCCCGGGCTCTGGTCGTGCCCGCGTTCCCGGACGCCGGCCGGGTCACCCTCGGCGGCCTGCACCTGGTCGACGGCGTACCGCTGGCCGAAAGCCCGGCGGCGCGCGATCCGCTGGCTCCCGTCCGGTCGTCGCGGATCCGCACGCTCCTGCAGCCCACCGATCGGGAGATCGCCGAACTGCCACTGGACGTCGTCGAAGAGGGCGTGGAGGCGGTCGTGGCCGCGTTGCGCCGCCCGGCCGGGATCGTCGTCTGCGATGCCACGACGAACCGGCACCTCACCACCGTCGCCAAGGCCGCGGCCCGGCTGGCGGCCGAAGGCACGCGGTGGATCTCGGTGGACTCCGGGCCGTTCGGCGTCCGGCTGGCGGCCGCGCTGGGCCTCGCACCCGGCCACGGCACCGTCCCGCCGGTCCTTTCCGTGGTCGGCAGCATCACCGGGCAGACCCGTGACCAGCTGCTGGAAACCGAGCTGGTGCTGGACGCGCGGTACGTCGACGTCGACCCGGAGCACCCGGATCCACCGTCGATCGCCGCCGCGGCGGGCGAACTCCTGGATGCCGGGCACCGGGTCGTGGGCATCCGGACGCGGGCTCCCGCGCCCGGTGTCCCGGTCGACCCGGAGGTGGCGGCGCGGATCCCGCCGGCGCTCGGCGAGGCGGCCCGGCTGGTGCTCGGCACGCACCGGATCGGCGGGCTGTACGCCACCGGCGGCGACATCGCCGTCGAGGTCACGAAGTCACTCGGCGCCGAGGGCTTCGAGATCGACACCGAAGTACTGCCCCTGGCGGTCGCCGGGCGGCTTTCCGGCGGCCCGCACGACGGGCTGCCCTTCGCCACCAAAGGCGGGCTGATCGGCGGGCGCGACGCCGCCGTCGCCTGCCTGGAACACCTGAACCACGTGCTGGCCACCGGAAGGAAGAACCCGTGAGCGACCTCCCCATCCTCGCCGTCACCCTCGGCGACCCCGTGGGCATCGGCCCGGAAATCACCCTCAAGACCCTCGCCGAACCCGAGTCGTTGCAGATGGCCCGCGGGGTCGCGGTCGGTGACGCGGTCGTGCTGGAACGCCTGGTCCGGCACCTCGGCCTGCACCTGGAGATCAACCCCATCGCCACGGTCGCCGACGCGCGCTTCACCACCGGCGTGATCGACATCCTCAACCTCGGCGTCGTCCGGGAAGACCTGCCGTGGGGCGAGGTCAACGCGACCGCGGGCGCCGCCGCCGTGGGCGCGATCGAAGTGGCCACCCGGCTCGCGCTGGCCGGCGAGGTCGACGCGGTCGTGACCGCGCCGATCAACAAGGAGGCGATCTGGGCGGCGGGCTCCCAGCACCTCGGGCACACCGAGATGCTCGGCGAGCTGACCGGCTCGAC
This sequence comes from Amycolatopsis sp. NPDC114505, assembly GCF_055633615.1. NCBI lineage: Bacteria > Bacillati > Actinomycetota > Actinomycetes > Pseudonocardiales > Pseudonocardiaceae > Amycolatopsis > Amycolatopsis sp. NPDC114505. The sequence goes on along the minus strand of NZ_JBVKDV010000002.1, from coordinate 191,165 downwards.
CCGGTTCAACACGATGTTCTGGGTGTCGGGGCTGAAGATCTTCTTCGCCACCCGGCACCTTTCCCTGCGCGAGGCAATCAACCAGATCACCCGCGAGAACATCGAGCACGCCATCCGCGAGGCCTACACCGCGCTCGAGGTGTTCGGCACCGAGAAACCGAGACTCGCCGTGGCGGCGCTGAACCCGCACGGCGGGGAGAACGGCAAGTTCGGCGACGAGGAGATCGTCGCGATCGCCCCGGCGGTCGCCGCCGCGCGGGCGGCCGGGCTCGACGTGGTCGGCCCGATCCCGGCGGACTCCGTGTTCCACCAAGGGATCCAGGGCCGGTTCGACGGCGTGCTCTCGCTCTACCACGACCAGGGGCACATCGCGTCGAAGACGTACGACTTCGACGGCACGGTGTCGGTGACGGTCGGCCTGCCGATCCTGCGCACGTCGGTCGACCACGGCACGGCGTTCGACATCGCCGGCACCGGCCGCGCGTCCCACGGCACGATGGTCGCCGCGTTCAAGGCGGCGGCGACACTGGCGCCGTACGCGCGGAAGCTGCCCGCCATCTACCCGCCGGGCGTCCGGTGATCCCCCGCAAGCGCTGGGCGTACGTCATCCCGGTCGCGGTGGTCATGTACATGCTGGCCTACCTCGACCGCACGAACGTCGCGGTGATCCTGCCCTACATCGGCGACGACTTCCCGCTGTCGGCCAGCGCCAAGGGACTCGCGAGCGGCATCTTCTTCGTCGGCTACCTCGTATTGCAGATCCCGGCGGCGGTGCTGGCGGTGAAGTGGAGCGCCCGCAAGACCGTGCTGCTGTTGATGATCGCGTGGTCCGTCGCGGCGGTGCTGTGCGGACTGGTCCGGAACGAGACCCAGCTGCACCTGGCCCGGCTGCTGCTCGGGCTGTTCGAAGGCGGCGTGTGGCCGGCGGTGCTGATCCTGCTGGCGTCGTGGTTCCCGCAGGCCGAACGGGCCAGGGCGAACGCGCTGTGGATGACCTGCCTGCCGATCTCGGCGATCGTCATGTCCCCGCTGTCCGGGCTGATGCTCGACCACATGTCCTGGCGCTGGGTGTTCGTGATCCAGGGCCTGCCGCCGCTGCTGTGGGCGGTGGTCTGGTGGTTCGCGGTGGCCGACCGGCCGGCGAAGGCCCGCTGGATCTCCGCCGAGGAGCGGGAGTACCTCGAAACCACCCTGAAGGCCGAAGAAGAGGCGAAGCCGGCGTTCGCGAAACAGGGCTACCGGCAGGCGCTGGCGAACCGGCAGGTGCTGCTGCTGATCGGCATCTACTTCTTCTGGATCACCGGGTTCTACGGCTTTTCGCTCTGGCTGCCGTCGGTGGTGAAGACGATGACCGGGGGTTCGGCGACCGCCGTCGGGTTCCTGTCGGCCGTGCCGTACGTCCTCGCGCTGGCCGGGATGGTCGCGTGCGCGCACTGGTCGGACCGGACCGGGGACCGGCGGCTCGCGGTCACCGTCCCGCTGCTCGTAGCGATCGCCGGACTGCTGCTCGGCAACCTCGTGCACTGGCCGGCGGCGGTCCAGCTGGTGCTGCTCTGCGTCGTCGCGACCGGCGTCTACATGCCCTACGGGCCGTTCTGGGCGATCCCCAGCCGGATCCTCGGCATCGAAGTCGTCGCCGTGGCGATGGGCCTGATCAACGCGCTGGGCAACCTCGGCGGGTTCGCCGGGCCGTACCTGGTCGGCTGGCTCACCGATGTCACCGGCAGCGCGACCACCGGGTTCGTGGTACTGGCGGCGTTCCTCGCCGTGGCCGCCGGGCTGGCGTTCTTCGGGCTGAAACCCGCGACTGTGGAAGAGTCGGCGCATGTCCCAGCCGCGACCAGGCACCCGTGACCGGCGCGCGATGCTCCTGGAGGCCGTCCGCGACGGCTCCGGCGGCATCGCGGAGCTGGCCGAGGAATTCGGCGTCTCGGAGTCGACGATCCGCCGCGACCTCGCCTCGCTCGCCGGGGCCGGGCACGTCGTCCGCACCTACGGCGGCGCGCTCGACACCGAACGCAGTCCCCGGGAAAAGGACCAGGAGCACGCGGCGGCCAAGGACGCCATCGCCCGCGAGGCCGCCGCGCTGGTCGAGGACGGCGAGGTCGTGCTGCTCGACGCCGGCACGACCACCGGCAGGCTCGCCCGCCACCTCGCCCACCGCGAAGGGCTGACCGTCGTCACGAACGGCGTCAACGCCATCCGCGAGCTCGCGGGCTTCGCGGGGATCGACCTGATCGTCCTCGGCGGCCGCCTCCGGCACCCGAACGAAGCGATCCTGGGCGAGACCGTGCTGGCGCAGCTGCGGCACATCTCACCCGACCGGGTGTTCCTGGGGGCCGACGGCCTCGTCGCCGGCCGGGGCCTGTGCTGCCCGTCACTGGAGCAGTCGGTGGTCAAGCACGCGATGCTGCACGCGGGCGCGGAGGCGTACGTCCTGGCCGACCACTCCAAGCTGGACCAGGCCCCTTTTTCCTACTGGACGCCGCTCGACCGCGACTACCGGCTGATCACCGACGAACCGAAGGTCGACGTCACGTATCCGCAGTTCGCCCAGAGCGTGATCCTCGCCGGAGGATCGGAAACTGTCGGGGGTGCCGCGCATCATGGACGACGTGGCAGCTGACGTGCTCGACCTGTTCTCCCCCGCGACCCGCGACTGGTTCGCGGGGGCCTTCGCCGCGCCCACCGCGGCGCAGGAAGGGGCCTGGCGGGCGGCGTACGCGGGCGAGCACGCCCTCGTCGTCGCGCCGACCGGGTCCGGCAAGACGCTGTCCGCGTTCCTCTGGGCACTGGACCGGCTGTCGGTGGAACCGCCGCCGGCGGAGGCCACGAAACGCTGCCGGATCCTCTACGTCTCCCCGCTGAAGGCCCTCGCCGTCGACGTCCAGCGGAACCTCCGCGCACCGCTGGCCGGCATCTCGCAGGCCTCGCGGCGGCTCGGGCTCCCGGTGCCGGCGATCGAGGTCGGCATGCGCACCGGCGACACCACCGCGGCCGAGCGCCGCTCCTTCACCAAGACCCCGCCCGACGTGCTGGTGACCACACCGGAGTCGCTGTTCCTGATCCTCACGTCGTCGGCGCGGGAGTCGCTGCGCGGCGTCGAGACCGTGATCGTCGACGAGGTGCACGCCGTCGCCGGCGGCAAGCGCGGGGCGCACCTCGCGCTGTCGCTGGAGCGGCTGGACTCGCTGCTGCCGAAGCCGGCGCAGCGGATCGGCCTGTCGGCGACGGTCCGCCCGGTCGACGAGGTGAGCGCGTTCCTGGCCGGCGGCCGTCCGGTGCGGGTGGTCCAGCCGAAGCTGGCGAAGACCATCGAGGTGCGCGTCGAGGTCCCGGTGGAGGACATGAGCAACCTCGACGCGCCGCGCGGCGGTCCGGCGCCGAGCCCGCTCGACGAACTGGAATCGCTGACCGAGGCGTTCCCACCCGGCGACATCGCGCCCGGTGGCCTGGGCACGCTGGAGGAGATCGCCGGCAACCCCGTGCAGCGGCCGTCCATCTGGCCCGCGGTCGAGGAACGGGTGCTGAGCCTGATCCAGGACCACCGCTCGACCATCGTGTTCGCCAACTCCCGGCGGCTCACCGAGCGGATGACGGCCAGGCTCAACGAGCTGGCCGCCGAACAGACGGAGCTGACGCCCGCCGAAACGTTCCCGGCCGAGGCCGTCGGGCAGTCCGGGGTGAGCACCGGCGCGCCGCCCGTGATCGCCCGCGCGCACCACGGGTCGATGTCGCGGGAGCAGCGCACGCGCGTCGAGGAAGACCTCAAGTCCGGGCGGCTGCCGTGCGTGGTGGCGACGTCGTCGCTGGAGCTGGGCATCGACATGGGCGCGGTCGACCTGGTGGTGCAGATCGAGGCGCCGCCGACGGTGGCGTCCGGGCTGCAGCGCGTCGGCCGGGCCGGGCACCAGGTCGGCGCGGTGTCGTCCGGCGTCATGTTCCCCAAGTTCCGCGGCGACCTCGTCTCCTGCGCGGTGGTCGCCGAGCGGATGGCGAGTGGGGCGATCGAAGCGGTCCGCTACCCGCGCAACCCCCTGGACGTCCTGGCGCAGCACGTGGTCGCGATGGTGGCGCTGGAGCCGTGGACGGTGGCGGACCTCGCGTCCCTGGTGCGCCGGGCGGCGCCGTTCGCCTCGCTGCCGGACGACGCGCTGCACGCGGTGCTCGACATGCTCGCCGGCCGGTACCCGAGCGAGGAGTTCGGCGAGCTGCGGGCCCGCATCACCTGGGACCGCATCGCCGGCGAGCTGCGCGGCCGGCCGGGTTCGCAGCGGCTGGCCGTCACCTCCGGCGGCACGATCCCGGATCGCGGCCTGTTCACCGTGATGACGCCGGGCGGGGACGACAAGCCCGGTTCGCGCGTCGGCGAGTTCGACGAGGAGATGGTGTACGAGTCGCGCGTCGGCGACACCATCCTGCTCGGCACGTCGTCGTGGCGGATCACCGACATCACGCACGACCGGGTCATCGTGGTGCCCGCGCCGGGCGAGCCGGCACGGATGCCGTTCTGGAAGGGCGACGCGCCGGGCCGCCCGCTGGAACTCGGCCGGGCGCTGGGGAAGTTCGTCCGCGAACTGTCCACATCGGACGACGAAAAGGCGCGCGAGCGGGCCACCGCGGCGGGGCTGGACGAGCGGGCGTGCGACAACCTCCTCGCCTACCTGGCCGAGCAGAAGTCCGCCACCCGGCACGTGCCGAACGACCGGACGATCCTGCTGGAGCGCTACCGCGACGAGCTGGGCGACTGGCGGATCATCGTGCACTCGCCGTTCGGCGCACAGGTGAACGCGCCGTGGGCGCTGGCCATCGCCGCTCGGCTGCGGGAGAACCGCGGGATCGACGCGCAGGTCGCGCACTCCGACGACGGCATCGTGCTGCGCCTGCCGGACGCGCTCGATTCCGAGGGCGGCGACGTCACCATCGGCGCGGACGACATCCTGCTCGATCCCGAAGAGGTCGAGCAGCTGATCGTCGCGGAGGTCGGCGGCTCGGCCGTCTTCGCGGCGCGGTTCCGGGAGTGCGCGGCCCGGTCCCTGCTGCTGCCGCGCCGGGACCCGCGGCGCCGCACTCCCCTGTGGCAGCAACGGCAACGCGCGTCGCAGCTGCTGTCGGTCGCGTCGAAGTACGAACGGTTCCCGGTCGTCCTCGAAGCGATGCGGGAGGTCCTGCAGGACGTCTACGACGTGGGCGGACTGCGTGAGCTGATGGCCGACGTCCGGGCTCGCAAGGTCCGGCTGGTGGAGGTCGAGACGCCGGCCGCTTCGCCGTTCGCACGCAGCCTGCTCTTCGGCTACGTCGGGATGTTCCTTTACGAGACCGACGCGCCGCTGGCCGAGCGGCGCGCGGCGGCGCTGTCGCTGGACTCGGGGCTGCTGGCCGAGCTCCTGGGCACCGAAGCGATCCGCGAACTGCTCGACCCGGAAGCCGTGCGCGAGGTCGAACGGTCGCTGCAGCGGCTCGAGCCCGACCGGCACGCACGCTCGGCGGAGGACGCCGCCGACCTGTTGCGGTTCCTCGGCGACCTGACCGTCGAGGATGCGGCCGAGCGCGGCATCCAGGCGGAGTGGCTCACCGAGCTGGAGGCGGCGCGGCGGGCGATCCGGGTCCGGATCGGCGGCACGGAACGGTTCCTGGCCATCGAAGACTCCGGCAAGGTGCGGGACGCGCTGGGCACCGCGCTGCCGGTGGGGGTGCCCGAGGCGTTCACCGAACCGGTCGCGGACCCGCTCGGCGACCTGCTGTCCCGCTACGCCCGCGGCCGCGGGCCGTTCGCGGCGGCGACCGTGGCCGCCCGGTTCGGGCTGGGCATGGCGGTCGTCACCGGCGTCCTCGACCGGATGACCGGGGAAGGCCGCCTGGTGCGTGGCGAGCTGAGCCCGATCGGTCATCCGGACACCCACGGAGTCGGTGTCGAGTACTGCGATTCGGCGGTCCTGCGGCGGCTGCGGCGGGCGTCGCTGGCGAAGCTGCGGGCCGAGGTGGAGCCGGTCGAACCGGCGGCGCTGGGCCGGTTCCTGCCGTCGTGGCACGGGTTCGGCGGCCGCGTCCGGGCGGCACCCACGGCGGACGACGTGCTGTCGGTGGTCGAGCAGCTCGCCGGGGCACCGTTGCCGGCGAGCGCGGTGGAGTCGCTGATCCTGCCCGGCCGGCTGCCGGGCTACTCCCCCGCGTTGCTGGACGAGCTGACGACCGCGGGCGAGGTCACGTGGGCGGGCTGCGGCGCGCTGTCCGGCGGGGACGGGTGGATCGCCCTCGCTCCCACGGACGTCGCCGACCTGCTGCTGCCGGAGGTCGTCGAGGACATCCCGACCGGCCCGCTGCACGACGCGATCGTGTCCACTTTGGAGGGTGGCGCGCTGTTCTTCCGCCAGCTGGTGGACCGCGCGAGCGTGCTGGTGGACAAGGCACCGGACGACGCCGAAGTCGTGGCGGCACTGTGGGACCTGGTGTGGGCCGGGCTGGTCACGGGCGACACGCTGGGACCGTTGCGGGCCCAGGTGGCCGGGCACGGCGCGCACAAGCCGCGACGCCAGGCGCCCCGCGGCCGGTACGCGCGGTTGCGGGCGGGGCGGCCGCAGATGCCGTCGCGGTCGGGACCACCGACGGTCGCCGGCCGCTGGGCGCTGACGCCGTCGCGCGAAACCGACGCGACCCGGCGGGCCCACGCGCGGACGGAAGCGTTCCTGGAGCGCCACGGCGTCCTGACCCGCGGCGCGCTCGACACCGAACGCGTCACCGGCGGTTTTTCGGGGATCTACAAGGTGCTCCGCGGCATGGAAGACACCGGTCAGGTGATCCGGGGCTACGTCGTGGAGGGCCTGGGCGCGGCCCAGTTCGCGGCGAAGGGGGCGGTGGACAGGCTGCGCGCGCTGTCGGGCCCGGGCCGCCCGGCACCCGGCCGCGCGGTGGTGCTGGCGGCGGCGGACCCGGCCCAGCCGTACGGCGCGGCGCTCCCCTGGCCGGCCGCGACGGGCGACACGAAACACCGTCCGGCGCGCAAGGCCGGTGCGCTGGCGGTGCTGGTGGACGGAGTTCCGGCGTTGTACGTCGAGCGAGGAGGCCGGTCACTGCTGAGCTTCACCGAGGAACGGCAACCGCTGTCGGACGCGGCGCAGGCGCTGTCGGCCGCGGTCCGGGAAGGCTGGCTGGGCCAGCTGGCGGTCCAGCGCGCGGACGGCGAGCAGGCGCTGACGTCGGAGCTGGCGGAGGTCCTGCGGGAAGCCGGTTTCCGGGCCACACCCTCAGGCCTGCGTCTGCGGGCCTAAGCTGCCAGTCCGACACGCACGAAGGATGTTCTGCTCATGGCCATGCGCGAACTGCGCTATTTCGGGGACCCGATCCTCAAGTCCGTCTGCGACCCGGTCAAGGTGTTCGACGCGAAGCTCGAGGCGCTCGTGCGGGACCTGGTCGACTCGGTGAAGCCGGCGGGGCGCGCCGGGCTGGCCGCGCCGCAGATCGGTGTCGGGCTGCGCATCTTCAGCTACGACGTCGCCGGGCTCGCCGGGTACGTCGTCAACCCGGAGATCGTCGAGCTGTCCGAGGAGACGCACGAGATCGACGAGGGCTGCCTGTCGGTACCGGAGCTGTGGTTCCCCACGAAGCGCGCGAAGCACGCGAAGGTCCGAGGCGTCGACATCCACAACGAGCCGATCGAGGTCGAAGGCGAGGACGTGCTGGCCCAGTGCCTCCAGCACGAAACCGACCACCTCGACGGAGTGCTCTACCTGGACCGCCTCACAGCCGAGCGCAAGAAGACGGCCATGCGCGAAGCGCGCGACAAGGACTGGTTCTGGAAGCGCTGACCAGCTGAGCCCGGCGGCGGGGGTCCGCCACTGCCGCGCGATGGCATCGCGCCCACAGGCGGCACTCGCGGCACCGAGACCATCCCGCCAACCGGGCGACGACGTGTCCTCCAGGCCCAGCACGATCCCGCCGCGCGGCCGGCCCTCGGCCCCGCGCCATCTGGCGTCGGTGAGGCCGCGTAGCCGGCCCCTGGCGCGGGCCACCTCGGCGTCAGTCAGGCCGCGTAGCCGGCTCTCGGCCCCGGGCCACCTCGGCTCGGTCAGACCGCGCAACTGGCCCCTGGTCCCAGGCCACCTCGGCTCAGTCAGGCCGCGCAGCCGGCCCCTGGCGCAGGCCACCTCGGCGTCGGCCAGACCGCGTAGCGGGCCCCTCGGCCCCGAGCCCCGAGCCCCGAGCCACGGGCCACCTCGGCATCGGTCAGGCCGCGTAGCCGGCCCTGGCGCTGGCCACCTCGGTGTCAGTCAGGCCGCGTAGCCGGCCCTCGGCCCCAGGCCACCCGGCGCCGGTCAAGCCGCGCAGCCGGCCCCTGGCGCGGGCCATCTCGGCGTCGGTCAGGCCGCGTAGCCAGCCCTCGGCCCCGAGCCACCTCGGCATCGGTCAAGCCGCGCAGCCGGCCTTGGCGCGGGCCACCTCGGTGTCAGTCAGGCCGTCGCCGAGGTCGGGTCGGTCAGGCCGGGAGGACCATCCGCAGCTGGGTGCCGTCCTCGGTGGTGCGTTCCGTCCGCAAGCCCGCTCGGGCCGCCGTGCGGGCCAGGACCTCGTCGCCGGGGAGGCAGTCAGCCCGCAGCTCCCTGATGCCTTCGGCCTCCGCGAGCACCGCCACCCTGTCCAGCAGGGCCGTGCCGATGCCCTGGCGCTGCCAGTCGTCCTCCACCAGCAGGGAAATCTCGGCGCCGCCCGCCGCGGACGGGATCAGCTGGGCCAGACCGATCACCTCGCGGCCGAAGACCGCGAGCACGCTCGTCCCGCGCGGGGGCACCAGCAGCCGGTGCAGCCAGCGGCGCGGGACCGTCCGGACTCCCGTGTGGTAGCGGCGGAAGAGCGTCGCCGTCGAACAGCGGCGGTGCAGTCCGGACACCGCTTCGGCGTCGGCGGGGACGCCCTTGCGCAGGACGATCGCCGCGCCGTCCGGGCGGTTCAGCACCACCGGGCCCGAGACGTTCCGGGCCGCCGCGGTCAGCAGCGTCACCAGCGCTTCGGCGCGGGTCAGCTCCAGCTGCACGAACGGCGCCCATTGACGCCGCGCCACCAGCGCGTCCCCGCCGCTCAGCCCGAACACGGCCCGGTGCCCGCTCTCGGTGCGGGCCGGGTTCGCCTCGGCCGTGGGGACGCGCGTGACCACGTCCGCGGCCAGCACGTCCTTCAGCACCTCGGCGAGCCGAGCGGGCTGGTCGACCGCGCGGCGGACCGCGAGCAGCGTCGACGACGCCGGGTCGACCAGCTCGTGGACGTCGGCGTCGATGATCGCCGTGCACTCGCAGCCCTCGGCGCGGATGGCGTCGACGAGGTGCCGCCGGGGCAGGCCGGTCGCCGGGCGCAGGACGATCTCGTCGAGCACGCCGCCGGGTACGGGCAGCACGGCCAGGCCGAGGATGTTGCACTCGAGGTCGGCGAGCCGGATCGCGATGCGGGCCAGCGTGCCGGGATGGTCGTGCATCCGGATCCGCACCCGCCACACCGGCGGCTCGGCCGCCACTTCGACGGCCGTGTCCAGGCCGAGCTGGGGCAACGCTCTGGAGGTCTTCATGCCCCCCACGGTCCTCCGCGCTTGTTGCAGCTCCGGGACGCGAGTGTTTCGCGCAGATCAGCGTTCGCCGCGGCCGGCAACCCGGCCGAAACGGTCAGCGCGGCGTCAGCACGCAGAACTCGTTGCCCTCCGGGTCCATCAGCACTCGCCACGGCAGCGCCGGCCCACCGAGGTCCGCGGGCGCCGCACCCGCGGCCACGACCTCCGACACCGCCTCCGCGTGCTCGGTACCCGAAGGCGGCGCGACATCGAGGTGCACCCGATTCTTGACGCGCTTCACGTCGTCGTTGCGGAGGAACTCCAGCCACGGCCCGCGCCCCGACGGCGCGCGCAGCCCCACCAGGACGTCACCCTCGCGGGCACCGACCGGCCAGCCGGTGAGCCGCGCCCAGAAGCCGGCCATGAGGTCCGGGTCATGGGCGTCGACGACGATCGACGCCACCGCGCCCGCCCCCGCGTACCGGTCGCGGGGCTCGAGGACGCAGAACTCGTTGCCCTCCGGGTCCGCCAGCACGACCCACGGCACCGCGCCCTGCCCGAGGTCGACCCGGCTGCCGCCGAGCTCCAAGGCACGCGACACCAGCTCGGCCTGGTGCGAGAGCGTCGTGCTCGCCAGGTCGAGGTGGATCCGGTTCTTCACTTCCTTGGGCTCGGGAACGGGCACGAAGACGAGGTCCAGGCCCCAGCCGTCGGCTTCCGGGGCGCGCACGTCGACCTCGTCCGGCTCCTCGAGCGCGACGTGCCAGCCGAGCAACGCGGCCCAGAAGTCCGCCAGGACCCTCGGCCGCGCCGCGTCGATCACCAGGTTCACCAGGCGCGTGGTCATGCGCCGCAGGCTAACCGCCACCCCCGACAGTTCCGGTTCGGCTTCCCCACCGGCCGGGTCATCGGGTCGCGAGCCGCATCAGCGCCCAGAGCTGGGCGGCCTGGTCGTGCACTCCCCGCACGGTCACCGAGGTCAGGGACGAACGGCCCCACAACCACAGGTAGATCCGCCCGGGTTCGGCGGCCGTGACGACGTCGTCCGCGGCCTCGGCCTCCTCGGCCGAACAGCGCCAGGCCTCCGTCGCCTCGGGTCCGGCCCGCGCGATCCAGCTGTGCGCGCCGGTGCGCACGCCGACCGAGCCCGCTTTCGTGCCGGTCAGCCCCAGCATCGGCAGCTTCTGGCCGAACCAGAGGGTCAGCGCCTCGTCGATGCCGTCGATCGCGAGGTCTTCGGCGATGTCACGCTCCGGGGTGCCCGCCGCCTGCTCGACGTCGACGCGGTGGACCAGCGTCTCGTGCAGCATCCGCCGCCGCCAGAACCCGTACGTCGGGTCCGCCGGCCACCAGGTGTCGGCGCGCTCTTCCGGTTCGTGCGCGGCCAGCTCGTCGAGCAGCTCGGTCAGGCCGGTCTCCAGGTAGGCCGCCACGCTCTGGCTCGGCTCGGGGTCGCGCTGCCAGTCTTCGGGGTTGCGGCCTTCGGCGAGCCGGCGCCGGACCATCCGGTAGAGGCTCCCGACGTGCCGCGCCACCTCGGCGGCCGACCAGCCCGGGCAGGCGGGCACCGGCGCTTCGGCGGGCGCCGCGTGGACGGCCTCGGCCAGCACCCGGCCTTCGATCCCCAGCGCCGTGAGCAGCCGACCTTGGTCGACCGGGCCGTGCTCACGCGACATGGGCTTCCCCGGTGATCGGGAGGCCGTGCACCAGGCGCCGGACCAGTTCGAGGAACGGCGTAGCGGCGCGCACCAGCCCATCGGCCGACTCGGCGGTGACCTTGCCGGTGATCCCGGCCTGCGCGGCGGCGCGCGCGGACGAGTTGCCCGCGAAGAAGGCCGACCATTCCCGCAGTTCAGGGGCGACGGAGTCGAGCAGGAGCCAGGTGCTGGCCGGCCGCGCACGCCCCCGGTGCGGCCGCCCCCGCGCAGCGAGCACGGCGGCGGCCCCGCGCAGGGCGGCGAGGTAGGCACCGATGAAGCGTTCGGCGGGAGCGGTCTCCCGTTCGGCCTCGGCGAGCCCGCGCCGAGCTTGGGCGAGCAGCCCGGCCGCAACGGGCGGCGCGGGCGGGCGCAGGGACATGGGCAGCTGGGACTGGGTGTGCTCGGCATCGGCCGCGGGCGGGCGTAGCTCCGCACCGGCGACCGGCGAGCGCGGAGATGCGGGCAGCTCGGGCTGATCGCCATCCGCACCGGCGGCGGTGGGCGGGCGCAGCGAGGTCGGCAACTCAGGCTGACCGAGGTCCGCGGTCGGCGCAGGCGGGTGCGGCATCGGCAGCTGGGCCTGCTCAAGCTCCGCACCGGCGACCGGCGCGCGCTCCGCACGGGCGGCAGGCGAGCGCTGAGAGGCGAGCAGCTCGGACCGCCCACCATCCGCATCGGCGGAGGCCGGGCGCGGCGAGGCGGGCAACTCGGACTGGTCGCCATCCGCACCGGCGGCAGCCAGGCGCTCTGGCTGCCCCGACACCGCGGTCGGCATCGACGGGTGCGGCATCGGCAGCTGGGCCTGCTCAAGCTCGGCATCAGCGACCGACGAGCGCTCCGCACGAGCAGCAGACGTGCGCTGGGAGGTGGGCAGCTGGGAATCCGCACCCACCGGACGCGGCGACATCGGCAGCTCAGGCTGTCCAGAGTCGGCCGGAACCGACGAGTGCGGACGGGACCCCGCGGGCCTCGGCGGGGTTCGCCGGGGACGGCCGTGATGGGTGCCGGCCGCTGGTGGGGTTACCGGCGGGCGCAGCGGCATGGGCAGCTGCGGCTGCCCGGACTCCGTGGGGGACACGACCTTGACGGACATGACGACCCTCCTCCTGCGCGGGGTGAGCCCGATCGAGCACCCGGCGGCGGGACGCTTCCCCCGCCCCGCCGCCGGGCACCTGACCGGTGCGCGCTCACCGATGTCGAACGTCTGTTCGAACAATTTCCAGAGTAACCCCGACCCGGTGTCCGCTCAACCCCACGGGTGGAATCCCCGGACGTGGTGCGGGACACCAGGTCGGTGGCGTGATCTCATAGGTTCATGAGTTCGCTGGACCACCCCGCCGTCGCCAAGGTGGCGGCCGCGCTGGCCGAAGCCGGGCAGCACGCCGCCGCCGAGGGCATCCGCGTGCTGCCCGCCGAGGTCCGGACCGCCGCTCAGGCGGCCGAAGCGCTCGACGTGCCCGTGGGGGCCATCGCCAACAGCCTCATCTTCCGCCTGGGGTCCGACAAAAAAGCGCTCCTCGCGCTGACCTCGGGTGCGCACCGCGCGGATCCGGCCACCCTCGAGCGCCTGGCCGGGGCCGGAATCGGCAAGGCCGACGCGACTTTTGTGCGAGAGCACACAGGCCAGCCGATCGGCGGCGTCGCCCCGGCCGGGCACCCGTCGCCGCTGCCGACCCTCGTCGACACCGCCCTGCGCGCCCACGACGTCGTGTGGGCCGCCGCCGGGCACCCCAAGACCGTCTACCCCACCACCTTCGCGGAGCTGGTCGCCTTGACCGGGGGCACCCCGGGCGCGCTCAGCGGCGCGGAGGAAGATGGACAGCCGTGACCGCGATGCCCGCCGGCTGCTCCCGCTACGTCCAGCTCTCCTCGGACGAGTTCCGCGCCCGCCTGCCCGAGGCGCTGGACATCTACGTCCGGGCGATGCGCTACCCGGCCGGCACCGCCGAGCAGCGCGCGCCGATGTGGCTCACGCACGCGCTGCGTGAGGGCTGGCGCTGCATGGCCGCGCTCGACGCCGACGGCGTCCTGCTCGGCCTCGCCTACGGCTACCGCGGCCGGGCCGGGCAGTGGTGGCACGAGCAGGTGCGCCACGGCTTGAGCCGCCGCTTCGGGCCCGAAGCGGCGGAGCGCTGGCTGTCGGACTACTTCGAGCTGACCGAGATCCACGTCAAGCCGGAGAACCAGGGCCACCAGATCGGCGAGGACTTGCTGCGGAGCCTGCTGGACAGCGTGCCGAGCGCGAACGTCCTGCTGTCGACGCCCGAGGGCACCAGCCGCGCGTGGAAGCTCTACCGCCGGACCGGGTTCGTCGACGTCCTGCGCGACTACCACTTCGCCGGCGACCCGCGGCCGTTCGCGATCCTCGGGCGCGCGCTGCCCCTCGACCCGCGCTGAACCTCAGCGTCGCTCGGGCCGCCAGTACCCGATCGCCAGCGCCCCGGCCAGGACGGCGGCGCCGCACCAGGCCGTGACGCTGAGCCGTTCCCCGAGGAACGCGGCGGACAGGACCGCGGCCGTCAGCGGCTCGAGCACCGCCGACAGCGCGCCCAGGACGGGGTGCGCCGTCGCCAGGCCGCGCAGGTAGGCGGCGTAGGCGAGCGCGGTGGGCACCACGCCGAGGTAGCAGACCACCGCGAGGACGTCCGCGTGCAGCGGCAGCGCCATGCCCGTCCAGCTCGCCACGGGCGTGAGCAGGAGGCCACCGGTCAGGCAGCCGAACGCCGTCGTGGGCAGCGGCCCCAGGCCGTCGACCGGCTTCGCGGTGAGCAGCGTCAGGGTCGCGAAGCCCGCCGCGGCGAGGAGCGCGAGGCCGAGGCCGCCGAACAGGTGGGCGGGTTCGTCCGGTGACCAGCGGAGCAGCGCCAGGCCGGCGAGCGTGCCGGCGAGGGAGAGCACCGTCCAGCGATGGGGCCGGCGCACCGCGGCGAGCGTGACGAAGACGGGTGCCGCGCCGATGGTGGTCATCGTGGCGACGCTGACCGAGCTGAGCGCGACGGCGGCGAAGTAGCTCGCCTGGAAGAGCGCGAAGAGCGCCCCGACGGCGAGAAGGCGCTTCGCTGCTTCGGCCGTGCGCGGGAGGGCGCCGCCTTTCAGCAGGACGAAGAGGGTGGCGACGCCGCCGCCGACGAGCAGCCGGTACGCGGCCACGGCGAGCGGGTGGAGGCCGGCGAGCTGACCGAGCAGCGAGCCGGCGAGGCCACCGGTGCCCCAGAGGACACCGGCGAGAACGAGCGCGGCCGAGGAACGGGCGCGCGTGGGTAGTGACAGCAAAGGAAACGCTCCTGCGTCGAAGGATTCGGGAGATCGACGACGCGGGGCGGTGCGCACCAGAAATCAGCCGCGGGCACTGAAGGCCACGCGGCGAGGGACCACCCCGCTCAGGCGCGGGGCGGTGGGGTGACGAAGAGAATTCGGCGCACGAGGGCGAACTTAACGGCGGTGAGCGCCGCGCGGCCACCGGTTTTCCGGCGACCGCACGGCGAACCTCAGTCCAGCTGGGCCAGCTGCTCCCGCAGCGTGTCCAGCCCCATCCCGCCCATCCTCAACGCCTGCGTGTGGAACCGCTTGATGTCGAACCCGGCACCAGCGCGACTCTGGGCCTCCGAACGGGCCGCCAGCCAGAGGCGCTCGCCGATCTTGTAAGCCGGGGCCTGGCCGGGCCAGCCCAGGTACCTGTCGATCTCGTCGCGTACGTGGGCTTCGTCCGTGATCGTGCGGGTCAGCATGAACTCCAGACCGAGCTCCGGCGTCCACCGCGAACCCTCGTGGAAGCCCGTTCCCGCCGGGATCTCCAGCTCCAGGTGCATGCCCAGGTCCACCACCACGCGCGCCGCGCGGAAGAGCTGCTCGGACAGCATTCCCAGGAGGTCTCCGTCGTCGGACAGGTAGCCCAGTTCCTCCATCAGGCGCTCCGAATACAGCGCCCAGCCCTCCGCGTGGCCCGACGTGAACGCCATCAGGCGCTGGTACTTGTTCAGCCCCTCGGACTGGTCCACCGCCGTCGCGATCTGGAGGTGGTGGCCCGGTGCGCCCTCGTGGTACACCGTGCTCGTCTCGCGCCACGTGACGAACTCCTCGCGGCCGGACGGCAGAGACCACCACATCCGGCCCGGGCGGCCGAAGTCCTCGCTCGGGCCCGTGTAGTACGCGCCGACGCCGCCGCCCGGTGGGGCGATCTTGCACTCCAGTGCCATCACGCGGTCGGAGATGTCGAAGTGCTTGCCGCGCAACGACTTCAGCGCTTCGTCCGACAGGCTCTGCATCCACGCCTCGAACTCCGCGCGGCCGCAGACGCGGTAGCGGGGGTCGGCGTCGAGGATCGCGGCGGCCTCCGTCAGGGACGCACCCGCCTTGACGCGGTTCGCGACGGCCCGCATCTCCGACTCGATCCGCGCGAACTCCGCCCAGCCCCACTCGTAGGCCTCGCGCAGGTCCAGCGCCGCGCCGACGAAGTACCGCGACCACAGGCGGTAGACGTCCTCGCCGACGGCGTCCTTGACCGGGGCCTTCGGCGCCAGCTCGGCCCGCAGGAACCCGGCGAACTCCGCGAACGCCTCCTCGGCGGCCCGCGCGCCGTGCGCGAGGTCCCCCTTCAGCGCCTCACCCTGCGCGGACGCGCCGCCGACGAGCTGGCTGAAGAACCCCGTCTCCTCCTTCAGCCCGGCCCACGTCTCGCACTGCTCCGCCACCTTCGCGACCTGACGCAGCGCCGAGACGTGCCCCGCGTCGGCCGCCGTGAGCAGGCCGTTGCGCACGTTCGCGAGGGCCTGCGGGACCTCGCCGATCCGGGCCGAGACGACCGACCAGTCCTGCTCGGTGTCGAGCGGCATCAGGTCGAACGCCATCCGCAGCTCCTGCACCGGACTGGAGATGACGTTCAGGCTCGCGACGTCGAGGCCGGCCTCGTGGATCTCCAGCTCCAGCCCGACGCGCTCGGTGAACACGGCCTTGGCGGCGCGCTCGGCGGCGTCCCGCGGCTCGGCGGCCGTGACGCCGGCGTGCGCGCGGGCGCCGAGCCCGGCGCGTTCGGCGAACCCGTCCGCCGAGTAGTCGGTCAGCCGGCGGTCGTGACCCTTGACGCCGATGACCGTCGCGACGACCGGGTCCGCGGCCGCGTAGTCGTCGACGTAGCGGTCACAGATCTCGTGAACGCCTTCGGAAGCAGTAGAAGCCATGCGCCGCACGCTACCGGGCCACTACGGGCCCGCGGTACGGACTTAAGTGCGGGCCGGGACGAGCCCCAGCCGCGCGATGACCTCGCGCGTCGCCTTCGACCGGTTGAACGTGTAGAAGTGCAGGTTCGGCACGCCCTCGGCGATCAGCTTCTCGCACAGCTCCGTGATGACGTCGATGCCCGCCGCGCGGAACGCCTTCGGGTCGTCGGCCAGCGGCTCGAGCCGGTCGAGCAGCTTGCGGGGCGCCGGCGCGCCGGACAGCTTGATCGTCGTCTGCAGGGTCCGCAGCGTCGTCAGCGGCATGACGCCGGGCAGCACCGGGACGTCGCAGCCGGTCGCGGCGACCCGGTCGCGCAGCCGGAGGAAGTCCTCGGCGTCGTGGAACAGCTGCGCGATCGCGAAGTCCGCGCCCGCGCGCAGCTTGCGGACCAGGTACTTCGTGTCGGTCTCCAGGTCGGCCGAGCGCGGGTGGCCGTAGGTGTACGCCGACACGCCGACGCAGAAGTCGCCCAGCTCGCGCACCAGCTGGACAAGCTCTTCGGCGTAGGTCAGGCCCTCCGGGTGCGGGACCCAGTCGCCGTAGACGTCGCCCGGCGGGTCGCCGCGCAACGCGAGGATGTTGCGGACGCCGACCGAGGCGTACCAGCCGATCACGTTCCGCAGCTCGGCGACGGTGTGGTTGACCGCGGTCAGGTGCGCCATCGGCACCAGCGTGGTCTCGGTGGCGACGCGCGCGATGCTGCGGATCGTGCCGTCGCGGCTGGAGCCGCCGGCACCGTAGGTGATCGACATGTAGGCCGGGTCGTACGGCTCGAGCTCCCGGATCGCCTTCCAGAGGACGGCCTCGTCCGCCGTGTCCCGGGGCGGGAAGAACTCGATGGAGAACTTCGGCCCTTCTCCGCGCAACCGCTCGATCACCGACGTCATACCTCGAATGTTAAGGGTCCCGGCTCTAGACTCGATACAGGAGTGAGCGATGAGGGATGACGACGCGAGCTGGGACGAGGACGTGCGCCTCGCCGTCTACCACGCCTTCGCCGACCGCGGCCGCGCGCCGACCGGGCCGGAGCTGGCCGACGCGGCGGGCGGTTCCCTCGCCGTGGCCAAGCAGGCGCTGCACCGCCTCGCCGGCGCTCACCACCTGGTGCTCGACGAGTGCGAGCACGTCGTGCTGGCCCACCCGTTCGCGGCGAAGTCGCTCGGCTTCTCGGTGATGGGCTCGCACACGCTGTGGTGGGGCGGCTGCGCGTGGGACTCCTTCGCCATCCCCCACCTGGTGGCCGACGAGCCGGAGGTGCTCGTCGCGACCCGCTGTCCCGGCTGCGACCAGCCGCACGCACTGGTCGTCGACCGCGCCGCGCCGCCCGCGGGCGCGCAGGTGGCGCACTTCCTCGTGCCCGCCGCGCGGATGTGGGACGACGTGCTGCACACGTGCGGGCACCAGCGGCTGTTCTGCTGCGAGTCCTGTGTGGACGCCTGGCTGGCGGCGACCGGGCAGGCCAAGGGGTACGTCATGGACCTCGTCACGCTCTGGCGGCTCGCCCGCGGCTGGTACGAAGGCCGGCTCGAGCGCGGCTACCGGCGGCGCGAACCGGACAGCGCCGTCGCCTACTTCGCCGAAGCGGGCCTGACCGGCCCGTTCTGGGCCGCCACAGCCGGAGTCTGACGGAGTCTGATTCGCCACATCCGGGTGCCCCGGCGGCCCGCGGCCCCGCCGGTTCCGCGAGGATGGCCGCATGAACACGCCCGTTTCCGACGCCGATCTGCCCGCCGACGTCGAGCGCGCGCTGGCCGGGTTCCTCGGCCGGGCGAGCGCGGAAATCGTGGCGACCGAACCGACCGTGAAGGCCGGGATCGACGCGCTGAGCGGGTTCGTGCTGACCGGGGGCAAACGCTTGCGCCCCACGTTCGCCTGGTGGGGCTGGCGCGGCGCGGGCGGCGACCCGGCGGGCCCGGACGCCGAGGGCGTGCTGCAGGCGGTGTCCAGCCTCGAGCTGATCCAGGCGTGCGCGCTGATCCACGACGACCTGATCGACTCCTCCGACTCCCGCCGCGGTTTCCCGACCGTGCACATCGCGGGCGCGAAGCTGCACGCCGACCAGGGCTGGCTCGGCTCCCCCGCGACGTTCGGCCTGGCCACCGCGGTGCTCGTCGGCGACCTGGCCCTGGCCTGGGCCGACGACATGTTCGCCGACGCCCCGCTGCCCGCCGAAACGCTCGCCGCTGCCCGCCCCGCGTGGCGCGCGATGCGCACCGAGGTGCTCGCCGGGCAGTACCTCGACGTCCGCACGCAGGCGACCGGCGACGCCTCCGTCGAGGCCGCGCTCAAGATCGACCGGCTCAAGACCGCCGCCTACACCGTCCAGCGGCCGCTGCACCTCGGCGCCGCGCTCGGCGGAGCCTCCCCTGAGCTGATCGACACGCTGCTCGAGTTCGGCGGCGAGGTCGGCATCGCGTTCCAGCTGCGTGACGACCTGCTGGGCGTGTTCGGCGACCCGTCGGTCACCGGCAAGCCCGCCGGCGACGACCTGCGCGAGGGCAAGCGCACGCTGCTCGTCGCGCTCGGCCTGCAGCTCGCCGCCGAGAAGGGCGAGACGGCCGCGGCGACGGTCATCGCCGACGCGATCGGCGACGCGGACCTCTCCGACGAGGGCGTCGAGACCGTGCGGATGGCGTTGCAGCAGGTCGGCGCGGTCGACGCCGTCGAGCGGCGGATCGACGAGCTGACCACCGCGGCGATGGCCGCCCTCGAGCGCGCGCACCTGGCCGAGCCCGCGCCGGAGGCGCTGACCGGGCTGGTCGTCAAGGCCACCCAGCGGACGTACTGACGTGCGGCGGATCGACGGCCCGGCCGACCACGTCGTCGTCATCGGGGCCGGGCTGGCCGGGCTTTCCGCGACCCTGCACCTGCTCGGCGCGGGGCGCCGCGTCACGCTGCTGGAGCAGGCCGACGTCCCAGGCGGGCGCGCCGGGCAGGCGAACTTCGACGGCAACGCCGTGGACACCGGCGCGAGCGTGCTGACCATGCCCGAGCTGCTCGAAGAGGCGTTCGCCGCGGTCGGCGAGCCACTGGCCAAGAACCTGCGCCTGACCAGGCTGGATCCGGCGTACCGGGCGCGGTTCGCCGACGGCCGCGAGCTGGCGCTGCACACCGACGGCGACGCGATGGAGGCCGAGATCCGCGCCTTCGCGGGTGCTCGCGAGGCGGCGGGCTACCGGGCGCTGCGACGCTGGCTGAGCGAGCTGTACGCCGTGCAGAAGGACCGGTTCCTCGCGACGAACTTCGATTCGCCGTTCGACCTGGCCCGTCCCGAGCTGGCGAAGCTCGCCGCGCTGGGCGGGTTCGGCCGGCTCGGCCCGCGCGTCGGCCGCTACCTGCTCGACGAGCGGGTCCGGCGGCTGTTCACCTTCCAGGCGCTCTACGCGGGTCTCGACCCGGCGAGCGCGATCGGCGCGTACGGCGTCATCGCCTACATGGACACCGTCGGCGGCGTCTACTACCCCGAAGGCGGGATGGGCGAGATCGGCCGGGCGATGACCGGCGCGGCGGCCCGGGCGGGCGCGGACGTGCGGTTCGGCACCGAGGCCGCGTGGCTCGAGCGGGTGAATTCGCGGGTGCGCGCGGTCCGGACGCGCTCGGGCGAGCGGATCGTCTGCGACGCCGTCGTCCTCGCCACCGAGCTGACCGCGGCCTACCGGCTCATCGGCGCCCGGCCCCGGCGGCCGGTGCCGCTGCGGTACTCGCCGTCCGCCGTCGTCCTGCACGGCCGGACGACGCGGGCGTGGGACCTCGGGCACCACACGATCTACTTCGGCGACGCCTGGGAGCGGACGTTCGCGGAGATCATCCGCGAGGGGAAGCTCATGAGCGACCCGTCGCTGCTGGTCACGCGCCCGACGGCGACCGACCCGGGGCTCGCCGGGCGCGGCGGCGAGATCGTCTCGGTGCTCGCGCCGGCGCCGAACCTGCGTCGCGGGCCGATCGACTGGGAGCGTGTACGCGGGCCGTACCGCGAAGAGCTCCTTCGCACGCTCGAAGCGCGCGGCCTGACCGGCTTCGGCGACGACTTCACCCTCGACGAGACGATCACCCCGGCGGACTGGGCGGCGCGCGGGCTCGCGGCCGGGACGCCGTTCTCGCTGGCGCACACGTTCGCGCAGACCGGCCCGTTCCGGCCCGCGAACCTGGTGCGCGCGGCGGGCAACGTCGTGCTCGCCGGCTGCGGCACGACCCCCGGCGTCGGCATCCCGCCCGTGCTCATCTCCGGACGACTGGCAGCGGAAAGGATCACCGGCCGGTGAACGACTTTGCCGATAGTTCCCGATCCGACCGGCAGTCACGGCGGAAACCCTCGCCTCATGCGGATCGGCTGCGGGCCGTGTCCGCCTGCTTTCGGCCGAATCGGGAACTGGACGCCGCGGGCATCGCCGACCCGGGCCTGCGGGCCGCGTACACGGAGTGCCGCCGCATCAACGCCCACCACGGGCGCACGTTCTTCCTGGCCACCCGGCTGCTGCCGGCGCGGGCCCGCCCGGCCGCGCACACGCTCTACGGGTTCGCGCGGATGGCCGACGAACTGGTCGACAACCCCGAGCCGGGCAGCGATCCGGCGGTGGCCCTCGACCGGGTGGCCGCGCTCGTCGACGTCGTCTTCGACGGCGGGACCCCGGCCGACCCGGTGCTCGCGGCGCTGGCCGACACGGTGCGCCGGTACGGCATCGAGCGCGGCCTGTTCGACGCGTTCCTGAAGTCGATGCGGATGGATCTCAAGCCGGTCGAGTACCGGACGTTCGCCGAGCTGGGCGAGTACATGTACGGCTCGGCCGCGGTGATCGGGCTGCAGATGCTGCCGGTGTTCGGCACGGTCGGCGCTCTGGAGGACGCCGCCCCGGGCGCGATCGCGCTGGGCGAGGCGTTCCAGCTGACGAACTTCCTGCGCGACGTCGGCGAGGACCTCGATCGTGGCCGGCTGTACCTGCCGACTTCGGAACTGGCGGCGTTCGGCGTCTCACGGTCGTTGCTGGAGCAGCGGCGGCCCGACCCGCGGATCCGGGCGGCGCTGGCGTACTTCGTCTCGCGGACGCGGGCGGTGTACCGGCGGGCCGAAGCGGGGGTTCCGTTGCTGCGTCCCGAATCGCGGGCGTGCGTGCGGACGGCGTTGACGCTGTACGAAGGCATCCTGGACGAGATCGTGGCCCTGGACTACGACATCCTGACGCGGCGCGCCGTGGTGCCGAAGTCCCGCAGGCTGGTAGTCGCGCTACCACCCTTGGCCACGGTTTGGGCGCGCGAGACGTTCCGGGGCGGTCGTAGGCTGCGTTCATGACCGAACGACGCATCCGGATCGGGCTGCAGCTCCAGCCGCAGCACGCCGACTACGACACCATCCGGCGCACCGCCTCGGCCGCCGAGGACCTCGGCGCCGACATCGTCTTCAACTGGGACCACTTCTACCCGCTGTACGGCGATCCCGAGGGCAAGCACTTCGAGTGCTGGACCATGCTCGGCGCGTGGGCGGAGTCGACGTCGCGCGTGGAGATCGGCGCGCTGGTGACCTGCAACAGCTACCGCAACCCCGAGCTGCTGGCCGACATGGCCCGCACGGTCGACCACATCTCCGGCGGCCGGCTCATCCTCGGCATCGGCTCCGGCTGGTTCGAGAAGGACTACGACGAGTACGGCTACGAGTTCGGCACCGCCGGCGGCCGCTTGGACAACCTGGCGGAGTCGCTCCCCCGCATCGAAGCCCGCTTCGGCAAGCTGAACCCGCCGCCGACCCGCAAGATCCCGGTCCTCATCGGCGGCGGCGGGGAGAAGAAGACCCTCAAGCTCGTGGCGAAGCACGGAGATATCTGGCACGGCTTCGGCGACCCGGAGGTCGTCGAGCGCAAGGTGAAGATCCTCGACCAGCACTGCGCGGACGTCGGCCGCGACCCGGCCGAGATCGAGCGTTCGTGCGGCGTCCAGGGCGAGCCGGACGAGCTGGGCCCGAAGCTGCTGAGCCTGGGCGTCACGACGTTCACGGTCGGCGTGGGCGGCCCGGACTACGACCTGGGCGCCCTCAAGTCCTGGATCGCCTGGCGCGACAAGAACAACGGCTGAGTTTCACTCTCGCGCCCGGTGCGCGGCGACGCGTTCGCGGGTCGCGCACCGGGGTGAGCAGTACCTCCGGGGGCTTCCGCCGCCCGTGTGGGCGAATGGCTTGCCGCACGACGGTGACGCGCACAGTCCTCCCGGGACGTCCTGGCGCTCGGCCAGCAGCGCTGCCAGCCCCAGTGCCGATGACGTCACCAGCCACGCTCCCCACGGGCCGTCATCCGCCGCGTCCGCGTGCAGGTGCCAGCCGTAGCCCTCTTCATGGTTCGTCAAGCGCGGTGGACCTGCGTACGCCGCGAAGAGACCGTTGAGCACCGAAGCCGCCGAAGCCATGTCGCGCGCCGCGAACACCTCGCGGAGCGAAACCGCCGCCGCGCGCAGCTCCGCCAGATCCGACGGCGACAGCTGGACCTCCGGCTCCCCGTGCGCACGCAAGACACCAGCGACCGCGGCCGAGTCGCCGTCGAAGAGCAGCACACCCAGCAGGTCGACCGCGCGCTGCACGGAATCGCGGTGTGGAAAGGCCATACCCCACTGTAACGTCTTGCTCATGATAAGGCGTTACCTGGTCGGGGCGACGCTGGCGCGGACCGGCGACGAGCTGTCCGGCCCCGCCCTCCTCCTGCTCGGACTGACCGCCAGTCCGCACGCCGGCGCCGCGCTGCTCGCCGGTCTGACCGCGGCCGCCGCCGTGGGCGGGCCCGTGTTCGGGGCCTTCCTCGACCGCTCCGCCACCCCGGGACGGCTGCTGGCCATCGCCCTGGCCGGGTACGCCGGTGGGATCGCCGTCATCACCGCCCTCTTCGGGCACCTGCCCCTCGGCACCCTCGTCGCCGGAGCGGCCGTGACCGGCCTGCTCAACCCGGCCATCGCCGGCGGCTGGACCGCTCAGCTGCCCTCGGTCGCCCGACCGGAGATCCAGCGGGCCAGCCGGCTCGACGCGCTGACGTTCACCGCCGCCGCCCTGGCCGGTCCCGGGTTCGCCGGGCTCCTCGGCGGGCCGCTCGGGCTGGGGGTGGCCGTCGTCCTGGTCGCCGCCGCGATCCCGGTCGCGTGGTCACTTCCCGGGAAACGGCCCGCCGCCGCGAGCCGGCTCAAGGACGGCTTCACGGTTCTCGTGCGCAACGCCCCGCTGAGGCGGGCGACCCGCGCGTCGGCGATCTCCTGCGCGGGCATCGGAATGGTCACCGTCTGTTACCCGCTGCTGGGCGCGGCCCACCTCCGCGGGCCGGCCGACGGCGCCCTCCTGCTGACCGTCCTGGCGACCGCGTCCCTGCTGGCCAACGCGGTCCTCGCGAAGTACCCGCTGCCGTGGTCCCCGGACCGGACGGTCTGGCTGAGCACGCTCGTCCTGGGCGCGAGCGCCACCCTGGCCGCGTTCGCGACCGACGCGAAGACGCTGGTCACGGCGGCCGCGATCGCCGGGGTCGCCGAAGGACCGCAGCTCACGGCGTTGTTCGCGATCCGCCACCGCGAAGCGCCGGAGCACGTCCGGGCGCAGGTGTTCACGACCGCGGCCAGCGTGAAGATCACCGGTCTCGCGGCCGGGGCGGCCGCCGCCGGGCCGCTCGCGACGTGGTCGCTGCCGGCGTGCCTGAGCGTCGCCGCGGCCGTTCAGCTCACCGCTGCTGCCAGCTGTCTGCGCAGGTCAGAAGGCCATCGCCTGCGCGCGCCGCTTCACCTCGGTGCCGTGGCTGGTGCGCAGGGCGTTGACCGGCGTCTTGCCCGGCAGGGACTCGTCGGTCTCGAAGAGCCACCGGAGCATCTCGGTCCGGGAGAACCCGGAGTCGGCCAGCACCGTGATCGTCCCGGCCAGGCCCTTCACGATCCCGTCCTTGACGAAGAAAGCGCCGGGAACGCACAGGTCACCGTCACGCCTGACGGCGATCAGCTGCCCGTCTCGCAGCATCTGGCGGACCTTGTTGGCCGACGTCCCGAGTACTTTCGCGACCTCTCCCACCGGGAGGACCGCGATGGCGGTGCCGAGGACGTCGTCGGCGACAGGAATCCCACTCACACGTGACACTCTGCCACATTCCGCACTCACGCCCGTTAGTGCGCACGGGTGACCCGTGAGGTCTCCTCCACCAACCGTGTGCGGTTCCGTACGATCCATACTCGTGACTCGCACCCAACCCAGCTTGGTCGGCACGCTCCTCGAGCGGCGCTACCGGGTGGACCGGCTGCTCGCGCACGGGGGGATGTCCTCCGTCTACCGGGGGACCGACACCCGGCTGGACCGTCCGGTCGCGATCAAGATCATGGACCCGCGGTTCGCCGACGACCGGTCGTTCGTGGACCGGTTCGTGCGGGAGGCGCAGTCGGCGGCCCAGCTGCACCACCCCCACGTGGTGGCGGTGCACGACCAGGGCTTCGACCTGCCCCAGGGCGCCGAGTCCGGGCTCGCGTTCCTGGTGATGGAGCTGGTCGACGGCGGGACGCTGCGCGACCTGCTGGAGGACAAGGGCCCCCTGGACATCGCGCTGGCGCTGAGCGTGGCCGAGCCGGTGCTCTCGGCGCTGGCCGCCGCGCACCGGGCGGGACTGGTGCACCGGGACGTCAAGCCGGAGAACGTGCTGATCGGCCGTTCCGGGCCGCACACCGGCGGCGTCGTGAAGGTCGCCGACTTCGGTCTCGTGCGGGCCGTGGCGAGCGCGGGCACGACGAGCTCCAGCGTCATCCTGGGCACGGTCGCCTACCTGTCGCCGGAGCAGGTCGAGACGGGCGCGGCGTCCTCGCAGGGCGACGTCTACTCGGCCGGCATCCTGCTCTACGAAATGCTCACCGGGCAGGTCCCCTACACCGGCGACACCGCGATCTCGGTGGCGTACCGGCACGTGAACGACGACGTCCCGCGCCCGAGCGAGCTGCGCCCCGACCTGCCGCCCGCGCTGGACGAGCTGATCATGCGCGCGACCCGGCGGGCCCCGGCGCTGCGCCCCGCCGACGCCGGGGAGTTCCTGACCGAGCTGACGGCGGTGCGCGCGCAGCTGGGCCTGCTGCCGGTGACCGTGCCCGTCCCGGTCTCCCACGGCCAGGGCGACCTCGCCGACACCGAGCGCACGCTGCCGCGGATCCCGCAGGTGCCGGACACCGAGAAGACGATGCCGGTGAGCCGCCCGAACGCGACCCAGGCGCTGAGCCACCCCGGCACCCCTCCCCCGGGCTTCACCCAGCAGCTCCCGCCCGTGCGGCCGCCGTCGGCGCGGCGCCGCGGCGAGCCGGAGCCGGAGAAGCCGCGGGACAACCGGAAGCGGATCGCCATCATCGCCGGCGCGGTGCTGCTGTTCGGCGGGCTGATCACGGCGTTCATCTTCATGCTCACCGACACCGGCGGGGACAAGACCGCGACCGTCCCGAAGCTCGTCGGGCTGAACCAGGCCGCGGCGGGTGACGCACTGCGGGCGGTGAAGCTGAACCCGCAGTTCAGCCAGGAGTACGACAACTCGGTGCCGTCGAACACGGTGCTGCGGGCCGAGCCCGCGGAGGGCACGCCGCTGCAGCCGAACTCGCAGGTGTCGGTCGTGCTGTCCAAGGGCCGCCCGGCGGTGCCGGACATCCGGCCGGGCACCGCGCTGGCCGACGCCGAGCAGGCGATCAAGACCGCGCAGCTGACCCCGACCCGCGGCGCCGACGACTTCGACGCCGACGTCCCGCAGGGCGCGGTCATCCGCACCACGCCGGGCGCGGGCAGCCAGCTGAACATCGGCGGCCAGGTCACGATCATCGTGTCGAAGGGCCCGATCCCGCTGCCGCCGGTCCCGGACGTCACCGGCCGGAGCAAGGACGAGGCGTTCCAGCTGCTGCAGCAGGCCGGCTTCGAGCCGTTCCAGGCGGGCGAGGAGTTCAAGCAGGACGTCGCGGGCGGCGCCGTCACCCGCACCGACCCGCCGGCCAACGCGCAGGCCAGGGAAAAGCGGATCGGCGTCTTCGTCAACAACGCCGTCCAGGTGCCGGACGTGCGGTTCCGCTCGTTCGACGACGCCCAGAAGATCCTCGAGCAGGCCGGGCTGAAGGCCGACCGCGACGGCAAGGGCGGCGGCCGGGGCGGGGGCGGCGGCGGGTTCGACTTCGTCTTCCAGCAGGACCCGCAGCCGGGCACGTTCGTGCAGAAGGGCAGCAAGGTCAAGCTGAAGGGCTTCGGGGGATGATCGGCAGCCGAGGCCGTGTGACCGGCACGATCGGCCCCGGCCTCATCGGCGAGGTGCTCCTGAACGTCCGGGGCGGCACGGAGGCGTTCTACGCTTACCCGATCGACCCCGAAGCGACCTTCACGTCCGGCACGCAGGTGCTCGTCGTGGACTTCGAACCTCCCCGCACGGTTTATGTCGAACGGTGGCAACCGCTGAGCGTCTAGCGGCGTCGTAGGGCTACCAACCGACTGCAACAACTGAAAACCGAGGGGTGTGGGAGGCCAATGAACATCCTGCTGATCGTCGGCATCGCCGTCGTGGGCGTGATCGTGATCTTCGGGCTGCTGCGGATCCTGTACAAGGTCGCGGAGCCGAACGAGGCGCTGATCGTGTCCGGCTGGGGGATCCGGGTCGAACGCAGCGAGACCGCGGACAGCCTGGGCTTCAAGATCATCACCGGCCGCGGCGTGAACGTCATCCCCGGCTTCCAGACCGCCCGGCGGCTGTCCCTG
Source organism: Amycolatopsis sp. NPDC114505 (assembly GCF_055633615.1). Lineage (NCBI taxonomy): Bacteria > Bacillati > Actinomycetota > Actinomycetes > Pseudonocardiales > Pseudonocardiaceae > Amycolatopsis > Amycolatopsis sp. NPDC114505. The sequence goes on along the minus strand of NZ_JBVKDV010000002.1, from coordinate 164,014 downwards.
GACACCCGCGGCGTCAACCTGCAGGTCTCGTGCGTGACCCGGCAGGGGCTGCCGGTCACCGTGCGCGCGGTGGTGATCTACAAGGTCGGTGACGACTTCTCGTCGATCGCCAACGCCGCCCGCCGGTTCCTGGACCAGCAGAAGGGCATGAACGACACCATCCACGAGCTCTTCTCCGGGCACCTGCGCTCGATCGTGGGCGGGCTGACGATCGAAGAGATGATCCACAACCGGGACGCGCTCACCGGCGAGGTGCGCCAGTCCTCGGCCACGGAGATGATCAAGCTCGGGCTGATCGTGGACTCCCTGCAGATCCAGGAGATCGACGACGAGTCCGGCTACATCCTGAACCTGGGGAAGCCGCACGCGGCCGCGATCGCCGCGTCCGCCCGCATCGCCGAGGCCGAGCGCGACCAGGAGGCCACCGAGGCCGAGCAGGTCGCGGCCGCCAAGCGCGCGGCGGCCATGCGCGAAAGCCAGATCAAGCAGGCCGGCTACCAGGCCGAGGTCGACCAGGCCAAGGCGAAGGCGAGCCAGTCCGGCCCGCTGGCCGAGGCGACGGCCCGGCAGGAGGTCGTCGTCCAGGAGACGCGGGCCGCCGAGCTCGAAGCGGCGCTGGCCGAGCAGCGGCTGCAGTCGCAGGTCCGCAAGCCCGCGGACGCGAAGGCGTACGACACGCGGACGTCGGCCGACGCCGCCCGTGACGCTTCGATCGCCAAGGCGCAGGCCGAGGCGAAGGAGACCGAGCTGCGGGCCGCGGCGGACGCGACCCGCGTGAAGACCGCGGCCGAGGCCGAGGCGCAGGCCACGAAGGCGCGGGCCGAGGCGATGGCGGGCGCGACCCGGGCGACCGGTGAGGCCGAGGCCGCCGCGGCCAAGGCCCGCGGTCTGGCCGAGGCGGAAGCGGCCAAGGCGAAGGGGCTCGCCGAAGCCGAGTCGGCGCGGGCGAAGGGCCTGGCCGAGGCCGACGCCATCAAGGCGCGGGCCGCGGCACTGGCCGAGAACCAGGAAGCGGTCGTCGCGCAGCAGCTGGCCGAGCGCTGGCCGGAGATCGTCGAGGCGGGCGCCGGCGCGTTCGGCAACATCGACCACATGGTCGTCCTCAACGGCGCCGAGGGCATGTCCGACATGTTCGCCAAGGCGCTGTCGCTCGGCGGCACCGGCCTCGGCCTGGCCCGCCAGCTGATGGACTCCATGGGCAAGCCGGCCGACAAGGAACTCGAGAAGCAGGCCCAGGCGAACGGCGAGCTGAAGCTGACCGACTAGACGCTGTCCTGCAAGTCTGTCCTGGTTCAGCGACCGGTGCGTCACGCTGCGTGCGGCCCTTGTGTCCCGGATCACGGGAGGCAAGGGCCGTACGCCCGTTCGGGGGCGGAAATTCCCGGGCGGTTGTCCTACCGTTGGCGCATGGTGCCGGACAGCGGGTCGCGGGCCGCCCGATGAGCTTCTTCACCGGCGGCCCCCGCGAGCGTCCCCTGTTCCCCGTCCCGGAGCAGGAGCTCTACGCGTTCAACGGCCGGCACTGGACCGATCCCCCGCGCGAGTACATCGTCCCGGCCGTGCTGCCGCTGGCGCAGCCGCTGGGCCGCTCCGAGCGCACGGTGGTCGCACTGCGGTCCGTCGAGGTGTGGCCGGAGGCGCTGACGCTGCGCATCACGGTGTTCTCCCGGGACAGCCTGGTCGACGACCCCGCCGAGGGCCTGATCGACCACCGGCGCAAGCCCGACTACAACGGGCTGCTCATCGGCGTGCTCTACGCCGACGGCAGCCGGGCGAGCTCCGAGACGGTCTCGGTGCCGTCCGCGTCCGAGCCCGAGGACCCGGTGCTGCGGGCGCAGCCCGTCGGCGGCACGCGCTTCGCCGTCGAGCACGAAGTGTTCCTGTGGCCGCTGCCGCCGGCCGGCCCGCTGAAGCTGGTCGTGCAGTGGACGGACCGCGAGATCCCCGAGACGCGCACGACGCTCGACGGCGGCGCGATCCGGGCCGCGGCGAAGGACGCCGCGGAAATCTGGCCGGGGCTGCACAAGCGGCAGGTGAACGGCCTGCCGGTGCGCCGCGTCGGCAAGCAGGTGGCGCTCACCCCCGAATGGGGGACCCCGGTGGTGCGGGCGGAAGAACCCGGGGCCACCCCCGCGGAGTAGCGCGTTTCCTGATCTGTGACCCCGCGCACCGGCGCCCGGGGTATCTCGAATGGATGAACCGGGTGGGTCGTTAGCGTCGTGGAAACACTTCGACCACCCGGCCGTCATGTCGGGCTGGTGGAGTGGGTCTCCTCCCCTTCCGACGCACGTGGCCGTGCACACCCCGCGAACCCGGAAAGGTCGCCCATGGCAGGCTCTCCGCTCAGCGCCCTCGACGTCGCTTTCCTTTGCCTGGAAAGCGAAACCTCCCCGATGCACATGGGAGCGGTGGTCACCTTCACCGCTCGCGGCCCGGTGGACCCCGCCGCGCTGACCGCGGTGCTGGCCGAACGCGCCGCCCGGCTGCCGAAGCTGCGCCAGCGGGCCCGCGCCGAGCTGTTCCCGCCGGGCTCGGCCAGCTGGGCCGAAGACCCGGGATTCGCTGCCGCGGACCACATCCACCACGTGACGCTGAGCTCGCTGTACGAACCGGACCCCCTCCCGGCGTACGCGTCGCGGTGGATCGCCGAGCCGCTCGACACTTCCCGGCCGCTGTGGGACCTCACCCTGGTCACCGGACTGCCGGACGGGAAGTTCGCACTGCTGCTGAAACTGCACCACGCGCTCACCGACGGCGCCGGCGCGTACGCGGTCGCGGCCGGCCTGCTCGACGGCGTCAAGCTGCCGGAGCGCATCCCCGCTCAGCGGACCCCGGCCCGGCGGTCCACTTTGGACACGATGAAGGACGCGCTCGGCACCGCGTGGGACCAGGCGAACGAGGCCGCCGGCATCGCGTCGTCGGTGGTGCGGGCCACCCGGCCGACGCTGTCCCCGGTATCGGCGCCCGCGTCCGCCGAGCGGCGGCTCGGGTTCGTGCGGCTGCCGCTGGCGGAGCTGCGCCAGGTGCGCAAGGCCCACGGCGGCACGACCAACGACGTCGTGCTGGCGGTGCTTTCCGGCGCACTGCGCGAATGGCTGGTGAACCGCGGCCACCGCGCCGACGGCCGCACGCTGCGCGCGCTGATCCCGGTGAGCGTCCGCGGCCGGGCGCGTGACGAGCTCGGCGGCAACAAGCTTTCGGGGTACCTCTGCGACCTGCCGGTCGGCGAGGACGACCCGGTCGAGCGGCTGCGCGTGGTCCGCCGGGAGATGGCCCGCAACAAGGCGGCGGGCCCGAGCCGCGGCGCGGGCGCGCTGCCGCTGCTGGCCGGCCGCGTCCCGCCGCTGCTGCACCGGCTGGGCGCCCGCACCGCGGGCCAGGCGGCCCCGCTGCTGTTCGACCTGGTGATCACGACGGTCCCGGTCCCGCCGGCCCGCCTGTCGATCGACGGCGCCCGGCTTTCGGAGGTTTACCCGTTCGTGCCGCTGGCCCCGCGTCACGCGGTCGGCATCGCGGTCGCGACCTATCGCGATTCCGTCCACATCGGACTGCAAGTGAACGGCGAAGCGGTGCCGGACGTCGGTTCGCTGCGGGACGCGGTGCTGAAGTCGACAGCCCGCCTGCTCGACGTCTCCTGACGCCGAGCAAGCGGGCGGGCGTCAGCCGCGGAGCATCTCCGCGACTAGGAACGCCAGCTCCAGGGACTGCTGCGTGTTCAGGCGCGGGTCGCAGGCCGTCTCGTAGCGGCCGGACAGGTCGACGTCCGAGATCTCCTGGGCGCCGCCCAGGCACTCCGTGACGTCCTCGCCCGTCAGCTCCACGTGGATGCCGCCCGGGTAGGTGCCCAGCTGGTTGTGGACCTCGAAGAAGCCCTGGACCTCGTCGACGATCCGGTCGAAGTGGCGGGTCTTGTAGCCGGTGGACGACTCGTGCGTGTTGCCGTGCATCGGGTCGCACTGCCAGATGACCTTGTGCCCGGACGCCTCGACCCGCTCGACGATGCCCGGCAGCACCTCGCGGACGTTGCCGTTGCCCATCCGCGCGATCAGCGTCAGCCGGCCCGGCTCGAAGCGCGGGTCGAGCCGCTCGACGTACTCGACGGCCTGGTCGGGCGTGGTCGTCGGGCCGATCTTCAACCCGATCGGGTTGGCCAGCAGCTCGGCGAACGCGATGTGCGCGCCGTCCAGCTGACGGGTCCGCTCGCCGATCCAGAGGAAGTGCGACGACAGGTTGTACAGCTTCGGGTTGGCCGCGTCGGCGTTGTCCAGGCGCAGCATCGAACGCTCGTAGTCGAGCAGCAGCGCTTCGTGGCTGGCGAAGATCTCGGTGGACTGCAGCGACGTGTCGGTGACGCCGCACGCCGACATGAACCGCAGGCCGCGGTCGATCTCGTTGGCCAGCGCCTCGAAGCGCTGCGCCGCCGGCGACGCCGACACGAAGTCCTTGTTCCAGTCGTGCACCTGGTGCAGGTCGGCCATGCCGGCGCCGGTGAGGGCGCGGACCAGGTTCATCGCCGCGCCCGCGTTCGCGTAGGCGCGGATCATCCGGCCGGGGTCCGGCACGCGCAGCTCGGGCTTCGGGACCAGCGAGTTGATGATGTCGCCGCGGTACACCGGCAGGCCCAGCGCGTCCGTCGCGGCCGAGCGCGGCTTCGCGTACTGGCCGGCGATGCGCCCGACCTTGACCACCGGCAGGCTGGCGCCGTAGGTCAGCACGACGGCCATCTGCAGCAGCGTGCGCAGGTTGGCGCGGATGTGCGGCTCGGTGTTGGACTCGAACGTCTCCGCGCAGTCACCGCCCTGCAGGAGGAAGGCCTCGCCGCGGGCGACCATCGCGAGCCGGCCCTTGAGGCGGTCGATCTCCGCCGGGACGGTGATCGGCGGCACGCTCTCCAGGACACCCCGGACGCGGTTGGTCAGCTCGGGATCCGGCCACTCCGGCTGCTGCGCGGCCGGGAGGGCGAGTGCCTTGTCGAGCCGGGCCCGGAGCTCGGGCGGGAGCGGCGGCAGTTCGGGCAGTGTGTCGACGGGGACGTCCACAGTCCAGTTCACGAACACCAGGATAAGGTTCCCGCCCCACTCCGCTTCGCCCGGTTCGCTCCCGAGCTGGCAGACCACTAGAAGTGGCGAAGCGGGAAACCCCCGGTTTTCCCCGCCGAGCTGGGAACTCGTGCCCGGCGGGCCGGGCACGAGTCCGCACGGCGGGAGAACCCGCCCGGTTCAGCAGGGACGTCCGGACGCGAACGCGGACGGCCCAGGGGACGTCAGCCGGCTTGCGCGCGGTTGTAGAGGTTCTGCGCGTCCGTGCCGAAGTACGGCCCGAACATGTAGCCGGGCAGGAACGTGTACCCGAAGCTGTTCACCGAGGCCTGGATACCGGTGCCGGTGCCCTCGGCGAACGACAGGAACCACGGCCCGCCGCTCGAACCGCCGGTCATGTTGCACCTCATGCCGTGGTCCTTGGTCAGCAGGAAATCCGTGAACGTGCTGCCGCTGCAGTAGATCAGCTTCGTGCCGTCGTAGGGCGCCGCGGCCGGGTAGCCGAACGTGTACATGCTCTGGTTCTTCGGCTGGTTGAAGGCGATGCCCTGCGCGCCGACGACGTCCGTGAGCCGCTGGCCGTTGAGCGGGTTCACCACGGCCATGCCGACGTCGTAGTTCATGTCCTCACTGGCTTCCCACTGCGGGGTGGTCAGCGTGGTCTTGGCCGCCCACTGGCCGTAGGGCGCGTTGCCGTTGTCGTAGCCCGGGACGAAGGTCCACTGCGTGTGCCAGGTGCCCTGGTACTTGACGCAGTGGCCGGCCGTGACGACGACGCTGCCGTTGGTGCTCGTGACGGCGTCGCCGGAGCAGGAGGCGTTCTGTCCGTTGAAGACGAAGAACACGCGCCCGGCGGTGTGCGTGACCTGGCCGCCGCCGGTCCAGGCGCCGCCGCCGTTGGGGATGCTCTGGATGATCGCGCTCCGCCCGCGCTCGACGTCCTTCGGTGTGAAGGCGGGGGCCTTGACGAGGGTGTCCATCGGGACGGCCGCCCGCATGGCATCGGGCGTCCAGAAGGGTTTCGGCGCGGCCTGGGCGGGCATGCCGACCAGGGCGAACGCGAGGGAGAGGACCGCGGTGACGACCGCTGCTCGGAACGAAGTGTGCTTCAAGACGCCCCACCTTCCGCGAAAGTGAATTGTCGCAAAACCGGCACAACTACTCGAAAGTAGTTGTCCGTGTACACAGAGCACAGCCACCGTTCGGCGTAATGGGTCGAAACGGTCGAAAGACCCCTCACCAGCGGCGAGGGGGCCTTCGGACTCGGGAACTCAGACGACGGCGAGCGGCAGCGCCGTCGGGTGGACCGGGGCCGGCAGGTCCGAAGCGCCGGTGAGGAACGCGTCGACCGCGTTCGCCACCGAACGGCCCTCCGCGATCGCCCAGACCACCAGCGACGCGCCGCGGTGGGCGTCGCCGCAGACGAAGACCCCCGGGGTCTCCGTCTGCCAGTCCGCGCCGCACGACAGCGTGCCGCGGCGGGTCAGCGACAGGCCGAGACCCTCCAGCAGCGGCATCTCCTCGACGCCCTCGAAGCCGATTGCCAGCAGGACCAGGTCGGCCGGCAGCGTCTCGATCTCGTCGTTGACCGGGATGACCTCGCGGCGGCCGGTCGTGGGGTCCTTCCGGACGCGGACCTGCTGGAGCTCCACCGCCGTCACGCGACCGTCCGAGGAGCCGACGAACCGCTTGACCGCGACCGCGAACTTCCGCTCGCCCGCCTCCTCGTGCGCCGGGTAGGTGCGGAGGATGTACGGCCAGGTCGGCCACGGCGACCGCTCGTCGTCGCGGACGGACGGCGGCGTCGGGTACTGGTCCAGCTGCGTCACCGAAAGCGCGCCCTGGCGGGTGGCGGTGCCGTAGGAGTCGGCGCCGGTGTCGCCGCCGCCGATGATCACCACGTGCTTGCCGCGCGCGTCGATCGGCGACGGGCCGTCGCCCTCGACGTACTTGTTGGCCGGCACCAGGTGTTCCATCGCCAGGTGGACGCCGGCCAGCTCGCGGCCGGGCGTCGTCGTGTCGTCGCGGCCGCGCAGGGCGCCGACCGCGAGCACGACGGCGTCGTACTGCGCGCGCAGGTCGTCCACCGAAAGGTCGACGCCGACCTCGCAGCCGGTGACGAACTTGGTGCCCTCCTTGCGCAGCTGCGCGAGGCGCCGGTCGAGGACCTTCTTCTCCATCTTGAACTCGGGGATGCCGTAGCGCAGCAGGCCGCCGAGGCGGTCGTCGCGCTCGAACACCGTGACCTCGTGACCGGCGCGCGTCAGCTGCTGGGCGGCGGCGAGCCCGGCCGGGCCCGACCCGACCACGGCGACCCGCTGCCCACTGGCCACTTCGGACACCTGCGGCTGGACGTAGCCCGCTTCCCACGACTGGTCGGCGATCGCCTGCTCGACGCGCTTGATCGCCACCGGCCCGCCCGAGTCCGGCGAGATCGACAGGACGCAGCCCGCCTCGCACGGCGCCGGGCACAGCTTCCCGGTGAACTCGGGGAAGTTGTTGGTGGCGTGCAGCCGGTCGCTCGCCGCGGCCCAGTCGCCGCGGCGGACGAGGTCGTTCCACTCCGGGATCAGGTTGCCGAGCGGGCAGCCGGAACCGCCGGAGTGGCAGAACGGGATGCCGCAGTCCATGCAGCGGGACGCCTGCTTGCGCACCTTTTCGTTGCGCTCGCCCGGGTCGACGTCCGCGTAGACCTCGCCCCACGAGTGCAGCCGGTCCTCTTTGGACTTCTTCTTCGGCTCTTCGCGGTCGTACTTGAGAAAGCCCGTCGGGTCAGCCACGAGCGGCCTCCATGATCGCCTCGTCGACGTCGCGGCCGGCGGCCTTGGCCGCCTTCGCCGCGTCCAGGACCCGCTGGTAGTCACGCGGCATCACCTTGGTGAACGCCACGGAGCGGCGCGGCCAGTCGCCGAGCAGCGAGGCCGCCACCGCGGAGCGGGTGAGATCGTAGTGCTGTTGCACGGTTTTCTTGAGCCAGGCCAGGTCGTCCGCGGTCGGCTTGAGCAGGTCCACCATGTCCTGGTTGACCTTCTTGCGGTCGACGTCGAGCACGAACGCCATGCCGCCGGACATGCCGGCCGCCAGGTTGCGCCCGGTCGGGCCGAGCACCACCGCGCGGCCGCCGGTCATGTACTCGAAGGCGTGGTCGCCGACGCCCTCGGCGACGACGGTGGCGCCGGAGTTGCGGACGCAGAAGCGTTCGCCGACCTGGCCGCGCAGGAAGATCTCGCCGCCGGTCGCGCCGTAGGCGATCGTGTTGCCCGCGATCGTCTGGGCCTCGGCGGCGAACGCGGCCTCCGGGTCGGGCCGGACGACGATCCGGCCGCCGGACAGGCCCTTGCCGACGTAGTCGTTCGCGTCGCCGACCATGTCGAGGGTGAGCCCGCGCGGCAGGAACGCGCCGAGCGACTGGCCCGCCGACCCGGTCAGCGTGACGGTGATCGTGCCCTCGGGCAGGCCGTCGCCGCCGTAGCGGCGGGTGATTTCCGAGCCGAGCAGCGTGCCGACGGTCCGGTTCACGTTGCGCACCGGCAGTTCGAGCCGCACCGGGTGCGCGTCCTCCAGGGCCGCCTCGGCGAGCTGGATGAGCGTGCGGTCCAGGGCGTGCTCGAGGCCGTGGTCCTGGCCGCGGGTGCGCCGCTTCGCGCCGCCGTACGGCGTCTCCGAAGGCATCTCGAAGATCGGCGCCAGGTCCAGACCGGACGCCTTCCAGTGGTGGACGGCTTCGTCGGTGTCCAGCAGCTCGGCGTGCCCGATGGCCTCGTCGAGCGTGCGGAAGCCCAGCGAGGCCAGGGTTTCGCGGACCTCTTCGGCGACGAACTTGAAGAAGTTCACCACGTGCTCGACCTGGCCGGTGTAGCGCTTGCGGAGCTCGGGACTCTGCGTGGCGACGCCGACCGGGCAGGTGTCGAGGTGGCAGACGCGCATCATGATGCAGCCCGCGACGACGAGGGGGGCCGTCGCGAAGCCGTACTCCTCGGCGCCGAGCAGCGCCGCGATGACGACGTCGCGCCCGGTCTTCATGGCGCCGTCGACCTGCACGGTGATCCGGTCGCGCAAACCGTTGAGCAGCAACGTCTGCTGGGTCTCGGCGAGGCCGATCTCCCACGGCGTGCCCGCGTGCTTGAGCGAGTTCATCGGGGACGCGCCGGTGCCGCCGTCGTGCCCGGAGATGAGCACGACGTCCGCGTGCGCCTTGGACACGCCCGCCGCGACCGTGCCGACGCCGAGCGAGGACACCAGCTTCACGTGGATGCGGGCGTGCTCGTTGGCGTTCTTGAGGTCGTGGATCAGCTGGGCCAGGTCCTCGATGGAGTAGATGTCGTGGTGCGGCGGCGGGGAAATCAGCCCCACGCCCGGCGTCGAGTGCCGGGTCCGCGCGATCCACGGGTACACCTTGTTCGGCGGCAGCTGGCCGCCCTCACCGGGCTTCGCGCCCTGCGCCATCTTGATCTGGATGTCGTCGGCATTGACCAGGTACTCGCTCGTGACGCCGAAGCGGCCCGAAGCCACCTGCTTGATCGCGCTGCGGCGCTCGGGGTCGTAAAGCCGCTCGGGGTCCTCGCCGCCCTCGCCGGTGTTGGACCGGCCGCCGATGCGGTTCATCGCGATGGCCAGGGTTTCGTGGGCCTCGGCCGAAATCGAGCCGTACGACATCGCGCCCGTGTTGAAGCGCTTGAAGATCGCTTCGGCGGGCTCGACCTCGTCGAGCGGGATCGGCTCGCGGACGCCGCCCCGGAAGGAGAACAGCCCGCGCAGCGTGCCGCCCTCGCGGTAGAGGCGGTGCACCTCGTCGGTGTACTTGCGGTACACCTCTTCGCGGCCGGTCTTGGACGCGTGCTGCAGCAGGAACACCGTCTCCGGCGTGAACAGGTGCAGCTCGCCCTCGCGGCGGTAGGCGTACTCGCCGCCGGTGTCGAGTCCACGGTGGACGCGCTCGGTCGGGTTGTCCGGGTACGCGCGGCGGTGCCGCACGGCCACCTCTTCGGCGAGCACCTCGAGGCCGACGCCGCCGAGCTTCGACGACGTCCCGGTGAAGTACTCGTCGAGCAGGTCCTGGGCCAGGCCGAGGGATTCGAAGACCTGGGCGGCGGTGTACGCGCCGACCGTCGAGATGCCCATCTTGGACATGATCTTCAGGACGCCCTTGACCAGCGCCTGCACGTAGTTGCGGATCGCCTTGCCGGACTCGATGCCCGTCACGGCGCCCTGCCCGATCATGTCCTCGATGGTCTCGAAGGCCAGGTACGGGTTGACCGCGGCGGCGCCGTAGCCGAGCAGCAGCGCGATGTGGTGCACCTCGCGCGCGTCACCGGATTCGACGACCAGCGCGACGCGCAGGCGTTCCTTGGTGCGCACCAGGTGGTGGTGCACTGAGGAGACCAGCAGCAGCGACGGGATCGGCGCCATCCGGTGGTCGGAGTCGCGGTCGGACAGCACGAGCGTGCGTGCCCCGGCCGCGATGGCCTCGGACGCCTCACGCCGGACGCGCTCGATCGCGCCGGCCAGCGCCTCGGCGCCGCCGTCCACTTCGTACAGTCCGGAAAGGACACTGCACGCGAAGCCGGGGAGGTCGCCGTCGTCGTTGATGTGGATGAGCTTGGCGAGCTCGTCGTTGTCGATGACGGGGTACGGCAGCTTGAGGTGGCGGCACGACGCCGGGCCGGGGGCCAGGAGGTTGCGCTCCGGGCCCATGATCCGCGCCATGCAGGTGACGAGCTCTTCGCGGATCGCGTCGAGCGGCGGGTTGGTCACCTGCGCGAAGTTCTGCTTGAAGTAGTCGTAGAGAAGGCGAGATCGCTGGGACAGCACCGCGGGCGGGGTGTCCGAGCCCATCGAGCCGATCGGCTCGGCGCCCTTCTCGGCCATCGGCGCGAGCAGGATCTTCAGCTCTTCTTCGGTGTAGCCGAAGGAAAGCTGGCGACGCAGCACCGAGTCGTGGCTCTGCACGACGTGGTCGCGGTCGGGCAGCTCGGCGAGCTTCAGCAGGCCCGCGTGCAGCCAACCCTCGTACGGGAGCTTGCCGGCCAGCGCGGACTTGACCTCTTCGTCGTCCACGATCCGGCCGGCTTCGGTGTCCACGAGGAACATCCGGCCCGGCTTCAGCCGGCCCTTCGCCACGACGTCCTTGGGGGCGACGTCGAGGACGCCGGCCTCGCTGGCCAGCACGACGCGGTCGTCGGCCGTGCGCCACCAGCGCGCCGGGCGCAGGCCGTTGCGGTCGAGGACCGCGCCGACCAGGGTACCGTCGGTGAAGGTGACGCACGCCGGGCCGTCCCACGGCTCCATGAGACTCGCGTGGAACTGGTAGAAGGCACGGCGTTCGGGCTTCATGGTGGCGTGGTTCTCCCACGCCTCCGGGATCATCATGAGCACGGCGTGCGGCAGCGACCGCCCGCCCAGGTGCAGCAGCTCGAGGACCTCGTCGAAGGACGCCGAGTCGGACGCGTCCGGCGAGCAGATCGGGAACAGCCGGGACAGGTCGCCGTCGAGGAGCTCGGACTCGAGCAGCGCCTCGCGGGCCCGCATGCGGTTGCGGTTGCCGCGGATGGTGTTGATCTCGCCGTTGTGGGCCACGAACCGGAACGGGTGGGCCAGCGGCCAGGACGGAAAGGTGTTGGTGGAGAAACGCGAGTGCACCAGCGCGATGGCGCTTTCCAGCCGCTCGTCGCGCAGGTCGGCGAAGAACGCGGGCAGCTGCTCCGGCGTCACCATTCCCTTGTAGACGATCGTCCGCGAGGACAGCGACGGGAAGTACGTGCCACAGCCGGAGTTCGCGCTTTCGTGCTCGACGCGCTTGCGCAGGCAGAAGGCCAGGCGGTCGAGCTCGATGCCCGCTTTTCCTTCCGAGGCCACGAAAAGCATGGCGAAGTGCGGCATGACCGAGCGGGCGGTCGGGCCGATGTCCGCGCGGTCGGCATCCACCGGCACCTCGCGCCAGCCGAGGACCTCCAGGCCCTCTTCGACGGCGATGCGTCCGGCCAGCTCGACGGCCTTGCGGCGCTGCTCGGCGTCTTCGGGCAGGAACGCGATGCCGGCGGCATAGGCGTGGTTGCCGTGCTCGTCGGGTTCGGGAAGCGCGAAGCCGGCTTCGGCGCGCAGCAACGTGTCGGGGAGTTGCAACAGGATGCCGGCGCCGTCGCCGCTGGTGGGTTCGGCGCCGGCGGCGCCGCGGTGGTCGAGGTTGGTCAACGCGGCCAAGCCGTCGGTGACGATTCCGTGGGAGCGCCGCCCGCGGATGTCGGCCACCATGGCCACACCGCAGGAGTCCTGTTCGGTCTCGGGGTCGTAGAGACCCTGCTTGCCGGGGATGGCGGAGAAGATCATGAAGGGACCTCCTTCGTCGTCTTGTCGTGCGGGGCCGGGCTACCGGCCGGGGAGCGCACGGGACGACGATGGCCCGCTTGTTAGCGCGACTTTAACACCTGGGAAACATGCCAGCACCCGTTCAGAGCGCCCCGAGCGACGTCGGACGGTAACGATCTGGCTGCGCGGAACGACGTAGTTCCTGATGGGTTCCCGGTAGTTCGTTCTGCTAAGTATACGGCTCGGAAACTCACGTCAAGCCTAACGTGACGGGCCCGACGCGGCACCTCGGAAATGTGTTGCCGATCACTAGAACGTGTTACATTTCGCCGCATGATCCTCGATCGGTTCAAGCTCACCGACCAGGTCGCGGTGATCACCGGCGCCAGCCGCGGGATCGGCGCGGCCACCGCCGTGGCCCTCGCGGAAGCGGGCGCCGACGTGGTCATCGCCTCCCGCACCGCCGCTCAGCTTTCCGAAGTCGCTTCGCGCGTTTCGGCCGTCGGCCGCCGGGCTCACGCCGTGCCGGTGGACCTCTCGTCGCCGGACGCCGCGGCGGAGCTGGCCGCGACGGCGGTGGCCGAGTTCGGGCGGCTCGACCTGGTGGTCAACAACGTCGGCGGCACGTACCCGCGCCCGTTGCTGGAGTCTTCGGTGGACTTCATGGAGGAAGCGTTCCGCTTCAACGTGGCGACGGCCCACGCGCTGACGGTCGCGGCGGCGCCTTCGCTGGTGAAGACGGGCGGCTCGATCGTCAACATTTCGTCAGTGATGGGCCGGCTGTCCGGCCGCGGCTTCGCGGCGTACGGAACGGCGAAGGCGGCCCTGGCCCACTACACCCGCCTGGCGGCCGCGGACCTGGCGCCGAAGGTGCGCGTCAACGCGATCTCCGTGGGCTCGGTGGCGACGTCGGCGCTGGAGATCGTTGTCGGCAACCCGGAGCTGAAGGAGAAGATGGAGTCCGCGACGCCGCTGGGTCGCATCGGCGAGGCGGAGGACATCGCGGCGACGGTGGTGTTCCTGGCATCCCGCGCCGGCGGGTACATCACGGGCAAGATCCTCGAGGTCGACGGCGGCCTGCAGGCGCCCAACCTGGAGCTGGGCCTGCCCGACCTCTGACCCTCAGCTCTCGTCGGTCTTCTTCGGCTCCTCGGCCGGGGTGTCCTCCGACGCGGGCTTCTCCGATGCCGGGGCCTCGGCGGCCACCTTCGCGTGCTCGGGCTCCTCTTCCGAAGCGGGCTCCGCCGCCACCGGAACTTCGGCGTCGGTGACCGCGTCCTTGCTCACCAGCGTCTCCGGCAGCTCCCGCGGCCCGCGCTTGCCCGCGAGCACGAAGTACACCACCGCCGCGATGAACAGCAGGATCGACGTCCACACGTTCACCCGCAGGCCGAGGATGTGGTTCGCCGTGTCCGTGCGCATCATCTCGATCCAGCCGCGGCCGACCGTGTACCCCGCGACGTACAGCGCGAACACCCGTCCGTGCCCGAGCTTGAAGCGCCGGTCGGCCCACACCACCACGAGCGCGACCAGGAGGTTCCAGATCAGCTCGTACAGGAACGTCGGGTGGACCGGGCTCTCCGGCAGCGGGATGTGCCCCGTCGCGACGCCGTTCAGCAGGTTGTTGGGGTCGTCCGGGTTGAAGCGCTGGTAGACCTCGAGGCCCCACGGCAGGTCCGTGTGCGCGCCGTAGAGCTCCTGGTTGAAGTAGTTGCCGATGCGGCCGATGGCCTGCGCGACGACGATGCCCGGGGCGATGGCGTCCGCCATCGCCGGCAGCGGGACGCCCTTGCGGCGGCACGCGATGAGCGCGCCCACCGCGCCGAGCGCGATGGCGCCCCAGATGCCGAGGCCGCCGTCCCAGATCGCGAACGCGTTCCAGGGGTTCTTGCCCTCGGTGAAGTACAGCTCGGGGTCGGTGATCACGTGGTACAACCGGCCGCCGACCAGGCCGAACGGCACGGCGAACACCGCCATGTCGATCACGGTGCCCTTGGTGCCGCCGCGGGCGGCCCAGCGCCGCTCACCCCACCAGATCGCCACGATGATGCCGGCGATGATGCACAGGGCGTACGCACGGACCGGGATCGGCCCCAGGTGCCAGACGCCCTGGTCCGGGCTCGGGATCGTCGCGAGGTAGGCGCTCATCACGCGGCCACCGTAGCGCTAGCGGCTCTCGGCTTCCACAGCGGCCAGGTAGCCCGCCACCAGCGCGTGCGCCACCCGGACCACAGCCTGGTCGCGCGGGAGGAACCGTTCGTCGTGGAGGCTGGGGACGCCCGCGGTGTCGCCGAGGCCGACGAACAGCATCAGCCCGCGGGTCGCGCCGCCGCAGTAGTGGGCGAAGTCGTCCGCGCCGAACGAACGGAACTGGTCGTCGACGGTGAAGCCGGCGCGGCTCAGCCACTTCCGGGCCCCCGTCGCCAGCGCCGGGTCGTTGGCCAGCACCGGCTCGCACGGGCTGATCTCCAGCTCGGCGGTGCAGCCGTGCGCCTTCGCCGTGCCGTGCACGATCTCCGCCAGCGTCTCCAGCGCGCGCTCGCGGTCGACCTCGCGCATCAGGCGCAGTGAGCCGAACGCGCTCGCGCTGTTCGGGACGACGTTGGCCGCGGTGCCGCCCTGGATCCGGCCGACCGAGCAGACCGCGCCGTGGACCGGGTCGATCCGGCGCGACGCGAGCTGCTGCAGGCTCACCACCAGCTGCGCCAGCGCCAGGATCGGGTCGCGCAGCAGGTGCGGGTAGCCGGCGTGGCCGCCCTGGCCGCGCATCGTCACCTCGAACTCGTCGGTCGACGCGTTGACCGGGCCGGGCACCGCCGCGACGACGCCGTGCGCGAGCCGCGGCTGGACGTGCGCGCCGATCACGGCGTCCACCCCGGCCTCGGCCAGCACGCCGGCTTCGACGATGTCGAGCGCGCCGGGCGGCGACGTCTCCTCCCGCGGCTGCAGCAGCGCCAGGATCGGCCGCGGCACGCCGACGCGCACCGCCGCGCGGCCGGCCGCGACCAGCGCGGCGAGGTGGACGTCGTGGCCGCACGCGTGCATGAACTCGTTGCCCGACGCCCACGGCACGCCCGTGCCCTCCAGCACCGGCAGCGCGTCGAGCTCCGCCCGCAGCGCCACGACCGGGCCGTCGCCGCCGGGCAGCGGGATCGCGCGGCCGGTCTTGGCGACGCGGGTGCCGTCACCGGCGCCGAGGGCCTCGGCCACCAGCCGGGCGGTGTCCTCCTCGTCGCCGGAACCGCGCGGGTCGGCGTGCACCGCGTGCCGGAGTTCGATCGCGGCGGGCAGTTCCTCGTCGATCGCCCGCGTCCAGCGGTCCCAAAGGTCGTTCACCCGTGCTCCAAGCGGTAGATCCTCTTCGCGTTCTCGTGTCCCACCAAAGCACACAGCCGGACGGCGTCCACTTCGGACATCGCGCCGGCGGCGAGCCCGGCGCGCAGGAAGTCCGAAAGTCCCTGGCGGAACAGGGCCGTGCCCAGGTGGTACAGCTCGGCCAGGCCGAACGCGTCGGTGGAGAAGAGGACCTTCCCGAACGGCGCGATCTCCAGCAGCTCGGCCAGGATCGCCGGCGCGCGGAAGCCCGCGTTGTGGGTGGCGAGGCCGACGTCGACGAAGACGTGCTCGAAGACCTGCGCCAGGTAGGCGGCGTTGCGGTGGAACGGGTAGTTGTGCAGCAGCAGGATCGGCACGCCGCGGTCGCGGGTGGCCCGCAGCAGCCCGGTGAGCCGCAGCGGGTCGCAGCGGTGCAGGTCGACGTCGGCGTCGCCGTACCCGACGTGGAACTGCACCGGCAGGCCGAGGTCGAGCCCGGTGAAGACGAGGAACCGGTGCAGGACCTCGTCGGCGAGCCGCCCGCCGCCCCCGGCGAGCCACCGTCCGGCGGCCGCTTCGACCTCCGGCGGCGACGGCCGCTCCCCCGCCAGCTCGAGGCCGACACGGTAGGCGGCGATCGACTTGAACCCGACGGCGGTCGCGGCCCGTTTCCCCAGCTCGTCGGTGCAGGCCGCGGCGAACCCGGAGGCGGTCGTGCCGCGGATCACCTGCTCGGCGACCTGTTCCAGCCGGACGACGTCGTGCGCGCGGGCGCCGGCCAGCTCCGCGAACTGGGCCGTCGTGGTCAGCGCGTCCGGCTGGAACCCGCCGTCCAGCAGGAAGTCCGTCGTGCCGGTGGAGCGCAGGAACCGCCGCGCCACCTCGGCCGCGCCCAGTTCGGCCCGGCGTTCGAGGTAGGCATCGGCTTCCGCGTGCTCGGGCAGATCGAGCACCGGTGCGCAGCGTGCGCGCACGGCCAGCCCGATCAGCGAGTCGAACAGGCTGGTGCCGAGCGGCGACGTCGTGTCCGCCTCGGTCAGCATCGCCTCGAAGTCCGCGCGGGCCACGCCACCGGTGGCGACACCGTGGCAGTGGTGGTCCACCAGTGGCAGGTCCGCGACGAACGGGAGCAGGTCGGTCATGCGCCTCCGTCCATGGTGGTCAGCCTGTCCCCCACCCTACGAGCGAAGCCCGGCGCGGACAGCACCAAGATCACCGCGAGCACCAGCACGGCCCCGGCCACCACGGGGAACCACCGCGCCGGACCTTCGGTCGGGTACGGCACGACGTTGACGTACACCGTGTACCCGAGCACGGCGAGCGCGCCGATCGGGAACACGAGGTGCCAGCCCGGCACGCGCATCCGGCGCTTCACGAACAGCAGCAGGATCGCGCCGACGGTCGTGAGCAGGTAGATCACCAGCAGGATCAGCGTGCCGATCGAGCCGGACCACGCGAAGGTGTCCGACGCCGTCGCGCCGAAGAACAGCGCGCAGACCAGGATGATCAGCACCGCCGCGCCGGTGACCGCGCTGACCGCGGCGACCGGGGTGCCGCGGCTCGACGTCCGGCCGATGCCGCGGCCGCCGTAGGCGTCGCGCCCGAGGGCGAACAGCAGCCGCGAGCCGCCGACGACGCAGGCCAGGCAGCAGCCGAACGCGCTGATCGCCGCGCCGACGCTGATCACGTCGCCGACCCACGCGCCCGCGTACCGGCTGCCGAGGTCGCCGAGCAGGGACGGCGAGTCGTGGAACGCCGTCGCGTCCGTGCCGAACGCCATCATCTCGACCGCGGTGACGACGACGAAGTAGACGCCGCCGAAGATCGCCGTGCCGAGGATCGCGCGCGGGATGTTGCGCTTCGGGTCGTGGGTCTCCTCGCCGAGCGTCGCGGCGGCTTCGAACCCGGCGAAGGACAGGAAGCCGAACACCGCACCGAGAAACACCCCGGACACCCCGGTCTCCGGGACGAACACGTCCATCGTGAAGCGGCCGCCCCCGGGTGCGTTCCCGGCGAGCAGCCGGACCAGGATCACGACCGTGACCAGCAGGATCACCGCGATCGTGGCGCCTTCTACGGCGAGCAGCGTGCTCGTGCCGCGGCGCGCGGGCACCACGGACAGCAGCCAGGCGCCGACCAGCGCGACCGCCGTCAGCACGAACGGGCCCCACGACGGCGGGTTCGGCCAGATCCCCACCTGGGTCAGGAACGCGGTCCCGAGCGTGCCCGCGGCCGAGCTCGTGACGACGGCGTAGAACGTGTACGTGCCGAGCAGGCCGATGCCGGAGACGACGCCGGCGCGCGGGCCGAGCGTCGCGCCGACGAACGCGTACACCGAACCGGCGTGCTGGTAGTGCTGACAGAGCTTGACGAAGCCGTACGCGACCAGCAGGACGCCGACCGCGGAGAGCAGGAAGGCGAGCGGGACGGCGCGGCCGGCGGCGGACGCGGTCTGCTGGGGGTTGATGTTGGCGGCCATGCTGGGGGCCATCAACGCCACGGACAGGCCGACAGCCTGCCAGACGGAGAGGGAGCGGCGCAGCCCTGGACGGGTTTCGACGGTGTCTGACACGATCTCCACCTCTTTTCTGGAAGTACTCAGTGAACATCGACGGGAGCAGGATGAGCCAGCTCGATCGGGCCGAACTCGCACAACAGGGCGCGCTCCGGGCGGACGGCCTGCGCGCGGCCGGGGTCGAGCTCGTCGCGCTGACCTTCGTGGACAACAGCGGCATCGCGCGGGTCAAGGCCGTCCCGGTGGACCGGCTGTGGTCGGCGGCGGCGTGGGGCGTCGGCGCGTCGAACTCGTTCGACTTCTTCCTGGCGACCGACGACATCACCGACGGGACGTACTCGCGGGGTCCGGTCGGCGACCTGCGGCTGCACCCGGACCTCGACGCGCTCGTGCCGCTGGCCGCGCAGCCCGGCTGGGCGTGGGCGCCGGTCCGCAAGTACGACCAGGAGGGCGAGCCGCACCCGCAGGACGCGCGGGCGCTGGCCGCGACGGCGACGGCCCGGCTCGCGTCGCTGGGCTACAACGTGCGGACGGCCTTCGAGATCGAGTGGGTGATCACGGCGGAGGACGCGCCGGACGACCCGCGCTCGGCCACCGCGGGCCCGGCCTACGGCTTCGCACGGCTTTCCGCGCGGGCTTCGTACTTGCGTTCGCTGGTATCCACTTTGTCCGCTCAGGGCGTGACGGTGGAGCAGGTCCACCCGGAGTACGCGGCCGGGCAGTTCGAGCTGTCGGTGGCGCCGGACGACCCGGTGCGCGCGGCGGACATCGCGGTGCTGACGCGCGAGACGATCCGGATGGTGAGCGAGCAGCACGGGTTGCGGGCGTCGTTCACGCCGAAGTTCTCGCCCGACGGGGTGGGCAACGGCGGCCACGTCCACCTGAGCCTCTGGGACGGCGACCGCAACCTGTGCGCCGGCGGCGACGGCCGGTTCGGCCTGACGCCGACGGCGGAGGCGTTCGGCGCCGGGATCTTCTCGCGGCTGCCGGCGCTGCTGGCGATCGGCGCGCCGTCGGTGGTCAGCTACCTGCGCCTGGAGCCGCACCACTGGGCCGGCGTCTTTTCGGTGTGGGGCTTGGAGAACCGCGAGGCCCCGCTGCGGCTGGTGCGGGGCCCGGCCGGGCAGCGCGACCGGGCGGCGAACTTCGAGGTCAAGTGCTTCGACCTGACCGCGAACCCGTACCTGGTGGTGGCGGCGCTGCTGTTCGCGGGCCTGGCCGGGGTTTCGGCGTTGGCTTCGTTGCCGGAGCCGGTGGACGTGGACCCGGGGACGCTCCCGTCGGCGGTCCGCTTGCCGACGTCGTTGGCGGACGCGGTGAAGGCGTTCGAAGCGGACTCCGAGCTGACCTCGGCGTTCGGGGCGGAGCTGGCGACGACGTTGATGGACGTGCGCCGCGGGGAGATCGCCCGCCTGGGTTCCCTGCCGCCGGACGAGCTGTGCTCGGTCATGCGCTACCTACATTGACGCGGCCACTTCGTCGCGCAGCTGCGGGAGCTTCGCGTAGAGGCGGTCGCCGGGGCATTCGGTGTTGTAGTAGTCGCGGTGGCCCTTGATCTCCTCGACGGGGATGCCGTACTGGCGGCAGACATAGGCACAGAAGATCACGAGCGCCGCCCACTGCGCTTCGGGCGGCTCGACGCTCGTGTAGGTGCCTTCGTTCTCGATGCCGATGGCGTTGGTGTTCTGGCCGGGGCAGTGCGCGCCCTGGATCATGGTGGTGCGGCTCTTGAGCGCATCCAGGCTGCCGTGCCGCCCTTCGAGCCGGTACCCGCCGCGGCTGACGGTGAAGTGCTGACCGGTGTCGGACCAGCCGTTGTTGTCCATGTGGTCGTGCTGGTCGTCGCGCGCGACCTGGAAGGCGTGCGCGAGGGAGTAGTCGGTGCTGTTGGCGCTGGCGATGTGGTGGATGAGCACGCGGTTCGCCGGGTGGTCGAGGGTGGTGAGCGCATCCGAGGGCGGCCGGGCACCCCACTCGGCACAGCTGTAGATCCGCGGTTCGGTCGCGGCACGGGCCGCTTGCGGGAGGAGGAGCCCGGTGGCGCCCGCGGCGGCCAGGCCGGCGGCACCGCGGAGGAAGGTGCGCCGCGGGAGGTGGCTGAGGTCCATGGGACGGACTCTCCCGCGCCGCTGTACAGCTTTCGTACAAACGCCGTCAGAGCTCGAGGGTGGCCTCGAAGGGGCGGGTGAGGTGGAGTTCGCCGTTCTCGCTCTTGGCTATGGGCGCGTACTCGCCGCCTTCGAGCGCGAAGAGCGTGGCGCTGACCGGCTCCGGCGGCTCGACCAGGAGGTAGAACGGGACCAGAGCCTCGGCGTAGATCGCCCGTTTGAGGATCCGGTCCTGCATCTTCGTCGAAGGCGACACGATCTCCGCCGCCAGCAGGACATCGCTCGCCGCGGAGACCAAGGTGTCAACCTCGGCGCAGGTCAAGATCACCAGGTCCGGGATCAGCAGCCGGCGTCCGCCGAAACGTACGTTCACGCCCGGCAGCAGCTCGGTGCCGTCCGGCAGTGCGGGCGCGAAGGCGAACTGCAACTTCTGCAGAAGCCGCTGGTGCACCGAGGTCGGGGCGGGGCTCACGAGAAGCACCCCGTCCACGAGTTCGATTCGCTGAAGGGAGGTCTGGTCCTCGGGCAGGGCGAGAACATCCTCGGCAGTCCAGCCTTCGGGCCGTAGTGGGATGCCGGGCTGGGGCTCAGTCGGTGCTGCCATCGCGCTTCACCTCCGCTCCAGCCGATCGCCGCAGGTCTGTTCCAGTGTGGCAGGCCCGCTCGGTCCCCTCGTTGTGGATCATCACACGAGGAGTATGCGGACCGCCACCGACAGTTCTGGATCAGGTGAGGGCCTCACGCGGAGGTGACAGCCAGCTGGCCCGCGCCGCTGTACAGCCGGATCTTGAACTGGATGTGCTCCTGGTGCTCCCGCAGCCGCGCGATCTGGGACGCCACCCGCTCTTCGTGCTCGCGCAGGACGTCCACCCGCTCTTCGCGCGTCGCCTCACCTGAGCGCAGCAGCTCCACGAACCGGAGCATCTCCGCCACCGGCATGCCCGTGTACCGCAGGCACCTCAGCAGCTGCAGGAACTCCACGTCCTGGTCGGTGAACACCCGCCGCCCGCCGGCTGTGCGGCCTACCTCGTGCAGCAGGCCGATGCGCTCGTAGTACCGCAGGGTGTCGATCGTGAAACCGGTCTTTTCGGTCACCTGGGCCGGGGTGTAGGACGTCACCGACCCAGAGTGGCACCTGGAGTGCACTCCAGGTCAAGCGGTCGCGACCGCCCGGCGCACGCCCTCGGCCAGCTCGGCGGACAGTGCCCGGACGCCGGACGGACCCTCGGCCGCCGCCGTGACCAGGGCCGATCCCACGATCACCGCGTCCGCGAACGACGCCACCTGGGCCGCCTGCTCGCCGGACCGCACGCCCAGACCCACGCCGATCGGCAGGGACGTGTGCGCCCGGGTGCGGCGGACCAGCGTCTCCGCGCCCGCGCCCACCTGGTCGCGCGCGCCCGTCACGCCCATCACCGCCGTCGCGTACACGAAGCCCGACGACGCCGAAACCGTGCGCGCGAGCCGCTCCTCCGACGACGACGGCGCCACCAGGAACGTCCGGTCCAGTCCGTGCTCGGCCGAAGCCGTCATCCACGCCGCGGCCTCGTCCGGGATCAGGTCCGGCGTGATCAGGCCGAGCCCGCCGGCCGAAGCGAGGTCACGCGCGAAGCGGTCCACGCCGTAGCGGTTCACCGGGTTCCAGTACGTCATGACGACCGCGTTGCCGCCGCGGGCCGACACCGACTCGACCACCTCGAACAGGTGCTTGAGGCGGAAACCGTTGTCCAGCGCGGTCACGGACGCCGCCTGGATCGTCGGGCCGTCCATCACCGGGTCCGAATACGGCACGCCGACCTCGATGAGGTCCGCGCCGCCGTCGACGCACGCCGCGATCAGGTCCTTCGACCCGGACACCGTCGGGAAGCCCGCCGGGAGGTAGCCGATCAGCGCGCCACGCCCTTCGGCGCGCGTCGTCGCGAAGAGGTCGTCGAGCTTGCTCATCCGTTCACCAGCCCGAACCACTTCGCCGCCGTGTCCATGTCCTTGTCGCCGCGGCCCGAGAGGTTCACGACGATCAGGCCGTCGGGACCCAGCTCGCGGCCGAGCACCAGCGCGCCGGCCAGCGCGTGCGCCGACTCGATCGCCGGGATGATGCCCTCGGTGCGCGACAGCAGCTTGAACGCGTCCATCGCCTCGGCGTCGGTGACCGGCCGGTACTCGGCGCGGCCGGTGTCCTTCAGCCACGCGTGCTCCGGGCCGACGCCCGGGTAGTCCAGCCCGGCCGAGATCGAGTGCGACTCGACCGTCTGGCCGTCTTCGTCCTGCAGCAGGTACGTCATCGCGCCGTGCAGGTTGCCCGGAGAGCCCTTCGTGAGCGTCGCCCCGTGGCGGTTGCCCTCGATGCCCTCGCCACCCGGCTCCAGGCCGACCAGCCGCACCGACGGGTCGTCGTAGAAGCCGGAGAAGATGCCGATCGCGTTCGACCCGCCGCCGACGCACGCCGCCACGACGTCGGGCAGGCGGCCGGCCTGCTCGAGGATCTGCTCGCGGGCCTCGGCGCCGATGACGTGGTGGAAGTTGCGGACCATCGTCGGGAACGGCGCCGGACCGGCCGCCGTGCCGAACAGGTAGTGCGTGGTGTCGGCGTTGGTGACCCAGTCGCGCAGCGCCTCGTTGATCGCGTCCTTGAGCGTCCGCGAACCGGTCTTGACCGGGATGACCTCGGCGCCGAGCAGCTTCATGCGGGCGACGTTCAGCGCCTGGCGCTCGGTGTCGACCTCGCCCATGTAGACGACGCAGTCGAGGTCGAGCAGCGCGCACGCGGTCGCCGTCGCGACGCCGTGCTGGCCCGCGCCGGTCTCGGCGATGACGCGCTTCTTGCCCATCCGCTTGGTGAGCAGCGCCTGGCCCAGCACGTTGTTGATCTTGTGCGAGCCGGTGTGGTTCAGGTCCTCGCGCTTGAGGAAGACGCGCGCGCCGCCGGCGTGCTCGCCGAAGCGCTTGGCCTCGGTGAGCAGCGACGGGCGGCCCGCGTAGTCCTTCAGCAGGCGGTTGAACTCGTTCAGGAACTCCGGGTCGTGCCGGGCCTTCTCGTACTCGGCGGCGACCTCGTCGACGACGCCGATCAGCGCCTCCGGCATGAACCGGCCACCGTACGGGCCGTAGTAGCCACGGTCGTCCGGGTCGTGCGTGCCGAACTCATGAGGCCGTTCAACACCGTGCTCTTCGGTCACCGGGAGGGCCTCGGGCAGGCGGGGTGGGAACCGGCGGTGACCAGCTTGACCAGGGAGCCCTTCGGGTCGCCGGAAGCGACGAGCCCCTCGCCGACCAGCACCGCGTCGGCGCCGTGGCCGGCGTAGGACATCAGGTCGCCCGGGCCGCGGACGCCCGACTCGGCGACCTTGTAGACGTCCATCGGCAGGCCGGGGGCCAGCCGCGAGAAGACGTCGCGGTCCACCTCGAGGGTATGCAGGTTGCGCGCGTTGACGCCGATGACCTTGGCGCCCGCCTCGAGGGCCTTGTCGGCCTCCTCGGCGTTGTGGATCTCCACCAGCGCGGTCATCCCGAGGGATTCGACGCGGTCGAGCAGCGCGGCGAGGGCGTTCTTCTCCAGCGCGGCGACGATCAGCAGCACCATGTCGGCGCCGTGCAGGCGGGCCTCGTGCACCTGGTAGGGGCTGACGATGAAGTCCTTGCGCAGGATCGGGATGTCGACCGCCGCGCGCACCGCGTCCAGGTCGGCCAGCGAGCCGCCGAAGCGGCGCTGCTCGGTGAGCACGCTGATCACGCGCGCGCCGCCGTCTTCGTAGTCCTTCGCCAGCGCGGCGGGGTCGGGGATGTCGGCCAGCTCGCCCTTGGAGGGGCTGCGGCGCTTCACCTCGGCGATCACGCCGATGCCGGACTCGCGCAGCGCGGACATCACGTCGCGGGGCGCCGGGGCGGCCGCCGCGCGGATCTTCAGCTCGTCGAACGGCAGCACGGACTCGCGTGCCGCGAGGTCCTCGCGCACGCCGGCGACGATGTCTTCGAGCACGCTCACCGGGCGCCCCCGCCCGGGTATGCGCTCACGGATTCCTTCGCAAGGTCGCTCACAAAAACCTTCCCCTTCCCGCCGAAACGATGCTAACCCCCGCATCTGGAGCGCCCGGTTCCGGGTGCGCGCGTTACTCCGAATGCCTCCCCCGGACCTCCGTCGGATCCTCTCCTTCCGACAGTGCTTCCCACAGCTCGGCGTCCGGATCACGCGCCTTCTTGCGCGTGGCCGGAGCCGCGTACCGGGCACCGAGCCGCGCGGCACCGGCACCCTTGACGGCTGCCAACCCGCCGGCCGCGACGAGAATTCCCCCGAGCACGGCCAGGCCGCGCCCGAGCAGCATCTGCGTCACGGGCAGCCCGTCGGCCCAGCCGGAGAACTTCACCCCGGACACGCCGGACCACACCGCGGCGACGCCGGCCAGCGCGAGGACGACGCCCAGCACGCGCCGCGCCCAGCCGCCGGTCGCGATCACCCCGGCCACGCCAGCGAGCGCGAGCAGGGCCAGCGGCACGAGCGCCGTCGCGCGCTGCTCGCCGGTCTCGCGGTAGAGGACCGTGCCGCGCACGCCGCCGTCGCGGAACTCGGCGAACCACGTCAGCCGTGACGCTCCCCACAGCGCGAGCGCGCCGAGCAGGAGCGCGACCACGATCATCCACAGTGGACGCCGCGACGGCTTGGCGGTCTCCGGTGCCTCGGCCGGTGCCTCAGACATGCGCGCTGTCCGCGGCCGGGTCGAGGACGCCCGCGGCGACCATCGTCTGCGCGGCGGCCACGGCCGACAGCACGGTCCTGGCCTTGTTCAGCGACTCGGTGTCCTCGTAGTCCGGCACCGAGTCGGCGACGACGCCGCCGCCGGCCTGGACGTGCGCGATCCCGTCCTTGACCAGCGCCGTGCGGATCGCGATCGCGGTGTCGGCGTCGCCGGCGAAGTCGAGGTAGCCGACGACCCCGCCGTACAGCGCGCGGCGGACCGGCTCCAGCTCCTCGATCAGCTCCATCGCGCGGACCTTCGGCGCGCCGGACAGCGTCCCGGCCGGGAAGCACGCCGTGACCGCGTCGAACGCCGTCTTGCCCTCGGCCAGCTCGCCGGTGACGGTCGACACGATGTGCATGACGTGGCTGTAGCGCTCGATCTGGAAGAAGTCGACCACGCGCACGGTGCCCGGCTTGCAGACCTTGCCGAGGTCGTTGCGGCCGAGGTCGACGAGCATCAGGTGCTCCGAGCGCTCCTTCTCGTCGGCGAGGAGGTCCTTGGCCAGCTGGGCGTCCTCCTCCGGGTCGGCGCCGCGCCAGCGCGTGCCCGCGATCGGGTGCGTGGTCGCACGGCCGTCCCGCACGGTGACGAGCGACTCGGGGCTGGAGCCGACGATGTCGAAGCCCTCCAGCCGCAGCAGGTACATGTACGGGCTCGGGTTGGACGTCCGCAGCACGCGGTAGATGTCGAGCGCGTCGGCGGCGGTGGGGATCTCGAAGCGTTGCGACGGCACGATCTGGAACGCTTCGCCGGCCTTGATCGCCTCGACGGCCTTTTCGACCGCCGCGTGGAAGTCCGCCTTGGAGCGCTTGCGCGTGAACTCGGGCTCGGGCCGGTCGAACGCGGCGACCGTGGCCGGCGCGGGCACCTGCAGCTGCTCGGTCATCGCGCTGAGCCGGGCGACGGCGTCGTCGTAGGCCGCGTCCACGCGCTCGGGCGAGTCGTCCCAGTTGACGGCGTTCGCGATCAGCGTGACCGTGCCCTCGTGGTGGTCGAACGCCGCGAGGTCGGTGGCCAGGAGCATCGTCAGCTCGGGGATGTCGAGGTCGCGTTCGGCCAGCTCGGGCAGCTTTTCCAGCCAGCGAACGGAGTCGTAGCCGATGTAGCCGACCATGCCGCCGGTCAGCGGCGGCAATCCGGGCAGCGGCTCGGTGTGCAACGCTTCGATCGTTTCGCGCAGCACGGTGAGCGGGTTGCCGACCGAGGGCAGGCCGACCGGCGGGGTGCCGGTCCAGACCGCTTCGCCGTCGCGGACGGTGAGCGCGGCCGGGCTGCGGACGCCGATGAACGACCAGCGCGTCCAGGAGGCGCCGTTCTCCGCGGACTCGAACAGGAACGTGCCCGGCCGGTCGGCGGCGAGCTTGCGGTAGACCCCGATCGGCGTCTCGCCGTCGGCGAGGACCCGGCGCACGACCGGGATGACGCGGCGGCTCTCGGCGAGGGCGCGGAAGTCCTCACGGGACGGGCTGACCGAGCCGGGACCGGACCCGGCGAATGCGCTGACCATGACCCTCATTGTGCTGCACCCCCGGGAAGGGGTTTTCCCAGACCCTGAATTCAATGTTTGTTGAATTCAGCGGGGACGTGCGTCATGATGGAGACGTGAGCACCACCGAGCCTACTTCGCGACGCCGCGGACGGCGCCCCGCCGGCCAGGACACCCGCACCGCACTGATCGAAGCCGCGCGGGCCGTGTTCGCGGAGAACGGCTACGACGGGGCCACCGTGCGCGCGATCGCCACCCGCGCGGGCGTCGACGCGGCCATGGTCAACCACTGGTTCGGCGGCAAGGAGGGCCTGTTCGCGCGGGCGGTGCTCGAGCTGCCGTTCGACCCGATGGAACTCCTCAAGGTCCTGCGCGACGGCCCGGACGAAGAGCTCGGCGAACGGATCGTCCGCACGTTCATCACCCGCTGGGACGGCGCGGGCGGCGGGGTGTTCGTGGCGCTGATCCGCAGCGTCACCGGCCACGAGCAGGCCGGGCACGTGCTGCGCGACTTCTTCCAGAAGTTCTTCACCGCGCTGATCTCGTCGATCGGCTCGGACGACGTCTCGCTGCGCATGACGCTCTGCGCGTCCCAGATGGTCGGCATGGGCATGATCCGGTACGTGGCGAAGTTCGAGCCGTTCGCGACCGAGGAGGTCGAGGTCCTGGTGCGGGCGGTGGCGCCGAACCTGCAGCGCTACCTCACCGGCGAGATCGGCTGACCCGCTCCCGGAGTCCGTACGCGGGCACGGCGTACGGGCCGGGCCGCCCCCGGCCGCCGATCCACGCCCGCCGGTTCTCCCTGCCGGTCGGCGTGCCGGGGCCGTGCGTCGACAGCGCGCAGCGCAGCACGATCCCGCTGCCGTCACGGAAGCGGACCCGGACCTCCGGGCGGACGGCCCGGCGCCCGAGGTCGCCGACGCTCACCTCCGCGACCCGCCACCCGGTGCGGGCGGCCGCGCGGGCCCGGCGTCGCCGCGAACGCGAACGGCAGCCAGGCCCCGTGGTCCGGCACGAGAGTGAGCAGCCGGTGGTCGACCGCCCGCAGGCGGGACACGCCGAACGCGGCGAGCGCCAGGGACCCGGTCAGGACCGCGGCCACCGTGAGGACCAGCCGGCCGCGCCGCCGTCTTTCGTACTCCATCGGCGAAGGTCAGGACCGCCGGACGACGTCGCCGGGCGTGCGTGCGGGAGTGCGTCAAGATCGCGGCCGCCAGCGGGCGGCCTCGGCGCGTGCCCCGAACAGCACCGGGCCGTCGCGCAGGGGCGGGTTCGGGGGCACGAGCACCGACATCGCGGGTCCGTCCCCGGCGACGATCGCCGGCACACCGGGCACCAGGGCCCGCACGGCCATCCCGGCCTGCCACGAGCGGAGGTCGAGCCGGCTGCCGTCCGCGAAGCGCACGGCGACGGGGGCCGAAGTGGCCTTCGGGCGCACATCGCCGACCGTGACGGCCGCGCTCCGCCAGCCCGTCCGGCGGGCCGCCTGCGCGCGCCTTTCCGCGACGAAGCCGCAGTAGCCCCCGTACGCCGCGATCGCCGGGCCGAGCACCATGAGCGGCACCCGGCCGCTGAACAGGCACGCGACCGCGACCAGGATCGCCAGGACCATGAACGCCGCCAGCCGCCGGAACCGCCGCTCCAGCGCGGCCGTGCCCCGCGCGGACCACGCCGGCTCGCTCTTTTCCCGCGGTGGCAGGCAATCCGCGTACCGCTCTTCCCCCATTCGCCCAGCTTACGCCGGGGGTCAGCGGGCGAGCAGCAGCGCGATCAGGGCCAGGGTGCCCGGCAGGACCTGGACGAACAGGATGCGCTTGTTCGCCGTCGCCGCGCCGTAGAGGCCCGCGATGATCACGCAGACGATGCCGTAGAGCTTGAGCTGGAAGCCCGTCGGGTCGCTCGCGATGAGGCCCCACACCAGCGCGAGCGCCAGGAAACCGTTGTACAGCCCCTGGTTCGCGGCCAGCGGCGCGCTCTCCTTCGCGAACTCCTCGGTGGTGCCGAAGGCCGCGCGGGCCCGGGGCGTCGTCCAGAGGAACATCTCCAGGACGACGATGTAGACGTGGATCAGGGCGACCAGCCCGACCAGGACGTCGGCGACGATTGTCACGCGTGCTCTTTCTCGTCGGCCAGGAGCAGGCGCTCCTCGGTGTCGAAACAGGTGTGCGTGCCGGTGTGACAGGCCGGGCCGGTCTGGTCGACGCGCAGCAGGACAGTATCGCCGTCGCAGTCGATCCGCACCTCGCGGACGTGCTGGTAGTGGCCGGACGTCTCGCCCTTGACCCACAGCTTCCGCCGGCTGCGCGACCAGTACGTGCCGCGGCGGGTCGCGAGGGTGGCGGCGAGCGCGTCGTCGTTCATCCAGGCCATCATCAGCACGTCCGAAGTGGCGTGCTCGACGACGACCGCCGCGATCAGGCCGTCGGCGTTGCGCTTGAGGCGCGCCGAGACGGCCGTTTCCAGGGTCATGCGCGTACTCCCAGGATGTGCCGCTTCAGCGGCATCGAGTTGAACAGGACGAACGCGTAGCCGTAGCCGAGGAAGGACAGGCCGGAGAACAGCTTGTTCCACCACAGCGCGGCGCCGAGCAGCAGGAAGGCGTGCAGCAGCGCGAACACGACGGTGATGACGAGCCCGCCGATCCGGGCGCTGCCCAGCTTGAGCACGAGCCCGGTCGTCACGACGCCGCCGAGGACCAGCGCGAGCGCGGGGATCCGGAAGATCTCCGGGCCCGAGCCGGCGCCGAGCACCGGGACGAGGTCGAGCAGCGCCCAGGCGACCGGCAGCCCGACCAGCAGGGCGGCGGTGACCTTGACCTCGACGGGTGCCTGCCAGGACTTCATCGGACCTCGACCCCGCCTTCGCGCAGCGCGTCCTTGACGTCGCCGATCTTGAGCTGTCCGAAGTGGAACACGCTGGCCGCGAGCACCGCGTCCGCGCCCGTTCGCACCGCCGGCAGGAAGTGTTCGACCGCGCCCGCTCCCCCGCTGGCGATCACCGGGACCCGGACGGCCTTGCGGACGAGCTCGATGAGCTCGAGGTCGAAGCCGTTCTTGGTGCCGTCGGCGTCCATGGAGTTCAGCAGGATCTCGCCGACGCCGAGCTCCTCGCCGCGCGCGGCCCACTCGACGGCGTCGATGCCGGTGCCGCGGCGGCCGCCGTGGGTGGTGACCTCGAACCCGGACGCGGTCGGCTCGCCGCCCTCGGGCACGCGGCGCGCGTCGACCGACAGGACGATGCACTGGGCGCCGAACCGCCGGGACGCCTCGTGGAGGAACTCCGGCCGGGCGATCGCGGCGGTATTGATGCTCACCTTGTCCGCGCCGGTGCGCAGCAGCCGGTTGACGTCGTCGTTGCTGCGGACGCCACCTCCGACGGTGAGCGGGATGAACACCTGCTCGGCGGTGCGGCGGACCACGTGGTAGGTGGTCTCGCGGTCGCCCGAGGACGCCGTGACGTCGAGGAACGTCAGTTCGTCGGCCCCCTCGGCGTCGTAGCGCCGGGCCAGCTCGACGGGGTCGCCGGCGTCGCGGAGGCCGGCGAAGTTGACGCCCTTGACGACCCGGCCCGCGTCGACGTCGAGACAGGGGATCACCCGCACCGCGACAGACATGGTCACCAGCGTAGTCAAAGGGGTTCTAAGCTCGGGCAATGGCACGGGCGGGGCGGCGGCCGGGACAGACCGAGACGCGCGAGAAGATCCTCGACGCGGCGCGGCACCGGTTCGCCGAGCTGGGGTACGACGGCGCGACGGTCCGCGGGATCGCCGCCGACGCGGGTGTGAACGCGGCCCTGCTGCACCACTTCTTCGGCAGCAAGCAGCAGCTCTTCGCGGCGGCGATGAACCTGCCGGTGAACCCGGCCGAGCTGGTCCCGGTGATCCTCGCGGGTCCGCGCGAGAGCGTCGGCGAGCGGCTGGTGCGCGCGTTCCTGGCGGTGTGGGCTTCGCCGGAGGGGCGGACGCCGTTCATCGCGATGCTGCGCGCGGCGGCGACGAACGAGCAGGTGGCGCTGATGATGCGCCAGTTCATCGAGCGCACGGTGCTGGCCGAGGTGGCGCGGGCGCTGGACGTGCCGAAGATCCGGGTGACCGGGATCGCGTCGCAGATGATGGGCGTGGCGCTGCTGCGGTACGTGATCAAGCTCCCCCCGCTGGCCGAGGCGGACGAGGAGGAGATCGTGGCCCTGCTGGCCCCGGTGGCGCAGTACTACCTCGAAGGCCGCGAAACCGTCGGTGGCCCACCGTAAGCTCGAATTCGGGGGCTGCTCATCACGGCTCGTTCACGTCGCGGCCATCCGATTCGTCTAGTTTGCCGCCGTGCGCAGACTTCTTCCGGTGGCCGTGGCCGCCGTCTCCCTGCTGACCGCCGTTCCCGCCTCCGCCGCGCCTCGCGAGCCTTCGCCGGTGGTCCAGACGCAGGCGTTCGCCGAGCCCGCCGACGCCGACGACCCCGCCATCTGGGTCCACCCGCACGACCCGTCGCGCAGCATCGTGCTCGGGACGCTGAAGGAGGGCGGGCTGGCGGCGTTCGACCTGGACGCGCGGACCCTGCAGCGGGTCCCCGCCGGGCCGGGCGGGCGGTTCAACAACGTCGACGTCGTCGGCGACCTCGCGGTGGTCAGCGACCGCGGTCAGGACCGCATCCGGGTGTACAAGATCGACCCGGACGGCCCGCAGGTGCTGCGCGACGTCACCGACCCGGCCGCCACCCGGGTGTTCCCGGAGTCCGAAGTGGACGAACAGCGCACCGCGTACGGCCTCGCGGCGGGCCGCGACCCGGTCACCGGCCTCCGCTGGGTGGCGGTGACCCGCCGCCACGAGACTCGGGTGGCGCTGCTGCGGCTGGTCGACAAACCGGGCGGCGTCGGGACGGCTCCGCTCGCGACGATCGACCTGCCGTCGTCCTTCCGGCTGCCCAACGGTGCTTCCTGGTCGCCGTGCGAGGAGCCCGGTGAGGGCCCGCAGCTGGAGGGCTCGGTGCTCGACGGCCGGGTGCTCTACACCGCGCAAGAAGACGTCGGGATCTGGCGGATCCCGCTGAGCCCGGCCGGTTTCGGGCGGCCGGAGCTGGTCGACCGCGTGCGCTCGTACGGCGTCCCGCAGCGCTGGGACGACGTCGCCGAGGAGTGCGTGCCGGACGGCGCCGACCCGGGTTTCGGCGGCGAGTGGCTCACCGCCGACGCCGAGGGCCTGGCGGTGGCGCACGGCACGCTGTTCGCCTCCAGCCAGGGCGACTCGCGGTTCGTCGTGTACGGCCCCCGGACGCGTGACCTGCGGATCGTCGCGGGCCGCGGCACGGACTCGGTGGAACACTCCGACGGCTCGGCGATCAGCACGGCGTACCTGGGCCGGAAGTTCCCGCACGGCCTGCTGGTGGTCCACGACGGCGAGCGCCGCCCGGCGATCGGCGACCTCGCGACCACAGGCTTCGCCTTCCTGCGGCTGGACGACGTCATCCCCCGCTGACCTGACCGGAGACCGGCCGCGGCTCCCGGCCGAGCAGCTCGGCCAGCACCGGGCCGGTCTCCGCGAAGTGGCCCTCGCGCGCGGCTTCGAAGAACCCCAGCAGCATCCGGGCGACGGGCTCCGCGGTGCCGGCCGCGACCTGGCCGGCGACCCAGTGCTCGTCGTCGACGACGACCCGTTCGACCCCGGCGAACCCGGCCAGGTCGTCGAAGGTGACAGCCTGGCCGGCGGTCAGCGTGACCGGCCCGTCGAAGGAACGCCCGCCGGCGAGGACGACCGACGCCGCCTCGGCCGCGTCGGCGCGGTCGGTCCAGGAGACGGGACCGTCCGCGGGCGCGGCGATCTTCCCGGTCTCCCGCCACGGGCCGAGCAGCCACCGGAGACTGTGGGCGTAGAAGCCGTTGCGCAGCGACGTCCACGCGACGCCCGAGCCGGCCAGGATCTCTTCGGTGGCGCGGTGGTCGCGGGCCGGGCCGAACGGGCTGTCGCCCCGCACGTTCTGGTGACTGGTGTAGAGGATCCGCCGGGCGCCCGCGGCGACGGCGGCCTCGATCGCGGTGCGGTGCAGGGCGACCGCGTCGGCGCTCGGATCGTTCGAGGACACCAGCAGCACCTGGTCGGCGCCGTCGAATGAGTCGCGCAAAGCGGCCGGGTCGTCGTACGCGCCGCGCCGGACCCGCACCCCCCGCTCGGCGAAGTGCCGGGCCTTGGCGACGTCGCGCACGCTGACGCCGAGCTCCCCGGGCGGCACGCGCTCGAGGAGGTGCTCGACCGTGGCCCCGTTGAGGGCGCCGGTCGCGCCGGTGACGACGATCATGGCCGGGAGTCCTTTCGCAGCAGGGGAAGCAGCACGTCGTCGACGAGGTGCTCGAGGAACGGCCGGTCGCACGGCTCCCCCGTGACGACCAGCCGGTGCACGACGACCGCCGGGGCGATCTCGGCGAACAACGCCGCTCCGCGCGGGTCGAGGTGGCCGTCGGCGAGCGGCCGGGCGGTCATCGCCGCCTGGTCGCGACGCAGGATCCGCCGCATCGCCGCGGCGAGCGCGGGGTCGCCGCGCATGCCGGCGAACAGGGCGCCGAGCAGCCCGACCTCCTGGTCGGCGATCTCGCGCGCCAGCCACCCGACGGTCTCCAGCAGGGCGCCGCGCAAGTCGGCGGCTGCGACGGCCGGCGGGGTCGCCCCCGCCCGGCGTTCGACGGCCGCTGCGACCAGTTCGGCCTTGTCGGCGTACCGGCGGTAGATCGTCGCCTTGCCCACCCCGGCCGCGGCGGCGACCGCGTCGATCGACAACCGGTCGTACCCGGAGCGGGTCAGCAGCCGCAGCGTCGCGTCGAAGATGACGACGTCCCGCGCGGCGTCCCGCGGTCTGCCCGGCATCCACCCTCCAATACGAAACGGGACCGTTCCGTATCGAATGTACCCGGGAATGGGAAAATCGGCGAACGCGTGCATCACCCCGGCCCACTCGCGCGTCCAAGGGGTGACGGAAGGGGCGCGGGTGCGCTTTGAAGAGTTCGTGGCGGAGCGGCTGGACGGGCTGCTGCGCTACGCCACCGTCCTGACGAACGACCCGCACCTGGCGCAGGACGTCGTCCAGGACGTCCTGCTGCGCGCCCAGCAGCGCTGGGACGGCATCGACGCCCCGCCGACCTACGTGCGGCGGATGATCACCAACGAGTACCTCTCGTGGCGCCGGCGGGCGGTGCGGCGGATGGTGCCGAGCAGCCACGACGTCCTCGACGCGCTCGGTCCGCCGGAAGCCGACCCGTCGGCCGCCTTCGACGAGCGCGACGCCATGCTCGGCCTCCTGGAGACGCTGCCCCGCAAGCAGCGCGCGGCCGTCGTCCTGCGCTACTACGAGGGCTACTCCGACGACGAAATCGCCGCCGTCCTCCGCTGCGGCACCTCCACCGTGCGCAGCCAGATCTCCCGCGCCCTCGCGACCCTCCGCCGGGCCCCGCACCCCACGACCCTCACCGGAGCCCCCGAATGACCCGCAGCGAGCACGACACCGAGACGCTGATCCGGGACAGCCTCGACCGGCTCGCCGCCCGCGCCCCGGACGGCCGGGCGGTCCGCGAAGCACTGGCCCGGCGCAAGCCCCGGCCGGGGGCGCGGCTCGCGCTGGTGGCCGCCGCCGTGGTCGTGCTGGTCGCCGGGGTCTTCGTGGGCACGCGGGCGATCACCACCCCGGACCTCGACCCGGCCGCGAGCCGCCCGGTGCTCGGCTACAGCCCGGGCTGGCTGCCGGACGGCTTCACCGAGCAGTACCGCGAAGGCGGCCCCGGCACCACGCCGCAGGTCCGGCGGTGGTTCGCCGGCCACGCGGAGGTCACGCTGTCGGTCTACTCGACCGCCGACCCCGAGTGGTCGCAGACCGAGCTGCGGATCGCGTCGATCCGCGACCAGGTCCTGGTGCGCGGCCGCGTCGCCATGATCACCGGCGACACCGGGACGGCCGCGCTGCTCACCTGGCTCGCCGACGACGACCACGTCCTGACCGCGCGGGTCGACGGGGTGCCGGACGCCCGCGTGGTGGCCCTGTGGATCGCGGAGGGGGTCACCGCCGCGCCGGTCGGTGTCCGCGGCGAACTGCGCTTCGGCGCACTTCCGGCGGGGCTGGCCGAACGGTCGGCCGCCGTCAAGGGCACCGGCCCGGCCGACGCGAGCACCGAGCTGACCGCGGCCGATCCCGCGCGGCCGTCGGTGCCCGCGGTCCGCGTCACGGCGAGCGCGGGCTCCCCCGGCGTGAACGGTGCCGCGCCCGTCATCGTGCGCGGCGACCGCGGCTTCTTCGTGGCGGGGCAGGAAGCGTTCGTCGCGGTCAAGCTCCCGTCGGGGCGCTGGCTGACGGTGGCGGGCCCGCGACCGGAGGCCGAGCTGGTCGCCGTCGCGAACGGCGTCCAGCTCGACCCGGCACCCGACTACCGGTGGCTCGGCCGGGCTACCAGCTGACCGTGGGGAACCAGATGATCCCGAGCCGGCCGAGCACGCGAACGTCCCAGTAGAGCAGCGTGAACGTGCCGCCGACGAGCAGCGCCGCACCGGTCACGGTCGCGATCCGGGCGGGTTTCGCGGCGAGCCAGCGCTGCACGCGACCGCCGGTGGCGTGGGTCAGGATCAGGAACAGCACGCCCATGATCACGATGTTGCCGAGTGACTGCAGGGCGAACGCGGCGGCGCCGTAGAAGACGTTGTGCTGCTCGGCGGCGCTGCGGAACATGATCCGGAACAGCGGGTAGGGCCGGCCGATGAGGAACCCGCCGATGAGCGCGCCCATCAGGACGAGCGGCGCGGCGGGGTGCCGGGCGACGAAGCCCTTGGCCGGGTTCGGGATGATGCCGAGCGCGATCAGGCCCATCACCAGGAAGACCAGGCCGACGACGCCGAACGCGACCATCGACTGGATGCTGCGCGGGCTGAGCCCGGACGTCGGCGCGGTGGAGAACTGCGGCATCCGCGTGCCGACGAGCGCGACGATCACGCCGTAGACGATCGACACGGTGAGCATGCCCGCGGCGATCCAGCCGAACGGCTTGAGCGTGGTGGCGAAGCGCCGTTTCTCGCCGGCCTGGCCGCCGACCAGCGGGGCGACCGCGCCGAAGGCGGCGATGTTGCAGGCGGTGAAGGAGCCCGCGAGGCCGGAGACGAACGCGAAGAGCGTCCCGGCGAGGACTCCGCTGATCGGGGTGGCCTTCGCGTCGTAGCCGAGCAGGCCGTTCGCGACGCTGTCGCCGATGACGGAGTCGACGAACGGCGCCGACCACAGCGCCGTCAGCGCGAAGCCGGCGAGGACCGCGACGACGGCGATCGCGACCCGGCGCGTGGGATAGGGCCCCGCGCCGAAGAACTGTGCTTGCGGATGAACCGGTACCTGCTGAGTGACGGCCATCGACATTCCCTCCAGGTCAGGGGAAACCCCAAGACCACAAAGCGTTTCAGACAACAGTGTTGAAACGCTTCCGCCGGTCGTGTGGGTTCGGGAGGCGAACGGACTAGGCGTTTTCACGCCGCCCGACGGCCTCTTGACTCCGGGAACTCATCGGGCGCAGAATTAAACGCATGACTAATTCTGCCCTCGAAGTCACCGGCCTCCGGGTCCGGCGCGGTGGCCGGCCGGTGGTGCGGGACGTGAGCTTCGCGGTGCCGCGCGGCGCCGTCACCGGGCTGCTCGGCCCGAGCGGCTGCGGCAAGACCACGCTGATGCGGGCGATCGTCGGCGTGCAGATCGTCGAAGGCGGCACCGTCACCGTCCTCGGCCTGCCCGCCGGCAGCCCGCCGCTGCGGCGCCGGATCGGCTACGCCACCCAGAATCCGGCCATCTACGCCGACCTGACCGTGCGGGAAGCCCTGCGCTACTTCGCCGCGGTGCTGCGCGCACCGGCGTCCGATGTGGACAGAGTGATCGCCGAGGTCGGCCTCGAAGACCACGCCGGCAAGCTCGTCGGGTCGCTCTCGGGCGGGCAGCACAACCGCGCGAACCTCGCCGTCGCGCTGCTCGGCAAGCCCGAGCTGCTGGTGCTCGACGAACCGACCGTCGGGCTCGACCCGCTGCTGCGCGACGAGCTCTGGGCGCTCTTCCGCCGGCTCGCCGACGGCGGCGCCACGCTGCTGGTGTCCAGCCACGTCATGGACGAAGCCGCGCGCTGCGACCGTCTTCTGCTCATGCGCGAAGGCACGCTCCTGGCCGACGACGCACCGCTCGCCCTGCGCGAGCGCACCGGCGCCGCCGACCTCGAAGGCGCCTTCCTGCACCTGGTGAGGGCCGCCTCGTGAACCCCGCGCTGACGCTCGCGACGACGCGGCGCATCCTCCTGCAGCTGCGGCACGACCCGCGCACCGTCGTGATGCTGATCGTGGTGCCCACGCTCCTGATGGTGCTGCTGCGCTACGTCTTCAACTCGACGCTGGTGTTCAGCCACGTCGCGCCCGCGCTGCTCGGCGTGTTCCCGTTCCTGATCATGTTCCTCATCGCGTCGATCACGACGCTGCGGGAGCGGACCACGGCCACCCTCGAACGCCTGATGACACTCCCCATCGGCCGGCTCGACCTACTCTTCGGCTACGCGCTGGCGTTCGGCTCGATCGCCGTCGTCCAGGTGGCGCTCGCGGCGGGCGTTTCGCTGTGGTGGCTCGGCCTCGACCTCGCGGGGTCCGTCGTGATGCTGCTGGTGATCGCCGTCCTCGACGCGCTGCTCGGCATGGCGCTCGGGCTGTTCGTCAGCGCGTTCGCCCGCACCGAGTTCCAGGCCATCCAGTTCATGCCGGTGTTCGTGCTGCCGCAGATCCTGCTGTGCGGGCTGTTCGTGCCGCGCGACGACATGGGCTGGCTGCTGCGGTGGCTTTCGGACGTCATGCCGCTGTCGTACGCGGTCGAGGCGCTGACCCGCGTGACGGCGTCTTCGACGGTGGACGCGGTGATCCTGCGCAACCTCCTGGTCGTGGCGTGCTGCGCGCTGCTGGCGCTGGTGCTCGGCGCGGCGACGCTGCGCCGCCGGACGCCGTGACTACCGTGGTGCCATGGCATCCGAAACGGATCGGCTCGCGGCCGAGCGTTACGTCGTCCTGACCACGTTCCGCAAGGACGGGCGGGCGGTGCCGACCCCGATCTGGGTGGCCGGCGACGCCGGCGAGCTCGTGCTGTGGTCGGAGCGCAAGGCCGGGAAGGTCAAGCGCATCCGCAACAGCGGCCGGGTCGAGGTCCAGGCGTGCGACCTGCGCGGGCAGAAGACGCACGGCGCGGTCGCCTCCGGGCAGGCCCGGCTGCTGGACCTGCCGGAGCTCGAACGCGTCCGGAAGGCGATCGCGCGCAAGTACGGCATCGTCGGGTGGATCACGATGTTCTTCTCGAAGCTGCGCGGCCCGGCGGACCGGACGGTCGGGATCGCCGTCAAGCTGGACGGCTGAAGCTCCGGAAGCCGCGCCGCAGGTAGTTCGGCAGCGCGTTCGGGTGGTCGAGCGACGAGGTGTGCAGCCAGACGCGCCGGGTACCGGGCAGCGTCCACGCGTCGGCCACGACGAGGGTGAGCGCGTAGCCGCCGAGCCCCTTGCCGACGAACTCCGGCAGCAGGCCGAAGGTGGTGAGCTCGACGTCGCCGCCGGGCCGCGGCTCGACGTCGGCGGCACCCGCGACGTCGCCGCGGTACTCGATGAGCCGGTACCGCCGGTCCGGTTCGGCGAGCCAGCTCGCCCAGTCTTCGTCGGTCCGGGACGCGCTCGGCCACCGGTACGGCGTCCCGATCCGGACGTGCAGGTCGCGGATGACCGGCCCCGCCGCGGTGGCTTCGAGCGCGACGCCGTCGACGACCGGCGCGGGGTTGAGCTGGTCGGCGGCGGTCATTTCGAGCTGGGTGACGATCTCCTCCACCCGCGGCAACCTACGGCCCCCGAGGGCCGCTGTCAGCCCCTTAACGGGGCCCGCATCGCCGCGGCCATCGCGGCCGAGTCGTGCTCCGGGCCGCAGCCTTCGACGAGCACCAGGTCACCGGGGATGTGGTCCGCGCGCAGCGGCAGGATCTCCCGGTAGGCGGGTGAGTCGTACCACTCGCGCGCCGCGGCGAGGCTCGGGAACTCGATGACGACGAGTGCGCCGGGCCACTCGCCTTCCATCACCTCCACCGGGGAGCCGTGGACGACGAACTTGCCGCCGTGGGGGTCGAGCGTCGCCTGGATCCGCTCCAAGTACCGGAAGACGTCCTCGGGCAGCACAGCGGGTGGGCGCAGATGGGCGAGTCCGTAGGCGGTCATGGTGTGGTCCTTTCGTTGTCCTGAAAGGAATCCTGACGCCTCGCGGGAACGACGTCGATTACGCCGGAGGTAATGCCAGTGCGGCGCGGGTCGCGTCGTCGGCCGGGACCAGCACCCGCAGCCGCAGCTCCGGGTGCCCCGCCGGGACGCTCTGCAGCTGGTGCACGAGCAGCGGCCCCAGCGAGGCGTGCCGGATCGTCTTGCGCGCCGGCTCGTACGCGCGGACGTCGTGCTCCGCCCACCACTCGCGGAACGTCGCGCTCTCCGCGGACAACGCCGTCACCAGCTCCACGAAGGACGGGTCACCCGGCCGCCGCGCGTACTCCGCGCGGAAGTCCGCCAGGTTCGCGCGCGCCGTCTCCGCCCAGCCGGTCACCGAACCCCAGTCCGTCGCGAACAGCCACCGCAGCAGGTTCCCGGGCGGCGCCGCGACGAGGTCGTGGAGCACCAGCGCGGCCGCCGCGTTGTGCGCGAGGACGTCCATCCGCGGGCCCATCAGGTAGGCCGGGTGGGGCAGGAGCCCGTGGACGATCTCGACGAGCTCGGCGGGCGCGGACCGCGGGTAGTCCCCGGCGGGCCGGGAGACGCCGGCGAGGTGGAACAGGTGCGCGTGCTCGGCGGGCGTCAGCAGCAGGGCCCGCGCCAGCGCGTCCAGCACCTGCGACGACGGCGTGACGTCCCGGCCCTGCTCCAGCCAGGTGTACCAGGAGACGCCGACCCCGGCGTGCTGCGCGACCTCCTCGCGCCGCAGCCCCGGCGTCCGGCGGCGGCGCCCGTCGTCGGCCAGGCCGACGTCGGCCGGGCGGACCGCCGCGCGGCGCGTCCGCAGGAAGTCCGCCAGCTCCTGTCGGCGGACAGCCGAAGGTGGTGGTGCCGCACCCACGATAAGCGCTCCTCTCCACCTTTCCGCCGTCCTGCGGCAGCGTGGGGATCATGACACAGGCACTCGACATCCCCGGCTACGTCGCCGGCACCTGGACCATCGACCCCGGGCACTCCGAGGTCTCCTTCACCGTCCGCCACCTCATGATGACCAAGGTCCGCGGCCGGTTCACCCGGTTCTCCGGGCAGCTGACGACGGCGTCGGAGCCGCTGGACTCGCAGGTGACCGCGGAGATCGACATGACGTCGATCGACACGAACAACCCGCAGCGCGACAACGACCTGCGCACCCGCGACTTCTTCGAGACGGAGAAGTACCCGGTGATGACCTACCGCTCGAGGTCGCTCGAGCCGGGCTTCCTCCTGCTCGGCGACCTGACGTGCCACGGGGTGACGGCCGAGGTGCCGCTGAGCCTGGAGCTCAACGGCTTCGGCAAGGGCCGCTTCGGCGACACGCGGGCGGCGTTCACGGCCACCGGCGAGCTGAGCCGCAAGGCCTTCGGCATCACCATCGACCTGCCGATGGAAGGCGGCGGAGTGGTGATCGGCGACAAGATCACCCTCGCGCTGGAGATCCAGGCGGTGCTGGACTAGACCTTCGCGACGGCGGCGAGGGCCTCGGGCAGCGTGAACGCCCCGGCGTAGAGCGCCTTGCCGACGATCGAGCCCTCGACGCCGTCGGCGGCCAGGCCGGCCAGTGCGACGAGGTCGTCCACACTGGACACCCCGCCGGAGGCGATCACCGGCGCGTCGGTGCGGGCGACGACGTCGCGCAGCAGCTCGAGGTTCGGGCCCTTCAGGGTGCCGTCCTTGCTGACGTCCGTCACGACGTAGCGGGACGCGCCGTCGCGGTCCAGCCGCTCCAGGACCTCCCAGAGGTCGCCGCCGTCGGACGTCCAGCCGCGGGCCGAGAGCCGGTGGCCGGCCTCGGTGATGCGGACGTCGAGGCCGATCGCGACGCGGTCGCCGTACTCGCCGATCACGCGCGCGGTCCACTCCGGGTCTTCGAGCGCGGCGGTGCCGAGGTTGACGCGGCGGGCGCCGGTGGCCAGCGCGGCCTTCAGCGACGCGTCGTCGCGGATGCCGCCGGAGAGCTCCACCTGCACGTCGAGCCGGCCGACGACGTCGGCGAGCAGCTCGCGGTTGCCGCCCTTGCCGAACGCGGCGTCGAGGTCGACCAGGTGGATCCACTCGGCGCCGTCGCGCTCCCAGGCGAGCGCCGCTTCGAGCGGGCTGCCATAGGAGGTCTCGGTGCCGGCCTCGCCCTGGACGAGTCGCACGGCCTGGCCATCGGCCACATCAACGGCGGGAAGCAGCGTGAAGGTCACGCCGGTAACTCTAAAGCGGAGACCCCCGTCACCCGGTCAGAGGGTCGCGAGCCAGTTGCGCAGCAGCTGCGCGCCGGCGTCGCCGGACTTCTCCGGGTGGAACTGGGTGGCCCAGAGCGGCCCGTTCTCGACCGCCGCGACGAAGTCCTCGCCGTGGTTGGCCCAGGTGACCTTCGGCGCCTGGCCGGGCAGGCCCGACTCCAGCTCCCACGTGCGCGCGGCGTAGGAGTGCACGAAGTAGAAGCGCTCGTCCGGGTCGACCCCGGCGAACAGCTGCGTGTCGGCGGGCGCGCGCACGGTGTTCCAGCCCATGTGCGGCAGGACGTCGGCGTTCAGCCGGTCGACGACGCCCGGCCACTCCCCCGTGCCCTCGGTCTCTTCGCCGTGCTCGACGCCGCGGGAGAAGAGGATCTGCATGCCGACGCAGATGCCGAGCACCGGGCGGCCGCCGGCGAGGCGCTTGCCGATGATCCGCTCGCCCTTGACCTCCAGCAGCCCCGCCATGCACGCCGAGTACGCGCCGACGCCGGGCACGACCAGGCCGTCGGCCTCGATCGCGGCATGCGGGTCGGCGGTGACCTCGACTTCGGCCCCGGCGCGCGCCACCGCGCGTTCGGCGGAGCGGAGGTTGCCGGAACCGTAGTCGAGAATCACCACACGAGACACGCACCCAGCGTAGCCGTCACCCTCAGCGGCGCTCGAACGAATAGACGTCCGTCACGGTGTTGCACGGCGCCGGCGGCACGACCTCGACGCGCAGCACGCCGCCGTCGTAGTCGACGCCCTCCGGCGTGAACGTGCCGGTGCAGGTGCTGACCAGCGGAACCTGGCTGATTTCGCGCACCTTCGCCGTGACGTCGTGGCCGTTCAGGGCCCGCGGGAGGTCGATCTGCAGGAGCTGCAGGTTGGTCGGGAACAGGTCGTTGTTCGGATCGCTCGTCGCGCAGATCAGGCGCGTCGGGCTGACGAAGTCACAACCCTGGGCGCTGCGGATGTGGTGGTCGAGGTGGACGCGGGCGGCGACGGGGAGGTCGCCGGCGAGCTTCGGGCCGCGGGGGTTGAGGAACGGCGTCGGCGAGACGTAGAGGCGGTCGATCTCGCCGAGCGGGCCGGAGACCAGCCACTGGCCGTCGGGGGTGGCCGCGACCTGGGCGTTGGCGTTCGGCGCGGGCTCGTCGGCCTGGAGTGGGTGGACGAACTCCGTCGTCGTGCCGTCGGGCTTGGTGACCAGGTACATCTTCTTGGTCGGCGTCGGGGTGACGGTGTCCTGGTAGACGTCGAAGACGTAGCCGCGCAGCGAGTCCGGGTCGCCGACGTGGCCCCAGCCCTCGTTCTTCAGCGGCTGCGGGATGGTGGCGCCGTTGCGGTAGACGGTCTCGGGGGCGTGGCCGGGCAGGCGCAGCGTGGTGATGCCCTCGCCGCTGACCCGGTTCTCGGCGGTGGTGTGCCCGGCCTGGCGCCAGGAGCTTTCGTGCGCCGTGGCGACGCCGGTGGCCGTGAGCAGGGTGGCGGTGGTGAGGGCGAGCAGACTGGCCGCGCGCATGTGCGCTCCTCGGGAGTAGAGGCCTTGGCGGCGGCGACGCGATTCTGCCACGGCGGGGTCATCGGCCGGA
Organism: Amycolatopsis sp. NPDC114505; assembly: GCF_055633615.1. NCBI lineage: Bacteria > Bacillati > Actinomycetota > Actinomycetes > Pseudonocardiales > Pseudonocardiaceae > Amycolatopsis > Amycolatopsis sp. NPDC114505. The sequence continues at coordinate 121,473 of NZ_JBVKDV010000002.1, read as the reverse complement.
AGAATCTTGAAGAAGGACGTTTGAAGCTCCCGGCCACCGGGTATCAAGTCAGCCGATCGTGTGCGCCGACCCCGGCACGACCGGACGCCGAGGAGGCGAAGATGGCCGAGGACGACCTGCTGTCCCAGATGCTGTGCGCCTGGCGTGACGACATCGAGAGCGTGCCGTTTCCGCAGTTCAGCGAGCTGCTGATCCCTCGCCAGCAGATCCGGCCGCGGTGTTCGCCGTCCGCGTCTGCCGTCCGCGTGACGAACGCCACGAGGAGTACAGACGCCTGACTGTGGTTTCCTGCGAGGGCCGCATCGACGCGTCCCCCGGGAGCCTTCATGAGTCGCACCCCTGATCCGCACGACTTCCTCGACCTCGACGCGGGACTTGCCGAGGAGGAGCGCGGCATCCGCGACGCCGTCCGCGCGTACGCGAAGGACAACCTGCTGGACCACGTCGCCGACTGGTACGAATCGGGCGCGTTGCCGGCCGCCGAGCTGGCCAAGGGCTTCGGTTCGCTCGGGCTGCTGGGCATGCACCTGGAGGGCTACGGCTGCGCCGGCACCAGCGCGGTCGCGTACGGCATCGCGTGCCGTGAGCTGGAAGCCGTCGACTCGGGGCTGCGGAGTTTCGTGTCGGTGCAGGGTTCGCTGGCGATGTACGCGATCCACAAGTGGGGTAGCGAAGAGCAGCGTCAGGAGTGGCTGCCGCGGATGGCCACCGGCGACGCGCTGGGCTGCTTCGGCCTGACCGAGCCGGACGCGGGCAGCGACCCGGGCGCGATGCGGACGCGGGCGACGCGCGACGGGTCGGACTGGGTGCTCTCGGGCACGAAGATGTGGATCACCAACGGAACGGTCGCCGACGTCGCGGTGGTCTGGGCCCAGACCGACGACGGGATCCGCGGTTTCGTCGTCCCGACGTCGACGCCGGGGTTCACGGCCAACGAGGTCAAGCACAAGCTGTCCCTGCGGGCCTCCCTGACGGCGGAACTGGTCCTGGACGGCGTCCGGCTGCCTTCCACGGCAGCGTTTCCCGAGGTCCGCGGCTTGCGCGGACCGTTGTCATGCCTGAACGAAGCGCGTTACGGGATCCTGTTCGGCGTCGTCGGAGCGGCTCGCGCCTGCTACGAGACGGCGCTGGAGTACACGCTGTCGCGGTCGCAGTTCGGCAAGCCGCTGGCGGGGTTCCAGCTGACGCAGCGCAAGCTGGCCGACCTGCTGGTCGAGGTCAACCGCGCGGGCCTGGTGGCGATGCAGATCGGCCGACTGAAGGACGCGGGGTCGTTGCACCACAACCACGTGAGCTTCGGCAAGATGGCGAACGTCCGCTCGGCCCTGTCCGTGGCGCGCGAGGCCCGCTCGATGCTGGGCGCGAACGGGATTTCCCTGGAGTACCCGGTGATGCGCCACATGGCGAACCTGGAGACGGTCCTGACGTACGAGGGCACGGAGGAGATGCACGCGCTGTCGCTGGGCCAGGCGGTGACGGGGCTGGCGGCGTTCCGCTGATCCGTTTTGTCGGTGGTGACGGCTAGCTTCTTTTTGTGGACTTTTCTTCGCATGAGACGGTGCTGGAGCTGCGCCGCTACACGTTGCACCCGGGGCGTCGCGACGAGCTGATCGCGTTGTTCGAGCGCGAGTTCATCGCGCCTCAGGAGGCGGTCGGAGCGCACCTGTTCGGGCTGTTCCGGACTTCGGCTTCGCCCGACGAGTTCGTGTGGCTGCGGGGGTTCTCTTCGTTCGCCGCGCGCGCCGACGCGCTTACCGCGTTCTACTCCGGGCCGGTGTGGAAGGCGCATCGGTCGGCGGCGAACGCGACGATGGTGGACTCGGACAACGTGTTGCTGCTGCGTCCGGTTGTTCGCGGGTTGGCTGCTCCGCCGCCGGGGTCCGGGGTCTACGTTTCCTTCGGGGCGTCGCCTTCGGCTTTCGCGGTGTTCGAGACTGAGCCTTCGCCGAACAACTTCCCGCAGCTGCCGGTGCGGACTGATGGGCCGTTCACGGTGTCCTTCAGCCGTGTCGCTTCGGCCGGGTCTGAGTCTTTGGAGCCGACGGCGCGGTCACTGCTCCGATGAGAGCAGTTCGGTGAGGCCGTTCGGGTAGAGGATCTTGCTGCCGCCGGTGAAGTCGTTCAGGTCGACCCACCGGGCGGTGGCGGGGTCGTCGAGGATCTTCATCTCGTCTTTGGTGTAGAAATCCGGGTCGACGAACTCGGCTTCGTGGATGAAGGCGATCTCGTGCCCCGGGCGGTTTCGCCAGGTGAAGACGTTCTCGAGGACACCGAGCCGTTTGCCGACCTTGACCTCGGCGTCGAGCTCTTCGCGGAACTCGCGCTTGAGGGCGTCCTTGCTGCTCTCGCCGAACTCGACCCCACCACCGAGGGGGCGGTAGTAGGTCTCGTCCTTGAAGTCGTCCCGCCCTTCGAAGACAAGGATTTCCGTACGCCGCCGAATCAGGCCGAGCGCGATCGGCCGAATGCTGAACCCCATGGCGGTCACGCTATCGGTCTGCCGGTCGTTCAGCGCTACTCCCCCAGGAAATCCTTGATCGACAGCCTCAACGAGCCCGCGTCCAACCCATGCGCCAGATCGTGGTCGGCGATCCCCCCGTAAGTCCGCACCTCCGCATCCCGCCGAACCCCCAGCGACCGCAACCGATGCGGCATATCCGACAACGCCTCCGACACCCAGAAAGCCGAAGTCCCCGCCAGATAAGGCTCCACGAGAACGACCGAACCGGAAGCCGAAAGCACCGCCGACCGCAGACCGGCGGAGTCGAAAGGCCGGATGGTCGACGCATAAAGCACCGTCACATCCAACCCGGCGGTAGCCCGCAACACCCGATCCAGCACCGGCCCCACCGCGATGACCACACCAGACGAACCGAACCGCAGCCGAGTGAACCCGACACCGAGGTGCGGCGAAGCGTTCGTCTGAGCCGAAAGTCGCAGGTAGACCCGCCCGTCCCCGGGAACGGACTCAAGCAACAACCGGCGGGCCTCGTCGGCGTGGCCAGGCACGTGGACCGTCCACCCCGGCAGCGAGTCGATCAGCGCGACGTCACCCGGCGACTGGTGCGTCCGCCCTGCCGTCGACATGTCGTACGACGCTCCGTACGACACCAGCACCCCGCCCACCTCCTGGTGCGAGAAGTCCAGCTTGATCTGCTCGAACGCGCGCTCCACCAGGAACGACGGGAACGTGTGCACGATCGGCCGCAGCCCCGCCAGCGCCAGGCCCGCGCCCGTGCTGACCAGCAGCTGCTCGCGGATTCCCACGTTGATCACGCGGTCCGGGTGCCGACGCGCCGCGCCGGCCAGCTGGGCCGCCGAAATGTCGGCCAGCACCACCGCCACGTCCGGGTCGACGTCCAGGATCTCTTCGGTCGTCTTCAAAAACGTTTCCCTCATGGAAATCAGCCTTTCGGTTCGACGACGGCGACCACGGCCAGCGGCCGGCCGGGATGCGCGCCGGTGAACGCGTCGTACAGCGCGGAGTGGTCGCGGCCGGACACCGTGCGCGTCTCCCAGCCCTCCACGTCGAAGCGGCGCGCGATGCCGCCCGGCCAGCCGCGCGTCGACGACTGGTTGTCGACCACCACCGTCGTCAGGTTCTCGAGGCCGAAACGGGCCGCGACGACGATCGCCTCGTGGTTCGACCCCTCGTCCAGCTCGGCGTCGCCGATCAGCGTCACGACCTTCGACGTCAGCCCGCGGGCGCGGAGGCCCAGCGCCGTGCCGAGGGCGATCGGCAGGCCGTGGCCGAGGGAGCCGCTCGAGATCTCGACGCCGGGGACGCGCCGGCGGTCGGGGTGGTGCCCGAGGCGCGACAGCGCGTTGGACCACGTCGGCAGCTCGGCTTCGTCGAGAAAGCCCTTCACCGTGAGCACGGCGTAGTACGCCATCGGACCGTGCCCTTTGGACAACAGGAAGCGGTCGCGGTCCGGTGAGCGGAAGTTCGACGGCGTGACGTCGAGCACGCGGTCGTAGAGCACCCACAGGACGTCCACAGTGGACTCCGCGGCGGCGTGGTGCTTGTCGTCGCCGGTCATCAGTGAAATCAGCCGTGGCAGCTCGGCGTAGCCCGGTTCGGTCGCAGTGGTCATACTCCGACGATGCAACCTCGACTAAACTCGAAGTCAAGGATAGCCTGAGCTGGTGACGAGGCTCGCTGAACATCTCAGCATCGGACAGGTGGCGGACCGCAGCGGCGTACCGCACACGGCACTGCGGTTCTACGAGGAGAAAGGGCTGATCAGCTCGGAGCGGTCGGCGGGCAACCAGCGCCGCTACCCGCGCTCGGTGCTGCGGCGGATCGCGTTCATCCGCGCCGCGCAACGGGTCGGGCTCTCCCTCGAAGACATCAGCTCGGCGCTGGTGACGCTGCCCGCCGACCACGCCCCGACGAAGGCCGACTGGGCCCGGCTGTCACGTGATTGGCAGCACGAGCTCGACGCGCGGATCGACGCCCTGCAACGGCTTCGCGACCGGCTCACGGGCTGCGTCGGCTGCGGGTGCCTGTCCCTGCGCAGCTGCGCGCTCTACAACAACGACGACGAGCTGGCCCGCTTCGGCCCGGGAGCGAGCAAACTGCGTCCGGCGGTCGAGGGCGGCATCTAAATCGCTTGCCCGCCGAGGGATCCTGGGGAGGAAATGAACGAGAAAGAACTGACCCGCATCTCCAAGCGGATGTCCCTGCACCTGCGCCACAACCCGGCCGCGGCCGGCCTCACCCTCTCTCCCGACGGCTGGGTCGACGTGGACGCGTTGCTGCGCGCGCTGAAGATCACGCGCGAACAGCTCGACGAAGTCGTCGAGACGAACAACAAGCGCCGCTTCGCGTTCGACGAGACCGGCACGCGCATCCGCGCGAGCCAGGGCCACAGCGTCACGGTCGACCTCGGCCTAGCGGACGCGCCGCCGCCGGACGTGCTCTACCACGGCACGGTGGCGAAGTTCCTCGACGCGATCCTGCGCGAGGGGTTGCGCCCGATGAACCGCCACGCCGTCCATCTGTCGGCAACGGTCGAAACAGCCCGGACGGTCGGCGCTCGCCGCGGCAAGCCGGTAATCCTCCGAGTCGACGCCGCGGCAATGTCCGAGACGGGACACGCGTTCCAGGTGAGCGCGAACGGAGTCTGGCTGACGGCAAGCGTGCCACCGAAGTACCTCTACCGCATCGGCTGAGCCGCGCCGCCGCGGCCGGCTGGCGCACCGAGACGGACGACACGCGTACCCGGACGACCGACACGCGTACCTAGGCGGACGACACGCGTACCTGGATGGACGACACGCGCGCCGAAAGCCGGATCTCGCGTGATCGAGCGCGCCACTCGCGTGCTCAGCGGGGCATCACGCGTGACTGGCGAGGCATCTCCCGGAGCCGGGGGGCACCTCGCGTGACTAGCGAGGCATCACGCGTGACTGGGCGGGCATCTCGCGTGATTGGCGGGGCATCTCCCGTAGCTGGGGCGCACCTCACGTGACCAGCGAGGCATCACGCGTGATCGAGCGCGCGACTCGCGTGACCGGCGGGGCATCACGCGTGACTGGGCGGGCATCGCGCGTGGTCGGGCGTGACTTGTGTCGGTTAGGCCGTGGGGAGGGGGGTTGTCAGGCGGCGGCGGGGGCGGCCTAGGAGGCGGCGGCCCACGTCCAGGAGTTCCGTGCGCAGCTCGTCGTCGCCCAGGGGGGCCAGGTCCGGGGAGCCGCCCGCCATCGCGATGCCCGTCAACGTCACCATTGCGTTCACCCGCGCCGACGGCGTCGGGTCCGGGCCGGACAGGATGCCCAGCAGCGCCTGGCCGAAGCCCTCCATGCCGCCGTGTGCCGACTTTTCGATCGCGCGGACCAGGCCCGGGTCGCTCGAGAACAGCGCCACCAGCGCGCGGTGGCGGATCACCAGGTCGACGAACCCCTCCAGCAGCAGGTCCACCTGCGCGCCGCGGCGTTTCTGCGCGGCCGCGCGCAGCACCAGCTCGTCCAGGTCACGCACGCCCGGCTCGGCCACCGCCTCGGTGAGCTCCGCCTTCGTCTTGAAGTGGTAGTAGACCGCCGCCTTCGTGATCCCGAGCGCGTCGGCGATCATCTGCAGCGACGTGCCCTCGACCCCGTGTTCGGTGAACAGCCGCAACGCGGTCTGCAGCAGTCGGGACCGGGTGTCCTCGGCCGGGCCGGCGGTCATTCTTCCTCCTCAGCGAGCCGTCGGAGCGTACGTCACTCCCTGTCGATCGGCAAACCAGCTCCTAGCCGATCGGCTGGGATAAACCTTGCTGTTCGGCAAGTCACATCCTTGCCGATCGGCTTGGAGGTCTCCTTGCCGATCGGCTAGCTTGGTCAGTAATCAGATGGAGTGAACCGACCCCGTTCGGGCGAAACGGAGCTGACTCGTGGCGACCTTCCTGTACCGGCTCGGCCGGTTGTCCTTCCGACGGCGAGCGCTGGTCGCCGCCGTCTGGGCGGCCGTCCTGGTAGCACTCGGGCTGGGCGCCCTGACGCTGTCCGGCCAGCTGTCGAACTCGGTGACGATCCCCGGGACCGAGTCGCAGCGCGCCATCGACCAGCTGACCGAGAAGTTTCCGCAGGCCAACGCCGGTGGCGCCACCGCGCGCGTCGTCATCGAGGCGCCGGCCGGCACCTCGGTCACCGACGCCAAGGGCAAGGCCGCCGTCGAGTCCCTGGTCGGGCAGCTGAAGACGGCACCGAAGGTCGCCGTCGTCGTGGACCCGTTCCAGGCGCAGTCGATCTCACCCGACAAGCGCGTCGCGCTCGCCCAGGTGAGCTACGGCGCGAAGGCCTACGAGCTCACCGACGGTGACCGTCAAGCCCTCCTGAACGCCGCCGACGCAGCCCGCGCCCAAGGATTCACCGTCGAGTTCGGCGGCGACGCCGTGCAGGGCATCCCCGAAACCGGCGCGACCGAAGGCCTCGGTGTCGCGGTCGCCGCCGTCGTGCTGATCATCACGTTCGGCTCGCTGGTCGCCGCCGGGATCCCGCTGCTCACCGCGCTGATCGGCGTCGGCACCGGGATGGCGGGCATCTTCCTCGCCTCCGGGTTCCTCGAGCTGAACTCGAACACGCCGATCCTGGCGCTGATGATCGGGCTGGCCGTCGGCATCGACTACGCGCTGTTCATCGTCTCGCGCTACCGGCACGAACTGAAGCTCGGCCGCGATCCCGAGGAGGCCGCGGGCCGCGCCACCGGCACCGCCGGCTCGGCCGTCGTGTTCGCCGGGCTCACCGTCATCATCGCGCTGGCCGGCCTCACCGTCATCGGCATCCCGTTCCTCGGCCAGATGGGCGTGGCCGCCGCGGTGACCGTCGCGGTCGCCGTGGTCATCGCCCTGACGCTGCTGCCCGCGATCCTCGGCTTCGCCGGCACCCGGGTCGCCGGCGAGCGCATCCGGCTGCGCCGCAAGCCGGTCGAAACGACGCACGGCGAGCGCTGGGCGCGGTTCGTCGCCCGCCACCGGTGGCCGGTGCTGCTCGTCGCGCTGGCCGGGATGGCCGTCGTCGCGCTGCCCGCGCTCGGCATGCAGCTCGGCCTGCCCAACGACGCCACCGCCGCACCGGAGTCCACGCAGCACAAGGCGTACGAAATCGCGAGCCGCAGCTTCGGCGAGGGCTCGAACGGGCCGCTGCTGGTCGTCGTCGACGCCGGGGCGAGCGGCAACCGGCAGGCCGCGTTCGGCCAGGCCGCGGCCGACATCCAGAAGCTGCCCGACGTCGCCGCCGTCACTCCGGCGCGGGTCAACCAGTCCGGAGACACGGCGTTGCTGACGGTGATCCCGAAGAGCGGGCCGAGCAGCACCCAGACCGAGGACCTGGTCGCCGCGATCCGCACCGAGTCCGGTGCGCTGGAGAACGCGACCGGCGCGAAGCTGGCCGTCACCGGGCAGACCGCGGCGAACATCGACGTCTCCGAGAAGCTCTCGGACGCGATGCTCCCCTACCTCGGCCTGATCGTCGGGCTGGCGTTCATCCTGCTGATGCTGGTGTTCCGCTCGGTCGTGGTGCCGCTGAAGGCGACGATCGGCTTCCTCGGCTCGGTCGCGGCGACGTTCGGCGCGGTCGTCGCGGTGTTCCAGTGGGGCTGGCTGACCGACCTGCTCGGCGTCGAGTCGACCGGGCCGATCATGAGCATGCTGCCGATCCTGCTCATCGGTGTCCTTTTCGGACTCGCGATGGACTACCAGGTGTTCCTGGTGACGCGGATGCGCGAGGAGCACGTCCACGGCGCGGAGCCGCAGGAAGCGATGGTCACCGGCTTCCGCCACGGCGCGCGGGTGGTCGTCGCGGCGGCGCTGATCATGATCAGCGTGTTCGCCGGGTTCATCCTGGCCGAGTCGACGCTGATCCAGTCGATCGGCTTCGCGCTGGCGTTCGGCGTGCTGGTGGACGCGTTCGTGGTCCGGATGACGCTGGTGCCGGCGGTGATGTCGCTGCTCGGCCGCGGCGCGTGGTGGCTACCGAAGTGGCTCGACCGGATCCTGCCGGACGTCGACGTCGAGGGCGAGAAGCTCACCAAGCACCTCGACGCCGCGCCCGACGACGACGAGCGCGAGCTGGTCGGCGCGAGCCGCTAGCCCCCGGCCGGGGCGGGGACGCCGTCGAGGACGACCACCGGGAAGACCCGGTCGGTGCTCCGCTCGTAAGCGGAGGTGCCGTCGGACACCCGGCGGTGGAGGCGGTCGCGTTCCTCGCCGGTCGTCACGACGGCCCGGGCCTCGTAGGACGCGTCACCCAGCTCGACCGTCACCGCCGGGTCGGCGCGCAGGTTGTGGAACCAGGCCGGGTGCCGGGGAGCACCCGCCTTGGCGGCGACGACGAAGACGCGGCCGTCGTCGTCGACCGCGAAGCCGAGCGGCACGGTCGTCCGCCGTCCGGTGCGCGCCCCGGTCGTGGTCAGCAGCAGGATCGGGAACGGCGGCACGCTGACCACGCCGTGGTGCGCGCGGAAGTCGCTGACGACGCCTTCGTTGTAGGCCAGGAACTCCTCGTCAGTGGGCATGGTTCGCCTCGGTTCTCGTCGCGGGAAGACCGAACCGCGCCACCAGCGCGGGACCGCCGGGGAAGACGGTGACGCGGGCGATCCCGGCGGGGGTCGCGTCGAGGACGGCGACACCGAGCGCGTCACCGCGGTAGTAGGTGGCGGCGGCCGGCCCGCCGTTCGCCCGGGTCGGGGTCATCAGCCAGTCGCCGGGCGAGCCGAGCACGTGCGCCAGGTACCGCAGGCACGTCACCTTGCCGGAGAACCAGGTCCGCGTGCCCACCAGCTCGATGGCGGCGTCGGCGCGCAGCGCCTTCTCCAGGACGGCCAGGTCGGCGTTCTCGAACCCGGCGATGTACTGGCGCAGCAGGTCACGGGCGTGCGGTTCGGCCGGCTCGACGACGTCGTCCGGCGACGGCGAGATCTCGTCGAGCCGGGCGCGGGCCCGTTGCAGCGCGCTCTTGACCGCGGCCGTCGAGATCTCGAGCATGGCCGCGACCTCGGCGGCGCTGAACCCGAGCACCTCCCGGAGCAGGAGGACGGCGCGTTGCCGGGCCGGCAGGTACTGCAGCGCGGCGACGAGCGCCAGCCGCACGCTGTCCCGCTCGGCCGAGAGCGTGGCCGGGTCGAGGGTCGTCAGGGCGTCCGGCACCGGCCCGAGCCAGGCGACCTCGGGCGACGCCGGGCTCGGCATCGCGTCGGGGTCACCGGCCGGGCCGCCCAGCCCGGACGGCAGCACCCGCCGTCCGCCGTGGTCCAGGGCCGACAGGCAGGCGTTGGTGGCGATGCGGTGCAGCCACGTGCGCACCGAGGAACGGCCCTCGAAAGCGCCGTACGCCCGCCACGCCCGCAGGTAGGTCTCCTGCACCAGGTCGGCCGCGTCGTCGGCCGAGCCGACCATGCGGTAGCAGTGCGCGAGCAGCTCGCGCCGGAACGGCTCGGCCTGCCGCGCGAAGTCCTCCGACCAGTCCGTCATCGTCATGCAAGGTAGACCGACTGCGGTCCCGAAAGGAATCGGTCGCTAGCTAGCTGGCGAACCAGAAGATCGCGCCGCCGACGGCGAGCAGGGCCGCGATGCCCAGCACCCCGGCCATGAACTTCGCCGTCTTCCACGTCGAGTAGACGCCGCCCGCCAGGAAGCCCCCGAGGGCGAGCAGGAGCACTCCGATTACTTCCTTGCTCACAGAACGCCCTTCGTGGAGGGGATGCCGCCCGCGCGCGGGTCCGGCTCGGTCGCCGCGCGCAGGGCGCGGGCCACCGCCTTGTACTCGGCTTCGGCGATGTGGTGGGGGTCGCGGCCGTGGATGACCCGGACGTGCAGCGCGATCTGCGCGTGGAACGCCAGCGAGTCGAACACGTGCCGCGTCAGCACGAACGGGTAGTTGCCGCCGATCGTGAACGTGTTGAACTGCTCCGGCTCGCCCACGTGCACGCAGTACGGCCGGCCCGAGACGTCGATCGCCGCGTGGGCCAGGGTCTCGTCCATCGGGATCCACGCGTCGCCGAAGCGGCGGATGCCGCTCTTGTCGCCCAGGGCCTGGCGGATCGCCTGGCCCAGCACGATCGCCGTGTCCTCCACCGTGTGGTGCGCGTCGATGTGGACGTCGCCGGTCGCCTCGACCTTGAGGTCCAGGGAGCCGTGGACGCCGAACGCCGTCAGCATGTGGTCGTAGAACGGGACGCCGGTCGAGATGTCGACCTCGCCCGTGCCGTCGAGGTCGAGCTGGACGAAGATCGAGGACTCCTTGGTGGTCCGCTCGACCTTGCCGATCCGGGTCATCGGGAAACTTCCTTACTCGCCTCGAGGAAGGCGTCGTTCTCTTCCGGGGTGCCGATGCTCACGCGCAGGTGCCCGTCGATGCCGGGGTCGCGGATCAGCACTCCCTGGTCCAAATAGGCCTGCCAAGCGGCCTTGGGTGACGCGAACGGTCCGAAGAGGACGAAGTTCGAGTCGCTCGGCACCGGGTCGAACCCGAGGCCGGCCAGCGCTTCCACGACGCGGTCACGTTCCGCCGCCAGCTTGTGCACACTGTCCAAAGTGGCGTCCGCGTGGCGCAGCGCCGCGCGCGCGGCCGCCTGCGTGAGCCGCGACAGGTGGTACGGGAGCCGCACCAGCTGCAGCGCGTCGACCACCGCCGGCGCCGCGGCCAGGTAGCCGAGCCGCCCGCCCGCGAAGGCGAACGCCTTGCTCATCGTGCGCGACACGATCAGCCGCGCCGGGTAGTCGGCCAGCAGCCCGACCGCGCTCGGCTGCGACGAAAACTCCGCGTACGCCTCGTCGACCACGACGATCCCGGTGGCCGCGTCGAGCAAAGAACGCAGCTCGGAAAGCGGGATCGAACCGCCCGTCGGGTTGTTCGGGCTCGTGACGAACACGACGTCCGGCCGCTTCTCGGCGATCAGCACCGCCGCCGCGGCCGTGTCGAGCGTGAAGTCGGCGCGGCGCGGCGCCGGGACCCACTCGGTGCGCGTGCCCGACGCGATGATCGGGTGCATCGAGTACGACGGCTCGAAGCCGAGCGCACTGCGCCCGGGACCGCCGAAGGCCTGCAGGATCTGCTGCAGCACCTCGTTGGACCCGTTGGCGGCCCAGACGTTCGCCTCCGACAGCACCACCCGCGTCGACACGCTCAGGTAGTCGGCCAGGTCCTGGCGCAGCGCCACGGCGTCACGGTCCGGGTACCGGTGCAGCTCGGCCGCCTCCGCGCGGACCGCCTCGGCCACGTCCTCGATCAACGAAAGCGGCGGCGGGTACGGGTTTTCGTTGGTGTTGAGCCGGACCGGGACGTCCAGCTGCGGTGCGCCGTACGGGCTCTTGCCGCGCAGGTCGTCGCGCAGCGGCAGCTCGTCGAGGGTGACGTCTTCGCCGATCGTCATCGGACCGAACCTCCGAAGCGCGCGGCGACGGCCTCGCCGTGCGCGGGCAGGTCCTCGGCGTTGGCCAGCGCGACGACGCGGCCGGCGACCTCGCGCAGCGCGTCCTCGGAGTAGTCCACGACGTGGATGCCCTTGAGGAAGCTCTGCACGGACAGGCCCGAGGAGTGGCGGGCGAACCCGCCGGTGGGCAGGACGTGGTTGGACCCGGCGCAGTAGTCGCCGAGCGACACCGGGGCGTACGCGCCGACGAAGATCGCGCCCGCGTTGCGGACCCGGGCGGCGACCGCGCGGGCGTCCGCCGTCTGGATCTCCAGGTGCTCGGCGGCGTAGGCGTCGACGACGCGCAGGCCGTCGTCCACTGTGGACACCAGGATGACGCCGGACTGCTTGCCGGCCAGCGCTTCGGCGACGCGTTCGGAGTGCTTCGTCGCCGCGACGCGGTTCACGAGGTCCTTGTCGACGGCGTCGGCGAGCTCGACCGACGTCGTCACCAGCACGCTCGCGGCCAGGGGGTCGTGCTCGGCCTGGCTGATCAGGTCGGCGGCGACGTGCACCGGGTCGGCCGTCTCGTCGGCGAGGATGGCGATCTCGGTCGGGCCGGCCTCGGAGTCGATGCCGATCAGGCCGCGCAGCAGGCGCTTGGCCGCGGTCAGGTAGATGTTGCCCGGCCCGGTGACGACGTCGACCGGGGTCAGCTCGGTGCCGTCGGTGTCCGTGCCGCCGTACGCCAGCAGCGCGACGGCCTGCGCGCCGCCGGCCGCCCACACTTCGTCGACGCCGAGCAGCTCGGCCGCGGCGAGGATGGTCGGGTGCGGCAGGCCGTCGAACGCGGCCTGCGGCGGCGAGCAGACGACCAGCGAGCCGACGCCGGCGATCTGCGCCGGGACGACGTTCATCACCACGGTCGAGGGGTACACCGCGAGCCCGCCCGGCGCGTACAGCCCGACGCGCTCGACCGGCACCCACTTCTCGGTGACCGTGCCGCCGTCGACGACGGTGGTCGTGACGTCGGTGCGGCGCTGCTCGGCGTGCACCTTGCGGGCGCGGGTGATCGACTCCTCCAGCGCGGCGCGCACGGCCGGGTCCAGCTCGGCCAGTGCCCGCGTCAGCCGCTCGCGCGGCACCCGCACGGACGCGGGGCGGACCTTGTCGAACTTCTCGGTGTACTCGAGGACGGCTTCGACACCGCGGTCACGGACCGCCTCGACCACCGGGCGCACGTGGTGCAGCGCCGCGTCCACGTCGTATTCGGCGCGGGGCAGCGTGGCGCGCAGTTCGGCGGCGGTCGGGACCTGCCCACGCAGGTCGGTGCGGTTCAACATGCCCTCCAGGGTACGAGGTCACACTGGGACCCTCGTCGGCGATACTCCCCGGTGACGGCGGATCCCAGCATGCAGGAGGCAGCGGTGGCGCGAATCGCGTTGTGCCAGGTCAACTCGGGTGACGACCCGGAAGCGAACCTGAAGCTGATTCGCTCCGGGGTGGAGGCCGCGGTAGCGGACGGCGCGCGGATCGTCGTGTTCCCGGAGGCGACGATGGCCCGGTTCGGCCGTCCGCTGGAGCCGGTCGCCGAGGACCTGGACGGGCCGTGGGCGGCCGCGGTCGCCGCGGTGGCCGCCGAGCACGACGTGGTGGTCGTCGCCGGGATGTTCACCCCGGCGGACGGCGGCCGGGTGCGCAACACGCTGCTGGTCACCGGCGGCGGGCAGCACCGCGGCTACGACAAGATCCACCTCTACGACGCGTTCGGCTTCGCCGAGTCGGACACGGTGGCGCCGGGCTCGGCTCCGGTGACGTTCGAGCTGGACGGCGTCGTCTACGGCGTCGCGACGTGCTACGACCTGCGGTTCCCGGAGCTGTTCCGGGCGCTGGCCGACGACGGCGCCGACGTCGTGCTGCTCCCGGCGTCCTGGGGCGCCGGCGAGGGCAAGCGCGAGCAGTGGGAGGTGCTGGTGCGGGCCCGCGCCCTGGACTCGGGCTGCTGGGTACTGGCCTGCGGCCAGGCCGACCCGGCGGCGACGGGCGTCACGGTCAACCCGAAGGCGCCGACGGGCATCGGGTACTCGACGGTCTCGGACGGCTTCGGCCGGGTCGTCGCCCAGGCGGGCGCCGAGCCGGAGATGCTGCTGGTGGACGTCGACCCGGCCGTGTCGGCCAAGGCCCGCACGGCGACGGGAGCCCTGGCCAACCGCCGGCTCTAGCGGAGCAGGCCCTCGCGGATGGCGACCCGCACGAAGCCCGCCCGGCGGCGCTCGCCCGTCTTGTCGCGGATCCGGTCCAGGTACGACCGGACCGTCCGGACGCTGATGTTGAGGATCTCCGCCACGTCGACGTCGCGCTCCCCCGCCGCCACCAGGCGGAGGACCTGCTTCTCGCGCTCCGACAGCACGATCTTCGGGCCCGCGTGCCGCTCTTCGCTGTCCTGGATGATCATCCCGGCCAGCGTCGGCGAGACGTACGCGTTGTCGTCGGCGATCGTGCGGATCGCGCGCAGGAGCTCGTCGCCGTCGACGTCCTTCGACAGGAAGCCCTTCGCGCCCGCCTGCATCGCGCCGAGCACCTCCGGCTGTTCCGCGTGCGCGGACACCACCAGCACCCGGTGCCCCATCTGCCCCACTTCCAGGACCGCGGCCGCGTCCTGGACACCGCGGAGCTTCAGGTCGAGGACCACGACGCTGCCGGCCGGCTGGTCCTGGACCGCGAACCGGGCCACGGAGTCGGCGACCGCGCCGAGCTCGATGTCCGGGGCCTCGGTGAGCACGCGGGTGAGCGCGTACCGGTAGAGCGGGTGGTCCTCGATGACCCCGACGTGGATCTTCCGCGGCGCCTTGGCCGCCGCTTGGTCGTCGTCGCTCATTTGCGGCCGCCGCGCCGCGGGCCGGAGCCGCCGATCAGGCCGCGCCGGATGGCTTCCTTGACCAGGCCCGGCCGCCGCCGTTCGCCGGTCTTGTCGCGGATGCGGTCGAGGTAGCCCCGCACGGTCCGGACGCCGATGCCGAGGATCAGCGCGATGTCCACATCGCGCTCCCCCGCCGCCACCAGCCGCAGCACCTGCTCTTCACGCGGCGACAGCTCGACGTCGGCCGAGACGGCCGGCCGGTCCGCGTTGTCCTTCATGATCATCCCGGCGACCACCGCGGAGACGTACGCGCCGCCGCCGGCCACCGTCTTGATCGCGATCAGCAGCTCGTCCGCGTCGACGTCCTTGGAGAGGAATCCCCGCGCCCCCGCGGCGATCGCCCCCAGCACGACTTCGGGCTCCGCCTGCGCGGAGACCACGAGGACGTGGTGCCCGAGCTCGCAGACCTCCAGGACCGCCGCCGCCCCGGCGACGCCCGGGAGGCCGAGGTCCAGCAGCACCACGCTGCCCGGTGGCTGCCGGTGGACGTGGAACCGCGCCACCGAGTCGACCACCGCCCCGAGCTCGATGAATTCGGCTTCGGCCAGCACCCGCTCCACCGAAACGCGGTACAGCGGGTGGTCTTCGATGACCGCGACCCGGACGCGGCCCCGGTCCAGGTCGTCTTCGGCCGAGCGCTCTTGTGTCATGTGCACGACTTTCACCCCGTTCCACCCGACGGGGCCGGCTGCCCGGCCGTGGCCGGGTCCAGCGCGGGGCCCATCGGCACCAATGCCAGCAAACTACCGTTGACCGGTGATCTGTCCACGCCTCCGTAGCCGAGCGCGGCCAATGCTTGCGCGTTCACCACCGGGTACTTCCGGCCCGTGTCGGTCACCAGGTACGTGGTGGCCGAGCCGGATTCGACGACGACGGCTCCCCCCGACGGAGGTACCCACACCTCGTCCGCCACCCGTGCTTCGGTCCTCGTGGCGACCTGGATTGCTTTGGCTCCAGGGGAAAGCGGGAATTCGGCCGAAACGAGCAACCGGCTGCCCTGGATGCACAACGCGACGGAGTTGCCGGTGATCGGCGCCTTGCCCGGGATGCGGTCCGGGAAGGCCGCGGGGTCGGCACCGCCGGCGCGGGGCGCGGCGACCTTCGGCGTGGCGGCGACGTCGGCCGCGCGGACGTCCACCGGCGCCGGCGTGCCCGGGTAGGCGGCCGCGTTGGCCGCCGTCGTCACCAGGAGGCTCGCCTCGGTCTGCCCGATGGGCTCGAGCCCGTCGCGGCGGACGAGGTAGTACGACGTCGCGGTGCCGGGCGCGGCCAGCGCGTCCACGACGGCCAGGACCTCGCCGACGCGGGTGCCGCGGCCGCCGACCCCGGGCCCCCGGTCACCGGCGCCGTCGACCGGCAGCGCGGTGAGGTCGCGCCCGGCCGGGACGGTGTCGATCCACCGCGCGGACACCGCGATCGTCGGGTAGCTGTCGAACTGCAGCGCGGTCGCGGCCTCGTCGGACAGCTTGTACCGGCGGCCGCCGGTGAGCAGGAACCGGTCGCCCCAGGGCAGCCGGACGATCACGCCCTGGTCGCGGGGCAGTTCGACGCCGGACGCGGGCGCCGACAGCAGGACGGCGGTGCGCGGCTCGGCCGACGCGGGCGCGTCCTGGGTGGTGCGGCTGCAGCTCGTCCACGGCGTCGTGACGAGCGCGCCGGCGGCGGGCACCGAGTCGGGCGCGCCCGGGATGCCGATCGGGGTGCCGCGGCCGGCCTTGCCGAGGTTCTCCGACGAGACGGACACGGTCGCGTCGCCGTTGCCGCCGGCCAGCAGCCGCGCGGAGGCGTAGTTGAGGACCGGGTGCAGGACGCCGTCGGCACCGAGCACGAACCGCGCGCCGGTGCCTTCCTCGACGATCACCTTGCCGCCGGCCAGCCAGTCCTTGCCGCCGGAGGGGTTGAGCAGGCCGATGATCCCGAAGACGGCGGTGACGAGCAGCGCGGCCACGAGCCCCAGCACGGTGCCGAGCACGAGCCGGCGGCTGGGCGAGACGGGGTGGTTGGCATCAGCCGCGACGAGGGCGGAAACGAGCCTGCGGCGGAGGAACTGGTACGCCTGGATCTGGTCCCGCTGCGTCCACACGCGCTGTGCCCCCGGCTGTGTGCGTCGTCCTCCCGAGTGCTCGACGTTAGGCACCCGGATGGCGGAAGGGGAGGGTAATTTTTACGCCCACGCGGTATCCGGGGAGGCAGTAGCGTCGGAGACCCGGGGAAAGGGGAGCCCGTGTCCGTCGAAACCGCCGGCGCCGTGCGCCCGGCACCACCGCGGCCCGCGTCGACGCCGCTGCCCTGGCTGCTGCCGATCCGGCCGCTGCAGGCCGCACTGTGGGAGATCGCCGGCATCGCCGTCCTGCTCGCGTGGATGGTCGACAGCGTTTCGCAGCCGGTGCGGCTCGGCGTGAGCGTGGCGGCCGGGCTGGTGGTGCTGCTGACGTCCGTGCGCTTCGCCGGGCGCCACGTGGCGGGCTGGGCCCTGACGTGGACGGCGTTCCGGCTGCGCCGCCACGACACGCGCCGCGACAGCCCCGACCCGCTGCTGTGGGTGGCCGGCTCGGTGAAGGTCCGTCAGCACGTCGACCGCGCGGGCAACCGCTTCGGCGTCGCCGAGATCGACGGCGGCTGGAGCGCGCTGGTCCGGCTGACTCAGGGGCCTGGGGCGCCGGGGCCGCTGGTGGAGGCGTTGCGTTCGGCGTACGCGCGCACGGACGTGCCGTTGTCGTCGGCGCAGCTGCTGACGTGGGCGGTTCCGCGTGGCGACCAGATGTTGCGGGTGCGCTGGCTGGCGGTGCGCTACCGGCCGGACCTGGCCCCGATCGCGGCGCTGGCCCGTGGTGGTGGCGATCTCGGAGCGTTGCGGAGCACGGCGTCGGCGGCGTTGAGCTTGATGGGGACGCTGGCGGAGGCGGGGTACCAGAGCACGGTCCTGGAGGCCGGCGAGCTGGCGAAGGAGCTGCGGGTGGCGTTGGGCGTCCAGGGGGCGGCGTCCGGGCCACCGGACCGCTGGAAGTCGTGGACGTGGAGCGACGCGGCCCAGATGTGCTTCCGGCCGCGGTCTTCGCGGATGGTGGATTTCGCGGTGCCGGGGGCGGCTTTCACGGCGACGTCGTACATGCTGACGCGGACCGCTGGGGGGCGGGAGAAGGTCGAGGTGACGGTGCGGGTGGGAGGTCGGCCGGGGGCTCCGGTGCCATCGCCGGGAGCGGCGGTCCCGCTGCACGGACGGCACGGTGCCTCGGTGCGGCAGACGTTGCCGCTGGCGCTGGATTCCTGAAAGCTGGACGTGTGTCGGCTCGCCCCGGCGAGTAGTCTCCCGCGAAACGCGAAGAAGGAGACCAACCGTGGGTGAACTGACCACGCCACAACGCTATGCTTATTGGGG
The DNA here is from genome assembly GCF_055633615.1 of Amycolatopsis sp. NPDC114505. Taxonomy (NCBI): domain Bacteria; kingdom Bacillati; phylum Actinomycetota; class Actinomycetes; order Pseudonocardiales; family Pseudonocardiaceae; genus Amycolatopsis; species Amycolatopsis sp. NPDC114505. The sequence continues at coordinate 103,341 of NZ_JBVKDV010000002.1, read as the reverse complement.
CCACAGGCGCATCAGCGAATTTGCGGATGACAATGATCTCAATATTGGGCCGCGCGGCAAACGAGCGACAAAGATTCGCCTGGCGCCGTTCCTTCCCGAGTTCGAATTCGGCCAGGAAGGCCGTACTCTTCGACGAGCCGAGATCGCCAAGCGTGTCGAAGCAGCGCTCGGCATCCATGCTGTTGAGGACTTCGTGACGCCGCCACCAACGAGGTTCGCCAAGGGGACCGGCTTCGTCTCCTTCGCCGAGTTCGCGGGTTGGCACTCCCAAGGCGGCGTCGTGATTCACACAACCACGACGAGCAGTACCGGCGTCCGCGTAGCGCTATGCCTGTTCGGCAGTTTGCACAATACCTCGGACTACATCGGAGCCAGAGACAAGTCCGACGCAGGCTGGTCGTCTTCGGCAGCGTGGGAAATCGAGAAGTTTCTCCGTGGCCAGGGAGGAGACGAAAGCTACACAGAGGACCTCGAATACCTGTCAATCGAAGCACTCAAGATCTGCCGTCATCAAGGCGAAACCGGCCGCCACGAGGAACACGCGGGCAAGCCACACACGCGCGGCTTCACACTCGGCCACGCGGAGGACTCCGAATGGCTTGCCGAAATCTACAGTGATGTCGTCTTGGACAAGCAGCGATGGCTCGATGATTGGGAGGTCGATCGTATCCTGATCGGTGCTCCGTTTTGGGTCCGGACACCTGGTCCTCGGGCAATCACGCGATACCGCGACCTGCGTGCATCAAAGCATTGACCGACCAGGCCGGCACCTGAGGTGACGGACCGCCACGGTCTCCCGTGACGGCCTCGTCGCCGAACAAGTTCAGCCGCGGACTGCTTCGTACACCCCCGCGATCATGCCGACGAACGGAACCAACGAAAGCAACACCAGAAACTCCGAAACATCCAAAAGCCGCGACCAGTAAGGCGACCGAAGCCCCCGCGCGACTCGCGTCGCATAAACCAAGCACACCACCGCCGCCAGCACGACCACGCAACCCGCCGCGAACACCACCGTCCGGTCGCCCGACGCCACCAGCCACACCCCGGCACAAACCAGGGACAGCACGCCGAACCCCACCAGAACCAAACGCTGGACCCGACCCGCATACGACCGGGACCGCAAAATCCACGCCACCCCGAGCAGCCCCGCCAAACCCGCGTCCCACGGCCCGCCCGCGGACAGCACCACCGACGACGCCAGCACCACCGAACCCAAGCCGACCAGCAACCCCGTCAGCACGGCCTGCGCCCGGGACGTGCGGCCGATCATCTCCGTTCCCACCGACGGCTGTTCGTCCGCGCGGAACGCCTCCATGTCGTCCGGGACCCTCGGCAGCGGCAACCGGGCCAAGCGCAACGACAGCATCGGGGCCACCGCCGCCAATGCCGTGCACAGCACCGCCACCACCGCCGCGGCCGACACCGGCTTGACGCCCGCCAGGAGCACCACGCCCGTCGTGATCGCGCCGGCACCCGCCGCGCTCGTGATCGCCACGAACCACGGCAGGCGGTCGGCCACCGACACCGCCGCCAGTACTCCGTACACCGTCACCGCCGCCAACCCCGCCGCCAGCGGGCCCGCCGACAACGAAAACAGCGGATGCGGTGCCAGCACGGACATCCCCGCCAGCAGCGCGACGCCGACACCCGCGACCGCGCCGGCCGCGCCCGCCTCGGCGTCGCCGTACGCGCGGCTCAACGCGCCGCCGCCGAGGAGCAGCACCAACGCCAGCAGCCCGGTGCCGATCGGTGCCAGGACACTGCCGGACGCCGCCGCCTGCACCAGCAGACCGCCGGCCAGCAGGAGCACCACCGCCGCCACCAGGCCGGACCGCCGCGCCACCGATGGCCCCCAGCCGCCGGACGAATCGGCGACGCTGGCGATCGAGTCGACCACGTCGTCGAACAGCAGCGGACCCCGCGGGCGTTCCCGCGGGGTCAGGTGGAGCACTTCGCCGTCCCGGATCTGGGCCGCGGCCACGCTCAGGCCCAACGCCAGTGGCGCGCCGCCGAGCCGGGAAAGCACCCAGCCCGGATGCTCGGCCGACGCCTGCCCGGACGCGCCGGCCAGCCGGACCAGCTGCGGCACCAGCTCGGCGAACGTCGACTGCTGGGGCAGCGCGACGTCCACCCGGGCCCTCGGCGTCACCACCGTGACCCGGCGGGTCGTGCCCGTCAAAGACGCCGTGGTCATCAGACGTTCTTCGCGGCCGAGATCACCGGGGCGAACTTGGCGTTCGACGCCTCGGCGAGCTTCGAGAGCCCGGCGTTCACCGCCTCGAGGACGATCTCCGAGAGGTTGCGGGCGTCGTACTCGCGGATCGCGCGGGGGTCGATGTCGATCGAGGTGAAGCGCCCGTCGCCGCGGAGGGTGACGGTGACCTCGTTCTGCCGCGAGTGCGCCTTGACCTCCATCGCCTCGACCGTGCGCTGGATCCGCTGGACCTCTTCGGTCTGCTTGCGCACCTGTGCGAGCAGCTCGTCCATGTCCGGCACCGCGTACGGATCGGTCACTGTTGCATCCCTTCGTGCTGGCGGACGCGGACACTGCCCACGAACCGCTGGAAACCGGGTGAGAGCCGCCGCGCGGTCGCGGGTGCGGCCGTGCAGGCGAGCTCGAGCACCAGCCGGTCCGCCGGCGCGGGGCCGGGAACCGTCAGGTGCACCTGGGTCTGGATCAGCTCGTCGCCTTCGCCGGTGCGCAGGCGCAGCAGCTGCATGACGCCGGGCGCGGCCGAGGCGCCCACGTCGCGGCGGCTCAGTACCTCCAGCCCGGCCAGCGTCAGCGAAAGGCGTTCGACGGCTTCGGTGGCGATGGCGTCGATCGACGCGTCGTCCGGCCGTTGCTGGACGCTGACCGTGATGTTCGGGACGAACTCGCCCGGTGAAGCGTCGTGCACGGCGACGAACACCGCGCCCGAGTCGCCCGGGTCGACGGCCGTCCAGCCGTCCGGGATGACGAAGTCCAGGGGAAGTGTCATCACAGCCCCACGTAGGAAACGGCGTCGTCCCAAGCGGATCCGACGGCGTTGGCCGCGTCGTTCGCCGCGGTCCCGACGTAGTCCGCGGCCGCGCCGCCGTACTCGGTGATGGTGTGGCCGAGCTTCGGCAGGTCGATGTCGATCTTCGCGCCGACCCCGGCGCCGAGGCCGAGCGCCGCGCCCGCCTTGAAGTTGACCTTGATGTGCCCGGCGTCGTAGGTGGCCTGGGCGTCGAGCTGCGCGCCGATGCCGTACTGCAGGGTGCCGTTCGCGCCGACGCCGATGCCCGCGACGTCCGCGGCGACCTCGCCTTCGACCTTGCCGCCGGCGAAGACGTTCGCGTGCGCGCCCACGCCGTGCGCCCCGATCGTGCCGGACGCGCTCGCCTCACCGCCGGCGAAGACCGTCCCCTTGGCGTGCGCCGCGGCGGGACCCCAGTCGCCCTTGGCTTCGAGCTCTTCCTTCACCGCGGCCAGCTCGGTGTGCCCGGACGCGCCGACGTCCCAGCCCTTCGACGTGATCTTGCCGTCGTACTCCGGGGTGAGCCCGTCCTGCTCGTGCTTGAACTTGTAGTACGTGATCTCGGTGTTGTTGCCGAGCTTGTCCTTGAACCCCTCGGGCTTCGGCTGGCCGAACGGCGTGTCCGCCTTCTTCGGCGCGCGCGTGCCTTCCAGGCCGTCCCAGGTGAGCTTCTTCCAGCCCGAGTTGCCGAACCACGACGGCGCGCCCCGCGGCCGCTTGCGCCCGTCGAGGGTGCTGCCGTTGAGCCAGCCCAGCGGGCCGCCCGTCTTCTTGCCCAGCTTGTACTCCAGCCGCTGGGTGCCCTCGGGCGGGAACAGCTCGGCCAGCGCGTCGGAGAACTCGTCGACGACCTGGCGGGCGGCCTTGACGCTCTGCTCCCCCAGCTGCCGCGCGGCCTGGATGAACGCGCCGACCGAGCCGGAGTTCACCGCGCGCGCCTGCGCGGTCAGCTGCTGGGCGTACTGGTCGAACTGCGCGATGACCGAGTCCACGGCGGCCTTCGCCGACTGGACGAGCTGCGACGCCGTCGAGAGCCGTTTCGCCTGGTCGTCGAGCTTCGCGGCGGCGTCGGTGAGCTCCTCGCCCAGCTTCCCCGCCGCCGTCGCGAACGCGGTGTAGGCGTCGCCGTCCCAGTCCGCGTGCAGCGTCTTGGCGGACTCGTCGATCTCGCGAGCCTTGCCCGACACCGTCGAGGACTGGGTGGCGACCCGCTGCGAAGCGGCGCTCAGCGCACCGGGGTCACCGGTGACCCGTCTCTGGCATTCGACCAGGACCTGCCGGTAGCCGGACAGCACGGAGCTGACCACCCCCGACGCGTCGACGACCCCCGAGGACCACATGGGCTAGTTCCCGGCGGCCGCGTCGTAGCCGACGTGCTGGCTGAAGTGCTTGCCGTCGAAGTCCAGGTCGATGTCGAGGTCGAAGTCCTGGCCGCCCGGAGCCTCCACAGTGGACTCCCCGGTGGTCAGGTTGGTGTGGATGACGACCTCGTCGGCGGCGTGCACCGGAGCCGGAGCGGGGGCCGGAGCCGGTGACGGGGTGGTGGGAACCGATCCGGTACCCGGCGCCGTCGAAGAGTGGTCGACGGGGATCCAGCTGTTCGAGGGGTCCAGCGGGGTCCCGTTGGCGGTCACCGGCACGGTCGCACCGTTCGCGCCCGTGCCGGTGCCCGAACCGCCGCCGGTGGCGAGCGCGGGCGGGGTGTAGTCGGTGAACGAAGGCTGCTGCGGGATCCCCCCGCCGCTCCCGCCCGCCACCGCCTGCTGCCCGGCCGGACTCGCCACCGACGACGGGGCCTGGGGCGCCGTGACCGGGGTGTTCCCGATCGACGGCGTCGTCGCGCCCGAGCTGCCGGAGTCGTGGTGGAAGAGCTTCTCGATCTGGCCGATGACCTGCGCGAGCTGCGTGACCTGCTGCGCGAGGTCGACCGCGCCGAGCGCCTTGAGCAGCGCGCCGATCGCGGTGATGAACGCCCGCAGCGACGCGCTCGTCGCGGTCGACAAAGCGACCGCCGCGCCGTAGGTCCACGGGTTCGACATCAGCGAGGCGACCGTCGGGTTCACCGCGGCGACCACCGAGCGGTAGGCCTGCTGCGCCGTCTTGATCAGCGTGCCCGAGATCCCGAGCAGCTCGGCGCCCTTCTGGACGACGTTGATGATCGACTCGAGCTGCTTGAGGGAGTCACCGATCTTCTTCAGCGCCGACTCGCTCGCCGCGCCCGACCAGATCTTGCCGAGCTGGTCGGCGGCCTTGGTGAGCTCGGTGTACATGCTCAGGAACTGCTCGGCCTTCTTGACCAGGTCGACCACGTGCTGCGCGATCTGCTCCGGCTGGCCGGTGACGATCTGCGGCAGGATGGTGATCGGCCCGCCCGAGGACGCGGTCGCGTCCATCGCGCTGGAGTTCGGGAAAGTCAGCATCGGACCTCACAAGGTTCTGTAGTGCCAGACAGGACGATCAGGCGACGACGGAGGCGGGCCGGTAGACGCTGACCTTCGCCAGACCGCCGATGCGGGCGTCGAGGAGCCCGTGGTTGTACAGGCGGCCGCCGTCGCCGGCGACGCCGATGACCGGCTGGCGGTCGGAGAACAGCAACGGCTCGACCACCACGACGTCCCCGCTGTGCACGCCGCCGGGAACGTCGGAGAAGGTGCGCGCGGTACCCGCGTAGACCTCGATGAGCCCGACGCGCGCCTGGTTGTCGGCGTCGCCGGCCAGCCAGTCGTTGAAGTCGGCGACGCCGTGGAAGCGCGTGTCGGTGATCGGGTGGTCCCCGAGCCGGCCGAGCCGCGCGTCCCCCAGGTAGCGCAGCACGTTCCCGACCGACGACGGCTCGCCGTGGGCGCCCGCGCTGTCGTTGATCGCCAGGGTGGCGAGCTCCGAAGCGTGCGAGCTCCCCCAGATCGACGACGTGGGCGCCGCGGACCCGTCGTGCCCCCCGCCGTAGCCGGCGGCCGCGGCCCGGTCCGCCGCCTGGTAGGCGTCGGCACTGGCCTTGACCAGCCCGTTGACCTGCTGCAGCAGCTGCAGGAGCGTGCGGACGGCGGTGACCTGGCTGGAGTGCAGGGCGGCGTTGGCGGCGGCGACAGCGCTGCCGAAACCCGCGAACGACATCGGTTGCACGACGAGCCGTTCGAGGTCGGCCACGGCGTTGATGCCGTGCGCGATGATGCCGCCGACGTTGCCGACGGACGAGCGCATCGCCTCGGGCTCAGCCCGGTACTCGCCGGCCATGGCTCTCCTTCCGCGGGTGGCTGCTCGGCAGAGCGTAAGTTCGGCCCCGGAAGCGGGCGGACGGCAAAAGTACCCACCGCGCCGGGTCGGCGAGTGGCCAAAATACCGGTCAGAGCCACCCCGATCTGCTGGAGCCTTACCCCATGAGCCTGTCGCCGGAGCGCCCTTCCGAGATCGTGCTGCAGTCGCCGCCGATGCTCCCGAAGAGCTCGTCCGGCGGGATGATGCAGCTGATGATGTTCCTGCCGATGATGCTCGGCATGGGCGCGATGTCGTTCGTCTACATCGGACGCGACGGCGGCGTGATGACCTACATCTTCGGCGCGCTGTTCATCTGCGCCATGGGCGGCATGGTCGTGATGTCGCTGGGCCGCGGCGGCATGGCGAAGAAGGCGCAGATCAACGACGAGCGCCGCGACTACCAGCGTTATCTCTCCGGGCTGCGGGCCCAGGTCCGGGACATCGCCGACGGCCAGCGCGCCGCGATGGTCGCCGTCCAGCCCGACCCCGCCGACCTCTGGGCCTACGTCGAGACCGGCAAGCTGTGGGACCGGCGGCGCACCGACGGGCAGTTCGCGCAGGTGCGCGCGGGCACCGGGCCCCAGCGGCTGGCGACGCCGCTGAAGGCGCCGCAGACCGTGCCCCTGGAGGACCTGGACCCGGTGTGCTCCACCAGCCTCAAGCACTTCATCCGCACCTACTCGACGGTCGACGACCTGCCGGTGGCGCTTTCGCTGCGCTCGTTCGCCGCGGTCACCATCGCCGGGCGGCGGCCGGACGTGCTCGGCCTGGTGCGGTCGCTGCTGTGCCAGCTCGTCACCTTCCACTCCCCGTCGGACCTGCGGGTCGCGCTGTGCGTGCCGGCGGACCGGCAGCACGACTGGGAATGGGCGAAGTGGCTGCCGCACGCGACCGCGGCCGGCGCGACCGACGCCGTCGGCTCCCGGCGCCTCGCCGCCGACTCGGCGGCCGGCCTGGCCGAGCTGCTCGGCGCGGACCTCGGCGAACGGCCCGTGTTCAGCCGGCGCGCCGCGGCCGAGCTCGACCTGCCGCACCTGGTGGTCGTCGTCGACCGCGGCAACGCCCACGGCGAGCCCCGGCTGATCGGCGAGGACGGCAGGCTCGGCGTCACGGTGATCGAGATCGGGCAGGAACACCCGCGGACGTACTCGACCGAGCGGCTGCTGAGCCTGCACACCACCCCCGACTCCCTGGGCATGGTCGTCGGCGACGCCAGTGAGCAGCAGCTCGGGTTCCTCGGCCGCCCGGACATCCTGGACCGCGGCGCCGCGGAGGCACTGGCCCGGATGCTGACGCCGTTGCACACGCCGGCCGCCGTCGTCGGCGACAAGCCGATGTCGGCGACGTTCGGGCTGTCCGGGCTGCTCGGCATCGGCGACCCGCGCGACACCGACACCGCCGTGACGTGGGCGCCTCGCGCGGCCCGCGACCGGCTGCGGATCCCGCTGGGCGTCAACCCGGAGGGCCGGCCGGTGGAGCTGGACCTCAAGGAGTCGGCCGAGGGCGGGATGGGACCGCACGGCCTGGTCATCGGCGCGACCGGGTCCGGCAAGAGCGAGCTGCTGCGGACGCTGGTGACGGCGCTGGCGGTGATGCATTCGTCGGAGACGCTGAACCTGGCGCTGATCGACTTCAAGGGCGGCGCGACCTTCGCCGGGATGACCGGCCTGCCGCACACGTGCGCCGTCATCACGAACCTGTCCGACGACCTCGCGCTGGTCGACCGCATGGCCGACGCGCTCAACGGCGAGCTGCTGCGGCGCCAGGAACTGCTGCACGCGGCCGGGAACTACGCGTCGGTGCGCGACTACGAGAAGGCGCGCGCGGACGGCGTCGCGCTCGACCCGCTGCCGTCGCTGCTGGTGATCATCGACGAGTTCAGCGAGCTGCTGTCGGCGCGGCCGGAGTTCATCGACCTGTTCGTCGCGATCGGCCGGCTCGGACGCTCACTGGGCATCCACCTCCTGCTGGCGTCGCAGCGGCTGGAGGAGGGCCGGCTGCGCGGGCTCGACTCCCACCTGTCGTACCGGATCGGCCTGCGGACGTTCTCGGCGTCGGAAAGCCGGACCGTGCTGGGCGTCGCCGACGCCTACCACCTGCCGCCGGTGCCGGGCTCGGCGTACCTGAAATCCGACACCGACACGCTGATCCGGCTCAAGGCCGCGTACGTCTCCGGGGAGCTGCCGCCGCGCAGCACGGTCGTGCGCGAGGACGGGCAGGAGCTCGGCGTCCTGCCGTTCTCCCTGGCCCCGGTGGAGATCCCGGTGACGACCGAGATCGCGGAGTCCCCGGCCGCCGACGGCACCGGCGAGACGATCATCCACGCGATGCTGTCGCGCCTGGACGGCAAGGGGCCGGCCGCGCACCAGATCTGGCTGCCGCCGCTGGCCGAACCGCCGACGCTGGAGCAGCTCCTGCCGCCGCTGGGCGAGGACGCCGCGCGCGGCCTGTGCCCGCTCGGCTGGGGCGGCAACGGGAAGCTGACGATCCCGGTGGCGCTGGTGGACAAGCCGTTCGAGCAGCGCCGCGACATGCTGTGGGCCGACTTCTCCGGCGCGGGCGGGCACGCGCTGATCGTCGGCGCCCCGCAGAGCGGCAAGTCGACGCTGATGAAGGACATCGCGGGCATGCTCGCGCTGACCCACACCCCGGCCGAGGTGCAGCTGTTCGTGCTGGACATGGGTGGCGGCGCGCTGGCCCCGATCGCCGGGCTGCCGCACACGTCCGGCTACGCCACCCGCCGCGACGCGCAACGCTGCCGCCGGGTCGTCGCCGAGCTGACGACGTTGCTGGAGCAGCGCGAGGAGTTCTTCTCCGCGCACGGGATCGAGTCGATCACGACGTTCCGCCAGCGGCGGGCGGAGTTCACCGAGAGCACCGACGGACGCGAGTTCGGCGACGTGTTCCTGCTGGTGGACAACTGGACCACGATCCGGCAGGAGTACGAGCAGCTGGAGGAGCAGATCACCGGGCTGGCCGCGCGCGGGCTCGGGTTCGGCATCCACGTGATCGTCTCGCTCAACCAGTGGATCGGCGTCCGAGCGCAGTTGCGCGACGCGATCGGCACACGCTTCGAGCTGCGCCTGGGCGACCCGATGGACTCGTCGATCGACCGCAAGGTGGCGGTGAACGTCCCGGCCGACCGCCCCGGACGCGGCATCACGGCGGAGAAGCTGCATTTCTTGGCGGCGCTCCCCCGCATCGACGGCGACCAGCGCCCGGAGACGGTCGGCGCGGGCGGCGTCGACCTGGTCCGCAAGATTTCCGAGGCGTGGAAGGGACCGCGCGCGCCGCAGGTCCGGCTGCTGCCACCGGAGGTCCCGCTGGACACGCTGGCGCCGCCACCGCCGCACCAGGTGACGCTGGGCATCGCGGAGTCGACGTTGCGGCCGGTGTACCTGGACTTCTCGACGGACCCGCACTTCGTGGCCTTCGGCGACGTGGAGTCGGGCAAGTCGTCGCTGCTGCGGGCGTTGGCACAGGGCATCACATCGGCGTACACCCCGGACGAGGCGGCGATCATCGTCGCGGACTACCGGCGAGGGTTGCTCGGCGCGGTGCCCGAGGCGCACTTGCTGGGCTACGCGGGCGCGGAAGGCAAGCTGACAGAGCTGATCACGGAGTGCGCGACGGCGATGCGCAACCGCCTGCCGGGCCCATCGGTGACGCCGGAGCAGCTGCGCAACCGTTCGTGGTGGCGGGGGCCGGAGCTGTTCGTGCTGGTGGACGACTACGAGCTGGTGGCGACGGTGGGGCGGAACCCGTTGCAGCCGTTGCTCGAGTTCTTGCCGCAGGCGCGGGACATCGGGTTGCACGTGATCATCGTGCGGGGTTCGGGTGGGGCTGGTCGGGCGTTGTTCGAGCCGGTGCTGCAGCGGTTGCGGGAGCTGGGATCGCCGGGGTTGATCATGTCGGGGACGAAGGACGAGGGTGCGTTGCTGGCGGATGTGAAGCCGTCCCCGCAGCCGCCGGGGCGGGGGACGCTGGTTTCCCGTCGGCATGGGACCGGGCTTGTGCAGGTGGCTTGGACCAAGCCGGTGGAGAGCTGATCACCGCGCGGGCGCGATCATCTCCGTGGCGAAGCGGTAGTAGCAGACCGCGCGGTGCTTGCCCTGGTTCCAGGTCTCCGCGGTCGGCGTGACGACCTGGACGCGCACGCCCGCGATCGCCCGGGCGTCGGCCTCGCACCGGGCCAGCGAGCGCCGGTAGACGTCGAGGATGTCCGGCATCGGCCCCGCCCCCAACGGAAGCACCTCGAACGCCTCCCCGGTGTGCGCCTCGCCGCACGACCGCCGCACGACATCGGTGCTGCCGGAAGCCGGCGGCGCCCAGAAGCAGTCCCCCGCGACGAGATCGGCCCCGTGAACCGCGCCGGCCGCCGAGCCGTCCGGCTGCGGGCGCTGCTGCCACCACGCCGTCCCGGTGCCGATCCGGTAGCCGAGGAACCCCATCCAGCAGGCGAAGGCGACCAGCCCGCAGACCACGAGCACCCGCCCCCGCTGCCGCTGCTTGCGGATCTGCCCGAAGGCGAGGACGGCGAACACCGGCGCGAGCAACCCGCCGATGAGCCCGGAGACGAGCGTCGCGACGGCGAACCGGCTGCCGGCTCAGTTCGGTGCGCATCAGTTCGTCGAAGAGCTCAGGATCGTGCTGCGGCGCCGCCATGGTTCCCCCTCGTGTGCAAACGCGGGGAGACTCTACTTCCCGGCGAACTCCGCGCTCCCCGGCCGGCCTGCCCGTCGCAACGACGCGCAGGCCGGCCGGCTCGCTCAAGGCAACGCGGAAACGACCGGCTGCCAGCTCGACACAGTGGCCGCAATGGCCGGGTCGGTGAGGTGCTCACGCAGCTCGAGGGCGAGCTTCATGAGCTGTTTGAGGTGCCGGACACGGAGCATTTCGGCTCGCTCCAGGGTTGTCCAGACCGCCCCCAGCCGTTCCGCCTCGGCCAGCCGCTCCGGGGTGACCACGGCGAGGACCGAACGGACGACCCGGTCGGCCGCCAGTGGCGAGTCAGGGAGCGGGATCCCGGACGCCGCGAGTGCGGCCGCCAGGGCGAGCCGCCGGGTCAGCACGTCGTGCGCGTCCATCAGCTGCCGCTGTTCGAGGAACGTGAACAGCTCGTCGGCCGCGCGGAGGTACCGGTCCAGCTCCGCGGCCGGCAGCCGGTCCCCCGTCGCCTCGGGGTGCCGCAGCTGCCGGACCAGCGGCATGGTCAGCAGCTGCACCACCCCGAGCCAGACGTTCGGCCCGGCGTCGTCCGCCAGGCGGCCGCCGGCCAGCCACCACTCGAAGCGTTCCCGCCACGGCACCGAATCCAGGCTCCCGAGCACGTCCGCCATCAGAAGTGGATACCCAGCTTCCCGAACGCGTCCATGCCCAGCCGCCGGATCGGCTCCCAGAGTGCCTGGTCGCTGCCGACGAAGTGGCCGCTGCGGCTGGAGATTTCCAGGCCGTAGTACCCCATCTCGGCAGACCCGGCGATGGTCGCCTCGCCGGCCGCCCGGACCGCTTGGCCACCACTGAGGACGGCGTGGGAGATCTCGAGCCCTTGGACCGTGTGCGGCATCACCACGAGGCTACCGTCCTCCAGGATCGCCCACTTGATCTGCCCTTCCAGGTCCGCCCGGGCGAGCGCGGCGTCCAGCTCCGCGCCCTGCGCGGCCCGGACCGGCCGGACGTTGACGCGGGCGGCGTCCGCCAGCTCCTTCTCCAGGTTGCCCGGCAGCTGGTTCGGCAGCGGCTTGCACATGTTGTGCACCAGTAGCGCGCGCTGCGAGACGCGGTAGTCGTGATCGGTCTCGACCTCGAAGTTGTAGACCGTGACCGCCGCGGTTTCCCGCGTCAGCGAGGTCACCCGCGCCGGTGCGCCGTCCCCGGAGTCGAGCTCGTCGCCCGCCCGCAGGTCGGACGCCGACGTCCAGCCCTTTCCGGTGACCCAGAACGGGTGCTCCGTGGTCGACCGGACGAGGGTCGTGCCGACCCCCACGACCACCAGCGAATCCACCTGGCGGTGGAAGGTGGCGGTGACCGCCCTCAGCTGCGAGGCGCCGGTGACCGGGTCCTTCGACCAGACGCGATCGCCGGCCGAGACGTCTTCGATCGGTTCGGGTCCGGTTTCCGTCTGGACGATCGTCCCGGCGGGGAAACAGTTCCCGGCCCGGGCCGCCTCGATGATCTCCTTGCCCCGGCCCAGGAAGGTCCGGGCTCGGGCGACGTCGTCGACGAACCTGCCGACGCCGGCGATGATGCGCCACAGCGCCTTGCCGACTTCGAACGCCTTGAGCGCGGCGAGGCCGAGCGACGCGATGTCGACCGCGCCCATGATGCAGTTGACGATGCCCGGGTCGTTGACGCAGGCCTTGATCCCGCCGATGAACAGGTCGATCAGGATCTGCCCGCCGTTTTCGATGATCCAGTCGATGAGGCTCTTCTCGGCGAGCGCCTTCGCCTGGTTGTACTGGTCGACCAGCTCCTGTCCGCCCGCCGCCCGCAGCGCGGCTTCGTCGTCCGGGGTCAGCGGGCCCGTTCCGGAACCGCTCTCCTGGTTCTTCGCGTCCTCCGCGGCCCGCTTGTCCGCCGCGATCTTCGCTGCCTCGTCAGCCGCCTTCGCCGCCTCGTCCGCGTCCTTCCCGGCCGCGACGGCCGAAGCTCGCGCTTGTTCCGCGTACGTCTGCGCGGCCGCGGCGGAGTTGTTCGCCCGCACCGCGGAGGCGCGGGCGCGGGTCGCGGAGGCCGCGGCGGACTGGGCGTCGCGCTGGGCATTCTGCGCCGCGCCCCGAGCCTGGCGGGCGGACTGGGCCGCCTGGTCCGCCGACCGCTGGGCCTGCTCGGCGGACTCGCGGGCCTGGTCGGCGTAGACCTTGGCCTGATCGGCCTGCCGCCGCGCTTCCGCCGCCGCCTGCGAAGCTTCGTCAGCCGCGTTCCGCGCCCTCGCCGCGGCTTCGGCCGCCGTGGCGGCGTCGGCGCGGGCGGTCGCCGCGACACTCGCCGCCTCGGTGACGAAGCGGTGGACGTCGGCGGCGTGCGTGGCGGTGTCGATGTCCCGCTGCTCAGCGTCGTACTGCTCGGTCTGCAGGAACGTCTTCAGCGACGACACCGGGCCGGACAACGCGGCCTGGGCCGCGGCCTGCACTTCCGGGCCGCCCGTGGTGAGGAACCGCGTGACGGCGATGCGGTCGTCGTGTTCCGCCGCGACGTACTGGCCGGCGCGCAGGAACTCGGCGATGTCGGCCGCGCTGCCGTTGAGCGCCCGGTTGGCCGCCTCCTTCGTGGCGGGCCCACCGGTGTTGAGGATCAGCTGGACGGCGACGCGGTCGTCGTCCGCCTTGCCCGGGTAGTCACGCGTCCGGAGGAACTCCGCGACCTGCGGGTACGGCGCGGCGAACGCGGTGCGCGCCGCCTGCTGGAACCGGGTGTTGTCCGAGGTGTCGCGAAGGCTCGCGACACTGGCGCGGTCGTCCTGCTGGGTCGCGGTGGCGAGTCCGGTCCGGGCGAACTGCTTGAGCCCGGCCGCGTCGGCCGACAGCGCCGAGGCGGCCGCCGCCTTCGTCCACGGGCCGCCGCTGCCGAGGAGCTGGACCGCCGCCTTGCGGATGTCGAGCACGACGGTCTCCGGGTCGGTCGCCGGGTTCGCCGCCTCGTCCAGCAGGCGCTGGGTCTCCGCCGACCTCGCCGCCGCCTCGCCGGCCTTCCACTCGCCCGCCGCCTTGCGGTTGTCCTCGGCCTGCTTCGCCGCTTCCGCGTCCGCTATCGCCTGGTCCTTCTGGGCCTCCAAGCGCGCCGCGTCCGCGTCGCGGGACGTCTTCTCCAGCTGGGCCGCCTGGTCCGCCGCCGTGGTCGCCGTGTCCGCCGATGTCTTCGCCGACGCCGCGTAGCGGGCCGCCGCGTCCGCGTCCTTCTTCGCCTGCTCCGCCGCCGCTGCCGCCTGGTCGGCCGCCGTGGCCGCCGCTTCCGCGTGGGCCGCCGACGCGTTCGCCGCGTCGCGGGCCTGGCGGGCCGCCGTGGCCGCCTGGTTCGCCAGGGACTCCGCCGCGTTCGCCGCCCGGTTCGCGCGGGCCGCCGCCGCGCGGGCCGTGGCCGCCGCCTGCTCGGCCTGGCTCGCGTTCGCGCCCGCCGAGCGCGCGTAGCCCGCGGCTTCGCTCGCCGCCGACGCCGCCGCGTCCGCGTTGGAGCTCGCGCTGCGCGCCGCACCCGCGGCCCGGCCCGAAGCGTCCGCCGCCTGCCCCGCCGCGTTCGCCGCGTCCGCCGCCGCCCGGGCGCCGGCCGCGACGTTCCGCGCGTCCACCGCGGCCTGCCGGGCTTCGGCGGCGTGCGCGCCGTCCGCCGCCGCGGCCGATGCCGCCGAATACGCCCGCGAACACGCCTGCTCCGCCAGCGAAGCGGCCGTCGCGGCCTGTGCCGCCGCGCTCGCCGCGACGCGGGACGCGCGGTTGGCCTCGGCCGCCGCGCCGATCGCGGTCTTCGCCGCTTCGGCCGCGCTGCGCGCCGCGGTGGCCGCCCGCCCGGCCGCGCCGGCCGCCTGCACCGAGGAGTCGCGCGCCGCCTGGGTTTCGGCCGCGGCCCGCTGGGCGGCTTCCTTCGCCCGCTGCGCCGCCGCGATCGCCCGGTCCGCGGCGTCCTGCGCCTGCTTGGTCTGGGCCGCCGCCTGCGCGCCCGCGTCCCGCGCCAGGTCGGCGAGGTGCGCGACGCTGGTGGTCTCCTGGTCCCGTTCGGCCGCGAGCGCGTAGCCGGTCTCCAGGAACGCCTGGACGTCTTCGACGGTCCCGTCGAGGGCGCGCTGCGCCGCCTTCTTGACCTCCGGACCGCCCGTGGTCAGCAGCTGGCTGACCTTGATCCGGTCGTCGTCGTTCTGCGCCTGCTGACGGCCGGAGTCGAGGAACTTCTGGACGTCGGACTCGCTGCCGTCGAGCGCTTTCTGCCCCGCCACCTGGACCCAGTGCCCACCGGTGGCGATGTACCGCGAGACCTGGGCGCGGTTGTCGTCGCGCCACGGCTGCTGCCAGCCGGTCGCCAGGAACGTGTGCACGTCCGCCGCGGTGCCGTTCAGCGCCGTCTGCGACGCACGCCGCAGGCCCGACCCGGCGAACGTCAGCAGCTGGCTGACCTTGATCCGGTCGTCGTGCTCCGCCGCCACCGCCTTGCCGGTGGCCAGGAACGTGTGCACCTCGGCGTCGGAGCCCACCAGGGCCGCGGCCGCCGCGTCCTTCGTCGCCGGGCCACCCGCCTGCCACAAGGCGACCACCTGCGCGCGTTCGCCCGGCCCGGCGGTCTCCGCCACCGCCGGCGCGGGCACCGCGACCGCACCCGCCCCCACCGCGGCGACCAGCGTCACCGCCAGTGCCGCGCGCGCTCTCGCCGCGCTCTTCATCCTCGTGAACCGCACCTGGCCGTCCCTCCCGTACCTACCGGAAAACCTGGTGCCACCGGGGAGAAACGAGCGCACGGGACCACCGGCAACCGGTGTCCGGAAACCGCGCACCACGAACAGAAAAGGCTTTCCCGCCTTCACTCCTCCCCCGAAGCGGTCGAAAGTTAGCAGAAGGAAGGAACCCTCCGGAAGCCGCATTCGGGTGAGCCGGACAAGATCACACCGGGAGCCGAGTCAGCTTGACGGACATTTGTTGACTCCGCGACCGAAAGCCGTTTAAAGTCCGGATCGCGTCCGCTCGGGGTCGGCCGCAGCCCTTTCGTGTCCAGTCGCGGCGAAGCTCTCGCCGCGATCCGGTCATGCCGCATTTTCGACTACCTGAGGGGGAAGTCATGCGCGCTCGCGCACGCATCACCGCAGTGGCCTCGGCAGGCGCCGCACTGGCCATCGCCGGTACGGCCTTCGGCGCATCGGCCGCGACCGGCGCTTCGTCGCCGTCCGACGACACGCCGCCGTCCATCGTCGAGGACTACTCGTACCCGGGCGCCGCGAAGGTCCTGCAGGACCGCGCCCTGACCCTGATCAGCGGCGACGGTCACATCACCCTCGTCGACTGCGGACCGGCGTCCGGCCTGCTCGAGGTGCACGCCTACAACTCCGCCGACCACAGCCCCGACCCCGGCCACTACTGCTTCAAGGTCACCGGCTCGACCGGCTCCCTGCGCCTCGAGGTGCCCTTCGCCTACCAGGTGAAGGGGGACAGCCACACCGTCCAGGCGACCGTCGAGATCAACGGCCAGAACAGCACGGTCCCGGTCGCCAAGAACGGCTGGACCGGCATCGGCGAAGGCGCCGGGACCGACCCCTCCACGCTGCTGGAACTGCGCGCCTCCGCCTGACCCCGACGCCGGTCCCGTATTCACCGGCCATTCGGCGCCGTTACGTCCGCGATTTCCGCGGGCGCGGTTTTCCGCGCCCGCGAATCGTTCGCGCGCAAAACATCTTTTCGAGGGGAAACACATGTCCACCCGACAGACCGGAGCGGTCGCCGTGGCCGCGGCCGTCCTGGCCACCGCCGCGCTGACCGCGGCGCCCGCCGGTGCCGTCTCCCACGGCACCGCGGCCGTCCCGGGCGCCCACTCCTACGCCGCCAAGCTGACCGCCGACGGGCGCGCCTGTGGTGGTGCGCTCGTCGAACCCGACCTGATCCTCACCGCCGCCTCCTGCTTCCCCGAAAACCCGCAGGGTGGCGTGCCCGCCAAGGCGACCACCGCGACCGTCGGCCGGACCGTGCTCGGCGGTGCCGGTGGCCACGTCGCGAACGTCACGAACGTCGTCGTGCGCGGTGACCGGGACATCGCGCTCGCGCGGATCGACGTCCCGATCACCGATATCGCCCCGCTGCCGCTGAGCACCGGCGTGGCAGGCGCCGACGAGACGCTCACCCTCGCCGGGTACGGCCGCACCGAGGCCGAATGGGTGCCCGACACCCTGCACACCGGCACGTTCAAGACGACGTCGTCGGCCGCCACCACGCTCGCACTGACCGGCACGAACGGCACCGACGCCTGCCGGGGCGACGCGGGTGCGCCGATCTTCCGCGGCACCGGCGTCGTCGCGGTGGCGAGCACGTCGTGGCAGCACGGCTGCTTCGGCGAGACGACGACGCGGCAGGGCACCGTCGCCGCCCGGACCGACGACATCGCCGGCTGGGTCCGCCAGCAGGCGCTGGCCCCCGCGGCCAAGGCCGTGGGCCACGCGATCACCGTCGGCTGGCACGCACTGTCCCCAGTGGACAGTGCGAGTTACCGGGTGTACGGCTCGGCCACCCCGGACGTGCCGATCGACAGCGCGCACCTGCTGGCCACCACCGGCTCGACGGCCGCCACCCAGACCGGCCTGCCGGGCCGGCAGACGCGCTACTACCGCGTCGTCGCCGCGACGGCCGACGGCGGGACGAGCACGCCGACCGACGTGATCTCGGCGACCACTCCCGTCTCACCGGGCAACGACTTCACCGGTGACGGCAAGGACGACGCGGGCGCAGGCTACGACCTCAAGAACGCCCGCACCGGCGTGTACGTGTGGCCGACGACCGCGGCCGGCGTCGACGCCCCGCAGCTGAAGTGGAGCGCCGACGGCTGGGAAGCCTCCCGGGCCCGCTGGGTCACCGGCGACTTCAACGGCGACGGCCGGACCGACTTCGGCGCCTTCTACGACTACCTGGACGGCGGCACGAACCTCTTCGTCTGGTACGCCAACGCTTCCGGTGGCTTCGACGCCGCGGTCATCAAGTGGAGTGGCGCGTTGCGGCCGCTCAACGCGCGGTTCACCGCCGGGGACTTCGACGGCGACGGCCGCACGGACATCGCCGCCGCCTACGACAACGGCAACGCCGACCTGAGCGTGCTGACCTGGCACGCGACGGCGAACGGGTTCGACGCACCGGTCACGCAGTGGCGCACCGGGCCGGGCAACTGGGCCCTGCTCCAGTCGACCTGGCGGGCCGGCGACCTCAACGGCGACGGCCGGGCCGACCTCGCCGCGTTCTACGACTACCGGGACAACACGGCGAACCTGTTCCTCTGGTACGCCAACGCTTCCGGGAAGTTCGACGCGCAGGGCGTCAAGTGGAACGGCGCGATCCCGTCCGGCAAGGCGCAGTTCGTCTCCGGCGACTTCGACGGCGACGGGCGCACGGACCTCGGCGCGGCGATCGACCTCGGCGGCGCGAACCTGACGTTCCGCACCTGGCACGCGACCACCACCGGCGTCGACGCCCCGGTGACGCAGTGGACCACCGGCACCGGGGTGTGGAACCTCGGCCAGTCCCGGTGGACCGTGGGCGACTTCGACGGCGACGGCCGCACCGACCTGCTGGCCACCTACGACTACGGCAGCTCGAACGCCAACCTGTTCCGCTGGCACGCCACCGCTTCCGGCGGGTTCGACGCCGAAGGCGTGAAGTGGAGCAGCAACGGCACGTTCGACGCCGCGCAGTCGGCGATGTTCTGAGCCACCCCGCCCGGCGGCCGAGGCCGCCATCCCGATCGAGGAGAACTTCGATGCCTTCACGCACCGGATCGAGAGTCGTCGCGGCTTCGGCCGCGCTGCTCGCCGCGGCCGCGGTGAGCGCCACCCCGGCGTCCGCCGTCTCGAACGGCACCCCGACCGACGCCTACCCCTTCGCCGCCAAGCTGACCGCCGACGGCCGGGGCTGCAGCGGCGCGCTCGTGTCGCCCGCCTTCGTGCTCACCGCGGCCGGCTGCTTCCCGGAGAACCCGCAGGGCGGCGTCCCGGCCAAGGCCACGACGGTGCTCGTGGGCCGGCCGGGCCACACCGCGCAGGTGACGAACGTCGTCGTCCGCGCGGACCGCGGCCTCGCGCTGGCGCGCCTGAACACCGCGGTCACCGACCCGGCGGTGGCGCTTCCCGCGTCCTCACTGGTGATGGGCGAGCCGCTGCGCCTCGTCGGGTACGGCCGCACGGCCACCGAGTGGGTGCCGGACCAGCCGCATTCCGCGACCTTCACCACGGCGCCGGGCACGACCGGGACGCTCGCGCTGACCGGCGCCGGCGGCGCGGACGCCTGCAAGGGTGACGCGGGCGCGCCGGTCATCCGGGAGATCGGCGGCGTCACGGAGATCTTCGCGGTGGCCGGGTCGTCGTGGCAGCACGGCTGCTTGGCCGAATCCGGAACGCGGCAGGGCACCACGGGCCTGCGCGTCGACGACCTGAACAGCTGGATCCGCCAGCAGGTGCTCGCCCCGGCCGCGCAGGGCGGCAGCAAGAGCATCACCGTCTCGTGGTCGCCGCTGTCCGCGGAGAGCAGCGCTTCCTACACCGTCTACGGCGGGGACGACGCGCAGGTGCCGATCGACGCGGCGCACCTGCTCGGCCAGACCTCGGCGACCTCGTACACCGAGACTTCGCTGACGACGGGGAAAACCCGGTACTACCGGATCGTCGCGCGCATACGCACCGGGTCGACGAGCCTCCCGACCGACCCCGTCTCCGCCACGGCGAAGTGACCGCCCCTTCCCCGGGACACGCGTCCCGGGGAAGGGTTTCCCGACTTCGGTAGGTTTCGCGAATCCTTCACGGCTTTTAGCGTGAGCTGGTCGTCCCGTTCGGGACGAATATCCGGATCACCCGGGCCGAAGGGCATTTTCATGCGAATGTCGAGGGCTGTTGCCGCGGTGGGTGCTGCCGCCGCGGCGCTGAGCGTGGTCTCAGCAGGGGTCGCGGACGCCCAGCAGGACATCATCGGCGGGAGCACCGTCTCCTCCGCGCCGTGGGGCGCCCAGATCTACTGGAACAACGTGACGACGTACGGTGGGTTCGAGTGCTCGGGGACGATCATCGCCCCGCAGTGGGTGCTCACCGCGCGGCACTGCCTGAACTCGCCGGGCATGCACGTCAAGGTCGGCAACGTGACGCTGCAGCAGGGCACGAACGCCACTGTGGACCAGCAGAAGGCCTCGCCCAACGGCGACATCGCGCTGCTGCACCTGACGACGGCGGTGACCACGACGTTCATGAAGCTCGGCACCGGCAACCCGGCGACCGGGTCGACCAACCAGATCTACGGCTGGGGCCGCACGCAGGGCACCAGCCCGCCGTCGACCACCCTCAAGACCGCCAACGTGCGCGTGACGGGCACCAGCACCGACGCGTTCGGCGGCACGGCCATCGCCAGCCAGGGCATCAACGGCTCGGCGTGGCACGGCGACTCGGGCGGCCCGCAGCTCTCGGGCGGCCTGCAGGTCGGGGTGTGCTCCACGGGCAGCAACTCCGGGTCGAACCCGCAGGGCACGCAGAACTACGCGAGCATCGCGTCGAGCCGGAGCTGGATCCGCACCACCGCCGGCGTCTGACACGCGGCCCCGTGCCGGCCTCACCGCCCGGGAGGCCGGCCCGGGGCATACTCGCGTGATGAAGTTCCGCACCACGGTCCTGCTCGGCGGCAAGACGGCGACCGGCCTGCCGGTGCCCGGCGACGTCGTCGAGGCCCTCGGCGCCGGCAAGAAGCCCGCGGTCACCGTGAAGCTCGGCGGGCACACCTACCGTTCGACGATCGCGAGCCGCGGCGGGCAGTACCTGCTGCCGCTCAGCGCGGAGAACCGCGAGCAGGCCGGCGTCGCGGCGGGCGACGAGGTCGACGTCGAGGTCGCCCTGGACACGGCGCCGCGCGAGCTGGAGATCCCGGCGGACCTGGCCTCGGCGCTGGCCGCCGACGACGAGGCCCGGGCCCGGTTCGAAAGCCTGTCCTACAGCGCGAAACAGCGGTTCGTGCTGCCGATCGGCCAGGCGAAGACCGAGGAGACCCGGCAGCGGCGCGTCGCCAAGGTGATCACCGACCTGCGCGCCGGGAAGTGACGGACGCGCGCACGGTCCTGCGCGTGCTCACGGCGCTGGCCGGCGCCGAGGTCTGGCTGGCCGGCGGCTGGGGCATCGACGCACTCCTCGGCCGGCAGACGCGCGAACACCGCGACCTCGACCTGCATCCGCTCGTCTTCGCGGCCGACGGATCGGCCGTCCAGACCGCTCCCGACGGGACTTTCCCTTACCCCGCAGGCTGTTTCGTCACCGGGCGGATCGACGGCGTCGAGGTGCCGTGCGTGTCCGCGGCGGCGGACATGCGTCACCTCCGCGAGGTCTTCGGGGTCCGCACCCACTTCTAGTCCACGACGGACGCCCGCAGCGCCGCCTTGTCCGGCTTTCCGGACGGCGCGACGGGGACCGCGCCGACGAAGCTGAACCGCGCCGGCACCGCCGCCTCCCCCAGCTCCGCCGCCACCGCCTTGCGCACCGCGTCGAGGTCCGGCTTGCGGCCGGGGACCGGCACCACGAACGCGTGCGCCGCCTCGCCCGTCACCTCGTCCGGGACCGCCACGACGTACGCCTGGTCGACGTCCGGGTGCGCCGCGATCGCGCGCTCGATCGGGCCGGTGTAGTGGATGACGGCGTTGACGATCACGACGTCGCGCGCCCGGCCGGACAGGTGCAGGTACCCGGCGGCGTCCAGCGACCCGAGGTCCTGCGTGCGCACCCAGCCGTCGCGCAGCACCTCCGCTGTCGTGGCTTCGTCGCGCCAGTACCCGGCCAGCGCCGACGGCGTCCGCACCCAGACCTCGCCTTCCGAGCCGGCCGGCAGGGGCACGCCCGCGCCGTCGCGGACCTCGATTTCGACGGTGTCACAAGCCTTCCCGACGGATCCGGGCCCCTCGCCGGCGCCGCAGATCGTCAGCATCCCGGTCTCGGTCTGCCCGTAGGCGTGGTGCATCGCGGGCCCGATCAGCTCCAGTGCCTCGGCCAGCTTGTGCGGCGGCACCGGCGAGCCGGCCACGACGAGCGTCCGCAGGCCGCTCAGGTCGACGTCCTCGGTGCGCAGCACGTCGAGGACCTGGTGCAGCCGCGGCACGGTCATCAGCGCCGCGGTGATCCGCAGCCGCGGCAGCACCCACGGGAAGTCCGGCAGCTCGTCGGGGACCACCGCGGTGCCGCCGGCGAGCAGGCACACGCCCAGCTGCTCCAGCATCACCGCGCTGGTGAGCGTGCCGAACAACAGGAACCGCCCGAAGCCGGCGCCGAGCCGTTCGTGGGCCGAGCCGGGCACCGGCGCCTGCCACACCCGGCCTTCGCTCAGGGCGCGGTAGCTGTAGGCGACGCCCTTCGGCACGCCGGTGCTGCCGCTCGTGTAGACGACCGTCGCGATGTCGTCCGGGCGTCCTCGCGGCACCGGCTCCTCGTAGCTCGCGAGCAGCTCGGGCCCGACCCGCAGGATCGGCAGGCCGGCGACGGTGCCGAGCAGCTCCGGTGTTTCGGACGCGGCGTCGACGACCAGCGCGCCGACGTCGCCCACGACGTGGCGCAGCTGCGGCACGGGCAGGCCGGGCCGCACCCCGACGACCCGGCAGCCGAGCACCTGCGCGGCGATGATCGCGGCGAACCCCGCCGGCGTGACGGCGGTGGCGATGCCGACGCCGTCACCCGGGCCGAGCCCGGCCGCCCGCAGGCCCGCGGTGAACCGGCCGACCAGCTCCCGCAGCTCGCGCCGCGACGTGACGTGCGAGCCGTGTTCGAACGCGGGAACGTCCGGGGCGCGCCCCAGCTCGTCCAGCAGTGCCTGCGGGTGGACCATCTCGACCGCCTTTCGCCCGGGGCGTCCGGGTCTACCGGGCGGATCTCAGAATTTCGGCAGAATCGCGCTGACCAGCGGTTTTCCCCGTATGCCACGGCAGACGGCCGGTCGGGGCCACCCCTGTGGGTATAAGTGCCGTCAGTACGACCGGCAGTTGTGCCGTTTGACCACACCAAGCTCTTTTCTAGCGTGACTTTCACACCGCGCGGACCACCGCGCCAGGGGTATTCGCTTCAGGAAGGAGGTGGCCCGTCGATGTCAAGTCCGGGATTCCAGGCAGATTCCGCTGCCATGACGCGCGCCGTCCAGGGTTTCGAGGAAACCGCGACGAACGCCAAGTCCACGATGGCCAGCTTGGAGTCCGAGCTGACCGAGGCGCTCCGCAACTACAAGGGTGACCAGGCCGTCGCGTTCTGGGACCTCCAGCGCCGGCTCCAGGAGAAGATGACGGTCGCGGTGAAGGAGCTCGACACCATGTCGCAGCTCGTCCACACCAGCCACCAGAACTACGGCCGCGGCGACGCCGACGTCCACCAGAGCTTCCAGGGGGTCGGGAACTCCCTCGAGGGCTCGGGCGTGATCCCCCGCCTCAACCCCTGACCTGAGAGGACAGATCGATGGCCGACGTCGTCGAAATCAACTTCGCCGCGCTGCAGCACAGCTCGGCGTCCCTGGCCGCCAAGGCCAAGGCGCTCACCTCACAGCTGGAGCAGCTGCACCAGAACCTCCAGCCGATCACCGCGACCTGGTACGCCTCCGGCAGCTCCGCCGGTGACGCGGCCCGCCAGTCGGAGACCCGGCTGCGGCAGGCCACCGCGGACATCGTCGCCATCATCGCCCAGTTCGGTGGCAAGGTCGGCGAGGCCCACGACCTCCAGCAGTCGCTGGAGAACCGCAACCAGGGACTGTTCGCGGGCTGAACCGCGCCCAGACGTCGGTCGGCCGGTGCGGGAAACCCCCCGCTCGCACCGGCCGACCGGCTTTCCCCCCAACGTGCGACGAGAGAGCCGGGACCCGATGCACGACCAGTCGTACTACGTCCACCTGGAATCGCTGAAGGACTTCGTGCGGGAGCTGGAGACCCAGATCCACGCGATGGCCAAACCGAACGACTTCCTGCTCACCCTCGGCGAGGAGCCGCTGTTGTTCGGCGAGTTCGGCGAGGCCGGGTCGCTGGCCGACGCCCACCGCGCGGCGGTCTCGGAGATGCAGGGCCTGCTCGACCAGGTCCGCAGCGCGATCGGGTTCGCGCAGGACGTCACCACCACGGTCGCCGACGGCTACCAGAACGCCGACGAGACGGTCGCCGGAGACCTCCACACCTCGGGCGCCGTCACCGGTCTGCTCGACCCCGTGCTCGGCCTGCTCGGCCTGGGCGACTCGGACGGGAGCCGCAAGGGATGACGAACACCGCGCACACGAACTTCGCCGCGTACAGCCACCAGCAGCTGTACGCGATGCTGCAGGCGGGCGACCCGAACAGCGCGCGCCACGCCGCCGACAAGTGGAAGTCCGCCGCGCTGCACCTGCACGAGCAGGCCCACAACCTCAACTCGGAGCTCACCGAGTTCAAGGACCAGTGGACCGGCGGCGCCGCCGACCAGTACCAGCACATGATCGTCGACCTCGCGAACGGCATCTCCAAGGTGGCGCAGACCGCCGAGGCGATGAACGTGATGCTCGACGACGCCGCCGACGCTCTGGTGAAGGCCAAGAAGGAGATGCCGCCGCCGGTCTCGGTGCCGGACGTCTCCCCCTCCGACGTCGCGCTCGCGGTGAACCCGCCGCTGCTGCCGCCGGACTCCTCGCCCGCCGTCGTCCAGGCCGCCGCGCAGCAGCGTCAGCAGGCCATCGCGAACGTCGAGGCCCAGCAGTCCGCGGCGAACGCGGCCGGGTCGGCGCACGGCAAGGCGATCGTCGTGATGACCCAGCTGGCCGGCGAGTACAGCACCGCCGAGGAGTCGATCCCGGCGTCGCCCAACGCCGTGCAGACGCCCACCACCCTGCCCACCGGCGGCGGTGCCGGGAGCGCGGGTTCGCCCGGGCTGGTCGGCAACGGCCTCACCGATCCCGGCGTCGTCGTCACCCCGGCCGACGGGCACCCGCTGCCCTCGACCGGCACGCCGCAGCAGCCGGGCACCGTGCCGACGTCGAACCCGCTGTTCGGCGACATGTTCACCGCCGGGCTGGCCGCGGCTTCGGCCGCCGCGTTCGGCCGGTTCGGGTCGATCATGCCGAAGGTGCCGCCGTGGGCCAGCGGCAAGGACCCCAAGGACGGCAAGGAAGAAGCGCCCGGCACGAAGCTCGGCGGCGGTGCCGGCGTCGAAGGCGGCGCCGGTGGCGGCATCCCGATCGGCGGGGGTGACGCGCCGTCGATCGGCGGCGGTGTCCCCGGCGGGGCCGGGATCGGCGGCGGCGCCGACGGCCCGGCGGCGCACTCCGGGCTGGCCGGCGACGGCGGCGCGGGCAACGCGCTGAGCGGGCTCGCCGGCGGTGCGGCCGGAGCCGCGGGCGCGGCGGCGGCCAAGGGCGCGATGCCGATGATGCCCATGATGCCGATGGGCATGGGCGGGGGCGGCGACATGGGGTCCGGGCGCCGGATCCCGGCGTGGCTGGTCGAGACGGAGAACGTCTGGGGCCAGTCGGCCCCGGTCGCGCCGCCGGTGATCGGCGAAGAGCCGGAAGCGTACTGACGCACTCTGAGAACGGAGGCGGGCCGTGACGGCTGCCGGATATCGCGTCGCTCCGGCCCGCCTCGACACCGTGGCGGGCGAGTTCGGCACGCGGGCGGACACCTTGGGCACCGCCCAGGCGGCGGTCGCGGGCGAGAAGGTCCCGGCCGCCGCGTTCGGTCAGGTCAGCGCGTCCGCCGCCGCGGCCAAGACGTTCGAGAAGACCATGAAGGAGCTGGGTTCGAAGCTCGACTCCGGCGTCTCCCGGCTGCAGACGCTCCAAAGTGGACTGACCGAGTCGGCGGCCGGGTACCGGCGGGCCGACACGCAGGTCGCCGCGATGTACCGGGCGCTCCTGCCCGAGGATCCCCTGCCGTCCGCCGGAAACCCCGCCGGGATCGGTGGTTCGGCCGACACCGGCGCGTGGGCGCGGGCGATCGAGCAGAACCGCACGAAGGTCGCCGACGCGCTGACCGCCGAACGGGCGAAACTCGCCGGGCTCACCGACGCCGACGAGATCAAGCGGTCACAGGCGCGGATCTCGTTGTACGAAGACATCCTCGCGAACAACCGGCAGATCCTGAAGTTCGACCCGTCCGGCAACGGCCGGATCGCCGAGCTCGTCGGGCACATCGAACCGGGCACGCGCAACGTCGGGCTGTTCGTGCCCGGCGTCAACACGCAGATGTCCAACTTCGACGCCTACGCCGGCCTCGGGCGAAGCCTGGTGGCCGCGGACCCGACCGGGCGCACGGCGATGGTCGTCTGGGCCGACGGCGTGTTCCCGCAGAACCCGGTGACCCAGGGGCCGGACGCGAGCTACGCGCAGACGATGGCGCCCGACCTCAAGCACTTCACCGACGACCTGCGCGGCGAGATCGCGGGCCACGCGGGCTCCGACGTCACGCTGACGGCGATCGGGCACAGCTACGGCGGCGCGACCGTCGGGCTGGCCGAGACGCAGGGTCTCGACGTCGACCGCGTCCTGCACGTCGAGTCGGCGGGCATGGGCCACGGCGTGTGGTCGCCGTCGGACCTTCCGGCGAGCCAGGCGGGCGTGCAGCGGTTCTCGATGACGGCGCCGCTCGACCCGATCGAGATCGCCCAGGGCAACGCGTGGGGCCTGGAGTGGACCGGCATCGGCCACGGCGCGGACCCGGACACGTTCCCGGGCGTCACGGAGCTGGAGACCGGGCGGTCCGCTTCCGGGGACCAGCTGTGGGGCCTGTCCTCGCACAGTGACGTGCTGAAGCCGGGTTCGGAGTCGTGGACGAACATGTACCGCGTGATCACCACCGGGCCCACCACGCCCGACGGGAGCTTCGACGCGCATGGCATCCTCGAGAACGGCGTCGAGTTCCTGAACAACGGGGGTGTGCTGCGATGACCTCTCCGGACCTGGACCGCTTGGCGAGCGAGCTGACGAACGTCATCGACGACGTCGCGGCGGTGTTCGGCCCGTCGGCGGACCCTACGGTCAACGGCGAGCTGGACTGCGACCCGACCAGCCCGGGTCAGCTGGTGTGCTGGCAGTACGGCGTCCGCCTGGAGCACCCGGGCGAGCCGGAACGCCGTCTCACCGAGGTGGTCCTCCCGACGCTGGAGCAGCGCGGCTGGCAGGCCCACGACCGCAGCACCCCACGCGAACTGATCGCAAGATTCAGCCGCGACGGCGCGGACTTCACGATCCACGTCGCCCGGGCCAGCCACGCGGTGGCGATCATCGGCTCAACCCGCCCAGTCCCCGCCTGACCGTGTCGTCCATCCACGTACGCGTGTCGTCCACCTGAGTACGCGAGTCGTCCGTCCGGGTACACGGAGACGTGCGTCCGGCGGCCGGCTCGCGTTCTCCACCGGACGACACGCGTACCTGGGCGGACGACACGCGTACACCGATGGACGACACGGGTTTACGGCGTGAAGCGGGACGGGCGCCAGTTCCGGTGCCGGGCCCGGCGGACCGCCGCCATCGCCACTCCGGCGGCTGCCGCGAGAGCCACGCCGGCCACCGCGATCGTGCCCGCCGTGACGTCGGACGTCGGACGCGCGGGCGCCGCGGCCGGGACCACCGCCGGTGCCGAGCCGGACGCGGGAACCGCGCCCGGCGGCGGGACGTCGGCCGGCAACGTCGAGGACACCGCCGCGTACGCGTCCAGGACTCCCCAGCCCAGCCGCGCGTCGTGGCGCCCCGACGAGGCGCGGTGCGCCGTCAGCTCGAGCCGCGTCACGACCTGGTCGCCGGTCAGGTTCGGGTGGTACGCCCGGACCAGCGCCGCGACGCCGGCGACGTACGCCGCCGCCAGTCCCGGGTCGGTCACCGGGAACCGGTGCGCGACCGCGCCGCCCGCGCCCGCCGACGTGCTGACCAGCTCCGCTCCCGGCGCGGCGACGCCGACGTAGTCGCCCGCCTCCGTCTGCACCGGCTCGCCCGCGGGGTTCACCGACCCGACGGACAGCACTCCGGGCGTCGCCGTCGGGTACGACCGGGCGCCCTGCTGGGTCGCCGACGCCGCCGAAACCACCACCGCCCCCGCCGAACGCGCCCGCGCGACCGCGCCGGACAGCGCCGGGCTGTCGAACGCCGCGGGCACCGCGATCAGGACTACGCTCGCGCGCCGGTCGACCGCTGTGTCGATGGCGCCGGCCAGCGCGCCCGGGTCACCGGCGCCGTCGCCGGCCGTCGAGGAGCCCGAGCCTTCGGTGTAGCGGATCGGCAGCAGGTGCGCGCCGGGCGCGACGCCGGCGAACGTCGTCGACGCGTCCGGTTGCGCGCCGACGATCCCGGCCGCGATCGTGCCGCGGCCGTCGCAGTCCGAGCGCTCGGTGCCGGTGCCGCCTTCGAGCTGCCCGGGCGCGAACTGCGTGTTCTGCCCGTCGACGCCGGTGCCGATGACGGCCACCAGCTGGCCCTCGCCCCGGGTCAGCGGCCAGAGCCGCGCCGGGTCGACCAGGCGCTGCCCCCACGGGACCGCGCCGGTGTAGGTGCCGGACGGGTTCGCGCACTGGCCCGCCGGGGCGGCGACGGCGGACGCGGGAAGACTCAGCGCCACCACGCCCGACACCGCGAGCACCGCCGGTAACCGCACCCGAACCCCCGAACAGAAAGACGGTGGCGGGAAAGAACTTCCGCCACCGCCAGTCTACCCGCGAAACACCGTTCAGCGAAGGTCCATGCCCAGATCCAACGCGGGCGAAGAGTGGGTCAGCCCACCCACCGACAGATAGTCCACACCGGACTCCGCGTAGGCCCTACCACGGTCGAGGGTGAGGCCACCAGAGGATTCCAGCCGCGTCTTGGGGGAAACCTCGTCGCGGCGCGCCACCGCCTGCCGGCACTGCTCCGGCGTGAAGTTGTCCAGCAGCACCTCATCCGCTGCCGCGGCCAGCGCCTCCTCCAGCTGCTCGAGTGTGTCGACCTCCACCTCGCAGGCCAGTTCCGGCGCGTGCGCCCGGGCCGCGGCCAGCGCCGCGGTCACCGAACCGGCGGCGACGACGTGGTTGTCCTTGATCAGCACCGCGTCGCCCAGCCCGAGCCGGTGGTTCACCCCGCCGCCGCACCGGACGGCGTACTTCTGCAGCAGCCGCAGTCCCGGCAACGTCTTGCGGGAGTCCCGGATCGCGCAGCCGGTACCGTCCACTTCGGACACCCACGCGGCGGTCGCGGTCGCGACGCCGGAGAGGTGGCACAGCAGGTTCAGCGCCGTCCGCTCGGCGGTGAGCAGCCCGCGCACGGGACCGCGCAGCACCAGCGCGGGCTCCCCCGCCACCAGCCGGTCGCCGTCTTCCCGCCCGGCCAGCACCTCGTACCCGTCGCCCAGCACCATGTCGAACACGGCCAGCGCGACCGGCAGCCCGGCCACGACACCGTCGACGCGCGGGGTCAGCTCGGCCACCGCGATCGCTTCGGAGGGCACCGTCGACGCCGTCGTCGCGTCCGGCCCGTACCGCAGGTCCTCGCCCAGCGCCGTGGAAACCACCCGCGTCACGTCCTCGACGTCGAGGCCGGACGCGGCGATCAGTTTCAGGACCGGTTCGGAGATCGGGAAAGTCATGCCACGCCCTCCAGGGGGATCGGGTCGGCCAGCACCGGCTGGCCGGACGGGCTGAGCCGGATGTGCTGGCTGCGCCGCCAGTTCTCGTCCGGCGCCGGGAAGTCGGTCCGCACGTGGCAGCCGCGCGACTCGGTGCGCCGGACCGCCGCCGAGAGCAACGCCTGCGCCACCACCGTGAGCGCTGCGTCTTCGACCGCCGCGTGTGTCCACAGCGGACTGTCCTGGGTCGACAGGTCGATCACCGAACCGGCTGCCGCCAGGCCGTCGGCGTCCCGGCCGATCGCCGCGTACCGGCTCATCACGCGCTGCAGCGCGTCCCGCCCGGCGGCCGGCGCGACGGTCCACGTAGGCAACCGCCCCCGCGAAGGATCGGCCAGCAGCCCGGCCGCGAGGTCCGCCGCGACGGCCTCCGCCACGCGCTGCCCGACGACCAGTCCTTCGAGCAAGCTGTTGGACGCCAACCGGTTCGCGCCGTGCAGCCCGGTCCGCGCGACCTCGCCGGCGGCGTACAGCCCGGGCACCGACGAGCGTCCGTCCACAGTGGTCGCCACGCCACCGCACGAGAAGTGCGCCGCGGGGACCACCGGGATCGGGTCCGACGCCGGGTCGAGGCCCAGCGCCGCGCACGCCGCGAACACCGTCGGGAACCGCTGCCCGAACCCGGCGATCGACGTCGCGTCCAGGAAGACGTGGTCGTCGATCCCGCCGGGCGCCGAAGCCATCCGGCGCGTGATCGCCGCCGAGACGACGTCGCGGGGCGCCAGGTCGCCGAGCGGGTGCACGCCCGCCATGACCGCCAGCCCGGCGCCGTCGACCAGCGTCGCGCCCTCGCCGCGGACGGCCTCGGTGACCAGCGGGCGGCGCCCCCGCGCGCCCGGGGTGAACAGGACGGTCGGGTGGAACTGGACGAACTCGATGTCCGCGACGGTCGCCCCGGCCCGCAGCGCGAGCGCGAGCCCGTCACCGGTGGCGATCTCCGGGTTCGACGTCGCCTGGTAGAGCTGCCCGATCCCGCCGCTGGCCAGCAGCACGGCCGGCGCCCGGACGACGCCGGGGACGCCGTTGCGATCGAGCACGGTGATGCCGGCGACCCGTCCGCCCGGCGTGCGCAGCGCGTCGACGGCGATGTGGTGCTCCAGCACCGGCACCCGCGCCTGCCCGGCCTGCGCGACCAGGGCGCGTTCGACCTCGGCGCCGGTGGCGTCCCCGCCCGCGTGGATGACGCGGAACGCGCTGTGCCCGCCCTCGCGGGCCCGGGCCAGCAGGCCGTCACCCGAAGAGTCGAACGTCGCGCCGTCGGCCCGCAGCCGGGCGATCGCCGCCGGGCCGCCGTCGAGGATCGAGCGGGCGGCGGCCTCGTCGACCAGCCCGGCACCCGCGGTGAAGGTGTCCTCCGCGTGCTTCGCGACCGAGTCGTCGAGGTCGTGCTGGTCTTCCAGGACCACGGCGACGCCGCCCTGGGCCCAGCGCGTGTTGCCGTCCTCGACCGCCGCCTTGGTGACGACCAGGACGTGCAGCCCGAGTGCCTGCGCGCGCAGCGCCGCGGTCAGGCCGGCGACGCCGCTGCCGACCACGACCAGATCCGCGCGAGCCTCCCAAACCGGAGTTTTCGCCTGGGGGTCATTAACCGGCGTGGTCATTCGCCGCCGCCAGGCTGCCCGATCTCGATCATCCGCTGCACCGAAGCACGAGCCTTCGAGGCGGTTTCGAGGTCGACGTGGACCTCGTCCAGGCCGTCACGCAGGCAGCGCAGCAGGGCCGCGGGCGTGATCATCTTCATGTACCGGCAGGACGCGCGGTCGTTCACCGCGCGGAAGTCGATGCCCGGCGCGGCCTTGCGGAGCTGGTGGATCATGCCGATCTCGGTGGCCACCAGGACGGTCTTGGCCTTCGTGTCGCGGGCCTCGTGGACCATGTCGCCGGTCGAGAGGATCTTGACCCGATCCGGCGCCACCGCGCCCTCGCCCGCCAGGTAGAGCGCCGACGTCGCGCACCCGCACTCGGGGTGGATGAACAGGTCCGCGTCCGGGTTCGCGGCCGCGCGCTCGGCCAGCTCGGCGCCGTTGATCCCGGCGTGGACGTGGCACTCCCCGGCCCAGATGTGGATGTTGTCCCGGCCGGTCACGCGCTTGACGTGCGCGCCGAGGAACTGGTCGGGCAGGAAGAGAACCTCCTGGTCAGCGGGGATGGACGCGACGACGTCGACCGCGTTCGAGGACGTGCAGCAGATGTCCGTCTCGGCCTTCACCTCGGCCGTGGTGTTGACGTAGGAGACGACGACGGCGCCCGGGTGCTCGGCCTTCCAGGCGCGCAGCTCGGCGCCGGTGATGGAGTCGGCCAGCGAGCAGCCGGCCCGCGCGTCCGGGATCAGGACGGTCTTCTCCGGGGCGAGGATCTTCGCGGTCTCGGCCATGAAGTGCACACCGCAGAAGACGATGGTGGACGCGTCGCTGCTCGCCGCGATGCGGCTGAGCGCGAGGGAGTCGCCGGTGTGGTCGGCGATGTCCTGGATCTCCGGGACCTGGTAGTTGTGCGCGAGCAGGACCGCGTCGCGCTGCTTCGCCAGGCGCCGCACCTCCTCCGCCCACTCCGCGTTCGCCTCGACCCCGCCGAACGGGGTGAGACCTTCCGGAACCAACGTGCTGGTCATCGGGCCCTCCTGGACCTGTCTCCGGTTTTCGCCTTATAATCGAAAACCGTGCGAAGTCATCTTAACACCCAGGCACCCCTGGCCCACGAGGTTTTGGGAGCGGTCCTTCAAGTGCGCTCGGACACACTGCGGGTGCTGCTGTGGCGCCGCGCGCTCGACCCGCACCTCGGCCGCTGGTCACTGCCGGGCGGGCGGCTGCGGCCCGACGAGGACGTCGAGACGTCGGTCCGGCGCCAGCTCAAGGAGAAGGTCGACGTCCGCCGGATCGAGCACGTCGAGCAGCTCGCGGTGTTCAGCGACCCCCACCGGGTCCCCGGCCCGCGCGTGGTGGCGACGGCGTTCCTCGCCCTGGTCCCCTCCGACGCCGACCCCGAGGTGCCCGAGGACACCGAGTGGCACGACGTCGCGAAGCTGCCGCGGACGGCGTTCGACCACGAGGCGATCGTGCTGCGCGCCCGCGACCGGCTGCGCTCGAAGCTCTCCTACACCAACCTCGGGTTCGCGCTGGCACCCGAGGAGTTCACGATCTCCGCGCTGCGCGGGCTGTATTCGGCGGCGCTGGGCTACCGCGTCTCGGCGACCAACCTGCAGCGGGTGCTCTCCCGGCGCGGCCTGCTGGTTCCCACTGGTCACACGGCCCCGCCCGGCCGCGCGGGCGGGCGTCCCGCGGCCCTGTTCTCCTTCGCCGGCAAAGGCATGCAGATCACCGATCCGTTCGCGGTGCTCAAGCCGCCCAACCGGTGACCATCCTGCGCGGAAGGCGTTCTCCCCTTACGGTTGACGCGTGACAGAGCCGGAATCGGAAAGCGACGCGACGACGACCTTGCTGCCGTTGTTCCCGCTGCAGACGGTTCTGCTCCCGGGGACCAAGCTGCCGCTGCACATCTTCGAGCCGCGGTACCGGCAGCTGATGGCCGATCTCGTCAGCGGCACCGTGCCGGGGCGCGAGTTCGGCGTGGTGGCCCTGCGGTCGTCACTGACCCGCGAGGTCCGTGGTCTGGACCAGCTGTACGAAATCGGCTGCAGCACGGTGCTGCGCGAGGCGAAGCGCCTGCCGGACGGCCGGTTCGACGTCGTCACGCAGGCCCAGCGCCGCTTCCGCCTCACCGAGCTCGACTGCGTCTCGGCGCCGTACCTGATCGCCTCGGTCGAGTGGGTCGACGACGACCCGGTGGCGCCGTCCGGCGACATGGCCGAACGCCTCGCCGTGGTCGCCCGCACGGCGCACCGGCGCTACTGCGAAACGGCGTGGCGCAGCGACGACTGGAACACCCCGGACGCGGACACCGAACTCGCCGAGCTGGCCTACCAGCTGGCTGCGGACTGCCTGCTGCCGCTGGAAGACCGTCAGCGGCTGCTGGAGGAACGCCACCCCCTGCGCCGGCTCCGCATCGCGTGCCGGCTGCTGACGCGGGAGGCGGGGTTCCTGGACACGCTGGGCGCGGTGCCGCTGCCGCCGGGCGAGCTCACCGATCTCGGCAAGCCCGCCAGCCTCAACTGACTCAGTCCCCGGCGCCGTTGCCGTTCCCGTTGCCGAACTTGTTCCAGACCTTGCCCGCCGTGCTGGAAACCGCTTCGCCGACGTCGCTGAACACCTTCGTCAGCGGGTCGGTCGACGAGCTCCACGAGTCCTTGTACGACTTCGCGGCCGACTTCAGGTCGTCCTTCCAGTCGGACGTCGGCGCGTCGTCGTCGCGGCGCGGGTAGTCGCCGGCCAGGATCGCGCGGTACTCCTCCGAGGCCGCCCACTTCTGCAGCTGCGCCGCGCGGACCACCGCGAACGGGTGCGTCTCGGTTTCGACGAACCGCAGCTTGAGGAAGCTGTCGCGGATGTCGTCGACCGACTCGTACTCGTTGGCCTGCTGGAGGAACGACGGGATGTCGATGCGGGCCGGGTCGACGCCGCCGGCGATCTGGATCTGGGCGCGCAGCGCGGCCGTCGGGTCCTGGCCGCACAGCAGCCCGGCGCGGTCGCACGACAGCTCGGCCTTGCGGTACCACTCGCGCAGCGCCGCGATGATCGCCCGGATGCCGAGCGCGCTCACCGGCGTCCACGACAGCGACATCTGCAGGCCGATCAGGCGCACCATGATCGTGCGGTAGACGGTGTGCCCGGACAGCACGTGCCCCATCTCGTGCCCGATCGCGAACCGCAGCGACTCGTGGCCCATCAGCTCGACGAGCCCGGTGCTGACCCGGATGAACGGCTCGTCCATCCCGACCGCCGACGCCTGGGCCCGCGGGTCCTGGTAGACGAACACGTTCGGCACGGCGGGCAGGTCCAGCGTCTCGGCGCACTCGTGGCGCAGGCGATCGATCTCCGGGTACTGCTTGGGCCCGACGCGGATCGACGACGCGAGCGCCATCAGCCGCTCGCCGCGCTCGTTGTAGAACCCCGAAACGGCCTTGACGACCTGGGCGAACCCCGGCACCGCCCGCAGGGTCGCGAGCGCGCCGCGATCCACCGGGTGTTCGTAGGCGCGCGGGCTGATGCCCGGGAAACGGACGGCGTTGGGCCGCGAAACCTCGATGTCTTCGGTCACTGAACCCCCTGTGGTCGAGGGCACCACTCTAGGGGAAACGCCCCGGCCCGGGGCGGGGTTCAGCCGAGGCGGCGGCCGAGGTCGTCGCGGCCGTTCCAGGTGGCGAGCAGGCTGTAGACGACCGTCACGCCGAGCGGGCCGGTGAGCAGCACCCACCACGACTCCAGGCGGGGCGCCAGTTCGATGACCGAGCCGAGCGCGGGCGCGCTGGCGATCGCGTAGTGGCTGTTCGCCCAGCCGACGCCGAGCAGCATGGCCAGCGCGCTCGCGAGGGCGACGCCGAGCACCGCGGCGAGGAACACGACCGGCCCGCGGCGCTCGCGCAGCAGCCAGACGACGACCCCGACGACGATCCCCAGCCCGAGCGTCATGAGCCCGAAGACGGCGAGGTCGTCGAAGCGGTGCCAGCTCTCCAGCTCGAGGGCGCCCTGGGTGCCGTCGGAGCCGATGATGCGCACGCGCTCCGGCGGCGCGAGGCGCGACCAGGCGAAGGCGAGCGGGAAGCTCAGCAGGCTGAGGGTGCCGAGCACGCTCACGGCGGGCAGCAGGTCGGCCTTGACGACGACCCGCGGCCGCCGCTCCCGGACCAGCACGGGCACCGACCACGGGCCGGCCACGGCCGACGGCCGGTGCGCGGGCCCCGACGACTCACTCACCCGGACTCCCTCCTGCGCCATGCTCCTGCGACACGGTGCGACTGAGGGTAACCGGTCGGTGCGTGGCGGCGGTGAGCCGCCGGTCGTGTCGCGGGGCCCGGCGCGACGCCGTCGTCAGCCGCTCGCCGTCTCGCCGTGGCGGCTGCAGCGGGCCGTCCACCCCAGCGGGCTCACCTGGACCACCAGCCGCCGCGCGCAGAACGTGCAGTAGCGCGGTGGCTCCAGCGCCGTCCTCGGGTTGTGGCACGCCGGGTGGTCGGCGCCGCCGTCCGACGACTGTCCACAGTGGACGCAGAAGGCAGCGTCAGAGGCTGTCACTGAGGGCCTTGATGGGCATCTTGAGGTCGTCGAGCATCGCGAGGTCCGCCGAAGCCGGGCGGCCGAGGTTGGTCAGGTAGTTGCCGACGATGATCGCGTTGACGCCGCCGAGCATGCCCTGCTCCGCACCGAGGTCGCCCAGCGTCAGCTCGCGGCCGCCGGCGAAGCGCAGCATGGTGCGCGGCATCGCGAGCCGGAACGCCGCGACCGTCCGCAGCGCGTCCTTGCCCTCGACGATTTCGTAGTGCTCGTACGGCGTGCCCGGCTGCGGGATGAGGAAGTTCATCGGCACCTCGTGCGGGCTGAGCTCGGCCAGCTGCACCGCGAACTCCGCGCGCTGCTCGACCGTCTCCCCCATGCCGATGATGCCGCCGCAGCAGACCTCCATGCCCGCCTTCGCGACCATCCGGAGCGTGTCCGCGCGCTCTTCCCACGTGTGGGTGGTGACGACCTCGGGGAAGTGCGAGCGCGCCGTCTCGAGGTTGTGGTTGTAGCGGTGCACGCCCATGTCGACGAGCTCGTCGACCTGCTCCTGCGTGAGCATGCCGAGCGAGCAGGCGATCTGGATGTCGTTGCCGTCCTCGCGGATGGCCTTCACACCCTCGCGGACCTGCGCGAGCAGCCGCTTGTCCGGCCCGCGGACGGCGGCGACGATGCAGAACTCCGTCGCGCCGGTCTCGGCGGTCTGCCGGGCGGCCTTGACCAGGTTCGGGATGTCGAGCCACGCCGAGCGCACCGGCGTCGGGAAGCGGCCGGACTGGGAGCAGAAGTGGCAGTCTTCCGGGCAGCCGCCGGTCTTGAGGCTGATGATGCCTTCGACCTCGACCTCGGGTCCGCACCAGCGCATCCGCACGTCGTGCGCCAGGGCGAGCAGGTCGGGCAGCCGGTCGTCGGGGAGCCGGAGCACCTCGAGGACTTCGGCTTCGCCCAGGCCGACGCCGTTTTCGAGGACGTGCTCGCGCGCGTAGGCGAGGACATCGGTGTCCGGGACTGCGGTCACGGCGTCTCCTTGATCGTGGTGGAAGCGTCCCTCATCGTGCACGACGGCACGCCGGGACGACAGCGACGCAGGTCACTTCCCGGCGGAAGCGCAGCCCGCGAAGAGCTCGGGGTCGAATTCGCCGCCGAACCACGGCGACAGCCCGGCCCGCGCGGCGGACAGGAACTCCTCGGGCGAGGCGTCCCCGAGCCCGGCGGGCAGCGCACCGAGCAGCGGCGCCCCGGCCGCGACGGGCAGGTCTTCGAGGTTGGACAGCGCGGCGAGGTCCGGTTCGGCGGGCCACGAGCCGATGATGACCCCGGCGACGGTCAGGCCCCGCTTGGTGGCGACCTCGGCGGTGAGCGCGGTGGCGTTGAGCGTCCCGAGCCCGGCTTCGGCGACGACGATGACGAGCGACCCGAGCGACCAGGCGACGTCGGCGAGGCTGGAGCCGGCCTTGTCGAAGCGCACGAGCAGTCCCCCGGCACCTTCGATGAGGGTGAGGTCGTGCCCGCTGTCGAGGTCGGAGGCGGCCCGCGCGATCTCCCCGGGATCGAGCGAGGGAAGCCCACTACGCCGCGCGGCGGCCTCCGGCGAGAGGGGATCGGGATATCGCCGCAGCTCCCGGGTGGTGACGTCCCGGCCGGCGAGGCGCCGGACATCGGCGAGGTCCCCGGGCTCATCAGGGCCGACCCCGGTCTGCGCGGGTTTCAGGACGGCAACGCGCTGCCCCCCGGCCACCGCGAGCGCGGCGATGGCCGCCGTGGTGATCGTCTTGCCGACCCCGGTCCCGGTCCCCGTCATCACCAGCATGGTCACGGACCATCAACTTAGTGACTGCGGTAGTGGGCGCGCACCGCGGGCACCGGATGGCCGGGGGTGGTGGGGGAAGGTGCCCTGGTCGGAGGCGGGTTCGGGGGGTCGGGGGGTGAGGCGCGGCCCGGGTGCGGCCGCGGCCGACGAATCTCCGACCGGCCGCGGCCGGCCCGGCTGGTGCCGGGGGCCGACCGCCCCACGCCCGCGGCCCGGCGGGCCCGGCGGCCCAGCAGCCCCGCGGCCCAGCGGCCCAGCAGCCCCGCGGCCCAGCGGCCCAGCAGCCCCGCGGCCCAGCGGCCCAGCGGCCCCGCGGCCGAGCGGCCGAGCGGCCCAGCGGCCCAGCGGCAGAGCGGCAGAGCGGCAGAGCGGACCCTACGGTCGCGGCCGAGCGAGGCCGCAGCGCCATGGCCCCCGGACCCGCTGCCGCAAGCCGCCCGCCAAACGGAGCCCGGAGCGGCTGAGCGAAGCTCGGCCGCTCCGGGCGAGTGAGGCGGACCGGAGAGACTTGGTCCCGGACCTCGCTGACCACAACCCGCCGCCGGGCGGCCTCGGCCGGGCCCGCCCGGGCGTCCAGCCTCCGGCCCCAATCACCGAGGCCCAGACTCCGGCCGGGGTCGGTGCAGGCCCGACCAGGCTCCGGCACAAACCACCGAAGCCACCTCCAGCCAAGCCTGCACCGCAACCACCCCGGCGCAAGCCCGCACCGCAACCACCCGCAGCGCGAGCCACTCCGCCTCAAGCGCCCGGCACCACCGCCGAAGCCCCCGCCGGGCGGAACGTCCGCTCCACCCCATCGAACAAATAAACCTGCGCCGTCCCCACCGCGAAGTACATCCCCGTCAGCTGGACCTTCCCCGCCGCCTCCGCGGCCGCCACCGACGGGTACTCCCGCAGGTGCTCCAGCTGCTGCAGCACGTTGTGCAACGCCAGCCGATCACCCTCCCGCTCCGGAACCCCGCCGTCCAACGTCGCCGAGCCCGTGCGGTGCGCGCTCGGCTCCGCGTGCCGGAGCCACACGGACAACGGCCCGGCCGGTGGGCCGTCGGCCAGGGCCGCCATCGCGCCGCAGCCCGAATGGCCGCACACCACGATCTCCTCCACCCCCAGCACCCCGACCGCGTACTCGATCGACGCGTTCATCGAGGGGTCCGCCTGCCCCGGCGGCACCAGGTTGCCGATGTTGCGGATCGTGAACAGGTCGCCCGGGCCGCTGGTCGTGATCAGGTTCGGCACGATCCGGGAGTCGCCGCAGGTGATGAACAACGTCCGCGGCCGCTGGCCGTCCGCCAGGCCGGACAGCGTGTCGCGCAGCAATGGCGCCGCCCGGCGGTGGAACTCCGTCGCGCCGCGGCGGGTCTGCTGGGCCGGGATCCCTTCCACCGCCTGCCACGCCGACCACGGCGCGAGCCAGCGGGGCACCGCCCGGCTCGCGGCGAGCCGGGACCGCGTCGGACGGCCCGCCTTGCCCTCGCCGAACCACGGGTGGCCGACCTCGTCGACGTCCACCGCGCCGCCGGCGCGCTCGTGCGCCTGCTGCCACGTCGTCAAGCTCTCGAACGCCGCGTGGTCGAGGTAGTCGACGACCAGCTCCAGCCGCACCGGCACCCCGGCCGGGATGCCGCCGAGCACCTTCGACAGCCGGGGCACCGACAGGAACGTCAGGACGCCTTCGACGACCACGCGCCAGGCGTCGCCTTCGTGCTCGACGTGGATGCCGGACCACAACGTCCGGCGCAGCATCAGCACCAGCGCGAGCCCGATCCCGGCGAGGACGCCGGTGAGCAGGTCGAACACGACGACGCCGGCCAACGTCAGCAGGTACACCGGCAGGTCACCGTGGGCGAGGACGGTCCTCATGTGCCCGGGGTTGACCAGCTTCGCGCCGACGTGCACCAGCAGCCCGGCCAGCGCCGCCAGCGGGATGCTCTGGATCAGCCCGGCCAGCAGGACGACGAACAGCAGCACCCAGACGCCGTGCAGCACCGCCGACACCCGCGTCTTCGCACCGGCGGCGACGTTCGTCGAGCTGCGGACGATGACGCCGGTGACCGGCAGCCCGCCGATCGCGCCGGACAGCATGTTGGCCGCGCCCTGCCCGACCAGCTCGCGGTCGAGGTTCGCGCGCGGGCCGGTGTGCAGGCGGTCGACCGCGACCGCCGAGAGCAGGCTCTCCACGCTGGCGATCAGGGCGATGGTGACGACGGCGAGCGCGAACCCGCCCCAGCTGCCCGGCAGCTGCGGGACCAGGTGGACGTCCAGCAGGTCACCGGGCAGCTCGACGCGGGGCAGCGTCATCCCGGCGACCACCGAAACGCCCGTGGCGACGGCGATCGCGGCCAGCGGCCCCGGCACCTTGCGGACGGCGGCCGGGAGCTTCGGCCAGAGCAGCAGGATCGCGATGGTGAGCAGGCCGATCAGGGCAGCGGAGTCGTGGTGGGCGACGATCTGGCCGGGCAGCTCGGCGACGTTCTCCACCGCCGAGCTCTGGGCCTTCCCGCCGAGGATGACGTGCAGCTGGCCGAGCACGATCGTGACGCCGATGCCGGCCAGCATGCCGTGCACGATGGCAGGCGAGATGGCCAGCGCGGCGCGGGCGATCCGGCTCAGTCCGAGCAGGATCTGCAACGCGCCGGCGGCGACGGTGATCGCGCAGGTGACGGCCCACCCGAACGTCTGGATGGTTTCGGCCATGACGACGGTCAGGCCGGCGGCCGGCCCGCTCACCTGGAGCGCGGAGCCGCCGAGGGCGCCGGCGACGATGCCACCGACGACAGCGGCGATCAGCCCGGCGGCGACCGGCGCGCCCGAAGCGAGGGCGATACCGAGGGACAAGGGCACTGCGACGAGGAAGACGACCAGTGAGGCCGGCAGGTCGTGGCGGAGCACGGCGAGGGGTCTCATGATCACCATGCAACCGGAAATCGTGTGAAATGTCCGCTATGTGCCACCCGTTCGAGTGAACAACTGGCCATATTTAGCCTGAACGTCACAAATCGGACGTCGAGTTCACTCGCCGTTCACAAGATCATTTCGGTCGCGTGACAGTTGAAAGCCGTACGACACAAGCGAAGGCCGCCCCCGAACCCCGGAGACGGCCCTCGCCCGCGTCAGTGCTCCAGCGCCCCCGCCGGCACGAACCCGCGCGCCGCATCGTCCAAAAGGGACACTTGCGCGGCGCCGACGTCGAAGTACATCCCGGTCAGCCGGAGCCCGCCGCGCGCCAGCGCCTCCGCGACGACCGGGTAGCCGCGCAGGGTTTCCAGCTGCTGCACCACGTTCTGCAACGCGAGCTGGTCGGCCTCGGCGGCGGGCCGGCCGCCGCCGAGCAGCAGCGGAGCCTCACGACTCCGTCGACGCAACGTCGCTTCGCCGTGCCGCAGCCAGCTGCCCAGCTGCACCAGCCCATCCGGTGCCTGCCCGAGCAATGCCTTCATCGCCCCGCAGCCGGAATGCCCGCACACCACGATCTCGGCGACCCCGAGCACCCCGACGGCGTACTCGATCGCCGCCCCGACCGACGAGTCGTCCCCGTCGGCCGGTGGCACCAGGTTGCCGATGTTCCGCACCGTGAACAGGTCCCCCGGCCCGCTCGTCGTGATGAGGTTCGGCACGATCCGCGCGTCCCCGCACGTGATGAACAGCGTGTGCGGCTGCTGCCCGTTCGCCAGCCCGCTCCAGGTGTCGCGCAGCAGCGGCGCCGTGCGGCGGTGGAACTCCGAAGCACCGCGGCACAGCAGGGAACTGGCCGTGCGCTGGGCCGGCAGCACGACGTGCTCGGCCTGCCACTCCGACCACGGCGCGAGCCACCGCGGCACGACGCGCGCGGCGACGCTGCGGCGCACGGTCGGCGCGCCGGCGGTGCCGCGTTCGAACCACGGGTGCCCGATCTCGTCGACCGTCACCGGCCCGGCGTGGGCCTGCTGCCAGCCGCGCAGGCAGTCGAACGCGGCGTGGTCGAGGTAGTCGACGAGCAGTTCCAGCCGGACTTCGGCGTGCGGCGGCACCTCGGCGAGCACCCGGGTCAGCCGCGGCACGGACAGGAACGTCAGCGCCCCTTCGATGACGACGCGGTGGCGGTCGCCGTCCTTCTCGATGTGGATCCCGGAGAAGATCATCCGCCGCAGCATCATCGCGAGCGCCAGCAGGACCCCGGCCGCGACGCCGGTCAGCAGGTTGACGGCGACCGCGCCGGCGAGCGTGACGGCGTACACCGGCAGGTCGCCGTGGCGCCGCACTTCCTTGAGCCCGTGGAGGTTCACGAGCTTCGCGCCAACGTAGACCAGCAACGCGGCGAGCGCGGCCAGCGGGATCAGCCGCAGGACACCGGTGAACAGCAGGCACGCGGCGAGGATCCAGGCACAGTGCAGGATCGCCGACGCGCGGGTGCGCGCGCCCGCTTCGTAGTTGGTCATGCTGCGCACGATGACGCCGGTGACCGGGAACCCGCCGAGGACGCCGGCGGCGACGTTCGCCGCGCCCTGCCCGACGAGCTCGCGGTCGAGATCGGTGCGCTGGCCGCCGCGGAGCTTGTCGACGGACACCGCGGACAGCAGGCTTTCCAGGCCGGCGATCAGCGCGATGGTGAGCGCGGCGAGCGCGAAACCGCCCCAGCCGCCGTCCGGCAGCCGCGGCACGACGTGCAGCTCCGGCAGCCCGGCCGGGAGGTCGACGCGCGGCAGGGTCATGCCCACCGCGACGGAAAGACCGGTGGCCAGCGCGATCGCGGCCAGCGGCGCGGGCACCCGGCGGACGGGGCGCGGCAGCCGCGGCCAGGCCAGCAGCACCGCGAGGGTCACGACGCCGACGAGCACGGCCTGGTCGTGGTGCGCGGCGATCTGCCCGGGCAACGCGAGGACGTTGGCCAGCGCCGAACCCTGCGCCGAGCCGCCGAGCACGACGTGCAGCTGGCCGAGCACGAGCGTGACGCCGATGCCGGCGAGCAGGCCGTGGACGATGGCCGGCGACACGGCGAGCGCGGCGCGGGCGAGGCGGGTCAGGCCGAAGAGGATCTGGAGCAGGCCCGCGGCGACGGTGATCGCGCAGGTGACGGGCCAGCCGTGGGTGGCGATCGTGTCGGCCAGCACCACGGTGAGGGCGGCGGACGGGCCGCTGACCTGCAGCGGCGATCCGCCGAGGAGGCTCGCGACCAGCCCGCCGACGACGGCGGAGATCAGGCCCGAGAGCAGCGGCGCCCCGGCGGCGAAGGCCACGCCGAGGGACAGGGGGACGGCGACGAGGAAGACGACTATCGAAGCGAGGACATCGTGCTTGAGGTTCTCCGGGAGTTTCGGGCTCTTCGGCGGTCCGGTGTCGTGTTCACCACGAACGATCTCGATCATGGACGCAGGATCGCCGATGCGACGCGAAAAGTCCGCTACGCAAGCATTTCTCGCGTTTGTCCCGGTACGGTCCGGTTCGGTTTCCCGGACCTTTCCGGGGAAAACCGGCCCGGAACCTCCGCCGATCGCGTGGTGTGGACCGCGCACCGGCACGCAGCGCGACGGTGAGAGACCTTCGGGTCTCGGTGTGCGCGTGGTCACACCCGATGTGCTGAATTCACGCCTTTTCGGCCACGGCAAGCATCGCACGGGTGATCGCGGCGAGGTCGTCGTCAGTCGAAACGTACGGCGGCATTGCGTAGACGAGGTCCCGGAACGGCCGCAGCCAGACGCCCAGCCCGGTGGCGGCGTCGGTGGCCACCGCCATGTCGACCGCGTGGTCGAGCTGCAGCACGCCGATGCCGCCGAGCACCCGGACGTCCACCACCGAGCCGAGGTCGCGCGCCGTCGCCAAGCCGTCCAGCAGGCCCTTCTCGAGCCGGCTGACGTCCTGGCGCCACGCGCCGCCGGCGAGGAGTCCCAGCGAGGCGTTCGCCACCGCCGAGGCCAGCGGGTTGCCCATGAACGTCGGCCCGTGCGCGAGGACCGGCAGCGCGCCGCGGGAGATCCCCGCCGCGACCTCCGGCGTGCACAGCGCGGCCGCCATGCTCAGGTAGCCGCCGGTCAGCGCCTTGCCGAGGCAGAGCACGTCCGGCGTCACACCCGCGTGCTCGGCGGCGAAGAACGCGCCGGTGCGGCCGAAGCCGGTCGCGATCTCGTCGAAGATCAGCAGCACGTCGTGCGCTTCGGTCATTTCCCGCAGCGCACGCAGGTAGGCGGGGTGGTGGAACCGCATCCCGCCGGCACCCTGCACGACCGGTTCGACGATCACCGCGGCCAGTTCCCCGGCGTGGGCACCGATCGCGTCCGCCAGCGTGTCCAAGTAGGACTGGTCGGGCGGGGTGTCGAAGCCGGACGGCGGGGCCGGCACGAAGACCTGCTCGGGCAGCACGCCCCGCCACAGCGAGTGCATGCCGCCGTCGGGGTCGCACACGCTCATCGGCGTGAACGTGTCGCCGTGGTAACCACCGCGCCAGGTCAGCAGCCGGCGCTTCTCCGGCAGCCCGCGGGAACGCTGGTACTGCAGGCACATCTTCGCGGCGACCTCGACCGACACAGAGCCGGAGTCGCAGAGGAAGACGTGCTCGAGGCCCTCGGGCGTCACGTCGACCAGGGTCTTGGCGAGGGTGATCGCGGGCTCGTGGGTCAGGCCGCCGAACATGACGTGGCTCATCCGCCCGGCCTGTTCGGCGAGCGCGGCGTCGAGCACCGGGTGCCGGTAGCCGTGCACGGCCGACCACCACGACGACATCCCGTCGACCAGCTCGCGGCCGTCGGCGAGCTTCAGCCGGACGCCGCTCGCCTCGGTCACCAGCAGCGAAGGCACCTTCGCCGGCATCGGCGCGTAGGGGTGCCAAACGTGC
Source organism: Amycolatopsis sp. NPDC114505 (assembly GCF_055633615.1). Lineage (NCBI taxonomy): Bacteria > Bacillati > Actinomycetota > Actinomycetes > Pseudonocardiales > Pseudonocardiaceae > Amycolatopsis > Amycolatopsis sp. NPDC114505. The sequence continues at coordinate 59,082 of NZ_JBVKDV010000002.1, read as the reverse complement.
TGAGCGTCGAGGGCGAGCAGGTCGGCGGAGTCCATCCGCCGACCTTAACCGGCTCAGGCCGCGCGCCTCGTGAACACCCATCCGTTGCCGTTCAGGGGCGCCGCCACGACGTACACCGGCGCCGCCCCGTCGAGCACCCACGGCCCGCGCACCGACAGCTCGTAGCGCCCCGCGGGACCGGTGAAGGTGAGGCTGCCGTCGGCACCCGTCGTCGCGGTGATCACCCGGTGCGTGTCGACGTCGGTGGCCTTGACCGGCTGCCCGGCCAGGCCGTCACCGGTTTCCGTGACGATCCGGCCGGTGCTCGTCCCGGTCCGCCCGGTCACCTTCGCCGTGTCCCGGCCCTTCGGTTCGCCGCTGTACTTCTCGTAGTTGCCGAAGTCGCAGTACTGCTCGAGGAACCCCCAGCTCCCCGAGACGTCGCGAACCGTGCCGGGCACCCGGAACACGCGGGTCTCCCCCGGCCGGATCGTGGCTCCGGCACCGAAGTAGTCCAGCTCGCCCCAGCCGGCCGAGGTGATGTCGAGGTCGCGGCCGTAGCCGATGCCGTCACAGGCGCCGTAAAGGCCCGAAATGACCCGCGAGCCGGTGTTCACCAGCTTCACCGTCATGACCGCGGGGTCACCCGCGTGGTAGGTCTCCTTGTCCAGCGAGAGCTTCGCGCGCAGCGTCTCGGACAACGGGCGCACGGCCGGCAGCGGCACGTCGACCACGGGTACGGAGCCGTCGACACGGACGGTCCGCCCTCCGCCGAGCGGCAGCCAGCCGTCGGGCGCGCTCGAGAGGTAGAGGTCGTAACTGCCGGGCGGCAGGTCCGGGAAGGAGAACCGGCCGTCGGCGCCGGTCGTCCGGGTCTCGTGCACGTTGTAGCCGTTCAGCTCGACGTGCGCTCCGGCGAGTTCCTCGCCGGGGTCGGCGACACCGTCCTGGTCGGCGTCCCCGAACACCTGACCGCCGATGGCGCTGCGGCCCTCGGCGCGCACCACGGGCACGGCCACGTCGGCGACCGCGAGGAGCGGGCCGTCCCCGGACCGCACCGCCAAGCGCAGTGCGGAATCGCCGTTCGCGACGCCGCCGAGGTGGCCCTTGAGCAGGTAGTCCCGCGACTCCCCGGGCGCGAAGTTCGCGCCGAGCCCGTCGGGCCCCAGGTCGCCCCAGCCCTCTTCCACGCCGAACCCCGTGCCGCCCAGCACGACCGAATAGCCGCGGGCGTAGTACACCCCGCTGTCGCCGGCGTTGGTGACCGTGTACTTGACGGTCACCTGGTCACCGGGCAGGTACGGCCCGCCTTCGACCACCGCCGTGCCGCGCAGGTCGACCCCGGCCGCGGCCGCCGGGACCGCCCAGCCCACGACCGCCACGACCACGGCGAGCACCATCGCGAAAAATCTGGTTCTCAAGGTGACTCCCCCTCACCCGGCCCGCACCTCTCGTGCGGGCTTCGGCGCTTTCACGCGCGAGGGAGCCTCTCGGCCGATAACGAGTGATACGCGTCACAAGCGGACGGGCAGGGCCTCCAGGCCGTGCACCAGCGAGCTGTACCGGTAGACCAGCTCGTCCGGCTTCGCGTCCAGCGCGAGGTCCGGGAACCGCGCCAGCAGGCCGGCCAGGGCGATCTCGGCCTCCAGGCGGGCCAGCGGCGCGCCCACGCAGTAGTGGATGCCGTGCCCGAAGGCCAGATGCCCGCCCGCCGCCCGCGTGACGTCGAGACGGTCCGCGTCCGGGAACCGCTCGTCGTCGCGGTTCGCGCCCAGCAGCGAGATCAGCACGAACTCGCCCGCCGGGATCGTCACCTCGCCCGCCTCGACCGCCTCGTCGGTGAACCGCAGCGTGGCCAGGTGGATCGGGCCGTCGAAGCGCAGGAACTCCTCGACCGCGCCCGGCATCAGCGACGGGTCGGCGCGCAGCAGCGCCAGCTGCTCCGGCTCCCGCAGCAGCGCCAGGACGCTGTTGGCGATCAGGTTGACCGTGGTCTCGTGGCCGGCGACCAGCAGCAGGAACGCCATCGCGATGAGCTCGTCCTGCGACAGCGAGTCGCCGTCGTCGCTCGCGTGGACCAGGTCCGACAGCAGGTCTTCGGCCGGCTCGGCGCGCTTCTGCTCGACCAGGCCGGTGAGGTAGGTGAGCATGCTCTGCGCCGCGTGCTGCGCGTCTTCCGGCGTCGACGAGCTCAGCAGCGTCTTCGACCAGGCCGAGAACTCGTTGCGGTCCTCCGGCGCGACGCCCAGCAGCTCGCAGATCACCGTGATGGGCAGCGGCGCGGCGAACGCCGGCAGCAGGTCGACGCGCTCCTGCCCGGCCAGCGCGTCGAGCAGCTCGGTGGTGATCTCTTCGATCCGCGGCCGCAGCCGGGCCACCGTCCGCCCGGTGAACGCCTTGTTGACCAGTTTGCGCAGCCGCGAGTGGTCCGGCGGGTCGGTGTTGAGCATGTGGCGCCCGAGCGCTTCGCCGAAGCCGCCCTGGTTCGTCGCCCCGGCCGGGAGCTTCGCCTCGAACAGCTCGTACGCGCGCCGGTTGTCCTTGTGCAGCCGGGAATCCGCCAGCAGAGCCCGTGCCAGTGCGAAATCCGTGACGACGAAGCAGTCCAGCCCACGCGGCATCCGGACCCGGCGCACCGGCCCGCCCGCCCGCAGCATCGCCGCGAACAGGTGCGCGTCCTGCGCGAAGTCTTCGGCCACTTCCAGAGTCATACCCGCCCCCATGCAGTCAGCCTCAGCGCTCGGCGAGTGCCGCCACCACGCGCTCGGTCACGTCCTGCCAGTATGCCCGCTGTTCCTCGCGTTCCTCCGCGCCCGAAAGCCATTCCTGGTGGAACCGCAGCGTGGTCTTGGCGCCCGAGCCGCTCAGGCGGACCTGGACCGTCGAGTCGTGGTCCCAGTCGCTCGGCCGCCACGTCAGCCGCACCCGGTCGTTTTCGACGTAGGCGCGGATCTCCCCGACCGTGCCGTTCACCGTCTCGTACTCCGCGCCCTTCACCCGGGGCAGCTCGACCCCGGGGCCGAGCCAGATGGCGACGCCTTCGCGGCTGACCAGGAAGTCCCACACCGTTTCCGCCGCGTACGGCAAGGTCCGGGAAACCCCGATGTTCCACCCCACATCGGCCGTCTTCCCCATTGAAGAAGTCATGTCCCCATCCTCCCACCGGGGTACGACAAAACCCGGCCCCGGCCCGGGTGCAGGATCGTCACCTGTGCGCTACCGCCCGATTTCCCCCGCCGTGCTGGCCGAAGAACTGACCGAACGCATCGACGCGCTCACCGGGCGCCGACGGATCGCGGTCGCCGTCGACGGCGCGGCGGGTGCGACGGAAACCACAGAACTCGCCGATGCCCTGGCCGGCCCGCTGCGCCTGCGCGGCCGCGCGGCCCTGCGCGTCTCGGCGCACGACTTCCTGCGGCCCGCGTCCCTGCGCTTCGAGCACGGCCGCACCAACCCCGACGCGCGCTACACCGGCTGGCTCGACCTCGGCGCCCTCCGCCGCGAAGTCCTCGACCCGCTGGGGGAAACCGGGTCCGGCGAGGTCCTGCCGTCGCTGTGGGACGCCGAGCGCGACCGCGCGACCCGCGCCGAGCGCGTGCCGGTCCCCGAAGGCGGGGTCGTGCTCCTCGACGGCGAACTGCTGCTGGGTGCCGGCCTGGCCTTCGACCTGGCCGTGCACCTGTGGCTCTCCCCCGCCGCCCTGCGCCGCCGCGTGCCGGACGCCTGGGCGGTCCCGGCCTACGAGCGGTACGAAGAAGAAGTCGATCCGGGCTCGCTCGCCGACGTCGTCGTGCGCGTCGACGACCCGCGGCACCCGGCCCTGCGCACGCCTTAGCGGACGACGGAGACGGGATCGCCGTCCAGCAGCCCGGACAGCCGCCCGGCCATGGCGTCCCAGCGCCAGTTCTCGGTCACCCAGGCCCGCCCGGCCTGGCCCATCCGGCGGGCCCGCACGGGGTCCGCGAGCAGGCTGGACAGGGTGTCGGCCAGCTGGCCGGCGTCCCGGCCCTCGACGACGTGCCCGGTGACCTCGTCGAGCACCGTCTCGGGCGCGCCGCCGGAGTTGCCCGCGACCACCGGCAGGCCGGTCGCCGAGGCCTCCAGGTAGACGATGCCGAGCCCTTCGACGTCGAGGCCCTTCCCGCGGGTGCGGGCCGGCATGGCGAAGACGTCGCCGGCGGCGTAGTGCGCGGGCAGCTCGGCCCACGGCACGGACCCGGTGAGCACGACGTCGCGCCCGAGGCCCAGTTCGGCGACGAGCCCGGTCAGCGTCTTGCGGTACGGGCCGCCGCCGACGATCAGCAGCGCCGCGTCCGGCACGCGCTCGCGGATCTTCGGCAGCGCGCGGATCAGCTGGTCCTGGCCCTTGCGCGGGACGAGCCGGGACACGCAGACGATCGTCGGGCGGTCGGCCAGGCCGTGCCGCGCCCGGATTTCCGCGCGGCCCGCGGGGTCCGGTTTGTACAGCTCGGTGTCCACTCCGGACGGCAGCAGCTCCAGCCCGGCCATCGCGCCGAAGGCGGCGGCGAACCGGCCGCGGGTGTAGCGGCTGACGTAGGTGACGACGTCGGCGGTGTCGCCGATGCGCCGCAGGGCCTGCCGCGAGCCCGGCAGCATGGACCAGCCGACCTCGTGGCCGTGCGTGGACGCCACGATGCGGCGCGCGCCGGCCTGGCGCAGCGAATGCCCCAGCAGCGCGAGCGGCGCGGCGGCACCGAACCAGACGGCTTCGCAGTCCCGCGCCCGCATGATCTGCTTCGCGCGGCGAAGGACGTCCGGCGTCGGCAGCATCAGCGACGTCGGGTGCCGGACGACCTCGAACGGCGCCTCCGCGTCGAACTCCTCGTGCGACCCCGTCCGCGACTCCCACGACGGCGCGTAGACGACCAGGTCGTCCGCCGGCAGCCGGGTGGCGAGGGAGTTCAGGTAGTTCTGGATCCCCCCGGGCCGGGGCGGGAAGTCGTTGGTCACGAGCAGGGTCTTGAGCACGTCCCAGAGGCTAGCGCGACGAAGGGGCGGCACCGCGTGTGCGGTACCGCCCCTTCACGAGCTGCCCGGGGTCACGACGTCGGGCGTCGCGCTCCCGCGTACTGGCTCTGCAGCGGCGAGATCTTCACGACGTCACCGGTGTCGGGCGCGTGGACCATCTTGCCGTCGCCGATGTACATGCCGACGTGCGAAACGGGCGAGTAGTAGAACACGAGGTCGCCCGGCTGGAGCTGGTCCCTCGGCACCGCGGCGCCGAAGGTGGACTGCTCGCGGCTCGACCGCGGCAGCGTGATGCCGGCCTGCTTGTAGGCCCACAGCATCAGGCCGGAGCAGTCGAACGTGCTCGGCCCGGTGGCGCCCCAGACGTACGCGCTGCCCCGCTTGCCCAGCGCCGCGTCCAGCGCGGTCTGGGCGGCCGCGGTGGGCGCCTTGAGTCCGGTGGGCGAGCCGCCCTTGTCGCCCTGGGCGGCCTTGTCGACCGCGCTCAGGCTCTTGTTGGCCGCCTTGAGCTGGTCGATCTGGTCGTTCAGGGACTTCTGCTTGCCCCGGATGTCATCGGTCAGCTTCGCCGCCGCGTCACGCGCGTCTGTCGCACGCTTCGCCGCGTCGGAAGCCTTGTTCGTGGCATCGGTGGCCTGCTGGACGGCGCCGGTGAGGTTGCCCATCGCGCCGTTCTTCTCGGTCGCGATGACTTCCAGCGCCGAGGAGCGGTCGAGGAAGTCCTGAGTGGACGTCCCGGCCAGCAGTGCCGACAGCTTGTTCAGCTGGACGCCGCTGGTGAACGACGCGCCGGCGAACTTGTCGACCTGGGTCTGGTACTTCTTCTGGTTCTCGGTCGCCGAAGCGGCCTGGTCCTTCGCCGCGTTGACATCCGCGGTGGCCTTGTCGAGCTCACCCTGCTTGGCCTTCAGGTCGTCCTGGGCCTTGAGCAGGTCTTCGTTGAGCTTCTCGGCCTGGGCCGCGAGGTCGCGGTACTTGGCGAGGGCGTCCGAACCGGTGGGGGGAGCCTGGAGGACGGGGATGGGGGCGGCGGTGGCCGACGGCTGCGCCACGGTGACGAGGGTGATCACCGAAGCCGCGGCGAGGGCACCTGAAACCACGCGCCTGAGGGAATGCGACTGCACGGTCGCGCGGGTCTCCTTTGCGTCTCGGCCGCCGACGGGGACCGGGGCACGAAGAGGTCGGGGGGTTCCTCTTCGCCGCTGTCCCACACCGCGTGCGAGCCGTCTTCTGCTGCAACAACTTCAGCACGCGGTGGTGGTTCCGGTTCCCAGCTTCCCGACAAAGCTGCGTCCGGCGGCGATCCCGTGTCGCCGCCCTTATCGACGGCCAGGGGCCACGAGATCTCGGACAGGTTACGAAAAGACCGCCACCGCGTCCACCACCCGGGGGGCAAAAACTCTCCGTAGTGCCGCTAAACACCATCGGACCAGCATCGAAGAAAAGTTGTGATGGGCGTTACACGCTGGGGTTTCTTCCGACCTCGATTCGGCTACCTACCGTTCACCTGACCCGATCGACCACTCGGCGCGCCGACACGAAACGGGCCCGTCAGGCCGTGTGCGGGAGCGGTCCTTCGACCAGCCGCAGCCGGGGCATCATCCCCGCGTCGGCGAACGCGTCGAGGGCCCGCCGCTCGTCGGCGTCCCACACGACGGCGGGTGGCGCGCCCAGCAGGACGCTGACGACGCAGTCGTGGCAGGAAATGCCGCGGACGACACAGCGGTCGCAGTCGACCACCACGGTTTCGATGTCCGCAACCGAAATGTGCGAGACGTCCACTTCGGACAGCTCGGGGTTGTCGTTCATGTGCTCCTCCTCACGCCGGGACTGACTACCGGGACTTGCTGAGGAGGACGGTAGGCGACACCACCGACAATTTCCGTCGGTCAGACCCGCGAGAGGCGGCTGACCAGCACCGCGGACGGCGTCGGGTGTGCCCCGCCGCCCCGCACGGAGTCCGCCACCGCGCGGTCGGACGTCGCCACGACCATGGGCCGGCCCGCGGGCTCGGCCGCGACCAGGTTGCGGATCACGTCGTCGGCGAGCACCCCGCGGTCGGAGAACAGCACCCGCACCCCGCGGGGCACCGAAGCCGGGACCGACAGCACGCCCGCGCCGTCGAACACGACCGTCACCTCGGCCGAGGTGCGCGCCGCCAGCGCGGACAGCTGGTGGATCAGCCGGTCGCGCTGGTCGGCCAGCGCGAGCTCGGGATAGCCGGTCTTGGTGACGTTGTAGCCGTCGACGATCAGATGCACGTTCGGCAGCGCCAGGTAGCGGTCCAACGTGGACACGTCGGCGATCTTGCCGCCCTGGCCGGAGCCGGTGCTGGCGCCGCGGACCATGTCTGCGGGCCGCGCGCCGCGGGCGCCGAGGGCGAGCTCGCGACGCAGGCCGGTGACGGCGCCGTCGATGGTGTCGATGAGCAGCGCCAGCCGCACTTCGTCGGCCTCCCGGGCCTCGCGGGCGGACTGGCGGGCGATTTCGGCGTCACCCACCGCGCGTTCGGCGCGGGCGCGTTCGGTGGCGACGCGCTGGCGTTCGCGCCCGAGCTGGGCGGTCAGGGCGGCGATCTCCTCGACGCGGGCGGCGGACCCGCGCGCCGTCTCCGCCGACGCCGCTTCGACCGCGTCCCTGGCCTGACGGAGCTGGACGCCTTGCTCGCGAAGGCGCTTCAAGAGCTTCTCGACTTCGCCCTCGCGCTCGCCTCGCACGCTTTCGGCGGCCTTCTTGGCCTCGGCGAGCTCGACGCGCACTTGCATGAGCTCGGCTTCGAGGCGCTGGCTGCGGGCCAGCGCGGCGTCGCGTTCGGCGCGCAGAGCGTTTTCCTCGGCGTTCTTGGCGACGAGCCGGACACGCCCGGCGGCACCGGACTCACCGAGCAGCACGGCGGCGGCCGCCGCGGCGACCGAGTCGGCGGCGTTGGGGTCGAGCGCGTCGGTGCGGTGCTCGCGCAGCCATTCGATGACAGCGGTCCGGAACTGGGCCGACTCGCCGAGCGCGGCGAGCAGGGCGGCACCGCCGAGCTTGGCCCGCTTGGCCGGGGCGAACTTGGCGACGGGCCGCAGGTGGCGGGGCACATCCGTGGCCGGGAGCTTCGCGACGGCGGCCGCCGAGAGCTCGGCGATCCGGTCGCGGACGGGCTCCGGCAGCGCCGGCCAGGTGGCCGGATCGGGCCGCTCGTCCTGGTCGGCGGACCCCTCGGCCGGGTCGTCGGCCCGGCCCTCGACCTGCTCCGGCCGCGACGCGACACCCGAGGGACCGGCGGGGTCCTCGGGCTGCTCCGGCACGAGCGGCTGCGGGTGCATTGGTCCAGGGTAGGCCCCGGCCCCCCATCACGCGCCGCGCGGCACACGGACCGGGCACGGTCGGAAACCGACAGTGCCCTTCGGGACGCTCCCGAAATTGTCGGTGGTCGCCTCTAAGGTCCCGCACATGAGTTCGATCCAGGCCCAGCTCGCGTTCGACGAGCTCGGAACTCCCTTGCGGGACACGACTTTCGTGGTGTTCGACCTCGAGACGACCGGGGCCGCGCCGGGGCCGTCGGGGATCACCGAGATCGGCGCGGTGAAGGTCCGCTCGGGCGAGGTGCTGGGCGAGTTCGCGACGCTGGTGAACCCCGGGATGGCGATCCCGCCGCAGATCGTGTCGCTGACGGGCATCACGCAGGCGATGGTCTACGACGCCCCGCCGATCGAGGAGGTGCTGCCGGCGTTCCTGGAGTTCATCGGCGGCTCGGTGCTGGTGGCGCACAACTCGGGGTTCGACACGTCCCACATGCGGGCGGCCTGCGAAGGCCACGGGTACGTCTGGCCGAAGCTGACGGTCGTCTGCACGGTCCGGCTGGCCCGGCGGGTGGTGCCGCGCGACGAGGTGGGCCGGTACAACCTGACGGCGCTGGCCATGCTGTTCGGCGCGCGGACCCGGCCGACGCACCGGGCGCTCGACGACGCGCGCGCGACGGTCGACGTGCTGCACGGGCTGCTGGAGCGCGTCGGCAACCTGGGCGTCCATTCGCTCGAGGAGCTGATGGGGTACCTGCCCGAGGTCACGGTGGCGCAGCGGGCGAAGCGGCACCTGGCGGCGGACCTGCCGTCGGCGCCGGGCGTCTACCTCTTCCGGGGGCCGAAGGAGGAGGTCCTGTACGTCGGCACGGCGAAGGACCTCCGGCGGCGCGTGCGGACGTACTTCACCGGCTCGGAGAACCGGAGCCGGATCCGCGAAATGGTCGCGCTGGCCGAGCGCGTCGACCACGTGGTGTGCTCGCACGCGCTGGAGGCGGAGGTGCGCGAGCTGCGGCTGATCGCGGCACACCGGCCCGCGTACAACCGGCGGTCGAAGAACCGGCACCAGGGCTGGTGGGTCGGGCTGACGGAGGAGGCGTTCCCGCGGCTGTCGGTGGTCCGGCTGCCGCGGCCGGGGGTGCTGGGCCCGTTCCGCAACCAGGCGGACGCGAAGGCGACGGCGGACACGCTGGCCGGGGCGTCGGGGCTGCGGACGTGCACCCAGCGGATCTCGCCCCGGACGGCGAACGGAACCCCGTGCGTACTGGCGGAGCTGGGACGCTGCGGAGCGCCGTGCGCGGGACGGCAGAGCGTGGAGGCGTACGTCCCGGCGGTGGAGTCGGTGTCGGGGCTGATCGCGGGCCTGGACGGCCGTCCCCTGCACGTGGCGGCGGCCCAGGTGGAGCGGCTGGCGGAGGGCAGGCACTACGAGCAGGCGGCCCGCCACCGCGACGAGCTGGCGGGCCTGATCCGAGCACTGGGAAGGGCCCACCGCCAGACGGCGCTGGCGTCGATAGCGGAGCTGATCGCGGCGGCCCCGGACGGCAACGGAGGCTGGGAGCTGTCGGTGATCCGCTACGGCCGCCTGGCCTCGGCGGGAGTGGCCCGGCGCGGGGTGCCACCGATGCCGGTGGTGGAGGCACTGGTCGCCTCGGCGGAGACGGTGCTCCCCGACCCGGGGCCGTTGAGCGGAGCACCACCGGAGGAGGTGGGGGTGCTGCTGCGCTGGCTGGCCCGGCCGGGGGTCCGGCTGGTGCGGACGACGAGGCCGTGGGCAGAGCCGGCCGCGGTGGCCGGGTGGCTGGGCTGGCTGGACCTGGTCTCGACGGCACATTCCCTGGAGCACGTGGGCTGAGGAGAACCGGCTCGGCGCGAGGGGCCGGCTCCGCCCTGTGGCTGAGGGTCGCCGGTCGGCTTCGGCGGGCTGAAGGGCACCCTGGCGGTCCAGGCAAGAGCCGAGCCCGACCCACGCGAAACCGAGCGCCAGGCCCGCCGAAACGAACCGACCGCGCTCAGGCCACCGAGCCGTCCAGGGCGTCCAGCAGCCACGTGTGCGTGACCCCCATCGGCGCGGGCTCCCCCGTGACCTCCCCCGCCAGCTGCCAATACCGCCGCACCCGCGCATCCCGATCAGGCGCCGTGCGGAGGTTCAACGCCCGGCGGAACGAAGGCGTGTCCCCCGCCCCCACCGCCGCCGCGTGCGCCGCCACGAAGCGGTCCAAAGCCTCCCCCGGCTCCGGCGCCGCGCCCGAAGCCACCGACGCGAACGCCAGCGAGCACGCCTCCGCCACCGAAGCGTGCAACGCACCCAGATCCGTCACCCGCTCGTGGCCGGTCAGCGTGCTCGCCCGGACGTGGGCGGCCAGCGTCCGGTCCGCCGCCAGCACCACCAGGGACGCGTACGCCACCACCTGTCCCGTCGACGGCTGCTCCGGCGGCCGCGGGGCGCTGATGTCCAGGAACATGCGTGCCGTGTCCGGGGGGATCGGGCCCGTCGTCATCGGGTGCCACAAGCGGACCAGCGCCTCGTGCGCCGCGAACCCGTCCCGTACCGCCGTCAGCAGCTCCAGGCGGGCCGCGCGGTCGGCCGGTGCCGACTCCTCCACCGCGCGCAGCACCGAACGCCGCCACGCCAGCGTCGCCACCTCACGGTCCAGTGCCGCACGCTCGCATGCCACCGCTTCGTCCAGCGACCGGGCGCCGGTCAGGACGTCGGTGATCGACCGGAGCCCCAGGCCGAGCCCGCGCAACCGCCGGACCAGGTTCAGGCGCTCGACCGTCGCCCGGTCGAACCGGCGGTGGCCGCCGACGCTGCGGGCGGGCTCCAGCAGCCCCTCGTCGCAGTAGAAGCGGATCGTGCGGACGGGCACCCCCGTCCGCCGGGCGAGGTCGCCGATCCCGAGTGTGTCTTCGGTCACCTTCGGTCGAACCTCCAGCCGGGTGGAATTCCTACGGTACGGCCATGGACACCCCCAGCCTCGCCGAGGCACTGCACGCCCGCACCGCCGCGTTCGCGGAGACCGTCACCGGCGCCGACCCCGACGCCCGCGTCCCGACCTGCCCGGACTGGCCGCTGCGGGTGCTCGTCGGCCACATCGGCCAGGCCCACCGCTGGTCCGCCGACATCGTCCGGTCCGGGCCGTCGCCGGTCCCCGACCCGGTCGACGCCGACCCCGGCACCCCCGCGGCCTGGGCCGACTGGCTCCGCCAGGGCGCCGACGACCTCGCCAAGACGGTCCTCGACGCGGGTGAGACGCCGGTCTGGACGTTCTTCGGCCCGCAACCGGCGCGGTTCTGGCTGCGCCGGATGCTCCACGACACGACGATCCACCACGCTGACGCCGCACTCGCCACCGGAAAGACCGTCGAAATCGCCCCTGACCTCGCGGCCGACGCGATCAGCGAGTGGCTGGAGATGCTGTCCAACCCGGTCACCGCGAGCCTCCGGCCGGACTTCGCCGAGCTGTGCGGCACCGGCCAGACCCTCCAGCTCCGGCCCGGACAGGACCCGGGCTGGCTGGTCACCCGCGAACCCGGCGGCGTCCGGTGGACCCGGGAGACGGCCGCCGCGGACGTCACCCTCGCCGGCCCCGTCCAGGACCTGCTGCTCGTCCTCACCCGGCGCCGGCCCGCCGCAGACGTCACCATCACCGGTGACCGCGCGCTGGCTGACCATTGGCTGGCGCACAGCGCGGCCTAGGATCGCGGGCGACCCCCGCAGACGAGTCTTGGAGGACCCAGGTGATCACCGCGATCGTGTTGATCCAGGTTGAGGCGGACGCGATCCCGGACGCGGCGCAGGCGATCGCCGACATCGACGGCGTCGGCGAGGTCTACTCGTGCGCCGGGGACGTCGACCTCATCGCCACCGTCCAGGTGTCCGCGCACGAGGAGCTGGCCGACCTCATCCCCGGCCGGATCGGGAAGGTGCCGGGGGTGCTCGACACCGTCACGCACATCGCGTTCCGGTCGTACTCCCGCGCCGACACCGAGCAGGCCTTCGCGATCGGCGCCGAAGATTGAGCGACCTCCCCGAAGAGCTGACCGACGCCCTGGCCGGGGCGCCGGACGCGAAGGCCGCGTTCGAGGCCCTGCCGCCCTCACACCGGCGCGAATACGTCCAGTGGGTGGCGGAGGCCAAGAAGCCCGAGACACGCGTCTCACGGGCCCAGAAGACCGTCGCACGGCTTCGCGGTGGCGACAAAGCCTGACAACGACGAAGGCCACCTCCCGCGGGAGGTGGCCTTCGTCGTGTGCGGAGAACTAGTGGTCCGAGCCCTTGGCGGTCTCGACGCTCTCGATCTCGCCGTGCTCGCCCTGGGTGACGGAATGCCCGTTGCCGTTGCCGTGCCCGTTGCCGTGGGCCCGCTGCAGCGCGACGGTCTCCTCGGCCGGGTCCGGCGACCAGAACGTGCCCGGGACGGCCTGACCGGCCGAGCCCAGCTTGTTCATCTTCTTCGGCACCGAGGCGCCCTGGTACTCGAGCGGGATCGCGTGGCCGTGGCTGTCGACGCCACCGAGCGGCTGGTGGATCTCGATGAACTCACCGTGCGGCAGCCGCTTGATGATGCCCGTCTCGACGCCGTGCTCCAGCACCTCGCGGTCGGCCCGCTGCAGGCCCAGGCAGAGCCGGTAGGTCAGGTAGTAGGCCACCGGCGGCACGATGAGCACGCCGATGCGGCCCGCCCACGTCGTCGCGTTCAGGGAGATGTCGAAGCTGTCCGCGATGATGTCGTTGAAGCCCGACAGCTCGATGACCATGAAGAAGCCCAGCGCCATCGCGCCCAGCGCCGTGCGGACCGGTGCGTCACGGGGCCGCTGGAGCAGGTTGTGGTGCGCGGTGTCCTTGGACAGCCTCCGCTCGAGGAACGGGTAGGCCAGCAGCAGGCCGATCAGGACCGGCATGCCGATCGCGCCGGGGAAGAACACCGCCGGGATCGTGTAGTTCCCGAGGTAGACCTCCCACGCCGGCCAGATCCGGAGCATGCCGTCGGCCCAGGCCATGTACCAGTCGGGCTGCGAGCCCGCCGACACCTGCGCCGGGTTGTACGGGCCGAAGTTCCACACCGGGTTGATCTGGAACAGGCCCGACATCAGCGCCAGCACACCCACGACCAGGGTGAAGAACGCCCCGCCCTTGAGCGCGAAGTACGGCATGATCCGGACGCCGACGACGTTGGTCTCCTTGCGGCGCACGCCCGGGAACTGCGTGTGCTTCTGGTACCAGACCAGCGCCAGGTGCGCCCCGACCAGGGCGAGCATGATGCCCGGCAGCAGCAGGATGTGCAGCGTGTACAGGCGCGGGATGATCTGGTCGCCGGGGAACTCCCCGCCGAACAGCGCCCAGTGGATCCAGGTGCCCATCACCGGCACCGAGAGCACGATGCCCGAGAGCGTCGCGCGGATACCGGTACCGGAGAGCAGGTCGTCCGGCAGCGAGTAGCCGAAGAAGCCCTCGAAGCAGCCCAGGATCAGCAGCAGGCCGCCGATCACCCAGTTGGCCTCACGCGGGCGCCGGAACGCGCCGGTGAAGAAGATGCGCAGCATGTGCACGGCCATCGCCGCGACGAAGATCAGCGCGGCCCAGTGGTGCAGCTGCCGCATGAACAGGCCACCGCGCACGTCGAACGACAGGTCCAGCGTGGTCGCGAAGGCCCGCGACATCTCCAGGCCCTGCATGTTCTTGAAGCTGCCCTGGTAGACGACCTCCTTCATGGAGGGGTCGAAGAACAGCGTCAGGTACACGCCGGTGAGCAGCAGGATGATGAAGCTGTAGAGCGCGATCTCGCCCAGCAGGAACGACCAGTGGGTCGGGAACACCTTGTTGAGCTGGTGCCGCAGGCCCTTGGCCGCGTGGTACCGCTGGTCCGCGTTGTCCGCGGCCTCGCCCAAAGCCTTCTCGACCGGGTTCGACCCCTTGGTCGGCGTGGTGAGTGAACTCATGACTTACGCTCCCAAAAGGCCGGACCGATGGCCTCGATGAAGTCGCCTCGCGCGATCAAGTATCCCTCTTCGTCCACCGTGATCGGTAGTTGGGCCAGCGGACGGGTCGCCGGGCCGAAAATCGGCTTGGCGTAGTGGAGGGCGTCGAACTGCGACTGGTGGCACGGGCACAGGATCCGGTTGGTCCGCTGCTCGTACAGGGAGGTCGGGCAGCCGACGTGGCTGCAGATCTTCGTGTACGCGTAGAGGTCGCCGAAGTTGAAGTCCTCCTGGCCGGCCCGCTTGACCACCTTGGCGGCGTCGGTCGGGCGCAGGCGGATGAGCATGACCGGGTTGTCGATCCGGGTCAGCGCGGCCGCCAGGGCCTCCTGGTCGTTCCGCTCGGACTCGCGGAACGGGAACACGGTCTCCATCGCGCCGGCGTCGAGGTCCTCGGCCTTGAGCAGGGGAACCTCGGTCTCCTTGCCGTGCTCGACCTCGATGGGCTTGCCGGTGTCGCGGCGCAGGTAGACCTTCTCGCCGGGGTAGTTCGGCAGCCAGCCGGTGTGCCAGAGCGACGCCCGGTTGTCGGTGTCCTTCCACGGGTCCTTGATGAAGGACGCGAGCGGCAGCGCCGCGGCCGCGAGGCCCAGCGCGCCGGCACCGGCGATCGCCGAGCGCTTGACCAGCGACCGGCGGGCGATGGTGCTGCGGCTCCCGGCGTCGGCCAGGTGCGCGAGGATCGTCTGGCGGTCGACCTCGGCCGACCCCTTCCCGTCGCCGTCGTGGCGCTCCTGCACCGCGACCTCGGCGGGCACGAACTTCTTCGTGTACAGGATCACGCCGATGCCGAGGCCGAGGATGGCCAGGCCGAGCGTGAGACCGAGCATCGGGGTGTAGAGGCTGTACCAGAAGTGGCCGCTCTCGTTGTCCGGCGCCTCGTACTGCCACGGCCACCAGATGAGCGAGACGACGAAGCCGATCCCGGCCAGTGCGGACAGTCCGAACCAGAACGCCACCAGGCGCTCGGCCCGCTTCTCCGCCCGCGTGCCCTCCACGGGCCACGGGGTCGGGTACTCGACGAGCTCGACGCCGTCGAGCGCGCCGCCCAGCTTGACCAGCTGGTCCCGGTCCATCTCCGCCAGCTCCGCCTCCGTCGGCGGCTTAGGCCCCTCGGCACTCATGCCTTCGATCCAATCCACAACGTCGCGCCGATCAGCGCGGCGATCCCGACGATGAAGGCGATCACGCCCTCGGATGCGGGGCCGACCCCGCCGAGGCCGTTACCACCCGGGTTGTTGTTGCCGTCGGACACCGACTTCACGTAGGCGACGATGTCCTTCTTCTCCTCCGGCGACAGCTGCCGGTCGGAGAACTTCGGCATGTTCTGCGGCCCGGTGAGCATGGCCGTGTAGATCTGCTCTTCGCTGGCCGGGTCCAGGTTCGGCGCGTACTTGCCGGCGGACAGCGCGCCGCCGCGGCCGGTGAAGTTGTGGCACGAAGCGCAGTTGAGGCGGAACAGCTCGCCACCGCGGGCCGGGTCGGAGCCGCGCAGGGCCTCGCCCTTCTCGGCGGGACGCTGGGCACCGCCGCCGTGCGCCTGGATGTAGGCGCCGACCGCGTCGATCTCGGCCTCGCTCAGCTTCGGCGGCTTGCGCTCGACCTGCGCCTCCTGGCGCGAGGCGGGCATGCGGCCCGAAGAAGTCTGGAAGTACACCGCGGCGTCGCCGATGCCGATCAGGCTCGGCCCGCGGTCCTGCACGCCCTCGAGGTTCGCGCCGTGGCACGCGATGCAGGTGTTGTTGTAGACCTGCTCGCCGAGGCGCAGCTGCGCCGGGGTGCCCTGGGCCTGCGCGGTCTGCGGCTCGGGGGCGAACACGGCGTACAGAGCGCCGGCGCCCACCAGCGCGATACCGAGCGCGAGCAGGCCGGCGAACCGCCTCCGCAGCTTCGACCGCGCGCGGTAGCGGCGCTCCGAGGACTTGGTGCTGGTGGTCATCTTGCGGCAACCCTTGCTGTCAGTTCAGGCCGATGGTGAAGGTGGTGGCGGCTGGGTGGGACCTACGGAAGGAGGTAGATCACACCGAAGAGGCCGACCCACACGATGTCGACGAAGTGCCAGTAGTAGGACACGACGATCGCCGACGTGGCCTGGGCGGGCGTGAACTTGCTCAGTTTCGTGCGGATGAGCAGGTACACGAAGGCGATGAGCCCGCCGATGACGTGCAGGCCGTGGAACCCGGTCGCGAGGTAGAAGACCGTGCCGAACGGGCCGGACGGGATCGTCATCCCCTCTTCGACGAGGTTGTGGTACTCGTTGGCCTGGCCGCCGACGAAGATCGCGCCCATGATCAACGTGATGATGTACCAGCGGCGGAGTCCGTAGACGTCGCCGCGCTCGGCGGCGAACACGCCGAACTGGCAAGTCAGCGAGGACAGCACGAGGATCACCGTGAACGGGATCGCGTACGCCACGTTGAGGTGGAACGGCTCGTCGTGCAGAGGTGGTGGCCACGCGCCGGTCGAGTTCTGCGCCTTGACGGTGAAGAACATCGCGAAGAGTCCGGCGAAGAACATCAGTTCGCTGGACAGCCACACGATGGTGCCGACACTGACCATGTTCGGCCGGTTCAGCGAGTGAACCCGCTGACTGATGGTGGGAGCTGCCGTTGTCACGTCCCGCATTATGTCCTCCCGCACCGCCGTCCCGCCGGGTGGGTCCACGGCAAGTCGCGTGCGGACCCGATCACACTGGGAGCCCGGGAAGGTGAGGGCTACTCATGGGTTTACTCGGACGGCTGCGTGACCTGGTCAAGAAGCGCGAAAGCGCCGGTCTGACGCCTGATACGCCCGGGTTGAAGATCGTCGCCGAGGCCTTCGACCCGGCCGTCGCCGACTCGGCCGTGCTCGCCGGTTCACCCGCCTGGGTCAGCACGGCACCGGCCGTCCTGCGGCACCACCTGCTCCTCCCGCCGGACAGGCTCGCCGAAGCGGCGTCGATCCTCGCCCAGGACGGCTACGACCTGCGGGAACAGGGGATTTCGGGTGACCTGGCCCTGGCGCACGCCGTCCGCGTCCAGGTGCTCGACGCCCTGCACTGCGCCCAGGAACGGTCCCGGATGGCCGGTCTGGCGCAGCGGCTCGGGGGCGACGCGCCGGGCTGGGACGCGCTCCAGCCGGAGGCGCCCGCGTGATGTCGGTCTCGGCCGATACGATCGGGCCCGGACGTGTGGTGACGAGAGTGAGGCGGGCTCAATGGGCGAGCGGTCGATGCGGGTCCTGGTGTTCAGCCACAAGGCGGAGGTGCGCGAGGCGATCGTGAACGCGGTCGGCCGTCGGCCCGCCGCCGACCTGGGCCGCGTGGAGTACGTCGAGGCGGACGGGATCGCCGACGTGCTGTCCGAGGTGGACGCCGGCAACGTCGACCTGGCGATCCTCGACGGCGAAGCGCAGCCGACCGGCGGCATCGGCCTGTGCCGTCAGCTGAAGAGCGAGATCGCCGAATGTCCCCCGATCGTGGTCGCGGTGCGGCGCAAGGACGACCGGTGGCTGGCGACGTGGTCGCAGGCGGACGCCGTGCTGGTGCACCCGCTGGACCCGTTGACCGCCGCGGAGACCGTCGCCGACGTGCTGCGCGCGCGACGGGTCCCCGTCGTGAACGGCTGAGCCCGGTGACCACCCCGGTCCCCCGCACCTGGCCGCCGTTGCTCAAGCAGCTCGTCGCCCGCGTCGACCTGTCCGAAGAGGACACGGCGTGGGCGATGGACCAGATCATGAGCGGCGCGGCGAGCCCGGCCCGGATCGCCGGGTTCGCGGTGGCGCTGCGCGCCAAGGGCGAGACGCCGTCGGAGATCGCGGGCATGGCGGCGACGATGCTGGCGCACGCCAAGCGGGTCGCGCTGGACCGCCCGGCGGTCGACATCGTCGGCACCGGCGGCGACGGCTCGAACTCGGTGAACATCTCGACGATGGCGACGATCGTCACAGCGGCGGCCGGTGCGCCGGTGGCCAAGCACGGCAACCGCAGCGCGTCGTCGAAGTCCGGCGCGGCGGACGTGCTGGAGGCGCTCGGCGTCACGATTTCGCTGCCCCCGGAGGACGTCCGGCGCAGCCTCACCGAGGTCGGCGTGGGGTTCTTCCTGGCGTCGGCGTTCCACCCGGCGCTGCGGCACGCGGGCCCGGTCCGCGGCGAGCTCGGCATCCCGACGACGTTCAACCTGCTCGGCCCGCTGACCAACCCGGCCCAGCCGGGCAGCGCGCTGATCGGCTGCGCGTACGAGGACAAGACGCACGTGCTGGCCGAGGTGTTCGCCCGCCGGGGGACGCGCGCCCTGATCGTCCGCGGCGACGACGGCCTGGACGAGATCACGACGACGACCACCTCGTCGGTGTGGGTGGTCTCGGACGGAACGGTGACCCGCACGTCGTTCGACCCGGCTTCGGTGGGCATCCCCCGTGCCACGGCGGCCGACCTGCGCGGCGGCGACGCGGCGGCGAACGCCGAGGTGGTCCGCGAGCTGGTGGGCGGCAAGCCCGGCCCGGTCCGGGACGCGGTGCTGATCAACGCGGCCGCGGCACTGGCGGCGTTCACGGGCTTCTCGGGGTCGCTCGAGGACGATCTGCGCAGCGGACTGACGCGGGCGGCCGAGGCCATCGATTCCGGAGCCGCCGCGGCGGTCCTGGACCGCTGGATCGCGTTCGCCTGAGCGCGCTCAGCCGCGGAAGGCCGTCCGGTACGACGTCGGGCTCGTCCCCCGCAGCCGGCTGAACTGGTGGCGCAGCGCCGCCGCCGACGCGTACCCGCAGGCCGTCGCGATGTCCTCCACCGACAGGCGGCCCTCCTCCAGCAGCGCCTGAGCGCGGTCCAGGCGCCGCTCGGTCAGCCAGCGGTGCGGTGTCGTGCCCGTGGCCGCCGAAAACCGCCGCAGGAACGTCCGTTCGCCCAGGCCGCTGCGCCGGGCCAGCTCGGCCACCGTGAACGGCTGGTCCAGCCGCCGCTCGACCCACTCCAGGGCCTCCGCCACCACCGAGTCGTCCGGCACGGACGGCACCGGCGCCTGGACGAACTGCGCCTGCCCGCCCGCCCGGAACGGCGCCGCCACCATCCGGCGGGCCAGCGTCGTCGCCGCCGTGACGCCGCGCAGCCGCCGGACGAGGTGCAGGCACAGGTCGACCGCCGCGACCGTGCCCGCGCTCGTCAGGATCCCGCCGTCGTCGGCGTACAGCGCCTGCGTGTCCACCGACGCCGTCGGGAAGCGGGCGCGGAACTCCGCCTCGTACACCCAGTGGACCGTGCAGCGACGGCCGTCGAGCAGGCCCGCGTAGCCCAGCGTGAACACGCCCGCGCAGAACCCCGCGACCCACGCGCCCCGCGCCGCCGCGTCGCGCAGGACGTCCAGCACCGGCGCGGGCGGCGGTTCCGTCCGGGGCGCGCACGTCGGCACGATCAGCAGCTCGGCCGACGCCGCGAAGTCCAGGCCGCGAAGCCCGGTCAGCCCGAACCCCGACCAGCTGGCCACCGGCGCCCCCGTGGGCGAGCAGACCCCGAACTCCCAGCCCTCGATGCCGTCGGCGCTGCGGTCGGTGCCGAAGACCTCGCACGCGACCCCCAGCTCGAACGGCGAAACGTGGTCCGCGAGCACCACCGCGACCCGGTTGACGTCCATGCCGGCCAGCATGTCACAAGTTTTGCGGTCGTTGTCATCTCTGACACTGGTTGACCGAGCGCGACCGGACGAACCTGAACGCCATGACGAACTCCGAAACCCGCCCGCTGCTCCAGTGGTCCGCGGCGATGGCGATGTCCGGCACGATCGGCGCCGTCGTCCTCGAGAGCGGCGCGGCCGCGCCGGCTGTGGCCTTCGCCCGCTGCTTCGTCGGCGGGACGCTGCTGGTCCTCTGGTGCCTCGCCCGCGGCTGGCTGCCGGCCTGGCGGCCGTCGAAGCGCGACCTCGGGCTGGCTGTCCTCGGTGGCCTGTTCCTCGTCGGTAACTGGGTGCTGCTATTCGCGTCCTACGCGCTGTCGTCGATCTCGGTCAGCACGGTCGTCTACCACACCCAGCCGCTCATCCTGGTCGGCCTGGCGGCGGCGTTCCTCGGCGAGAAGGTCGCCAAGAGCCACCTGGTCCGGGCCGCGATCGCGTTCGGCGGCGTGACGCTGATCTCCCTGTCCGCGCACGGCGAGGACGGCAAGCCCGTCCAGCTGGCCGGGATCGGGCTGGCCCTCGGCGCAGCCCTGCTCTACGCCGGCGCGTCCTTCGTCGCGAAGCAGCTGAAGCACATCCGCCCGCACCTGCTCGCGGCCGTGCAGACGACGGTCGGCGCGGTTCTGCTGGCGCCCGTGCTGTTCGTCACGCCGTTGCCGACGGCTCCGCGCGAGCTGCTCTGGCTGGTGCTGCTGGGCACCGTCCACACCGCACTGATGTACGTCCTGATGTACGCGAGCATCGGCAAGCTGCCGACCACGACCGTGGCGCTGCTGTCCTACCTCTACCCGGTGGTCGCCGTGCTGGTGGACATCGCTTTCTACGGCCACCGCCCGACCTGGCCCGAGGCACTGGGCATGCTCGCAGTACTGGCCGCCGCGCTGAGTCCTCAGCGGGGCGGCCAGTCAGCGAAAACAGTGTCCGATCGAAAGCGGCGGGTCAGTCGTGCGACGGACCCGTGTGGTACTCGAACACCAGCCCGCCGATCGTGATGAGCAGCGCGACCAGGGCGATCACGAGCAGCCAGATGTGGAAGAACGCCAGCGCCAGCGCGGCGAGCGCCGCGGTGGCCGCCATGGAGACCGGCCAGTAGCTGCCGGGGCTGAAGAAGCCCAGCTCGCCGGCGCCGTCGCTGATCTCGGCGTCCTCGCGGTCTTCCGGGCGCGGTTCGATGCGCCGGGCGACGAACTGCATGTAGCTGCCCGCGAGGAACGCCAGGCCACCGGTCAGGAACAGCGAGACGATGCCCACCGGCTCGGGCCCGTGGGTGGCGGCCAGCGCGGTCCACACCCAGTACACCGCCGCCATGAACACGGCGAAGGTCGCCACGATGAAGAAGATGCGGGCTTCGGCCTTCATGGGTCTTTCCCTACTCCCTGTGTGACTGCGGCGTCAGTTGGACGCGCTGCGCGCTGTGCGGTCGGTGTTGAACGGCTGGGTGGTCACCGCGTGCGGGGTGCACAGCTCGCCGCAGTTCATCTTCGAAAGCGCCTCGGACGCGGTGAACGTCTGGCCGGTGGCCGGGTTCACCTGCTTGCGCAGCGCGATGTACGCGTCGTACTTGTCCGGCGACAGCGCGCGGACCTCGAAGTTCATCACCGAGTGGTAGGTACCGCACAGCTCCGCGCACCGGCCGACGAAGGAGCCTTCGCGGTCGATCGTGTTCTGGAAGGAGCTGTCCTGGTTGTTCTTGTCCGGGTTCGGCATGACGTCCCGCTTGAAGTTGAACTCCGGGACCCAGAACGAGTGGATGACGTCGGTGGAGATCAGGTCGTACTGGATGACCTTGCCGACCGGGAGCACCAGCAGCGGGATCTCGCCGGACGAGCCGACCGTGCTGACCTGGCCGCTGCCGTCGGGCTTCGCCGCGTTCGCGTCCTCGTACTTGAACTCCCAGTTCCACTGGAAGGCCACGATCTGGACCTTGACGTCCGGGTTCGGGACCTTGTCCAGGACCTTCGACTCCGTCGTCGCGGTGAAGAAGAACAGGACGCAGACCATGATCGTCGGGACGACGACCGTGAACAGCTCGAGCGGGATGTTGTACTGGAACTGCCGGGGCAGCTCCTCCGGCTCGCCGTCGGCCGTCTTCTTCTTGCGGTGGAACGTCGCGGTCCAGAAGATCAGGGCCCACACGATGGCGCCGACGACCAGCGCGGCCACCACGGTCCAGGTCCACAGCGTGCGCATCTCGTCGGCCTGGCGCGTGACGCCCACCGGCCAGCCGAACCGCAGGATCTCGTCGCCGGAGCAGCCCGTCGCGGTCAGCGCGACCAGCACGGCCAACGCGGCTACGCGCACGGTCCGCTTCCCCAGGGTGCGCTTGGGTTGTCCCACTGCGCCTCGCCCTTTCACCCAGAGCCTCCTACGACAGATCTTTGTGACAGGCCGGAGCCTAGCCGAGTTCACGCTCCCCGCTGACCAAGGGGTAACCGATGACGCGCGTGGTACTCGCCACGGCGTGCCCGGCATACTGGGCGCTCCCCAGCCCCACGAAGACCCTGAAGGTGTGTGAGTACCCGTGTGCGGCCTGCTTGGACTGATCTGCGCGACCGAGACCGGCGCGGCGAACGCGCGTGACGCCGTCGGCGCGGCCATGCGCTGCCAGCGCCACCGCGGCCCCGACGAGCAGGACACCTGGGCCGACGCCGAGGTCGTCTACGGCTTCAACCGGCTCGCCTTCATCGACGTCGAGCACGCCCACCAGCCGCTGGTCTGGGGGCCGCCGGAGGCGCCGGGCCGCTACACGATGAACTTCAACGGCGAGATCTACAACTACCTGGAGCTGCGGGCCGAGCTGGCCGAGCAGCACGGGGCGAAGTTCGAGACCGAGGGCGACGGCGAGGCCATCGTCGCGGGCTTCCACTACCTGGGTGCCGACTGGGTCAAGCGGCTGCGCGGGATGTTCGCCTTCATGATCTGGGACTCCCAGGAGAAGCGGGTCTTCGGCGCGCGCGACCCGTTCGGCATCAAGCCGCTCTTCTACTCGGCCGGCCCCGGCGGGGTGGCGTTCTCCAGTGAGAAGAAGAGCCTGCTGGAGCTTTCGGACGTCCTCGGCGTCGCGCAGGAGCTGGACCGGAAGGCGCTGCAGCACTACCTCGTCCTGCAGTACGTGCCCGAGCCGGAGTCGCTGCACACCGCGATCCGCCGCGTCGAGTCCGGCACTTCGTTCGAGGTGGCCCCCGGCGGCGAGGTGGCGTTCACCCGCTACTTCCACCCGCAGTTCACCGCCAAGCCGGTGAACACCCAGGCCGAGGCCGAGGAGCTGCACCAGCGCATCGCCGATGTGATGCGCGACTCGGTCGGCAAGCACATGATCTCCGACCCGGACGTCACCGTCGGCGCGTTCCTCTCGGGCGGCATCGACTCGACGGCCACCGCCACGCTGGCCAAGGAGCACAACCCGAACCTGATCGCGTTCACCACCGGGTTCGAGCGCGAGGGCTACTCCGAGGTCGACGTCGCCGCCGAGTCGGCCGCCGCGATCGGCGTGAAGCACGTGGTCCGGACGGTGTCGGCGGACGAGATGATGGAGGCGCTGCCGCTCATCGTCTGGTACCTCGACGACCCGGTGGCCGACCCGGCGCTGGTCCCGCTGTGGTTCATCGCCCGCGAGGCCCGCAAGCACGTCAAGGCGGTGCTGTCCGGCGAGGGCGCGGACGAGCTGTTCGGCGGCTACACGATCTACGGCGAGCCGATCTCGCTGGCACCGTTCGAGAAGATCCCGGGCGGCATGCGGAAGCTGATCGGCAAGGTCTCCACGAAGATCCCGGAGGGCACCCGCGGCAAGGACCTGCTGCGCCGCGGCGCGCTGCCGCTGGAGGACCGCTACTACGGCAACGCCCGCAACTTCCGCGACGACCAGCTGCGCAACGTGTTGAAGACCTACCAGGAAGGCGTGGGCTTCAAGGACGTCACGGCGCCCTGGTACGACGTCTCGCGCGGCTGGGACCCGGTGGCCCGGATGCAGCACGTCGACCTCTACACGTGGCTGCGCGGCGACATCCTGGTCAAGGCCGACAAGGTGACGATGGCGAACTCGCTGGAGCTGCGGGTGCCGTTCCTCGACGCCGAGGTGTTCAAGGTCGCGGCGTCGATCCCGCTGGACCAGAAGCTGGCCCACGGCACGACGAAGTACGCGCTGCGCCAGGCGCTGGCCAAGATCATCCCGGCGCACGTGCTGAACCGCCGCAAGCTCGGGTTCCCGGTGCCGATCCGGCTGTGGCTGCGCAACGAGATGTACGACTGGGCCAAGGGCATCATCTCGGATTCGAAGACCGAGGAGCTGCTGGACAAGAAGGCGATCCTGGCGCTGCTCGAGGAGCACAAGGCGGGTCAGCTGGACCGCAGCCGCCAGCTGTGGGCGCTGATCGTGTTCATGCTCTGGCACGGCATCTTCGTCGAGCACCGGATCAAGCCCGAGATCCCGGAGCCGGTGTACCCGGTCAAGCTCTGACCTCTGCCGCGGCCGGTCGTGAGTGAGAAACAGTGTTCTAACCCTGTTTCCCACTCACGACCACGGGCGTCAGGCGGGCAGGACCGCCGAGATCTCGTCCGCCGCGTCCGGGCCGAAGGCCTCGCCGATGCGGGCGAGGGCGTCCGCGCGGTCGAACGTCCACTCCTGGGTGCCCACGGTCTCCAGCACCAGCACCGCGATCAGCGAGCCGAGCTGGGCCGCGCGCTCGACGTTCAAGCCGCCGTCGAGGCCCGCCAGGAAGCCCGCGCGGAAGCCGTCGCCGACGCCCGTCGGGTCGGCCTTCGCGCGCTCGGGGACCGCGCCGATCTGCAGGGCGACGAAGTCCTTGCCGACGATCTCGACGCCCTTCTCCCCCAGCGTCGTGATCCGCAGGCCGACCTGGTCGAGCACGTCGGCCTCGGTCCAGCCCGTCTTCTGGAGCAGCAGCTCCCACTCGTAGTCGTTGCTGAACAGGTACTTCGCGCCGGCCACGAACGCCCGCGCCTGCTCGCCGCTCATCCGCGCCAGCTGCTGCGACGGGTCGACGGCGAACTCGTACCCGCGCTGGCGGCACTCCTCGGCGTGGCGGACCATGCCCTCGGGGTCGTCCGGGCTGATCAGCACCAGGCTGAGCGTGCCGGCGCGCTCGGCGATGGGCTGCAGCTCGATGTTGCGGGACTCGGCCATCGCGCCGGCGTAGAACGTCGCGATCTGGCAGAGGTCCTCGTCGGTCGTGCAGACGAACCGCGCGGTGTGCGCGACCTCCGAGACGTGCACCCCGGACGTGTCGACGCCGTGCCGCTCCAGCCAGGACCGGTAGTCCGCGAAGTCGGCGCCCACCGCGCCCACGAGCACCGGCTGCACACCGAGCACCCCGAGACCGAAGGCGATGTTCGCGCCGATGCCGCCGCGCCGGACCACGAGGTCGTCGGCGAGGAAGCTCAGCGAAACCCGGTGCAGCTGCTCGGCGACCAGCTGCTCCGCGAACCTGCCCGGGAAGTGCATCAGGTGGTCGGTTGCGATACTGCCGGACACTGCGATCCTGGCCTTGTCTGCCACCGCTGCTCCTTGTGTGGTCGACCTCACGGCAAATGGCGCGAAGTTACCCCCGGGTCATGACCCAACCGGGTAGTTCGCGCACGCCCAGCCGACACTACCGGCTGGTACTCCTTCTCCAGTCGAGAGCGGCTCAATAGCGTTACGAATCGTGAACGCCGTCACCGAACCCGAGACCCTGTCCGAGCTGATCGCCGACTGCGCGCTCATCCCGGCGACGCTCCAGGCGGAAGACCTCCCGCTGCCCCGTGTCACGGCCAAGCCGTGGCAGGTCGACGAGGCGTGCCACGCGCAGGTCGCGGAGCTCGACGCCTACGTGTAAGCCCCCTCAAGAACGGAAAAGGCCCCGCCCTCCGAACGGAGGCGGGGCCTTTTCGCGTGGCGCTGTCGACTCAGTGGAACGAGTCGCCGCAGGCGCAGGACCCGGTGGCGTTCGGGTTGTCGATCGTGAAGCCCTGCTTCTCGATCGTGTCCACGAAGTCGATGACGGCTTCCGACACGTACGGCGCGCTCATCCGGTCGACGGCGACCTTGAGGCCGTCGAAGTCGCGGAACAGGTCGCCGTCGAGCGAGCGCTCGTCGAAGAACAGCTGGTAGCGCAGGCCCGCACAGCCACCGGGCTGGACGGCGATACGCAGGTGCATGTCGTCGCGGCCCTCCTGCTCGAGCAGGGCCTTCGCCTTGGAAGCCGCGGTGTCGGTCAGCGTGACGCCGTGGGTTTCTTCGGCGGTCTCGGCCTGCGTCGCGCCGGCGTGCTCAGCGGTCGTCATGGCACTCCCTCTAAGTTCGAACTCACTGCGGATACTCCTCGTGCTGAGCGTTCAACACCCGGAGCGTCCGTTCTGTTCCCCCACCATGGTCGCACATCGATCGACCTGGTGAACGGCGGCGTGACGCCTGCAATACCCTGGTGAGGTGAGGTTCCTGCGCCGAAGCACCACAGACACCGCCGCCGACGAGCCGGAGGCGACGGAAGCCGTCGACGTCAGCGGCAAGTCGTACACGCCCGGTAAGGGCAAGGCTACGCCGAAGCGACGCGACGCCGAGGCGAAGCGGCGCGGCCCGGTGGCCCCGCCGCCCACCTCCATGCGCGAGGCGATGAAGCGCAACAAGGAGCTCCGCAAGACGAACCCGCAGACGAAGGAAGACCGCCGCGCGGCGGCCAAGCTCCGCCGCGACCGCATGATGGCGGGCGACGACAAGTACCTGCTCCCGCGCGACCGCGGGCCGGTCAAGGCGTACGTCCGCGACCTGGTCGACACGCGGCGCAACCTCCTCGGCCTGTTCATGCCGCTGGCGATCCTGGTGTTCCTGGCGCTGCTGGTGCCGCTGCCCCAGGTCCAGTCGTACATCACGCTGCTGTGCACGGCGATGCTGCTGGTGATGGCGATCGAGGGCTTCGTGAACGGGCGCAAGATCGCGAAGCTGGCGCGGGAGAAGTT
This sequence comes from Amycolatopsis sp. NPDC114505, assembly GCF_055633615.1. Lineage (NCBI taxonomy): Bacteria > Bacillati > Actinomycetota > Actinomycetes > Pseudonocardiales > Pseudonocardiaceae > Amycolatopsis > Amycolatopsis sp. NPDC114505. The sequence continues at coordinate 32,246 of NZ_JBVKDV010000002.1, read as the reverse complement.
CCCGAAGGAGGCGATCGCGGGCCGCTCGATCGGCTGGTACGCGTTCGTCCGCGCCTCCCAGATCCGGCGGCTGCGGGTGCCTAAGCCGCGGCTCAAGCCGGGGGATCCGATCCCGAACTGAGCCGGGTTTCGGACTGAGTCTGTTTCGAACCGAGCTGGTTTCGAGAAGGCGGGTGGAGCGAGCCTCTACCCGCCTTCTTGCTGTCCGCGATACCCTGACCATGTACGGAGCGGGGCACACCCCTCGCGCTATCGCGCTCGAACGCACGGTAGCGCGCGGAGTCTGCCCCGCTCCCGCCCAGGTACGGGTGATTTCTCGGTCGTGCCCGGGCACAAAGGTGTTCCGCTGACCCTCGTGCTATCGGAGCGCGAAGGTCATCCGAGGCCGGAATACCGAGCACGACCGCCGGCGTGAGCCGGCAGCGCAGTACACGCGGACACCGACCCCTGACCGGCCGGTGAGGACGCCTCGAGACTCGTCGGCGGTGAGGGCTGCGCGTGTCGTTCGAAGTCGTCCTGTCCCGCGTCGCCGGGATGTCCGCGGCCGGCCTCTGGGCCATCGCCGCCATCCTCGTCATCGTCTTCCTCGGCGCCTGGCTGATCTACCGGCTCCACCTTGCGAAACGCAAGGACGGCGAGCGCTTCCGCCTCAAGCTGCCGTTCTTCGAGATCGAGACCGGCCCGCCGGCCGAGAAGAAGGACGAATGAAGCTGGAGTCACTCCAGGATCGTTAGCAAAGCAAACGATTACCGCCTAAGCTCGCACCATGGAGTTTCGTCGTCTCGGCCGTAGCGGCCTCAACGTCAGTGAGATCTCGTACGGGAACTGGCTCACCCACGGTTCCCAGGTCGAAGAAGACCAGGCGCACGCCTGCATCAAAGCCGCCCTCGACGCGGGCATAACCACGTTCGACACCGCCGACGTCTATGCCAACACCGCCGCCGAATCGGTCCTGGGCCGCGGGCTGAAGGGGCAGCGGCGCGAGAGCCTGGAGATCTTCACCAAGGTCTTCTGGCCCACCGGCCCCAAGGGCCCCAACGACAAGGGCCTGTCCCGCAAGCACATCATGGAGTCGGCCAACGCGTCCCTCGAGCGGCTCGGCACCGACTACCTCGACCTCTACCAGGCGCACCGGTTCGACCGGACCGTGCCGCTCGAAGAGACCATGCTCGCCTTCGCCGACCTCGTCCGCCAGGGCAAGGTGCTCTACGTCGGCGTCTCCGAGTGGACCGCCGAGCAGATCAGCCGCGGTGCCGCCCTCGCGCGGGAGCTGAAGATCCCCTTCGTCTCCAACCAGCCGCAGTACAACATGCTCTGGCGCGTCATCGAAGACCAGGTCATCCCCGCTTCCGAGCGCGAAGGCCTGAGCCAGATCGTCTGGTCGCCGATCGCGCAGGGCGTCCTCACCGGGAAGTACAAGCCCGGTGCCGACTTCCCCGCCGGCTCGCGGGCCACCGACGAGAAGGGCGGCGCCAACATGGTCGCCCGCTTCCTCGACGAGAACGTCCTCAAGCGCGTCGCCGAGCTGGAGCCGCTCGCGAAGCAGGCGGACCTCTCCCTCGCTCAGCTGGCCGTCGCGTGGGTGCTGCAGAACCCGAACGTCGCCTCGGCGATCATCGGGGCTTCGCGCCCGGAGCAGGTGCACGAGAACGTCAAGGCCGCCGGCAAGAAGCTCGACGCCGACCTGCTCAAGGCCATCGACGACGTCCTCGGTGACGTCGTCGAGCGTGACGCCAGCCTGACCAAGAGCCCCTAATCCTGGTTGATCCGCCCCTGGACCGGCACCCCGAGGTCGAACGCGTCCTCGGGGGCCATCCGGGGCTCGAGCCCGAACCCGCGCAGGAGGCGGCTGGCCCCGGCCAGCCGGTCGCCGCCGCGGCCGGGCACCCGCGCGGGTGCCAGCCCGCGCGATGTCAGCAGCGTCTCGACGTCGTCGATCAGCTGGTACGGGTCGCAGTCAGCCACGGACCCAGGTCTCCCCCGTGATCCGCTCGTAGACCTCGGTGTAGCGCTGCCGCGTCTGCTCGACGATGTCCGCCGGGATCTCCGGCCCGGGCGGGGTCTGGTCCCAGCCCGTCGAACGCGACCAGTCGCGGACGAACTGCTTGTCGAACGCGTGCTGCGGACGGCCCGGCTCCCACTCGTCGGCGGGCCAGAAGCGCGACGAGTCCGACGTCAGGACCTCGTCGCCGAGGGTCAGCGTGCCGTCGGCGTCGAAACCGAACTCCAGCTTCGTGTCCGCGATGATCACGCCCTGCTTCGCCGCGTGCTCGGCGCCCTGTGTGTAGATCTCCAGCGTCAGCTCGCGAAGCCGCTTCGCGGTGTCTTCGCCGATCTCGTTCAGCACCTCGTCGAAGGTCATGAACTCGTCGTGGCCGGTGTCGGAGATCTTCGTCGTCGGCGTGAAGATCGGCTCCGGGAGCTTGTCGCCCTCGACCAGGCCCGGCGGCAGCGCGACGCCGGAAATCGCCCCGTCGCGCTGGTACTCGCGCAGGCCCAGGCCGGCGAGGTGGCCGCGTGCGATGCACTCGACCTGGACCATCTTCAGCGGCTTGCAGCGCATCGCGCGCCCGGCGAACTGCTCCGGGACGTCCGTCGTCGACACGACGTGGTTCGGGACCACGCCGGACATCCGCTCGAACCACCACGCCGACAGCTGGTTGAGCAGCGCGCCCTTGTCCGGGATCGGCGTCGGCAGCGAGACGTCGTAGACCGAGACGCGGTCGGACGCGACGAGCAGGATGTCCCCGCCGTCGAGTTCGTACAGGTCACGGACCTTGCCCGCGTGGATGTGCTTCATTCGCCGTCCTCAGTCGTGTACTCGTAGAAAACCCAGTGGTCGGGCAAGGCGGCGGACTCACCGTACTCGACGACCGTCCCGTCGGCCGCCAGGAAGGTGCTCCGGCCCAGCAGCACCGGCGACCCGGCGGGCAGCCCCAGCTCGGCCGCCTCCTCCTCGTCCGCGCGGCCCGCCGCGTGCCGTTCCTGCGTCGTCACGATCTTCGTGCCGAGCCGCGCGGCCGCGTGGGCCGAGGTGCCCTCGACGATCCGGTCGGGCACCAGCAGCGCCGGCGCCTTGGCCGACAACGCGCCGTCGAACCACGACGTCGACGTCGACAGCGGCCGCGAGTCCGGCCCGTAGGTGGTGCGCCGCCGGCGGATCGCCGGGGCGCCCTCCTCCAGGCCCAGCGCGGCCGCGGCGCGATCGGAGACCTGCTCGAGGCCGGCGGACCGGATCACGGCGAAGTGGCCGGGTGGGTAGATGCGGCCGCTGCGGGCCGAAGCGGCGCTGCGGTCGCGGGCCGTGCGGTGCAGGCCGCCGCGGTCGACGACCGTGCCGACGCCGCGCACGGGGCGCACGAGCCCCTGCGAGCGCAGCGTGGCCAGGACCTTGGTGGCCGTCGCCATGGCGACGGCCCACGTGCGCGCGATCTCGCGGGCGGACGGCACCGCGTCGCCCTCCTGCAGCCGGCCGGACAGGATGTCTTCACGAATCCGGCCCGCGATCTGCAGGTACGGCGGCTCAGGACGATCGAGGGTGGGCAAGGCGGCTCCTCACGCCGGAAATCACGCACAAGTGTTCTAGCACGCCGGAGTGTGTCCCACAAAGGCCTGTTCAGAACCACCCAGGTGTACTAGTACACGTGCTGGACTGCGCTCTAGTGCGCAAGTTACCCTCGAAAGTGTGTCCCCGCCCACAGCACACAGCGGTTCGAGCGGCCCGGGCCTCGAGGAACTCCTCGAGGAGCTCCGGCGCCGCAAGTGGGTATTGCACCTGTTCGGCGGCCGCGAGGCCCCGGAGCTCTACGCCGCGGTCCACACCTGGCCGACCTGCGCCGACGTCATCGTCCTCCGGGACGAGCACCGCGCCAGCGCCTACCGAGTACCGACTTTTCCCGGCACCGACGTGTTCAGCCCGCGGGTGGTGACCTGGCAGTACCACGCCACCCCGGTCTGGACGCTGCGGGCGGTGCTCACGCTCGCGGAGCCCGGCACCCCGGGCGCGCCGCTGCAGGCGCTGCGGCCACAGCCGCAGTGCCACATCCCGCCGGAGCTGCGTCACGACGTGATGATCCGGCCGACGAGCACCACGCCCGAGTCCGCCCGGGAAAAGGACGACGGTGGCGGCCCGCCCGCGTGCGCCTAGCGGTTTTCAGGCTCGGCGGGCGAGCAGCCGCTCCGCGACCACCAGGTCGTGGGGATAGGTGATCTTGAGGTTCTCGGGAGCCCCCGGGACCCAGCGGATCGGCAGGGAGGAGAACCGCTCCATGCACGACGAAGTGTCCGTCCCGAGAAAGCCTTCCCGCTCGGCCTGTTCGTAGGCCTCGAGCAGCGGTCCGGCCCGGAAGCCCTGAGGCGTCTGGACGCGGATCGCGCCGGGCACCTGGGCGACCAGGTGCCCGGCATCCACCCCGACGACGTCGTCAGCGGCCAGGCCCGGCACAGCCCCCCCGTCCTCGCGTGTCCGGGTCAGCACCGCTTCGACCAGCTGTGGGTGGACCAGCGGCCGGGCCGCGTCGTGCAGCAGCACGGCGTCGACCCGGCCGCCTGCGATTCTCGGGGCGAGGTGGCGCAGCGCGTTGAGCTCCGACGCCTGGCGGGTGTCGCCGCCGGGCACGATCTCGACGCCGTCGCCGGCCACCTCGTCGGCGAGTTCCCGGTCCTGCGGCCGGATCACCAGCACCAGCACGCCGATGCCCGGGACGCGCTTGAAGGCGTCCAGCGACCAGGCGACCACCCGCCGGCCGGCCAGGGGCAGGTAGACCTTGTTCAGCTTCGCGCCGACGCGGGTGCCCGCGCCGCTGGCCAGCACCACCGCGGCCGCCGTCGTCTCCACGAGCCGCGAGACTACCGGCCGCGTCCCACCGGTAGGTTGGCCACAGCGTTGCAGTGGACGTTGCCGTGCACGAGAAAGGGCCTGGTGTGGAGCCGGAAGACATCGAGTTCCCCGAGATCACCCCGCCCGACGACCACGCCCGGTCCGGCGCGATCGCCCTGCACGACAAGCTGGTCAAGCCGGCCGGGTCGCTGGGCAGGCTCGAAGAGCTGGGTGTCTGGATCGCGGCCTGCCAGGGCCAGTCGCCGCCGCGGCCGTTCACCCGGCCGCGCGTGATCGTCTTCGCCGGCGACCACGGCATCGCCGCGAAGGGCGTCTCCGCCTATCCCGCCGAGGTCACCGCGCAGCTGCTGGGCACGATGCTGACCGGCGGCGCCGCGATCAACGTCCTGGCCGCCGCCGCGGGCGCGAGCGTCCGCGTGGTCGACATGGCCGTCGACACCGAGGCGCCCGCGACGCGCTCGATCGGCGAGTACAAGGTCCGCCGCGGGTCCGGGTCCATCGACGTCGAGGACGCCCTGACCGCCGACGAGGTCAAGGCCGCGGTCCGCGCCGGGATCGCGATCGCCGACGCCGAGGTCGACGGCGGCGCGGACCTGCTCATCCCCGGTGACCTCGGGATCGGCAACAGCACGCCCGCGTCGGTACTGGTGGCCGCGCTGACCGGCACCGAGCCGGTCGCGGTGGTCGGCCGCGGCTCCGGCATCGACGACGACGCGTGGATGCGCAAGGCGACGGCGGTGCGCGACGCGCTGCGCCGGGCCCGCGCGGTCCTGGCCGACCCGATCGCCCTGCTGCGCACCACGGCCGGCGCGGACCTCGCGGCGATGGCCGGGTTCCTGGCCCAGGCCGCGGTCCGCCGGACGCCGGTGGTGCTGGACGGGCTCGTCGCGTGCGCCGCGGCGCTCGTCGCCGAGGACCTGGCTCCCGGCGCGCGACGCTGGTGGGTGGCCGGGCAGCGGACCGCCGAACCCGCCCACTCGCTCGCGCTGGAGCACCTGGACCTCGGCCCGCTGCTGGAGCTGGACGTCCGCCTCGGTGAGGGCACCGGCGCCGTGACGGCGTTGCCGCTGCTGATGATGGCCGCCCGCGTCCTCGCCGAAACCGCGACGCACGAGCAGGCCGGCGTCTCCGGCCCGGTCATCCCGGCCACCGCCTCCTGAGCACGCGAAAAGGGCCCCGCACGGGAAGTGCGGGGCCCTTTGCCGTCGTCAGGCGAGCGGGACCATCCAGTGGTCGGCGTCGGGACGGGTGCCCTCCTGGATCCCCGTCAGCTCTTCGCGCAGCTTCATCGTCAGCGTGCCCGGCTGCCCGTCGGCGATCGTGAACTCGCCGCCCGCGTGCTTGACGTGCCCGACCGGCGTGATCACCGCCGCCGTGCCGCACGCGAACGTCTCGGTCAGCTCGCCCGAAGCCGCCGCCTTCTCCCACTCGTCGGTGGAGATGCGGCGCTCCTCGATCTTGTAGCCGAGCCGCGAAGCGAGCTGCAGCAGCGACTTGCGGGTGACGCCGGGCAGCAGCGAGCCGGTCAGCTCGGGCGTGACCACCCGGGCGTTCTCGCCGGAGCCGAAGACGAAGAACAGGTTCATCCCGCCCATCTCCTCGACCCAGCGCCGCTCCACCGCGTCGAGCCAGACGACCTGGTCACAGCCCTTTTCGACGGCCTGCGCCTGCGCCACGAACGACGCCGCGTAGTTGCCGGCGCACTTGGCCGCGCCGGTGCCGCCGGGTGCCGCGCGGACGTACTCCGTCGACAGCCAGACGCTCACCGGCTTCACGCCGCCGGAGAAATACGAGCCGGCCGGGGACGCGATGACCGCGTACACGTAGTCGGCGGCCGGGCTGTTGACGCCGAGCCCGGTGGACGTCGAGATCATGAACGGCCGCAGGTAAAGGGAATCACCCTGGCGGGTGGGCACCCAGCGGCTGTCGACGGCGACGAGCTCCCGCAGGGACTCGAGGAAGACGTCCTCGGGCAGCTGCGGCATCGCGAGCCGCTCGGCCGACTGCCGGAACCGCGCGGCGTTGGCGTCCGGGCGGAACGACGCGATCGTGCCGTCCGGCTGACGGTAGGCCTTGAGCCCCTCGAAGATGGCCTGGCCGTAGTGCAGCACCGACGTCGCCGGGTCGAGCGTGAAGGGCGCGTAGGGGCCGACCTGGGCGTCGTGCCAGCCTTCGGTCTTCGACCACTTGACGGTCGCCATGTGGTCGGTGAAGTAGAGCCCGAAACCGGGCTTCTCGAGTACCTCCGCGACACGGTCCGCGCTCGCAGGACTCGGGTGCGGGACGTGGGCGAACTGCGTCGAGGTGGTCATGGCTACACGATACCGTTTGGTCGGAGGCGCGTTAGTCGGATGTCCCACTGTTCCGGGCGGTTCCGCCACCTCCCCGCGCTCGCGCCGGGATGACCCTAGGATGACACCGTGACCTACCACTCCACGGAGCCGGTCCCCCGGCCCAAGACCGGCGGGGCCGACGTCAAGACGTTCGTCACCGCGGTGCTGCTGACCTTCGGCGTCGGCTTGCTCGGCATGGTCGGCTGGGCTGTGCTCAGCAGCGGCTTCGGCGGCTTCCTCGGCCTCGTCGCGGGCGTCTTCGGCGTCGTGTGGTGGCGGAAGATCCACGGCAAGGCGTTCCCGGCGGTGCTCCCGACGAAGTCGGTCGTCATCCTCGCGGTCGTCAACGCGGTGCTGGCGCTGGTCCTCTTCCTGACCGCGGGCTGAGCTCCGCGAGCAGCCCCGCGGGCAGCTCGGGCACCGGCCAGTCCGGGTCCGGGCGGAAGTCGGTGTCCGTCCCGTCGAACGGGTAGGCGCCGCGCTCGGCCAGCGCCCCGATCCGCTCGCCCTCCGCGCGCAGCCGGTCCAGCTGCTCGTGCGTCAGGCGGCCGGCGTCGATCGCGACCTCGGCCTCGTCCTCGTCGTCCCAGCGCCAGGTGCCGTCCCGCTCGACGACGACGTCGAGCACGCCGTCGACCCGGTCCACCCCGGCCGGGCTCCGGCCCAGCGGGACCTCGAGGTTGACGTACCAGTTCGTGAACTCGCCGGCGGCGTCGAAGAACCACCAGACCGACGACCACTCGTCGTCGGCGATGCGCCGCAGCGTGGACGTGCGGTGCCAGAAGTCCGGCACGGCCACGCGCGGGATGCGGAACCGCTGTTCCAGGGGCGCGTCCGCCATGTGCCGGCCGTCCACCAGCCTGCTGCCGACGATCGGGGTGCCGGCCGGCAGCCAGGCGAGCAGGACGCGGCCGTCGTCGGCGAGCACGCGCAGCGGGTGGACCTGGCCGATCGAGCCGTCGGGGCGGTGGAACCGCTCGACCACGGTCTCCCCCGGCCGCCAGCGTCGATCACTCACGCGACCCACTGTACCGACGCGCGCGCACGCCCAGTAGCAGCTCGATCACGGTCACCAGTCCCGCGACGACGAGCACGGGCAGCGCCGGCAGGAAGTACGCGGCCACCGCGGCGACGGCGATCCCCGCGAGTCCCGGCACGCCGGCCCGCTCCCGGACCTCGGCTCCGGCGGCGAGCGCCGGCACCACGGTCGCGACCACGGCGAACGCCGTGAGCAGCGGCTGCAGCGAGTCCGCGTCGGCGGCGGAAAGCAGGTCACGCAACGACGTCAGCGAAAGCCCGAGCCGGACCGAGCCGAGCTGGTACAGCGCGGCGAAGGCGGCGAACACGGCGACCGCGCCGAGCAGCAGCACCCGCCAGCCCGCGCCTTCGCGGCCGCCGGGGCGGAGGAACGGCAGGAAGACCACCGCGGCGACGATGATGCCCGCGAAGTCCGGGATCTGCAGCCCGCCCCCGGCCGTCGACACGGGCGGCACGGCCACGCACACCGCGACCAGGACCAGCCCCGCCGCGAGCAGCAGCCCGCCCGCGATCCGTACGACGATCGTCGGGATCTTCAGCCCGGCGAACCCGGCGCCGGTCACCACCACGGCGAACGCCACGGCCGCCAGCTCCCGGTGCGTGGGGACGACGTAAGCGCCGAACGCGATCGCGTAGACGGTCACCTCGGCCAGTCTCGCGAAGGCCACCACGACCCGGTCGACCTGCGCGTCCGCCGGTTCCGGGACCCGCGCCGTCACCCCCGCCGCGATCGCCGCCAGCACCAGCCCCGCGAGCAGCCACCAGCCCGCGCCCGCCGCTCCCGCCGCCAGCGCCACCAGCAGCCCACCGCCCAGCCGCACGAGGCCCCTCCCTCTCCCTCTGTTCACCCGTGGTCCGGTCGTCATTAGCATGGCTCACGATCCCGACCGGGCCGGCGCCCGGTACCACCGCGAACGCGCGAGGAGCCAGAAGTGACCGTGCCTAAGCTCGCCCTGTCCGACAACACCGGGGAGGCACTGGCCAAGACGCGCGCCGACGTGATCGTCATCGGCACCCTGGCCGGCGAGGACGGCCCGCTGCTCGCCGCGGGTGCCGCCGCCGTGGACGCCGCCTTCGACGGCCGCCTCGCGGGGCTGCTCGCCACCCTCGGTGCCAGCGGCAAGGCCGAAGAGGTCGTCAAGATCCCGACGCTGGGCAAGCTCCCGGCGGGGGTCGTGCTCGCGGTCGGCCTGGGCAAGGACGGCGGCGCCGTCACCCCCGAGCAGGTCCGCCGCGCCGCCGGGGCCGCCGGTCGCGCGCTGGCCGGCACCGACCGCGCGTTCGTGACGCTCTCGGAGCTCGACCTGCAGGCCGCGGTCGAGGGCACCGTCCTCGGCTCGTACGTCTTCACCGCCTACCGCTCCGAGAAGGGCGACGCCCCGGTCGCGAAGGTCGACTTCGCGAGCCCGGCCGACGGCACCGCGCGCGAGCACAAGGCGACGCTGAAGGCCGCGACCTCCATCGCCGAGGCCGTCCTCACCGCCCGCGACCTGATCAACACCCCGCCGAACGACCTCTACCCGGCCTCCTTCGCCGACCGCGCGAAGAAGCTGGCCGAGGACAACGGCCTCGAGTTCGAGGTCCTCGACGAGAAGGCCCTCAAGCGCAAGGGCTTCGGCGGCATCCTCGGCGTCGGCGGCGGCTCCGCGCGCCAGCCGCGCCTGGTGCGCATCGCCTACAAGCCGGCCAAAGCCGTCAAGAAGGTCGCGCTGGTCGGCAAGGGCATCACGTTCGACTCGGGCGGCATCTCGCTCAAGCCCGCCGCGAACATGGACCACATGACCTCCGACATGTCCGGCGCGGCCGGCGTGCTCGCGTCGGTGGTGCTGGCGGCGAAGCTGAAGTACCCGCTGGAAGTCGTGGCGCACATCCCGCTGGCGGAGAACCTGCCGTCGGCGACGTCGTACCGCCCGGGTGACGTCCTGACCATGTACGGCGGCAAGACCGTCGAGGTCCTCAACACCGACGCCGAGGGCCGGCTCGTGCTGGTCGACGCGATGGTGCGCGCGGCCGAGGAGAACCCGGACTACCTGATCGAGACCTCGACGCTGACCGGCGCCCAGGTCGTCGCGCTCGGCAACCGCACCGCGGGCGTCATGGGCTCGGACGACTTCCGCGACCGCGTCGCCGGCGTCATGCAGGCCACCGGCGAGAACGGCTGGGCGATGCCGCTGCCGGAGGAGCTGCGGGCCGACCTCGACTCGCGGCTGGCCGACCTCGCCAACGTGACGGGCCACCGCTGGGGCGGGATGCTCGCGGCCGGGATCTTCCTGCGCGAGTTCGTCGCCGACGGCCTCGACTGGGTCCACATCGACATCGCGGGCCCGTCGTTCAACACCGGTTCGCCGTGGGGCTACACCGGCAAGGGCGGCACCGGCGTCCCGGTCCGGACGATCGCCGCGGTCCTGGCGGACATCGCCGCCAACGGCTGACGCTTTTCCTCGCGAAGGGGCTCCCGCCACGGCGGGGGCCCCTTCGTTTTGGGCCGGAAGATCCCTTTCGATGTGATCCGGGACACCGTACGGTGACACCATCGCGAAGGGGGCAGTGATGACCCAACCGACCCAACCGGTCGAAGAGGACACTCACGCCGCGATCGCCGCCGAGCACGACGAAGAACGTCCCGCCCGCACCCTCTCCCGCGTTCCCGACCGCGTCGTCTACTTCGTCGCGCTCGCGGTCGCCGTGCTGGTGCTCAAGCAGGTGTTCTTCCCCTTCGCCAAGGGCAACCAGTTCTACCTGGTGCTCTTCCTCGGCGTGACGCTCCCGCTGGTCTTCCTCTGCTACCGCCCCCGGCTGCGCGGCCGGGACGACCCCGGCTGGACCGACTGGGCCCTCGCGATCATCGCCCTCGCCGTCGGCCTCTACCCCGTGCTCGTCGGCTACGACGACTTCCTGAACCGCCAAGGCATCCTGTCGCCACTGGACATCGTCGCCGGCGCGCTGCTGCTGGTGCTGGTCCTGGAAGCCACCCGCCGCACGACCGGGCTGGTGCTGCCGATCGTCTGCCTGCTCTTCCTCGCCTACGCCTACTACGGCGGCTACCTCCCGCAGAACTGGGGCATCGCCCACGCCGGGATCGACTTCAGCCAGATCGTCAACGCGCTCTACAACGACGCCAGCGGTTTCTACGGCACCCCGCTCGACGTCGCGGCGAGCTACATCGTGCTGTTCACGCTCTACGGCGCCGTGCTCAACGCCTCCGGCGCCGGCCGGTTCTTCGTGGACATCTCGTTCGCGGCCTTCCGGAAGTCCCGGACGGCGCCGGGCCGGACGACCGTCCTGTCGGGCTTCCTGCTCGGCACGGTCTCGGGTTCGGGCACCGCGACGGCGGTCAGCCTCGGCTCGATCACCTGGCCGATCCTCAAGAAAGCCGGGTACCCCAAGGAAAACGCGGGCGGGCTGCTCGCCGCGGCCGGCATCGGCGCGATCCTCTCGCCGCCGACGCTGGGCGCCGCCGCGTTCATCATCGCCGAGTACCTGCAGACGTCGTACCTGACCGTGCTGATCTGGGCGACCGTCCCGACGCTGCTCTACTACCTCGGCATCGTCTTCGCGATGGAGGCCGACGCGCGGCGCTTCGAGGCCGAACCGGTCGACGTCCCGCACGGCAACCCGTGGCAACTGCTGCGGCAAGGCGGCTACCACTTCCTGTCGCTGGCGATCATCGTCGTGTTCCTGGCCTTGGACATCCCGCCGTTCGCCGCGGTCGTCTACGCCACCGGTGTCGCCGCGCTCTTCGCGCTGATCGCCCGCCGCCACGACGTGCGCGGCTGGGCGAAGGACATGGTCGACGCGCTTTCGGCCGGGGTCCGCGGGGCGCTGCCGGTGATCGCGGTGTGCGCGGCGGCCGGCGTGATCACCTCGACCATCACCAAGACCGGGCTCGGCCTCGAGCTCGCGGACGCCCTGGTGGAGCTGGCCGGCGCGTTCACCGACAACGGCACGGTGATCCTGATCCTGACGGTGCTGCTCTCGGCGGTCGCCGTCGGCGTGCTCGGGCTCGCGGTGCCGGTCACCGCGAGCTTCATCATCGCGTGGGTGGTGATCGGCCCGGCCCTGGAGACGCTGGGGGTCGCCGACGCCGAGCGCGCGATGTTCATCTTCTACTACGCCGTGCTTTCCGAGGTCACGCCGCCGACCGCGCTCGCCGCCGTCGCGTCCGCGGCCATCACCGGCGGGTCGGTGCTCGGCACCATGTGGCAGTGCTGGAAGTACACGCTGCCGGCCTTCCTGGTGCCGATCGCCTTCGTGCTCACCGACAACGGCGCCGCGCTGCTGCTGCAGTCCGATGTGCTCACCGTGCTGTGGGTGGCGGCGGTGTCCGCGGTGGCCGTGGCCGCGCTGGCGGTGGTGACCGGCGGCCGGCTGTTCGGGCCGGTCAGCCTGCCGGTGCGGCTGCTGTTCGTCCCGGCCGCCCTGTGCCTGCTCTACCTGGAGCCGGTGCCGATCGCGGTCGGTGCCGCGTTCGGCGTCGTCGCCGTGCTCGCCCACGCCGTGATCAGAAGGAGGACAGCATGAAACGCGCACTGGCCGCTGCCGCGGTACTCGCTCTGGCCGTCACGGGCTGCGGCGGCAAACAGCAGACGGACTCCCCGGCCGCCGGCGGGACCCAGTCCTGTGAAGCGGGCGAAGGGCGGATCACCATCGCCACCGGCAACAGCGGCGGCGTCTACTACGTGCTCGGCGGCGGGCTGGCGCAGCTGATCAGCAACAACACCAAGCTGCGCGCGACGGCGGCCGAGACCGGCGCGTCGGTGCAGAACATCCAGCAGCTGGTGGCCGGCAACTACGACGTCGCGTTCTCTCTGGCGGACACCGCGGCGGACGCGGTGCGCGGCAAGGGATCCTTCGACGGCAAGCCGCAGAAGATCCAGGCGCTGTCCCGGATCTACCCGAACTCGACGCAGGTGCTGGTGCGCACCGACTCGGGCATCTCCAGCGTCGCGGACATGAAGGGCAAGCGGATCTCGACGGGCTCGCCGAAGTCGGGCACCGAGGTCATCGCCAACCGGCTCCTGCAGGCCGCGGGTCTGAAGGACACCGACGTCCAGGCGCAGCGGCTCGACCTGGCCAAGACCGCGGACGGGATGAAGTCGGGCACGCTCGACGGGCTCGTCTGGTCCGGCGGCCTGCCGACCGCGCAGATCACCGACATCACGACGGCGTTGAAGGACAAGGTGAAGTTCCTCGACGTCACGCCGTTGCTGCCGAAGCTCAAGCAGGTCAACGACGTCTACGACCAGGCCGTCATCCCGAAGGCGACGTACGGCCAGCCGTCGGACGTGCCGACGGTCGTGGTGCCCAACCTGCTGCTGGTGCGCGAGGACTTCCCGGCGAACAACGCGTGCGCGCTCACCAAGCTGCTCTTCGACAAGCAGGCGGAGCTGGCGAAGGTCCACCCGGCGGCGAAGGAGTTCACGAAGCAGCTGGCCACGCGGACCGACCCCGTCCCGCTGCACCCGGGGGCCAAGCAAGCCCTCGGCTAGGGTTCGGGGGATGGACGCCGGTGAGTACCTCGAGTCGGCGGTCCGGGACGTCCTGACCGCCACCGAACCGGTCCTCGACGACCAGATCGGGTACGCGGCCTTGCTGCTCGCCGTCACCGGCGCGCTCGACGAGGCCGACCGGCTCGTCGAGCAGTGGCTCGCCCGCACGGAACGGACGGTGGACGCGCTCGCCGCGGCACCGGTGCGGGCTCGCGCGTGGGCGATGCTGTTCGAAGCCCGCGGCAGCCGTCCGGACTGGGCCTCGGGGTTGTCCCCGCTGGATCTCGATGCCGAGGAGCGCCTGCACACGGCGTCGTTGCGGAAACCGGTCTCCGACCTCGACGGGGTGCTGCCGCCCGGCCCGATCGCGGAGGTGGTCAAGCGCGTCACACCGGCTCGCCCGGACCGCATCCGCACGGCCCTCGCGGACGGCGACCTCGCACTGTGGGCGTCCCTGGCCGGCCAGCGCCCGGATGTGGCGACGCTGGCGGCGACCCGCGCGCTCGCTCCCGCGCTGGTGGCCGGCGCGGACCCGCTGGGCCTGCGCGACTGGGCGCCGGCGTGCGCGGGCGCGCTGGTCGCGGCGCTGCACGAGCGCTACCCGGCGGAGCTCGGGACCTGGCCGGAGCTGATCGCGGAGATCATGCGGCTGCGAGGGGCGGGCGAACCGCTCCCGCGCGGCGCGGCCGGACCGCGGCTCGGCGCGGCCCCGGGCAGCGCACCCACCGCACCGCTCCTGCGCAGCCGGTCCACTCTCCCGCCCCCGGCCTCCGAAGCGGCGATCCGCTCGGCCGAACTCCGGCTCGGCGTCGAGCTGCCGGAAGATCACCGCGACTTCCTCCGGACCTGCGACGGCCTGCCCGCGGACGTGGTCTTCCCCCGCTTGCTGGGCACGGCGGAGCTGCGGGCCGAGAACGGCGTGGTGATCCTGGCCGAACCGGCGGTGCTGCTGCTCTCGGCGTCGCACGTGGTCGAGGTCGACCCGGTGCTCGGCAGCACCGTCCACCCGTCGTTCCGTGCGGCGCTGGTCCGGCACGCCGCGCTGCTCGCCCAGGCAGGCTAGCTTGGTCCGGGTGACCACCCTCACCGTGGAGAAGATCACCCCGGACAACGTCGCCGCGGCGTGCCAGCTGGCCGTCCAACCGCACCAGAAGGCCTTCGTCGCACCCGTCGCCGTCTCGCTCGCGGAGGCCTACGCCCAGCCGGAGATCGCCTGGCCGCGGCTGATCCTCGACGACGGCGAACCGGTCGCCTTCGTCATGGGCGGCTTCAACCGGGAAGCCGAGCTCGACTTCTTCCGCTGCGGGATCTGGCGGCTCAACGTCGGCGCCTGCGTCCAGGGCCGCGGCCTCGGCCGGTTCGCCGTCGAAACCGTCCTCGAGGAGGCGCGAAGACGCGGCGAAAAGGCCGTCACGGTGCTGTGGATCCCGGCCGAGGGCGGTCCGGCGGACTTCTACCTCAAGCTGGGCTTCCGCCCCACCGGCCAGACCCACCACGGCGAGGTCGTCGGCCGGCTCGAGCTCTAGACCTGGCCGCGCTTCTTGCGCTCGGTGTACTCGCGCATGCGCTTCGGGTAGCCGACCCGCGCGACCTCGTACACCGGGATCGACCGGCGGTGGCCGAACTGCTGGGCCGCCTCCAGGCTGCCGATCCGGCGGCGGGTCCACTCACCGTCGTGGGCGATCAACACCACAGTGGTCTCGGTGACGTTCGTCTTCGGCTCGACGAAGGCCTCGACACCCCGCCGCGACGCCGCCCACTCGTCGAGGTGATGGGTATCCTCGGAGCTGGCTTTCCGCAGCGTACCGGCCTTCTGCCCGCCCTTGGCGCGCCTGCGCAGCGAGTCGAACAACCCCACCGCGACCACCTTCCCTCCCGAGACTTTCCCCACTCATTATCCCGATGTCCGCGTGTGGTCGGTGTCGCACACCCGGCTAGCTCGCAGCCCCGCCCGGCGTAGTGACAAGATGGCGAGTGTCGCGCGCGCGGTTATACCGGGCACGGGCGACAACAGAGCACCACCCCACTGCTTGCCGAGGAGCTATTGAAGTGACCGACACCTCCGCCGACCTCGTGATCCTGGGAGGCGGATCGGGCGGCTACGCCGCGGCGTTCCGCGCGGCCGAGCTGGGCCTTTCCGTCACGTTGATCGAGAAGGACAAGCTCGGCGGGACCTGCCTCCACCGGGGCTGCATCCCGACCAAGGCCCTGCTGCACGCGGCCGAGGTCGCCGACGAAACCCGCGAAGCCGAGGCGGTCGGCGTCAAGGCCGTGTTCGAAGGCATCGACATCGCCGGGGTCAACAAGTACAAGGACGGGATCGTCTCCCGCCTGTACAAGGGCCTGCAGGGCCTGGCCAAGGCGCACAAGGTGAACCTGGTCGAGGGTAGCGGCACGTTCGTCGGCGGCACGACCGTCGAGGTGGACGGCACCCGCCACACCGGCAAGAACGTCATCCTCGCCACCGGTTCGTACTCGCGCACGCTGCCCGGGCTGGAGCTCGGCGGCCGCGTCATCGCCAGCGAGCAGGCCCTCTCCCTGGACTACGTACCCAAGAAGGTCGTGGTGCTGGGCGGCGGCGTCATCGGCGTCGAGTTCGCCAGCGTCTGGGCCTCCTTCGGCGTCGACGTCACCATCGTGGAAGCGCTGCCGCGGCTCGTCCCGAACGAGGACGAGTTCGCGTCCAAGCAGCTCGAGCGCGCTTTCCGCCGTCGCAAGATCGCCTTCAAGACCGGCGTCCGGTTCACCGGCGCGAAGCAGGACGACAACGGCGTGAGCGTCTCGCTGGAGTCCGGCGAGACCATCGAGGCCGACCTGCTGCTGGTCGCCGTCGGCCGCGGGCCGAACTCCGCGGGCCACGGCTACGAGGAGGCCGGCGTCAAGATCGAGCGCGGCTTCGTCATCACCGACGAGCGGTTGCGCACCAACCTGCCCAACGTCTACGCCGTCGGCGACATCGTCCCCGGCCTGCAGCTCGCGCACCGCGGCTTCCAGCAGGGCATCTTCGTCGCCGAGGAGATCGCCGGGCAGAGCCCGCGCGTCATCGACGAGAGCGGCATCCCGCGGGTCACCTACTCCCACCCGGAGGTCGCGTCGGTCGGGCTGACCGAGTCGCAGGCGAAGGACAAGTACGGCGCCGACGTCACGACGTTCACCTACGACCTCGGCGGCAACGGCAAGAGCCAGATCCTCAAGACCTCCGGCGGGGTCAAGCTGGTCAAGGCCCCGGACGGCCCGGTCGTCGGGGTCCACATGGTCGGCGACCGCGTCGGCGAGCTGATCGGCGAAGCGCAGCTGATCTACAGCTGGGAGGCTTTCCCCGAAGACGTCGCGCCGCTCATCCACGCGCACCCCACCCAGACCGAGGCCCTCGGTGAAGCGTTCCTCGCCCTCGCGGGGAAGCCGCTGCACGTGCACAGCTGACGTCCCACCAGCAGAATCCAGACCACGCAGAACTTGGAAGAGGAGTCAGCGAACGATGGCCTACTCCGTCACATTGCCGGAGCTCGGGGAGAGCGTCACCGAAGGCACCGTCACCCGGTGGCTTAAGCAGGAGGGCGACACCGTCGAGGTCGACGAGCCGTTGCTCGAGATCTCGACCGACAAGGTCGACACCGAGGTTCCGTCCCCGGTGGCGGGCACGGTCGTGAAGATCAGCGCCGCCGAAGACGAGACCGTCGAGGTCGGCGCCGAGCTCGCCGTCATCGACGACGGTTCCGGTGGCGCGCCCGAATCCTCCGCACCGGCGCAGGAAGCGCCCGCGCAGGAGGAGTCCGCGCCCGAACCGGAGCCCGAGCCCGAGCCGCAGGCCCAGGACAGCGCCCCGAGCAAGCCGGACACCGCGCCGGCCGCCGGGGGTGAAGGCACCGAGGTGAAGCTGCCCGAGCTGGGCGAGAGCGTCACCGAAGGCACCGTCACGCGCTGGCTGAAGCAGGTCGGCGACTCGGTCGAGGTCGACGAGCCGCTGCTCGAGATCTCCACCGACAAGGTCGACACCGAGGTGCCGTCGCCGGTCGCCGGCACGGTGCTGGAGATCCGCGCGGGCGAGGACGAGACCGTCGAGGTCGGCGGCGTCCTGGCCGTGATCGGCGACGCGAACGCGGCGCCGAAGGCCGAGTCCAAGCCCGAGCCGGTCCAGGAGTCCAAGCCGGAACCCAAGCCGGAGCCGAAGCCCGAGCCGAAGCCCGAGCCGGTCCAGGAGTCCAAGCCGGAACCGAAGCCCGAGCCCAAGCCGGAGCCGAAGGCCGAGCCGGCCGCGGCGAAGGAGAGCTCGGCGGACGGGCCGTACGTCACGCCGCTGGTCCGCAAGCTCGCGTCCGAGCACGGCATCGACCTCGCGTCGCTGACCGGCAGCGGCGTCGGCGGCCGGATCCGCAAGCAGGACGTCCTGGCCGCGGCCGAGGAGAAGCAGAAGGCGGCCGCCGCTCCGGCTCCGGCTCCGGCTGCTGCTGCTCCGGCCGCCGCTGCCGCCCCGTCGGCGCCCGCCGCGCGTCCGGCACCCGCGGTGTCGGCGGAGCTCGCCGCGCTGCGCGGCACCGTGCAGAAGGCCAGCCGGATCCGCCAGATCACGGCCACCAAGACCCGCGAGTCGCTGCAGATCGCCGCGCAGCTCACGCAGGTCCAGGAGGTCGACGTCACGAAGATCGCCAAGCTGCGGCAGCGGGCGAAGGCGGGCTTCAAGGAGCGCGAGGGCGTCAACCTGACGTTCCTGCCGTTCTTCGCGAAGGCCACCGTCGAGGCGCTCAAGCAGCACCCGAACGTCAACGCGTCCTACAACGAGGACACGAAGGAGATCACCTACCACGGTGCCGTGCACCTGGGCATCGCGGTGGACACCGACCGCGGCCTGCTCTCGGTGGTCATCCACGACGCGGGCGAGCTGAGCCTGGCCGGTATCGCGCACCGCATCGCCGACCTGGCGGGCCGGGCGCGCTCCGGGCAGATCAAGCCCGACGAGCTGTCCGGTGGCACGTTCTCCATCACGAACATCGGCAGTGTCGGCGCCCTGTTCGACACGCCGATCATCGTGCAGCCGCAGTCCGGCATCCTCGGGACCGGCGCGGTCGTCAAGCGCCCGATCGTCGCCACCGACGCGGACGGCAACGACACCATCGCCATCCGGTCGATGGCGTACCTCCCGCTGACGTACGACCACCGCCTGGTGGACGGCGCCGACGCGGGCCGCTTCCTGATGACGATCAAGCAGCGCCTGGAAGAAGGCAACTTCGAGGACGAGCTCGGCCTCTGAGTGCCCGACCGTGAAGGGCTCCTCATCCGCTGGTGAGGGGCCCTTCACGGCGTTCCGGGCCTGGCTGTCCGCGCACTGCGACGCCGTCTCGGTCGTGGCGGACGACGGCCGGCACCACCTGGCCCACCACGCCGAGGTGCCGCGAGTCCTGGCCTCGACGATCAAGGTCGTCCCGTTGCTCGCCTACACGACCGCGGTCGCCGGCGGTGCGCTCGACCCGGCCGAGCGGGTCCGCGTCGGCGACTGGGACGCGTTCCACCCCTTCGACGGCGACGGCCCGATCGGCGCCGGTGCCCACCACCGGGCGCTGACCTCGCTGGGCGTCGCCTGCGACGAGTACGGCGTCGCCCACGAGCCCGGCCGGCGCGTCCCGCTCGACGCGATCGCCACGGCGATGATCACCGAGAGCGACAACGCGGCCGCCGACTACCTCCGCGCCCGGCTCGGCGCGGACGCGCTGAGCACCGCCGCGGTGGCCGGCGGCTGGCCGGACGCCGACCTCGGTGGTTCTGCGGCGAAACCCTCCGCTCGCTCTACCCCGGCGTGCCGGACCTGACCGCGTGCTTCACCGGCGATCCCGCGTTCCGGCGGGAGGTCCTCGAGCGCGTGCGCGGCGAGCCGCTCTCCGCCGAAGCCGAGTGGGACTGGACGCGGGAGACCGCGCACGGCACGGCCGCGCGGCTCTTCGCCTTCCACCGCCACCTCGTCACCGCGGACACCGCCGCGGCCGCCCTCGCGTGCGGCAAACTCGGCGGGGACGTCCGCTACAAGGGCGGCGCCTTGCCCCGCAGCCGCGGTTTCGGCCTCTCCGCGGCCGGTGGGACCGTCGCGATGTTCTTCACCGGAACGGACTTCCCCGAGGTCCCGCTCGCCGAGCTGGGCTCGGTGATCCTCGCCGACCTGCCGGGTTTCGCGCGAGACCTGGGCGTGCGGCCCGGACCGGGATGGGCGACGATCGACCCATGCGAGTACTGATCGCCGGAGCGAGCGGCTTGATCGGGTCGGCGCTGGGCGACCGCCTGCGGCGCGACGGCCACGAGGTCCGCACCCTGGTGCGGCGCGAGGCGCGCGGAGGCGGCGAATTCCGCTGGGACCCGCCGTCCGGCACCATCGCGGACGGCGCCTTCGAAGGCGTGGACGCCGTCGTGAACCTCGGTGGCAAGCCGCTGTTCCCGGGGCGCTGGAGCGCGATGCGCAAGCAGGAGCTCATCGACAGCCGCGTCGAGCCGACCGAGGTGCTCGCCGAGGCCGTCGCCGAACACGGTGTCGGGGTGCTCGTCAACGCTTCCGCCGTCGGGTACTACGGCCACACGCACGAGTCCACTGTGGACGAATCGGGACCCCGGGGCGGCGGTTTCCTCGCCGAGCTCTGCGAAGCCTGGGAAGCGGCGACGGCGGGTGCGGGCGACGCGCGCGTCGTGAATCTGCGGACCGGGCTGGTGCTCTCGGCCAAGGGCGGCCTGTACGGCACGCTCCGCCCGCTCTTCCAGCTGTGCCTGGGCGGGCGGCTCGGCGACGGCCGGCAGTACATGGCGTGGATCGCCCTTGAGGACGAGGTCGGCGCGATCGTCCACGCCCTCACCCACGACGACCTGGCCGGCCCGGTCAACCTCAGCGGCCCGGCGCCGGTGACCAACGCCGAGTTCACCCGCACGGTCGGGCGGGCCCTGCACCGCCCCGCGCCGTGGTGGGTGCCCGGGATCGCGCTCAAGACCGTGCTCGGCCAGGCCGGCGAGGAGATGGCGCTGTTCGGGCAGCGGGCCGTGCCGGCCGCGTTGGAGCGGTCCGGGTACGAGTTCCGGCACCGGACCCTGGACAGCGCGCTCGCAGCGGCATGAGCGTTCCGCTGCAACGCTGGCTCGTCGTCGGCGTGGTACTCGCGGCGGCGTTCGTCGTGCTCGGCCTGAGCGTGGCGCGGCAGCCGCTGACCCTCGACGTCGAAGTCGCGAACGCGCTCCACGGCGTGTACGCGGAGCCGCTCGGCCGGGTGGCGCAGGGCGGGAGCGACGTCCTCGGGCCGGTGCTCCCGTTCGTCCTCGGCGCCGCGTTGCTCGCGCTGGCGTTGCGGCGGCGCGAGCACCTCGGGCTGTGCGTGCGGCTGGCCGTCGTGCTGGTGCTGTGCCGGCTGACGAGCCTGGTGTTCAAGCCGCTCTTCCTGCGGGAGCGCCCGCGCGACTACCCGGACCTGAGCTACCCGAGCGGGCACGTAGTGTCGGTCGCGAGCACGGGGTTCGTGCTGCTCCTACTGTGCGCGTGGCTGTGGCCGCGGCTGGTCCGCCGGGTCGCGGTGGCGGTCGTCGTGGCGGTCGTGCTGTGCGCTGCCTGCCGCGTCGTGCTGGGCGTGCACTGGGTCACCGACACGATCGGAGCAGTGCTGGCGGTGGCCGGTGTCGGACTGCTCTCAGCGTGCGCCTTGCGGCTGCTTCCCCCGGGTGACGGGCGTAGCCTCGACGGGTGAGTTCTTCCCGCACCTCCTGCCGCGCCACCACCGAGCCCGTCGACGTCCGGGAGCTCGGCACGATCGAGTACACCGAAGCCTGGGAGCTCCAGCGGAGCCGGCTCACCGAGCGCGCCGACGGCACCGCGCCGGACACGATGTTCCTGCTGCAGCACCCGTCGGTGTACACCGCGGGCAAGCGCACGGAACCCGCCGACCGCCCGGCCGACGGCACGCCGGTGATCGACGTCGACCGCGGCGGCAAGATCACCTGGCACGGCCCGGGCCAGCTGGTCGGCTACCCGATCGTGAAGCTCGGCGACCCGATCGACGTCGTGCACTACGTGCGGCGGCTGGAGGAGGCGCTGATCCACGTGTGCGACTCCCTCGGCGTGCGCACCGGCCGCGTCGAGGGCCGCAGCGGCGTCTGGATCCCGGCCGACGAACGCGGCATCGAACGCAAGATCGCGGCGATCGGCATCCGCGTCCAGCGCGGCGTGACGATGCACGGCTTCGAGCTCAACTGCAACGCCGACCTGTCGGCCTTCGACACGATCGTGCCGTGCGGAATCCGCGACGCCGGTGTGACGTCGCTGTCCTACGAGCTGCAGCGGGACGTCAGCGTGGAGGCGGTGCTCCCGCTGGCCCGCGACGCCGTCCTGGCCGCGCTCGAAGGCGAGCTGCCGGTGAGCGAGGACCGCTGGCTCCCCCGCCCCGAAGCCCCGAAGGCGCCGGGCGTCACCTTCGCGCTCCAGAACTGAAAATGGGCGCCTCCCCGGCGGGAGGCGCCCATTTCGCGATCAGTCCAGCTGGGGTGCGACCTCGGCGGCGATCAGGTCGATCTGGTCCAGGTCGGACAGGTCCAGCAGCTGCAGGTACACCCGGGTGATCCCGGTCTTCTCGCGCCACTGCCCGATCCGGTCGACGACCTCGGCCGGCGTCCCGGCCAGGCCGCTGGCCCGCAGCTCGGTGACGTCGCGACCGAGCGTCTCGGCCCGGCGCGCGACTTCGGCGTCGTCGCGCCCGACGCCGACGACCAGCGCGACCGAGCGCAGGATCTCCTTCGGGTCGCGGCCGATCTCGTGGGCCGCCGCCTCGACGCGGGCGAACTGCGCCGCCGCGACATCCTGGTCGGCGAAGGGCAGGTTGAACTCGTCGGCGAACCGCGCGGCCAGCGCCGGGGTGCGCTTCTTGCCCCCGCCGCCGATGATCACCGGCGGCGCCGGGTGCTGCGCCGGCTTCGGCAGCGCCGGCGAGTCGCTCAGCGTGTAGTAGTCGCCCTTGAAGGAGTACGTCTCCCCCGCCGGCGTCTTCCACAGCCCGGTGATGATCTCGAGCTGCTCGGCGTAGCGGTCGAAACGCTCCTTCAGCGGCGGCAGCGTCAGGCCGTACGCCTCGTGCTCGGCGTCGTACCAGCCGGCGCCCAGGCCGAACTCGACGCGCCCGCCGGACATCTGGTCGACCTGCGCGACGGAGATCGCGAGCGGGCCCGGGTACCGGAACGTCGCCGCGGTGACGAGCGTGCCGAGCCGGATCCGGCTCGTCTCCCTGGCCAGGCCGGCCAGGGTGATCCACGCGTCGGTCGGGCCGGGCAGGCCGTCGGCCGAGCCCATCTTCAGGTAGTGGTCGCTGCGGAAGAAGGCGTCGTAGCCGGCGGCTTCGGTCGCCTTGGCGACGC
Source organism: Amycolatopsis sp. NPDC114505 (assembly GCF_055633615.1). Lineage (NCBI taxonomy): Bacteria > Bacillati > Actinomycetota > Actinomycetes > Pseudonocardiales > Pseudonocardiaceae > Amycolatopsis > Amycolatopsis sp. NPDC114505. Next base: position 9,183 of record NZ_JBVKDV010000002.1, on the reverse strand, counting down.
GCAGCAGGTCGTCGTAGCTGGCCCCTTGCTGGGGCTCGGTGAAGATCCTCAAGTCCACGAAAGTCAGCCTATAGAGACGTCGGGCTCCGTGCGCCGCAGCCGTACCAGCATGCGGACGATCACGTCCTCGATCTCGGCGCCGACCTTCTTCGGGTCCGGCGAGCTGGCGATCTCGGTCGCCGCGCTCGACAGCGCGCCGAACAGCAGCCGCGCGGTGACCTCGACCGGCACCGGCTCGACCTCGCCGGCGTCGATCAGCGACTGCAGGCCGGACCGGACGAGCCCGAAGCTGCACCGCTCCTCGGCCTCGCGCCAGCGCTCCCAGCCCATGACGACCGGCGCCTCGTGGATGGCGATCCGCTGGTAGGCCGGGTCGAGGCAGGCGCGGATGAACGCGTTGAGCCCGCCGAGCGCCCGCTCCCACGGCGAGCCCTCACCGGTCATGATCTTGTCGAGCCGGTCGTAGACGAGGCTTTCGACCTGGTCGAAAGCGGCCTCGAAGAGGGCCTGCTTGCCGCTGAAGTGGTGGTAGAGCGCACCCTTCGTGACACGGGCGCGTTTGGCGATCTCGTCGAGCGAGGTACCCGCGTAACCGCGTTTGGTGAACAGTTCCACCGCGCTGTCGACCAACGCCGACCGCGTCGACTCGGAATAGTCGAGTCGCCTGGACCTCATTGTCGCCACCTTCACAACCTTACGCCCGGAGGATCTCTCCATACTCATGGTATGTTCGCCGGGTCAGGTCCGTACCGGGAGTATGCCGCAGACCCGCGGTATGACCCGGGCCACGGAAGGGGAGCCCCACGATGAGCTGGACAGACTTCTACCGGCGTCAGGAAATCCTCGACGCCACGGTCCGCCTGGCCGCCCGCAACCCGGGCGCGCCGCTGCCGCTCGACGAGATCCCCGGCGCCGAGGAGCACTTCGGCACCGAGGAAAACGTCCTGCTGGCCCTGCAGTACCAGTGGACGAGGACGCTGAGCGGCCGCCTGCGCGCCGAGGTCACCGACCCGGACGACGCCGACGGCCTCGGTGACCACGTCGACGCCGTCACCCGCGCGTGGCGGTCCGCCGTCGAAGAGCACGAGACGCTGCGCGCGGTGCTCGACGGGGGTTACGAGCGGCACGCGTCGCTGCGCCGCATGCACGAAGGTGAGCTGCGGATGCTCGCCGTCACGGCCGGGCTGGCCGACCCGCGCGAGCCGGGTGAAGAGATCGTCAAGGTGGGTCACGCGCTCGAGGCGCTGCTGCGCACGAGCCGTGAGGAGCCCGCCCGCCGCCGTCCCGTCATGGGACACCTGCGGCGCCTGCTCGCGCCCTCGGCGTGAACAGGGTTTAGTACACGCATGACGGAGCGCTGGACCGACGCCGACATCCCCGACCAGACCGGCCGGACCGTCCTGGTCACCGGGGCGAACTCGGGGCTCGGGCTGCGCACCGCCGAGGTGTTCGCGGGCAAGGGGGCCCGCGTGCTCCTCGCCTGCCGCTCCGCCGAACGCGGGGCGAAGGCACTGGACATCGTCAAAGCGGCCGCCGCGGGCACCGGGCCCGAGCTCATCCCACTGGACCTGAGCGAGCTCGCCTCGGTGCGCGCGGCCGCCGCGTCGGCCAGGGACCTGACCGGCGACAAGCTGGACATCCTGATGAACAACGCCGGCGTGATGGCGACCGCCCGCGGCCGCACCGCCGACGGCTTCGAGCTGCAGTTCGGCACCAACTACCTCGGCCACGCGGCGCTGACCTGGCTGCTGATGCCGGCCCTGCGCGGCGGATCGCACGCCCGCGTCGTCACGCTGTCGAGCCTCGCCGCCACCGGCGCCCGCATCCACCTCGACGACCCGAACGGCGACCACCGCCGCTACAACGCGGCCGCCGCGTACGGCCAGTCGAAGCTCGCCGACCAGGTGTTCGCGGTCGAGCTGGACCGGCGCCTGCGGGCGGCCGGCTCGGAGATCCTGAGCGTCGCCGCCCACCCCGGCTACACCGCGACGGGGCTCGGCAGCGGCATGGCGCGCTCGTACTCGAACCCGGTGGTCCGGTCCCTGATCGCCGGCGGCCACCGCGTCGGCGAGGTCCTGTTCGCCCAGGGGCCACGCATCGGCGCCCTCCCGCAGCTCTACGCGGCGACGGCGGACGGCGTCTCCGGGGGTTCGTATTTCGCTCCACGAGGGCTCGGAAACCTGCGCGGCTACCCGGTGCAGGTGCCGACGCTCGCCACCGCGCGCCTCGAGCCGCTGGGGTCCGCATTGTGGGAGCTCACGGCGAAGTTGACCGGCGTCACCCCCGATCCCGCGTAGCCCGGACGGGCGTACGGTTGAGGGCGTGAGTGCTGCTCCTGAAGGCCGGAAACTGCTGCGTCTCGAAGTCCGCAACAGCGAGACGCCGATCGAGAAGAAACCCCCGTGGATCAAGACGCGGGTGCGGATGGGGCCGGAGTTCACCGAGCTCAAGGGTCTCGTGCGTCGCGAGGGTCTGCACACGGTGTGCGAAGAGGCCGGTTGTCCCAACATCTACGAGTGCTGGGAAGACCGTGAAGCCACTTTCCTGATCGGTGGCGACCAATGCACTCGTCGCTGCGACTTCTGCCAGATCGACACGGGCAAGCCGGCCGAGCTGGACCGCACCGAGCCGCGGAAGGTCGCGGAGTCCGTTCAGGCCATGGGTCTGCGGTACTCGACGGTCACCGGTGTCGCCCGTGACGACCTTCCCGATGGCGGCGCGTGGCTGTACGCGGAGACCGTCCGGCAGATCCACTCTTTGAACCCGGGCACCGGCGTCGAGCTGCTGATCCCGGACTTCAACGCCGACCCCGCCCAGCTGGCCGAGGTGTTCAGCTCGCGTCCCGAGGTGTTGGCACACAACGTGGAGACGGTGCCGCGGATCTTCAAGCGCATCCGCCCCGGCTTCCGGTACGCCCGGTCCCTGGAGGTCATCACCGCCGCCCGCGAAGCCGGCCTGGTGACGAAGTCCAACCTGATCCTCGGCATGGGCGAGACGCCCGACGAGGTCGCGCCGGCGATGCAGGACCTGGTCGACGCGGGCTGCGAGATCCTGACGATCACCCAGTACCTGCGCCCCTCCCCGCGGCACCACCCGGTCGACCGCTGGGTCAAGCCCGAGGAGTTCGTCGAGCACTCCCAGGCCGCCGAGGCGTTGGGCTTCGCGGGCGTCATGGCCGGTCCGCTCGTGCGCTCGTCGTACCGCGCGGGACGCCTCTACGCCCAGACGAAGGCCCACCGCGGCGAGGTCCTGCCGGAGAACCTGGCCCACCTGACCGCCGAAGGCCCGGCCGCGCAGGAAGCGACGTCGCTGCTGGCACGGTGACGCACGTCACCCCACCATCCTTAAAGGATCGGTAAAGTGGGGCGACATGGCCCTGGTTTCGGACCTCCTCAGCTGGTTGCAAGGACTCCCGGAGCCGGGGCTCGTCGCGGCGACCGGCGGACTGGTGTTCGCCGAGTGCACGATCGGGCTGGGTTTCCTCGCCCCCGGCGAGTCCGGGCTGCTCATCGCCGCGACGACGGCCACCACGGTCGCGCGGTTCGTGGTGCTGTGGCTGGTGGTCACGCTCTGCGCGACGGCCGGCGACGCGCTCGGCTACCTGATCGGCCGCCGGTTCGGGCCCCGGCTGCGCGAGACGAAACTGATCCGCAAGTACGGCCTCGACGCGTGGGACAAGGCGACATCGGTCCTGGAGCGCCGGGGCGCGTGGGCGGTGTTCTTCGCCCGGTTCCTGCCGGTGATCCGCACCCTGACCCCCGCCGCGGCGGGCACGTCCGGGCTGCCGTTCCGCAGGTTCCTCCCGGCCGCGGCGGCGGGCGCGTTCTGCTGGTCGCTGGTCCACATCAGCATCGGCGCGGCCCTGGGCGAAGCGGCGAAGCGCATCGAGGGCGTGCTGAACACGGGCGGGCTCATCGTGGTCGGCGTGCTCGCCGCTGTAGGGGTGTTCTTCTTGCTGCGTCTGAAGAAGCGCAAGGCGTTGGCGACGCCGGAACCCGAGCCCGAGCGCGTCCCCTGAACGCCACGAGGGTGCGGCCCGGGTTCCGAGCCGCACCCTCCCGGCGTCAACGGCGGGCGCGCGCCGCCTTGCCGGTGGCCCAGCCGACCAAGCCGAGCGCCAGCAGCGCCCCACCGGCGACGAACGGCCAGGATCCGGTGCCTGGCGACGGAACCGGCGCCGGGGCCGGCGCGGCGAGGTCGTACCCGCCGAGCTTGCCCTGCGCCCGGTACGCCGACCCGGGCAGCTTGTCGCCGTAGAGCCGGTGCACCAGCTGCTGGTACGCCGCCAGCGTCACGCCGTCGCCGACCCGCTGGCGAGCCGGGTCGTTGAGCGCCAGCACGCGGCCGTCGCGCACCCGGTACCACGCGTTGACCTGCGGTTCGGTGAACACGAGGTCGCCACCGGCCTGCGCCGGGTAGGTCAGCTCCTCGGTGCCGGTCGTGAAGTTGGTCGCGGCCCAGCCACCCGCTTCCGGCGCCACCCACACGGTGGCCTGCCGCCCGGTCGAGGCCGACGCGCGCACCGCGTAGAACGCGAACGACGCGGGCGCGGCGCCCGGCTTACCGGCGACGAAAGCCGGGTCCAGCGAATAGACCGGCTGCGGCGAGCCGTCCACTTTTGGCGCCTGCGCGACGCCCGCCTGTGCGACGCCCGCCCGCCGGTCGAGCTGGCCGAAGAACGCCGAAAGCTGCGCGTCCGCCGCCTTGACCGCGGCGGTGACCTCGCCGGGCGAAGGCTGTGAGGCCGAGGCCGTGCCACCGAAACCGAGCACCAGGGCCGCACCGGCGACCACGACTGCGAGTCCACGGAAGAGGTTCATGCTCATGCCCCGATCCGGTAGAGGGACTGCGCCCACTGGAACTGCCCGTTGCGGACGTAGCTCGAGTGCGCCATCGCGCTGTAGCGCTGGCTGCTCGGCCACGGGTCGCCGTAGTAGACGAGCCCGCTCGCGTCGTAGCCGTAGATCACCTGGGCGTGCCCGCCGCCGGCGGTCCAGTAGATGCCGGTCTCGACCGGGCGCCGCGCGCCGATTTCGGTCTGCACCGACGCGAAGCTGAGCGCGCTGGTCACCGTGCCGGGCCGCAGGCCGAGCGCCTGGTACCCGCGCTGGACGTACGTCAGCTCGCCGGCCTGGTTGGGACACTGTGATCCGGCCGGGTAGCCGCGCGAGTAGTCGCAGAAGGTGTTCTGGCTGACGTTCGCGCCGTAGCCGAGGAACCGGGCGATGGTCAGGCCGCTCGCGGCCCAGCACCACTGGTTCTGCTCCTGGACCAGCTGGCTGATCGACAGCGTGGTCGCCTCGGTGGTCGCGCTCGCGGGCGGGGAGAGCAGGCCGGTGAGGGCCACGCACAGCGCGCCGAGCGCCATTGCTCGTCTGAAGTGCATTCGTTGCTCCTTGTCGGCAACAGGTGGGGACTTCGTGAGCTTCTCCCGTTGCCGCGCCGGGCAGTAATCCCAGCGGGGATAACACCGGCGTTATGCCGCCTATCGGGCAGGCGCCAGCCCGCACCAGCGCGCGAAGTGCGGATTCCGCTGCCGGGACGCGGTATAGGCGACTTCCGCGCACCGGAACACCCGGTCGGTCGACGGCGTGCGGGCGTCGTCCTCCCGCGTCGCGAACAACAGCGTCGTCCATAGCGGGTCACCGGCCAGGGGCAGCGCCACGAGACCCGGCGGCGGCGCCGAAGCCGCCTGCGCAAGGCAGACGGCGCCCTGCGCGATGAGCGTGCCCGCGGTGCCCGCCTCCGACGTGAAGTGCCGCACCCGCGGCGTGAACCCGGCGGCCGCGCACGCCTGCAGGAACCGCACGCGCACGCAGTTTTCGTGCGGTGGCGGGAGAATCCAGTCACAGCCGGCCAGGTCGGCCAGATCGACGACGCCGTCGCGGATCGCCGGGTGCCCCTCGGCGATGCCGACGAAGATCGGTTCGGTGGCCAGCGTCCGCACGGTCAGGCCGGCGAAGTGCCGCGACTCGGTGCCGTCGAAGCGTTCCAGCAGCGCGACGTCGACCCGTCCGGTCGAGAGCAGCTTGAGCAGGGTCAGCGACGCGGGTTCGGCGTACGTCTGGACGTCGAGGGCCAGCTCCCCCAGCTCCTCGATGAACCGGCCGATGATGAGCAGCGGCACGTACCCGATCTTGAGCGTCTCGGCGACGCCTTCCCCGTGCTGCCGAGCGGAGGCGACGAGGGCCTGCATGTCCGACAGCAGCGCGTCGGCGCGGGCGAGCACGAACCGGCCGAGCTCGGTCGGGCGCACCCCGCTGGGGCCGCGGACGAACAGGTCGCCGCCGAGGATCCGCTCGATCCGCTTGAGCTGCGCGGTGAGCGCGGGCTGGCTGACGCCGAGGACGGTCGCGGCGCGGCTCACGCTGCCGCCGTCCGCGACCGCGCGGACGGCCCTGAGATGCCGCAGCTCCAGCTCGGCCACGCCCAGCAGGCTAACGCCGTCTTCCCGGCCGGCACGACCTGCGAAAGTCGGGCTTACTACATTCGGCGGTATGAGTCTCGCGGATCTTCCCCGGCCGATCGGGTTCGTCCTCGGCGGGGGCGGCAGCCTCGGCGCCATGCAGGTCGGCATGCTGCGCGCGCTCACCGAGGCCGGCGTCGCGCCGGACCTGGTGGCGGGCACGTCGGTCGGCTCGCTCAACGCGGCGGTGCTGGCCCTGCCCGGCGACGACGCTTTGGCGCGCCTGCACGGCATCTGGGCGCACATGACGCGCGCCGAGGCGTTCCCCGGCGGCGTGCTGAGCCGCGTCCGGACGCTGACGCAGAGCAAGACGCACCTGTTCCCCAACAGCGGCCTGACGACGATCATCGCCGACCACGTCGGCGCCGAGACCCGCTTCGAGGACCTGGCGCTGCCGCTCGGCGTCGTCACGACCCAGGTGGACAGCGCCGAGCCGCTGCTGATCCGGTCCGGGCGGCTGCTCGAGCCGTTGCTGGCGAGCTGCGCGATCCCGGGGATCTTCCCGCCGGTGGAGCACGAGGGGCGGCTGCTCTACGACGGCGGGCTCGTCGCGAACGTGCCGATGCGGCAGGCGCTGGCGATGGGTGCGAAGTCGCTCGTGGTGCTCGACTGCGCGTTCCCCGGCAAGATGCCCGCCGCGCCGCGGACCATCGCCGAGGTGATGATGTTCACCGCGATGATCAGCATGCGGAACCAGGCCGTGCTGGAAGCGCCGCTGGCGGCGGGGCGGGTGCCGGTGGTGTACCTGCCGGGACCGGCACCGGTGCGTGTGAACCCGCTCGATTTCGGGCACACCGAAGCACTGGCGGAAGAGGCGTACTCGGCCGCTCGCGAGTTCCTCGACGGGATCTCCGTGAGCGGGCCGGGACTTTACGGGGCACCGGGCCTCGTCGTCACGTGATCCGCGTCACGTCGATGCACCGATCCGCCGGGAAGAACGTCATCGCTATCGCGTAGGTTTTGATGACGAATGCCCGCCGATCCCAATTTCCCAAAAAGAGATAATATGCTCCCCAAGAAGATTTTACTTTCGGTGGCCGGAATCCTCGCCGGAGCACTGCTGCTTTCCGCCTGCTCGTCCGACGGCGACGGCGGTTCACCCGCCGACGGGACGCCGGCGCCCGGCTCCGCGTCGGCGGCCGCGTCCCCGGTCGCGGTCTCGTTCGAGCCCGCGAACGGCACCGGGGTGAACCCGTCGACGCCGATCGTCGTCAAGGCGGCCAACGGGAAACTCCTCGACGTGACGGTGACCAACACCGCCAAGGGAACCAAGGTCGGCGGCAAGCTCTCCGGTGACGGGGCGAGCTGGACCTCGAGCGACGTGCTCGGCTACGGCGCGACGTACAAGATCGTCGCGCACGCCCAGGGCGCCGACGGGAAGCCGATCGAGCAGGACAACCAGATCACCACGATCGCGCCGAAGAAGCAGGCGAACGCCAACCTGATCCCGGCGCCGTCCGCGGTGGCGAGCTCGGGTGTCGGCGTCGGCCAGCCGATCGTGTTCAGCTTCGGCAAGATCGCCGTCAAGAACAAGGCGGCGGTGGAGAAGGCCCTCACGGTGGAGTCGACGCCGAAGCAGGAGGGCAGCTGGTACTGGATCGACGACTCGAACGTCCACTACCGGCCGAAGGAGTACTGGAAGGCCGGCACGACACTCAAGGTGACGGCCAAGATCTACGGCGTCGATTTCGGCAACGGTGTCTTCGGTGCGGAGGATCGCACGGAAACGTACAAGGTGCACGATTCCTGGATCGCCAAGGCGGACGGGAACACCGAGCAGATGCAGATCTTCCACAACGGCGCGATGGTGAAGTCCATGCCGATCTCGATGGGCAAGGACGCGACTCCGACGCATTTGGGCGCGCACGTCATTTCGGACAAGCAGGCGAACTACACGATGGACTCGTGCACGTACGGCGTCTGCCCGCCCGACCCGAAGGCGTACCGCTCGAACGAGAAGTTCTCGGAGCGGATCTCCAACGACGGCGAGTTCGTCCACGAGAACCCGAACAGCGTGGGACAGCAGGGAAGCTCGAACGTGTCCCACGGCTGCATCAACCTCAACGGCGCGAACGCCCAGTGGTTCTTCCAGAACATGGGCCTGGGTGACGTCGTCGAGGTGACCAACTCCGGCGGCCCCCAGCTCCCGGTGTGGGACCTGTACGGCGACTGGTCCAAGTCCTGGGCCGACTGGCAGGCCGGCTCGGCCCTGAAGTAGGACTGTTGTTGAAGTAAGCCACCGTTTGGTCGGGGCCAGGAGCACAGCTCCTGGCCCCTTCTTCATGTCCGCGGTGGCTGTATCTGGAGGGCATCGCGTGTGCCTGGCGGGGTATCGCGCGTGTCTGGAGGGGCATCATGCGTGATCAGGGAGGCATCACGCGTGACTGGGCGGGCATCAGCCCGGCGGCCGGCGCGTGGCTTGTGTGCCGCGGGCCGTCATCGGCGTGATTGGGGAGTCGACGCGCGTGATTGAACGGACGACACGCGTACCCAGCCGGCCGACACGCGTACCCAGGTGGACGACACGCGTACCCAGGTGGACGACACGATGTCGTCCGGGCATGAAAAAGGGCCTGGGCCGGGAGACTTGCGTCTCAACCGGGCCCAGGCCCTTCTCCAAATTAAGTTCGGCGGTGTCCTACTCTCCCACAACCCTTCGGTTGCAGTACCATCGGCGCTATCAGGCTTAGCTTCCGGGTTCGGAATGGGACCGGGCG